>CALODM010000031.1:0-668097 GCA_942492125.1 uncultured Bacteroidota bacterium
AAAGGCTGCATATTGCGCGGATGTACATGTAATTTGGTATTACTTTATTGGTGTTGGATTGGTATCTGCAATCTCTCTTATAATATTTAAATTTGTTACTGAAAAGAGAGATGCAAAAATAGCCATGCGGGAAAGTTAATTTTTAGATGATAAAATTTAATTAAAAAGGAGCTTTTAGTTCCCTTTTTATTATTAAGACAATGTACGAATTTACTTTTTCCGCCTCCTTCGTTCCTGCATTTTTTATTTCACCAGTAACATTTTTTTTCTAAAGAATTTAGTATCAATGTTATCACCTTCTATCTGTAATTGGTAAATGAACATACCGCTTGCGTAGTTGCCCGCCTGCCAGGTTGTTTTATGAAAGCCTGCTGATAGTTTTTCTTTTACGAAGTACCTCAGCACTTCTGCTCCGAGTATGTCATAAATTTTTAGTGTTACACATTCGATTCTACCGGAAGCAGATATTCTATTGTTGTACTTGGGTTAAATGGATTCGGATAGTTCTGATATAATTCAAACTCCTCCGGCGGCGATACCAATATTGATATTTCTTTTGTCCAAACTTCTCCGGTTGGACTTGAGGATTTGAAAATTGAGTTTGTCTCTTCACCAATGGGTGCTTCTTTATCCAATCTTTTAAACTTAAATGAGGCTATTCCTTCTTCATTGCTGTTTGCCAATTCTGTGATTGTCTTTTCCGTTTTCTGTAAACTTTATCCAGCCGGTAATTGCGATAGCTTCTACCTGCACGTTTTCTATATCAATTGATGGTAGCTAACCTTCTTGTTGCCAGCTCAATGCTGTTGCCTTCTGAAGCAAATGGAATTTTGTGTGCGGTTGCTGACTGGGCTTGTATAATGCTTGCTGCTATTAAAAGTGCTGCTAAAATTTTCATAATCCTCTCCAAATTTTTTCTTAGCGTGCTTTGCGATTATTTCTCTGCGTACTCTGCGTGAAAAAGTCTTTCTCGCAAAGACCGCAAAGGTTACGCAGAGATCGCAAAGGTTTTATTCAACTACAAACTCAACTATGCTGTTAGTACCAAGGTCTTGCTGTTTGTTTTGTGTTACTCCGTTATAGATTATTCTAAAACTTAAATTCTTAGGTAATAGTTCTTTACTTACTTCTCCATTAGCTGTTAAACCAATATCCCGCCAACTGCCGGAATAGTATTTTACTTCTGCTCCATCTATCGGTTGGTCTTGTGCATCTTTTACTTGAACAAAACATAACACGGTTAAAAAACGCACTGTGTCTTCAACACCAATATCTTGTTGTTTATCATTGTTTACGCCTTCATGCGTCATTCGGAAACTGTACTGCTTTGGAAGCAGTTCTTTTGAAACTGTGCCGTTTGAAGTTGTCCCGAAATCTCTCCAGCTTCCGGCATAATACTCAACACAGACGGTTTCGGAAATCAAAGTTCCTTGACTGTCCAGCAATTGAACAGTTGCATTTACGGTTTGGAAAACAACTACCGGGTCGGTTCCGATGTTTTGCTGTTTATCGTTGTTTGCACCGCCGTATGTCATTCTAAAACTGTATTGCCTTGGCAAGAGTTCTTTGCTTGCTGTTCCGTTTACTATTGTACCGAACTCTCTCCAGCTTCCGGCGTAAAACTGGACTTGTCCTTCAGGCAAAAGTTCATTCTGACTATTTAACAATTTAGCAGTTGTATTTACAGTTTGGAAAGTAACCGTATCAAGTGGACCGACCGGAACATTATTGAACTGCTGATTACCTCCTTCGTAAGTCATGCGTATGCTTACTGTTGTGCGTTCTGTAATTACATTAAATGTACCGTCTCCGTTATTAACTGCATCCTTCCAGCTTCCATCGTAGTATTGGAGTGAACCGCCTTGTAGTAAATTGCCTTGGCTGTCGTGTAGTTTAACGGGCAGGCCCGGTTCAGTATCCGGTATTTGTTCTATTAAATATTCTGTGTTGAAGTAAAGTAATGCATAAGCCTCACTTGTAAGCACATTTGAACTGTCTGCATTACATTCGTTAAGAACTAACTGCAGTTCACTCTTTGCAGCGAAGTTGTTGTTTTGCTGAAAGTAATTTTTTGCATTGTTAAAGTGATTGTTGTATTTATCTCTCGTTTCTTGGGTTTGTATCCAGCCAAGATCATATGATTGGGTGTTGAAACTTTTTAAAGTGTCTAGGAATTCCAAAGGAATTAAAGAGTCGGGTATCTTACCCGGAACAACTGTTTTACCTGAAACTGAGTTATCATAGATGTTTTGAATGTATAACTGATGATCCAATTCTGGGTCCTCGGCATGCTGTACGGTATTTAGTTCTGATTGGAGAAAATAACTTGAGATTATTGGTAACGAAACATAACTAATATATAAATCATTCACAGAAACACCCGGGGCGATTCCATCTGTTGATAAAAAACTCATTTCACCAGAAAGTAATTTTTCTTCTGTTGCACCTTCAGGAAAAATGTTTTCTTGAAAAGCTTGAAGCATTTCAACCTGAAAACCTGCCACAAACCAATCCTTTTCTGCTGTTGCGAATGAGGCATAAAGAGAATCAACATCGATTTTCAACCAAACTTCATAAATATTTTGCTGAAAAGATCAATATTCTGGGTGTTAGTTCCGATGCACCATCGTGTCTAAACGGCCCCACGGACATTCAGCTGGATGTTACAGTTTTGCCTTTTGATGACGGCTCTTATACTTACACCTGGACGGGACCCAACTTTTCACAAACGACCAACTCTTCCTCTGCCACAATCCCGAATGCGACAGGGATGCTGAACCGGGGGGAATACAACCTTACGGTTACTTCAGGGGATGGCTGTGAAGTTGTTTTGACGGAAGCCTATTTCCTCGACATCAGGGATATTCCCGCGCCACCGAATACACCGACGGCTTCCGATGCCTTAAATTCCTATTGTGTCGGTGAAACCATTACCCTGACAACCAACCCATACATAGGAAATACGGTAACTTATTACTGGACTATTCCGGGAGGAACCACACTGACTTCAGGTAATCCGATTTTAAATATTCCCAACGCTGCCGTTTCCAACTCAGGCAATTATACGGTTTATGTAATGGTTGACGGTTGTATTTCGAATAATTCGGCTCCAAGGAACATCACCGTCCACCCCAACCCGGCAGTGACAGCTTTTGCCAGTACGCCGGTTTGTGCAGGAGAAGATATCCAATTACAAACACAATTCTTCCCAGGGGCAACCTACCAATGGCAAGGACCGGACGGTTTTAATGCAGGAATCCAGAACCCGGTAAACAGTTCCAACAACCAGATGGATAGTCTGGGTACTTATTGGGTTATGGCCACCCTGAATGGTTGCGTTTCAGATACGGCCTTTGTAACGGTTGCCATAAAGCCAACACCGCAAACCCCGGAACCTTTAGCCACTGTTTCCGATTCCGTTTGTGCCAGTCTGGCCGGCGCTACCCTGACCTTATCGGTAACGGGTGGTTCGGCTACAAATAATGCTCAATATGTATGGTATGACAATCCCCAGGGAGAAGATGCTTTAAACACTCCCGCCACGCAACCTCAAATCGTTTTGAGTGATCTGTCTGCCTATAATACCGATGGCATTTATAATTTCTATGTGCAAGCAGATCTGGATGGATGTGCTTCAGCCATATCTGAAGCGGTACCTGTGCTGATCAGTTATATTCCCGCTATTTCGCCATTTGCAGGTGTTGACAAAACCGTTTGCGACGATGAAACGGCTACCCTTCAAGCGGAAGAACCCGCGGTTGGATCGGGCACATGGTATCAGGTCGGAGGTCCCGCAGGAGATATCGTTATTGCCAATCCAAACCAGGCGATGACAGCTGTCAATGGGTTAAGCGTTGAGGGCAGTCCGTATACTTTTGCCTGGACGCTTTCGAATGGTGCCTGTTTAAATTATGCTGCTGATGAAGTTGTATTGACAATAAGTCAGGGAGAGGCTGCCTTTGCGGGGGATAATGTTACGGCTTGTTTGGGCGAAATAATCAATCTTGGCGCAACCCCCCCGGTTGGTACGAACAGTTCCGGGATATGGACTCAACCTGCTGCCCAGGAGCAATTTGGAGTGACCATTGAAGACCCCACTGATCCCAATACCATTATCGACGGACTTGATCCTGATAATTTATACAATTTCACCTGGACCATTACCAGCGATTGTGGCGTGGTTGCGGATGAAGTGATCGTTTATATCTCTGATCCAACACCGAACGCCGGGGAGGATGTTATTTTTTGTAACGGAGCAACCAGTGGTTTACTCCAGGCAGAAGAACCAACCCGAGGGAGCCAGGGAGAATGGTCTGCAATTACTCCCGGAGTTGTCATTACCGACGCTTACCAGGATACAACCACGGTGAGCAACCTCGTGCCCGGCGAAAATATTTTTGTCTGGACTATCGATGATGGTATTTGCGGAGATCAATCCCGGGATACGGTAATAATTTTCTTCAAGGAACCCCCGGTGGCTGAGGATGATGTTATTACGGTACCCTTTGGAGAACCGGTCACTTTTGATCCTTTGTTCAATGACATCGTGCCTCCCAATTCTGTTCCGGCTGTTCTGATCAACCCTGCTTTAGGAAAGGCTGATGAAAGTGGCGGATTATTTACCTATACACCTCCTGCCAACTATGTAGGCAATGACGATTTCGAATATGAAGTCATCAGCGACGGATGTCCGTCAGCCTCGGCTACGGTTACCCTCGTCATCGGGGAAGGAGCACAATGTCGGGCTCCTTCGATCATAACCCCCAATAATGATGGTGTCAACGACAATTTTGTTGTACCGTGTTTGCTTGATCCCAAGGATTTCCCCGACAACAAGGTAATCATCTTCAACCGGTGGGGAGATGAGGTTTTCCGCTCTGCAGGTACTTATGAAAATAACTGGAACGGGCAATACAACGGGGAAGACCTTCCGGCAGCGACCTATTTCTACATTGTTGATTTTGGCAACGGGGAGGAACCGCTCCAAGGGTTTGTTGTCATACAACGCTAATTTTTTACCACTGAAAATTGACTGAAATGAACTTAAAAAATATAATACCCGGTTACCCGGTTTTTTTAAACTGCCAACCGATGCAGAGATTAATTTTTTCCCTGTTATTTTCCTGCCTGTGCCTGCTGGGCTTTAGCCAGCAAGAAGAGCAGTATACACAATTCATGTATTTTAAACCGGGGTATAATCCCGGAGCAGCAGGCAGTAACGATGCCCCCTGTTTTTCCCTGATTGCGAGAAACCAGTGGATCGGGCTTGAAGGCGCACCGCAGGCTCAACTGTTGTCCTTTAATATGCCCGTATTTAATAAACGGGTAGGTATTGGTGCCAATATCATCAGGCAGACGATCGGCATCACCGAAAAATATAGCGCCGAAACTCTTTATTCGTATAGGATTCCCGTAGGGCGCGGTATTTTAGGCATGGGCTTACAGGCATCGGTAAGGTTTATCAGGATGAACTTCAGCAGGGCCGAATCCATTCAACCCAGTGCTCAGGATGATGCCATTCCCGGAGACATTCAAAGTAAATACGTGCCTAACTTTGGCGCTGGATTGTACTACAGCAATCAGCGTTATTATGTTGGCCTTTCGGTTCCCAGGCTTTTGGAAAACAATATCGACCTGGCGGATTCCGACGAAACCATATCCACGGAAGTACGCCATATATATGCTATGGCAGGTATCCTGATAGACTTAAACGACTTTGTGCAAATGCAACCTCAGGTATTGTTGAAATATGTGCCAGGTGCTCCTTTTGACGGGGACGCCAACCTGAATTTCATTTTTGCGGAGAAATTCACCACAGGAATTTCCTACAGACTTGGCGGGTCGAAGCGATCAGGCATCGGAGAGTCGGTTTCTGCAGTGTTAGGGATACAGTTATCTGAGAGTATTTTATTTGGTTTGTCCTATGATTTCACTTTATCAGAATTAAAAAACTACAATAGTGGAACAGTAGAAGGCGTTTTCCGTTATTGTATCGGAGGCCGCTCTCAAGGAAATGAATACGTAAGTCCCAGGTTTTTTTGATAAGCAAAGTTTTTTCCCCCATGAGATGAACAAAAACGTAACCTGATCAAGTCTTTTGCCGTTGAAAAAAAATGGTCACTGATTTTATCGAAGGTTACTGCATCTCCAATACCTTTTAAAGTATGTTACGTAAAGCTTTTTTAATCATTGCTATTTGCCTGCCAGCGTTGTCATTCGGACAGCGGAAATTCGGGCACCAAGGCAATCAAACAGCGATCAACAGAGACGTAATTTTCCTCAATGCGAGCAATATCAATACTGATGGGCTTGAATTTTCGCCTGTATTATATGAAAATGGACTCGTTTATGTTTCCCGAAATAAAAACGGTCTTATTGATGAAAATACAGGAAAGACATTTTTTGAATTATTCTATTCCGAACTTGACCCTAATGGTATACCCACCAGGGCTCAGAAGTTCTCCAACGAACTCAACTCCCAGTTGCATGAAGGACCGGTAACTTTCAATCGAAAAGGAAACAAGATCTACTTTACGCGAAGTAACCTGAGCAAAGGTCTGAGCCGGGCAGATAAAAAAGGTCGTGTAGGTTTAAAAATTTACGAAGCTGAAAGAGGGGATTTCGATTGGGAAAACATCGTTGAATTACCCTTTAATGATAACGAGTATTCCTGTATGCATCCGGCACTTTCTGCCGATGAAACCAAACTATTTTTCTCTTCCAATATGCCGGGAGGATATGGCGGCATGGATTTGTATTTTGTTGAAAAACGATACGGCGAATGGACTGCCCCAATCAATCTCGGCCCGGATATCAATACCAGCAGAAATGAAGTTTTCCCATTTATACACGACAATGGCACGCTGTTTTTTGCTTCGGATGGCCACGAAGGCCTGGGTGGCCTGGACATCTACATGATCAATATCCAGGGCAGGCGCTGGGGACAACTTGTCAATCTTGGAGAACCCTTCAATTCTATTAAAGATGACCTGGGACTCATCCTTGACATACGAGGCATTAAAGGATATCTCACTTCCAACAGGGATGGAGGTAAGGGCAGTGATGACATTTATATTTTTGAAGCCCCTCATGGACTGCAAGGCGTACAGGGACCTGAAAACATAGTCACCACCATTGCCACTTTTGACGGGCAAATGAGTCGGAGGCTTCCCGGAACAGCTATTTATATTTTCGAAATTTCCCCCAACGGACTGGTAGAAAACAATGAACTGTACGACTTACAAATGGTGACAGCCGACCCCGCTATTAAAGACAGTACCGACCATAAAGAGATCACCTTAAAGCTCATACGTAAAGATGAAAAAAACCTAGGGGAACCCAATAGTTTAACGGACAGGAACGGGGAAACCATAGTGACATTCGAAATAGACAAAGAATATCTTATCCTTGCTTCAAAATCAGGGTACAATACCCAAGAGATCCAATTCAGCCCGGGAGACGCCACCGCCGGGGTACCTCTTGAACTGGTACTCGAAAGAAGTAATTGTCTTGCCCTTAATGGCGTGATCACCACCCTGGACAACCCTATTCCGGTTCCCGGAACCCTGGTCAGGATCATCAATAGTTGTGATGATTCCGAACAGGTTGTTCGAACCAATATGAGAGGAGAATTCACCAGCTGTCTGGCTTTTGGTTGTGAATTTGTCATAAAAGCACAACGTCAGGGCTTCGAAGACACCCAGACCAAAGTATCTACCCAAAGTTTGAGGGGAACCCGATCCATTGATATCGGCATGGAACTCAAGCCAAAATCAGAACTGGTGCTGAAGGAACCCATTCGTACGGGTTCCGTGATCATTCTGGAGAACATCTATTACGACTTCAATAAATCAGCGATCCGAAAAGGGGCAGCTCCGGACCTGGAGGCTCTGGCTCGCCTGATGGAAAAGTTCCCCAGCCTTGAAATTGAACTGGGTGCCCACACGGACAGCCGGGGAGAAAAAGATTATAATCTGGAACTTTCCCTCAAACGAGCCGATTCGGCCAAACAATTCCTGACCAACAGGGGGATTGACCCCGATAGAATTAAGTCTTTTGGCTATGGTGAAGCCAAAATCAGGAATAAATGTAAAGATGGAGTGCCTTGCTCCGAAGAAGAACACCAGTACAACAGAAGGACTGAAGTAAAAGTGCTGAAGATTGACGAACAACCAGAACTCAATTCATCCAATGAGGGCTCCGGTTCGAAAAACAATTGAAAGCTTTATAAAAAGTTCCGGAAAATACCTATATTATGCGGTATCTTATAAACCCCGGAAACATCCCCCTCACCTATTACCAGCCTGAACCCATTAAAAATATTTTCAAACCAATCAAAATTTTTATTATGGCAGTTTTAAAAGTAATTGAGATCATGGCAGAATCCGCTAAAAGCTGGGAAGATGCCACAAAAATTGCAGTCAGTAAGGCAGGTAGCTCGGTCAACAATCTTAGATCGGCATTTGTCCAAAGCCAAAGTGTAACCATAAAAGACGGTGAAGTGGACAAATTCAGGGTTAACCTTAAAATTACCTTTGAAGTCAAATAACAAGTATTAAACATGAGTAATCCCGAATTTTCGATAATTTTTATAATCGATTGATTTCCATTGCATTGAATTATGATTTTTGGTTGCGATTTGCGAGATAAAACCTGTAACTCGCAATACCTTCATCATCAGTATTTAATAATCAAGTATTTCAATTCATTTCATTAAATAGAAAAATTCGGGATAACTCATGTTTTTATGCCTGTAAGCCTCTTTGTTCTTTCTTTCCAACCTTTGCCCCCTCAATTTTGTTCCTTTTCTGAACTATCTTTACCTTGCATTAACTTCCTTCGCAGAAGGCCTATTGTCTTTATGAACATTACCGACACCAAAAATTTCGTTTCGAAACTAACGTTCTCCAGGGCGTTCAATGTTTTGAAAATAATATCGTCTTATTATCTTTCCAGGCTGACAGGCAGGGCTGTTCAGTGGGGATTGCCTATGACCGTTTCCATTGAACCCACAACCGCCTGTAATTTAAGATGCCCGGAATGCCCCAGTGGATTACGATCTTTTATGCGTCCAACGGGGAATCTGCAAAAACCGCTGTTTAAAGACATTATCGACCAACTGGAAAAAGACTTGTTATTCCTCATATTCTACTTCCAGGGAGAACCCTACCTCAACAAAGACTTCCTGGATATGGTCAAGCATGCTTCCCAGAAAGGGATTTATACCATTACCAGCACCAATGCCCATTTCCTCAATGATGAAAATGCCAAAAAGACGGTGACTTCCGGGCTTGACAGACTGATCATCTCCATTGATGGCACTACCCAGGAGGTCTATGAAAATTACCGGAAAGCCGGCAAACTTAACAAAGTATTGGAAGGCACCAAAAATATCATCCAATGGAAAAAAGCCCTGGGTGCTTCCACCCCACACGTCATTTTTCAGTTTCTGGTAGTAAAACCGAATGAACATCAAACAGAAGAAATAAAAGCATTGGCCAAATCACTTGGTGTTGATGAGGTGAAATTTAAATCGGCTCAGATTTATGATTACCACAATGGTCACCCGCTTATTCCGGAAAACGAAATATACTCCAGGTACAAAAAGCAAACAGACGGGACCTACCAAATAAAGAATAAACTACTCAATCACTGCTGGAAGCTATGGCACTCCTGTGTCATCACCTGGGACGGGAAAGTGGTCCCCTGTTGTTTTGACAAAGATGCCCAACATCAACTTGGAAGTATCTCAGAACAAAATTTTAAAAATGTCTGGCAGGGAGAATCATACAATATTTTTCGAAAAAAAATCCTGAAAGGGCGAAATAAAATTGACATTTGCACTAATTGCACCGAAGGCACAAAGGTTTGGCTGTAATTGTTTGTTCGTTTGAAAAAAATCCTTTAACTTTGGTAGTTACATCGAGGTGATTAAATTTACTCGGTGTTTTTACAGGTGCCCCGCGGATAAAATGATCATTTTTCGGGTGCAGGTTGAGTTTGATGCATCATTTTAACCAAGATCATAACCATCGAAATTTTCATTTTTTGAAATATACGCATAGCTGTGTGCATGAATTCCACAGCTGCGATCGATTATAATCCCTGCCTTGAGGCGACATTAACAATTCTTTGGAAAACAATTTTTATATATAAATTTTGTTCCTGATTTTAAGGGACAAAAAAAGCAGGATATGCAGGACAATTTTAAAACGATCTTCACAGGTCGTCTCGATTTCGGCAACAGCAGAAGCTTTGATAAGGTGCTCAAATTGTATGACCACCGCATGGAAAATTATTATAAAACAGAAGTTTTGTTGCTTGCTGAAGATGTCTTTAATGAAGAAAAACTCTGCCTGGATATCCCCAGATTTATCACGCTTGCTCCCAAGAAAAAATGGCAAAACACCATCAACCTGCTCAACGCCGTTGCTGAATACGCCATTGCCGGAGACATCAAGGCATGGATGATGCTCGACGGGAAACTCATTGACCGTCACTACATAGAGCCGCTTAGTGATAAAACAGCCGTTAAAGAATTCCTGAAAGGCCGGAAGCTGGCTGAAAAAGAAGAGACTATGGAACAGGCTTTTGAGGCCTTGACCCGTGCGA
This sequence comes from uncultured Bacteroidota bacterium, assembly GCA_942492125.1. Lineage (GTDB taxonomy): Bacteria > Bacteroidota > Bacteroidia > Chitinophagales > Saprospiraceae > BCD1. The sequence continues at coordinate 10,612 of CALODM010000031.1, forward strand.
TCTCCAAATTTGAAAAACACGCAGTTGCTTACGAGCGCAGGGGCTTTGTCAACTTCAGCCTTGAAAACTACCAGGACGCGCTATACGATTACACCAAAAGTATTAAATTTAACGAAGCCGTTCCCAAACCCTACCTTGGCAGGGGCCTGGTGAAAATGGCAACAAAAAACTATAAAGAAGCCATTGAAGACTTTGATCATGCCATCAAAAGAGCCATGCCTCTCCAGAATATTTACTGGCATGCCCGTCGCCTGAAAGCAGACTCCATGATCCAACTCAAGGATTTTGAAGGTGCCGTCAAGGAGTTGACTCTTTTTTCCAAAAGACGATTCACACCAGACAATAAAAATTTCCCCTGGCGAAAGAAGGTATTTTTTAGTCTGGGCAAATGCCTCATGGAACTGGAACGTTTTAAAGAGGCGGAAGCAGCTTTTTCTGCGGCAATGGAAATCGAAGAAGGCAAGGGAAATGTTTCTGAACTCGAATTGCTGGTGAACAGAGGTATTTCAAGAAAAAAAGGGGGCATGAAAGGATTTAGAAAAGACTGGCAGGAAGCTGCCTCCAAAGGCTCTGAAACAGCAACTCAATTACTTTCCAACAAGTAGAATACCAAAACAGGAGAGCCGTTTACGATTGCGATCTCCAGACTACAGCCCCCGCCATTCCTGCAGTAATATTTCTATCATTGAAAAATTACAACATGTCTATTAATCTATCTGGGTTGTAAGATTGTTACATTTGTGCGCATAAAATCCAGACTGTTATTTTGATCATTCGTTAAAAATTTACTGTGATAGAACTCAATTATAAAGAATTTGGTCATGGCGATCCCCTGATCATCCTCCACGGCTTGTTTGGCACCCTCGATAACTGGCAAACCATGGCCAGAAGATTAAGCGAACACTTTACCGTTTTTATCGTAGATCAACGCAATCACGGCAAATCCCCACATACTGAAAAACACGGCTATACTTGTCTGGCAGAAGATCTTCATGATTTCATGGCTTCCAAATGGATCTATAAAGCCAATCTGCTCGGACATTCCATGGGCGGAAAAACCGTCATGCGCTTTGCTACCGAATATCCGGAAATGGTAGACAAACTGATCGTAGCAGATATCGCTCCGAAAGCTTATCCGGATACCCATAGCCAAATCTTCAACGCCCTGCTCTCCATCGACCTTACCACTGTTTCCAACCGACAGGAAGTCGATGAAATTTTGACAAAAAGTATCGACTCCTGGGCCATCAGGCAATTCTTGCTGAAGAATGTCAACCGCAACAAAATAACCCATCGATACGAATGGAAAATGAATTTGCCGATTCTGTACAAATACTATAAAAACATCCTGAAATTCGACCTGGGAAAAGAGGTCTTTGAAGGGAAAACCTTATTCATCCGGGGTGCACAATCCACCTACATCCAGGATGAAGACATGCTGGAAATCCTTGAGTATTTCCCATCCGCTCAGTTACAGACCATTGACAAAGCCGGCCATTGGTTACATGCAGACCAGCCAGAGGAGTTTTTTAATACCATCCTGACATTTCTGGAGGAAGACTGATTGTGATAAAGGAATTTCCCGGGATTTGAAGGACGTATTCCAAAAAATGAAATACCTAACCTTGAAAAAACGGGTTGTTCTGCTTTTCAAAACCGATGGTCGTACCAGGTCCGTGCCCCGGCCACACTTTCACATTATCCGGTAAAGTAAAAAGCTGTTTTTTCACACTGTTGATAAGTGTATCATAATCTCCTCCCGGCAGATCTGTCCGGCCGATGCTGCCGTAAAACAAAACATCACCGGCAATCACAAAGGCATCTTTTTCGCAATAAAAACAAAGGCTTGCCGGAGAGTGCCCGGGGGTAAATAGTGCCAACAGGACAGTATTCCCAAAGGTAATCGTATCACCCTGCTCAATGAAATAACCCGGGGTCGGGGAAGGTTCCGGTTTTGGCCAACCATAGGCTTCCGAAATCTGGGGTGCTGCTTCCAGAAGGGGTAATTCCCCTTCGTGTATACCGAGGGCAAGTTTATAGGTTTCTGCAACATAACGATTACCAAAAACGTGGTCGAGATGACAATGGGTGTTGATAAGCTTTACAGGTGTTAGTCCGGCTCCCGCAATAGCAGCGGCCAGACGCTGATCTTCCCCGGCATTTGAATTACCCGGATCGAAGATGATACACTCCCCCGTTTCATCATAAACAACATAAGTATTTTCCTGAAAAGCATTAAATGTTAAACTCAATACATCTGCCATGCGTTAATTATTAGCAATTGTCACGAAATTTTGATAAATTGAAGGCGCTCCTCCAGCGCACAAATATAAAGTTTATGAAAAATTTTCTAGCCCTTATTGGACTATTATTAACCTTCGGTCTGTTAAATGCCCAAAATACAGAAGTGTCTTTTGGAAAAAATCGAGTGCAGTTTCATGACGATTTTGAACAATGGTCGCAATACGAAAGCGAAAACTTCATCACTTACTGGTATGGCAAATCAAGAACCATTGGCCGAATGGTGGCTCAAATAGCGGAATATGATTTCCGCGAAATCCAAAATGCGCTGGATCACCACATCAACAACAAAGTAGAGATCATTGTCTATGTTGATCTCACCGATCTCAAACAGAGTAATATTGGAACAGAGGAGGTTTTTTCCAACCGTACGGGGCAAACGAAAATTCTGGGCAACAAAATTTTCGTTTACTTCGATGGTGACCATAACCATTTGAGGGAACAGGTGCGTGAAGGTATTGCATCGGTTTATCTCGAAGCGATGTTGTTTGGGTCAACATTACAGGAGATCGTCCAAAATGCTATTGCCCTCAATCTTCCTGCATGGTTCAAACAAGGCCTGGTGGCGTTTACTGCCAAGCCCTGGAGTACCGAACTTGACGACCAGATGCGCGATGTCATATTGGATGAAGACTTTGACGGGTTTGAAAAATTTGCGGAAGCGAATCCAAGGCTTGCCGGACAGTCGCTCTGGTATTATCTCGATGCAAATTACGGCCGATCTACCTTGTCCAACCTCTTGTACCTTACCCGGATTAACCGCAGCGAGGAAGAAGGATTCAGAGCTGTTCTGGGAACCCCGTTCCCTTTTGTACTCAAAAAATGGGAAGCGTATTTTCAGAAACGTTATAATGAAGATAAAGAAGCCCGACAGGTTTTTTCCGGCAAAGAAGTGACCATCAAAAACAAGCGGCAGTTGCCCATTTACAACGTCAGCTTAAGCCCTGATGGCAAGAAGATAGCATACGTCCAAAATGAAATTGGCAAATACAAGGTTTATATCCAGGATATCGCCACCGGCGACCGAAAGGCCATCCTGAAAGAAGGAAGCCGCAATGCATTCCAGGCAACGGATTACAATTACCCGCTGATACAATGGAGTCCCAATGCTCAGGAGCTGGGCATTATTTATGAAAAAAGAGATATTGCACGCTTTCATTCATACAACATACTGACCGAGAAAAAAACAGACGAACCTATTGCTCCGGGTTATCAAAGAATCTATAGTTTGGATTATGTCAACCCGTTCACCCTGGTTTTATCAGGATCAGTAGACGGCAATTCGGACATCTTTCTGTACAATACCAAATCCAGGCAGTCCGATCGCATCACCAGGGATTTTTATGACGACCTCGATGCCGTTTTCACTAAAACTGATAACCGCCGCGGCCTGCTGTTTGTATCCAACAGACCAGACTCAACGATCCAATACCTGAAACATGACACCATACTCCCGATCAACACCTTTGATGTGTTTTATTATGACCTGGATAAAAGGTCGCAGGAACTAGTCAGGGTAACCAATACCCCTCAGATCAGTGAACGGAAACCGTCGGCCATAGATACCACCTGGTTTGCTTATATTACGGATGAGAATGGTATTAAAAACAGGGCAATGGCTTATCTGGAAGATTACATTCACCATTACGAACAAGTCATTACTTTTACAGACGGATCCGAAATAACATTGCATGCAGATTCTGTGCTTGCAGCAATTGATTCAACTACTATTGACAGCATTGCCATATTTCCGGTGATCAAAAAAAGAGCCATCAGCCATTTGCATACCAATTACGCAAGAAATATCCTTGAGTACCAAATAGCTCCGAGAGTAAATACTCTGCTGGATGTTGTTCAACTCAAACATAAAACGAGGTTATTTTTAAACCCGATCGATCCACTGCAGACCGAAACAGCGGGCCCAACCATTTACCGGAAAATTTCCGGAACCCAAACCCGGGCCAACATGATATCCAGTCAGCAACCTACCAAAACGGTACTGGAAGTAGTGGAAGAAGTTCCGGTCCCCGATAAGCCCAAAACAGATACGAAACCCAAAGCAGAAAAAGTGGACATCGACAATTATCTGTTTCAAAGCGAATTTGATGATGATGAATCTGTAGCACCCGTTTTAACAGAAGTACCTGCCGCTCCCCAAACGCCTCAACAGCAACAGGAACAACCGGTAACTATTCCCGCAACCATTTATATCGAAGGACAAACCTCCGGGCGAATCCCAGCCTATACCAAAAGCACAACGAGATCCGTTCATAAAATCCGACCGGGAAAGATCAAACCTTACCGGCCACAATTCCGCACCGATTATGTGACGACCCAAATGGACAACAGCCTCCTTTTTGAAGGCCTTGAAAGTTTCGGTGCCAACCCCGATGGTTTCAATTTCCCCCCAGCAGGACTATTGCTTAAAACCAATTTTAAGGATTTGCTGGAAGATTACCAGTTTGACTTGGGCGTACGGGTACCTACTGCTTTCAACGGCACCGAGTTCTTTGCCGTTTTTAATGACAAGAAAAAAAGGATCGACAAACAATACGCCGTTTACAGAAAAAATGTCAGACTTCCTGATGATGCTGCCAGTGTAAGTGTGCCGGCGAAAAGAGAATACAATATCCTGCTCGGGCAATACCGAATGAGTTATCCTTTTGATATATTCAGAAGTGTGCGGGCTACCTTTATGCTGCGCAAGGACAGGTCTTCCTATTTCGCCTCAGAACGCCCAACGCTGAACAGGGAAATTCTCAATGAACAAAGAGCCAGTGTCAAACTGGAATACGTTTTTGACAATACCCTGGATGTGGCCGTCAATATCAAAAACGGTACCCGGTACAAAGTCTTTACAGAATTGGTCAAGCGGTTTAATGTAGACGTGGATACCGGTGTCAAAATAGGCTTCACCGAAGGGTTTATGACCGTTGCAGGAGTGGACTTCAGGCATTATCAAAGACTGGACAAGCACTCCATCCTGGCATTTCGGATAGCTGGGGCGACTTCCTTTGGTCAGGATAAGATTCTCTTTATTCTTGGCGGAGCTGATGGTGAGCTGATCAATGTTTTCAACAACACGATCCCCATTCCGTCAGGTGAATCATTTGCCTACCAAACGCCGGCTACCAACCTTCGCGGGTTTACCCGTAACATCCGCAATGGTAATTCTTTCCTATTGGCCAATGCTGAATTGAGAGTGCCGATAGTCAAATATATTGCTCCAAGAGTTAAATCGCCATTTTTACAAAACCTACAGCTGATTGGATTTTTTGATGTAGGTACGGCCTGGACAGGGGAGAGTCCTTTAAGTGATGAAAATCCACTCAACATAAGTTACTTCCCGGAGGATCAACCCAATGCTCCGGTTGTGGTCAGGGTCAAATATTATCGCGACCCCATCGTTGCCGGTTACGGCGCGGGAGTCAGGTCCGTTATTTTCGGTCACTTCCTCCGCTTTGATTATGGTTGGGGATATGAAACCAAGGCTCAGCTGAAACCCAGGTATCATGTCTCCATGGGCTTTGATTTCTAGGGGCACAAACATGAGTCATCCCTAATTTTTGAAAATTAAAAAGGTATGATTTATTTTTCAGAGGTTGATGTCGGAATTGTTATTTAACTATTTGTTTTTCAGGTATTTACACGAAAAATTCCAAATTTTGGCCTAAGCCAAAAGATCGCTTTTTCATTACTCCGTTTTCTGAGAGCGAAAAGTTACGGCCTAGCTTTTAATTCTGTACCACGTTTGTGTTCTGAATATGCCAGTCCAGTGTTTGCCTCTTACCTGGAGTTCATCTTCCTGACCATCTTCAAACCACATGCTGCAACCATAAGTACTTCCATTGGCCGGATCGAGGATGGTTCCTGATTTCCAGTAATATTTGTATGGTTTGAGATCTTTTAAAATAACCATGCCCACTACAGGCTTATCTTTCAAGTCGCCTGTACACTTTTCGCAAACAGTATCTGCAGGTTTGAGCAATAGTTTGGTGACTTTTCCATAATACTTACCGTCTTTTTTATAGATCTCTACATGAGATTTGGCTTTACCTGTTTCATCATCAATAGTTTTCCAAATACCTACAGGTGAAGCTTGCGCCATGGTAACAGTGGCTAAAATCATTGCAAAACAAAAAGAGAGAAATGTCTTCATTAATGTTATTCTTTTTTAATGTTAAAAAATATGCTTTCAGAATAATAACAACCTCCCCAAAAGCACAAAGTTCATGAAGCGAAACTACAATTTTTTAAATTTATTGTATTTTAAACCCCGATATTATCCGATCAAAACCATGACAAAACGCGATTTTCCGGGTATTTCCATCATAGAAACAAGGTGGCTGAAAGCAGGTATGGGCATCTGTATTCCACCATTCGGAATTTTTGTTTCCCCGGGAGTGTCTCATGCTTTAAAGCAACATGAGTATGGTCATTTCCTGCAATATCGACAGATGGGTTTTTGGAAGTTTTACTTTGGTGTAGGATTTCCGAGCTTATGGAGCGCAACCTTTAACCCGCGAAATCACCACAATTTGAAAGTCGAAAAAGATGCCAACCAAAGGGCAGTGGATTTTTTTGGTCCTGATGCACCGGTTGCCAACATCAGATTCTGGCCCAGGTAAGCCAATCGACATTTATTGTTTTTTAATAGCCCCCGCAATAACATCGGGGAATTTATCCGGTGTACAGGCAAAAGCGTGAATATCCATTGCGGCCAGCTTTTCAGCAACTTCCCGGTCATAAGCAGGCGCTCCATCGTCACTCAATGCCAAAAGACTGATGATCTGTACGCCGCTGTGCTTCAGTTGAGCCACTTTTTTCAACATCTGTTCCCTGTTCCCTCCTTCAAATAAATCACTGATGAGTATAAGAATGGTATCTTCAGGTTTTATTACCAATGTCTCCGCATAAGAAAGAGCCTTGTGAATATCGGTTCCCCCACCCAATTCTACAGCGAACAACAAGTCAACCGGATCATTCAAATGAGCAGTCAGGTCCACAACTTGTGTGTCAAAGGCAATCATATTGGTCTTCAGCGTGCGGATAGAGGCTAATACTGCCGCCATAACAGAAGCATACACCAAAGACGAACTCATCGATCCACTGGAATCCTGAACTATTACGACATGCCGCAATTCATGCCCCTTACGGCCATAGCCTATGAGTCTTTCCGGGATAATGGTTTGGTATTTTTCCTGGTAATGTTTCAGATTGGACCTGATGGTCGCATTCCAGTTTATCTCATTCCATTTTGGTCTGAAATTCCGAATGGATCGATTCAAACTGCCTGATACTGCCTGGCGAACAGGGTTGTGCAACCGGGCCTCCAGTTCTTCTACAACCTTTCTGACCACCATCCTGGCCGTTTCCCGGGAGTGATCGGGCATGGCTTTGTTTAAGGATAAAATAGTGGCCACCAGATTTACATCAGGAATAACCGTTTCAAGCAATTCCGGTTCCAGCAACATTTGTTTGAGATCCAAACGCTCCAAAGCATCCCGCTGCATCAATTGCACCACGGGAGAAGGAAAATATTTGCGGATATCCCCCAACCATCTGTTGATCCTGGGATTGGAATTGCCCAGGCCCCCTTTGCGGTCACTATCGTATAAGGCTTCCAGGACAGCATCCATTTCCAGCAAATTATCTGACAGGCCTACAGCGCCCTTAGGGTCCGATTTGGACCCCAGAATTAACCTCCATTTTTGGATGCGATCTTCCACATAACTGATTTGAGAAACTCAAAAAAAGGAAAGGAAAAGCTATAAAAAAAAGGAGGCATTCGTGAAACGAACGCCTCTTGTATAACCCCAAAAAACCAAATGAAAACTATCTTAGATAAAATTATCTTCGTTGTTGTGATGCAAATTTATACAACTATCGTATAAAAAAAAAGGATTGAAGAACTTTTTTTTAGTTTATTTTCATAATCCTTTTTCCAGTTTTTCATTACATCAATACTGCTTTAAAATTCTGAACAGGAACAAATGTAAAAGATTACCACAAAGTGAAAGCCAAGATGGCGAAATTTGACATTTTTTTGACAATTTGTTTTCGCATCAGATTTCCTTCCAAAAGGGCTAAAAACTAAAAAACCTATACTTGCCTGGATACTCACATTTTTATCCTCATCATTTTTGGTGATAAATTCATTATCCTCTGTCAGAAAAGTAGCATTAAAATCCTGGGCTTCCCTGGTAACATCCAATAAACCATAATTCATACGCACACCTAAAAACAATCCCTTACTCAGGTAAACGGCCATGCCGGCATTCAACCCAAAATCAAAGGCGTTGTACAATTTATCATCGCGGCCAAAAGAACCGTAATAAGCGCCCACCTGATTGGGAATTAACATCGTCTGGCCTGTAACACTCTTAACCATAGGATCCGGTCCGGGATCTGTAGTAGGTTCATCCCTGGCGAAATTATACTCAAGAGCAATCGTGAACGGATCAATATTGGGCCCTGTATAAGTCACTTCACCCAAAGCTTTAGAGGTCAACAAAATACCGGCACTTACTCCCGCAGACACCTCCAGTCGTTTCCAGCGAACCACCGCCGTTATGGGAAGGTCGATATACGAATTGGTGATAAATAGCTTCGTATTCCGGTTACCGCCAGTATGATAGAACGGATCCCCTACCTCCGGATAAAAGATCCAGAATGATTGTCCGTTGTAACTGTAATCTACTCCTTTTTGCGAATACAACAATTCTGCACGAACGCCAAAAAAGTCATTGAACTTCAAATTAAAGATCGGCCCAAACTGGAAGCCCCGGGTAAAATCTATTTCTTCAAGACTGCTCCCGTTACTATCCATTTCAGAAGGCCCGTCGATTTTGGAGAAATTCAGTCCGGCTTTGAATCCAAAAGAAAAGTCCTGGGCGACTACTGTTCCTGTGAATAGAAAAAGCGCTAAAAGTGTGGAGTAAATACGCATATCTGGTTTTGTGTTTAACATTGATGTTGTTCGTTATTTCCTAACAACAGGCAAAATAAGTAAAAAGTGTACACTAAAGAACCTTTTTTAATAGAATTCGGTTGGCTGATGTCTTTTCTTTTTCCCTCAAGTCTTCCATGGTATTCCTCCTCCCCCGCAGGCTCCACAAACTCCGGCAACTGCCGGGAAAGCATAACTGCGGTCCTGATGTCACCCGTTTTTATTTCGATCATACCATCAAGTTTTTTTCTCCGGCTTTCAATTTCCCTCGATCTCTTTCTACGCCCTCGCGGATGTCGCTGCGCTGCCAATCTTCTCTAAACATCAATTTCTAAAAATACCGGACAATGATCCGAATGCACTACATCTGTCAACTGTTGAGATGCTTTCAGTTTATCCTTCAGATTGTTGGTTACGGACTGATAATCGATGCGCCATCCTTTGTTATTGGCTCTGGCATTGGCACGGTAGGTCCACCAGCTGTATTGCACCTGGTCAGGGTTGAGGTGCCTGAAAGCATCGGTAAATCCATTGTCAAACCATTTGGTCATCCATTCCCTTTCTTCCGGAAGGAAACCGGAATTTTTCTTATTGCGAACAGGGTCATGAATATCGATCTCCTGATGTGCGATGTTATAATCCCCGACAAGGATCATTTTAGAGCGCTCTTTTAATAGATCGTGTACCCATTCGAAGATATCATCCAGATACTGCATTTTAAACGCCTGCCTTTCATCCCCTGAAGTTCCGGAAGGAAAGTAGGAATTAATCAAGGTCACCTCCCCAAAATCTGCTCTCAATACGCGACCTTCCCGATCATATTTGTCTATGCCACAACCTTCCACCACCAGGTCCGGTTCGATTTTGGAGAAAATAGCCAGTCCGCTATATCCTTTTTTCTCGGCCGAATGCCAATAATCTTTATATCCGAGTTCATTGAGGGCGGAAACATCTACCTGTTCCGGTTGTGCTTTTGTTTCCTGAATACAAATCACATCAAAATCATTGGCAGTCACCCAATCGACAAATCCTTTATTGAGGGCTGCGCGAATACCGTTGACGTTATAGGAGATTATTTTCATGTGTAAAGAGATTGATTAAGATTGTAGAAGGTTGACCGAGATTGATCTTTTCCCGGGTCAATCTTACTTTTTCAAAACGAATCCAAAGGTATTCAATTTTGAGGAATCAAGGAAGTAGTGGTCGTACCGGTAAACAGTACCCGTACCAGTGGGCAGCAATTATTCAAGGTTTTGCCTTTCGCACAAGGCGACACCTTGTCGAAGGAGAGACTACCGTTTTAGTACCAGTCCCGGTGAGCAAAATGACACCTTAAGCCCCCCTTGAACTCCCGAAACCGATCTTCAGTCTCAGTGAACTGGCGAGAAACAAGGTTTACCTGAAAACAAATTCAACCATTTAGCACTCCAATTATTAATAAATTAAAGGCCAAAAACTGGCTTTTAAGTCAAAAAACCATTATTATTAAAGTTAAGTTTTTTTATCCCCCGAAAAAAACCTGCGTTGACCGGACAAATCTGTTTCACCTCAAAAACGTAGGTTATGCTGACATTCAGGAACTATAACATCGCCGACTGGATATCCTTTTCCAGGATAGCTCTGGCTCCGATACTGCTCGTCCTTATCTGGCTGGATGAAAGGATACTTTTCACCTGGTTGTTGCTCATCGCCTATTGCACGGACATGCTTGACGGGTTTATTGCAAGAAGGCTGAAAATAACCAGCCCTCGAGGGTCTCAACTGGACTCCTTTGGCGATCAGGTTAATTTTTCGGTAGCCGTCATTGGCTTATTGTTTTTTGAATTTGAGTTTATTAAAGCGAATTACTTGCTTATTCTGCTCGTATTCATCCCCTACATCATCCAAATGTTTATCGCTTTTTGGAAATACAGGAAAGCCACTGCTTTCCACACTATCCTGGCGAAACTATCGGCCATCGTTCAGGGAGTGTTCATACTTTGGTTGTTATTCCTGGGGCCGCAATACTGGTTGTTTTATCTGATGGTCATTTTAGGGTTACTGGAAACCATCGAAGAGATCATACTCATTTTCATGTACGACAACTGGGTGTCCGGTGTCAAAGGGATTTACTGGGCTCTTAGAGATAAAAGAAGACTAAAAAAAGAAGCCCGGTCAGCCGGATTGTGATTATTATGATGCGCTCATTCCCATTGCATACCATCATACTTTTATGCGTCGGCATTTTCATTGTTGACGCCCTTGCTTTTATCTGGCTTAAGGACATTATCCGTTCCTTTCCCATTTTTATTCAGCAGGGCATTATAATCGCATTCTGGGTATTCACTGCAGGACTGATTACAGCCATTTTATTGCTAAAAATCAGGCTGGACCGCATTCCTTCCAGACGTAAATACCTGCTGATCACTTCCCTGTATGGGCTGACAGTCTCTTCTATCATCCCCAAAATCATTTTTGTTGTTGTCATCACGATTCTATATTTTACCAACGTCGCCTTAACAGAACAGGAATCACGGATATTTGTCCCTTTGGCGGGAGTTTTTGCCGGCTTCTTCCCGTTTTTTGTTATCGTTCATGGTATTTTCAGGACGTTATATCTTTTCCAGGTAAAACATTTAACGATCGAATTTGAAAATCTTCCTCAAGCGTTTGATGGCCTGAAAGTAGTCCACATCTCAGACCTTCATTTGGGGAGTTTTAATTACAAATACCACGTCCTGGACCGGGCCATCAGGCTCATCAACCACCTGGAGGCAGATTATATATTCTTCACCGGCGACCTGGTTAACAATTTCGCATGGGAATTGAAGGGATGGGAAAATACTTTGCGTAAATTATCTGCTAAAGAGGGAAAATACGCCGTACTGGGCAATCACGACTACGGCGATTACTCGGAATGGGATTCTCCGGAAAAAAAACAAAGCAATTTGGAATTGATCAAATATTTTTTCAAAAAAATTGATTTCAAACTATTGCTTAACGAATCGGTCGTCATAGAAAAAGGAAGTCAAAAAATTGCCATAGCCGGGGTGGAAAACTGGGGGCATCCTCCTTTCAAACAATACGGAGATCTGGACAAAACCTTAGCTGCAGTAAAAAACATCCCTTTCAGGATACTGCTATCCCACGACCCTACACACTGGAAAGAAGAAGTCATTCATGATACAGATATTGCGCTCACCCTTTCGGGGCATACGCACGGCATGCAGGCCGGCATCAAGCTGAAAAACCGGCAATGGAGCCCCATTAAGTATAAATACGAACATTGGTCAGGATTGTATCAGACAGGGCAACAATACCTCTATGTCAATCACGGCCTGGGTTGGTTGGGTTTCCCGGGAAGGTTGGGCATGCGGCCGGAGATTACGTGTTTGGAGTTGAGGTGTGATAAAAATAACCGTTGATCTAAAGGTATCTGACTTATTTAAAACAAACAGAAAAAGTGTAAAAGTCAATTTTTTCATTGGGTGTATTTTAGTTATTTGAAAAATTTTGAGCTGCAAATTTATAAATATTTCATTCCCATTGAAATAGCCGATAATTACCCTAAGCCGAAAAAATCGTTTGTTTTATCGTAAAATAAATTAAAATGGATTTTTAGATATTAAATTTGACCGGAAGGTTGAACATCTTCGAGAAAGGTCCTTACATTTTCAAAAATATATTCCACAATGATTGAATCCCCATCCGCAGGAAAATCGACTATTACCAACCTGAATGGAAGGCTGGAAGTGTCTATTCCAGCCAGAAGAAACTGGTTCGTTATCATTTTTTACAGTGTCTGGCTTGGAGGCTGGTTCATGGGAGAAAAATCTACCATTAGTGAAGTCATCAAGGCTGATAGTCCTTCAGATATTGACTTTTTCCTGCTTTTCTGGACCCTTGGATGGACCTTTGCCGGGGCATTTATAATTTACTCCATAATATGGCAATTATTTGGGAAAGAAATTCTTTCGATCGAAGAGGCGCGCTTCAACCTTCGCAAAACTGCGCTACTATAGGCAGTCATAAACAGTACCTAATCAAGGACATTAGCAACTTCAGCATTGACCAAAACTATAATACCAGCCTTTTCGGTGGAGGCAGAACCAATTATTCCGGCTTCTTCAACCAGGGAAAGATTAAATTTGATTATGGTTTAAAGACGATCCGGTTTGGTGAATCCATACAGGAAGCAGAAGCCAAATATATACTGTCCCTCCTCAGGCAAAACAGACATTTCGTTGACGGAAATTTTCCCGCTGATAAAAACCTGATTTCTTAAGCATATCGACAAATAAATAAAAAAGTGCGATCGCTTGGGAGTTTGGGATTAAACGGAATATGCTATCAGGACTTGCAGCCTCCCTCCCTTTGGTCAGGTAAACTCGTGCGTCAGGACTTATAAAGATAAGGAACCGATAAATACAAAAGGCTGTCTATTAATCGGTGACGACCTGAGATAAGCGTATTGAATTGAAGCCAGAAGATTTCACAATCGATTTTTTATTTTTAGGAGGTGTGCTTCGGACATCAGATCAGCTCCTCTCCGACAAGGTTTCGCCTTGCCCCCCATTCACCCAATCTAAGGCAAAACTTTAAGGTAATTTTCACAAGGCGATGCCTTGTCGGAAAAAAAGCCTGCCGACTGAAGTCGGCGGCAAAATATTTAACAAAATATTTCCGTAAATTTTCAGTTCTTCATATAAAGCAAAAATCAAAATGAAACGACCATGATATTTATTAATCAAATATTTCACACAAGGATATGATTAAAAAATATCATGGGAGAGCGAAGCGGTTACATCTGTGCAGAAATTTATCTGCAAATTTAACCGCAGAAAAATTTTAAACAGATGAAACTAATTAGTATCTCCCTAACTCTGTCTTGCCTCTTTTTTGTTAATTCTATTTATGCACAGGAGCCTTTTGTCTGTGATGGAGGTGTTTATTTTATAGAATCAAATAGCAATAAATTATCAAGGTTATATTTTAATTGGCCAGGTGGACAAATATTTCAAACAGAGTTGTCTGGATTTTTAGGGACTCAAAATGTGATTGCTTTAGGGTACAACCCTAAAGACAATTTCATTTATGGAGTAACCTTGGAAAATGATTCATATGCATTAATAAGAATAGATAATAACGGGGAGGCCGAATTTCTGATAATCTTGGATATTGACACTTCAGAATGGGGAGCGTACGCAGGCGGTGAAATTACAAAAGATGGAACATTTATTTTCCTAATCTCAAAACAATCGTTTCCTGTTCCAAATACCCCTTCAGCTGCAATCGCTAAAATAGATTTAAATACACCAGATTTCTCTTTAAGTTTGCTTCCTTTAGAATCTCAAATTGGTGAAAGCCCTTATTCAATCTTTGACTTAACTTTCGATCCAATTTCTGATTCTTTATACACGCACACACCTGATCAATTAACACAGAATTTAGGAGGAAGGTTGCTTTTTGTAGACATTTTTACACCTCAGATTGACGATATGAGTTTTCTGCCACATTCTGAATACCTTGGAGGAATAAGCCCGTTTTTTGACACCTTTGGAAACCTTTGGGCAGTCAATTACCACTTAATGATAAAAATAAATAAAAACACCGGTTCTGTAGAGCATAAGCCAGGTGCCATGAGTTTTTATGTAGGGGATATTTGTTCCTGCCCTTACACCCTCAGCATGCAAAAGACCGTTTCCCGAGATACTGTTTACCCCTGTTCCGAAGTCAATTACATTTTTAAAATAAGTAACCTGGCTAAAGATCTGCAAGAAGCCGTTAATTTTAGAGACAGCTTGCCAAGCGGATTCCAAGTGTTGGAAATACTGCGCAATCCTTATGGTGGAAATATTAGCGGCATCGGAACTAACGAATTAAGTATTAGCGACATGAATATTCCTTATGGAATTGACAGTATCGTTGCCAAAGTGTTGGTTCCGGAAGGCGGCAATGGCCTTTACTTAAACCAGGCACAGCTTTCCAATGTCGATTTAACTTCGGGCAATAATCCAGTTTCTGTAATACCATCAGATTATCCTTTTACAGGGGAGAGAAATGATCCTACACCTCTTTATATTGAACCTTTTGAAATAAATTTATCCGGGGAGCAATTTGAATTATGTTCCGATTCTATTATTATTCTTGATCCCTTACCCGGAGTACCCGGGTTAGCATTTTTATGGAACACAGGCTCAACTGACAGTTCATTGGAAATTTCAGAACCGGGAAATTATTCTGTTACAGTGACAGCCGGTTGCAAATCAGATTCTGCCAATTTTGAAGTATTACCTTCTAACTTATCCGTTGACCTCGGAGAAAGTGAAGAAATTACCTATGGAGATATTTTAGAAATTCAGGCAATTATCAATTCAATCACTCCCATTACTACTTTTGCCTGGCAAATACCTGATTCGTTGACATGTTCCGACTGCCCTATAATTGAAATTGCCCCTGAAGGAAATACGACCATTGAACTAACTGTAAAAAATGAAGCCGGATGTTATACTTCTGACTCGAAGTTCATTCTGGTTGATCGACCCGTTTTTATTCCAAATGTTTTTAGCCCCAACAATGACGGCATCAATGACGTGTTTTTCATCCAAACTAAGCACCCTGTTTTGATAAAAAAATGGCAAATTTTCAATCGTTGGGGAGATTTGGTTTTCACAAAGTCTGATATTTATACAAATGATGCCAGTGAAGGCTGGGATGGTCGTTTTAAGGAACAATTATTGGAGAGAGGTGTATATGTATGGCAAGTTGAGCTTGAGTATTCCAACACTACCAGAGACTTTTTGAGTGGGGATGTTTTAATTTTGGGAGATTAAAAGACAATACCTTTGCACAAGCCTAAGTGGTATAGCATATGGAGTTACTTTGTGTCAAAGAAAATAGCTCGCCGACTAAAGTCGACGCTACCCAACCCAACTCTCCCGATCCAAACTCCGAAAAAAAAAATGTATTGCCTCCGCCAAATGACCAATCTCCACCTTCTCTTTGCCATTTAGATCAGCCGCCGTTCGGGCTACTTTCAGTATGCGGTCATAAGCACGAGCCGAGAGTTGCAACTTCTCCATCGCCTTTTTCACCAGCATTTGCCCGGCCGCATCTATCTGGCACACCTCACGCACCATACGGCTCGGCATCTGCGCATTGCTGTAGATGTTTGGCAGGTCTTTGAAGCGCTCCGCCTGCATCTCGCGGGCTTTAAGGACGCGTTCCAGGATGGTTTTGCTGTCTTCGGAAGGGCGCTCCATACTGGCCAGTTCGTCGAAACTTACGGGCGTGACCTCAACGTGCAGGTCGATGCGGTCGAGTAACGGGCCGGATATTTTATTGAGGTAACGACTGACGACTTGCGGGCTGCATACGCAGTCTTTGTCGGGGTGGTTGTGGTATCCACAAGGGCAAGGTTGCGTTGCATAGTTGTTACTTTTCCTTTTTAGCCAAAAAACCAGTAAATCCGGATTATCCAGAGGAATTGAATACTTTGGGGGATCATCTTCGGAAGGAAAGACTTGATAAAAACTTATTACAGTCAGACGTGGCAAAACTCCTCGGAGTTACTACTGATACCGTTACATGCTGGGAGTTAAATCAGGAATCAACCTTCTGCAAAATTAGCGAAAAGGATCATTTCTTTTCTGGGATATTTCCCTTTTTCGTTTGAAGGTGCTCCTCTACACAAACAGTTGTTTTATGCAAGGCAGGTAAGTGGTAAAACTCAAAAGGAAGTGGCTGAAATAATTAAGTGCGATGCTTCGAATTTGAGGATGATTGAGTTGGGTCGGAGAAAACCGGGAGAAATGACTTTGATTAAAATTCAGGATTTTATTGATACAATGAAGATTACATATTACTCAAAATCAGACTCACCTCTTTAAGATATTTGCCCCAATCCACTTAGTGTTAAAGTTTAGGATTTGTAAAAAAAAAAAGAACTATATTTGGAAAAACCAAACTAAATACAAATGGAAACACCCTTACCATTCTTCTTTATTTCCATCCTTTTTTCTTCCAAATATCAATTCTGGCAAAAGGAATGTTCCTCTTGTACAGTAATGATTCCCTGCAAAGAATTCCATATTTTTTAACCACATAAAAATTACTTATGAAACGTTTTTTGATGCTCTCATTATTTATTATTGCACAAATGTTGTTTTTCAACAGCATTTTTGCTCAACAACAAAACGGGCCGGTACTTGAGCCTGAGGACACCACCTTTCAAGCCATCTACGATAAAATGGTGGCTTATTTTGAAACTCAAAATCCATCCGGTTCTTTTGATGAAGGAAGTGATGAAAATCAATTTTACCGGTGGGCACATTTCTGGAGGCCACGCGTGGATAACAACGGAGGATTTAAAGGAGCAAGCAAGGCAATGGCGGAATTCATCAATAACGGTTTTAATCTTTGTGATTCGGAAGAAGATGGTCACATATATTGGAAAAATCTTGGCCCTTTTAATTCTGATGGAGCTTCAAGACAGAATCAAGGCAGAATTGATGCTATTAGCGTCCATCCTCAAGATCCGAACATTATTTTAGCAGGAGGAATAAATGGAGGGATTTGGAAAACAATCAATGCATAGGAAACTAATGGAGGTGTTGAATGGTATAATACCACAGATGATGATGGTTTTTCAATTACCGGTGCTTCCCGGATTATTAGGCACCCTCGAAACCCCGATATCGTATATGCGGCAACTTACAGTGCCTTCGGAGCATGGAATTTTGGTCATGGCTTTGGACTCGGCATCATAAAATCCGTTGATGGAGGTGAAACCTGGGCCATTACCGGATATAGCCCTGCCTACTGATTCGATGGTAGAGTTTCAGCGATGGCTATTACCCCTGACAGTGAAGTAAATAATACCACAATTTATCTGGCAGCGCCAAATGTAATAAAAAAGTACACAGAAATTGGAGGGGTAACCAATGTCACTGATATTTATACGGATAATGTTCAACACCCTATTCAGGGAGGGGTTAATATTTTTACAGATATTGAAATAGAGGCGAATGGCACTGTTTGGTTTGCTTACAGGGAAGGGTTATATAAAAATGTTAATGACGGGAGTGGTGCCGAGGTAGCAGTTGAGGAGCCTTTAACCGTTCCACCAGCCGCCCTTGTTGCTCCACAATACGCAGTTAATTGTCCAAACATTACGAATCCATACCTCAAAATGATTACCTTGGATATAAATCTGCAAGGACACTTGGTCGTTTTGGTTAAGTACTTCAGAGCTTCCAATTGTAATCAAAATGGGGGTATTACAACCCAACGTATTAACTATTTATATCGGAAATTACCGAATGGGACATTCTCGCAAGGAGAAGAATTTATTGGAGATCCCTGGCAAAATTCTTTCGTACTAGCACCGGATAATTCGGATGTCATTTTTTTTGAAAGAGGTTTTTCAGGAGGAGGTCGACATGTGGATTGGTCAACAGATTTTGGAGCAACTATTGAAAATTCTCCGAACATGGTGACAAGTGAAAACCATGTTGATGTACGAACCCTTGTGGTATATAAGCAAGATCCAGGAGCCGTTACTCCCTCAACAATAGCCCCGGGATATACTGTTTACGTCGGAACCGATGGCGGAATCTCCCGACTCGAGGATAGATTAAACCAAAATGGTGTCCTGGAAAAATATTGGATAGATATTACAGGTGAGGGAATGGCTAATTCCAATTATTATGGATTGGGAATCACGGAACAAAATGGCGACTTTATTTTCACTGGTGCGCAAGACGGAAGTATCAATTTCTATAATGATGGGAATTGGTTTGAAACAGCTCCTGGTGGGGATAATGGAGATTGCATCATTAATCCAACTAATTTCACTCAGATTATTCAAATGTTTCAGAATAGTTTACGGCGAACAACATTAGATGCCTCTGGAGATGATACAAGTGGAGGAACTGATATAGACCCTCCACCATATATAAACCCAAATGCCCAAAACCCATTGACAAAGGAGTGGATTTTTCCAATTTACCTAAACCCTAATGACCCAGGCGAATTGTTTGCAGCAACAACAGGATTGGCTCGGTTAACAAATGCTTGGGTTAATACAAATTGGGATCTTCTCGTTCCTGATGGAGTAAGATTGTCAAGTATCGCCATACCAGAAAGAAATAATGATTTGATTTTTTACACACTCAACGAGTATGGAAACGCTGGAGGAATCTACAAATACGACAGGGCAGCCTCATCCAACCCAATTACAGATATTTCAAATAATTTGAAAACTGTTTATAATTTACCTGCACCAATCTCAGGAATTGCTATAGACCCTGAAAACGAAGACAGGATTTGGGTAAGTCTTGCCAGATTTGCAGATGGCCGCAAAGTTTTTAAAACAGAAAATGGCGGCGCACATTGGGAAAATGTTTCCGGGTGTCTTCCAAATATTCCTGTAACGGCAATAGTCTATCAAAAAGACACAGAAGACAGGTTGTATATAGGAACTGATTTTGGTGTTTTTTATAAAGATGCCAACATGGCAGACTGGGCCTATTATGGGAATGGAGGTCCGGGGTGCATGGTCGCAGATATGGATATTAATTACTGCGACAAAAAATTGGTGGTAGCCACCCAAGGCAGAGGTCTATGGAAGGTGGATCTTTTGGACGGAAAAGAACAAGTATTAA
This sequence comes from uncultured Bacteroidota bacterium, assembly GCA_942492125.1. Taxonomy (GTDB): domain Bacteria; phylum Bacteroidota; class Bacteroidia; order Chitinophagales; family Saprospiraceae; genus BCD1. The sequence goes on from CALODM010000031.1 coordinate 30,505, forward strand.
ACGCCAACGGAGGTAGCATTGTATGGGATACGGATAGAAAACTAACTTCTGATTTGCGTATCGCTTCAGGAACGACATTGGAAATAATTGGTGGCGTAGAAGAAACAGTTATTGGCATTTCCGAAGATGTGAAAATAATAATCGAACCGGGAGCGACCATGATTGTCGATCGTAGCAGGCTTACCAGTACCTGTGGGAAGTTTTGGCAAGGCATCAGAGTTTGGGGCAAAGCCACAAATTCTCAAAATGCATATCCTCTTCAACAAGGTAAATTGATTGTGAGAAATAAATCAACCATTGAATACGCCCGGAATGCTGTCAAATTAGGTAAAGATGGAGACTGGCAACAAAATTATACAGGAGGAATAGTTCAGGCTACTGATTCAAAATTCAGGAACAATAAAAGAGCTGTAGAATTTTTAAAATACCAGAATTTCATGCCTGGCAATCCAGGTATTATTTCTGGCAACAGGAGTTATTTCGAAAATTGCACCTTTGTTACCGATGAATCATTGCCCTACGGTTAAAACCCAACTGCTTTTATGACCATGTGGGGTGTTGACAATATTAAAATAAAAGCATGTGATTTTTCTAATATAAGCCCAGATGCAAATACTGTTCAAAAGTTAGGGGTAGGAATCATCTCTGAGGATGCAAGTTTTTATGTTGGGTGTGGAGGAATATGCACGTATGATGATCCCTGTTGCGAATCCTCTCCAAGTTCTTTTGAAAACCTTTTCAAGGCTATTAATGCCAAAGGAGCTAAATCTGTGAAAACCTACAAAGTTGACAATACTTTTTTCATCAATTGCCAATATGGTATCTGGAATGAGGGTGTGAATTACTTTACCATTACCAGGAATATTTTCAATATCGGTTATTCTCCGGATTTTTCAGAGTCTTTTAGCATAGGTATTGTGAATTACAATGGGACCAAGTTCAGGATTGAAGAAAACCGATTCGGAAAAAGCTCAAATGCTAATCTCCCTATAACCGTTGGTACTTTTATGGAAAATACTGGAAAAGACAATAACGAAATCTACAATAACAGGTTTTCTGATATGTTCATATCCAATTGGGCAAATGGAAATAATAATGTCCTTCCTGAAGATGAGAACCTTGAAGTGACCGGTCTTGCCTATTTTTGTAATAAACAATATACTTCCGCACATGGAGATATTGTTTCCGATTTTGGTAGCGGCCTTCGAGAATATCATTTTGTTCCTGGTAATGATGTAGATCCCGGAAAATCCGCAGGAAATAGTTTTACTAATGATATAAATGCAGGATTAGGTGCGGAAAGTAGTTTCTATAATCACGCCGTGGGAGATATTTCATATGTTTATGGCAGTGGGATTAATCAAAAACCTGAGTATTCTACACCTGAACCAAAATTTGTCGCAATTTCAGCTTCTAGCATTAATATGCTGGAAAATGGATGCTCTTCCAAGCTTATTGAAAAGACAAAAGAGCAGTTGACGCATGAGTTCAACAATGAAAAACTTGAATGGGAAACCAAAATGCAAGAGTGGAAAGATAGAATGAATTTTGAAGGCGAATCGGAAGTATTGCAATTGATCGCCTCTTCCGGTCAAAACGACCAAATTTTGAAAGATAAATTATTACAAGCCTCTCCTTTTTGTCATCAACTATACTTGAAGCCGTAATTTCAGGTGATAAATTCACAGGACAAGATCTTTTTGATATTTTAGATGCAAATCCGGAAGTAATGCGTCAAACCGAAATATTGCAAACCGTTAAAGATAATCAGTTATTGGATGAAGCGAGTATTCAAAACCTGGAGGAAAGCATGTCAAATTTATCCGAGAGGAATACTCGAAGCAAAAAATATCTTATCACAGTGCAGCCAAGGATTTCAACAATGCTTCTTATATCAGGACTTTATTATTTGAAGAATCAGGAGTTGACAATTTTAGTGACTTCAAAGATCGCCTGAATTATCATGAAGAGTTTTTGGGTAATATGGACCAAATCGATTTTGAATATAGTAAAGGAGACAAAAACCTGGCTATGCAGGAACTGAACTTGTTGGGAGGTAAATTCAACTTTACCCCGGAAGGTCAAATCGATTACGATCATTTACTGGATTTTTATTCTTTGTTGGATCAGGCCAATACTCAGAACAGAAATGAATCCCAGTTAGATGAATCCGAATTGAATGTTTTGAGAGGAATAGCGGAAGGAGTGCCAGGCATTGCTCAAATCAAAGCAAGGAATATTCTATCGTTTTTTTATGGGATAGAGTATGATACTGAGTTTAATGTTCCTGCTGGAGGTTCAGGCGGCGCCTTGATGCGGGCTCAAGGGAAACAAGAATTTGTTTCAGACAGCAAGGATAAAAAAGAACAGGTACTTGAAAAAGCAGAAGTCAGTCTTTTCCCTAATCCTGTTGATAACAACCTGACAATTAATTACAACTCCCCATCCATTTATGGGAATTCAGGAAGCATAAAAGTAGTGGATTCCGTTGGAAAAATCTACTTTGAAGGAATAATAGATGACCAGCAAGAAGAATTCACCCTCAATACGAGTAATTGGTTGATGGGGGTTTATTATGCTGTTTATACCAATCAAAATGGAAGACAAAAACTTATTCCTTTTGTAGTACATCATTAACAACTCAATTAATTGCTGTAGAGGAAGTTTTCCTCTACAGCATTCCCTGAAATATAAGTTATGCGTATTTTTTTTATTTTTTCAAGTATTATTATTATTTCTTTTTTGCACTGTTTCAAATTAGCTGGTCAAACCTATAATAAGCGTTACATATTTGAAATGGCAGCCATGGACTTTGCAAACGTGTTAACAAAAGGTGATACCGTCATAACAATTGGAAGAGGAGCAATCCCTGTTAATCCCTATCCAACTAAATTAATGCTCACGAAATTTGACCAAAATGGAGAAAGAGTGGGTATGTTACTTGAACATGCAGATTCTTTAATAAATTATTTGCCCTATTATGGAAGATCAATTTATCAAAAAGAAAATAAATTGCTCGTAGTTGGTGGTGCTGGAGATTATTTTGCTGATGATTTCGGTTTTGCATCAATGATAGATCAACATTCCTCTGTTGATTGGATAAAGATATACCCTCCTTCAGAAAACAGCTATGCCTACCGTTTTATTAGTGGAATTATTCTCGCTAATAATGATTTATTATTTTTGGCAAACAGACAAGAATCTGGATATCCGGAAGGATTTCCCATATCCTCAGTACTTATTTATTCAGATAGTGAGGGAAACGTTCTTTGGGAAAGAGAGTACGAAAGTTCATTAGCCTATTATATTCCTGGTTGTTTTGCGATTGAGACAGATAGTACATATTTAATAGGATTACGTATTACAAATCAAGAAGGCAGTCGCTCTGCAATATTTAAGACAAACCAAGACGGAGATACTCTTTCAGAATGGATAAATGAAACTTTAAAAACTTATTCTCCAAAAAAAATAATTAAAACGCCAGACGGTGGGTTCGTTTTCGTGTCAAGGTATTTTAAGGAGCTTAGCGAAGCCGAAAATCCCCTGTACCAAGGATATATTTGTAAATTGGATAGCAACTTGACAAAGGAGTGGGATCTGATCCTTGGACATAGAACAACTATTACTCGTTTTAACAGCCTTCTGAAGACATACGATGACAAATTCATTGCAATAGGCGCCGTTGGGGATACCTTTCAGACTACTGACGTATGGCGACAAAAAGGCTGGTTGGTGAAATTTGACGAAAACGGCGTCATAGACTGGGAACGAAAGATCATTTCCACCTCCAACCGATATAGCGAATTGGCAGATGCTGCTGAAACGGAAGATCATAGTCTCGTAGCCTGCGGCCTCTCACAGTCATTCTCTTCATACGAAGATAATCCTCAGCGAGGTTGGCTCCTGAAATTAGACGAATGGGGTTGTCTTGATCCAGCCTTTTGTGATAGCATAACGACGATTTTGATCCCGCCGGAGGAAAATATTGGACTTTCCATTAGTCCTAACCCTGCAAACAGTTACTTTACAGTTAGTCTGAATAAGACAGCTTCTGAAAATGACGACTCACCGGGTATTGAGCATGTGCATGTTTATGATCTTTCGGGCCGGGTTGTTTTTGAAAAGAAATATTCTCCACAGCCATCCGTTTCCTTGACTGCAGACAACTGGCTACCGGGAATTTATGTTATTGTGGTGAATGATCGGTGGATTGGGAAAGTTGTCAAGCAATAATTGTGCGGAAAAACCTCCGAGGTTTCATTTACCGTTTTGAGAATAACTTCCGGTAATTTTGCCTTTTCTGGCAAGGAAAACCTCGGAGGTTTTTCCCAGGAAATTATTATCGATTTTTATCCTGTACAAAGGGCTTCATTACAAAATCCAAAAATCATGAAAAGAAAAATCTTACTTTCAGTATGGATATTATTCCTAGCCATTTTAGCCGGAAAGGCGCAATGCCCGGATAACCTGAATATTTATTTATCCGGTCAGATAGAGGTAGAAGCTTTTGCAACGATGTATCCGAATTGTTCGGAAATTCACAGGTTGACGATAACCGGGGCTTCTGTTTCTTCTCTGGAAAGTCTCCACTTTCTGACAAGTATTACCATGTTGCATTTATCTAGCCTTAATTCGCTTACCAGCCTGTCCGGGTTGGAAAATATTAATACAACGGTTAGTGAGCTTTGGATTCTGGACAATCCTTCCCTGACAGATATAAGCCAATTGTCCGGAATTTCAGGCATGCTGGATTATTTCATTATCGAAAATAACGATGCCCTGCTTCATTTAACAGGTCTCCAAAATATCGAGGGTGTATTTTCTTTATGGGCAAGCCCCTTGATTATTGTAGACAATGATAACCTGCTGGACTTGCATGGCCTGGAAGGAATTACCTATGCAGAAGCCATTCCTGAAGACCCTGGTCAAATGTATGATGATCTATGGGATGTAGTTATTGAAGGTAATGATGCTTTGCAAAGTCTGGAAGGGCTGGGAGCTATCACAAACCTGTACGATCTTAGGATAGAAAACAATAATGCTTTGCCTGATCTGGATGGATTGCAAAACCAGGCCTTCATTGATGAGCTTCATGTGGTTGACAATGATGCGCTAACAAGTGCTGATGGTTTAAAACCGGGGGGCATGATAAGGCAGGTGTATATTGAAAAGAATAACGGCCTTGTAACCTTAAACGGGCTGGACAGCCTCGCTTCTGTAGAGAGTTTGGGAATTGTATCCAATGAGAACCTGACTGATATAACGAGCTTACCTGATTTTTCAGAAGGAATCAGTATTTATGTTAATGATAACCTGACCGGGTTAAGCGCTTTCGATGGGGTCACGGGTGAAGATGTCCGTTCGATTACCTTCTATGGCAACGAAATACTATCCTCATTAGCTCCCTTGCAGGACATTGAAAATCTTCATTCCCTAGGAATATTCAGCAGCCCTTCTTTGGAGAATCTAGGTGGACTTCACAATCTGTTTCAGATTGAATCGTGGCTTGTTTTAAAGGAAAATCAGAATTTGAGTGATATTACTTCTCTCTCTCTATTAGATACAATAGGAAGTCTACTTATCCAAAACAATTCATCACTTGCTTCATTGCTTGGTTTTGCCGTTGATACTGCCCATTTTACTTCCGTTTTCATCAAAGACAACCTCAACCTCCCTGTATGCGAGGCGGTGAGTATCTGTAATTTTCTGCAAAATTTCTCAGAAGAAGAAAATGAAGTGGAAATAGTGAACAATGCTCCCGGCTGCAACTCAAGGGCTGAAGTGGAAGCGGCCTGCGGGATCATTGGGGTTGATGAAGTAATTTTTGATTCTCCTTTGCTTAAAGTATCTCCGAATCCAGCTGAAACATATTTTGAGGTCTATTTGGGACAGGAAAATCAATTGTCTATCAATGATATCCGTATTTATGATGGATTGGGCAGGCTTGTTTATCAAAATGAGCCTAATTCTTTTGCGTATAAAGTTAATATTGACCATTTACCTAAAGGAATTTATGTGGTTTTGGTCAATGGCCGACATTCTGAGAAGGTGGTGATTCAGAAGTGAGTTGCAATAATTATCAAGGTCGGGGCGACATCCCAGATCTTGTATCAGGAGGTGCACAAGGTGTCGCTAAAGTCAGCGCTACGTGCGATTTTCCGATCCAATCTTTGTCGACCTCGCAATCTTCGAAGTCACACATTTACGAATATCAATTTTCAACGCTACCCAACCCAATTTCTCATCCAAACTCCGAAAATGTATCGCTTCCGCCAGGTGCCCAATCTCGACCTTTTCCTTGCCGTTCAAATCAGCAGCAGTACGAGCGACTTTAAGAATCCGGTCGTAAGCACGAGCGGAAAGTTGTAGTTTTTCCATCGCCTTTTTGATCAATATCTGCCCGGCGGCATCGATCTGGCAAACCTCGCGTACCATACGGCTCGGCATCTGTGCATTGCTGAAAGATGTTTGGAAGATCCTTGAAACGTTCCGCCTGCATCTCGCGAGCCTTGAGGACTCTTTCAAGAATGGTTTTACTGTCCACTTCTGGGCGTTCCATGCTGGCCAGTTCGTCGAAACTTACGGGGGTGACTTCCACATGAAGATCAATACGATCTAGCAGAGGACCGGATATTTTATTTAGATAGCGGCTTACGACCTGGGGGCTGCAGACGCAATCTTTCTCTGGGTGGTTGTGGTATCCACAAGGGCAGGGTTGCGTTGCATAGTTGTTACTTTTGTTTAAAAGCAACAAGGCCAGTGAATCCGGCCTATCCAAATGAATTGAACACTTTGGGAGATCATTTTCGGAAGGTGCGGCTTGATAAAAACTTATTCCAGTCAGAAGTAGCCGACCTCATAGGAGTTACTACCGATTCTGTTACTTGTTGGGAACTAAATCGTAATCAACCTTCTGCTAATTTGGCAAAAAGGATCATCTCTTTTCTGGGTTATTTTCCTTTTTTCATTTGAAGGTATTCCTCTACACAAACAGTTATTTTATGCAAGGCTCGTAAGTGGTAAAACACAAAAGGAAGTGGCTCAAATGATTGGGTGTGATGCTTCGAATTTGAGGGTGATTGAATTGGGTAAGAGAAAACCTGGAGAAACGACATTAATTAAAATTCAGGGGTTTATTGATAAAAGATCAAGTTTTTAGTTTACAGAAGTTTAAGCAATAATCTCTCAGGAACAGGCAAAAAAGTGAAATAAACTATTATGAAACCAAAAAGAGGCTGACCCAAAAAGTCCTCCTGAAGCAGTTCTTTTGGGTCAATCTCAATATGCAAATAAAATGCGTTCTTAACTACATCCGTTCACCCTCGAAAACATAATGCAAACGATTCCCATCATCGTCATTATAATAATAATCTACATGGAGAATATTATTGTTATTTTCCTGTAAACGACCTATAATTACGGCATTCCTGCAAGGATTATCGCTATACACGTGCATGGAAACGAACCAGTCATGCCCGGTTCCAATTTTAAGGCCAATTGGATAATCGCAGGGAATAGGTAATCCAAATAAACGATAAGAATGATGATAATCCTGACCTTCTTTTAAAACGGTTAACTCATACTCCTCATCAGGATTCAAAGTATCTGTTCCTTTAAACTTTCCAAATATTGCTCCATACGGCAACTCATTGGGAAGTACATCAAAAGTCTGGTATGAGGTGTCCTGCAATTCACTATCTTCGAGACAACTGTGGTTATCAAGAGCAGTTGTTACCAAACGAACCGTTACGGAACCTTCGAAATCACTAAAAATAAGGTTAAATTCCGGTTCCGTCCATGTTCTGGCATCCGTTCCCACTTTCCACTCATAGGTTGTTCCGATTTTTTTATTCAATGCCTTAAAGTAAATGGTTGAGCCCGTACCGAATGTATCGCAAATAAAACCGATACTTGTATCAGCCCATGTAGGCGTAATGGAGTCGAGCACCACGAACGATGCATCTGCCGGAAAAACAGAAGCACATGGGTCATAATTTGGACAAAGTAAATTTGTCGGATCATCACAGTCTTCACGACAGCAAAGAAACAAGGTACTTACAAAGAAAAATAATGAAATAAAACTAATTGACTTTTTCATCAGGTTTATTCTTTAATGCCCCAGAAACAGGTATTACAGGGGCAAATCTGGTAAGTTGTGTCCAAAAATACCACTTTTTTGGACACGAAACATTTATTATGTCCTTCGTCCGTTATTTTTTGGACAAAAACTTCAAGTATAATTTCTCACACTGAAAACCCTAAACCCAATCCCTACAGCAATTTGATACTGAGGACTTGGAGCGAAGGCGACATCCTAAATTGTGCCGGGAGCGGACCTTTGGCAGAAGGATATGATTTGATTTTACTATTTCAATCTTTATCGATCTTTTTCAATCTTTTTCAATCTGGCAAAAGCCGGTCGAATAAATTCCACCTGTACAGAAAACGAATTTGGACAAACAAAGCCATTTTTTTTGAGACATAAAAACTTAAAACGACAAAGATCGCTGAGCGATGAACAACGTGAATTGATCAGTGAGCTGGTTTTCCGGATAAAATTTCTTTTTTGCCAGCCCCAGAAACAGCTCACCGATCGCGATGAGCTCAATGATCTGTTACCAATTTACTTTTTTAAAGCGTTTACTTGAGCGATTTTAGGGGAGTAATTTTATCTGTACAGGTCGAATAAATCTTGCCTGGCCGGAAGACAGGTTCGACGGCTACGCGACCCAACTTTCTCTATCCAGACTCCGGAAATGTATCGCTTCCGCCAAATGACCGATTTCCACCTTCTCCTTACCGTTCAGATCAGCAGCTGTTCGGGCTACTTTCAGAATACGATCGTAAGCACGAGCGGAAAGTTGTAGTTTCTCCATCGCCTTTTTGATCAGTATCTGCCCGGCGGCATCGATCTGGCACACCTCACGCACCATACGGCTCGGCATCTGAGCATTGCTAAAGATGTTTGGGAGGTCCTTAAAACGTTCCTCCTGCATCTCACGGGCTTTGAGTACCCGTTCCAGAATTGTTTTGCTGTCTTCCGAGGGACGTTCCATGCTGGCCAGTTCGTCGAAACTTACCGGAGTCACCTCCACATGCAGGTCGATACGATCAAGCAAGGGGCCTGATATTTTGTTGAGGTAGCGACCCACGACCTGCGGGCTACATACGCAATCTTTCTCTGGGTGGTTGTGGTAGCCGCAGGGACAGGGATTCATCGAAGCGATGAGCATGAAATTAGCCGGAAAATCAACGGTGACTCTTGCCCTTGAAATGGTTACGCGCCGTTCTTCCATCGGTTGCCTCAGGACTTCCAGTACTGATCGTTGAAACTCCGGCAATTCATCGAGAAAAAGTACGCCATTGTGAGCCAGGGAAATCTCTCCCGGATGCGGATTGGAACCTCCCCCCACCAGGGCAACATCACTGATGGTATGGTGCGGTGCCCGGAAGGGACGAATCGTAACCAACGCAGCATTTTGGGGCAACAAACCCGCTACTGAATGAATCTTGGTCGTTTCCAGAGACTCATACAAATTGAGGGGTGGCAAAATGGTGGGAAAGCGACGGGCCAGCATCGTCTTTCCGGCTCCGGGTGGGCCGATGAGCACTGCGTTATGCCCACCGGCTGCTGAAATTTCGAGGGCGCGTTTAATGTTTTCCTGACCTTTCACATCCGCAAAATCAACTTCGTAATTATTCTGATTGTCAAAAAACTCTTCCCGGGTATTTACCTCAACAGGTTTGAGTTCAAGATCCCCGTTGATAAAATGTGCTGCATCTTTTAAACTTTCTACACCGTACACTTCCACATCATTGACGATAGCCGCCTCCCGGGCGTTTTGTTTCGGCAAAATAAAACCCTTGAATTTTTCCCGCCTCGCCTGAACAGAAATCGGCAATGCCCCTTTGATCGGACGAAGACTGCCATCCAGGGACAACTCCCCCATCAATACATATTGATCCAGTTTCTCCCCGTTGATCTGTCCGGTGCCGGCAAGAATACCCATGGCTATGGGCAGATCGTATGCGGAGCCTTCTTTCCGAATGTCGGCCGGAGCGAGATTGACGACTGTCTTCAACCGTTTCATTTGATAACCGACATTATTGATGGCCGCCTCAATACGGGAAAATCCTTCTTTGACAGCATTGTCCGGCAGACCGACGAGGTGGTAAAACTGTTTCCCTGCAGCGACAAAACCACCGGTATTCACTTCTACGGTAATGGTTCTGGCATCAACACCCTGAACAGCACTTGCAAAGGTTTTTACTAACATGGAAATAATCTGTTTTTCAGGGGGACTCCCTTGAACATTGGAATTTGTAATTTGAGCTTTGCCAGTTAATCTGGCCCATATATATAAGCCACAAGAATGGCAAACGTGACAATTTTAAGGGCTTTTTTCGACATATTTTTCAAAAAAGGTGGGAAAATCAGCTTTTTGTGCAATTTCTAGTTTCAAATTGTTTTGTTTGAGGAAACCAAAAGGGTAAACGAAAATAGGGCCTAACCTGAAGTTAGACCCTATTTATTTCTTTACCAAAACAATTAATAAATGCTGCCAACTGTTCTAATATGCTTTGGCAAACAATACCCTGCACCTGGAAGGTTTGCCTGTCAGAATACATTTACCATCCTCCATTTCCACATCATTAGGGATGCAGCGAATGGTAGCTTTGGTAAGTTCCTTGATTTTCAATTCTGTTTCGGTGGTGCCATCCCAGTGAGCTGAGATGAATCCGCCTTTATTTTCCAAAACATCCTTGAATTCTTCAAAGGTATCTACCGAGGTAGTATGTTCTTCACGATATTTGAAGGCCCGGTTATAGAGATTGTTTTGAATATCCTCCAAAAGGCCTTCAATGTGATCCACAATACCCTCCAAAGGTTGTGAAGACTTTTCTTTAGTATCTCTCCTGGCCACTTCAACCACGCCGTTTTCAAGATCGCGTTTTCCAATTCCAAGACGTACAGGCACTCCGCGCAATTCATGCTCCGCAAATTTAAAGCCCGGGCGTTTTTTATCATCCATATCAACCTCTACACGAATGCCTTTGGCTTTGAGTTCGGCCACGATTTTATCGGCCACCTCGTTGATCTCAGGATTTGGCTTGGGAATAGGTACAATGACTACCTGCACTGGTGCCAGTTTTGGTGGCAATACCAACCCCTGGTCATCAGAGTGTGTCATGATCAGGGCGCCCATCATACGGGTAGACAATCCCCAGGAAGTAGCCCATACCAATTCTTCTGTATTATCCTGGTTGAGGAATTTTACATCAAATGCTTTCGCAAAGTTCTGTCCCAGGAAGTGTGATGTACCCGACTGGAGCGCTTTGCCATCCTGCATCAAGGCTTCTATGGTATAGGTCTCCTCTGCTCCGGCAAATCTTTCATTGGCAGATTTTATACCTTTAATCACTGGCATCGCCATATACTCCTCCGCGAACTGGGCATAAACGCCCTGCATCTTTATCGTTTCTTCAATCGCTTCTTCTTTGGTAGCATGAGCCGTATGGCCTTCCTGCCAGAGAAATTCTGCTGTTCTCAAAAACAACCGCGTCCTCATCTCCCAACGGACTACATTGGCCCACTGATTGATCAGCAAAGGCAAATCGCGGTAAGACTTGATCCAATCGCGATATGTATTCCAAATGATGGTTTCTGAAGTAGGGCGGATGATCAGTTCTTCTTCCAATTTGGCACTTGGATCAACGATCACGCCCGAGCCATTAGGATCATTCATCAGCCGGTGATGGGTCACCACAGCACATTCTTTGGCAAAACCTTCTACGTGCTCTGCTTCCTTACTCAAAAAGCTTTTTGGAATAAACAAGGGGAAATAGGCATTCACATGACCCGTTTCCTTAAACATTCTGTCCAGTTGATCACGCATATTCTCCCAGATGGCAAAACCGTAAGGGCGAATCACCATACATCCGCGCACTGCTGAATTTTCAGCCAGTTTGGCTTTTTTTACAATGTCGATGTACCACTGTGCGTAATCTTCGCTTCTGCTTGTAATTTCTTTTGACATGATCCTTTTAACGCTTTTTAACACAAAACTGCTTGAAAAAGTGCCCCAAATGGTGTAACTTATTGAAAATGAAATAGTCTTAACAATAGTTAAAGTTCTTAAACAAAGAATTTTAACTCAACCAAAAGGCACTTTAAACTCTTTTTAACTAAAAATGAGCCACAAATGTAATAAATTACGGCTTGTAAGCTGTAAGAGAACCACAGTAATTACAAATAATACAATAGCATTATGAAAAATAGAAGATTAACCTTTTTGCTCACTTTCGTTTGGGCGTTGCTTGGGTCAACCGGTCTGATGGCCCAGTACGACGATCTCTACTATGATCCGGATGCCAACAGGGAGTCCTACAATTATAGCTATGACAATGACAATAGCTATGAGGACGACTCCTATGCGAGCAATGATTATTATGAGGACGATATGGATTTTGAGTATGACGAGTACTATGATGACGACCATTATGACTATTATTACTCTTCAAGAATCCGTCGTTTTAACAGACCATACTACGGATTTGATTATTTCGATCCTTGTTATGTAGATGTAGCTTTTTACGACCCTTTCTGGACACCTGGTTTCAATACGGTATTGATCTATGATGATTTTTACACTTACCGCGGATGGCGCAGAGACTGGCGAAGCTGGAGAAGATGGAACCGCTGGAACAGCTGGAATAACTGGGGTGCATGGGGTGGTTTCGGATGGGGTTACAGCCGTCCATGGATTCAATATAATTCCTGGTATAACTTCAACAATGGCTGGGGCTGGAACAACGGCTGGAATAACGGCTGGAATAATGGCTGGGGCTGGAACAACGGCTGGAATAATGGCTTTTATGGCTCCAGTGTTTACTGTCCACCCGGCTGGGGAAATGGATTTACCTATAATACTGTAAACGTAACCAACAACCTTTACAATGATGGTAACGGAACCTACTATGGTCCGAGAACCAATGGCAGTACGCTTGCACCCAGAACCAACGTCCGATCTATCGGCAACAATGCACCGGTTAACGCGAATAATGGTGAGGTCAGAAGTACCAGCCCTGATGTGGAAAGAACAAGAGCACGTACTTCAGAACCAGAACGTTCCGCCAACTCCGGAGATATCAGAAGTACCCGTGATACAAGAGAACCTGCCAGCAGGACCAATACTGCTCCTGCCAAACCACAGGATACAAGAGTTAAAGAACCTGCCAGGAATACAACAAGTCCGAGTACGACTCCTTCACGGCAGCAGCGTATAAAACAAAGCGATACTCCCGATAACAGTCCTGCTACGAACGCAAAACCTGCGCCTCGTACAGAGACCCCTTCACAGGGAAGAATTCGCTCAGGCAATACAGCACCTTCTTATGACAATCCGAGCCGAAGCAATACTACACCTTCTGCTACCAGGACGCCTCAGAGAAGTAATAATTCGTCCAGAGCTACCAGTCCTTCTCCAAGAAGGAATACCTCTACCCGCCCTTCTTCCAGCAGGAACCGCAGCAACAGTTCTGCCGCTCCTTCAAGGAGTAACAGCAGTAGCAGAGCCAGAAGCAGCTCTCCTTCCAGAAGCAGCAGCGGCAGCAGGGCCAGAAGCAGCTCCCCTTCCAGAAGCAGCAGCGGTAGTAGTGGAATGAGAAGCAGCTCCCCTTCCAGGAGCAGCAGCGGCAGTAGTGGAATGAGAAGCAGTTCGCCTTCCAGGAGCAGCAGCAGTGCAAGAAGCAGTTCGCCCTCAAGGAGCAGCTCATCTTCCAGAAGCAGTTCAGGTAGCAGAAGCAGTTCTTCCAGAAGCAGCAGCAGCCGCTCCGGAAGAAACTAAGAAATAACTAATGTGTATTAGTCAAAATGGGGTGGTCGTTGTGTTGTCACAGGTGGTCACCCTATTTTATTGACCCAACCAACAACCCTTCAGATCAAGTATAAAATATAAAGAAATGAATATACATAAACTATTACTCCCTCTGCTGTTATTGATGTTAACGGCCATTCACACTCATGCACAAAACGAAACAGACGCTGTACGGTATTCACAATATTCACAGATAGGAACTGCCCGGTCTATGGGTATGGGTGGAGCGATGGGTGCTTTAGGTGCCGACTTTTCAGTGATGAGTACCAACCCGGCCGGTCTTGCGTGGTTCAGAAAATCCGTATTTGAACTTACCCCCGGCATGACGAAAAACGAAGTCAACTCATTGTTGACCAATGAAGTTTCCAATGTGACCTGGCGAGAGACCAATAACAAATTCAATTTCCATAATATTGGACTGGTACGTACCATGTTTCGTCCGGGTCAGAAGATAGCCACTTTCAATTTTGGAATTGGCATGAACCAGTTGGCCGATTTCAACCGCAACTTTTATTTTGAAGCTGAATCCCAGGGGTCTATCGTCAATCGATTCCAGGAACTGGCCAATAGTGGTAACGGGTTTGATGAATTTGAATCCGGCGTTGCCTTTGATGCGCTAGCGCTTTTTGATGATCCCCAGGATGGATTTTATGACAGCGATTTCGATCAATCTCCCAATGCACTGACCACCAAAGAGCAGGTAGTTCAAACCAGGGGAAGCATAAAAGAGGTCGTCGTAGGTATGGCTGCCAATGTGGACGAAAAGATAATGATCGGGATGACCATGGGCTTGCCAATTGTTAGCTTTACGCAAGAAAAGATCTACCGCGAAGTCGATCATGGAGAAGGCGACATCGGCAATGTCCCTACTTTTGACGACCTGGAATACACTGAATACCTGAACACTACCGGCGGCGGGATCAACCTTAAACTCGGTATGATTTACCGCATGAACCAGGCCGTTCGTCTGGGGCTCGCCATACATACACCAACCCTTTATGAGTTGACGGATAATTATTACAGCTCCATGACCTATAATTATACACTTTCCGAAACGCCTAATCAAGGATACGCAGAATCTCCTGATGGTGTATTTACCTATTCCCTCCGCTCCCCATGGCGGTTTATCGGCAGTGGTGCTTATATCATTGGCAAAAAAGGGTTGATCTCCGCGGATCTGGAATACCTCGACTATTCAAAATCCGAACTGATTTACGATCGCTTTATCGATCTCGAAAGAGATGCCAACCAGCTGATCGCCCAAAACCTGACATCAGCGCTTAACATCAGGGTGGGTGGGGAAGTAGCCATGGAAATCTTTCGATTGAGGGGCGGATTGGAATTCAATCAATCCGCCATCGATGGTGACAACACGGTAAGAACGGCCTTTAGCCTGGGAGGTGGTGTTCGTGGACGCGTAGTTTATCTGGATGTTGCTTATAAAAACACATTATCCAGGGAAACTTATCTGCCTTACCGCACTTTTGAAGCGCCTGTTCAAAACGTTGATAATAACAATATTGTGAGTAATATCGTTGTGACTTTAGGCTTCCGTTTCAGGTAAAGAATAATTTTTTCTAGAACCCAAATATGAACTATTTCGAATTTTGGCTTAGGCCAAAATTCGATTTTTTATTACACTCTGATTTTTATGGTTCGTAACCGAACATATATTAAATGCCATGAAATCGATTTATATCCTATCAATATTTGCCGTATTCCCTTTCACTTTATACCCCCAATGGAATGACATCCAATCCTTTTCACCTAAGTCGGATGAAGTTGTCAAATCATTACCAGGAGATATGGATAATGATGGATATTTAGATGTAGTGGTAGCATCCCGTGATCCCTGGGCGATCAGTTGGCAGGCAGGCACTCCTGATCCTTACCGATATGCGATGAGCGAAAGGATTGGAACCATTTTTGAAGCATTGGAAGATATCGAATTGGGCGATATTGATCAGGACGGAGATTTGGATATAATTGCTACTGTTCATTTCCCAACCAGACTGGTGTGGTTTGAAAACACCGGAAATCAGCTATTCTCAGATGAACAATTGATTGTCCAGGGAGAATTCCTGTCGAATATTCAACTGCAAGATGTCAATAACGATGATACGCTGGATATTTGCCTGACCGGACTGATCAATTCAAACACCGTGGATGCACGTTTTCATATTCTTTTTGGAGAAGGAAACGCACAATTTTCCAGTCCGGCAAGTGCAATGGAAATATTAACCAGTGATTGCCATTTTTTTGATGAAAACCCGGATGATGAATTTATAGACATTTATGGTAACTGGAGAGATTTCACGACTTTCCGGCCCGGTCACATCACTTTTAATCTTTCCACTTTAACATTTTCAGGACCTGAATTTATGGATGTGCCCCAATTTAACATTGATGATGTTGCAGATTTGAACGGAGATAATAAGCCGGAAATTTATGGTTCTTTTTTCCAGGATGGACAATACTTTTATGATAAAAACAATGAAAACTGGGAATTCCATTGGATACATGAAACACCTTATACCAATTTCGGTATCACTCTTGTAGATATTGATCAGGATGGATTAAAGGATATCGTATATCCCTTGGATTCTTTTTCTGTAGAATTAATGGCTCCCGTTCCACATAAACTTTTTTGGAAGAAAAATCTTGGCGATCTGGAGTTCAATGAAGAAATGCCATTTGCTGATAAACTGCCAGGAAACAGTGAATACATTTTAGACGACTTCAATAATGACGGAAAATGGGATATTTTTTATTTTAAAGAGGATGAAGCTCGCCCTTCATACCGTTTAAAAACCGACAATGACGATTGGACTGCACCCTACGTCTTTCCTATAAGTTTTTTTCCCGACCCTAGTGCACTTCTATACGATGATGATTATTTCACGGTCGGGGATATAGACCACGATGGAGACCAGGATCTTATTGCCTTTGACGTCATAAGCAACAGTGTCTACTCTATTCGAAATCACAATAATGAACGGTTTTCTGAATGTTATGTTGAAATGACCGATCTCTCAATTGGAGGAAAAGTAAGTGGAGGAGATTTCGACGGGGACGGGAGGTTCGATCTTTTATTCAGTCAGCAAAGACCATTACCGGACGGAGAATTGACCTGGTTTTCAAAAGAGGGTGATGAATGGGTACCACATTTGATCGACCCTGAGCAGTATTACCAACCCTACCTTTACGTGGAAGATATGGATAACGACGATGATATGGATATCATAGCTTCAAGCGGTGTTCATGCCCTGAATTATTATGAAAATGATGGAGAAGGTAATTTTGCAGAAAAAATAGTTACCCCTACCAATTATTCTTATAGCAGAACAAAACTGGTAGACTGGGATGGCGACTCCGATAAGGATCTAATTGTCTTTTTAGCAGGAGATTTTAACGGCCTTTACTTACACCGCTGGAATGGTACTGCTTTTGAGGAAATGGAACAACTTAAAAGCGGAGGCTCGTGGAAACCTTTTTCGCCGTTCGACTTTGATGGAGACGGCTTGCCGGAGATGATCATTCATTACGGGATTGAAGACCTATATGCCTGGAACAATGGAACGCCCTTACCAATAAACGGACAAATCATTATGGATTTACCTGACGGTTATGTTTATGGAAAAATGTTTCATAATGATATCAATGCTGACGGCTCTGACGACCTTTTCTTCATGTTAACCGAAGAAGGAGAATCCTCATCCTGTGCCTATCTAACCTCTCCGGGCAACCTTGAAAATCCCAATTGGCAATATTATGATATAGAAGACTCAACAGCCATTGCCCTGGAATTTGGCCATATTGCAGATACGTTCCTGCCGGATATTATCACTTTTAATCATGCAGACCAATACCTGCACTGGCACAGGAACAATGATTATATTGAATCCACACAGGAAAATAGAACGCCTGGCTACAGTCTGTATCCCAACCCTGCTGGTGACCGGATTCAAATAGTCCTCGACGAGCAACGAACCTTCGATCAATACCAATGTTTTTCCGCAACAGGAGCATTATTATTTCAGAATAAAATCCCAAACGGACTTAATCATTTTACTATCAATACTTCAGCATTGAAACCCGGGTTCTATACTTTAGTACTCATCAGTAAAAAAGGGAATAAAAGCCTTAAAAAGTTTATTGTGTTGGATTAATAGACTTTGGAGCATATCTGCACAGTCTGCTTTTCAGGGAAATTGTTGACACATTCAACTCCCAACCTTTTCAAAACATTTTATGGAGCCGGATTAGGAATCTCCTCATGTACGGCTTCGATCTCTTTCAAAATTTCCGGGCCCAGCTTCACATTGATGCTGTCGATATTTTCCTTGAGTTGATCCAGCGTCGTGGCTCCAATGATATTGCTACCCAAAAATGGCTGGTCATTGACAAAAGCCAGAGCCATTTTAGCCAAAGACAAACCGTGCCTCTCTGCAATATCCAGGTACCTTTTGGTAGCTTCATAAGATTGGGGGCTATTGTATCGGGACATCTGTTTGAACCTGTTGAGCCGGGAATCATCATTGGCGTTACCTTGATGGTATTTTCCGGAGAGCAAACCAAAACCCATCGGTGAATAAGCCAGTAAACTCACCTGTTCCCGCATGGATATTTCGGCCAGACCGATCTCAAAGGTGCGATTGAGTAAACTGTAAGGATTTTGTATGGAGATGCTCCGGCTCAAACCATGTTGTTCGGCCAACTGCAAAAAACGCATCAGCCCCCAGGGTGTCTCGTTGGAAACACCGATATAGCGAACCTTTCCTGTGTCAACTAAAGATTGCAATGTTCTCAAAACTTCAAGCAAATTATCCTGCCAGGTTTCCTCCCGATCATGTTTATAGCCTCTTTGACCGAATCTGTTATTATTTCTTTCCGGCCAATGCAATTGATAGATATCGACATAATCCGTCTGAAGTCTTTCCAGACTCCCTTCGATGGCGGTATTGATCTGCTCGCTGCTGAAATTTAACGGGTTGCGGATATAAGACAGCCCCTGGGAAGGACCGGTAACTTTTGTTGCCAGGATAACTTTTCCCCGGTTATTCCTTTTTTGCAGCCAGTTGCCCATGATACGCTCTGAAGCCCCTTGGGTCTCTTTTCTTCCCGGCACGGCGTACATTTCTGCAGTGTCAATAAAATTAACGCCATTAGCAACAGCATAATCGAGTTGTTCAAAGGCCTCCGATTCTGTGTTTTGCTCTCCAAAAGTCATGGTTCCCAGGCAGATCTTGCTTACCTCAAGGTCCGTTCTTCCAAGTTGTGTGTATTCCATTAATTGTATTCCTTTTTTGTGACAGGAATATAACAGATGATGAAACACTTTGTTGAGGAAATTCCTGACTAAAAAAACAAACAGGATTCCTCCCAATTTTTTGAGATCCTGTTTCATATACCCCGGAAGTATTTTGATTCTAATTTAGCCTAAAGCTAAATTGGTAATAACCAGTGAAAATTCTTAGTCAAAATATTGTGAATAAATCATTTACAGTCTTGCTTGGCATCGACTGAAGCCGGCTGGCCCTTTTGCTTTCCCGACACTTCGTGCCTGCCTGCTCGGCAACGCAGGATCCCTCCGGTCACACCACAAGATTCTCGGGCATCCGCCACCCAATTTCATATTGACCTTTATACCAATTCCGCATCTAAAAGACTCAACAATACCGGTAAAACAATTTACACTGATAATCAACCCGTTACAAAAATCCCGAAATTTGGCTGCAGCCAAATTTCGGGATCAATCATGTTTTACCATTTTAAACCTATACTATTGTCTTAACGAATACTTCTTCCAGCCTTCGAGGGATGGACAACCTTCGTACATGGCATCAACGGCAATGTATGTGTTATCAATCTTTTCCATAACCCAGCCATTGATGAATTCACTTTGTTTGGACTGTATGGCTGCCTGTTTTATTTTGGAATAATCCTGTCGGAGGTTAGCCTTATGAGGAGGCGTTCTTGACTGCAACTGGACTATGTGGTAATAGGTATCCGAAGGAGGCATGGTATACTCAAAAGGAGCAGAAACCTCCAATACATCAAGGGTATCGAGGGCAAAATAAACATCAGGATCCAGGTCACCGATTTCAAAAAAAGTATTGCCTGTTGCCGGGTTTACCATCCGGCCATCATTGTTGAAACTCTGAGCCGTTTCATCTGAAAATAATTTAACTGCTTCGGAAAAGGAAATGGAATCCGACTGAATGAGCATCCTCACCGAATCGAGGTGAGCAACGGCCAGATCAAGATCTTCATCCGTAATCTCCGGACGTATCAGGATGTGACGCACATGAACGGAATTTCCGCGTCTTTCCATCATTTGAATGATGTGGTATCCAAATTCTGATTTAATGACCGGAGAAATGGCATCTTTTTCCAGTTTGAAGGCTGCGGCCTCGAAAGCGGGAACATATTTACCGCGCTTGGCCCACCCCAGGTCTCCACCGACCTGGCCAGAGGCATCATCGGAATTCTTCCTGGCCATTTCAGCGAAATCAGCACCTTCTTCCACGATCTGACGGCGTATTTCCGTCAGGCGGTCAATAGCCTTTTTCCTTTCCAAACTGTTGACCTTAGGTTTGTACACGATTTCACCAACTTCCACTTCTGCGTTAAAGTAGGGCAGGCTATCCACAGGGATCTGGTTGAAAAAAGCTTTCACTTCTGATGGGGTAACCGTGATGTCTGACATGATCTGCCCCCTCATTTGCTCTACGAGCATTTGGTCCTTTAAATCCTCCCGAAAGCGATCTTTAACCTCATCAATGGACTGTCCGTAATAAGCCTCAAACTGGTCAATCCTCCCCCCCATATAACCCAGTATTTGGTCAATACGGGCATTCAGTTGTGTCTCTACCTGTTCGTCTTCTACAACTATACTGTCCAGTTTTGCCTGGTTGAGGATAAGTTTGGTGATCATGATGCTGGCCAGGAATTCACATTTCGCACCTTCCGGCAATGCTCCCCGCTGTTCTACTGTCAATGCATATTGCTCCTCTACATCTGACAAAAGGATCAATTCACCACCAACAGTGGCAACGACTTTGTCAATCACCTCTTTTTGCCCCCAGACTGTTGCTGTGACCATCATCATTATCAATACGAAAAAAAGTCTATTCATTATTCTTTACTTTTCAATTAAGTTAACTCCCAAACAAAATGCTACAAGCTGGGAATGAGTTCATTTTTGCTTGAAAAAGATCAATCGAGATCAAATATTTTTACATTTCCGCGCCGCATTTCCCGCTCGTATAATTCCTCTTTGGTATCATCGAGCAATTTTATTTTTCTGTTGTGCAGGATTACCTTACGGGCTTGTCCTTCTATGTAGGAAAGCGGAGCAATATCTTTCCTGTTTTTAGACTCAAACATCCTGAAATAATACTGAAAATTAACGTCGCGCTGACTAAAGTCCCTTTTATACCCGACATTATCGGCGGTCAGAGTTCCCTGTGGCAAATCTACTGCAATATCTTCAAGGTCGTACCAAATGCTGTCTTCCAGAATATGGACCTCGGCATTTTTATTACAATATTCGATGAGTTTGCCCAAATCAGCCGGATCGTTGCTGTTCCACAATCTCCGGAGGTTGTCCGCTTCGGGCACAGGAAGCTTTACTTTGATGAAATGGCAACGAACGATGGGTGTTTCCAATTGATACTGCCCTTTATTCTTTTCGTAAAAATCATTCAGCTCTGCCTGAGAAATGGTCGAATCCAACAGTTGTTCCGCCAGGGCTACCTCGTAATTATGGGTAATCAGCGAAGCCCTGTATATCCTGACCAGTTTATCAATATTCAAATCAGGAGGCAGGTTCACTTCAGCTTCGTGCTGGAGCAATGCATCCCGAAGCCAACGTTGCACATAAGCCTTGATGGTCGCTGAGCTATCTTCAGCGGTAGTTCCTTCCGGGAACATACCGTCCATCTCCGAAAGATACAATTTCTTATTGTGCACCTGTGCCAGCAATTTATCATCAACTGATGCCTCATTGTCAACCTTGAAGGCGGAAAAGCAAAACAATGCCACCAAAACCAGCCCGGAGCCTAACCAATTTTTAAACATCTTATTTTTTTATGAGGCTTTTCAAAACCTTCTTATTGATCTCTACTTTATATTCGTTTTGCAATTCTGCCACCCATTGCTTTTCAAGATAATCCTGGTAATCTGCCACCACATAACCCCGGGCTTCTTCCAGTTTCTTTTCCGTAACAGGAAGGATTTCCTTGATCCTGTAAAACTTCACATTGCCGGTCCTTGGATGAACGATCATTTCAGACACCTGATTCGGAGCCCATTTCATTTTTCGCATCTCCATGTTCCTGTTTTCTTCAAAAGTCCGCTCCGAAACAGAAGCTACCACCATCTCTTCGCCATTATACCTGGCCTTTACTTCCTCCGCCGTATGATTGGCAGCATATGCTGCAATCTCTTCTGCTTTGTCAGCATACTTTTTAGCAATATCATAAACATCCGTTAATGCTCTTTTTCCCCAGCGATACTTACCGCTGATTTTATCATTGAAAAAGTTTCTCAACCCGGTGGTATCTTCTGAAGCTTTATCCCAAACCAACATCTTGGTCGTTTCAAACAACAAAATACCTTCTTCATATTCGCGCATCAAGGCCTGGAATTCCGGGTATTTTACACTGAGTTGTGTCTCCTCGAATTTCAGAAGAGCCTCATCCAGAAATTCTGCATACAATGATCTTGCAGCAAAATTGACTCCCTTGCTACGACTCATACGTAAGCGCTTTCGGGAAGCTTGTCCGAGATAATCCGTAAAATCACCAAGGGTGACTTTATAATCGCCACCGAGTGAAAAAAGCATTTCTGCAGATTTTGGCTCCGGAGCCTTCCAGCGGAAGGTCAGGAAGGTATCATTCAAGGTAGCAACAAACTGGTCGAGTACAGCGGTATTCTCCTTGAAATTGCTTTCCTTTTGTATTCGGTTCAACATTGAAAGCTTGGCCTGTTCAAATCGGGGATCCTTTCGGATGTTACCATTTAAACGACTTTTCTCGATGTTAAAAGGTTGTATGTCTTTTTTACTAATTCGCTTAATGATATGCCAGCCAACTGAAGTTTCTACTGGCTCGCTGATGGCCCCGTCTTCAGGAATTGAAAAAGCGGCATCTTCAAAAGACTTTTCATAGCGGTTAATGCCAAAAAAACCAATATACCCTTTGTTGTTCGCAGTTCTGGAATCCTGAGACTTACTCACTGCCAGGGCATCAAAATCAGCACCGTCTTTAAGCGAGGCATAGATTTCATCGATCATTTTTTTAGCTTCCCCATTATCTTCCTTCTTCTTGCGAATGAGAATATGGGCGGCTTCCATTTCGCCCCTTGCCGGACGACGGTTATGCACATAAACCATATGATACCCGGCATTGGTTCTTACCGGACCTGTCGGCTTATTCAGTTCAGCAGAATAGGCAGCTGTTTCCAGAGCATAAAGTCCCTTGGGGAAAAGGGCTGAGACAAAACCGACACGACCACCGTTCTTCGAAGCCGATTGATCTGTAGATTTACTTCGTGCCAGCTCATTAAAGTCCGCACCATTCATCAGCTCCTGTTTCACCTCCATGATACGGTTATGGGCATTCAGGGTATCTGAAGGAGGAGCATCTTCCGGGCAACCAATAAGGATGTGGCTGATGTCGACATCCGTCTGGATACGGTCATAGGCTTCCCTGATCAATTTATCAGCAACACCCTTGTCGATCAAATAGGAATCCGCCAATTGCCTGCGGTAACCTTCCAGTTCCTGACGTAAAGAAGGAATGGTATCAATTTGAAGGTCCCTGGCCTTTTGTACTTTTAATTTGAACTTCACATAAAGGTCCAGATATTCCTCAATACTCTCCTTGGAGTAATCGGCTTTATCTCCATTTGTTTTTCCATAGATGTATGAAAACTCCGATACATGAACTTTGGTGTCTTCTACCTTAAAAAGTACCGGGTCATCCTTCTGTGCCATAAGGCCCAGGGTGAACATTACCATCGTCAGCAGGGTAAAAGAGATGCGTTTCATCATGATTACCATTTATTTAACTTTTATTAAATCGTTTGCAAAATTAAAAAATTTCTAAATCTAAATCACAGGGCTACTGCCTGCATGCTATACATCAAAACCGATATCCTTTCTGAAATATTTCCTTTCAAAGTCAATAATTGATGCATTTTTTTGGGAAACCTTCAAAGCTTCGGCTACCGTTGCCCCATAAGCGGTAACGGCAATGACTCTTCCACCGTTTGTCACCACATCATTTCCCGCTGTTTTGGTACCTGCGTGAAATATAATACTGTTGTCTGTATCCCCAATACCGGTAATGGTTTTTCCTTTTTCATAACTACCGGGATAACCTCCGGAAACCAGCATTACTGTTGTCGCTGCACGGGGATCTTTTTCAATGTCGATCTCATTCAAGCGGTGTTCGGCAGTGGCATTCAGCAATTCGACCAGATCGTTTTTGATGCGTGGAAATACGACCTCGGTTTCCGGATCACCCATGCGGCAATTGTATTCGATTACCATGGGCTGATCTCCTACTTTTATCAATCCCAGAAAAACAAACCCCTCATACTCCATCTTCCGGGATCTAATACCCTGGATGGTGGGTTTAATGATTTGCTCCTCTACCCGGGCCATCAGCTCATCATCCACAAATGATACCGGAGAAACAGCCCCCATACCACCGGTATTTAATCCGGTATCTCCTTCTCCAATACGTTTATAATCCTTGGCTACCGGGAAAATTTTATAGTGCTGACCGTCGGTCAACACAAAAACAGAAAACTCGATACCATCGAGAAAATCTTCGACTACTACCGTATTGCCTGCTGTGCCGAATTTACCACTCAACATAGCTCTGAACTCTTCCCGGGCTTCTTCCACCGACGAACAGATCAGTACCCCTTTTCCCGCTGCAAGTCCATCGGCTTTGAGGACTATCGGAGGTGTTGAGGCCGTGATATAGGCTAAGCCTTCGTCAAGATTGGCTTCGGTGAATTCACGATATCCTGCCGTAGGAATACCAAATTCTTCCATAAATGCTTTGGCGAAAGCCTTGCTTCCCTCCAGTTTGGCCCCTTCAGCAGAAGGGCCAATAACCTTTACACTGCTCAGTGCATCATCAGCTTTAAAGAAATCATAAACCCCTCGAACCAGGGGTTCTTCAGGTCCGACAACAACCATACCGATTTGCTGAGCGAGGACCAACTTTTTAATGCCTTCAAAATCATTGGGGTTCAGGTCTACATTTTCCCCAAGACTTGCAGTGCCCGCATTCCCGGGCGCTATGAATAATTTTTCACACAGTGGACTCTGGCTGATCTTCCATGCAAAGGTGTGTTCCCGTCCGCCTCCGCCAAGAATTAGAATATTCATCTTGTGTTATTTTATTGAGTAAACTGTTATGCTTATTTGTGTTAACCAACAAACTTGTGCATCTCTTCCACGATCACGCCCTGATTGTCAAAAAAAGAGCCTTTCCGCTAATGCCTCCCCTAAAATTCACTGGTGAAATGGAACTTGACTTCCGGGTGATTCTCCTGAACGGTTTTCAACACCCAGGCCGATTCTGCCATAAAAACCAACTTTCCATCCTTATCCGTTGCCAGGTCTCTTTTCCTCCTGGATTTGAATTCTGCCAGTGCTTTTGGATCACTACATTCCACCCAGGCTGCTTTATGCAGTCTCGTGGGTTCATAAGAACAGGACGCACCGTATTCGTGCTGCAACCTGTACTGGATCACATCAAACTGAAGGGCACCCACCGTACCGACGATCTTCCTGCCATCCAATTCCCGGGTAAACAACTGGGCCACACCCTCATCCATCAATTGACTGAGCCCTTTATTTAATTGCTTTGCCTTCATGGGATCATCATTATTGACATAGCGGAATTGTTCAGGCGAAAAACTGGGAATACCCTTAAAATGCAGGGACTCTCCTTCCGTAATGGAATCGCCGATCTTAAAATTACCGGAATCATACAATCCGATCACATCTCCGGGATAAGCATGATCTACGACCGTTTTCTTCGAAGCCATAAAGGAGGTAGGATTGGAAAATTTGAATTTTCGGTTTTGTCGCACATGCAGGTAATTGGTATTGCGTTCAAAAACACCGGAACAAACCCGCATAAAAGCGATCCGGTCCCTGTGTTTTGGATCCATATTTGCATGGATTTTGAAAACAAACCCTGAAAATTTTTTTTCGCCGGGCAAAACTTTGCGCTCTTCGGTTTCCCTGGGCAATGGTGGGGGTGCAATCTCTACAAAACAATCCAGCATTTCCTTCACTCCGAAATTATTGATGGCACTCCCGAAAAACACCGGTGAAATTTCTGCATTCTGATAGTCTTTCGGATCAAAATCGTGATAGACTTCCTCGATCATATGCACCTCTTCCCGCAGTTCTTTAGCTGCTGATTCCCCGACCTGTCTGTCCAGCTCAGGATCAGAGAGGTCTGTGATTTCGATGATCTCTTCCTGTTGCTGTTTTCCGTGTGGCTGAAAAAGGACCAGTTTTTTTTCATACAGGTTGTAAACGCCCTGAAAGCGCTGTCCCATGCCAACAGGCCAACTCAAAGGCCGGACATGGATATTGAGTTTTTGCTCTACTTCATCCAGTAAATCAAAACCATCCTTCCCCTCGCGATCCAGTTTATTGATAAAAACAATGATGGGCGTTTTGCGCATTCGGCATACCTCTACCAGTTTTTCAGTTTGAGCCTCTACCCCTTTCGCAACATCGATCACAACGATGACACTATCCACTGCGGTAAGGGTGCGGTAGGTATCTTCGGCAAAATCCTGGTGACCTGGCGTATCGAGAATATTGATTTTCAATCCGCGGTAATTGAACGCCATAACGGAAGTGGCAACGGAAATACCCCGCTGACGTTCGATTTCCATGAAGTCTGAAGTCGCACTCCTTTTTATTTTATTGGATTTGACTGCGCCGGCAACCTGAATGGCTCCACCAAACAACAGCAGTTTTTCCGTAAGGGTAGTTTTTCCTGCATCCGGGTGACTCACAATTCCAAAAGTCCTTCGCTTCTTAATCTCCTTTTGAATACTCATAAAGTTCCTGACATTTTTTCCTAAGAAAGTGCAAAAGTAGCGATTATACTCGGCAATGGATAGTTTTCAGTTTTTTTGTTTTATCGCCTTATAGCAGTAATAGTGTCGTATATTTGCTTTTAGCAAAAATATATATATTATGAAGTTACGATGCACCACCAACAGCATTAGGCTTCGGGTACAAAAATCTGAAGCGGAGTCCTTGAAGAAAGGCCATAAACTTATAGAAAAAGTTCAGTTTGGACATTCGGATTTCACCTTCTCTCTCGGGCCAACCAATTCACCAAATGTTCTCGCGGTTTTTGAGTCCGGGCAGATTGCTGTTCACATTCCTCAGCAACAAATGAAAGCATGGCTAAACAGCGATGAGGTAGGTATCGAAGTCAACAAGTTGTGGTCAGATGGTAAAAAGTTACACATACTTATTGAAAAAGATTTTCCCTGTGTAACCAGAACTGCGGAAGATAAATCCGAAACCTTCCACGAATTAGCGAAAAAAAATGACCAGGCTTGTTAATAAGAAAACCATGGTATGAACTGGAAAAGCACCATCAACGGGTTTAAGGCTTACATGATCCTGGAGAGGTCTTTATCAGAAAATACCATCGAGGCCTATGTTCGAGATGTAGGCAAACTTCAGCGCTACTTTGAAATCAAAGAACAGGAAGTCAATCCGGATCAGGTCACCGTTAAGGAAATTGAGGCATTTGTTTTTTGGTTAAATGAACTGGGCCTCGGAGCCAGGTCCCAGGCCAGGTTGCTTTCTGCCCTGAAAACTTTCTATAAATACATGCTTATTGAGGATATGGTGGAAGATGACCCAACCACCTTGCTGGAAGGGCCCCGATTGAACAGGTATATCCCAGAGGTATTGTCCTTTGACGAAATGCAAAGCATCCTGGAGGCCGTGGATCTCAGCCATCCCCAGGGCACCCGAAACAGGGCAATGCTCGAAGTGTTGTATGCCTGCGGATTAAGGGTGAGTGAATTGATCGACCTGCAATTATCCAACTATTATCCGGATGTCGGTTTCGTCAAAGTAATTGGCAAGGGTAACAAAGAACGGATAATTCCCATTGGCGAAGAGGCCGTAAAACACATCAACCTCTACCTGGAAGGTGTTCGAAGGAGAATGCGCAATATTGACAAAGACAGCGGGGATATCATTTTTTTAAACCGGAGAGGTAAAAAACTAACCAGGGTCATGGTTTTCCTCGTCGTTAAAGCTATGGCAGAGCGCGCCGGTATTTCAAAAAACGTCAGTCCCCATACATTCAGGCATTCTTTTGCCACCCACCTGATCGAGGGCGGCGCGGACCTGAAAGCCGTCCAGGATATGCTGGGTCATGAATCCATCCTGACTACGGAGATTTATACCCATCTGGACACAGACTATCTCAGGGAAACCATCCTGAGTTATCACCCCAGCAACCGAAAAAACAAGAACCAATAACCGTATTTTTAATATTTTCAACTTTTACATAATTTTTAAACACAAAAAATAGTTTTGAAAAGAATAGCCATATTTGCATCGGGAACAGGCTCTAATGCCAGAAAGATCGTTGAGTACTTTCACGGGCACAAAGACATCCAGGTCAGCCTGATCGTTTCGAATCGCAAAAACGCCCTGGTTCTAGAAATGGCCGCCGAATACAATATCGACAGGTTGGTAATCAACAGGAAATATTTTTATGAATCTGAGGACATCCTGGCCAAACTGGCAGACTACAGTATTGACTTCATCGCTTTGGCCGGGTTCCTTTGGCTGATCCCGGAATACCTCGTGGAGGCATATGACCATAAAATAGTCAATATCCACCCGGCCTTGCTTCCCAAATATGGTGGCAAAGGCATGTATGGACACCATGTACACGAGGCCGTAAAAGCAGCAGGAGAAGCAGAATCGGGTATTACAATTCATTATGTAAACACTAAATACGACGAAGGCAATATTATCTTTCAGTCGAAATGTGACCTTGATAAAGAGGACACGCCGGAAGAAATTGCCCGAAAAGTACTTACGCTGGAACACAGATATTTTGCAGAAACCATTGAAAAGCTTTTAAGTATTGGATAGGAATAATTACCATTTTGACGGGTAATATCGTATTTTGACCAATACTTTATTTTTCAATCCTAATAATTACTTAAACTCATACAAGACATGATGCCAAAAAGACTAATACTCATTGCCGCAGCCTTTTTTCTTGTGGCTGCACTTCCGGCCCAAAGCTGGCGAAAACTCAAAAAATCCGCCGACGAACTTTTTGAACAAGGCAATTACGCTGCCGCCGCTACGACCTACGAGCAGGCCTGGCAAAAGAAACAAAAGAAAACAGAACTCATTTTCAAAGCCGGCGAAGCCTACTATCTCATCAGGGATTACCGGAAAGCTGCAGAATCTTATCAGCACGTAAAAGCGGACAATAACGACTATCCGCTGGTAGGCCTCAAATACGCCCGAAGCCTTAAACAGGACAAACAATACGAGAAAGCCAGCGATGCTTTTAAAAGCTTCCTGGATACCTATACCGGCGATGGTAAGGCTATTCTCGATGATGTGGTTAAAGCAGAGATCGAAGGTTGTGAATTTGCCAAAGACCTGCCGGCCAAGACCAACAAAGAAATTGAAATAGTCTATCCCGGCACCACCGTTAATTCTGATGCCGAAGAATTTGCTCCTTTTGCATTGACCAGTGATTACATTTACTTTTCTTCTTCCATGGGTGGAAAAGCACGGGTCTATGCTTCCCAGCGCCAGGGGAACAAATGGACAAAAGCTTCTATTCCCGGCAACTTCCCCGTCATCACCAATGGTCAATACAGCAACGCAAGCCTGTCCCCGGACGGCCAACGGATGTATTTTACCATTTGCAACAACGATAAAGAATGGAACAGACTCAACACGCGCTGTGAAATTTTTGTAACCAAAAAACTGGGCAGTACCTGGTCACAACCGGAAAGATTGCCTGACTATATCAACATGAAAGGAGTAAATACGACCCAACCTTTCAGCGTCTATCGCGCCGGTCAGGAAATCCTCTATTTCGCTTCCAACCGGGAAGGAGGCCGTGGAGGTCTAGACCTTTGGTTCTCAACACGCGATCTGGGCAGCGAGGGGAATGACTTTGCTTTTCCGGTAAACCTCGGACCTTCCATCAATACCCTCGGTGACGAGATCACGCCATTTTATGACGACCAGGAGGAAGTTTTGTACTTCTCCTCCAACGGTCAGGTCTCCATCGGTGGTTTCGACATTTTCAAAAGCTCCGGAGATGAAGCGAGCTGGAGTGTCCCTGAAAACCTCGGACTGCCCTTTAACTCAGGTGCCGATGACTATTATTTCACCAAAACAAGTTCCGGTAACGGGGGATTTCTTGCCTCAAACCGTGTATTTGGCGGAGAGAAGACCAATACCACCAACGATGATATTTTTGAGTTCACCATAGGTGGCAGACGCATCACGCTCAAAGCCAACGCCTATGATAAATCCAATGGGGAACCGCTGAAGGCTTTTACCGTACAATTACACCAGGTATTTGAGGATGGCTCGGAAAATATGCTCATCGAACAAAACATCACCAATGGTGGCTACCTGTTTGAATTATTGCCCAACCGTACCTTCCGTGTATTGATCAAGAGCAACGGTTACGAAGATGCAGAATACCAGTTCGTAACCAATGACCCGAACACCTATACTTATGGTCAGCCACTGTTTTTACAAAAAACAGAAGAAGAAGTTATTTCATTGGACCCAACGGAGTCCGAAACAATGGAATCTCCGGATGAAACAACGGAACCATTGGAAGTTGAAACGCCTGTGGAAACCACAAAACCAGGAGTTGAATATACCGCTCGTGGCACTTCGCCCAAAGACAATAAAGAATACGTTACCAATGCGCCCAAACATTCGGGGGTTTATTATAAAATTCAGCTCACGGCTGTCAAAAAATTCAACGCCGATCACAAAAAAATCAAACAAGGTGCAGCATTTGGCCGCATTGACACAGAAAAACTGGCAGGTTCCAGCCTCACACGTGTTTTGGTTGGTGATTTCTTCTCAGAGGAGGAAGCTGCTAATGCGCTAAATGACATTCGTTCCAGTGGCAATGATGCTGCCTTCATCGTCAAATATGAAGATGGAGTACGCTACGGAAGGGTGAATTTTTAAACTTCGCTGAGATTTTGGGTAAATGATGGGTTTACCAGACAAGCTAATGAAAAATCCGGGATTTGATCAGGTTATATCAAATCCGGGATTTTTTTTGTATTCAAACTACCCAAATGCCTCTTGTGCAATCTTGTAGTGGTAATGACCATTGCGCGATATGCTGTATTCCAAAAAAAGATTCTCCGCAGGTGGCATTAGGAATGTCTCCTGCGCAACGAAAGGCGACATCAAATTATGGTATCCCAGGCTATAAACTCCTCTATTTTTGGCCGCTGGATACGTAGTATAAAGTTTTTTTTACTTCTACACTCAAAACCGGATACCTTGGCTGCTGACCACAGGAAAAGGCAGGTTCTGCGTTTCCGTCGGATAATTTTTTAGCTATGCTCAAGTTTGTATAAGCCTCCATAACATTCGCGCGCGTTCCCTACTGCCGTCAGCAGGCATTTGCGTGGCTATTCCTCCGGCACTCCCGCACAAAAAACAGCTCCCTGGCCTTCCATCAGGACACTTGCAAAATCAGGTACAAAAAAAGCCTCCCCTTTGCGGAAAGAATGACCCCCATCCACCTTGATTTCCCCTGCGGATACGAGATAAATTTCGGGCCCGCTATTCGCCGGGCGTCGATATTTTTGATCTGATTCAAATTTGAGGTAAGACAACTGAAAATCCGGGGCAGGAGTTTCTACCCTGGAAAGAACATCTCCATCTTGTACCGGATTTAAAATTTGCGGCACAACAGATTCAAATTTGACGTGCTTCATCAATTCCGGGACATCGACGTATTTAGGCGTCAAACCGCCGCGCAAAACGTTATCTGAATTGGCCATCAATTCAATATTGACCCCCTCCAGGTAAGCATGTAAAATACCGGCATCCTGGAAAACGATCTCTCCCGGTTTTACAAAAACGAGGTTCAGCAAGTAAACTGAAAAAATGCCCCGATCGTAATTATTGTCTGTAGTGAAGTCATGGAACGCCCTGTGTGCCCAAAAGTCAGGGTTGTCTTTTTTAAGCAAGCCCATTTCATTTTGTCGATCCAACCTGTTTTTAAGTGGGCTAAGGATTTTATTGACTTGTTCCCGGGGCATTTCCATTACATACCGGTAAATGGCCTCTATGTCCCCCGTCGTTTCAAAAACGGCCTTCAAAGGTACAAATTCAGGTACTTGTCCGAGTATCTCCCCAATATTTTCGAAACTCCTGAATCCGTGTAACAACCAAAAATCGGTCAATGCCCACATCAATTCGGGTTTGTGGTTATCATCCTTAAAATTGCGGTCAAAGGCATCTATTGGAATCCCCCGCTTTTCTTCGTCATAATGCCCTTCCTCTGCTGCTTTTTTGCTAGGATGTACCTGAATGGAAAGCATCTTTTTTACATCCAGCACTTTGAACAAAAAGGGCAGTTTGCCCAAAAAGCGATCCATGCAATATTTTCCTAAAAAGCGTCGTGAATTTTGAGCTAACAGTTCATGCAAAGGTACCCATTGGCCATCTGTTTCAACCAATGAAGGCCCTTTCAGATGGGTTCCCATCCAATATTCGGCATAAGGCTTGTCGTCCTCGCGTTCAATGCCCAGGAGATCAACGATGTAACTTTTGCCGCCCCAGGCATAATGCTGAATGGTTCCTTTTAATGGAAAAACAGTTTGCATGATGGTTTTTTTTTGTTGAGCACAAAACTCCTCTATTTAATACAAATTCAAAAATTACAACATCATTATTTAAACAACAAATATCATTTTAACTTATCTTTATTGTTCGCAGCCGCGAATTTTCCTGAACAGAATTCCCGAAATGCGAAACTCAAACAGACGAATCACGCTAAAATCAACACATGACCAAAAAGGAAATACGGGAACTTATTGCCATGGGCAAATTAGAAAAGGCCATAAAAGCTATAGAAAAAATGGCTCAGGCTCAGGAGAGTGATATTGCCAACACAATCATCCTGCAGTCTGCCCAATACCATCAAAACGAGCGGAATAACAATATGGGGACCATCACTTCCGCCAATTACGGTATGACCAGGGCACGTATTACCAATGCTCTGCTGTATTCCCTGGATGAATTGGAGGATATTGAAGTTGAAATAGAGGAAGAAGTACCTGTTCCGTCCCCGCTTGCCAACACCGATGATCACAAGGCTAAATACAAATCCAATACGATCCTCTTTCTGGCTTCCAACCCAACAAATTCGGCCAAACTCCAGTTAGATAAAGAATTTGCCCGGCTTTCGCAGCAATTACAGGACACGGATTTCAGGGCAAAAATGGAACGGGCCGTCACCTTCACCAACCTCCAGAAGTTCATCCTCCGGGAAAAACCCAGGATCGTTCATTTCTCCGGGCACGGTGAAAAACTGGGAACCAGCGTTAAGGACGCATTAAGCCGGGGAGGACTTGATATTGACGATGAAGAAAACGTTGAGGATACCGGCATCATTTTGATGAGTGAGGACCTGAGAGAACCTTTCCTCGTTGGCACGAATGTCATCAAGCATTTCTTCAAAGGCATGGTCAAAATTCAAAATATCCCGATTGAAACAGTCATTTTCAATGCCTGTCACTCTGAAGCCCAGGCACTTGCTGTTGCCGAATACGTGCCTAATGTGATCGGAACCAGTTACAGCGTCAAGGATGATGCAGCCATCGCTTTTTCATCGAGTTTTTACCTTGGGCTGGCACAGGGACAAAATGTTCTGCAAGCGGTAAATCTCGGCATGATCAATGCCATGGGTTACAACGAACCTGCAGACAGATTTGTATTGTACCAAAATGGGAAGAAAGTCGATATTTAACCAAAAGAATGGATCATGGGCATTGTTTTTACTCCGGAAAGAAAAGACACACTAAAGGATCAGATCGAAAAAATTAAACAGGGAAAATCTACCGCTCTGAAGGTCGATCAATATATTACCGAAGAAGAACTCAAGGAGGTCTTTGAGCTCGAAGCACTGACGAGTCTGGACATTTCCTTTGCCCTTAATTCGAAAGATAAATTATTAGATACCAATACAGAAAGAGAGTACTAAAACTGAGTTATTCACTTAATGCTTTTACCTGATGGGAGCAAGAAGGCCCATAGACATTGATCTGTCATATGATTATTTTCAAACCCTGGAAGCCGGCCTTCCAAGGTTGAAGGGACTGAGACACCTTTTTCTTTTCAGGGCTAATCTTTCCGCGCTTCCTGAGACCGTTAAAGAACTGTCAAAACTTGAGTTGCTCAATATAAACGGCAACCGCATGGAGGTCTTTCCGAAAGGAATCTGCCAACTAAAATCCCTTAAATACCTCTGTATTGACCCTTTTTGCCTAAAGGCAGTGCCCAAAGAAGTCGAAAAACTCCGCGAACTCCGAATGCTGGCGATCAACCCGGTTGACAAACTTTTCGTCAAAGATGGTGAGGTTTATTTTCCAGAACATATTGGTCAGCTTTTGGAAATCGACCATGAAGAGTTATATAAGTTTCCACAAATAGAAAAACTGGACCTTTCCGGTGTCAAAAGAGAAATAATTGAACAAATTGACTTTTCCCGCTTCCCGCATTTAAAACATTTAGGACTCTTTGGATGTAAATTGAATTCCATCCCTCCATCAATTTTTCAACTGACAGCGCTCGAACACCTGGAATTGGGCAACAGTAAAATCAACCATTTCCCGCAGGAATTATTCTCACTCAAAAATCTTCGGTATTTACAATTGATGGGCAATAATATCAATGAGGTTCCCAAAAACATTCATGAATTTTCTTTTTATGAAAAAATGGCCGACTTGCCCTATTTGAATTCAGATTGGCTGGGACTCGACCTTCGTAAAAACCCCATCGACAATGTGCCCCATGAAATAATCGACCAGGGGTTTGCAGCCATCAAAAAC
The DNA here is from genome assembly GCA_942492125.1 of uncultured Bacteroidota bacterium. Lineage (GTDB taxonomy): Bacteria > Bacteroidota > Bacteroidia > Chitinophagales > Saprospiraceae > BCD1. Next base: position 65,547 of record CALODM010000031.1, read on the forward strand.
TACTTCGCTTCCATCGAAGCAGGAAAAACCACCTCTTTCAATTCAGCCAAACTGATGATCGTGGGCCGTGGACGTGTTGGTAAAACCTCTTTACTTAAAAAGCTGATCGACCCTGGTTTCAACGTCATTATCGGCAAAGAAGACAGCACAAGGGGAATCGATATTTCCAAATGGAGTTTCAAAAACAAGGAAGGAAAAGATTTTGATGCCCGGATATGGGATTTTGGCGGACAACAGAATTATTATACGCCACACCAGTTTTTCCTTACCAGACGATCCATGTACATTCTCGTTTGGGATGCCATGCACGAAGAAGACCAGCTGACTTTCGGCTACTGGCTAAACCTCATCAAAGTACTGAGTGACGAATCCCCCGTGATCCTGGTTATGAACAAAGCAGATGAACGAACCAAGTCTATCGATGAGGCCGGACTGAAAAAGATGTTTCCGAATATCGTTAATTTCCATAAGGTAAGTTGTATTAACGGTACGGGAATAGACGTACTCAGAGAGGAAATCATTTCGGAATTCTCTAAACTTCCGCACGTCAATGACCAACTTTCCTTTACCTGGAAATATGTAAGGGAAAACCTGGAAAAAAAGAGCAAAACAACAGACTACATCTCTGCAGAAAACTATTACTCCATTTGTTCCAAAAGAGACCTGGACAAAAAAAAGGCAGACTTCCTGAGCCAATACCTGCATGACCTGGGTACCATTATACATTTCAACAACAATCTCAACCTCAGAAATACGGTCATCCTGAACCCTGACTGGCTCACCAGAGCCGTTTATGCCGTCATTGACGATAATGAGATCATTGAAAACAAGGGAAACTTTTCCAATGATGATCTCGATCGCGTATGGCAAAAAAATTACCCCGGTGATAAATACAGCTTGCTGCTGAATATGATGGAAATGTTTGAACTGTGTTTTTCCATTGACCAGGGCCGTAAGCATATCCTCCCATTATTGCTTTCTCCGGAAATGCCGGCAATCAACTGGAAATCGCAAGATAGCCTGAGTTTCGAATACGAATATAGCTTTATGCCGACAGGTATTATGACTAAATTTATCGTGCGGAACAACGACAATATTATCGGGGAGAGTATTTTTTGGAAACACGGGGTATTCCTGGTCGCCGACGAATTGGAAGCGCTGGTCAAAGAGGACCAGGTTAAAAAAAGGATTTCCATCCAAATCAGGGGTAAAGGGGACAAAAAGGCCTACTTATCATGGCTGCGCAAAGAAATTGAAACCATCAACGAATCCTTCTCCAACCTTGAAGTGGAACAAAAGATCCCCTGCAATTGTCCGGAATGCATCGACAGCAATGACCCGCACCTCTTCAAGTATAGTTCCTTACTCAAACGCAAAGAAAAAAACAAGCTGACCGTAGAATGTGATCAGAGTTTTGAACAGGTGAGCATTATCGGTTTGCTGGACGGGGTTGGGCTGGAAACAATGGATGCCAGCCGGACTGGAAAAGTCCAGAAAATCAAATCGGTGAAACAGGAACCCCACAAAAAGGTCTTATTCCTGGCTTCCAATCCATCACAGACGGCCAAAATTCAATTGTCCACAGAACATAGTGCCATAAGCCAGCAACTGCAAAACAGTATTTTCATCCCCTTAATTGAAAAGGCCGTCACTTTGAGTAATATGCAAAAGTTTATCCTCCGGGAAAAACCGAACATCGTCCATTTTTCGGGTCATGGTACCAGCATCGATGCCAATATCCTCAAAGCCCTGGAAACTGCCGGCCAACCTGTTGGGGCTGCCAATGACCACTTTGACACCGGAATATTTTTGCTGAGCGAAGACCTGCGTGCCCCCTTCCTCCTCAAAACCGATGTCATCAGGCATTTTTTCAAAAGTATGATAACCATACAGAATATCCCGATAGAAACAGTCATTTTCAACTCCTGCTATTCCAATGTTCAGGCTGCTGCTATTGCGGAATTTGTCCCCAATGTCGTAGGTACCAGCTATAGTGTTAAAGACGATGCAGCCATTGGTTTCTCTATCGGATTTTATTTAGGCCTGGCTGAAAACCGAAGCATATTACAATCGGTCAACCTGGGAATGACCAATGCCATGAGTAAAGGTGTGCCCCCGGACCGATTCATCCTTTTCCAGGATGGAAAAAAAGTTGAGTTATAGGTGGAAGCAATGCGGAGATCCGAAAAAGGAATAATGATTTCACACGAAATGGGTGATCAACTTAAAAACACTCAGTGACTCTTTGCGCCTCCTCCGTAAAACCTTGGTTCCCTTTAAAATCAGAAAACAAATGGCCAGCGATATCAACCCGAAACATTAAAATAAAAAACCATGCCCAATAAAAAAAAGAAACTCTACGCCCTTTTGGTCGGAATCGATGATTACAGGACCGATATCAGCATTATTCCCAAATGTAAATTCGGACCGTTGGCAGGATGTGTCAACGACACCAAAACCATACTTTCCTACCTGGAAAAAGAGCAGGGATTTGACCTCGATTATGTTTTGCTGAAAAACGACGAGGCCACCAAGGAGGCTGTTGTTGATGCCGTGAAAAATCACCTCGGAAAAGCCGGGGAAGGCGACGTAGCCTTTTTTTACTATTCCGGTCACGGCATCCAGGAATATGCAGACAGGGAATTATGGCCGGGAGAAACAGACGGACGATTGGAATGCCTGGTTTGTTACCCCCTTGAAAACAAGTCCAGTTTATTGGCAGATAAAGAACTACGCTTTTTGATCAGAGAGGTAGTCAACGGCACCAGGGAACAACCCAAAGCAAAACCACCCCATATGCTCACCATCTTTGATTGCTGCCACTCCGGAGAGAACACCCGGAATGGATTCTTAAGCGCTGACCTTACCCGCGAACGACGGATCAAATGTATTGCTCCCCAACGCGAATGGACCAGTTTTGTATTTAAGGATGACGTGGAGGAAAACAGTCTTAAATCCAGGTCTTTATCCCAGGTATTGCCGGAAGGAATTCATGTCCACCTTTCCGCCTGCGAATCAGATGAATCGGCGCTGGAAGTCAATGGACAGGGAGTGTTTACCTCCTACCTGGTCAATATCCTCAAAAGAGCCCGGGGCAACATCACCTATTATGACCTGATGAGCCAGGTAAGACACTACTTGAATAATACATTCACCCAGAAGCCACAACTCCGACTTCCCGGAGAAGATTCCAGTGGCAATTTTGCCATCTTTCTCAATAAAGCCGTTGAGCCAGAACCTTTATACGGCAATGTGATTTACAATCATAAAAACGGATGGGTGCTGGACATGGGCAGCCTGATGGGCATCACCCCCAAAATAAAAAGGATTACCATGACCGGACCGGAGGGAGAGACCTTTACCGGGAAAATTGACAAAATACAACCCGATGAAACCTGGATAAAATTCAGACCGGTTGATACTCCCAATAAAAAGCAGGTGTACAAAGCAAGCATTGAAGGAGTTTTGGCTCATCCTGTTAAGATATTTGTCAACAATTACGACGGCCCAAAATCCTTTGTGAAAGAACTGCTGGAAAAATTCCAGGAAAACACTCAAAACATAGCCCTGGAAGAGGTGGAAGCCGATGCGGATTACAGCCTGCAAATCCGGGATTTCATGGTTTACCTGACCGAGCCAGAGAACCCCTTCCGCCCCATGGTTCGACCGGAATCATTGGGAGCACCTAATGCCATCGACAACATCGTCAATTACCTGAGACATATTTCCAACTGGGAATTTGTAAAAAGGTTAAAAAATGCGAGCACCTACCTGTTCCGGGGAAACCCCATAAGGATCGAAGCCTTCTCCGGTGGACAGGATGGGACTCCTCTGGCAATTGAATCCAATAAAGTTGATCTGAATTACACTCCTCGGGCCGATGGAAAATGGGGTGGAAAAGTGGCTATAAAACTGACCAACACCACCGACAGAAAATTATACGTCAGTGCGCTGTATTTAATGATTGAATTCAGGGTTTGCCTCAAAGGCATGGAACCACAGGTTTATTCCCTTGAACCCGGAGAATCTGTCTGGTTATTCAATTACCGAAAAAGTGAGATCAGCTATTCCGTTGACGAACTGGCCAGCAATTACAATTGGCCTTTTACGGAGGACTTTTTCAAGATTATCGTGAGTACCACTCCTTTTGATGTAACCCGGCTGGAGAAAAAGGGCCTGCCCAAACCGACGTTCATAGACGAAAAATTGAAGAGCATAAAAAGAGGCTGGATATTGACGGGGAAGAAGGAGATCCCAACATGGAGGGTGACGACTGGACAACCCAGGACCTGACCCTGCGTTTCCATAATCCCTTACACAACAAGCTAAGCGAGCAAAAATTGACTGCCATGCTGAAGGAACCGGATATGGTTCCATTTGTCAACCGTTTATTTTTTGACAGGGATGAAAATTTCGAGTTAACAGTCAAACCTGATATCTGCAAATTGATCCACTTATTAGCTCTATTGCTCAAATTGAAAAAAGCGCTGCTGAAAAATTTCAAGAACTCAACGCTAAAACATTCCAAAAAAGGAAAGCTCAATTCAGCGATTTACCTGTTTTAATAACCCTTGGAGATGATTGGCTACACAATGAATCCGTTAAAAACCTATCCGCTCAGTTCAGCGGTTATTTTAATATGATCGGTATTAAAGGTAACTTTGAATCCACTGATCTGTTTACTAAAAAGATGGCACAAATTACAGCCCAAAGGGTAGTCATCAGTTTGGGGTTAGCAGAAATGTCCAAAGGGAATTCAATCCCGGTTTCGGAGCAACTGAAAACATGGGCAGAACAATTTCCTGAAATGGAAATGATCGTGCATGGATACGATTACTTTCCCAATGGGATTGACAAGGCAGCCGTTGATCTATTTAACGAAAGTTTAAAAACGCTGGATGCCCAATACGACAACTTAAACTATCTCGACCTCAGAGGAAGTTTACAGGATAACCAATGGAATACCCCAGCTTTACCTGATGATGACGGCATGGAAAAACTGGCAGGAATTTTCCTGAATGTTTTAATTCAATAAATGATCAATTATGCGCTCCTCAAGTTACACTCGGTTTAAATTAATAACGTTTTACTTATTATTCATTTCATTCCTTTGCACTCCTATATTTGCGCAGGATATGTTTCCGGATCCGGGGGAAGTATTCCGCGATGATGTCGTTCCCAGGGTAGATATTATCATCCCCGAGACTTCCCTGGCATCGATTTATGCTCCCGGCAATGAGCAAAGCGATTACCTGTGGCAGGCAACTTTTATTTTTGACAACGGCACCATCCGTGATACCCTTGATAATGTGGGTTTTCGCTTGCGGGGAAATACCTCCAGATATTCGGCTAAAAAATCCTTCAAAGTTTCGTTCAACACCTACATTCAGGGCAGGAAATATTACGGACTGGAAAAAATGAATCTCAATGGCGAACACAATGATCCCACCATCATGAGATCAAAGATATGCTGGGATCTCGCCAGGGAAATGGAAATTCCCGGGTCCCGTTCCAATCATGTCAACCTTTATATCAACGATAATTTTTTTGGTGTTTACATCAATGTAGAACATGTGGATGAAGAGTTTGTGGACCTTCGGTTTGGCACCGAAGCCGGTAATTTATACAAATGCCTTTGGCCGGCAGACATGAATTACCTGGGTTCCAATCCGGATGATTACAAATTTATGGTAGGCAACCGCAGAGCCTATGACCTGATTACGAATACAGAAAACGACGATTACACAGATCTGGCCCAGTTGATCGATGTCCTCAATAATACCCCTACAGCTCAGCTGCCTTGTGAACTGGAACCCATCTTCAATGTCCATGGATTCCTCAAGGCTGCAGCTTTTGATGTACTGACCGGCAACTGGGATGGTCCGTTATTCAATAAAAACAATTTCTACTTGTACAACGACCCCATTTCCGGCAAATTCCATTACATACCCTACGATCTGGATAATACTTTTGGCATCGACTGGTTCAATGAGGATTGGGCTTCCCGAAACATGTATCTGTGGGCAAACCAAAATGAACCGCGCCCCCTGTACTGGAACATTCTAGCCGTACCGAAGTACCGGGCAATCTTCACCTATTATTTCCGAACTTTTCTGGATAACCAATACAATCCTGCAGCTGTATTATCCCATATTGACCATCTAAAAGACATGATTGATCCTTTTGTGCCCCTTGATCCTTTCTACCCGCTGGATTACGGTTTCACGATGGATCACTTCAATGATTCCTATATCGGACCTATACCTTTCAATCATACCGGTGAGGGTCTAAAGCCCTTTGTTGAAGATCGTCATTATTGGTCAGAAATTCAGATCGATGGCGATATCCCGCCTCTGGTTTTCGACATTGAAAATGATTATCCCGGAATGGGCCAAAGCATCCTCGTGACTGCTGAAGTAGTGGATTTCAGTCCTGTGGCGGAAGTGGAAGTTTGTTATTTTATCAATAGCCCGCCTTACCATTGTGCACCGATGTACGATGACGGTCAACACAATGACGGTCTGGCCGGAGATGGTATTTACGGCGGGTATATTCCTGCTGTTAATGAAGCTTCCATGATCGAATATCATATAGAGGCAATAGATGATTCCGGTTGGGAAAGCCAGTTCCCGCTTTGTGGCAATAAAACCATTATTTTCGGAGATGCTCCACTCCCCATTTTCATCAACGAAATCATGGCCAAAAATGAAACTACCATCACGGATGAAGCCGGAGAATATGAAGATTGGGTGGAATTGTATTACACTGGCCCGGAGCCACTTTACCTGGGCGACAAATACCTGTCAGACAATCCGGACAACCCTACCAAATGGAAATTCAATGATACCTGGATCTATCCAAACCAGTACCGGATTGTATGGCTGGACGACGATGTGGACCAGGGTTTATTCCACGCCAATTTCAAATTGTCCTCCGCCGGAGAATTTATTGGCATTTTCCATGATGAACCTCACGGACACAGCCTGATCAATGGTTTCGAATTCGGGATCCAAACAGCAGATGTATCCTATGGCAGAATCCCCAACGGTACGGGCCTGCTGGTTTTGATGGATCCCACTCCGGGAGCATCAAACACGCCGGCATCTACCTTCCATCCTGAAACGAATATCCAAACAACCATCCAACCCAATCCGTTTCAGGATCATTTCAGGGTAGACTTTGAGGACCAAATTCATCGGAGAATTCAGTGGAAATTGACAGATGCGCTGGGCAAGGAAGTAAATCGTTCAACAACATGGTTCAAGGCGAACTCATTCTTTGTCAGAACAGACAATCAGCAACCAGGCATCTATTTTCTAATCATGGAAACGGAAGCAGGAGAGTTAGTTGTTAAAAAGGTCGTGTTGGCAAAATAACAGGACACCTGAAAACAGCTTGCGGATCAGGACAGATTCAACAGGTTATAATGGATTAAATCCAATATCTGTTCAATGCGTGCTGATCCGCGTTCTGTTTGATCTTAATTTTCAAGAGCGATGTCCAGCACTTCCGTCATTTTGGTAACGTAGTGGAAGGTCATATCTTTGATATACGCAGGATTGATCTCCTGAACGTGTTTTTCATTTTCTTTACAAAGAATGATTTCTTTCATGCCCGCCCTTTTGGCAGCCAGCATCTTCTCTTTTATGCCTCCCAACCGGCAAGACCTTTCCGCGCAGGGTAATTTCACCGGTCATCGCAACAAATGGCTTGACCCTTTTTTGGGTAAAGATGGAAGTCAAAGCCGTCAGCATGGTGATCCCGGCAGAAGGACCATCTTTTGGAATGGCTCCCTCCGGAACATGCAGGTGAATATCGTTTTCTTCAAACATTTTATCGTCAATACCCAATTGCTCACTGTGAGCCTTGATAAAACTCAAAGCGGTGGTTACGGATTCTTTCATAACATCGCCAAGGTTACCCGTCAGGGTCAGTTTTCCTTTACCTTTATTCAGACTGGCCTCGATAAAGAGAATATCTCCCCCCACACTTGTCCAGGCCAGGCCAACAGCTACTCCGGGCACATTAACTTCCTGGTATAAATCCTTTGAGAACCGGGTGGTCCAAGCATATCCGGCAAATCTGCAACTTTAATATTGACGTTATAAGCTTCCACGGTGGCCACCTTTTTAGCAACATGTCTCATCACCCCTGCGAGTTGCCTGTCCAATGCCCGGACACCAGATTCACGAGTATAAAACTGAATGATCCTGGCAATGACAGTATCATTCAATTTTATATGTTTGGCCAATAGACCATGTTCTTTTCGCTGTTTTGGAATAAGATGACGCTTGGCAATTTCGACTTTCTCCTCCTGGGAATACCCACTGATCTCAATGATCTCCATACGGTCGAGCAATGCAGGTTGGATGGTATTCAACGAATTCGCCGTAGCGACAAAAAGCACCTTTGACAGATCGTATTCCAGTTCCAGGTAATTATCGTGGAAGGTGGTATTTTGTTCCGGGTCGAGTACCTCGAGCAATGCAGAGGACGGGTCGCCACGGAAATCTTTACCCACTTTATCAATCTCATCCAGGATAAAAACGGGGTTGGCAGATTCTGCCTTTTTCATAGATTGAATGATACGCCCCGGCATCGCACCGATATAGGTTTTGCGGTGACCACGAATCTCCGATTCATCATGCAATCCCCCCAAAGACATACGGATAAACTTGCGGTTCAACGCCCTGGATATAGAGCGGCCAAGTGATGTTTTACCGACTCCCGGAGGGCCGACAAGACAAAGAATCGGCGCCTTCATATCCCCTTTGAGTTTCAAAACTGCCAGGTGTTCTATGATACGTTCTTTGACTTTTTCCAATCCGAAATGATCCTCGTCAAGCACCTTTCGAACTGACTTAAGGTTGAAATTATCTTCCGTATATTTTTTCCACGGCAAGTCCAGGATCAATTCCAGGTAACTCAACTGAATAGAATACTCAGCCACCTGGGGGTTCATCCTGCGCAGGCGACCAATTTCCTTTTCAAATGTTTTGGCTACGTAGGCTGGCCATTGGATTTGCTTTGCACGTTCCTCGAGTTTTTTTATATCCTCTTCGTGTGGGTTTTGCCCCAACTCATCCTGGATGGTTTTAAGTTGTTGGTTGAGAAAATAATCCCGTTGTTGCTTTTCAATATCACCGCGTACCTTGGACTCGATTTTATCTTTTTATTCGAGTAACTGCAGTTCCGTTATTAGTTGCAACAAAACGGTGTTGGCCTTTTGATGCAGGCTGTCCGTTTCCAAGATTTGCTGTTTAATGGCAGTCTTGGCACTGGAATTGGAAGCAATGAAGTTGAGCAGGAAGCTTGGGTTATTGATATTTTTGAGCATCACCACAGCCTCTGTGGGAATGCTGGGAGACAGTTCAATGATCTGCTTCGCCTGATCCATAATCGCAGAGATCAGTGCCTCAAATTCCAGTTTGTTGGCTGGCTGAGCATACTCGAGTACAGAGACGGATCCTTTCATAAAGGGATTTTCTGTAACCATCTCCTTTAAGGCAAAGCGTTTACGGCCCTGCAAAATAGCGGTAATGGTACCATCGGGCATACGCAGCAGCTTTACTATCCGGGCAATGGTTCCTACATTGTAAAGATCTTCAACGTTAGGTTCCTCAATGGTAGCATCCCTTTGAGAGAGTACCGCTATTATCCTGTCCTCGCTGTAAGCTTTATTGATAGCCTCAATAGACCTGTTTCGGCCTACGGTGATGGGAATAACAATCCCCGGAAAAAGCACCGTATTTTTCAATGCCAGAATGGGTAGTACATCGGGAATAACTTCATCATTATCTATGTCTTCCTCCTCCAGGGTAATCAGGGGTAAAAAATCCGTCTCTTCCTCGAAACTCTGCAAATCAATTATATTTTCGAACATATTTTTAATCCGTTTGACTTAAGTATTAAGGGTATTGGTTACAACCATAACCAACAAATGTCAATTTGACAGTATTCCTTTTTGAAAATTGTATATCAATATTGACAACTTCCGTGCCATTGGCAAATAACCCCAATTTTCCGAAAAATTGTGGGCTATCGACACAAAGATTTGGACAGAATCAGACAAAAAGTCAGAAAAGGAAAGACCTCTGTAGTTTATAATTCCACAGAGGTCTTAACATTTTCTCCCTTTAACCGGGCATTTGTAAAAGATAAAAAAACAACCTCAAACGGATTATTCGATGGCCACTGCGGTTTTTTCAGTGCCAACATCAACAGCATTCGCTGCCTCTTTAGCCAGGGCTGCTGCTTCCACTTCGTCCAATTCAACCCTCAGGTTGTCTATGATAAAATCCTGTCGGGCAGGCGTATTTTTACCCATGTAATAGCTCAATATCTGGTCAATATCCGTCTCTTCGTTCATGATCACAGGTTCCAGCCTGATATTTTCACCGATAAAATCACCAAATTCATTTGGAGAAATCTCCCCAAGTCCCTTAAATCGGGTAATCTCGGCATTGCCGCGCAATTTTTCAACAGCTTCGAGTCTTTCCTTTTCAGAATAGCAGTAGTAGGTATCCTTTTTATCCCGGACACGGAACAGGGGTGTATCGAGGATAAACAAATGCCCGCTACGCACCAGCTCGGGGAAGAATTGCAGGAAGAAGGTCAAAAGTAACAACCGGATATGCATTCCATCCACATCGGCATCCGTTGCGATAACAACACGGTTATAGCGTAAATCATCCAGGCTGTCCTCAATATTCAATGCGTGTTGAAGCAGGTTAAATTCTTCGTTTTCATAAACGACTTTCTTTGTAAGCCCAAAACAATTCAAGGGCTTACCTCTAAGGCTGAATACCGCTTGCGTCTGCACATCACGAGCTTTGGTAATGGATCCGCTGGCAGAATCCCCCTCGGTGATGAAGATGGTCGTTGCCAGTCTTTTTTCTTCATCTGTTTTTCTTGTGCCATCGCTGTAATGTACACGGCAATCGCGCAATTTTTTGTTGTGTAAATTGGCTTTCTTGGCTCGGGTATTGGCCAGTTTTTTGATGCCGGCAATCTCCTGGCGCTCCCGCTGGGATTGCATGATCCGTTTTTCGATAGCCTTCCTGGCCTCTTCATTACGGTGCAGGAAATTGTCCAGTTTCTCCCGAATAAAATGACCGATAAAAGTCCGGATGGTTGGTCCTTCAGGTCCTATATCCGTCGATCCGAGTTTGGTTTTGGTCTGGGATTCGAATACGGGTTCTTCGACACGAACGCTGATAGCGGCCATGATGGAAGAGAGGATATCCTTGCGATGGAAATTTTTATTGTAATGTTTTTGAATGGTATCCACCACAGCTTCTTTAAAAGCACTGAGGTGTGTACCTCCCTGGGTAGTATTTTGTCCATTTACGAAAGAATAATACTGCTCCCCGTAATGGTTTCCATGGGTCATGGCCACTTCGATATCCTCCCCTTTCAGGTGAATGATGGGATAACGAAGATGCTCGCTGGTCGTTTTGCGGTCCAGCAAGTCCAGCAATCCGTTCTTGGATTGTAAAATTTTTCCGTTCAGGCGAATTTTTAACCCCGCATTCAGATAGGCGTAATTCCACAACTGGTTCTCCACATAATCCAGACGGAATTTAAACTTTTTGAAAACGCTGGCATCCGGCTTAAAAAAAACTTTGGTCCCGTTTTCTTCCGTCAAGTTCTTGACCTTGTGATCCTTCACCAGCTCTCCTCGTTCAAACTCTGCTATTTTACCCTTGCCTTCGCGAACTGCCTGTACCAGGAAATAATCAGAAAGCGCATTGACCGCTTTGGTACCCACACCATTCAACCCTACTGATTTCTTAAAGGCCTTACTGTCGTACTTTCCCCCCGTATTGATCTTGGAAACACAATCGATCACTTTACCCAACGGGATACCCCTTCCGTAATCGCGGATCTCAACCGAACCGTCTTTAATTGTAACGTCAATGGTCTTACCGTACCCCATAACATATTCGTCAATGGAGTTGTCGATCACCTCCTTGAGCAATACATAGATACCATCATCGGCAGCAGATCCGTCTCCCAGCTTTCCGATGTACATACCCGGACGCATCCTGATGTGTTCCTTCCAGTCCAGTGAGCGAATGTTGTCCTCGTCATAAGTTACTTGAGCCATATTGATGTTATTATTTTTTGTTGCGGGTTACGGATCGCAGGTCATGAGGTTTTATGATATTTCCCAAATCGAACCCATCCCGGAATTTATCCTCGCCCTTCGTGCACCAGGGGCCGTCTACCGCATTCTTGCAAAGCTACAAAAAAAGCAAAAATTTTAATAAACATTTTGTGTTTTTTATTGGGTTTTTAAATTTTTTGTGTCGCTTTTTTTAAATCACCAGGTCGCTCGGCGCAATTAGGCTTCCACGAAGGTCGCGATCATAAAATCATCAAGAATTTGATTCAAATTTTGATTAATATTTTTTACTGATTGCTTTTGATTCAGCCTCTGCCCGACCATCTGAACTCGCCTGGCGCTGCCTTATGCAGGGGGGATTACCTTTGTCTTACTCCCTGAACCAATGAAACTCCAAAGCCCCGATCACCGCTTTCTAAAAACAAACAACCACTTAACCCCCAATTACGCACCCTGCATAAAAACGACTGGACATTGCGGAAAGGTACCTTTATATTTGGTACTTAAGTTTTCTCATAGTATGTTTAATTTCCTCCTACATCTCTAGCCCTTCACGAGGTGTAGGATTTTTTTATCCCTTTCTGAAAAACATTTTAGACCTTACTCGTATTACCATATGCAGCCCGATCCTGTGCACCAGGATCGGGTTGTGTTGTTTAGCTCTCCAGGTAGGCATGGATGGCAGCAAAATCCAACCTGCCCATGCCTGCTTTTTGGGCATCAGCGAATAATTCTTTGGCCAGATTAACGAGGTATAATGGCTGGTCATTTTCATAAGCGGTTAAAGCTGCCAGGTGAAGATCTTTGTGCATCCATTCCAGGGGAAATTGAACCTCGTAATCACCCTGACGAATCATTTCCGCTTTAAATTTGGTAAACGGGGCTGCAACGATCAGATTTGGAATGGTGTTAAGCAGGAAGTCCTTGTCAATGCCCATCTTTTCTCCCAATAAAATGGTCTCGGAAAAGATGACCATAGACTGGCCCAGCATGGCATTGACCAGCATTTTAAAGGAAGCTCCCTTGCTGTGTTCTCCGATATGCAGCACTTTTTGCCCCATTAGCTCCATATAAGGTAGAGCTTCATTGAGGTCCGGTTTCGGTCCTCCCACAAAAAATGTCAATTGTGCATTCTCGGCATGGGGTTTTGTCCCGGCCACAGGAGCATCCAGAAAACGAACACCATATTTATCTGCAACGGTTTTGGATTCAAGGCTAAAGGATGGGTTAACGGTTGAACAATCGACCCAAAGAGCCTCTTTTTTCATATTGGCCAACCCGGCACCGTCCTCCAACATGACAGTTTTTACGACTTCGGGCGTTGACAACATGGTGAATACAATATCCGCTTCGGCAAGCGCTTCATTGGCAGAAGCAGCCAGCGATGCCCCTGCTTTCTCCAATGTATGCCCCGGTCCAACAGATCGATTATAGACAACCAGGTCCACATCGTTTTTCAATAAGTTTTTAGCCATTCGGCTCCCCATGATCCCAAGACCGATAAAGGCTACTTTCTTCTTTTTATAATCCATGATTATTTTTTTTGATTAATAAAGTCATTCGAAAAACCCCATAGACGCAAAACAGGCAGCATGATACATTTCAATCCAGGATAGGTTCTGAGAACTCCTTCTCCATGATAACCAGATCACTGCTTTGGCAAAGCAAGTGAATGAATTCCCTATTCAACAAACTGCCCGGAATGACGACCTCATTGAGCAAAATTCAGGTACTAAACAAGTGGATCTATTTGCCAAACCTTCACGGTACGATCATCCCCTGTGGTGATGAGCTGATCCTTAAAATCACTCCACAAAATACTATTGACAGATTTGGTATGACCTTCCATATCCTGGCCTTTAATGGTGTCCAGTAGCTCCAGGGTTTCTGCATCCCAGATCTTAACTGTTTTGTCGCGGCTACCGCTGGCCAGTAATTTGCCATCAGGACTTTGAACAATACTGTATATAGCATAAATATGGGGTTGAAACCCTTTTACAAAAGCATAATCCTTATCGACATCCCATACAACGAGATAGGCATCCCTCGAACCGGAAATGAGTTTTTTGCCACCTTGAATAAACTTCACCGAATTAACAGAAAATCCTTTGAAATGACCTTCCAGCTTTTGCTTTTCCCTGAAATCAGTCAAGTCAAAGACGCGGATCATCCCGTCCTCACTACCAATGACCATCTCCCGGCCGTTTGGATGAAAATCAACGCTGCGCAATTTAAATTGTCCTACCTTATGGGCATGTATCAGGGAATAATCCTGAAGAGACCACACTGAAAAACTGCCATCTCCTGCCAGGGCGATAAAAGCATCCTGGCCGGGGATTGGGGCCATGTTAAAGACCATCTGGTGGTGGTGTCGAATTAAATGAACTTGTTGGCCATGCTCAGGATTGATCACATAAATCTCCCCCAGGTAACTTCCTGCCAGCAACAGGTTTTGATCTTTGAGATATCTCAATGCAAAAACACGTTCCGGCATTTTGAGGAGCAAACGGCTTTTGGCATGTTCCTCCAGGTTCCACTCCACAATTAGTTTGTCGCCTCCTCCTGTGTACACCAGGTGAGGTTCAGCGCCCTGGGTCAACGCATAGATGGAAGCCTTATGCCCTTCCAGTTGGGCTGTTTTTATTATTTGCATGAATGCCGATTTTTAATTTATTCAAAGTCCTGTTTAGAACAAACTTACAAAACCAAAATGGACTTTGGGTTCGCCAAAATCAATGGGATTGCCCTTTCGGCTGCCATATGCGAGGCTGATGCCAAAAATTCCCGCTTTTGTTTCAAAGGTAATCCCTGCTCCAAAACCATAAGGAATATCAACGGTATCCTCATCATTCTGCACGGTCTCTTCATCCACTCTTGCCAGGTCTCCAAAAACATACAAGTAGCCATTGCGATTCAAAAGCAACCGGTATTCCAACGTCGTAACCACATAATTGGTTGCAAAAACGGACTCTTCATCAAATCCCCGCAGCAGGCGATTCCCACCAATGCGGTATTGCTCATTCGACAGAAGTTTCTCATCTGATAACAAAAAGGCTGCCTGCAGACCTGCTTTCACAGCACCCGTTTGACCTATCGGCAGGTAATAGGCAGCGAGAGCTTCCAGCCGGTATTGAAAAGCCCGGGTATCCAGCGCATCATACAATTCACCAAGACCGGCATTTTGAATTTGGTTATTACGGCGAAGGTCTCTCAGCCCGGCACTGAGGCGCAGACGGGTAACAAAACCACGTCTGGGATTAAACCGATAATCGAGCTTTTCCAGGGCATATTCCAATCCAAAGTTAGTCCGGCTGATATCCAGGGTATCCGGTAATTGTCCCGTGGCAGAAATTTTGGCAGTATCCACAGATAGCAAATTGGAAATATGGCGTCCCCCAAAAGTTTTGATGTAATTGTTCCCTGTAAAAAAATACTGGGCCCCGGCTTCGTATTTAACATCTATGAAATTGGTATCCCGACGGTACAACTGAAAATTAAGGTCTGCCCCAAAAGGCAACTTTAATAAATAAGGATAATTGAAAGCCACTTCAACCTGCTGGGTCTGGGGGCGCAATTGTTCAAATTGTAAATAGATCTGCTCTGCTTTTCCGAATTGATTGTGGAAGGCAGCCTCCAGATTTCCGGTGATCAACACTTTTCCCGGCTGTCTGTTGTTCGGTAAAATGCCAATCAAAAAGTCGAAACGACTGGCGTTCTTTTTTTCTAACTCCAGGTGAACGGTGGCGTAACCACTCAAAAAAGTTACATAAGGATCCTTTTTTAAACGAACAAAGGGAAGTTCCTGGATGCGGCTCTTGACCTGAAGTATTTTTTCTTTGTTATAAGGAGCCCCCTTTTGTAGTCCCAGGTAAAAGGCAAGATACTGGTTTGAAATATTAGCATCCCCTTTCACTGCGATTTCATCCACCTGGATAAAGGCGTTTTGTTCCAAATAAACCTGGGCTTTGATCACCCCATCAGCGGCTTCGACACTATCCAGCCGTACCCTGGCAAAAGGATAACCGTGATTTTCGGCAAAGGTGAGCAGATCGTCCAGCAAGCGGGTTGTTTCTGAAATTGAAAACAATTTATTCCGGAAGTTTTTGGCACGGAATCCCACCTGATTCAACCACAACGCCCCTACATTCCCGTCCGACAATTGTGCCCATTCGTATTGTGGTCCGACATGTAAAAAGGCATAGGCAAGGCTGTCTTTAAATAAGATGGAGTCTACCGAAGCTTCCAGGAATGCTTCCGTCCGAAGCCGGGTAACCACCTTGCGAGCCTCTGCATAAACGGCCAGAGAATCCGACTGTTCCCTTTTATAATCGAGTTTACGGGCAACAAAATCAGCATTTTCTGCAAGCGTCAACAGCTGGAGCTGATACTTTGCAGGCACCTGGGCATTTACTGAGAGGCCCCAACACAACAGGACCAGAATAAGTGTCGCCTTGAATCCGCTATGTATTATACAGTTATACATTCATTACAATAATGACAATTTCCGTTTATTGTTGCCTGGGCTATACGCAAAAGCACTTTTGCTACCCGTGTTAACGCCATCTAACCCGCATAAACTTCTTTTTGGAAAACATCGAATTGGGGATGTTGGACAAAATTTCTTTGCGCAGGGATTCGATAAGAGCTTCCTTGGCAAAACTCTGATGTACGACAAGGCTTACCTCTCTGACCGGTTCCGGATCCTCAAATCGTCTGATCTGACCATCGAGGTAACATTCCTTCACGGCCAGTTCCGGAACCAGGGTAAATCCGACACCCTCTTTTACCAGGTTCACCAGGGCTTCAATAGAGCCACTTTGATAATCAAAATTAAGCCCGTGAATCTGTCCTGAGCGACCACAAATATTCAAGGTCTGTTTTCTAAAACAATGACCATCAGTCAAAACGAGTAAATTCTCCAGGTCGAGATCTGCAGCACTGATATTTTCTTTTGGACCAAGGGCATAATCCTTTGGAAAAAAAGCCAGGAATGGTTCATTGAACAAAGCTACCTCCCGAATATCATTTTCCAAAACCGGCGTTACGAGCAAGCCGATATCCAGCAAATCATTTTTGAGACCGGCAATGATGTCTGTTGTCTGTTGCTCGTGGATAACCAGCTTGGTCTGGGGATATTTCCTGAGGAAGGAAGGCAGGAATCGCGGTAAAAGATATGGAGCGAGGGTAGGAATGATCCCCAGTCGAAAGACCCCCTCCATGCTCTGCATCTGGTTGTCGACCAATTCGTTTAGTTGTTTCACCTCCCGGATGATCTGGCGGGCTTTAAGGATGATCTTTTCACCAGCACTTGTAGGTATCAGCGTTTTTTTGGAGCGGTCAAAAATCTGTACGCCAAATTCCTCTTCCAGTTTTTTAACCTGCATACTGAGGGTAGGCTGGGTGACAAAGCAATGCTCGGCGGCTTTTACAAAGTGCCGGTAATTATCGAGGGCTACTACATATTCCAATTGTTGAATAGTCATAATTATTTTTCTTTTGAGCGGTAATTTGGTAATGCTAAAATGTTCCCTTTTACATAAAATAACCTTAAGTGTTAATAAAGTGCAAATGACGGAATGATTGATAATAACCTGTCCGGGAATAGGTATATTAAAGTTTTATTCCAGGCATTTATATTATGGATACTTTTTGACGCTTCCACTGCTAATCAGCCTTTTTTTTGCTTTGCTGAATCGAACCCACAATATATAAACAAAAACTATATCAACATAGAAACAATTGATTTGATTTATATAATATTCCGGCTTAAATTTGCAGTATGGAAAAACAAAAGATCTTTTAAACAAATTAGCATTTTCTAAACACAAAAACTACATTAAGTACCATGCAAAATACCATAGGAATAAACCAGGTAAAAGCAGGAGAATTGGTTACTCAACTCAATGAATTACTAGCAAATTATCAGCTATACTATCAAAATTTACGTGCCTTTCACTGGAACATAACCGGACCGGGTTTTTTTGAACTGCACATGAAATTTGAAGAATTATACACGACTGCCAACACCTCCATCGATGAAATTGCCGAACGAATTTTAACCCTCGAAGGTCAGCCCTTACACACTTTTTCTGACTACCTCAACCAGGCGAAAATCAAGGAAGCCAAAGGGCTCACCACTGCCAAAGAAACTGTAAAAACCGTCATTGACAACCTCGGAACCCTCATTGCTCTTGAACGCGACCTCCTGAAAAGTGCAGGTGAAGCAGAGGACGAGGGAACTGTATCCATGGTCAGTGATTACATCAAAGAACAAGAAAAAGAAACATGGATGCTGCGCTCTTATGCAGCTTAAGCTTTTTTATTGATACTTAATATCAGGCAAGCCAACACCCTAAGGGATTGACGATTTGAAGTTTTGTGACATTCCACGCACCAAGTGCAGTAAGATGATTGTTTAATCGGATATCCCGGACATTACTATTTATTAAAAAATTAAAATCAAAAACATGGAAAATCAAGAAATGGCAATGACAATGCCACGTATTGGAGATCAGGCGCCTGATTTCACTGCTGTAACCACAAAAGGAACCATCAAGTTCTCTGATTTCGCCAAAGACAAATGGATCGTATTGTTTTCTCACCCGGCAGATTTCACTCCTGTATGTACTACAGAAATGAGTGGTTTTGCCCAAAGGAAAGCTGAATTTGATGCGCTGAACACGGAGCTTATGGGACTGAGTATCGACAGCATACACGCTCACCTGGCCTGGGTTGACAATGTTCACAAAAATACCGGAGTTTACTTTGATTTCCCGATCATTGCTGATCTGGACATGCACGTATCCAAGCTTTACGGAATGTTACAACCTAACGAAAGTGAGACCGCTGCTGTTCGTGCGGTATTTTTTATCGACCCATCCAAAAAGATCAGGTTGATCATGTATTACCCGCTCAACATCGGCAGGAACATGGATGAGATCCTGCGTGTTCTGGAGGCACTTCAAATTTCTGATAAGAATAAAGTGGCTATGCCGCTCAACTGGAGAAAAGGAGATAAAGTGATCGTTCCTCCACCAAAAACATTGGAAGAGATGAAAGAAAGAAATGCCAACACCGAGTACGAAAAGGTAGATTTTTACCTTTGCAAAAGAGATCTGTAATATTTTGTGAACATCTTTCGGGACCGGTTATCTTTTCAGGAACCATAACCGGTCCCGTTTTCTTACCAGTTTCCAAAACCAGTTGACATGAAAATCAAAAAGCTTACCCTTGCCACAACAGACTTACCGGGCCAGGTCGGTTTTTATCGAAATACCCTGGGATTTAAACTACTTAAAAAGAACTCAAGGGAGGCAGAATTCCGTATTGGTAATTCCGTCCTGAGGTTTGAAAGTGCACCAAAAGCACCCCCCTACCACTTTGCATTCAACATTCCCTCTTTTCAGGAAAAGCAAGCACTGGATTGGCTCAAAGCCCGGGTTGAAGTACTGAAAGATGCATCCGATGAAATCATTCCCTTTGATTTTTGGAACGCCAGAGCCATTTATTTTTATGACAAGGATCAAAATATTGTAGAATTCATCGCCCGCCGCAACCTGGGATTTGAAGACATAGCACCTTTTTCTGCAGAAAGTGTCATCGAAATCAGTGAAATCGGTATTCCTGTTGATGATATTGTTCCTATCCACGATCACTTAACGAACGAATTGAACCTGGAAGTTTACTCCGGATCTACAGACCGTTTTTGTGCCATAGGGGACGAGCGGGGTTTGTTTATTATCATCAATAAAACCATCAAAACCTTCTGGTTCCCTACCGAAGACACTCCTCATTCATCTGACTTAAAGGCTGTCGTTTACCACCAGGGGCAACTTTTCAATATAACTTTCCAGCACGAAACCCTTTTTTCCCATGAACTTAAATCAAATCACCATTCCTTCAACCAACTTGCCTGAGGCCGTTGTCTTTTAACAGAAACCGGGGCTTCAACTCATTGTAGATCCCATTCCGCGCTCTTCCAGATTCGTCACTCCCGACGGACGATCCACCTTTTCTATCCACCATACAAAAAACATTGCCAGTGGAGGGGAGGGCATTTCTATTTAGCGCTTGTCTATTTTTTTTAATGACTGATAATCAATATTTTTCCTGAGATGGATCGCTTGCTGCAATACTGGAAAGCTGGAAGAACTGGAAAATTGGACGAGCATAGTCTTTTTCCACCTTTCCTTTCTTCCATTTTTCCTCATGATTTAGAATTTCTTTGCGGAAAAATTAAGGAATCCCAATTGAATTTTTGACCCTGCGCTTACCCCGAATGTAAGGATATGGAAGATGAAGCCAAGAAATAAAAAGGCCGGCATAACTTTTGAACACGACCCAGTCGATCAGGTTTGGCTCTGGCGGGGGCTCGTTTAAGAAAACCGGATTCATCCACCATGGCGAATCCGCGATAAAAAGGATAGTGTGCAGAGGAATAAAGGTAAAGGGTAAAAATTAACATTTATAGCAATGCATTTGGATATTGTCATTCGGACTCGGAAAATAATGCCCCTGCCTGATCCTTTTTGTGTTTCGAAATTCGCATTTGAAACCACTTGAAACACATTTCCGGATATTATTTCTGTAATTTTCTGCTTCATTTTACTGGTCTTTCTTACCTTTGCGGCAAACATCATAAGATGACAAATAACGAGCAACCCAAAGCAGTATTACTCCTGGAGGACGGAACTGTTTTTCATGGTAATGCTGCTGGAAAGATCGGCACGGCCACCGGCGAAATTTGCTTTAATACCGGGATGACCGGATATCAGGAAATTTTCACCGACCCTTCTTATTTTGGCCAACTGCTCGTCATGACCAATGCACACATCGGAAATTACGGTATCAAATCCGAAGACGCAGAGTCAAAGAGTATCAAAATAGCCGGTCTGATCTGTAAGAATTACAACATTGATTATTCCAGAAGTCAGGCAGACCAATCCATTCAGGATTATTTTGAAGAAGAAGGTCTTGTAGGTATTACTTCTATCGACACAAGAGCTATTGTGAGACACATTCGCGACAAAGGAGCGATGAATGCGGTGATCTCGTCTGAGGAAACAGACATCAAAAAACTCAAGGCCATTCTGGACAAAGCTCCCTCGATGAAAGGACTGGAACTTGCCTCCAAGGTAAGTACCACAGAGCCTTATTTCCTTGGTGAAGCATCCGCTACATACAGAGTGGCGGTTTTAGACTTTGGGGTAAAACGCAACATTCTTCGTAATCTGACCAACCGGGATTGTTATTTGCAGGTATTCCCTGCCAAGACGACTTTTGAAGAAATCCAGGCCTGGGATCCTCATGCTTATTTTCTTTCCAATGGCCCTGGCGACCCCGAACCCATGGATTATGCCACCAAAACGGTCCAAGCCGTTCTGGAAACAAACAAACCTGTTTTTGGCATTTGCCTGGGGCATCAGATCCTGGCTAAATCTGTGGGCATTTCCACTTACAAAATGCACCATGGCCATCGCGGCATCAATCATCCGGTCATAAACCTGGAAACGGGAAAATCTGAGATCACCAGTCAGAATCATGGTTTTGGTGTAAGCCCTGATGCCATTGAGGCAGCTTCCGACATTGTAGAGATTACACACAGGAACCTTAATGACGATAGCATTGAAGGCATCAAAATAATTGGCAAGCCAGCCTTCTCCGTACAGTATCATCCTGAGGCATCTCCAGGACCTCACGACTCCAATTATCTGTTTGACAATTTCCTGGACCTAATCAAATCACAACAGTGATTAAAACCAAAAAGAGTTAATTAACTTAGTTTTATTTGATCAAAAAACAAAAAGTCATGAGTGAAATAGTTGACCTTAGAGCCAGAGAAATTCTCGATTCCCGCGGCAACCCTACGGTAGAAGTAGAAGTCATAACAAAAAGCGGTTTTTTAGGCCGTGCGGCGGTACCATCGGGTGCTTCCACAGGTATTCATGAAGCGGTTGAGCTTCGCGATGGAGACAAAAGCCGTTATATGGGCAAAGGGGTACTCAAGGCCTGTCATAATGTTGAAGAGATCATCTCGGAGGAATTAATTGGTATCGACGTCTTTGAGCAGCGTTATATTGACAATATAATGTTTGAGCTCGACGGTACTCCCAACAAAGCCAAATTAGGAGCCAATGCCATTTTAGGCGTTTCTCTCGCCGTTGCCAAAGCTGCTGCTGCCATTTCAGGCCAGCCCTTGTATCGCTATCTTGGCGGTGTTAATGCACATGTATTGCCCGTACCTATGATGAACATCCTCAACGGAGGTTCTCACGCAGATAACAGTATCGATTTTCAGGAATTCATGATCATGCCTGTCGGAGCAGAAACTTTCTCCCAGGGCTTGCGCATGGGTGCGGAAGTTTTCCATAACCTGAAAGCCGTGCTTAAGAAAAACGGATATTCCACCAATGTCGGTGACGAAGGAGGTTTTGCTCCTAACCTTGGCTCAAACGACGAAGCGATCCAGATCGTATTACAAGCTATTGAAAAAGCAGGTTACCGCCCCGGTGAAGACATCTTCATCGCGCTTGATCCGGCTTCTTCTGAATTCTATCTCCCTAAAGAAAATGTTTACCACCTCAAATGGTCAACAGGCGATAAGCTGAGTTCTTCTGAAATGGTAGGTTTCTGGAAAAACTGGTGCGAAAAGTATCCGATCATCTCTATTGAGGATGGTTTGGCTGAAGACGACTGGGCAGGTTTCAAAGAAATGACCAATATATTGGGAGATAAGATCCAGATCGTTGGAGACGATTTATTTGTAACCAATACGGAACGGCTGCAAAGAGGTATTGACGAAGGTGTGGCCAACTCTATTTTAATCAAGGTAAACCAGATCGGTTCCCTTTCAGAAACGATCGATGCCGTTAACCTGGCTACCCGTAATGCCTATACTTCTGTGATCAGCCATCGTTCCGGTGAAACGGAAGACACCACAATTGCGGATATTGCCGTTGCCCTGAATGCAGGTCAGATCAAGACAGGTTCTGCTTCCCGTTCAGATAGAATTGCAAAATACAACCAGTTGCTCCGAATTGAAGAGGAATTGGGAGATTCTGCAATCTATCCTGGTAAAGCCTTGTTAGGCTAAACCTTTTGACAGGGATCCAGGTTATTGTAGCAATACCCAAAAATAGCGTTTATGGCAACCAACAATCCTTTACAACCTTTTTTAGATAAGGTTCCGGGGCCGTTCAAAAACAGATATTTTCTGGTGCTGACCGCATTCCTGGCATGGATGATTTTCTTTGACAAACACGACCTTCTGACAGAGTGGCGTTTGCAACAAACCGTCAATAAACTGGAAGCTGATAAGCTCTACTATATTGAGCAGATTCAGGAAGCCAAACAACAACGCCTCGAACAGGAGATCAACAAGGAAAAATTCGCCCGCGAACGCTATTTTATGAAAAAACAAGGAGAAGACGTTTTCATCATTGTAGAGGATGAATAGCTTTTTCCGGTGATAAAAACTTTGCAACTGAGCCAGCCCCGCCTTCCTAAGGGAGGCGGGCTGGAGTTCAGGATAAGATAATTAAAGTTGAACATTGAAAATATTTTAAACTTATGTCAGTTCTTGTAAATAAAGATTCTAAAATTATCGTTCAGGGATTTACAGGTAAGGAGGGAACTTTCCATGCCACCCAAATGCTGGAATACGGTACGAATGTCGTAGGGGGTGTTACTCCTGGTAAGGGAGGCTTGACTCATCTTGATCGTCCTGTGTTTAATACCGTTGCCGAGGCTGTTGAAAAAGCAGGTGCAGATACTTCTGTCATCTTTGTACCGCCTCCATTTGCAGCAGATGCCATCATGGAAGCTGCCGAAGCAGGGATCAAAGTGATTATTTGCATCACAGAAGGCATTCCTGTTCAGGACATGGTAAAAGTAAAAGCATACCTCAATAATTTCGATTGTCGCCTGGTGGGCCCTAATTGTCCCGGTGTCATTACCCCTGATGAAGCCAAATGCGGGATCATGCCCGGATTCATTCACCGTAAAGGTAAAATTGGAATCGTTTCCCGTTCAGGAACACTGACATACGAAGCTGTAGACCAGGTAACCAAAGCAGGAATGGGACAATCCACCTGTATTGGTATCGGTGGTGACCCTATTGTGGGGACAACTACCAAAGAAGCCGTTGAGTTGCTCATGAATGATCCTGAAACAGAGGGTATCATCATGATCGGGGAAATTGGCGGAAGTATGGAAGCCGATGCTGCCCGATACATCAAAGAACACGGTACAAAACCTGTCGTTGGATTTATCGCCGGTAAAACCGCACCAAAAGGACGCACCATGGGTCACGCAGGTGCTATCATCGGTGGTTCGGACGATACTGCTGAGGCAAAAATGAAGATCATGCGTGAATGTGGTATTCATGTAGTGAATTCACCCGCACAGATCGGTACCACGATGGCGGAGGTTTTAGGGAAATAACGAATAAAAAATCCGGAAAGGATTGTCCCGAATGTTATGGCTATAGCATTCGGGATTTTTTTTGCTGGTTACCCTGCCTGATCCCATATAAAAGCCACTAAACCGGAAAACAGGATATTTTTTAGGCAACTTTTTTTTTCGAATGGAGATCTGGATTCCATTGTCTGGCGGTAAGCATAAGCTCTGTCCAAATAATTTCAAGGTTTTCAAAGGCCAAAAAAAATGGGCGCCATCGATTGAATGGCGCCCATTTTCAGGAATAATGATTTCCTTATCTGTTAATAGAAAGTAGAACGGTTATCATCAACCTTTGCCTTACGCTTCATGGATTCAAAAAGCTGGCCGGCAACTTTACCGCGATCTTCACGCTGCATTGTCTGGCGGATCTGAAAAAGACCATTGGGAATTGCCAACGCGGGTTTGTTATTCATTTTGATGACAAATACGCCGGTTTTGCCCTGAACAGGTGCAGAAACATTTCCATTTTCCAAACCAAAGGCCGTAGCCACAACTTTAGGCTCATTACCCAAACCGGTGACATTCAGTGCCTTGAAAGAAACACCGGAAACAGAATCAACAGGTACACTGTATTTGGCAGCTACAGCATCCATATCCATTCCCTGGATCTGAGCCATGATCATCTCAGCACGTTTTTCGTCCAGAACCAATGGCTGGATCTCATCTTTAATATTCTCAACGGCAGGAATACCTGGCTTCTGAATTGCTTTAAGGGCAGCAGCCACATATTTGTTGTCATAGAAGAAACGCTGATCTTTAAAGGTATAAACGACATTGGATACCTCTCCTTTTTTAGCCGTGAATCCCCATTTTACAATATCACGTGCATCATCGGTAGCTCCAAGGCTTCCAACCGCATAATCATTAGCTTTGAGCGGAGCAGTCGTTTCGACGGTCAAGTCAGGATTTTCTGCCGCGGCAGCTTCCATGGCTTCAAGTGTACGGTACTGACCTACAAACGCTGTTGCCTTTTCATAGGCTTCATTTCTGGTATCTTCACTGGGAACAATATCTTCAGAGATAAAGGCTAACTGAACCCCTTCCTTATTGTTGATGAATTTCTTGCCGGTCACTTCTACAAGATGTAAACCAAACTGGGTAATAACGGTATACAACTGTCCTTCTTCAGCTTCGAAGAAAATCAAATCATTGAAAGGCTTTACCATACCCCCAGGTGCTGCATACCCCAGGTCTCCACCTTTGGTTGCAGTACCATCCGTTCCAAAAACAGCAGCCAGCTCTTCAAAAGTATTGGTGCCATTTTCGATGAGATTTTTCAAACTATCGATAGTATTCTGCGCCGCGGTAAATTGCTCAACGGTATTTACAGGACGTAAAATGTGACGCGATTTTACGGAGTCAGGAATCATTTTGCGATCTCTGACTTTTACAATGGTATAAACACCATTGTCTTCATATGGCCCATAGACCTCTCCAACAGGAATATCGAAAAGCGTATCTTTCAGGTTGGCGCTCAACTCTGTGTCTTTGAAATAAGCAGCATCGATAATTCCACCGTATCTCTGCACATAAGCTGAATCTTTGGCAGAAGTCTCTGCAGCCTTGAATCCTTCAATGATATCGACAAGTCTTTTTTTACAAGCCTCTTTGTCAGCATCGGTAGGCTCCACATTAACAGTTACAAAACTGAGTACTCTGGATTCTTCATCTTCTCTGTACAGTTCCGCATTTTCGTTAAGGAAGGCTTCATAATCCGCATTTGACAAACTAACCTCCGTAGGGTCAATTTCGTCATAAGGCACTTTTACAAAAGAAAAGTCTACCAACTGACTTTGGTCTCCATATCCCATCTGAGCCATCCAACCCGGAGCGTACATTGCTTTTTGTACGAGACTATTGACCTTGGTTTGTAAGCGATCTTTTGTGATTTCCTCGCGCTGGTGCTTCCAGTAAGGAATAAACTGCTGGCTCAACTGGCCCTGAGCAATGGCATCCTGTATGCGATCCTCTTCAATGATCTGTTTAATATTGTTGAGTTGCTGTCTGTCAACCTGCCCCGGAGCGTTAGGGTTGGAAAATCTTGACACAATGATACGGCTCGGATTTGTTCCAAATTCGAGGTCATTCATTTCAGTCTTACTGACACCCAATCCGAGGTTTTCAGCTTCCTGCTTTACCAATACTTCTTCCACAAAATAATTCCACAGGTAATTACGACGGCCATTCACATCGCCGTTTGAATTACTGTACAACAAGCTGTAAGCTCTTTCGAATTTTTGTCTGTCGATCTTTTGACCGTCGACTTTTCCAAGGTCGAATTGACTTCCACCTCCACCTCCACGCTGCTTGGCGGTGATAAAATCCATAAGGATGAATCCACCAAGACCAATACCGATCAATACAATCAGCAGCCATGAATTCTTTCTAATCTGTCCAATTAATGCCATTATCTGTTACTTTTTAAGTACTTTTTTTTATTCGTAAGCGGTTCTTTCTAAAAACTGTTTTTTCAAACGGACTGCAAAGGTAACACCCCTTTTGAAAAAATCCATGCAAAATAAAGGCTTTGACATATAAAATCAAAATTTTCAGTGCTTTATAAGTCGAATTTTGAAGACAATGTTCAATAATCAATGCTTTTCAGCGAGGTGATTCCCGATTGCCTGCCCGGATTAGTAGATTCTTTCTGGTCTGCGAGCCATCAAAGGTTGACTTTACAAGGATTGTCTGCTAAAATTCCAATTCGAAAAATGAAATTATTGAAGGAAAGGTTTATCCTTACCACAAGGACCTGTGAGTATCAGGGTTTCATTCCTGCTGATTTGTATTTCCAGGCAAATAGGTTATCAGACAAACCTAAATCCCACGCCGTGGATATTTTCGATCTTGACGACTGAATCCTCCTTGAGGTATTTGCGCAAACGGGAGATAAAAACATCCAGGCTCCTCCCCAGGAAATAATCATCCCGTCCCCAGATTTCTTCAAGGATTTCGGAACGTTTGAGAATTTTACCGCGATTGTCGAGAAAGAAGCGCAGGAGGTCTGCTTCTTTTTGGGTGAGTCTTTTTTCATCACCATTCAGGGAAAGGCACAAATTAGGGTAATCGAAATGATAGGCCCCAATCCGGTATTGGTCCGGGGTTTCCGGCACCCTCACCTTGCTACGCCTGAGAAAAATCTCGATTTTCAGGATGAGTTCTTCGATACTGAATGGTTTGGTAATGTAGTCATCTGCCCCCAATCTAAGGCCATAGATTTTATCCTCCTTCATGGATTTGGCCGTGAGGAATAAAATGGGTGCATCCCTATCAAATTTACGGATCTCTTCAGCTATGGTAAACCCATCTACTCCGGGCAACATGATATCCAGAACATAGAGATCAAACCGCTCCTTTTTAATCATCTCCAGCGCTTCATTGCCGTCAGCACAATGCGTAATCCGGTACCCCTGCAATTCCAGGTTGTCCCGGGTTACAAAACTCAAGCTTTGATCATCTTCTACGTATAATAGATTGGCTTTCATTCAAGAACTTTTTCGCCTGTCAATGGCAATTATAAAGTGTTCGATTTTAATAGTCAAATTTTGTCCGGACTTTTCCTTCCTTTTCTCCGGAAAAATGTGCAGGTTATGGTTGGTAATTTCAACAAAGTTCCATAAACAATGTAAGGACGCCATCCTCCTTTATTGATTATTCTTTTGGTGCGTCGACCTGCGGCATACGTATGCGAAAGCAGGTGCCTTGTCCTTCCTCGCTTTGCATATCGATTTTCCAATGGTGGGCTTTACAAATGGATTTCACATAATACAATCCTAACCCAAACCCCTTGACATTATGCACATTTCCGGTAGGAACCCGGAAAAACTTTTCAAAAACCTTTGGCTGGTACTCTTTTGGGATTCCCAGTCCTTTATCGCAAATATCCAGATGCACCACACCTTTTATTTCCTTAGCCTGAACATTTATCTCAGGAACCGTTTTACAATATTTGATGGCATTATCAAACAGGTTATGAAGAATGTTATTCAGGTGCAACTTATCCGCACGAACCCATAGTGCTTCCTGTACGTCGAAGGATAGTTTCCCGTTTTGACTTTCTATTCGAGCGTCGCAACTCTTGAGTGCTTCCTTTAATAATTCCGTGAAATTGACCAACTCTTGTTTTAACTGCAGCCCTCCTTTTTCAATTCTGCTGATCTGGAGGACTTTTTCAACCTGGTTGTTCAGCCGCTGATTTTGCTCCTGAATAATGCTTGCATACTGAAACAGGCGGTCATCGGACTGCACATCCGGATGATTGAGAAATACGTCAGAAGATATCCTGATGGTTGAAATCGGCGTTTTGAACTCGTGTGTCATATTATTAATGAAGTCCTTTTGTTGCTCAGAGAGCCGCTTTTGTCTCAAAATCACAAACATCGAATAAGCAAAGAACAAAACCGTCAATAACATGAGGACTGAAAAAACGATGGACAATTGCATTTTGCCGATCAGGTAACCGGGCAGGGTGGGAAATTTCACACCGAAATAGTAGGTGAACTGGCTGTCTTTCGGCAGATCTCCCAACTCGGCATTCACCTTGGCATCCGGATTGTAACGGCAATAATTACCATACACCATTTCATCGGTATGGCAATCAAAAACGGCATATTCGAAATCTACATTCAATGCGAGATGTTCAAATTCTTTCTGAAGCACATATTCCAGATAATCTGAGTTGATTTCATCCTCTATATTAACAATATAATAGTTGGAAGTTTTGCGTTTGATGATATCCCGACTGGGAAGGGTTCCGTTGTTGAGCCGGACAATTTCCTTGGCTGTATTAAAAAGGGCCAGGTTAACTTTTTTATTGAATTCTTCTTCGTGGATACTCCATGCACTCAACACCCAATAGCTTTGCATCGCCACGATGCCGGTAAGCGCCAAAAAACCAAGGATGATTACTCTTTTTATTATTCCACTACTCATAAAGCTGCCAAATTATCGCTTATTTACCGCAGTAGGAAATCTTTAACAACTCATTAACGAGGAAGCGGTGTTCAGCCGGCAGTCTGCAGTCAGCAGAGAGTGTGAGAATTAGAGAGTGAGGTTGTTTAACCGCTAAGGCCGCGAATGGTACATCCCGCACCAAAGGTCGGGAGAAGCGCGAGGGGCGCGAAGAGTTTGAAGTAAGGGTGAAACACATGGAACTTTTGGAACTCCTTGAACAACCTAAAACAACGAGCAATGCGAGCATAAACAATATGCACCTCAACTATTTCCGGAATCTTGCAACCTTCATGTTAAACTTCAAAAAATGCATTGAAAAATTTCGTATCTCGTTTTTTTTTTCTTGTTTCCCTATCTATTAATTCTATTTCACAGCCGGGTTATCTTTTTGATTGCGAAATGAATGAAAATAGTTTCACAGACAACAACTTCGACCCAACTGTCAACTGCTTTACCAATTCGACCTGGAATAATACAAATACTCATATTCCCGCAAATCAGAATATGACACCATTAACGGTAAAAATTAACTTTATTTTCTGGCAAAGGGAAGATGGTATCATAGGTAATTTCCAAGAAAACGATCCTGATCACCAGTATTTTATAGACGAAGTTATTTATGAAATGAATCGGCGGATTTCAAATTTGGTTGATCCACAAAACTCAGCTTGTTATAATGGCACCCCTGATTACCTTCCAGATGCAAAGATTCGATTTGATGTGAAGAAGTATTATATCCCAGATGGCTATTTGTGGAATATTGAAAATGCTACACCAAATGCCACTAATGCCTTTTATTGTCCTGCCTCCTGGGACCAAGCATATACGGATTTAGCCTACCAGAGATTGGCTGAAAATAATGTCAGAGATGGTATTAATGTATTTTTTGGAACTGAAAGCTCTGCTTTTCAAGCACTTTTAATTGATCAAACAACCACAGATTTTTTAAGTGTTGCATCAACTACAAATTGTTCAGAATGGCCAGGGGGACAAAATGATCTTAATAGATTATTACGGGTTGAAATGACAAACGAATTTTTACAATATGAATACAGGCTAAACTTTACACAAGACCCTTTTTGGCAACTGGATTTTGATGCATTAAAATATGGATTAGCCCGGTCAATCGTCCATGAATTAGGTCATTCATTTTCTTTAGGGCACACCTTCTGTAATGAGAATGTTATGAATCCGGCAGGCGGTTCCATCAGAAACTATTTCCAATCATCTCAAATGGGGATTATGCTGCACAGCCTTCACATGGAGAGTGGCAGGCAATATGTATGTTGTGAAAAACCTGGAGAAACGCCGCGCATTTTAACAGGTAGTCATACCTGGGCTTTTGATACAAAAGTATATACTGATATCATTCTTGAACCAGGAGCTGAATTGACTATTTGCGGTAATATCTATATGCCCCAAAGAGGGGTCATTCATGTCAAACGAGGTGCCAAATTGATTGTAGATGGAGGAAAAATTAGTTTGAACCGAGAAGAATATGATGATTGTCCAGATGAATTTTGGGGCGGTATTGTGGTTTGGGGCAATTCGTATAGGCCGCACTATGAAGTTGACGTTGATAACCTTTTATCAGATGATCCCGGTGTGGTTATACTTGAGAATGCGGCTATGATTGAATATGCGTCCCTTGGGATAAATGCTTTTAAATATGCTACCTCTTTCCCAGACCTGGATATCGGAGACTATTTCGGGGGAATTATACAGGCAGATGAGGCAACTTTTAAAGATTGCCGTCTTGCAGCTGCATTTATGCCTTACGCTTATGAAAATGATAGTTATTTTAAAAACTGCCATTTTTTCTCGGATGAAGGAACAGCCAACGGAGGAATAAGTGCTTATGGTATTTTCCATCTGGATATTGAAAGTTGTATTTTTGAAAATTTGGGGTATTATGGAGTCCGTTTGATAAATTCAGGAGCAAATATTTATAATGGTTGTACTTTTAGTGAAATGACTCACGGAGTTTATGCTTCTGCCACACAATTTCAAACAGCTTCTATTCAAATTGGAAAACTGGACGGATCTGTACAACGAAATACATTTACCCAAAACACTTCCGGTATTTATGCTTTTGGATTAGGTATTCTTACTGTTTATAATAATGATTTTTCTTTAAGCCAAACCGGGTTAGCCGTAAAAGGAGAGACACAACTGCGAAGTTATGGAAATCATTATGATCAATTAACGGCAGCGGAACATTATGAACAAAGTGGCTTACTTCTAAAAACTTCAGATTGTAATACTTTCACAGAAAATTATTATGGTTTCTATGTCGTAGGAGATAATTCAGGGTTTTCATTTGATAATAATGAGTTTTCTGATACAGACCCCAATTCTGAAAATTATGATTTGTTTATTAGGGAAAAAGTAACAAGTTCAGGCTCAATTACCCTGGGGGAAATTGATAACTTCCAGGGTGGTGAAAGTGGTGCTCAATTTAATCTGTTTTCAGATAATGCGGAGGGAAATTCTCCTCAAGCAGGGTATGCCATGAGTTACCTGGCGTTGTATATTGACGAAATTTTGTGCCGGAAATACCGGAACTGGTGATTTTCAAAGTCAAAAAGCTGAAGGTGGTAAAGCACTTCCAAATTTTGTTGACAAGAATGCTGCCAGGGTGAATTGTTATCCAAACCCTGCACAGGACGAGATCTTTGTGGAAATACCTTCCCGTTTCAATGAGATGGTGACACTCGTTTTGAGTGATATTCATGGACAAGAAATGCTCGAAAGATATGATAATACCGGGAAAATAATATAAGTCTTGATAATATCCGGAAGGACTGTATATTTGATGGTGTACAAAGTGCCTTTACTTGTCCAAATTATTATATATTACCGGGGAGTGGAACTTACTGCAAATAACGTGAGAAAAGTTTATTCCTTGGTTTTTGTTTCTATTGGGTTTTGATGGGCAATGCTCAAAACACGGTTTCATTTTCTTTCGATATTATGGGTGATATCGGGTTTGACCGTGGATTTACCATTGCTAGTGTGAATGATGGTATATTTCTTGTAAGTACATCACCTTGTCTTATTGGCGGATGTCCAGGTGTGATAAAGACAGATTTTGATGGAATTGAAAATTGGAGAGTAGTTTTTGACTTTTTACCATTTGAGATAGATGCTCCTTTTTCAAATCCGGTAGTAAAGCCCAATGGGCATTATGTAATTGGGGGTGGGTGTTCACCATTTGGAGACATTTTTAATCAAAAAGGGTATTTACTTGAGTTCGATAGTTTATGTGTCATCTACTGGATGGAATTATACGGAGGGAATTTTCCAACTTATTTGTACCAGATAGAGGCGCTGGAAGATGACGGATATTTGTTATATGGTGAGCAGGACATTGGTGGAGGATTTAGGAGATATTTTGCTAAAGTCGATAGCTTAGGGAATCTTGAATGGGAAGAAACTATGCCACTTGTGGAGGACTCATGGGACAATAGGGTTCGTGAAATGGAAATACTGGAAGATGGAAAAATTTTACATTACGTAGAGACCAATTTAACCAATGCTGGTTGGGGAAAAGCATTGGTCTTGCTTGATGAAGACCTCAATCCGTTAATGACAAAACATTTTGTTGAAGGAGAGGGAGATCAGATTTACATAAACGATGTCCCCAATATCGGGAGAAAAAGAAAGGATGGCGGTTATGTTATTCCTTACACCGTGGATACCATTACACCCGGCCCTGGTGTTGGAATTAGCGCTATGGCTATGGTTGGACTGGATAGCTTCTTTAACATTGAGTGGGTTACCCCTTTTCCTACTTATGGCTGGAAAGGAGTCCTCAACTTTATCATGCCGAAAACGGAGATATCATCGGTTGTGGACGAGACAGCCAGTTTCCCATTACACCAGATGATAACGCAAATGCCGGCTGGCTTTTCCGCATGAGCCCAGATGGAGAATTGTTATGGGAAAGGGATTATTATGAGCCAGAACATTGGGAATGGAACGGATTTTTTGATTTAGTAGATGTAGTAGAGCTACCAGATGGCAGGATTGCAGGTACCGGCAGGCGTCTGGACCGCCTGGCAGATGGAACTCTTGATGGCAATGTGTGGTTGCTCATAGTGGATGAAAATGGATGCCTTACCTCTGGCTGTACGGATCAATACATTTTTGTTGATATTGAAGAGCCTGAAAGTGGTTCTATTTCCAAAGCTGAAGCTGTTTTCTTCCGGTTATCGCCTAACCCTTCTTCTTCTAAATCGCGCCTTGAGTTTTTCAACCCATTACCGTATAGGAGTCTGGTACAGCTTATTTCCGCAACAGGTCAGATAATTTCCCAAAAAATACTTACCCCAGGTATTAGAAATCACGAATTTGAGGTAGCCAATCTTTCTAAAGGTGCATATTGGATCATGCTTGAAATGCAAGGAAGCGTTGTACAAAGAGAAAAACTGATTGTTCATTAAAACTAGGTGTAAATGAAAACTTATTGCAGCTCATTTATTATAATGATAGCCTTTTTGGCGAATCTTGATGCACAGGAGTTTGAATTTCCAATTTATTTTGAAGATCATTTTGGAGCAAAGGATACCATAGTCTTTGGTTATGATGCAAATGCCACCGTTGGGGTTGACGAATCCTTTGGAGAATTCAATATAAAAAGTGAACCATTGTCGGATCTTGATGTAAGGATAGTTGATTATAATTATAATGATTTGTCGTGTGGTATATATGACAATACGGATTATTCCACTTTTCACTTAAAAAGACAGATCGTTCCTGGCAATTGTGACGAACCTCCCTTTCCTGCCTTTGCTCTTATAATTGAACAGAACAGGTTTCCTGTGACTATCCATTGGGACAAGGAAATTTTTCCGGAAACCTGTTCTGAAGGCCCCATTCTGACAGACTGGCATCCCGGGGGATGGTTTGATGCTCCTTGTGCCAACATTCAAGGAGTTGCAGTAATGTCCTTGGTTGACAGCATTTCGTTCGAACCATTTCCATCCATTGGGGTGGTTACCTCTGAACAAGATACAGTAAGTTACCTTTTCTTTAATTTCATGGACCTTCTTGATGATTTAGAAGATGTCTCGCCTGAAGAAAGCATCGCCCTCTTCCCCAACCCCACATCCAAAAGGCAATTCAGATGTTCCCTCCCAAATATCCCCGTTAATGCTACCATTCATGTCTATAGTCCGAAGGGGCAATTACTTTTTATAGAAAAATGGACAGGCAGCGACCAGCTTTTTACTTTGCCGCAAAGCGGATTATTTTATGCAGTGATTTTTTCCAACGACAGGCAAGTGGCTGTACGAAAAGTAGTGGCTATTGACTAAAAATTGAAATGATCAGAAATTTTTTATCGATTCACGCCCAGTAGTATGCTTGTATTTTAAAAATAACCGTTGTATTGTTATTTTTGTAAAAAAGGCGAACTTGAAACTTCAAAAGTACATAATTCTGATTCTGATTATTTGGGGACAATACCTTCCGGGATTTTCACAATCCGGGCAAAACCCCTTTGAGCTCACCCCCAGACTTCCTGAACCCATAGTACAGGCAGACACTGTATTGGTTCCTCAAAGCCAGGAACCCGCCATTGTGGGCAACCCATTTGATATCGTAAAAAGCAAATCAGGAAAATCAGCCAAAAAAGCCAAACAGAAGGAAGTCCTCCCCATACCCAAAGCCAAAAAAGAATTGAAGCCTGCGAAAACAGCTTCTACAGGTAACGAGCGTCCCGGGTTTCTTTTTCCCGTTTTACTGACCCTGCTCATCCTGGCTACCATCTTGCTGACAATATTCCGAGATTATATTTCACGGATTTATCAGGCGGTGTTTAGTGATAATATGTTACATCAGCTTTACAACGACCGACAAAACATAGGTTTAACCACTGCATTCATCCCCCTTTACATTTTCTTTTTGCTCAATGCCGGATTATTCATTTTTTTGACGGCCAGTCATTTTGGTGTTTTGCCGGCAGGGGTTTCTTTAAGAAACCTGGCCTTTAGCATTGGCGGGGTAACCGTTTTGTTCCTGCTCAAACATTTGGTACTGATCTACCTTGGGAGCGTGTTCCCTGTAAAGGAGGAAGCCAGTAATTATAATTTCACTATCATTGTTTTTTCGATCTTCATCGGGATGGGTTTGGTATTGCTGAATCTGGCCATTGCCTATGTCCCTGAAGGAATCACCAGAGGGTTGATCTACGCAACCTTTTTATTCATCGGTCTGACTTATTTATTGCGCTATTTGAGAGGGGTTTTCATTGCAGATAAGTTTATCCAGTTTCATAAATTCCACTTTTTGTTGTATCTTTGCACCGTCGAAATCGCACCTGTCCTTTTCTTGTACCGGTTTTTCACTAATCAACTGCAAGGATGACGGTGTTTTTTTTTATAAACAACAACTTTTTGAATGGCATCAAACGGAAAAGCGAAGCAAGAGAGTTATAAGATGATTAAAACGATTCTTGTATCACAACCGAAGCCGGAACGATCCCCCTACTACGACCTGGAAAAAAAATATGGTCTGACCATTGACTGGCGCCAGTTCATTCAGGTAGAAGGTGTTTCAGCTAAAGAATTTCGTAAAACACGCATTCGTCCTGAAGAATATAATGCCATAATTTTCACCAGTAAGAATTCTGTAGATCACTTTTTCAGAATGTGTGAAGATTTACGTGTTTCCATGTCACAGGACACCAGGTACTTCTGCCTTACAGAGACCATTGCCAATTATCTCCAAAAGTTCATCGTTTACAGAAAGCGCAAAGTTTTCTACGGTAAGCGTACCATTCAGGATCTTGCACCGGCCTTGAATAAATTTAAGGCCACTGAGAAATTCCTGCTGCCCTGTTCAAACCTTGGCGCCAAGGAGATTTCCAGCTTCCTCGATGAAAATGAATTTAACTGGCAGGACGCCATGATGTACAGAACTGTCAGCAGCGACTTGTCTGATCTCAGCGATGTGACTTATGATGTATTGGTATTCTTCAGCCCGTTGGGCATCCAGTCCCTGTATGAGAACTTTCCGGATTTCAAACAAAATGAGACAAGGCTTGCTATTTTTGGAAAGGAAACCAGTAAAGCTGTGGAAGAGAAAGGTCTGAAAATCAATATCACTCCCACAAAAGAGGCTCCTTCCATGACCATGGCCCTTGAAGAATATCTTAAGATTTCCAATAAGGATGATTAAATTCTGAGTTTTTCATTCTGAAACACAAACCCCGGCATTGAACCATCTCTGTCGGGGTTTTGTTTTAAAACATGGAAAAACGAAAACCAGCACCAAGTATTATTAACCATGGATTTCATAGACCGCTTCAAAAAGAATTTACAAGCCCCCCTTCCGGGGAAGGAAGCTCAATATGAAATGGCGAGGAACTTCCGGTCACGGGCAGAAATTACGGCACCGCCCAATGCCCGCACGGCCGGTGTTTTGATGCTTTTTTATCCCAAGAACGGCGAGTGGCACCTCGCATTCATACGCCGCCGGGCGCATGAGAAGGATCCTCACAGTGCCCAAATAGGCTTCCCGGGAGGCAAATACGAACGGGAAGACGGCAGCCTGATGCAAACGGCCCTGAGAGAAGCCAAAGAAGAAACAGGCATCGCACCGGACCAGGTTCAAATGCTCGGGGCTCTCACAAGTCTTTATATTCCGGTAAGCAATTTTGAAGTGCATCCCTTCGTAGGCTATTCGACCACCAGGCCTGAATTCGTACCCCAGGAAGAGGAGGTCGAGGATATTATCGAAATACCTTTTGCTTACCTGCTCGATCCCGGGAGTGTGCAAACAACCAACCTGAAAGTAAGGGATTACCTGCTTAAAAATGTCCACTGTTTTAAATTTGAAGACCACATCATCTGGGGAGCTACCGCTATGATGCTCAATGAACTGGTTGCCTTGGCAAAGAGATGATAAATCCCAAAACGATTTTGGTGTCTTTCTGATCTTCGAAATTTTGTGTTCCGGCAAATTAGATCCTTTTCAGGTACTTTACAAAGTTCAAATAGTTTTTGATTGTCTGGAATTTATTGATTTTTCAAAACAGTTAATTGAACAATCCCTTTTATTCAATTCATACCTTTTCCTTAAGACTTTGCCCTTATTTACAACAAACCGAACCGAAAACACCTTACTTTGCCAAACAGATATCTAAGTGCAGATTGTAACCGTTTTATGGCCATAAAAAACAACGGAACCTCTTCCTCCCGGGATCTGAAATCTATAATACAGTCAATACTATTTGCAGTCAATTAAAACACTTACCTGAAAATCATATTTCACTTTTCTATCACACTCTTTACTTTATTTATAATTTAATTTTATATATTGACCCCTGAAAGGAATATTGTATCAATAATTTACCCTTTTTCACTATCTATTTAACAATCAAAATTTGGACACATGAAAATCAAATTCTCCCTCTTGGTTGTACTCGCAACCATGTTGACAACTATTGCTTTTGGTCAAATAGAATCAACAAAACCTGCAGATCTCATTGCCCAAACCAAAACGAAAACACAATCCTTTCCACAAGTCGATATCTTCAATATTGACCTGGTAACAACCAAAACTGTTGCCGGAATCGAGAGCAACATTGAAGATTATGACCTTTTCGACATCGATGAGGCCTCTCTGGAAACGGTACTCAGGGAAATGCCTACAGAAATGACCCTGGAAATTCCGGTTAATTTCAAAAGCAGCTTTGAACTCGAACTGGTCGCTGTCGACATTTTCAGCTCCGACTTTGCGGTAATTCAGCGATCGGATAATTCCGTGGCAAACGTAAACACAGGACTACACTATCGCGGGATTATTAAAGGTGACCCCAACTCTATCGCTGCCATCAGCTTTTTTGGCGATGAAGTCATGGGGCTCATCAGTTCCAACGAAGGTAATATCGTGATCGGAAAACTTCAGAACCAATTATCCGATAGCAAACACATCATTTATGATGACTTCAATGTCATTACCGACCTCGGACTCGATTGTGGCACCATTGATGATGGTATCGGCTACAAAGCCAAAGACCTGGAATTCACTGAAAACACCAAATCTGTTGGAGACTGTATCCGTTTGTACATAGAAGTAGATAAAGATATCCACGACAATAAAGGTGGCGTAACAGCTGCTGCCAACTACGCGGCTGGCTTATTAAATGAAGTAATTACACTTTACGCCAATGAAAATATTGCTGCCGTTGTTTCTCAAATTGTTGTTTGGAATGTAACCAGCCCTTATTCCAGTACCAGCAGTTCCGGAATGCTCTCAGATTTCCAGGCCAACATAAGCAGTTTCAATGGGAACCTGGGACAACTTTTGTCCTATCAGGCCAGTGGCGGAATTGCTGCCGGATTCGCCGGGATCTGTAATTCCAATGTAGATAACAGCCTTAGTTTCAGTAGTATAAATTCTACCTACAGCACCGTACCTACCTACTCCTGGTCTGTAATGGTGGTGACCCACGAATTTGGCCACTTATGGGGCTCGCGACATACCCATGCCTGTGTATGGAATGGCAATAATACAGCCATTGACGGTTGTGCAGGTCAGACAGAAGGCAGTTGTTCTCTTCCGGGATACCCATCCCAGGGAGGTACGCTGATGTCTTATTGTCATCTGCAGAGTGTAGGAATCAATTTCAACGAAGGATTTGGTCCTCAGCCTGGAAATGTAATCCGTAATTCTGTAGCCAATGCAAGTTGTACTTCCCCATGTGGGCCTGCTACCTGTGATGATGGCATTCAGAATCAGGATGAAACCGGTGTCGACTGTGGTGGCACATCATGTCCTGCCTGTCCTACCTGTACCGATGGCATCCAAAACGGAAATGAGACCGGGGTGGATTGCGGTGGTCCTGATTGTGCACCTTGTCCATGTTTGGGCAATGGGGTAACCCTTACCATCACCCTGGATAATTATCCAGAAGAAACCAGCTGGATAATCAGAAACTCCGGAGGCACTACTGTTGCTTCTGGCGGCACCTATGCTTCACAGCCTGACGGCTCTACTGTGGTTGAATTGGCCTGTTTGGCAGACGGATGTTATGACTTTGTCATTTACGATTCCTATGGCGATGGCATTTGCTGTAGTTATGGAACAGGAAACTATTCCTTAGTCAGAGATTCTGATGGTACAGTACTCGCCAGCGGAGGAGCTTTCGGATCTTCAGAAACAACCAATTTCTGTGTGGGTGGCGGCCCGGCACCTACTTGTACGGACGGTATCCAGAATGGAAATGAAACCGGTGTAGACTGTGGTGGTCCTGATTGCCCGGCTTGTCCTACCTGTACAGATGGCATCCAAAACGGAAATGAAACCGGTGTGGATTGTGGCGGTCCTGATTGCCCGGCTTGCCCCACCTGTAACGACGGTATCCAGAATGGCGATGAAACCGGTGTGGATTGCGGTGGTTCTTGTCCTCCATGTGGTGGCGGCGGTGGTTGTACGGAAGTCATTGTAGACAGCAACAATTTTGAAAGTGGATGGGGTATCTGGAATGACGGTGGTTCTGACTGTCGCAGAAGTTCTAACGACCAAGCCTATGCCAATGGTACTTACTGTGTACGCCTGAGAGACAATACGTCTTCCTCCACCATGACTACAGATAATCTCAACCTGAGTACATTCGAAGAAGTAACCATTGATTTCTCCTTCTATCCACTAAGTATGGAAAACGGAGAGGACTTCTGGCTGCAATATTCTTCCAATGGCGGTGCTTCTTATCAAACCCTTATTGGATGGGTGAGTGGAAGTGACTTTTCCAATGGAACCAGATATAATCCAAGTGTAGTCATCACAGGCACCTTCTCCAGTAATGCAAGGTTCAGATTCCGCTGTGATGCATCCACTAATTCAGATTACATCTTTATCGACGATGTAGTGATCTCTGGTTGTTCGACTGCTTCTACCAGTATGCCGGAAACCGGCACGGTTGAGATAGCAGCGGAAGAGGAACCTGTCATGGAGCCAAAAGTGTCCATTGATGATCTGAATCTCTTCCCTAATCCAACACGGGATCAGCTTGCGGTATCTTTCAAGCTTGCAGAGGATGCAACCGTTCAGTTGATGGTTACGGATCTCAGTGGAAAAGTAATCAGCCAACAACAGCTAATCGGCCTGAAAGGTGAAGTGAGAACAACCATTGATGCCAGCAATTACGCGCCAGGCGTATACATGGTTCATCTTATTTCTGCTCAAGGGCGTTTGAACGGTAAATTTATAGTAGTCGATTAATATCGCTTAAATTCATCAGTAGCTTTTCAAGAGCTGATTGATTAGACCATAACATGACTCATCCCGAATTTTGCCAAAAGGCAAAATTCGGGATTTTTTCTTGAGACCTGGCATTTTCAAACCTCCTGGTCTTGTAGTAAGGAACTAAATATTAAAACATTTATCGGAAAATGACTGCATTTTTGTACCATTCGATACATTGAAGCGAACTTCCGGGTATTTATCTAAGATCCAACTGCCAATTTACCTTATTTGATAATCTCAGGCTACACGAAAATCCCCAATTTTGGTGGACACCAAAATTGGAGATGTCTCATATTTCTTTGCGGAAATTTCATTGACCGTACGGGCTGCTTCCCGTTAAATGTCTGTTAAAGTGTCCATACACTATCTGAATATCCCTATTTTTGTAGGACATATAAATCATAACAGCAATAAATATCGATGAGTAAAAAGGTAATTTGGACCATAATTGGATTGATGACCATGGCCGTTGTTGGGGTAGTTTGGTTGCAAATGAACCTCATTCGCACATCGATCATCATCAATGAGGAAAAATTTGATGCCAACGTATTTACTTCTCTGAATGCAGTGGTACGCAATCTGGAGGAAGAAGAGGATCGTCAGGCTTTTTTACATTATGAAAACGGCTATGCCAACATCCGGCGTGGCAACATCCCTGCTCCCGGGAACCTCAAGGAGATCAATATCGGCCTGACTTACGCCAAGGATAAATCCAATGGAGAAACGCTGTTGCTGGATCAATTAAGAGCGCAATTCACTGCCACCGAGCCCCTTTGCGCCAATTGCCGTAAAGAGATCAATAGCAATAAGAATGGCATGTCTTTTCTCAACTCCGGGAGCTTAAGCCAGTTACCGCTCAAGGACAGGATCAATATAGACTACCTCAAGGAAACCATCCGCCAGCAGTTACAAAATAATGGTGTAAAAACAGAGTACCACTATGGCGTATATGCCAAAAAAGAAGGTCGTTTTATCATCCTGGATGACAAACACACCAACAATCAACCTATCACCCAGGTGTCCAACGAGACATTCAATAATATAAACTCCACCAAGTACAAGGTTTTCCTATATCCTGACAAAAAAGGATCTTCCGGAATGTTGATGATGTATTTCCCCAAAAAAACCAGCGTTGTCTGGAGTTCTATGTGGGGAAATTTGTTGGGTATTGCTTCTTTCACCACGATCATTTTACTTTGCTTTGCCTATACCGTGAATGTCATTTTCCGTCAAAAGAAGATCTCTGAAATGAAAACCGACTTTATCAATAACATGACCCATGAGTTTAAAACGCCCATTGCTACGATCTCGCTGGCA
Source organism: uncultured Bacteroidota bacterium (assembly GCA_942492125.1). Lineage (GTDB taxonomy): Bacteria > Bacteroidota > Bacteroidia > Chitinophagales > Saprospiraceae > BCD1. The sequence continues at coordinate 107,656 of CALODM010000031.1, forward strand.
GCCGACTCTATTACCAGTCCGAAAATTGTCAATCAGGTAGACAAAGTCTCGCGTTTTGCCAACATCATAAAGCAGGAGAATAAACGGATGAACAGCCAGGTGGAAAAAGTATTACAGATGGCAGTCATTGACAAAGAAGAATTTTCCCTGAAAATTTCTGAAGTTGATCTGACCGAAGTAATCAAAAGAGCGGTGGACAATATTACGCTGCAGGTCGAAAAAAAGGATGGAACGGTTACCATGGACCTGGGGGCAGAAAACCCGATCATCAAAGGAGATTACACACATGTTTCCAATGTAATCAATAATCTTTTGGACAATGCTAACAAATATTCGCCGGAAAAACCAGAAATTTCCATAGCCACACGCAATGTTGCCAACGGTGTTGAAGTTATTATAAGTGATAAAGGAGTAGGAATGGATAAAGAGGCCAGAAAGCACATTTTTGACAAGTTCTACCGGGTACATACAGGCAACCTGCATGATATTAAAGGATTTGGACTTGGCCTGAGTTATGTAAAAGCTATCATGACCGCACATAAAGGACAAGTAGATGTAAAAAGCGAATTAGGCAATGGAAGTAGCTTTATTCTCGTTTTCCCTTATGAAGTATAATCAGAACAAACGATATTGATAGTGCTTCAGCAGCATTATCCTTAAATTACTCCTAAAACTTGGAGGCCGAAAAAACTAAACTTATGACGAATAACAGAATCCTGTTGGTGGAAGATGACCAAAATTTTGGCGATGTACTCAAGTCTTATCTTGAGATGCATGATTATGATGTAACTCTGGCCATTGACGGTGTTCAGGGATATGAATATTTTAACCGAGGAGAATACGACCTGTGTATTTTTGACGTGATGATGCCTAAAAAGGACGGTTTCACGCTGGCCCGGGAAATTCGGGAAAAAGACGTTGAAACACCCATCATTTTTCTGACAGCCAAAACCATGAAGGACGATGTCCTGCAAGGATTTAAAATCGGAGCAGACGATTATATATCAAAACCTTTTAACTCCGAAGAGTTATTGCTGCGCATTCAGGCCATCCTGAAACGCAGTCAGACGAAACCGGATCCCAGGGAGGAGATCAAGGAATTTACCATCGGTAAATACCATTTCAACTATCCTTTACGTATTCTAACCTTTAATTTAGGAGGGGAAAATGAAGAAAAAGAGAAACTTTCTCCTAAAGAAGCCCAACTTTTACGTATGTTTGCAATGTATGCAAACGACATACTCCCCCGTTCGGAAGCTTTGACAAAGATTTGGGGAGAAGACAACTATTTCACTGCTCGCAGTATGGACGTATTCGTCACCAAACTGCGTAAGTATCTTAAAGCAGATGAAAATATTGAAATAGTCAATATTCATGGCAACGGTTTTCAGTTACTTATTCAGGAAGCCGAAGCTTAAAAGTACGTATGTAACGGCCTTAATGGCTTAGCATAAATTTAGTTTTTGGGATTATGATTTTGGCTGGATGGCGCACTTGCTTTCCAGCCTTTTTTTTGAAACCGGAGGACTAAAACCCATGGTCCTTAGAAAAACCGCTCATGTACAAACAATTCTTAAAACCACTGTTTTTCTTATTCTCTCCTGAAAAAGCCCACAAATTGACCCTTTTTCTTTTTCGAACCGCACTAAAAATTCCGGGATTGAGTGCCGTTTTGCGCAACAGTTATACTTTTCAGCATAAAAACCTGGAAAGACAGGTCATGGGACTGACTTTCCCAAACCCCGTCGGATTGGCCGCAGGGTTTGACAAAGATGGGAAATATATTGATCTGCTGCCCCACATGGGCTTTGGTTTTATTGAAATCGGAACCGTGACCCCTAAGCCACAATCCGGTAACCCAAAACCCCGTTTATTTCGGTTACCTGCTGACCGGGCCCTGATCAACCGCATGGGCTTCAATAATGAGGGAATTGACGCCCTGGTTCAAAGGCTTCAAAAAAGGCCGGTTTCAGGAGTTGTCATCGGTGGTAATATTGGCAAAAATAAGGTTACCCCGAATGAAGCAGCCCAAATTGACTATGAAATTTGCTTTGAAGCACTATTCCCTCTGGTTGACTATTTTGTGGTTAATGTTAGTTCGCCCAACACTCCGGGCCTGAGAGAACTCCAGGAAAAAGAACCCCTGACCAAACTGTTAAATACCCTTCAGACACTCAATACAGCCAAAATAAGTCCAAAACCTATCCTTCTAAAAATTGCACCGGATCTCACGAATGAACAACTCGATGACATCCTTGAAATTGTCAAAACGACTGGCATAAAAGGCATCATCGCCACCAATACCACCATTAGCAGGGAAGGCCTTTTAACGCCTACGGAATCGATAGGCGCCGGCGGATTAAGCGGTGATCCCTTGCAGAAACACTCGACTGAAATTATACGTTATCTCCGGAAAAACGGGCATAAGGATCTGGTCATCATTGGCGTGGGTGGTATTTCTTCTCCTGAATCGGCGATGAATAAGCTGGAAGCCGGTGCAGATCTTATCCAGGTATATTCAGGAATGATCTACGAAGGTCCCGGATTGATGAAGCGAATCAACAAAGCCATTCTGGAAAAAGCCTCTTAACCGAAAAGAATTTATCTGTTTAAAGCCTTTGGGATAAGCTGTTGTTTATTAAATTTTGAAAATCGATTTATTGACGAGTTGCAGGTTCCTGTCTTAAGAACTCGCAAATCGTAACAATAAAATCGACTTGAAATCCCTGATAATGAGGCGATAATATTTTGTCTTGAAATTTGGGGACGACTCCTGTTAAGCTATTATTATCCAACGATTTCTATGCGAAATAATCCTTCATCCTGTCAAAAAAGCCTTTATCTTTTTTTCCGGGCTGAGGATTGAAATTTGGACTTTTCCTTAATTTCTCCAGGATTTCCTTTTCCTCTTTGGATAGTGCTTTGGGTGTCCAGACATTGACATAGATCAGCTCGTCTCCATGACCATAAGCCTGTACAGACGGCAATCCTTTACCTTTGAGTCTGAATATTTTGCCGGGCTGTGTTCCTTCCGGGATCTTTATTTTCACCTTTCCGTTTATGGTAGGCACATGAACGGATGTTCCCAGGGCTACATCAGCAAAATTGAGGTATAGATCATAAATCAGGTTCATGCCATCCCTTTTCAATTCCTGATGTGGCTCTTCTTCGATATTGATGATCAGGTCTCCGGCAGGTCCGCCTTTCATACCGGCATTACCTTTTCCTCGGAGCGAGAACTGCATCTGTTCTTCAACACCTGCAGGGATTTCGAATTCGATGGTTTCATTACCGTAAGTACGCCCCTCCCCTTTACAGGTACCACATTTTGCTGTCGTTACTGTACCTGCACCACTACAGGTAGGGCAGGCAACCACCGTTTCCATTTGCCCGAGGAAGGTGCTCTTAACCTGGCGGACAGAACCTGCCCCACGACAGGTCTGGCAGGTTTTTACGGAACTGCTGTCTTTGGCACCACTTCCATTACAGGTGTCACAGGTTACCTGTTTTTTAACCTTGATCTTTTTATTAACCCCCGTGGCAATCTCCTCAAGTGTCAGTTTTACCTTAATTCGCAGGTTGCTTCCCCGTACACCGCCGGTTCGGCGACCGGTTCTTCTGCCTCCACCGCCAAAGAAAGCGTCAAAAGGACTGCCCCCTTCTCCGAAAATATCGCCGAACTGGGCAAAGATATCTTCCATGGTCATACCTCCGCGGAATCCTCCACCAGCGTTTTGATTTACCCCAGCATGTCCGAAACGGTCATACCGGGCACGCTTATCGGGATCACTGAGCACCTCATAAGCCTCTGCTGCCTCCTTAAATTGTTCTTCTGCTTCTTTATCTCCGGGATTTTTATCCGGGTGAAATTGTACTGCTAATTTCCTGTACGCTTTTTTCAACTCCGACTTATCAGCAGACTTCCCCACGCCAAGCACCTCATAATAATCTCTTTTCGACATAAAGTTGTTGTTTTTTAATTACGAATGTCGAATTACGAATTACGAATTGTAAAAAAGAATATTCCTAATCCGTAATTCCTAATTCGTAATTACTTATTTCCCGACCACCACTTTGGCGTGACGAATGATTTTGTCATTAAGGTAATATCCCTTTTCAATGGTATCCACTACATGGCCTTTCAGTTTTTTGGAAGGAGCAGGTATTTCTGTAACAGCTTCATGTAATTCAGGATCAAAGGCAACCCCTTCGGTATCCATAACACTCAAGCCTTTCTGGCCAAGTGTATTGGTCAGTTTTTGAACGATAAGCCCGATGCCTGCATTAAAACTATCTGCATTCCCGCTTTGTTCGGCTGCTTTTCCTGCCCTGTCAAAATCGTCCAGAACCGGCAACAATGCTGACAATGTGTCCTGTGCCGCTGTTTTCATCATGTCGAGTTTGTCTTTGACAGTTCTTTTTTTATAATTTTCGAAATCTGCAAACAACCGCAAATATTTATCTTTTAATTCGTCGTACTGTTTTTTCATATCTTCCAGTTGTCCACCCAGATCATTTTCCACTTTTACATCAACTTTCCCTTCTTTGGAATTGACTTCAACGGCTGGATCGTTATTTTTTGATTTTTCTGTAACTTCCTTTTCGCTTTTTTTATTTTTTTTTGCTGCCATCTTTAGCATTTGTTTGTTTGTTTTGATAATAAAAGTAATCAATTACTTTGCCACTTCGGTTTTTGTGTCATTTTGACAGTCAACAACTCCCCTTAAACAACTGACAGTCCATAAGGTTTTTCCGTAAAACTGATCAAATATCCTGCAAAAATAAGATTTCATGGCAAATGATGTCACATTTTGGCATTTCAGGGACTTATAATAAAACACTTGTAAAAAGAACAATGATAAAAAACAAGACAGTTTCCATCTAATAAACTATAAATTTTATCTTCAAAAGCCAGCCATTTTTTAGTATCTTTGCAGGATGGAAAATAATAAAGGAAACGAAAAGAAAATGCGTAAAGTCGGCGATTACGACGCCAGTAATATTACCGCATTAGAAGGACTTGAGGCAGTGCGTAAACGGCCTGCAATGTACATTGGAAGTACAGATATCAAAGGCCTTCACCATCTTGTATGGGAAGTCGTTGATAATTCCATAGACGAGCACCTGGCGGGACATTGCTCCCACATAGAAGTTGTCATTGAAGAAGATAATGCCATCACCGTATCGGATAATGGCCGGGGGATACCTACCGGAATGCATGAAAAATTACAGAAATCGGCGCTGGAAGTCGTTATGACGGTTCTGCATGCGGGTGGTAAATTCGATAAAGATACCTACAAGGTTTCCGGAGGACTTCACGGAGTGGGTGTTTCCTGTGTAAATGCCTTGTCAAAGTACGTTAAAGCAAACGTTTTCCGCGAAGGTAAAATCTGGGAACAGGAATATGCCCGTGGTATTCCTGTTGAGAATGTCAGAATCATCGGAGAGACCGACAAAAGGGGTACTACCATTACCTTCAGGCCGGATGACGAGATTTTCGAGACTCTGGTCTTTAAGTTTGAGACTCTGGCCAACAGACTTCGGGAATTGTCCTTCCTTAACAAAGGGCTCAACCTGAAACTTATCGACAAGCGAAATAAAACGGAGAAAGGGGAATTTGTTACCGAAGAATTTGAATCACAAGGCGGATTGAGAGAATTTGTTTTATTCCTGGATGAAAGCCGACAAAAACTGATTGACAATCCCATACATGTCATGGGTAAGGAAGACAACGTGGAGTTTGAAGTTGCCATGCAATACAATACTTCTTTCACCGAAAACATCTATTCCTTCGTCAACAACATCAATACGATTGATGGCGGTACCCATGTAAGCGGATTCCGCAGAGCGGTTAACAGGGTTTTTTCAAAATACGGAGAAGACAACGGTTTTTTCAAAAAACTGAAATTCAAAGTATCCGGAGAGGACTTCCGCGAAGGCCTTACGGCCATCGTTTCCGTCAAAGTACAGGAGCCACAGTTTAAAGGTCAAACCAAAGGAGAACTCGGCAACTCTGAGGTAACAGGTATTGTATCCCGGGGAGTAGGAGAAGCCCTTGGGCATTTCCTTGAAGAACACCCCAATGAAGCTAAAAAGATCATTGACAAGGTTATCCTTGCCGCTACTGCCCGTCATGCAGCCCGGAAAGCCAGAGAAATGGTCCAACGGAAAAATGTACTTACCGGCACCGGACTTCCCGGAAAACTGGCCGACTGTTCTTCGAAAAATCCTGACGAATGCGAAATTTATCTTGTAGAGGGTGACTCTGCCGGTGGAACCGCCAAACAGGGGCGTGACCGAAAATTTCAGGCTATCCTGCCCTTAAGGGGAAAAATCCTGAACGTAGAAAAGGCCATGGAGCACAAGATCTACGAAAATGAGGAGATCAAAAATATGTTTACCGCCCTGGGGGTCAAAATTGAAGAGGGAGAAGATGGTGAACGCCGTTTGAACATCGAAAAACTTCGCTACCACAAGATAATCATCATGTGTGATGCCGATGTCGACGGAAGCCACATCGTGACCCTGATCCTGACCTTCTTTTTCAGGTACATGCACCGACTTATTGAAAACGGTTATATTTATATTGCTGCCCCACCGCTTTACCTCGTTAAAAAAGGTAAACAATTCCGTTATTGCTGGAACGAAGAAGAAAGGCTGGAGGCACAGCAGACTTATTCCAAAGGTGAAAATGACGCCTCCGTAAAAGTACAACGCTACAAAGGTCTTGGAGAGATGAATGCCGAACAGCTCTGGGAAACTACCATGGATCCCGATGTTCGTATTCTCAGACAAGTGACCATTGATGACGCCATTGAGTCGGATCGGATATTCTCTATGCTCATGGGCGACGAAGTTCCTCCAAGGAGAGCTTTCATTGAAGAGAATGCCAAATACGCCAATGTAGATACATAGAAGGTGTCGAGAATTTACCACCTTTTAAAGTCTGATTTCAAAGTAAATATTAACAAGAGATGTCACGGATTTAAACACGTGACATCCCTTGTTTAAGGCTTTGCTTTTTCACCAAAACAAACCTTAATGAACCGTACGCTCCTTTTATTGCTATTGGTATTCTTTATTTTAAATGGCAACAAAAGCCTTAAAGGCCAGAATTTAGCTGCCCAACTCTATGACTCCTACGAGCAGTACAAGGAAAAAACCATCGACATCCGCAGGTTTAAACATGCGGATATCATTCCTTTACTTCAAAAATTACAACCGCCCTTTCAAGTATCCCAGGCAGGAGCATCGATCGAAGGCAGATCCATCAATCTTGTGAAATACGGCAACGGACCTGTCAAAGTCCTTTTGTGGTCTCAAATGCACGGCGATGAATCTACCGCAACGGCAGCCTTGATGGACATTTTCAACTTCTTAAACGGACATGACAAATTCACGTCCCTCAGAGATAATTGGATGGATAAACTTACCCTTTATTTCATTCCAATGCTCAACCCCGACGGGGCAGAACGTTTTGAAAGACGCAATGCTCTGGGGATTGATCTGAACAGGGATGCCTTGAGATTACAATGCCCGGAATCCAAAATTCTGAAAAGAATTCGGGATGAAATAGCTGCTGACTGGGGATTTAATCTGCACGACCAAAACAGGTATTATGCGGCAGGACCAAACCCTCAGACAGCCAGTATTTCCTTCCTCGCTCCGGCCTATAATCCGCAAAAAGATATTAATTTCGGCAGAGCTAATGCCATGAAGCTTATTGCTGTAATGAACAATGCCCTTCAACAATATATCCCTGGGAAGGTAGCCAAATACAGCGATGCTTTTGAACCCCGCGCATTCGGGGATAACATTCAAAAATGGGGCACCAATACTATTCTGATCGAATCAGGAGCATTAAAAGGCGACCGGGATAAGCAAGAAATCCGGAGGTTGAATTATATGATCCTTTTAACGGCATTTGAATCCATAGCTTCTGAAAGTTATGAAAAACGCGGGGTGGACGAATATGAGCGAATCCCTTTCAACAACAGTAATGCTTTCGCTGATCTCATTATCAGAGAAGTTGAAATCCCTTTCAATAATGCATGGTACACTGTAGATATTGCGTTTAAGAACAGGGAAAGCAGCAATGTAAGGGCGGAAGGAGGATATTACCTCAAAGGAAGCATCAGTGACCTCGGGGATTTATCGGTTTATTATGCCTATGAAGAATTAAATGCGCTGGGATACCAGGCCGTAATCGGCAAGACATACCCCAGAACGATCGCTACAGTCAGTCAACTGAGAAGTCTCGATGTCTCGGAATTATGGACCTTAGGGTATACAAGCGTCAGTATGCCGGAAGCCCCATCCGGAATACGGTACGCCAATTTACCTGTCCAGGTTTTGAGTGGCAACAAAAAAGCCGACAAAAAAATTCTTCAAGGGCAGAATCCGGGATTATTGATACAAAAAAACGGCCAGACCCGTTTTGTGGTTGTCAACGGTCAACTCTATGATGCCCGGGGAGAAAAAAGAAAGCTGGGGGATTGGCTCAGGTGATGAAAGTGGCTGGAAAGAACCTTTTCTTATATTAAATAATTTTACATTGATGAACAAGCTAACAGGGAAGCTTCGCAGAAAGATATTAATTTTCATTTTACCACTACTTTTGTTTGGTTGTGGTAAAGATCTTGAATATCAGAAAACCTATCAGATACCGGATAATGCGTGGAGTTACCAGGACTCCTTGAATTTCAATTTCAACATTGAAGATACTACGCGCATTTACAATCTTTTTCTCGAAATTGAACACCAAAACACTTATTCTTATCAAAATTTATACACCAGTATTCATACCCGGTTCCCGGGGGGGGAAAGACTTACAGAAACCTTATCCCTGGAACTTGCCGACAAGGCCGGCAACTGGATGGGAAAGTGTTCCGGAGTAAGCTGTAAGCTCCGCATTCCAATTCAACAGAATGCTTTTTTCAATGCTTCCGGTGATTATGAAATCACCCTGGAGCAATACATGCGAAAAAATCCAATTGAGGGAATCAAGTCTATTTCGTTTTTATTGGAAAAAACAAAAAACACACGTTAAAAAACGACTCTTTCAATCCCTTTGTCAGCAGAACTACATAAATAAACAGTTGCCATTAGAACAATATTTTTTACTTTTGTCAACATTCCCAACCAAAAACCATCATTCGTCCCCCGTTCCAAACCTATGGTGAATAACAAAAATTTCTAACAATACACTATTACATTTTTAAAACAATTCGTGAATTATGAAAAAAATCTTTACAATTGCTTTTGCCGCAGTGATGTTCTTCTATGCAAACGTTGCTTTCGGTCAATCCCAACGCCTTGTTTTTGTTGAAGAATTCACCCAGGCTTCTTGTGGCCCGTGTGCTTCCCAAAACCCGGCTTTTGATGCATTGCTGGCGAGTAATCCTGACAAAGTTGTCGTACTCAAATACCAGACTTCATGGCCTGGATATGACCCTATGCATGAAGACAATCCTGCAGAAGTTAATACCAGAGTTGATTATTATGGAGTCAATGGAGTGCCTAACGGTATGGTTGACGGCGTTGGAATCACCAATGACTGTAACTATTACGACTGGGCACCTGCTTGTCTGGATCAATCCGAGATCGATGCACGATATGCTGTTGAATCTCCTTTTGATATCACCATCACAGCTGAGGCTGATGCTTCTGAAATGATGGTAGAAATTACAGTTGCCTGCACACAGGATGTTTCCGGATCTTCCTTAAAATTGCGTGGTGCGCTGGCAGAAACGGTGATTAGCTGGGATTCTTCTCCTGGCAGCAATGGCGAGACTGAATTCAACCACATTATGAAGAAATTCTTCACGACTACTGCCGGAGAAGCTTTGGAGGCGGACTGGACTGCAGGCATGAGCCAAACTTTTAATTACACAGTTGATTTGAATGCATTGAACATCTATGACTTCGGTCAATTGGAAGTTGTTGTTTTCATCCAGGATGACGCTACAAAAGCTGTTCACCAGGCTGCTTTGAATCAGGATATTGTATTCAACGTTGCTGAGGTAAACAACAGTTCTGCTGTTGAAATTTCTGGATTACCTGCCGGTATTTGCAGTGGCCAACAAACAATCACTCCTGCTATTACTATCAAGAACAGCGGTAATGCTGACCTTAGTTCCCTGGACATCGTTTACGATGTAAACGGTGGCGCTGCTCAGACTTACAGCTGGACTGGTTCTTTGTCTACTTTTGAGAGCACAACAGTAACGCTGGATCCTATCACCTTCATTGCAGTTGCTTCCAACACACTGAACATAAACCTTGAGAATCCAAACGGCTCTACTGATGAAATCTTGGATGACAACTCACTATCAGCTGAAATTGCTCAGTCTCCTTCAGTAGGTACTATTCTTACCGTAACCCTCAATACGGATTGCTGGCCGGAAGAAAATACCTGGGAAGTCAAAAATTCAGCAGGTACTACGGTTGCCAGTGGAGGTCCTTACAACGGACAAGCTCAGACTGAGATCGTTGAAACGGTTACTTTACCGGAAGAGGTTGACTGTTATGAATTTACCTTCTTTGATGCTTACGGTGACGGTCTGCAGGGTTCTCAATGGTCTGATTGTGGTGTCGATGGAAACCTTACCGTTACTGACGGACAAGGAAACATTGCTTTCTCCTACGATGGCAGCTATGATGTTTCTTCAGAAACAGAAGCTTTCGAAGGAGATCCATTGCTTGGTGTTCAGGAAAACGTATTGAACGATCAGTTCACTATTGCTCCTAACCCGGTAAGAAATAATGCTACTTTGTTCTTCACGTTGAACGATAAGCAGGAAACATTTGTTAGAGTATTGAACGTAACCGGTGAAGTTGTTTTCACTAAAGATCTCGGAATGTTGAGCGCAGGTAACTACACAGAAGAACTCTCCCTCAACCAGTTGAGCTCAGGAGTTTATTTCATCAACCTCGTCTCAGGACAAGAAACCGGAATCAAAAAAGTATCTGTAATCAGATAATCTTTTATATTAGTTGTATAATAAAAACAGTTATCTCTCTTTTGGGGATGACTGTTTTTATTCCTTCACCGGAAAAAATTTGAATATGATGAAAAATTTACTCGTTTTATTGATCACCATTTGCACGACAATTGCGTTGTCTGCACAGGTATCTGTTTCGCCCAGTCCGGTGATTGTAGAAGGTATTACTGCTGCCGACACAGATGTCCCTGCACACAGCATCATGACCAATGATGCTTCTGAAACACGCACTTTCCGCTGGGTAAGAACCAATCTTTCCATAAGTGACGGATGGGAAAGTGCCGTTTGCGACAAAAATCTATGCTGGTTTGCCAGTGTTGACACCAAAGACGTTACCATGGAAGCCGGGGAAGAAGGTACCATGGATGTTCATGTATACCCTAATGGTGTAGAAGGGTCGGCTATTGTCCAAATCGTCATTACAGATTTGGCTGACACTACCATAAATGTAACCAACCTGTATTATTTCAATGCTTCCCCTTCTTCAACCAACGAAGTGGATGTTGAAAAAATAACCATGTTCCCCAATCCAACGGATGGTGAGTTTTCCATCAAAGCCGGGAATGCGGTAAAAAAGATCGTTGTTTACAATCTTACAGGAAGAGCGGTAAGGGAGTTCGAAACCAGCGGGAAAAGAACCTTTGATGTTTCTGACCTGCCAAGAGGTAATTACCTCGTCAGGATGCTGGGTAAGGATGGCACCTCGCTTGTGACCAGGTTGCTGCAGAAGTTGTAACTTCCGGGAATTCAGTACCGGGATTTGAGGATTTAGGGATTACCTGGATTCCTTAAAAAAACCTGACGTTGTTGGCGTCAGGTTTTTTTTGTTGTCTGTACCGGGACTAGAAGAATCTAAGGATTACCTGGATTAGGCGGATATCTAAATTAAAAAGCCCGGTGCCAAGCGAAGCGATGGCATGATGCCATATAAAGGTGAAGATTTAGTTCTGGTCGCACTAGTAAATCCAGGCAATCCCTAAATCCTATTAATCCTGATACTCACTATTTAAAAATACATCCTGATAGGAACTATTTAAAAAATTTCACGGTTTAACCATAAACTAAATTTCTTTCATTTTACAACCCCAAAAAAATGAAACATCAGGATTTGAGTTATGCCATAATTGGCTGTGCCATGACCGTTCACAAAATATTGGGCAACGGCTTCCAGGAAGTAATCTACCAAAGAGCATTAGCTCTTGAACTGGAAAGGGAAAAAATTAGCTATGTAAGAGAATTTGAAATGCCCATTTTTTACAGAGGAATACAAATTGGCACCAGAAGAGTTGACTTTTTGATTGAAGATATTTTCAGTGTAGAACTCAAAGCTGTGATCGAAATGGAAGATGTTCACCTGACCCAGGGATTAAATTACCTGGAAGTGTACAATCTGGAAAATGGCCTGCTCCTGAACTTCGGTGCCAAAAGTCTCCAATACAAAAGACTCCTCAACAAAAAATACAAACCCTCAATCCCCTAAAAAAGGATTGAGGGTCCATAAAATCCAGGTCAATCTTAGTCAATCTATTAATCCAGGTAATCCCGGTTAATCCATTAATCCCGGTCAATCCTGGCTAATCTATCAATCCCGGTTTCACCTTCCTTATTTTCCCGGTAAACAAACTATTGGTACTTCTTTCTTCGGGCTGACCGGCATATTCGATAGAACCACCGGTATTGGCTCTGGCATCGAGGCTGCGTTTGGCGACTACCATCAACTCCCCACCGGTATTAGCCCTGGCTTCGGTGTATTGACAATCAAGGTCAAGGCCTTCATATTCTCCTCCGGTGACGGCCGTGGCATATTGCTCCTCTACAGTTCCTTTCAGTACGATGGATCCACCTTCCGCAGCATAAACCTTGATCTTACGGGCATAAACTTCCAATTCCAGTTGCCCTCCGGATACGGCTTTTAATTCAAACTTATCCCCTTCAAGCGGCTCACTGGAAGTAAGCCGTGAACCCGCACCGACCTTGACGTAATCCAGGGGCTCAGCATAAACGACTTTGATTTTCACTTCTTCATCTTCTTTGAAAATCGTTTTTAGCATTTGTAATTTCAGGACACCTTCTTTTACAAAAACACTGACATCTTCCTCCGAAAAACCACTCGCGGTAACTTCTGCTCTTGGTTGCTCTCCTTTTTCAATAACCACTTCAATATTTCCCATTACGGAAATGCCATCAAAGGGTTTCAACTTATAAATATCCTGTGCTGAAAGGGTGGCGCCTAAAACGACTAACAGGGCGCTTAAAAATCCAGTTTTAAGTAATTGTCTCATTGCTTTTATTTTTAGTTTTAGTTTCAAGTTAAAGGGCAGCCAAATTCAAAACAGAATCAATGCCGGTAAAACTTCCCCGGCAGCTATTTTCCCGCCTTAAACCTGTTTTTACCTAAATTCACAGAAAAAGAAATCTAATTGCAGTCGGTTTTGCTCCCTCGTTATTCATGTAATTCAATTATATGATGCCTTTTTTCGAAGAATCCCCTATTCAATGAGGTCTTTATCTTTTTTTTTCGGAAATTTGCTGCTCGATTTTTAATAGCTCAGGAGAATTGACAGCTTAAATCCCTTAACAGGAACCAAATCATTCCGGGAGGATTTATTTGTTCTTAAACGTTTTAATTTCCTGAATTCAAATTTGAAAAATTATGTCCCAACAAAGTGATCAGTTTAAACAACTCGTGGCCCACTGTAAAGAGTACGGTTTTATTTACCAGTCCAGTGAGGTGTATGACGGCCTGGCAGCAGTATATGATTACGGCCCATATGGAACAGAACTAAAAAATAATATCAAGCGCTATTGGTGGAGAGCCATGGTTGATATGCATGAAAATATTGTGGGTATCGATGCAGCTATTTTTATGCATCCTAAAACATGGAAAGCTTCCGGCCACGTCGATGCATTCAATGATCCGCTGATCGACAATAAAGACAGTAAAAAACGTTTCAGAGCAGACGTTTTGATTGAAGACCACATTGCCAAGATCCAGGCAAAAATAGAAAAAGAAGTAACCAAAGCCCGCAAACGCTTTGACAACTTCGATGAGGAAATGTTTCGTGAGACCAACGGCAGGGTCAAAGGTTATCAGGAAAAAATAGACGCTATTACCGGAAGACTGGCTAATGCCATGACGGAAGGTAATATGGAAGAACTCAAAGCCATTATCGTTGACCTTGATATAGCAGACCCGGATACCGGCTCCCGTAACTGGACTGACGTACGTCAATTTAACCTCATGTTCAATACCCAATTGGGTAATATCGTTGGAACAGAGGGTAAACTCTACCTGCGTCCGGAAACGGCTCAGGGCATTTTTGTCAACTTTTTGAATGTTCAAAAAAGTACCCGTCAGAAAATTCCGTTTGGTATTGCTCAGATCGGTAAAGCTTTCAGGAATGAGATCGTCGCCAGACAATTCATCTTCCGTATGCGGGAATTCGAGCAAATGGAAATGCAGTTCTTTGTGCGCCCCGGTGAAGAAATGGAGTGGTATGAATACTGGAAAACGGTGAGAATGAAATGGCACAAAGCCCTGGGTACTCCGGATGAGAAGTTGCGTTACCACGATCATGACGCACTGGCTCACTATGCCAATGCAGCCCTGGATATAGAATTCCAGTTCCCGTTTGGTTTCAAAGAACTCGAAGGTATACACTCCCGTACAGATTTTGACCTTGCCAGTCATTCAGAACTTTCCGGTAAAAAAATGCAATACTTTGATCCGGAATTGAATGAAAATTACATTCCGTATGTGATCGAAACTTCTATCGGTGTAGATCGTATGTTCCTGGCTGTAATGAGCAATGCCCTTGTCACAGAGGTTGTTCCTGGTTCTGACGACCCTAACAATACAAGAGACGTACTCAAAATACCTCCTGCACTGGCACCCGTCAAATGTGCTATCTTACCGCTCAAGCGTAATGAGGAAGCCATTGTCAATAAAGCAAAGGATATTTTCAATCAACTGAAATTATCCTTCCATTGTCAGTACGACGATACGGGGAGCATCGGTAAATTATACCGCCGTCAGGATGCCATTGGTACGCCATTCTGCATCACGGTTGATTTCGAATCGCTGGAAGACAATATGGTTACCATTCGTGATCGCGACACTTTGAAGCAAGAACGAGTGTCCATCGAAAAGGTGGCAGAAATTGTCGGTCAGAAAGTAGATATGAAAAACATTCTGGCTTAATTTATTTTCAATAAGCCTTTAAAATATGTCCCGAATCTTGTGCAGGCAGGATTCGGGATTTTTTATATCTAATCAAAACATCTGTTACCTTTGGAAATAACTAAATACCTTTATGAAAATGCAAGCATTTGCATTCAAAGTCCAATTCGTCTTAATGAATAATCGGAACCTAAGCCGGATCTCATTATTGCCGAATTTAAAAAGGATGCCTGTCGAAGTGCCCACCCCACCCCTCAGGAAACCTACTTTTTAATTGAAATCTCAGATTCTACACTTAATTTTTACCAGGGAATAAAAATTCCACTTCTATATTTCAAACACCTTATTAATCCGACTAGCAAAACAGAACCACAGAAGCTGCCTTGCTGGGGTCAGCAGCCAAGAGATCCAATACAGAAGCTTTTACCATCCGGATCACTTCTTCATAGCATCATACAAAACCTGGTGAATCCTTGGACGAATGCCCATGTCATATATTTTGCTATTGAATCGTGTAGGGTATACCCGATTGCTGAAAAATATAAACAATAGCCCATTTTCCGGATCTGCCCAGGTAAAAGTGCCGGTATATCCGGAGTGTCCGAAACTGGCAGGGCTGGCATCCCTGGCGATGGAACTGGCGTCCGGATCGTATTCAATTAAAGGCTTATCAAACCCTAATCCACGGCGGTTACCTTCCTCACAATACTGACATTTGGTGAATTCCCGTAATGCCTTTTCTGCAATAAATCTTTCATTGCCGAAAGTCCCGTAGTTCATGTACATCTGCATCAGTTTTGCCAAATCAACGGCAGTTCCGAATAACCCGGCATTAGCGGAGAATCCACCCATCATAGCCGCCCCTTCATCATGAACCGTACCATGTAATGCCGTCAACCGGAAAAAGGTATCTCTTTCGGTCGGAATGATCCGGCTTTTTGGAAAAAACCGGGTAGGGTTAAAGGTCAAAGAATAGGCTCCCAATGGTTCATAAAATGTCTCTTTGAGATATCTTTCGTAATTCATTCCTGATTGATGAGCGACGATCTCCGGCAACAAATAGAACAACAAACCGGAATATTTATACTCCTGTTCTTCGTTAAGGGGTGATTTACGAATAGCTTTATAGATGCGTTTTTGCTTATAATCTTTATGCAGCCAGAGATCCTCAGTGACAAATACATTAAACTTATCAGAAGAATCCCGGCTGAAGGTATTTCGCTTAAACTTTCCGTTATTATAGTTATCATTATCCCAACGTCGTCGCCAGGGGTATTGGGCACAGCCCTTAAGTGTACTTCGCCAATAAGGGATCCAGGACATTAACCGCGCATTGTGAGCCAACATGGATCTATAGCTGAGGTTTGCTTTGTTTGACCTGGCAAAAGCAGGAAAATAAGCCTTTAATGGGGCATCAATGTCAAATTTATCTTCTCCCGACCATTTCATTATTGCCGGCAAGGCAGAGGTTATTTTTGAAACAGAGGCAAAATCATAAAGATCTTCTTTCCTTACAGGAGCAAGACTATCATAGGTATGAAAACCAAAGGTTTCATGATAGACTATTTGTCCATCTTTTGCGACCAGCACCTGTGCTCCCGGAAAAGCTCCGGCACGGATGCCTGATTCCACAATCGCCTGAATACTGTCCTGCAATAGCTTTTCATCCATTCCTGCCGCCTCTGGCGGTACAAAGGCAAAACGATTGATGGCTTCCACCCTAACCCCGGATCCTTTCAGGAAAGAATCGCTTAAATCAATCGTTGCCCTATTGTCGATTGTCAGCCCTCCAAAGATTACCTGTGCTGCTACGGACTGGTACCAAAAAGTTTCCATCGGTGCGTAGATCAAGGCATCAAAAACAGGTTTTAACCGCTCCAGGTGCGATACCTGAGTTCCGCCAAAAACAACCAGCACCTTGGGCAAATCTTCACTGACTTCTGCCAGAAACCTGAGCATCTCCGCCCTGTTGTCATTCTTTAACCCTTCAAAGAATTCTGCATTTACGGCACAGATCAATAATTTTAATTTTTCCGATTTGGAAAATTGCTGCTGGCCTGCCCTGTTTCCAAGATTATGAATAGGCAAATAATTGTCGAGGGTTTGCTCAAAATATTGCTTGCCATCCCGGCCAAAATACCTGTAGCCAACATCGGTATTTGCCAGGTCCTTTACAGGTAATAAACGATCTTTGTTTTGTAAACAGACCACTTCCCGGCGGGCTTTTTCAAAACTATTGAGGTTCCACCTGACATCCTGGCCATGTAATATGAGGGATCCCGTCAATAAGAAAAAAAAACTATAGAGTTGGCGCATAATCAATGAATTATTAATTTGAGTGAAGTTAAGTAATTGAACAAATCAATCAAAATGCAATATCTAAAAATAGGATTAAGAATTTTTCTTTTTATGGCACTGGGGGCCGCTTGTACAACCAATAAATACATTTCCAAAAAAGAGATCAGAACGGTTGAAAAAATGATGCAATCCTCTGCTGTTTTCAGTCGGCAGTTCACCGGTTTTACTTTGTACGATCCGGTTAAAAAGACAACGCTGACCAGCATTAACGATGATAAATACTTCACGCCGGCCTCCAACACCAAAATTCTCAGCTTCTACACAGCTCTAAAGATACTTGGGGACAGCCTGCCTGTACTGAACTATTTTGAAACAGAAGAAGACCTGTTCTTTTGGGGAACCGGTAATCCACTCCTTCTGCATCCCGATTTTGATACAGGAAGCGAGGCACTTGACTTCCTGAAAGCTCAAAACAAAACCCTGCGGTTTGTCAATCAAAATTTTCAGGACAACAGGTTTGGTGAGGGATGGATGTGGGATGATTACCCTTATTACTACCAGGTTGAAAAGTCTGCGCTTCCCATGTATGGCAACGCAGTGCGTTTTACATTAGATTCCAGCAGCAGCCTGAAAATCCGCCCTGCTTATTTTGAAGCCGTTTCAAAAGCAGGTGTAAAAACCAACAGCTTTTATGTAAACAGAGATGAATACCTCAATTGGTTCGAATATCACCTGCCCAAAAAACACACCCGAGCAACAATTACCAAAGAGGTTCCTTTTGTAGCTTCCGGACAATTATTAAGGAATCTTTTGAGTGATACGCTGAACAGAAAAGTTTTTCCCGCTCCCGAATTCATTTTAGATACACTTACCCAATGGGAAACGCTTTTTATTCCAACCCCGGACACGCTCTACAAACGGCTGATGCAGCAAAGTGATAATTTCATTGCCGAACAACTCCTGCTGATGTGCTCTGACAGGGTACTGGGATTTCAGAATACGTTAAAAGTAATCAATTATGCCAAACAGAATGTTTTTAAGGACTTGCCGGATGAACTGCTTTGGTTTGATGGTTCCGGCCTGACCAGGTACAATATGTTCACCCCAAGATCTCTCGTCGCTATCCTTGACCATATGTGGAATGAATTTCCGGAAGAACGACTTTTGGAAATTTTCCCGGCTGGAGGGAAATCAGGAACCATTGAACGTTATTACGGAGGCAAAGAACCCTTTATTTTTGCCAAGACCGGAACGCTTCGCAACAACCATTGCCTGAGTGGTTATCTCAGGACAGACAGCGGCCAAATCCTGATTTTCAGTTTTATGAACAATCACTTTAAAGGTGATTCCAATGAAGTAAAAAAGGAAATGGAAAAAGTATTGCGATATATTAAAGAAAGTTTCTAGAGGGGTAAAAAAAGAAATCCCGACACAAAGTGTCGGGACTCGCTAATAACAAATCATAATCTCATGAAATAATAAGACGACCTAAATCTTATTCTCTTTAGTGTTTCCAGTGTAGTGTATATAAATAACGCTTTTTTATTTTTTTTAGTTCATTGGTGGGTTTCCTGCCGAAGCAGGAAACCCTTGATGTTTATGGGATTATGATCATCGAACCAGCATTTTTCCGCTTCCGATCTGTTTTCCTTCACTTTCCAGTTTGAAAATATACAATCCGGAGGGAAGCTGATTTCGATAAAAATCATATTTGTTTCCAATGAACTGTTGAGATCTTACTAATCTTCCTGTTACATCAAACAGGCTGAATATCACCTCCTCGTTTTCATATCCTTCGCTGATCTCAATTGTTACCGTTTCTTTAAACGGATTTGGATAAACTTTTATTTCGAGGCCCGGAATTGTCGGCTCATGGGAATCGACTGTAATACAACCTTCTTCTTCATCGAGAAAGTTTAAACAGCCAACCACATGCCGAGACACATTCGTGTAAATGGGCTCTTCATAATCAAAATAGATAGCAGCACTATTCTCGATAATTGTCCCCAGCGGATTATCCGTAGTCTGAGGGATTGCAAATTTTACAAACCCTCGGGTCAAGGCCGCGTCAGCACTGCTACCTGGAAGAAGTTGGATTTCCTCGAAGGTGAATTTCAGGACACCATTGTCGTAAATCTGAAAATCATAGGGGTGACTGCTTGCTCCCGGCCTTATCAAAGTACGGTCGAGGTAAGCCGGCAAGGTGTCCCTAATCACCAAACGAGATATTGTATCAGTTCCAAGGTTTTGAAACACTATTGTGTAATTCAAATCGGTTGTGGGAGTAATGATAGAATCTTGATACCCCCTGGGATAGCCTCTCAATATAACTGGAGAGTTGGAACTAATTGCTTCTTGTACGTCAATTGAAATATAGTAATCCTGATCGTTTTCAGGAAACTGAGTCATTTGTCCTGTAGAGTAGGAATCTCCTTCTTCGACACATCCTTCAATAGCGACTGTCGGGAAGTTATTACCCGGATGATCCTCAGATTGCTCAGCAATGAGGCGGAAGGTAGAACCATTCCCTTTAATTGCAGGGATTTCCAGAATTTCTGCTGGTTCAAGATCCTGGATAATTACGGGTTCCATGCTGAAAATGATCTGATCTTCCACAATAAAAGCAGTTCTGGTAACGCCTTCTTGCATGGCCTGATCTCCAACATTCTGTACATAAAACCTGATAGAATCCTGATCACAAATACCGGTCACTGTCAAACTTGATCCATCCCAGTCCGGTCCCGGCTCCAGACACAAAGTATCCGGATACACATGGGCGCTCACTACAATGCCTTGTTGATCTTGTACACCTTCACAGGCGACGGCGGCATTAATGGTAAATGTATCTCTGCTTGTAGGTGCGACATCTTCGATTTCAAAACGGAAAAGATTGCCTCCCAAATCCGCTCCCGGAATACTTGATGCAATGAAAGTTAATTCGTCATCAAGCTGTACTTCAATATAAGGGTCATTAACGGTAACCGGACCTTGATTGGTGTAGTTAACCGTATAGGTCACATCCTCACAAATAACGGCTTCGCCGGAGGATACATTTACTGTGAGGTAAGGACAATCAATCTCTGCCTCTACAGGAAAATTAAAACTCGTCGTGTCATAGAACGTATTGAAATCAATCGTAAACTCTGTATTACAGACCGACCAATAATCATTTTGTGTCAAGAGTGATACGGAATAAAATCCTGAATCAACCCTTATATCGTAATTACCATTTTCATCGGTAGTACCGAAATAAGTGGCATTATCACTTTCTGCTTTTACTATCCAGTCTCTCAAAACAACATCTTCCTCCTCGTAATCATTACATCCATCATTGGAGAAATATACTTTTCCGACAATGTGGTTGGTAATGAGATCCCCGTTTTCATCCGTCTTGATGAGCATCACATCGTTAAAGGCTGTAAAATCACTCAATGAGTTATAACCCGTTACGATGAAGCCTCCATCATTCGTTTGAACAAGACCTTCCGCAAATTTTGTTCTGATATTACCTTCGATGCTTTTTTCCCAAAGTAAGTTTCCAAACTCAGGTTCTACTTTGACCATCAAAACAGCCTGCTTAGAAGGCGTAACATCTTTATAACCACAGGCTACAAATTCTCCTCCTTTTATTTCCACCACATCATTCAGGCGACTTTCTCCTGGTATTTCTGTGGTCCAGACTTCCTGCCCCTGGATATCGTACTTAGCGATCATGCTATTCGCCAGGTTATTCGAAGCACCTGCCATGACCAGGTGAAGGCCATCTGCCGTGAGAATAAGATCTCTTGCTTCTTCTCCAACACCTGTTTCTCCGATGATTTCGGACCAAATTTCCTCGCCCTGGCTGTCGATGCGAACAATAAGGATATTATTATTCTGGTCGTCATCTTCCTTGGAAATTGCAGAGAAAACAAAGCCGTCTTCCAAAGCGACTACTGAAGTTCCTTCATCTCTGTTGTCCCCTCCATAAGTCCGAGTCCAAAGTTCGTTTCCTGCATCATCAACTCTTATGACAAGAACATCTGATGAGCCACCCACATCCGGATCGGAGGTTAAACCAACGATGATATATCCTTCATCATCTTTAGCTTCGACAATATCAAAACCTGTTTCTTCAAATTCCGGAGTTCCATAAGTTTTTTTCCATAGTACATTACCCTCCTTGTCTATTCTGAGTAAGTAAACATTTCGGGAGTTATTCTCAATTATGGCTCCGACGATCAGAAAACCTTCGTCTTCTGTCTCAACTACCTGGTATCCGTAGTCATGAAAATTAGCGGAAATGCCTTCGCTGAATGCTTTGGACCATATAACCGTACCATCCACATCTGTACGAACTGCATAAACGTTAAAATCAAAGAACGGATCAGTTCCTGAAAATGACTGACTAAAGCCTACCGTCAGATATCCCTGATCCTTTGTCTGGATTACGGAATACGCCTGATCTTCACTGGCGCCTCCGAAGAGGATGTCCCAACCCTGAGCATTGACCTGCGTTGCTGCAAATAAAACCAGCCATGTAAAAATACATTTCATTAATCCGTTGAAAAATGGTGCTGATTTATCAAGCATGCGCTTGCTCATTAGCTTTATTTTTAGGTCGTTCACTTTCAATTGCATAACAAAAGTCTATTATAATGATTATTAAAACAATGACAGAAAAAGCTATTTGTTGAAAAAAAATTGCTAATTTTACAATGTATTCGAAATATATAAAAATCACAATCAATTGATTTTCAATTAATTAAAAAAATACAAGGCTTTAGGTTTTGTTGAAAAAAAATATCCATTCCAGTCATGAAAAACAGTCATCTTTCCGCCCTTTTCCTGAATTTTTCTAAAAAAGAGGTCCGTGAATTACGGAAATGGCTGCTTTCTCCTATGCACAATCAAAGGGAGGATGTGATTGCTTTGTTTGAATACCTTTCCAATGAAAAGTATTTGTATAACGAAAAACACCTGGAAAAAGAGCGGATATTTCAGAAAATCTTTCCAAAACAGCGATATGATGACTCCAAATTGCGGCAAACGATCTTTTTCCTCAATAAATGTATCGAAGAATACCTTACCTACAGTGATCTTCGTGAGGATGAAGTTCGCTTAAAAATGGCACTTGCGGGCGTTTATCGAAAAAAAAATATGTCAAAAGCCTATCAAAAAACCATAAGAAGCATTTCCGGCCTTCAGGAAAACCAGCACTTAAGGGATGAACATTTTCTTCGGAACGAATACCTCCTCCAAAAAGAACAATACCTCTATTTCGAAAAGCAAAAAAGAAATATCAAGATGAATCTGCAGGAGTTGTCAGATGCGCTGGATACTACCTTTTTTGCCGATAAATTAAAACTGGGCTGCCTGATGCTGGCCCACCAGCGGGTATATAAAACCGAATACCATCCGGGTTTGCTCGATGATGTACTTGCCTATGTGGAGGAAAATGACATCCTGGACATTCCGGCAATTGCTGTTTATTATTATGGTTATAAAGCCCTTACCAGCCAGGACAGATCGTATTTCGACCATCTGAAAACCCATATGTTCAACCTGGGGAATATCTTCCCGAAGGCAGAAATGAGGGATATTTACCTCATGGCACTCAACTACTGTATCCGGCGTAACAACGAAGGAGACAAAGCCTTTATCAGGGAAACTTTTGAGTTGTTCAAAAAAATGCTGGAACTCGACCTGCTCATTGAGAACAATAATTTCAGCCCCTGGACCTTTGCCAATATCGCGCTTAACGGCCTTCAATTGTCAGAATATGAATGGGTGGAAAATTTCATTGAAACCTATAAAAGATACTTGCCAGAAAAGGTCAGAGATCATTTTGTACATTATTGCATGGCACGTTTGTACTTTGAGCAAAATGATTACGACAGTGCCATGCCGCTTTTGGTACAAACGGATTTCGATGATATCCTGCTGAACCTCAATGCCAAAACCCTTTTGGTCAAAATGTATTACGAGTTACTTGAATTTGACAGTCTGGAAAACCTCCTCGAGAGTATGCGTACCTACCTGCACCGAAAAGATGTGGGATACCATGAGCCGCTCTTCAAAAACATGATCAAATTGACGAGAAAACTGGTGCGTATCAATCCATATGACAAACACGAAAAAGCCAAATTGAAAAAGGAAATCGAAAACACCAACCCCTTAAGAGAACGCACCTGGCTGCTGGAACAGCTGGAAGGGGTTTAGTTAGTTGCTGGTCCCGGTAATCCATGCACTGGATCTCTCTACGCTCCAGTTGCCGGTTATTATTTCACCGCTCTGCTTTCCTACATCAACAGACAGCCATAGAAGTTTTTCTTCCTGGTCGTCACTGCATCTCCTGCTGCTCCTGACCTGTCAGTTGGTAGTCTTTTATGAACTCCGCCATATGCGGCCGGACATACAGCAGTGCCAGCCAACCTATAGCGATATAGAGCACATTGAGTTTATTGCCGGTTAACATCAATAAAACGATGGCAAAAAGTATTGGGCCTTCAATCAGTGCTGACCTTAAAATGATCCGGGATCTGTAGTCAATGAATTTATCCGGCAAGGTCCCCGGGAATTTAAAAGCACCCAGCCTGGTTCTATCCATCATCCTGGACAAAAGCAAACCGGAAACGATTAAAACAGGTACCAGGTAATTAAATATTTTCATGTCATCACCTTGCCCCAGCGCTGCCTCTTCGACCCCCAGAACAAAATAGACAATTATGAAAAACAACAGGGATCCCAGACACAGGGCACCATGTACAATACGGATAGCCTGAAAATCTTTATACATAGTTTTTAAATTTTATGGAAATTTAGTTTTACAAGTTCAATAAATAAATTTCGGTTTACGAATATAAAACCTGCAACTGGAGCGCAGTTGAGCACAGTTAAACGTAGCGAGCGACATCCCTGCAATGCTTGCCGGGGACAGGTTCCGCTAGGTGCCTGCCCGGCATCCCCAGGCAGGCACCTAGCGTCGGGGCCACAACTCGCCAATAAAAAAGAAAAAAAATGCTTATTTCACCCCGTGCATCAATCGTTTTATTGGTCTGTTAAGGCTCAAAATTACCAAACCGGCAGCAAATGGAATAATGGTAAATATCAGGAAGAACCCTGACAAACCTACACTTTCTGCAATACCGTCTGAATATTCTGCCATGATAGAAGCCAGCTTTCCGGAAAGCCCGGTAAAGACATACCAGATACCAAATAAAAAGGCCAGCATTCTGGCAGGAGCCAGTTTGCTAACATAGGATAAACCAACCGGAGAAACAGCCAATTCTCCCATGGTATGCAGTAAGTAAGCCAACAATAACCAAACCATACTCACCGAAGCTGTTTCAGCTCCCGCAGGGATACTGTAAGCTCCAATGGTCAGCATACCAAAACCTGCAGCCAATAATGTCAAACCCATGCTAAATTTCTGAGGACCGGAAAATGAGGTCCTTTTCCAGAATTTAGAATATAAGGGCGCCAGTGAAATGATAAAGACCGGGTTGAGGATCTGAAACCAGGAGGTATCAACAATGGTGTTGTTCCCAGTTAATTTATCATAAACCCTGAAGATCACCAGGCCCCAAATAATCGTAAAACTGATCGAGGTAAATAAAACGGTCAATGGATATTTCTTAACGATGGCGACAGCTAACTTGAAGATCACCCACGTCAGAACCAACATTGGGGCCACGGAAAGAATAAAGTCAACGACTTTATAAACAGTACTCCAATCACCCGACAAGACCCTGTTGGTATAATCTCTTGCAAAAATAGTCATGGATGTCCCGGCCTGTTCAAAACTGGCCCAAAAGAAAATGACAAAAAAGGCAATGATAAATACTACCTTCAAGCGGTCTCTTTCTATGGTCTGGTACCTTCTTAATCGGGAAAGACCTAATCCGATAAACACGATCAAGGATAACATGAAAAACAAATTGGACAAATCCATAGAGACCAGACTTCCCCGAAAATCAAACGAGAGAATATTCTCCATTAAAAACTGACTACCTCGTGTTACCACTGAATAGATGCCGTTTACAATCCAGGTAACAGCAAAAAATCCGCCAATACCGGCAACAATCAGATCCGTTTTGGTAAAAGGCACTTCCTGTTTTTTTTCCTCTTCTGTCAAATCAACTGTTTTGGGCTTGGGCATAGAAGCTGCTTTCCCAAATACACTGCGGGCAAAATAAAACTGAAGTAAACCAAAAAACATAAATATTCCGGCCAGGCCAAAACCCCATGTCCAGCTAAAAGTCTCTCCAATCCAGCCGACGAGCAGTGTGCCAATAAAAGCGCCGGCGTTAACGCCCATATAAAAAATGGTGTAAGCCCCATCTTTTTTAGAACTTTGGGGTGAATACATCTTCCCGACAATGGAGGACATATTGGGTTTAAAAAGACCGGTTCCCAATACAATCAGAAATAAGCCCAGATAAAAAATAAACTTCAGGTCAATGCCGATCTGTAAATCGGAAATAGCCATGGAAGCATGCCCGGCGGTAATAATAGAGGCACCGACAATTACGGTTTTCACATGTCCCCACTTATTATCAGCCACCCAACCACCCAGTAAGGGTAAAAAGTATACGAGCATAACATACCACCCGAAAAGAGCATAAGCTTCCCCTCTGGTCCAGCCCCAGCCTCCATCACCTACTTTTGCCACCAAAAACAAGATGAGTAATGCCCGCATGCCATAATAACTGAATCGCTCCCACATCTCTGTAAAAAACAAGACGAATAACCCTATGGGATGTCCTAATATTTCCGGTTGATTGTGACCTTCTGCGTAATCAGACATGCTTTAATTTTTAAGTTTAAACTAAACTTCCAATACGTTCCAATCAGACGATTTGAAGTTAATCCTTATGGTAGTATATTCCTTATTTATTGTGCGGCAGCCTTCCTTTCGTTAGGTCTGATGACAACCCTGTCATAGACAAACAAAGCTAAAATAGTTACAATACCAATACCTACAATGACATACCAGATACGATTGGGTTGATAACTATCCCAAATCATCTGGGTTATTTCATTTTGGGTCATCCCCAGTTTTTCAGAAGCCGTGGCGAAGTAATCGTTCTTGGTAAACGTTTCCGAAATTTCAGGCATTTCGATGCTTCGTTTTGTCATCTCCGTTTGCAATAAACTGAGTTTATCAGACCAGGCCTCGTACAGATTCCCCGAAACAAAAGTGGTAAAGAAGTTACCGGCTGCCACAGGTAAGAAATAAGTCCCCATATACAAAGCCTCTTTTCCTTTTGGAGAGATTAATGCAATAAAGGACGAGAAAGTTGGGTTAGTAGCCATTTCACCGACCGCAAAAATAACGATACCAATGATGGTATAAATTCCATTCGAAGTATAAAAAGTAAGTCCGATACCGATGGCTGCAATGATAAACCCTGTGATCATTGCGCTCACGTGACGGAATTTCAGTACCACATAAGACACCAGCAATTGAAGTACAATTATCGCTCCGGCATCAATATTGATCAACATTTCAGGTTTAACAGCTTCTTCTCCACCACTCATCAGGTTCGCAAACCAGGGCGAAACAGCAGCTATGGTATTCTTAAGGGCTACAGTATCTACCCAGTCTTCAACAAAAGTAGGGAGGGTGTAAAATAACTGATTGAACATGGTCCAGAAACCAACCATGATAATCAACAGTATGGTCAGTCGGACATCCATTACCGCCTCAACAATTTTCTTGAAGGAGCTCTTAATGGCTTGCCCTATGGTTTCTTCCGTCTTTACACGGTTGGGCTCCTTAAAAAAGAAAAGCAGAATCAGTAGGTTCACAAAAATTACCGAAGCGGCCATGATGAAAACGATCTTCCACCCATAGGCTCCCCGCAAGTTGGCTGAAAACGCAGGCCCGATAAACCCTCCAATATTCACCATCATGTAAAAGATTCCAAAACCTAAGGTAGAGTTGGACTCATCGGTACTTTTGGTTACGATGGCTGAAGCAACGGGCTTAAAAATGGCAGCACCAACGGCTACATAGAGGAATACAATGAAAACAGCCACATAACTGGAAACTTCACCCATGAAGTAATAGCCCGAAATCAGCATTACATAAGCGATGATGAGGGAAAGTTTATACCCTATTTTATCTGCGATCACCCCTGTCAATAAAGGCAAAAGATATAAAATCGCCGTCACGATACCCATGATCTGCCCTTTCTCTGTGTGGGAGAATCCAAGTGCCCCTTCATCGGTAGAGCCTACTAAATACAAGGCCAGAACAGCAAACAAACCATACCAGGCCCAGCGTTCGAATAACTCCATGGCACTGGCTACCCAAAAGCTCTTCGGGTAGGACTTCATTACACCTATAAAGGATTTCTTCTCTTTACTCATAATTTGATATTAAAGTTGGTAGAAATTAATAAACCCTTCAGGGCCATTGAGGCCTTGAAGGGTTTCAATTTTTATTTAAATTATATAAAAAGCAGTTTTATTCATCGCAATTATTCAACTCCGTGCATCAATTTCTTAATCGGTTTGTTCAGTAAGGCAATAACCAGCGCCAGGCCGATCAAAACAAGCCCGATGGTTGAGAATACATCCATGTACTTCGCCAAACCTTCTGAAGCAGTTAATTCCACTCCTTCTTCTCCATGACCACCTGTCAGGGAAGCAATTTTACCTCCTAAATAGTTGGCAATAGCGAAACTTAAGAACCAGGCTCCCATCGCGGTTCCTGCAATGTTCTTGGGAGAGAGTTTCGTAACCATGGACAATCCAATGGGGGAGAGGAATAATTCACCCGTAGTATGTAACAAATACAGGAACAACAATGTCAACAACGGCACCTGAAATGATTCATTGACAAATTGAAGTCCGACCTGAGTGACCAGGAATCCTAATCCCAACTGAAAGATACCCAAAGCAAATTTCATCGGTATACTTGGATTTCTACCTTTTTCTGCGAGTTTCACCCACATGACGGAGAACAAGGATCCGAACACAATTATAAAGAACGGATTGAAGAACTGGGTCATGGAAGCCGGCATCGTCCATCCACCGATGGATCTGTTTACATTACGATCGGCAAACAAGGTCAGAGATGTTCCCGCCTGCTCAAAACACGCCCAGAAAACCACATTAATAACCATAAATATGATCAAGGCAATCATCCTGTCTTTCCATACAGCAGATTTATCAACGGTATCAGCCGTAACTCCAGCCCTGATCAGGGAAATGGAAATATAAATGAACAGCCCCAGCAAAATATAATCCAGCCAGCTGTTGTGCTGAATTAAATAATACGCCAAAGGAATCACCAAAAGAGAAGCAATGGAAACAACCGTAGCCTTATTCAATCCCGCAAACATTATTTGTTTACCTTCTTCGGTAATACCCAATCCAGGAGCCGAAGAATAATTTTTTCTCCCGGAAAAGAAAATGATCAATCCCAACAACATACCAATACCGGCAAGACCAAATCCATAACGGAATCCGTAAGTTTCCCCAACATAAGCCACCACTGTTGTCGCTAACAGGGCACCTATATTAATTCCGATGTAAAAAATGGTAAAACCAGAATCCCGGCGCGCGTCTCCGTCTTCGTATAATTTACCAACAATGGTCGAAATATTGGCTTTGAAATATCCATTTCCGAGGATCAATGCTCCCATACCAATCAACAAAAACTGATCTGTTCCCCCCAGGATTAAGAATTCTCCAATGGCCATCAAAATGGCTCCAAGCAATACGGCATTCCTATACCCTAAAAACTTATCCGCCATTCTTCCCCCAAGAATAGGAGCAGCGTAGACCAATCCGGTATAAGCCCCGTAAATCAAGGCGGCATCCGCATCACCTTTCATCAACGATTTAACCAAATAAAGCGTTAAAAGAACACGCATCCCATAATAGCAGAACCTTTCCCACATTTCTGAAAAGAACAGGGTCATTAATCCTTTGGGATGCCCAAATAATCCCTGCGAATCTGTGTTTGACATATTGTTGAAGTTTATTAATTCGGAAAATAATAAATCTGCGAACCGCTCTCCAAGTATTCCTCGCCACCCTTCTACAGAGCAGAACTTTATTGGCTCAAAGCACCCAAAGCTGGGTTCAAAACAGCACTAAAAGTAATTTTTTTTGGTAAGAATAGATAAAAAAGCCCCTTAAATTTTGTTAGAAGAAAGTTAATCTCCTAAAAAGACGGGACGAGCGGTTAAAATTGGGACAAAATGGAGGACAGTGGAGCGAATTGGAGCACAGCGCATCCCGTCCATACCAGGCCGGGACAACATCCAGGACCTGATTTTATACCAAGTATACACATAGTACCGGGAGGGGGCAAGAAGCTAGACTGAAGAAGACTTTCACCAAACAAACCTGAATCGTTTGTTAAGTATTCTAATCAGGAAACGTATCGCGGTCGATCACCGGAATAAGATCATTTTCAACTTCTACGGTCCAGCCTACGGAGGTAGCCATATAGGTGATAACATCCAGCATCTGATTCCCCTGTTCCCGGGCTTTGTCGAGCAGGCCTGATTTGATGGCTTGTGTGCGGAGCATTTCCTTGGCGTTCTTATTGAGCTGGGTATAATCCTCCGGAGAAAAACTGTTAAAATAGCTTTCTTCCAGACCTTTATACCTGATTTCGTGATCGACGGAGAGAATTTCCGGTTGTGGCAAATTCCGGATAATCAAGACATTTCGGGAGCTGTCGGCCGTGATAGTCACTTGTTCCATATCATAGCCCACCATTACACGGCCAATAACTTCCAGCGACGCTTTTTTTGAAAATTTGAATGTTGCCGGAAAAGGTAAATAAAGCGTAAGTGGCCTGATATTTCCTTCATCATACGACTCCAGGAATTCCCCTTCGACCGTCACCAGCTTGCAGACTGTTTTGACTTTTTCCAGTAATACAACCGACTGAACTTCGCGTTGTTCCTGAACCTCTTTTTTAAAGAACAGGTTGGCGACAAAAATCCCGGCGAAAAATACCAGGGCAATACCGATACCGATAAATATCTTCTTCATAAATTAATTTAACAGTACGGAATTAAGTTGATCGTACAATAGTTTTTTGTGGCTTGGCCGAAAAGCACTTTTATTAACTACCCGGCCTTCTTTGTTGACGATAATGTAGGTGGGTAAACTCAAAACCTTCATGCCATTGGATTCCCGGGAATAGAACCGCTCCCTGAGATCGTCAACCAACTGTTCATTGGCGTGTGCATGGTGGCCGGTCATATTGTTATCCTTGATAAAATTACCCCATTTCTCCCATTCATAGGCATGATCCACAGACAAGTATAACAATTCAACATCCTTGTCTCTGACGAATTCGTTCAAACCATCCTTATATTGAAATTCCCGTCGGCAGGGTCCGCACCAGGTAGCCCACAGGTCTACGTAAACTACTTTTCCCCGGAAAGGCTGAAGCAATTCATCAAAAGTATTCACCTTATCATAGTTGTCTATTACAAGGATGTCCCCATAAGAGGTTTCAACCGGAGTTGGAATTTCAGTAATTTCCTCTTCCTGCTCAGGCGGTGTTTTTTTTAATGAATTACACGAAACGCCTACGGTCAAAATAAATGTTAAAATAACAAGAGAACGCATGTTTAATCCAGTTTTGCTGTAAACGGGTACTTCAACCCTTTGTAACTTTTTAATATAACCTTTACAGATCCTACTGCAATGGGTGTTTCTATCATCAGGGGCAACCGATTTTCATCATCAGAAACCCAGATTCTCATTTCATCTCCCTCCTTGAATACCTCGCCGGCAATCAGGGATAATGACAATTCAAAGGTCCTATATTTGCCCATACCTTTTATTTTTTTATCGGGATCTTTTCCATTATTTTTTACCCGAATCGAATATTCCTCCCGATCCAGAAAAATGTTAATGGGAACCGATTGATCTCCGGACATATCCTCAAAATTAATATTCCTGGCATAATACATAGCAGAAAGCAGGTCATGAATACACCCGTTGATCTGGAGATTTTCCTGTTTGGCAGCACTTTTGGTTTTCCCTCGGAAATATTCAGCAGATCCGGTATCGTGATCAAAAGCCACTTTTTCGTACAATTTATATTTACCTTCACTTATATCCCTAATAGCCTTATTGGGTAAGAGACTGTTTTTGTCAGCATAACTCTCGATCCTGTCCCGCACTTTGAATGCCCAATCATAGGATTGATAAGTGCGTCCGTCAACCACATAATGAAACTGTCCGCCTCTTTCGCCTACCTTAAACCTGGCCTCACCGGCTGCAACCCACATGATACCCCAATTGTAGTATAATTTATAAACCACCTCTTCTCCAACCTGGAAGGTGGTGTTCTCCATAGTGCACTGGTCAAAATTTTCCATGACTGTTGGCTGGGCATAGAAATCCTCCGTAGCCGGAAAGCTGAAAGCCATCAAGCCAAAAACGGCTAATACCAACCCCATGGGTTTTTTGATCTTATTTTGCATAACCTAGTGATTTTAATACGTTTGTTTTGACGATTATTACTAACCCAAGTAACGCGGGCACACTCAGGTTTATTATAAAGAGCAAAAATGTTGCCGCAAGGATGGCCAGTTCGTTTGCCCCTGTATTTCCCCATACCGTCAGGGCTATTTCTCCCCGAACCAGCAGTCCCACTACCATTGGTAAAGGAACACTCGTTTGCACCAAAAAGATTGTAGATATACCCGACAAGGCCGTAATTAAAGTAATGTTAATGCCAAAAAATCTCAGCATCAGGTAATACTGGAAACTGTAAACCAAATACCTGCAAACGGATAAAAACAGGACTTTCAACAGCAAAACTGTATCGTAAGACTTCAATACTACCAGTTGTTTGTAAACCGGTCGTTTCCATTTGCCCAATGGCAGTTTCCGTACCATAGGCAAAGCCATATCGACATTAAAATACATCAACAACATTATAAATACCAGGCAACTGCCCACTAAAACACTGCTGCTGAGCACATAGATATCGATCATTTCAAACAGATGGAGGTAATACAAGGCGCCGGCAATTCCGAAGGTCAGCAATACAATGAGCTGGCTCAAACTACCTACCAGCGTTGCCAAAACACCGCGCCAATTATACCTGGCCTCCACTTCCAGAATCCGTCCTGCATATTCTCCGATCCTATTAGGGGTAAATATTGAAATGGTAACTCCTGCCAGAATGGCCCTGGCAGCTTTTTGGAAAGTTATCCTAAGAAAGGGATTCATCAATTGCCGCCACTTTTCACTTTCGAGCCCCCAATTCACAGGCATCAATAAGATGGTTATTGCCATAAAAACAAAGAGTTCGGGCCTAACCAGGCTATGCAGGGCAACGGTAATCTCCTCGATATTTCTCTGGGCGAATAACTGCCTGTAAAATGCCCATAACAAAAAGATCACGATGATCGCTTTGATGGCAATATTGAGTATTCGTCTTCGCTGGTTAAATTTCAATTGGCAATTTTTAGCATGTTGTAGAGATTGAATGAGGCTGGGGTTAGTATTTGGACCAAATCAGGTTCAATTGGTTTCAGATTGTTTATCCACTCTTTGTCCTTTAATTTCTGTGACTTCCCTGCGAACTCCCGACCTAAGGAAGCGGAAAACTGTGACTTACACAGAGCGTCTCGTTATGTCGATTCACTCCATTGTTTCCTTAAAACACCAGCAAATATGATGATTTTACACTTAATTTCCTTCCAATATGGCAATAAGGCCAAAAGTTAGCTATTTTCGTCTATCTATAAAATCCGGAAATTTTGAGTAAAGTAAAACAAGCACCATACAAATTAATCGGGATTGACCCGGGAACAAACTTCCTGGGATTTGCCGTTGTAGAAATTGTGAATAAAGAGATGAAAGTGATTGAAATGGGTGTGGTAAAGCTTGGCCTTTTGGAAAATCATCAACTCAAGCTCAAAAAGATTTTTGAACGTATTCAAAGCATCATCAAGATACATAAACCCAGGGAAATGGCCATCGAAGCCCCGTTTTTTGGCAAAAATGTACAATCGATGCTTAAACTCGGCAGGGCCCAGGGGGTGGCCATTGCTGCTGCGATAACGCTTGACGTCCCCGTAACCGAATATTCTCCAAGGAAAATCAAACAATCGGTTACCGGGAACGGAAATGCTTCCAAGGAACAAATTTCTGCCATGCTTACCACTATTTTTAAAGTAGATATGACAAAACACACCCTGGATGCTACCGATGCCCTGGCTACTGCCGCTTGCCACTTCTACCAAAGCAGCAGCATCACCGGTTCCGGCAAACGCTACAATGGATGGGACAGCTTTTTAAAAGACAATCCAAACAGGAAGGGGTAAGGGCTTAATAATTTCCTTGTCATAATCATTCATACAATTACAACCTGTTTTGCCCCTTTTTTTGACAAATCACTGCCCCTTCACTTTCAATTCGGACGAACTGAAGACTGGTAATGAACCCTCGTACTACTTTCAGAAACCTACCCTTCCAAAAACCTATCGGAGATCTTTTGGGCCAGAGCCACAAACTCATCTTTTTCCATGGATATGGGTTGATTACCCAGGTACATTTCTTTTTCCTTGTTAAATGGAATGAGGTGGATATGTGCGTGAGGCACTTCGGTGCCTACTACCAAAACCCCCACGCGCTTGCAGGGCACCACCGACGCTATGGCTTTTGACACTTTTTGGGCAAAGGTCATGAGTCCTGAAAGAACTTCTTCCGGCAGGTCGAAAATATAATCGACCTCCATTTTAGGAACTGCCAACACATGACCTTTTACCAGCGGGCGGATATCCAGAAAAGCGTAGTAATCCTCAGTTTCCGCAATTTTGTACGAAGGAATTTCTCCTTGAATGATCTTGGTAAATATGCTGGCCATTTTTATTAAATTGAAATTTTCATAATTTCAAATTCCATATTACCCGTTGGGGTTTCTACCACGGCTATCTCTCCAACTTCCTTGCCAAGTAATCCGGCACCCATGGGTGAGGTAACGGAGATTTTTTTGTTCTTGAGATCTGCTTCGGTCTCAGAGACCAGTTTATAGGTCACCTCCCGGCCATTCTTGACATTTTTAATCGTGACATTAGCTAAAACGGTTACCTTGGAAGTATCCAGAGTTTTTTCATCGAGTACCCGAGCACTGGCAAGAACCTTTTCAAGTTCATTTATCTTGAGTTCGAGCATGCCCTGAGCATCTTTAGCTGCATCATACTCAGCATTTTCTGAAAGATCTCCTTTTTCGCGGGCTTCCGCAATGGCTTTGGCGGCCTCTGCTCTTCCTTTAGATTTTAATTCCTCTAATTCTGCCACAAGGTTTTTATAACCTTCCTGTGTTAAATAATTAATTCCTGACATAAACGATCGTTGTATAATTAAAAAACAAGAACGCTTTTCGATTCCTGCGAATCAAAAAGCGTCCTTGCCTTGTTAGGAGTACAAAGTTAAGCAATATTAGGCGTAAAATCAACCGTTTTCAATTAATCAGAAAAAATAGAAGCAATCTGACAATAGAAAATACCTTGCTCTTTTACAAGAATGTATATTTTCAGATAAAACTTATTGTATTCCGGTGGAGATGGGATCTATACCATTCAAAAGTTTTCCTAAAAGATGTCCTTAATGTTTAATACTGAGGATCTCGAATTCCAGAAGCCCCCTGGGTGTTTTGACATTAACAATGTCTCCAATTTCTTTTCCGAGTAACCCTGTCCCCAGGGTTGAGGTAACAGAGATCTTTTTGTTTTTCAAATCAGCTTCATTCTCGAATACGAGTTGATATTCCAATTGTTCAGCCGTTTCAGCATTCTTGATGGTCACCTGGGATAAAACAGACACCTTGGAAGCATCCAGGTTGCTCTTGTCCAGCACACTTGAATTGGCCAGTAAAGCTTCCAGTTTTGTTATTTGGAACTCAAGTCTTTCCCTTGCCTGTTTTGCATCTTCTAAAGCCAAAACGAGATTGTCGTAATCTTCCTGGGAGAAATAATTAATTCCTGACATAATCCTTTTCTTTGAAATGTAAAAAACAAAGAACGTGAGCTACAGTGATTTTTTGAAACGATATTCTTGAGTAAGAAAACATCAAACGCCCCAGCCATCAAACATGCCCCCCGAAGGAGGTGGATTTAAATGGACGAAGCCCACAATAAAAACACTACAGTTAATTGTCCTTTCTATTGATACAAAACAAATTTACACACAATTAAACCAAAAGGCAAATGGCAATAGTTCCAAATTTTATTCATAATATGACATCCAAACCCCCTTTAAATAGAAATAAATTTTGATAAACCCATCAAAAGTTAACTAATATTTTTTTCACAAAAACAAAGCCGTTCTTCAACTCCCGTAATGCATTAGTTATCAGGCATTTCGAAACACAAGTGCACAGAGGAAAAGCAAAACAAACAGACAGATATCGTTCATGCTAAGCCCAGGAACAAATAATCTTCTTTTAAGGATACGATGTCTAACGAAAAAAGAATGGTCCAAAAAATATGAGTTCATCCCGAATTTTGCCTGGCGGCAAAATTCAAAATATTTTTTGAGGCCTGGCAGTATCAATCCTTCTGGCACAATAGCGGAACAATTGATTTTCTGATTTTTTTGCGCATTGTTTAGCATTTGTGAGTAATTCGACAGAAAAAAAGCGCACTTCCGGCTTTTTGCCTCAGGCTCCATCTACAATTTTACCTCATTTGATAGACTCTAGCCACACAAAAAATCCCAAATTTTGGTGTTAACCAAAATTTGGGATGTCTCATGTTGAAAACGATTTTTTTAGCATTACATATTAAAACGCACGCCAATATTGTGGGTTCCGTTAAATATTTTTGTGTGTCTGTAAGCGTAATCGATACTGATTTTTGTATTTTTCTTGTCTTTACTGAGCGGCAGAGAAACCGTCGCTCCGGCACTCAAGCCCGTGTACAGTGGGCGTTCCACTTCCGTTGGGCTTCCAGATTTAAATTCATATCTGTATCCGGCCCTCAGCATAAACAATTCTTTGAGGGAGAATTCAAGCCCTCCGCCCAGTTGATCCTGGGAAAAAGAATTAGAAGTAAAATTACCTACTGCTGTCAGTCTGCCGGTTGTACCAAAATGAAAATCATAATACATACCGATATTCAGCATGGATGGCAATTCATATCCCGCAGAACGTTGTGACAAGGTAATTTGATACCCTCCATCCACATTATTAATTTCATTGAGACCTTCTCCTGAAAATTTCATTTTACCACCTACGTTTCTCAAAGAGATGCCAAATTTGAAATTATCATTTTCTCCGGTAACATATTGTACTCCAGCGTCAATACCAAAACCAAAAGCGGTGATATCTGCCGTTGATTCAGAAATGGTGCGTAAAGTAATCCCCACAGTCACTTTATTTTCAAAAGTGTGCGCATAGGACAAACCGAGATTGAAGAAGTTGGGCGAAAAAGTCGTTCCGGTTCCTTCCGGCTGATCAGTTGTTGTGACCGGAATATCCCCAAAATCCAAAGACATGAGGCTCATTCCAATTGCCCCGCTTTTTCCGATCTTCTTGGCTACGCCAAAGGCATTCATGTTGATGCCGGTTCCACTCAGGTAAATGCCGTTGCTGAAATTAATTTCGGTGCTGTTGATCCTGGACAATCCTGCCGGATTGACCCTCATGGATTCCACTCCTGAAATATTAGCCGTTGTCATCGCATGCAATCCGGCTGTCCTGGCGTAAGGAATCATCAGCAGTTCGTAAGCACCAGCTTCTCCCTGACGATCAGGATTACCCGCATGTACTTCCATTGCCATTCCTCCGAATACCAAAAGGAATATGATTGAGTATATCGTTTTTTTCATTATTTGAAATCTTTGTTTAGACTTCTGCAAAGTCTGAATTAAAAAACGGACTTGCGAAGAATTGTTGATCCTCCGCAAGTCACAAAATATTTTATAACCCTGATGGATCAAACTGTCTGTTAACCCCAAACCACTTCAGTGTTCTTTCGCCAAGGCCTTCGGCTGATACATGGATCAGGTAAACACCACTGGCAATCGGAATACCTTTGTTGTTCTTCATATCCCACTCAAGATCAGGCAATACCTGATTCAGCTCAATTGCCGAACCTTTAGGCGTAGTACCCAATTCATCCCTGTCGTACTGGCGGATAAACTTACCATCCAGTGAGTAGATCGTTACAGAACACTTGGCAGGAAGATTCGTGATCTTCACGATAGTGGTAAACTGGCTGGTCTCATAATCTGAGAATCCATAATAAGGGTTTGGCACTATATTGATGAGATCCAATGCTGTTTCCACACCATCTGGATCCAGCTCTTCTGCCTGCAGACCATCAAGTTTAAATCTGTAAGTTGGGTAACCATTGTAATCTCCTGTTCCCACTTCCACTTCATATGGATTGTTTACACGAAGTTTAATCGTCAAATCCTCAGGAATCAAACCATCTGCATAAGAAAGAAAATCCTGTCCCGGAAGTGGCATGACCAATCCTGCCCAGGTGATTTCATTAACCGCTTTTACTTTCTTCAGGGCAGAACTTGAATGTTCGAGACGATCGGCAATCTCCAGACATCCGTCATAAGGTTGCTTAGTCACATAAACATAGTGCTGACCTCCTGCATAATAATTATAGCTAAAAGGTTCACCAAATACGCCTGTATTGAGGAAAAATTGGGATGATGGGTTGAACATCATATCACGTCCTCTTGGACCATCTGTGAAAGCATCCGGATACAAACTACCATCATAAATAGAATTCTCTCCAAAGAAGATATTCAGTCGCTGACCTGTTTCAACGTCAACCGCATACCCAGGGAACCATCCCATTCCTATTGGAACTTCCGGACTAGGATCAATATCCGGCAATCCGTCACCGTCATTATCATCCTTGGTCACACTTGGTGTTTCTCTAAGATCAAAATGAACAATACCATCTCCTTCTGTAGGAACACCGGCACTGGTCACCCACTTATTGGCGGTCTCAATAACAGCACAACGACTCCACAGCTCCTTATTGGAAGTAAAAACAATATCTACGTTATTCAGGTCACTTAAGGAAGTTTGTCCGTGCACAATACTGTTACCATTGGAATTATTGGTCCACGCCGGTGTCAGCACCTCAGTGATTAGTCCGTCACCACCTTCCCAGTCACACAGATAGTAAGGAGCAAAATACCCCGGTCCTACTTTATTGTAGACACCTTCCGGATCGAGAAAGTCAAACGGTTGCCCTGCATCTGTTTTTATGTAATCAAAGAGAAACTCATCAATGACTGTAATTTCAGGAAGGAAGTCATCCGGAATACCAAACAACCAAGCGGTAGCTTCTTCTCCTTTGAGATACTCTTCCTCGTAACCGATGAATCCGTTGGTAGGATCTACCATAGGTTCCTCTCCCGCATCGGCTACCTGGCCAATCGCAATACTAAAGCCATATTCACTCACGATTTGCTCGTTAAGCTTGTCAATAGTGGTGTCAGACATGATTTCCGGACTTGCGGGATCACTCAGGTTTTTCAATACCCAGAAGGTTTCGTTATCCAACTGGTCATTACCCATATCCTCGTCAACATAAGTCAGCTCAAATTCACCGTCTTTGACATCAAGCGGATTGAAAACCAAAATGTCAATAGGTCCGCGACCTGGACGATAGGTGAGTTCATTCACAGGTGTTCCTGTAATAAAACCCTCTTCAATAGCAGCTCTCGTCTCATCAGATAGATCCAGGAAGTTTTGGGCAGTACCAACACCGTCAATACGGGTAATTACAGCTCCGTCACCATAAGCTGCATTCAATTTCCTGTCCACAATCGGACGTGGAATAACCGTATAAGGTTTACCATCCTGATTAGGTCCGATATTTTTACGACCTTCAAAGTAAGGTTTCTTCTGTCCTACCTGAGTTTCAGGATCAAATGGCTCGTATTCATTGTAAGCGTAAGCTACAGCGATGAAGTAGTATTTCTTGTGGTTGATCAAACGGACATCCTGCCCTGAAGCAAACTGATCCTGGGTGATCGGGAAAGTATGGCGGATACCCTGATCCTGTCCTTCCACCTGCATTTCAGGGATGAAAAACTCTTCTGCTGTTGGTCTGTCGGCTTCATCGAGGGCTTTCCAGTTAAACAATTTACCGATACCGTTTTTCACATCAACTTCCGCCACGATACGTACTTTTTCCGGATCGCTGCGGTTATCAGCAGAAAGGTCGATATCCTGGGTGGCCACCTGGAAAATACGGTATCCCTCAAAATAGTACAGACTGTCTATCGTTCCTGCAGGAATGTCCAGGCCGGTTCCAGCGTACTCTTCGTTTATATTATTGGAAGGCGCATTATTCGTCAATACGGCAATGACCTGACGGTCAAGCTCGATGAAATCCACATCCGGTGCATCTGGACCATTAGGAATATTAAAGCACTCATCAAACAGTTTCTGAGCAATATCATCAGCTTCCTGCAATTTACGAATACTTGGGCATGGGTAAGGTTGATCTGCTACCCAAACAGCACCAACGATCAACTCATTAACCGCACCCGGATCCAGGCGGAAAGGACCGGAAGCCTGTACCGTACGACGGTCACCAAAAGGCAAATCTGACGTACACATAGACCATCCGTTATCATCATTCGGCGGATCGATAAAAGCATAATCGACATCTTCAGTTCCCTGCTGATAACCATTTCCACCCAACTGGAAAGAAGATCCATCTTTCCAGGAACCGGACATATAGTTATAATATTCTGTTTCATTATCCGGGTCGGTAGTACCAGGTTCAGGAGAACCTACACTTCCGTTATTGTAATAAGTGAAGGAAGACATTCCCAACTCATCACCATTTTCATCCAAAGGCCCGCGGAAATAATCAACTCCGAGGATTGGCACTTCTTCACAGTAGGTTGGAACACCCTGATCACAGTTACATCCAGTAGTACCGTCTATAGCATCTTCATTATATACATAAGCCATACTACGTTCCACGTCACAACCCACGTAGTCATCCGTATAACACCCGAGATCCGGGTCAACCCACCAGGCAAAATAAGTACTGTCAATACTGGTAATCGCACGATTGATCAACTTATACCTCTGGAAGGTCATGTTGTTGATCTCGTCACTGGTTGAATAAGCGAATGACTGTACCTGAACCTCCATTTTGATTTTCAAAGGAGAA
Organism: uncultured Bacteroidota bacterium; assembly: GCA_942492125.1. Classification (GTDB taxonomy): domain Bacteria; phylum Bacteroidota; class Bacteroidia; order Chitinophagales; family Saprospiraceae; genus BCD1. The sequence continues at coordinate 148,281 of CALODM010000031.1, forward strand.
CCCGATTCAGCATGTGAATTTCCGGAATCGTTGTAGATCCAGAAAATCATTTCATCCCCGTAGTAAATATTGGGACAACCACGAATCTCGATGATCGGGTAATCTCCCTGAACAGGATCGTAGCTACCATCCTGGTCATAATCGTGGAATCCAGCCAATCCCTGGCTGGTATTAGGTAATTCAAATTCGTGAACATCGAAGAAATAAGGATTTCCTTTAGCCGGCCATCCTCTGATATCCCTTGGAATATCAGCTTCATCATAAGGCTCTCCGGTCAGTTTGGTTTGCTCAAACTGTGCTTTGTGTTTGTCGATATCCAAAGCAGTAACCGTAAAAAAGCGGTCCCACTGGGCACAGGTTTCTTTTTCGACCTCTCCCTGCTCATCCCCATCAGGAATCAGCGGGCCGGGCCAGAAATCAAAGTTACCCTGACTACGCCCGTAGGTCTGAGCGGCAACTTTCAGGTTCCCTCCATCATCCAAACCTCCGAGCCAAACAGCACCGGCAAAAATAGAAGATACCGGAGGCTCTCCGGGAGCCACCTTAGGAACTACGTAAAGACCATCGTCTCCATCCCACCAAACATCACCACCGGTAGTCAGACGCGCTCTTACATTATTGATAGCCTGGTCGATCTGGGTAATTGCATTATCACAATTCTCCCTGTAACTGATCTCTTCGTTATTTTTGTCAGAAGAAGGTCTGTTGTGTAACTCAGGGTTGATATGTGCACTTGCGACCGTAAACACACCAAGGCCTATAAAACTCAACAGCCAGGTTTTTAAATTACACATTGTCAAAATTTTTATTGGCATAATGATTTATTTAATAAACAATAAACCGGAGAAAATCAAATAACCATTAAGTATGGTAAAGAGTTGATTTGCTCAAGGGCTTTTTGTTGATTCATTTTAGAAACTAAAACTTGCTCCGACGAAAATCCTTCTTGGCAAACTGAAGTTGTTAGGATTCAGCAAGGCCCATTGGTAGGAAGCAAAATATGCCTCCAACTCACGCTTGGAATTTTCAATCTGGTTGATCTGGCTGATACCGTTGGCTGAAGCCAAAAATCCGTCATCATCAGGAGCTCCGGTAGCCGGATATACATTGATCACATTACGCCTGTCAAGTACGTTAGAGATCCTCATATATACGTTAAAGGTGTAATTCTTAGACAGACGGAACGTTTTGTCAATCCTCAGATTCAACCAGTTGTTCCAAGGTTTACGCGCACCGTTGATGGCACCGGAAATCTGTGTTCCTCCCAATTCATCAGGAGTCAGATACTTGGTATACGGACGACCGGAAACAGCGGTAAACTGAACATTCAAACCGGTATTGGCCAGAATCTGTGCACCAAACAATTCCGGGCCATTATAAGCATCTCCTGAACGGTAACGATAATCCAAAGAAGCTACCACTCTGTGTCGCTCATCAAAGGAAAGCGGTGCCAAAGTTCTGATCACCCCACGGCTGGTCAACCCTCTGGAAGAGTTGGCATCTGATCCTGTACCATCCGCAAACTGAAGCGTATAGTTAGCCAACAAGCTTACATTACCCGTTCTTCTGAGGTCATACTGGAAACTGAAACCTTTTACTGTTCCAAAGTCCAGATTGTCATAGGTGTCATACTGACCGATGAACGGAACAGGGAAAATGGTACGGAAGGTGATCATATCACGCATCTCCTTATAGTAAGCAGAAACCTTCAATGCAGAAGTATTGGATAATTTTTGCTGGAAACCAACCTCGTAATCCACCGTTTTTTCAGGTTTGAGGTCCGGATTGTTTTTTATTACAGAAGCTTCATCCGTGAAATAGAAGTAATCTCTTGGAGAAGCGATAGAATTTGTCGGTGGACGCTGAACCAGTACATCGTAGTGGGCGAAGAAGTTCGCTGCATCAGAAATAGGGAAAGAGAAAGCCAATCGAGGCATGAAATTAACCTGCGCTTCGTAATCTTCAAAAGAAACACTAGAATCGAAATCACGGCTCTTGATAAAGTTTGGAATATCTTCAATTCTTGCGTCACGATATTTTGGATTCACCTGTCCGCTACCAAAAATAAGGGTAGGGTTATTGACAGGTTCTCCATTGGCACGGAACCAGTCATCACCATTACGGTAAGCCTGTACACTGTTTCCTTCACTGGTGTAAACTTTAAAATCTTCCCCAATGTTCCCAGGCTTATCTCCCCCAAAGTTACCATGGAACTCATCTGCCCCCATGATCTCATAGAGAGAATATCTGTCTTTCAATACTTTCGTATTCGCATCATAACTATCTACCCTAACCCCCAAACGGAAGATCACATCTTTAAAAGTGAACTTATCCTGGATGAAAGCTGCCGTATAAATAGGCCGGGCCGGTGCAACCGGGAAGGTACGCACACCATTTGCATCCTCAGCAGTAAAGAACTCGTCGAAGGTTCCGTTGAACTCCTCTCCGAGGTAAGTATAGCCATAATAACCAAGTACACCCTGATCATTCAACTCTTTCGCTGCAAACATATTCATATTCAGCTGGTCTGGTGACAAACCATCAAGATCAACATACTGATCAATGGGCACCCCTAAAGACTCTCTGATTTGACGGTAGAACAGGTTGTCAGCATCTTCTGTATAATCAAGACCATATAAAGGCACCTGAGGAAAGAAGTTCCCTGCTGGTGTGATCACATCGATATACCCAATGGTATCTGTCTCGAGTGTTGGAAGACGTGTCTCCGGATCAAGCGGAATACCGCTGATGTGCTCGTTCACCTTTTGACGGGCAATACTCCACAAACCTCTTGGATTAACACTGTAGGCACGGTTGGTTCTCTGCTCCCACGCAATACCGATTTGTATATTATGACGACCTTTATCCGATCCGCCTGGCACGAGGTCAAATGCGGCATTGGCATTAAAGGTGTAAATATCGTTATCAATTTTACGAGCCAGGTTATAAACGGTACCAACATTGGTATGGAACCCCCAGGAACCCGTAAAGGTACTTCCCACAAATCCGTTGTAAGCAACAAAATCAGTCCTGGTGGTGAGATCGCTGCCTATCCCTCCTCCAAAGATGTATTCCCCGACAGAAGCATTAAGGCCTTCTCCAACAGGAATACCCAGGAAGTTATTATAATTCGCCAAAACAGGGTTGACATTACTTGGCACGTATTCTCTTAATACCTGCTGGTAACCACTATTGACGATCTGCTGATCAATGGGCTCAGGATTCCCTTCTTCGAATATGTCAACGATTCTGAAAGTTGGTATCCATTCGTGATTCAACTGTCCTACATGACCATAATCGAAGTAGTTATTCCCATGGTTTAAATCTGTCAGGTTGTTCAGGTTGTTCTCATAGCCTATCTGAAGGGTGTATGAAACATTCTGGATCAAAGACCTTTTACCGTCTTCATTTGATCCTGCACCTCCCAGACGGTGACGGAAACGGAAGTTACCCCGGTAAGTATCGTTGAAATCAATCGGATTATTGTGAGCGTTATAGACTCTCCAGCCACCCGGTGTGAACCGGTTCTCCCGTTTGGAAAATACACCGGTAAGTGTAACATCGATAGCATCACTTAAACGGGCGTCGAGTTTAGCCGTAAGATCATAACGTTTGAAATCCTCATAAGGACGTGCGTCCAAAGCATCTACGTCATCATTGGTCAAAAAATCAGCAGCCACCAGTGGGTCGCCACCAACATCAATAATAGGATTGGCTTCCAGGTCGGCCAAAACATCATCCTTTACCCTGTAAACAGGTACCGCAGGAGGATCATCATCCTGGTTGTATGTATAACGTCCAGACAAACGAAAACCCAAAACAGACTGTCCTTTACTATTTTTGAGGATTGGTCCACTCAGGTTGAGTCCGACCAGGTTATTGTTGTAGGCATCCAGGAAATTTGACGTTTCCGCCTCAACACCTCCGTTAAATTTAGAGGAAGGCCCCTTGGTCGTAATGGAAATGATACCACCGGTTACGTCTCCGTACTCTGCAGCAACACCTCCGGTAATCACCTGGAGCTGGTCGATCTCAGATTCCGGAACCAAACTTCCCTGAACACGAATACCATCCACATAATAATTGGTTGCATCCGAACGGGAACCACGAATTGCAATGGCTCCACCCTCATCGGCTGAAGACAAACCCGCAGCAGTAGAAGCCAGGGCGTTGATATTACGCGTTGGTAAATTCTTGATGTCCTCTCCGGTAATAACACGCCCCTGGGTAGTATTATCCTGCTCAATCAGCGGCGCTTTATAACCAATGACAACAACTTCATCCAAAACGAGCCCTTTACTCAATGTCACATCAAGTTTAATGGCCTTACCAGCCAATACCTTCACATCAGCAATACGTTGGGTGGTAAATCCGATATAACTGACCTCAATGTCATAAGTACCCGGGTCAATATTGGAAAAGGAATAGTTTCCGTCGAAATCCGTAATCGTTCCTCCAATATAATTACCATTTTTGTGTAAGGTAATATTGGCATTAAAGGCCGGCTCTTTGGATTCCTCCTCCGTCACCTTTCCCGCAAGAGAAGTCTGCGCAGTGGCAATTCCTCCGATAAAGAAAAGTGAGAAAAACAATAGTAAATAACGTGCCATAAATTTTTATTTTAAAATCTACAATACAATGCGTTAAAATGCAAAACTCAAAATATAATGTGTAAAACAAAAAATGTGGTGAGGCAGAAGCAGCAAATTCCTTTTTCATGGGATTTAACTGAATACATACCGATCCACAGTCTTTTTTTCTTCAGGTTTATGATGGGATTAAGAAAGTACAGTCCTTCAATTTTCAGCATTCTGTTTTTCCAAAATCATCTGAAATAAATACTTCCCCTTAGAAACAAAGGGGAAAAACGCGTGCAATGTTAATAAAAATAGCCTGCTTTTCAAAACAACAACTAACTGCTGTCAAACAAAAGACAAACCCAGGAGCTATAACCGGATTTGCAGGGCGATTACACAGTCTGTAATTGGTTTTGAGAATGTAAAGAGATGGTTTGTAAAGCCTTTCCGTCCCAAAAGTACTTTTTTTAATCGTATTGACAATATTATTTTTTAAGAAAAGTCAGGTTTCTGACCGTTGCAATAAAACAATGAAACCGGGAAGCAAGGAAAAAGGTACTGTGGTTGGAGCGACTTCACAATCCCTTGAATATCTTTCAACCTACTCAATTTTTTAACCTCCAAATCCAAATCTACTTTTAAATTTTACATTCAATATCCAGCCTCCCGGTGTTTCTGTGGAGGGGGAACTTCGCTATGATATTCCAATCGGAAAGTGCTTGCCACAAAATTCACTCAGTTTTAAATTTCACATTTTATATTCGATATTTTAAATTTTAAACATTCTTAATCTATCTTTGCACCCCAAAAGGAGATCTTCGATGAAATATATTTCTGCTATTCTTTTGGTTTGCCTGATCCTTTTGGCAAGTGGTTGTAAACAGCAGGAAAATCCCGTCACAGAACCTACCATTTTTGAAGATTATTTTATCCGCTATCTCTCTCCTGAAGAACAACTTAAAGCACAGGCCGTCTTTGCTACCGGCGACAGTGTCCATGCCATCACACCTTTTGTTCCTTTGGGTGGTGTCTCCTTTATGGGAAGTGGTATGGAAATGAAGAAGATCTCAGAGGATCTCATTCGCTATACACAAGAAATGAAAGCCTCTTACCAGATGGGATTCAAATTCAGGTTTAAAAATACCCTGGGAACATTCAATAACTATGAAATCAGTATGATGCCCATTGAGGACTTCTTTGTCAAAGGGGAAGTCAATAAAATCAATGGAATTAACCTGGTCATCAATGGCGGTTTGTTAAGCGATGAAGAATCGCTTGTTTTTATATTGTCAGACGCCAATAATGTAGCCACTTCCTATACGATCACCGGACCGACAAAAGATTTCAACTACAATATTCCTCCCGCTATTTTCAAAAACTTTGTTCCCGGAACAGGAAAATTATATCTGGTAAAAAAGATACTCAAAAATGAAAGCCTTAAAAACCGGGAAATACATGCTGAAATTGAATTTTACTCCAAAGACCTTGATATTGAAATAACAGAATAACCAGTAACTTGTAACCAGTAACCAGCGCACAAACATGGCAAAAGATAATTCTATAAAGTCTGTACTCATCATCGGCAGCGGTCCGATTATTATCGGGCAGGCTTGCGAGTTTGATTATTCAGGCTCCCAGGCATCAAGATCGCTCAGAGAGGAAGGTATTGAAGTGAGCCTCATCAATTCAAACCCGGCTACGATCATGACCGACCCTGTCACTGCAGATCACATTTATCTGCTTCCGCTTACGCCGGAAAGTATTATCCAAATCCTGGAAGAACGGCAAATCGACGCCGTTTTGCCAACCATGGGAGGTCAAACGGCCCTTAACCTGACCATCGAAGCAGGCAAACTGGGCATTTGGGAAAAATACAATGTTAAATTGATCGGTGTTGACCTTGAGGCTATCGAAATTACGGAAAACAGAGAAGCTTTCCGGCAGTTGATGGTGAAAGAAGGATTGAGCGTCGCCCCTTCATTTATCGCCAATTCTTTCCTCGAAGGAAAGGAAGCCGCTCAGAAAATAGGATACCCGCTGGTTATCAGACCTTCCTACACACTCGGTGGCACAGGGGGATCTTTTGTTCATAAAAAGGAGGAATTTGACGCTGCATTACGCCGGGGACTGGAGATGTCTCCCACCCACGAAGTTCTCGTTGAAAAAGCTGTGCTCGGCTGGAAAGAATTTGAGCTGGAATTACTGCGGGACAGTGCAGACAATGTTGTCATCATTTGTACGGTTGAAAACCTCGACCCTATGGGAATACATACCGGGGATAGTATTACCGTTGCGCCTGCCATGACCCTTTCCGATACGGCCTACCAGGAAATGCGGGATCAGTCCATCCATGCGATGCGCTCCCTTGGGAACTTTGCCGGTGGATGTAATATTCAGTTTGCCCTGAATCCGGAAACAGAAGAACTTATTGTGATCGAGATTAACCCTCGTGTATCCCGTTCTTCTGCTTTAGCCAGTAAAGCTACAGGATACCCCATTGCCAAGATCGCTGCAAAACTGGCACTCGGTTATCAACTGGATGAATTGAAAAATCAAATTACCAAAACAACTTCAGCTTATTTTGAGCCGACCCTGGATTATGTCATCGTGAAAATGCCGCGTTGGAATTTCTCTAAATTTCACGGAGCTGACCACAGCCTTGGATTACAAATGAAATCCGTTGGGGAAGTCATGGGCATTGGCCGCAGTTTCCTCGAAGCCCTGCAAAAGGCATGTCAGTCGCTGGAAGATAACAGAATGGGCCTGGGGGCTGACAAAAAGGAATGGATCAAAACCTCGGACATCCTGGAACGACTGGAAAAAGCCAGTGATGATCGAATTTTCAGACTTAAAGATGCCCTCCGGCTAGGCGTTCCTACAAGAACTATCCAGAAACTCACCCAGATCGATCCCTGGTTTATCAATGAGATCAAAAAGCTGGTGAAAATGGAAGAAAAACTCATGCGCTATAATGTAGCCGAGGATATTCCGGCAGATTTCATGCGACACCTTAAACAAGCCGGCTATTCTGACGCTCAAATAGCCTGGACACTGCGTATCGAAGAAGACGAAGTGAGACGCGTCAGAAAAAAGATGAATATTCGCCGGACTTATAAGATCGTGGACACCTGTGCTGCCGAATTCGAAGCACAAACACCTTATTTTTATTCCACCTTTGATGACGAAAATGAAAGTGTAAGTTCCAGCAATAAAAAAGTCATCGTTCTCGGTGCCGGCCCCAACCGGATCGGCCAGGGTATTGAGTTCGACTATTGTTGTGTCCACGGTTTGATTGCCGCCAAGGAAGTGGGGTATGAATCCATCATGATCAATTGCAACCCGGAAACAGTTTCAACGGATTTTGACATGGCTGACAAGCTGTATTTTGAACCTGTTTTCTGGGAACATCTCGAAGAGATCATCGAACATGAAAAGCCGGAAGGCGTCATCGTACAACTCGGGGGACAAACTGCGCTGAAACTGGCAGAAACCCTGCACCAAAAAGGTATAAAAATCATTGGTACCGATTTTAAATCCATGGACCTTGCCGAGGATCGCGGAGCATTTTCGGACCTGCTCAAGGAACTGGGAATCCCCTATCCCAAATATGGAGTGGCCAATGATGCCGACGAAGCCATCAGGATTGCCAACAGGGTAACTTATCCCGTTTTGGTCAGGCCTTCTTATGTTTTAGGTGGGCAAAGCATGAGAATCGTCATTAATGATGATGAACTGGAGAGTCACGTACTGAGTATTTTCAAACATATGCCTGATAATAAAGTACTCGTCGACCAGTTTCTCGACAGAGCCAAGGAGGCTGAAATTGATGCCATCTGCGATGGTGATGAGGTACACATTATGGGCATCATGGAACATATTGAACCGGCAGGAGTACACTCAGGGGATAGTTCAGCAGTTTTGCCAACTTACAGCCTTTCTGTTGAAGCGATAACCAAAATGGTGGAATACACGGAAAAACTGGCCAAAGCTTTAAAAATCCGGGGGTTGATCAATATTCAGTTTGCTATCAAAGATAATCATGTCTATGTAATTGAAGCTAACCCAAGGGCTTCCAGAACCACACCGTTTATTGCGAAAGCTTATAAAGTGCCTTACTTGAATATTGCGACAAAGGTGATGCTGGGAACCCATAAATTAAAAGATTTTGACATCAAACCACAACCCAGTGGTTTTGCCATAAAGGTTCCCGTATTCTCTTTTGACAAATTCCCGAATGTGGATAAAAACCTCGGACCTGAAATGAGATCTACCGGTGAAGCCATCCGCTTCATCAAAGACCTCTCGGATCCTTTCTTCAGAGAACTTGACAACCACAGGAGTATGTATCTTTCCAGATAATTTCTGTATATTCAGATGATCACTGCTGTATCCCGGATTTTATCCGGTTGAATAAAATCCGGGACAACTCAATTTTTCTGTATCTCCCTGATAGTCAGGGTTAGCAGAGTTAACCAAAACTCTTCTAATGAACATCATTGACGTTAAGGACAAAAGAACCTGGAAGTTATTTCACAAAGTACCTCGCCTGGTGTATAAAAATGATCCACTTTGGATCGCACCTCTGGAAAGCGATATTCGCAAAATTTTCAACCCTGACAAAAACAAAGCATTCCGCGACGGTGAGGCCAAATGTATGGTACTGCTGGATAACAATATACCTATCGGCAGAATTGCGGCCTTTATCGACCACGGACGGAATAAAAAAAGAGAACATGTAAAAGGAGGCATTGGATTTTTTGAATGTATCCAGGACGAAAAAGCAGCAGATATGCTCTTCGATGAAGCCGAAAACTACCTAAAAGGTAAAGGAGTGCAGATCATCGACGGTCCTGTAAACTTCGGAGAAAGGGATAAATTCTGGGGGCTGCTCGTCAAAGGCAGATACGAGCCTATCTATACAGAAACCTATAACCCGGAATATTATGTCGGATTCTTTGAATCCAGGGGGTATCGCCCTTACGAAAAGATTTTAACCCTTAAGGGCAAAACACTCGATATTCCCGGTGCAGAATTTAGAGAAACCGCCCAAAAAAGCATTGAAAAATACGGCTTCAGAGCTGAACTCATCAAAACCAAAAATCTCAGAAAATATGTCGATGATTTCTGTGAAGTGTACAATGCGGCCTTCAAAAACTTCCCTTATTACAAACCGCTGACCACTAAAATGGTCTACAACCTGTTCAGTAAACTCAAGATGGTGATTGATCCGGGCATCGTCAGTTATGTTTATAAAGGAGATCAACCGATCGGTTTTTGCCTGCTGTTGCCCGAAATAAATCAGTTTCTCAAAGGTGCCCGCGGAAAAGTAAATCTTTTCACATTACCTGGTATACTGTATCGAAAATTTCGGCCAGGCAGGAAAATAGTAAAGGGCGTGGCTTTTGGCATCCATCCTGATTACCAGGGCAAAGGTGTCATTCCTATTCTCGTTGACAAAATATACGACCATGGCACCAAAAATTATTCTCACGTATTACTGACGACCATCAGGGACCTCAATAAGAAAATGCTCAAGGCCATGGAGCACCTCAACGTCAAAATAGACCGGGAACACATCGCCTACCGCAAAATACTCGATGACAGTATTGCTTTTGAGAATCTCAATTTTGAAAAGGTGCTGGAAAAACCGTCAAGCAGAGACCGGACAGAAGACCAAACTTAAAAATCTGCCTGCACCCGCAATGTATGTCCATTGGCTTGGGTTGCTGCTTCAACATCCAATACCCCAAACTCAGCATGAACGAAGTTGTACATCAAACGTACACGGGAAGTCAGATACCAGTTGACCCCTACCGTTACATCTTTTATCTTACCATCCATCAAAATATCATAAAATGTAGTTGGGGCATTTGATGTATTCATGACAGAATAACGCGCCAATACCTCGATGGCTCCAAAACCTCCTTCGTCAATGGATTTGACAGGAGTAACTCTTGCAAAAGCTCCATTTTTATAGGGCCGGTGCTCTCCGGTCAGGAAATATCCCGCAAATACATAAAAACCATGCATATCAAAATCCAGCTCGTCCGTTTGAACCCTGAAATGTTTGAATTCACCCTGCAGTGACAGCGACTTGAACCCCACAGCTGTTTCCAGACCGATGCTTTGCCTTTTGATGACCTGCCCCCCTTCTTCAAAGCTTACGGCAATTTTTTCTCCGGTGTGATTCTCCGGCCAGAAACGATATACAAATTCTCCTGCCTGGTCCTGTGATCTCAGTCCGTAATTGATCCCCCAGTGCAGCAATTGGTTCTTTTGAGAAGCCCCCTGTCTGTTACCTGTTAATCTGGCTGTAAAGTTTCCTCCTTTGGCTATTTGATCATCCCAAAAACCATTAGTTGACGTACCGTTAAACGTATATGCCGCCTGGAATGTCAAATGCCCGTTTAAAAGGTTGAAATGTTGATAATGCAAGCCGGAAGCCCAGGGATAACCACAAAAACTGGACAACATGGAACGTTCGGCAAAGGGGATATAGTTACTGCTCGTCATCATATCCAGGCTGGTAGGTTCCACTTTACTGCCCAGAAAAATATTCCCGAACGCGGAGTGCTTGTATCCCAGATAAACATCCCGGAATCCCAGTTTGCCCCGGAAAAAACCTATTTCCAATTTGTAATGAATGTTTTTAGCGGCATTCCCGGAAGCGGAAAGATGGACACGCCGGAATTCATTCGAAACCTTGGTTATCTCACCAAAATTTATGGCTTCAAAATCGTATTGAATACGTCCGTTTATCGTTACGATCGGATTACTTTGCTGGCCATAAGCAATAAGGCCAAAACTTAACGTCAGCAGTATTGAGACACCGTATCTCGTTAGATTTCTCATGACTTTGGGTTGTCAATTGTTGCATCAAGAAAGGAATAAAATCATTCCCTTTTACCTGAAGCTGCAAATGTAGAAGCTACACATATCCAAAAGGATGCATTTAATCAATTAAGACCGGTGACTTTTAACAATCTTTTTTTAGGCGTTTTTTAGCGGCTGTAAAATTTTGGGAAGGGTGTTAAATTTCCAGTACATAAGAAGGGTGGAAAGATGGGAACGAAAGGAGTTTTTAAAAAAGTGTGCCTAAAAATGCACTTGGAACCTTAACAGGTGAGCCAGTTCCTTATGATCGGGATTGGGAGACTGAAACCCGAAGTCGGTTACGACAAAATTATACACAATACGTACATTGGGATTGAGGTACCAGTTGACCCCGAGAGAAATATCTTTCGTAAGTCCGGAGACGGGCATTTCTTTAAATGTCGTGGGAGAACCTGAAGTATCCATCACTGAATAACGGAGTGCCAGTTCAATTGCCCCGAGGCCACCATTATCAATGGATCGACGTGGCAATACTTTTGAAAAGGCTCCGTTTTTATAGGTTCTGTTTTCCCCTGTTAGGAAGTAGGATACAAAGGCATAATATGCAGCAACGTTGAAGACCATTTCATCGGTCAGGATCTGGGACAGTTTATATTCTCCCTGAACAGACAGCGATCCCAAAACTCCTGCAGCCTCTAATCCAAAACTCCTTCTGGATTGGACCTCCCCGCCCTCATCAAATTGAGCGACTAACTTTTCTCCGGTAAAATTTTCAGGCCTGGATCTAAGTTGGTAATCCCTGGCTTCATCATTGGTTCTGTTGGCAAAATTAACACCCAAATGCAGCAGGGTATGATCATTTTTATTCTCGAAAGGTTTTCCGCTTATCCTGGCGACAAAGTTACCTCCACCGGCTAAATCCGGGTCATAGAATCCTTCTGTATTCAGACCATTAAAGGTGTAAGCCATCTGTAAACCAAGGCGCTGTTCCAATAGCCCAAAATGCTGGTAATGAAACCCGGCTCCAAAACGAAAATTCTGAAGGCTGGTCAGCATGGCACGCTCAAAAAAAGTAATATAATGACTGCTGGTCAGCATATTCAGACTTGTCGGCTCCGGCAGGCTCCCTACAGCGAAATCACCCCAATTACCTGAGTGGTATTGTATATACATGTGCCTGAATCCCAGCCGGGCTCTTGCAAAATCTACATCAATCATATAACTCAATCGTGTTGCTACATTTCCGGACATGGCAAAACGCACCCTTCGGAAGCCGTTTTTCAGAGCAGTCTCCTCACCGAATTTCAATGATTCAAAGTCGTAGTGAATCCGCCCCTGGACTTTTATGGTTGGTTGGAAAATAAAAGATGTGTCATCCTGAGCAGTTACCAGAGCGGTATTCAGGAGAAACAGACAAATCAACAATAATGTCTTTCCTGTGTTCATCATATGCCATATAAATTGTTCAGATAAGGTCAGACTATAGAAGGCTGTGGTGCAAAAATATTTTTTGCCAGGCTGAATTTTAGTGATGGAAGTCACTTTAAAAAAGGCATCATACTAAAAAAAGGGAACAAGAAAAATGGAGCGGATAACTTTCCTGAGTAGATCACTTCCTCATTTCTTTTGTGGTCAGGCCATTTATTCCTTTCGGCCTGTTACCTTCAAATCAGCTGATCGTCATACTTTAGACCAATGTCCGGATAAAATAGATAAAGAATTGGCCGGAAGTTAAAATTTACCTTACTTTCGGCTTTCAAAGGAAGTCGTAAATTAATAAGTGTAGCATGGCAGTTTGGATAATATTCCTTGGACTCATTACCGTATTCCTCGCACTGGACCTTGGTGTATTCAATCGTGTACCCCATGTGATCAATACCAGGGAAGCTTCCTTCTGGACCTCCCTGTGGGTAACTATTGCCCTTTCCTTTTCCGGTGTGATTTTCTGGCTCTACAGCAACAATATGGTTGCCAACATTGACGAGCTTTCTCCTTCTGATGCTACGCTTAAATACATCACGGGTTACCTGATCGAATTATCTCTCAGCCTTGATAATATTTTTGTAATTGCCGTTATTTTCGGCGCTTTCAAGGTACCTATGAAGTACCAGCACAGGGTGCTTTTCTGGGGCATTCTCGGTGCCATCATTTTCCGGGGCCTGATGATATTTTTTGGTGTCTACCTCATCCATAAATTCAGTTGGGTTTCCTACATTTTCGGCGCTTTCCTCATCTTCACTTCTTACAAAATGCTGGTATCCAAGGAGGAGAATAAAAAGTTTGACCCCAAACACTCCTTTATCTATAGAACATTCAAAGGTTTTTTCCGGTTCGCGCCAGCTCGACGGAGAAAGGTTTTTTGTCAAGCGCAGGCATATCGTTGCCGCCACACCACTGTTTATCGTTCTGATCATCATAGAATTTACCGACATTCTGTTTGCCCTCGACAGTGTACCGGCTATTTTGGCCATCACCTCGGATCCTTTTCTGGTTTTTAGTTCAAATATATTTGCCATTCTGGGCCTGAGATCTATGTATTTTTTCCTGTCCAATATGCTGGAACGCTTCGCTTTATTGAAGTATAGCCTGATTGCCATTCTTACTTTTGTAGGTGTAAAACTTATCCTGGTCAACCACATACATTTCAAAGAATGGGTTTCTCTTGGTTTTATTCTGTTGGCTTTGGTGGCTGGAGTCATAGCCTCCTTAAGGCAGAAAAAGAGCACTGAAAATTAAATATAAATACTATTTTGTCCTTTTACGGCTAACTTTTTTTGGCTTAAAACACAGGATTCCTTCCATATTCCCTATTGTTGTAAAAAAGCTCTAAACATGAAGATCAATTTCTCATTCCTTGTATTTTTACTGATATTGAGTTCTTGCCAGAATAATACGAACACTTCCAATCCCCCTTCAGACCAACCACAACTTAAACACCTGGACTGGCTGACGGGAAACTGGCGACGCATCAATGATGAAGCAGGCAGGGCAACCTTTGAGTCGTGGGAAAAAACTTCAGAACAGGAATACCGCGGACACGGATTCACTCTTTCGGGAGAAGACACGGTTTTTCGGGAAGAGCTGCGGATTCTTTTTAAGGATCAAAAAGTCCAGTATGAGGTTACCGGTGTTAACGAAGCTCCCACCTATTTTGAATTCATCGGCCAGGACATCAATGCCTTTGCCTGTGCAAACCCGGAGAATGAATTTCCTAAAAACATAGAATATATTTACCAAAACGATACCATTTTTGCCACCATCATGGGTGGGACCAATTCTATCGTTTTTGTTTTTGTCCGGGATGATAAATAGTCCTGTTTAAAATCAAAATCTGCAAGTTTCTGACATGAAAGGCTTATTATGTCCACGAGTCCTATTCACAGAGAATTTCCTATTTTCGTTCCAAAATAATAACCAATGCAAGAGATAAAATCAATTGAAGCCCTGGCAGAGATCATCAAAAAACGGGAAATCAGCAATCACGCATTCCACTCTCTTGACCTCAGCAATGCAGGTGACCTGATCAATGAAGTTGAATTCCGGCAATGCCTTTTCCTGGGGTGTACTTTCCCAAAAGGGTTCCTGCTGAAAATTCAGCAGGACAACTACATCTTTCCCCTGCTGGATGTTCCCTTCAATGCCTATCCCAGTAAAATGTATACCCGGGAAACGCTCTATAATGGTTACGATCCGAATATTCCCGAAACCTATGAACAAACCCTTGACAAGGTTATTTACAATTATTACATAACCCACGGAAAAGAGACCACCGACATCAAAGAAACGCTGGCACGACGGCTACACGATCATTCCATCACCGATGCTTTATACGACTTTCTGGTAAATTATAACGAAAGGAATATCGTGGCCATTATGGGGGGGCACGGACTGAGCAGGACTGCGGAGAATTACCTCAAAGTCGCATTGATTTCCAAGCAATTAACAGAAAAAGGATACCTGATGATATCCGGGGGCGGCCCGGGGGCTATGGAAGCAACGCATGTGGGAGCATGGTTCGCCGGCAGGGAGGAGCAACAACTGCGGGATGCCATTAAACAGTTGGGCGTTGCACCAAAATACAATGATCCCCAATGGTTACCTACGGCTTTTGCTGTTCTGGAACAATATCCAGACTGCGCCTATTTCAGCCTGGGAATTCCTACCTGGCATTATGGTCATGAACCGCCAACGCCTTTTGCCACACACATCGCCAAATATTTTGCCAACAGTGTTCGGGAAGAAGGTTTGCTGGCCGTAGCCAAAGGTGGCGTTATTTTCGCACCGGGTAGTGCCGGCACTATCCAGGAAGTCTTCCAGGATATTGCCCAAAACCACTACGAGTCATTCGGATTTGCGAGTCCCATGGTATTCCTCGACAAAGAATACTGGTCTTATGACCGGCCTATTTTCCCGATCATTGAATTGATGAAACACCGGGAGAATCTGGAAAATCTGGATCTGGGGATATATGATGATATTGAAGGCGTAATGGCTCACATCGATAAATTTGTTTAGCCTATACCCTATTGGTTAATGCCTAAAAAAAAAAGAATGATCTAATAATTTTTATCCCTGAGCACCCAATACAAACCTTTGCCGTTGGTTGCCATCTTTTTCAGCAACAACTGGATAAAAATATGCTCCATGAAAGCAAGGATTACCCATATGACCATCAGGTAATAAAACCAGGTATAAAAGTCAAAAACAAACAAACCAATGAATACAGAAAAGGAAAACAAATGGGGAGCGAAAGCTGCTTCTTTAAATAGAAAAACTCCGAATATTTAAGGGTATTCGTATTGGCATAGATCCGATTTACCCTCAATTTATGCCAAAGCATGAACAAGAAGAAGTTTTTCCTTACAATGATCGGTAGTTGTCCCGAAATATCTAAAAAAATAATAATCCGGGACAACTACTGTTCACTCAAATAACTACTGACCTATGGGCTAACCTTAACGGTTTCAGGCTCCGGTATGGTCACCTTTTTACCCATCATTTGCCACAATTTAAAACCACCGGGTAAACTGACGATTTTGTCGATGCCGTTTTGCTTGAGGATCAACCTGGCCAGATACCCCCTCAACCCTTTCAGACAATATAGGATCACTGGTTTGTCCGGGTCAATTTCGGCAACCTTATCTCTCAGTTCGTGCAGGGGAATATTGACTGCACCGGGAATGAACCCCTTGTTGTACTCCCTTTCTGTCCTCACATCGATGAAGCTGTACTCATCCCTTCTGCGTTGCTCCATATAGGCTTCCAGTTCGTTGATGTCCATTTGGGCACATTTATCTTCCAGTATATTTTCTGTGACAAATCCGGCCACAACCACGGGGTCTTTGGCTGGTGAGAAAGGAGGCGCATAGGCCAGGTCTAGTTGTGAAAGGTCCGTCACCTTTAATTTGGCATAGATGGCGGTGCTTAAAACGTCAATACGTTTATCAACTCCTGCTTCCCCAAAAATCTCAGCACCCAGGATTTCATGTGTTTCGGGGTGGAAATAGATTTCTGTTATCAACTCTTTCTGTCCCGGATAATATCCCGGTGTGGCTCCGGCAATGGTCAATGATTTTTTAAAAGGGATTCCGGCCTCTTTCAACCCTTTGGCATTAAGCCCTGTTCTGGCCATGACGTAATCAAACACCTTGATGATGGCAGTTTTATAGGCCCCTTTAAAAGTAATGTCCGCGCCCGCAGCATTGGCTCCGGCAGCCCTTCCTCCCTTATTGGAATGAGTTCCAAGCGGAAAATATTCATAGGCGCCTGTCTGAAGGTTCTTAATGGCAACATTATCTCCTGCAGCATAAATACCCGGCAAAGATGTTTCCATTTTTTCATTCACCAACAGGGCGCCATTACCGATATGATCGGCACCCTTTTTGATCAAAATATCCGTATTGGGTTTAATGCCGACACTCATGATGACAAAATCGGTAGAGATAAAACGATCCTCATCGATATATACCTTGTCAATTTGATTATCAGTCTCTCCAAAAGCTTTGACAAAAGTAGCCGTGATCACCTCAATTCCCTTATCTTCCAGTACACTTTTAGCAAAATAGCTGAACTTTGGATCCCACATGGGCAGTATCTGGTCAGCCCCTTCTATCAAAGTCACTTTTTTTCCGGCTTCGATCAGGTTCTCTGCTACTTCCACGCCAATCAAGCCGCCACCCAGAATGGTAACATGCTGAGCATTTTCATCAATAACTTCCTTGATAATTTTATCGTAATCCCTCAAGCTTCGGCAAGTAGACCAGTTTTTTGTTTTATCAAGATTTTTAATGGGAGGTACTACAGAGCGTGCCCCGGTAGCAAATACCAGCTTATCATAACAGTATTCACCTTTTGAAGTAATTACCAATTTCCTGTGTACATCCACATCGAGGACTTCTTCCTCCAGACGAACATCTATATTAAACCGTTCGCGCATCAGATCGGGTTTAACGACCAGCAACTTGTTACGGTTTTCAATGACTCCCGAAAGTGCATAGGGGATTCCACAGGTAGCATAACTTATATTTGCTCCCTTTTCGAAAAGGATGATTTCAGCATCTTCATTTTCTCTTCTGGCTTTGGCTGCTGCAGAAGGACCTGCCGATAAACCTCCCACAACTATAATCTTACTCATTTTTTTAGTTTTTTATTCGGTCGCAAACATCTTACAGGTTTAGCGAACGGTCAGTAACAGGCATCACAAAACAATCATCTTTGAAAAGTTTTCTTCTACTTTTAAAAAAAACCTTTATTTTTATCAAGTGAAGCATAAATAATGCTTCCATATTTTTTCAATTTAGGTGATTTTACCACCCCTATTAACTCAATTTTTCTACTGGTAATGAAAAAAAGCACAAGAAGGGAAATAGCCAAAGACACTTTAAAAATATTAAAGCAGGGTTATTACCTGAATGGTCATGGAAAAACCATTGGTCTGAAATCGAAACAAAAATTTTCCACACAAAACACGCAATTGTTCAATGGAGAAGAACTCAAAGAACTTATTGATGCATTGAATGATGAAAAACCATTCAAAACCGTATTTGAAGTCACTGGTGAAACGACATTGGAGGCCATCCTGCGGTTACAAAATGAGGACGACAATTTGCTCGCCCTGAACTTTGCCTCTGCCAGGAACCCGGGAGGCGGCTTCCTTACCGGAAGCCAGGCGCAGGAGGAATCCCTGGCCAGATCTACCGGATTATATCCTTGCCAACTCAAAGCGGAAAAGTATTACATTCAACACAGAAAAAACAAAACTCCATTTTATTCTGACAACATGATCTATTCCCCAAAAGTGGCTGTTTTCAGAAATGATCAGGGGGATTTTTTGGAAGATGCTGCTTTTTCCTCTTTCATCACATCCCCAGCCGTTAATGCCGGAGTTGTCAAAAGGGAATTTCCTGAAGAAGTAGGTAAGATCGAAGGTGTCATGAAGACAAGGATAAGTAAAATCCTTGCACTGGCACACAGCAAAGGTCATGAAACCCTGATCCTGGGGGCCTGGGGATGTGGAGTTTTTGAAAACGAACCCGAGGCTATTGCTCAGTGGTTTAATGAAGCTTTTAAAAACACATTTGACGGGAAATTTAAAAAAGTTGTTTTTGCGATCTATTCGAGAGAAGAAAAATACAGACAACCTTTTGAGGAGTTGTTTTAGCGTTTATAAGAACACATTATTCGATCTTTTAGCCAAACCATTCTAACATTTCTAATGTTATGAAACAATCATGATATTCATTAATCATAAATTTCACACAAGGGTGTAACAAAAAAATATCATGGGACTTGCTTGCTGCAGGCAGAGAGCGAAGCGGGTATATTTGTGTTAAAAATGGATAAAATGAAAGGGTGGAATATTCGTTTGGGACATGACT
Source organism: uncultured Bacteroidota bacterium (assembly GCA_942492125.1). GTDB lineage: Bacteria > Bacteroidota > Bacteroidia > Chitinophagales > Saprospiraceae > BCD1. The sequence goes on from CALODM010000031.1 coordinate 167,569, forward strand.
CATATTCCACCCTTTCCCTTCCCTCCCCCTCCTGCCCGTAAAATAAAGAGCATTCTGGAAAAGACGACTGATTTTCTATTTATTAAAATTTGGAAAAACGCTTAATCCTTATCATGAAAAAAATACTATTACTGCTTTTCTCTGTAACATTATTAACCTGGGGATGTGGAAGAATTAATCCCCCATCACCCAAATTTCTGTCTAATAAGGGAATAAAACTTGAAACCATTAAACTCCCTCCCGGATTCAAAATTGAAGTCTATGCGCAGGATATTGAAAATGCAAGATCAATGGACCTTTCTCCATCAGGTACATTATTTGTCGGCACAAGATCAAAAGGCAGTATTTATGCCCTGACGACCAAAAACAATGGCCTGGAGGCCGGAAAATTGTACACCCTCGCACAAGACATGAATATGCCCAACGGAGTAGCTTTCAGGGACGGGGATCTCTATGTAGCGGAAGTAAACCGCATTCTCAAATATTCCAATATTGAATCCAGGCTGAAAAGCACCCCTTCCTATGAGGTGATTTTTGATCAATATCCAAAGGAACGTCACCACGGATGGAAATATATCGACTTTGGCCCTGACGGAAAATTGTATGTTCCCGTTGGTGCGCCATGTAATATTTGCGATGAAGAAGACCCCATTTTTGCCAGCATCACGAGGATCAACCCTGACGGCAGTGATCTGGAAATTGTACATCGTGGTATACGCAATACTGTTGGGTTCACCTGGCACCCGGAGACCAAAGAACTTTGGTTTACTGACAATGGCAGGGATATGCTTGGAGATGAAATTCCGGCCTGTGAAGTAAATCATGCCCCAAGAGACTCCATGCACTTCGGTTACCCTTATTGCCACCAGGGGGATCTGCCTGATCCTGAGTTTGGTGAAAAACATCCTTGCAGTGATTTCACTCCTCCCGCCAGGAATCTCGGCCCACATACTGCACCACTCGGCATTGAATTTTATACCGGCACCCAATTTCCGGAGGCGTACCGTAACCAGATATTCGTCGCAGAACACGGTTCGTGGAATCGCAGCAAAAAAATAGGTTACAGAGTAATGATGCTGGAACTGCAAGGAGACGAAGTGATCAGCTACAAACCCTTTGCGGAAGGATGGCTCAATGAAGAAAACGATAAAATATGGGGAAGACCCGTTGATCTGGAATTGTTACCCGACGGTTCCATGCTCGTTTCCGATGATTATGCTGACGTTATTTACCGGATTTATTACGCGGGAGAAGATTAGCCCGCTAATTTTGGAAACATTTATTAAAAATAGCCGTAATATAATAAAGGATTTTTTTTTCATGATTAGCCGGAAAAGGAAACCCATAAATAATAAAACACTATATCATGGCCAAAGTACTGATCGTAGACGACGAAGGGAGCATTCGCCGGACGCTGAGGGATATTCTGGAATTTGAAAAATATGAGGTAGAAGAAGCCGCAGATGGTAAAGAATGTCTTTTCAAACTAAGCAAAAATCAATACGACATCATCCTGCTGGACATCAAGATGCCAAAAATGGACGGCATGGAAGTATTGGATCGTTTACAGATCCTGGCTCCGGACACTCCGGTGATCATGATCTCCGGTCATGCCAATATCGATACTGCGGTAGATGCCGTCAAACGGGGTGCCTTTGATTTCATTTCCAAGCCACCGGATCTCAACCGCCTGTTGATCACCATACGCAATGCGATGGATAAATCCTCCCTGATCACAGAAACCAAAACCCTCAAAAAGAAAGTAGCCAAATCCAAGGTTCAACCCATCATAGGACAATCTTCCGGTATAGGCAAAATTAAGAGAACCATAGAACAGGTGGCGCCAACCGATGCCCGAGTGCTGGTCACCGGACCCAATGGAACAGGAAAAGAACTTGTCGCCCGATGGCTACATGAGAAAAGTACCCGGTCAGATAAACCTATTGTGGAAGTCAATTGTGCCGCTATTCCTTCCGATTTGATAGAAAGCGAACTCTTCGGTCATGAGAAAGGGGCTTTCACTTCTGCTGTAAAACAAAGAATAGGAAAATTTGAACAAGCCAACGGTGGTACACTTTTCCTCGATGAGATCGGGGACATGAGCCTTTCCGCCCAGGCCAAAGTACTGCGTGCCCTTCAGGAAAATGTAATCACCCGCGTTGGAGGTGATAAGGAGATTCATGTCAATGTAAGGGTAGTTGCAGCCACCAATAAAAACCTCCGGGAGGAAATCGATGCCAGGCGTTTCCGTGAAGACCTTTACCACCGCCTGGCCGTCATCATCATTCATGTGCCTTCGCTCAATGAAAGACGCGAGGATATTCCGGAATTAACAGATCATTTTAGCGAACAGATTTGCAAACAATATGGCACCAAAGCTAAAAAATTTGACAAAGCTGCCATTGAAGCCCTGCAAACCGTCAACTGGACCGGTAATATCCGGGAGCTGCGCAATGTGGTGGAAAGGCTAATCATTCTTGGGGGAGATACCATTACCCGAAAAGATGTGGAACAACATGTATTATCCCTGGATGAAGTAACAACAGTTTAAACAACGATTGTTCTCTATTCATTGTGTGCATTTCAACTTGGGGCCTGACTTCAGGTTAACCCCCAGGTTCTTTTTTAGAGCTTCTCTAATTTTTTTAATAACTGGTAAGCAATAGTTTATCTAAGATTGCGCCGCAATACAGGAAAGCTGGAAGGACTGTAAAACTGGGCGAAAAGAATCCTTTTCCCCTTTCCTTTCTCCTATTTCATCCGTTTTTCCTCATGAATTAGAATTTCTTTGCAGAAAAATTAAGGAATCCCCATAAAATTTTAAACATGCTTTTATTTAGGCCCTGCCTTAATAGGTAACTTCCCCGCTTATTTGTAAATTCATCTGTTTATCAAACAAAAAGAAAATGCTAAAATATCAACTCTATTTTCTGGCTATTGCCGCCCTCTTCTCCGGCTGCATCGCGCCTATGAAACCATCATCGGTCAAATTCCTTCCTTATGATGACAACCACCGGGTAGTAGCTTATGTCACAGGATGGGAAAATAACTGGGGGGAGCATTTCGAAAAAGCATACCAAATAACTCACATCAACTACGCCTTTGCCAATATTAAAGACGGCCGGGTAGTGGAAGGTGGAACAAAAGATGGTCCCGACCTGAAAAAACTCAACGAACTCAAAAAAGTAAATCCAAAATTGAAAATATTGATCTCTATCGGCGGATGGGGCTGGTCCGGAGGATTTTCCGACGCGGTACTGACCAGGGCATCAAGAGAGGTTTTCGCTAACAGTGCCATAGATTATATGGTCAGACATAAAATTGATGGCATTGACCTGGACTGGGAATATCCCGGCCTTCCGGGAGCCGGCAATACTCATAGGCCGGAGGACAAGGAAAACTTTACGGCCATTCTGAAACTACTCAGGCATAAACTCGATTCAATGGCAACCAATGGGCAACACTACCTGCTCACCATTGCCAGTGCAGCCAGCCAAAGTTACCTGGATCATACCGAAATGGATATTGCGCATCAATACCTCGACTTCATCAACATCATGACCTATGATTATTATACAGGTGGATCCCCGATCGCAGGTCACCATTCCAACCTTTTTCTTTCAGGAAATGTCAATGACCGGACCAGTATAAGTTCTTCCCTTGCAGTTGAACAGCATATTAAAGCGGGAATTCCTGCTGAAAAAATCGTGCTTGGCGTTCCCTTTTACGGTCGTTACTGGACAGGAACTCAACCGGAAAACAATGGTTTATATCAATTTTCCGAAGGAAAAAGAGGAAGCTATTCCTTCAAAAAAATTGCCGCAGAAATGCAGGACAAAGACGGATTCCAAATGCATTGGGACAGCACTTCCATGGCTCCTTACCTCTGGCGGGCAGAAGACGGGCAATTTGTAACCTATGAAAATGAACGATCCCTGCAATTTAAAGTGGATTATGTCAAGAAAAATAATCTTGGGGGTATTATGTTCTGGCAGTTTAATGGCGATAACGACAACTTATTAAAAACGATTTATTACAACCTGGTCAGATAAAGTAAAGCATTGAAAGACAAAGTAATTATTATAACCGGAGCTACAAGCGGTATGGGTAAAGCCATTGCTAAGTCCTTCGCCAGAAACGGCGCCTCCCTTGTATTGTCGGGAAGAAATGAATTGCGCGGGCTTGAATTGACCGAACAATTAAAGGAGTTTACCCCGAACGTTTTGTTTATTGCCGGAGATATTCGCCAACCGGCAACCAATGATTTGCTGGTGAAGAAAACTCTGGCCACTTTTGGCAAGATTGACATATTATCCCTCAATGCCGGGATTCTGGGACTGGGTGAAGTTACAGAAGTTTCCCCGGAGACATGGAATGCTACCTTCGATACCAACCTAAACGCTGTTTTTTACCTGTGCAAATATGCTATCCCTTACATGGTGAAAAATCCTGCCGGAGGTAATATCATCATCAATGCTTCCATCGCTGCATTCAAAAGTTTCCCAAACCACCCTGCTTATTGCGCATCCAAGGCAGGAGTTGTAGCCCTAATGAAACAAATGGCTCTGGAATATGCCCCGAAAATACGTGTCAATGCTATTTGTCCCGGCCCCGTGGACACTCCCCTGTTATGGGATTCGGCAAAAGCTTTTGAAATACCGGAAAAAGCGGTCTCCGATGCTGAAAAGGCCACCTTATTGAAACGCCTTGGACAACCGGAAGACATTGCCAACCTGGTTAACTTCCTTGCTTCAGAGGATTCCTCCTGGATTACGGGAACCACCATCAATATTGACGGTGGCATCATGAATAGGTGAACAATTATAACTAAAGCTTAAAAGTATCTTAAACTTTTAGGAAACGGGGCTGTTATTTATCCTGGAACTTGATAAAGTGCCTAGAAATGCTTAAACTAGCATTTAGTCGCTGAAAAGCCTGTCGCAATAGCTGACAGGCTTTTTTCGGCTAATAGAATGTTTAAATTTCATTTCCGGATGCAGTTTGGACAAACGTTAACCTATTAACCGGTCATTCTACGCGCTTTTTTAAAAATTGAATGACCTGAAAAAATACTTGATATGGTAGATGAAAATTTAATGCAGGGTAAGAAACTCCCTATGAAACAGTGGGGCAAACAGATCAAAGGCGAAAATGCGTGGACAATGTTCAAAATGATCTCAGAATTTGTAGCAGGTTTTGAGACTTTAAATCAACTGGGACCATGCGTTTCCATTTTTGGATCGGCAAGAACAAAAGCAGACAATCCCAATTATAAACTGGCTGTTGACATCGGAAGGCTGCTTACCGAAGAGGGTTATGGGGTCATTACCGGCGGTGGTCCCGGAATTATGGAAGCGGGTAACAAAGGCGCTCATATTTACGGCGGCAAATCCGTTGGTCTCAATATTAATCTGCCTTTTGAACAAGGGCACAATCAATATATTGATGCCGATAAAAATCTGGATTTCCGTTATTTCTTTGTCAGAAAGGTAATGTTCGTCAAATACGCCCAGGCATTTGTCGCCCTCCCCGGAGGATTTGGCACCATGGACGAATTGTTCGAAGTGCTGACATTGGTACAAACCGGCAAGATATCTAAAGTACCGATCATTCTTGTGGGAAGTGAGTACTGGACAGGACTTAAAGAATGGATAAAAAACGTGATGCTTGAAAAGGAAAATAATATCAACGAAGTAGATCTGGACCTTATGCCTATTACGGATGATCCGGAAGAAGTCGTAAGGATCATTCATGATTTTTATGAAGAAAAATTCGACGAATTATCTCCTAATTATGATATCTGAATATCACAATTTGCAGTCGCTCTTGGGTATTAAAAAAGAATCCCGAATTTTGGCAAAGCTGAAATTCGGGATTCTTTTTTAATCGAACTGATTTAATGAAATGAGCCAGATTGTGGTTATTTCACTAATTCACCTCCTGCTCTCATCCACGTCATAATACCTCCTGATAGATTATAGACAGTAGAAAATCCGGCAGATTCCATTTTTCTCATGGCTCCGGCACTTCTTCTTCCTGACTTGCAATAAACCAGGGTCGTTGATTCTTTATTCAATTTGGCTATCTGAGCATCAAAATCTTTATCGTATATATTGATCAGTTTGGCACCTTTGATGTGTCCCTGGGCATATTCGTTGGGTGTCCTTACATCCACCACAACCACATCTCCCTTTGCGATGAGCTGTTTGAATTCAGCAGCTGCAATATTTTTATAAACTCCTGCTTTGTTATTTTCAACCAAAATGGCATTCCCTGGCTTATCTGTGGCCGCATTTGAATTTTGGGAATTACAGGCTGTTGTAAAAACAGTTAAAACAATTAGCGGTAGAAACAAAACGATTTTTTTCATTATCAATAATTTTCGGTTTTAAAAAAATTTTACGCAAAGTTGAACGATTTATCCAAACGATACAGTGATGTGTATCACAACCTCTAATGCAGGGATTATTCAATTTTACCCTAAATTAGAGAATTCTGAAAAGAATCTCTGATTGAAGTTCTTCTGTAAAAATAATAAAAAAAGAACGCGATATGAAAATTGCCGTATGTAGCCAAAATAAAAAAGAGGTAACCGGGCATGCCGGAAAATGTAGAAAGTTCTGGATGTTTGAAATAGAAAACAACCGGGTAAGTAACAAAGAATTACTGGAACTTCCCAGGGAACAAAGTCTCCACGAATTAGCACAATCTCCGGTAAACGACCCTGCTTTTGTCCATCCTATATATGCTGTAGATGTCCTGATTTCGGGTGGTATGGGCTTTGGTTTGTTCAACAGGTTGCAAATGAATAATACCAGAGGTGTTATCACCTCAGAAAAAGATCCGGACATAGCAGTGGATCTATACCTGAACGACAAATTGCCAATGGAGGAACCCCATTCCCACGGACACGGACACGGGCATCATCACCAGCACTAATTTTTTCTAGGTTTTTACGGGATAGTCTTGCTGAGGTTAATCCCCTGCTACAAAAAAATGCATCAACCAGGAACCATTCGGCTGTTTGGAAAATCCTGCACGAAAACCTATGGGGAGACCAATGTATTTACCCCAAATGTATCCTTCTTTTCCATCGGTCATTTTCACTTGGACCCAGGGATATTGATCCTCACCGATGATTTCTAAAGAAGCCGTTTCTCTTATGACCTCCACAATGTCAAAGGAGAGGTTCTTTACTATTGGCGCACGCAAATTCGGGGCGCTGCGCATGCGTACACCACGACCGGTAACAACCCCGTGGGTGAAAGCATCTAATTGATCGGGAAACAATCCGAAATAATAGGGTGCGGTAAACGTCTTCCCATTATCGCTGAAGTTTCCGCCCATTGTCAATACCGCTTCCAACTGCTTCCAAACCTCCGACTGCTGAATTCCCTCGGGCGAATCCAGTTCCCATTGCTGAACAAAACCGGCAAGACCACCATCGTCACCAAAGCTATACTTGATAAACTGGTCTGTATTTTCGAGTAAAAAAAAGACATCTTTCCTTCTGACCGCATCCAGTAATGTTTCCCGAAAAACGAAAAAAGCGGTATCTGACAGTGCTTCATCAACAGGGTTGAGCTTGCCTGCTTCGGCAATAAACTTTGCCGGAAACCAGTCCTGCCTTTTGGTAAGGTAGTTTTGATAGAGGGCCTTAAGGGAGTCCGTTTCCTGTTGAGAGACTTCCACGTTTGGTGAATTGCTGTCCTGGTCAACGGATGACTGTTGATCATTTCCACAGCTTGTCAGGAAAAGTAGTATTAAAAGTAAAAAAGAGAACTTCATGACATTCAACTTTTGTTGGTTTCGCGAAAAATATCAGATAGTTCAGGGATAAATATCAGGAGGGTTATACGCTTATTGTAGCTGCCGAAAGATAAAACCTGGAATCAGGAAAAGAAGGTTACGACCGAATGAATTCGGTCGGTACGGTTTTTTGTTCACCCCTTTTCCCACCTTCTGTGCTCGGCAGTATCCTCGAACAGTCGCAACATGATGAGCCGGTCTCCAATAGTGAATTCGACATTCCTGCGTTCCATCACCCTTTCCATGGTACCAAAAGCCTTATCGGTTGCATAAGTTGTAAATCCGTGGTTCCCCCCCCAGGCAAAAGAAGGAATAAAATTGCGCGGGAAGCCGGGTCCGAAGATATTGCTGGATATACCGATAACAGTACCTGTATTGATTATGGTATTGACGGCCGTTTTGGAGTGATCCCCCATAATGAGTCCACAAAATTGGGCGCCAGTCTTTTCAAACCGGCCTAAAGAATAATTCCAAAGTTTGACTTCAGCGTAATCATTTTTAAGATTGGAGATACTGGTTCCGGCTCCCAGGTTACACCATTCTCCAAGAACAGAATTACCGAGGTAACCGTCATGGCCTTTATTGGCATATCCGAGTAAAACGGCATTACTCACTTCTCCGCCAACTTTACAAAAAGGCCCCAAAGTGGTAGCACCATATATTTTTGCGCCCATTTTTAAGATGGAGCCTTCTCCCATGGCAAAACTTCCCCGGATAAGGCTCCCTTCCATGATCTGGCAATTTTTTCCGATATAAACAGGTCCGGTAGTAGCATTAATTACGGAACATTCAATTTTGGCTCCGGGCTCGACGAACACATTTTCTCTTCCCAAAACCTGATTGGTTTCACTGATGGGCGCTGACTCTCTGCCATTGGTCAGTAATTCAAAGTCTGCGCGGATGGCAGCATCATTGATCTGAAAAATATCCCAATGGTGATTGATCTTCAAAAACTCAGTATCCTCCAGATCAATACCTTTCAGTTCACCGATATCCTGATCGTGTATGAGGCGTTCAAATTGACGTTCATCCATTTTGGCGGCAATCAACTCTTCCCCAAGCAGGAAAGCCTCCCCAAAATCCATTTGCCTGATCAGTTGGCACAACTGAGGGGACGGCATTGCCGAACCATTGATAATGTAATTTTCTTTACCGTAATCGATTGCATATTTCTCAGCGAGATAATCCTGGGTGATGTAGGCAACCTTGGCATTCATGGTCCTTTCCCATTTTTCTCTAATGGTCAGGATGCCAACACGAATCTCGCTAACGGGCCTTGTGTATGTTAAAGGCAGGAGGTTTTCACGAACTTCACTATCAAACAGGATTATATTTGCCATATTAAGAGGTTAGTACTCTGGTAAAGGATGATATTTCGTATAATATAACGCTTTTTTAATTAAATGTTTGACGTTTTCAGACAAAAATTTGTCACTAAAAGCAGAAAATAGTTGTACTTAGCCTAATTACAAAAAGCCCCAATCATTACTGAAAGGAGCTTTTGTTATTTTCTAAAATAAACAATACCCTCGGGTATGATTATTTTTTCTTCGCAAATGGGTTATTACCGAATTTCTTGTTGAATTTATCAATACGTCCGGCAGTATCAACAAACTTCATCTTACCTGTAAAAAACGGGTGAGAGAAACTTGAGATCTCCAATTTAACCAAAGGATACTCCTTGCCATCTTCCCAAACGATCGTTTCCTTCGTTGGCGCACAAGAACGTGTTAAAAACGACTTGTCAACTGAGAAATCCTTGAAAACCACCATGCGATACTCTTCTGGATGGATATCTTTTTTCATAACGAATATGTTTCTTTTCCAAAATGAGGGGCAAAGGTAAAAAATTTATTTAAAATAAAAAAGAGTTTTGGATTGTTAAATTTTCAAATGAATTCCCGGAATATCTAAAACACTCCTAAAACCATCCTACTTTCCCTATGACAGAAAGATTTATCCCCTGCCCGAAACCCAATTACAGGCTCCCAACTGACATTCAACCTAAATCACTCCACTCTTGGAGGAATCAAATAATACAATACCGGCGTCACCACCCTACTCAAAATCAGGGAACTGATCAGTCCCCCGATGAGTACAATAGCCAAAGGACTGATTAAGGGACTTCTGTCCAATACCAGGGGAGTCATCCCGCCAATGGCCGTCAAAGCAGTCAGAAGAATAGGGAGGAAACGCGTTTCCGCACCATCCATAACCGCCTCGTACAAAGGCACTCCTTTTTCCCTCAGCGAATTGGTATAATCAACCATCAGGATGGAGTTCTTGATCTCAATGCCTGCCAGGGCAATCAAACCTACCGTAGCAACAAATGAAAGCGTCTCTCCCGTGATCCACAAGGCAATTAAGGCCCCTACCATGCCCAAAGGAATAACGCTCAATACGATCAAGGTCGATTTCATGGTGCGAAATTCCAGAATGAGAATAGCCAGCAGTCCAAAAACGACCAAAACAATGATCGTACCGATGCCGCCAAAGGATCGTTGCCTCGCTTCCCTTTCACCGGCTGCAACGATCCGGTAGCCGTCAGGCATGGACAGCTCCGCATCCAGTCTGTCGAGTATTGCTGTGGTCAGCGCTTCCGTGTTATAACCATCCTGTGTAAAACAACTGACAAGACTGTACCTTTCTTTGTTGTAATGCCGGATCAAGGATGGAGAGTCTTCAAAACCAATACTGGCGACGGAACGCAGAGGGACCAGGGTACCGCCCAAAGTTGTGATTTGTACTCTGTTGAAATTTTCCAGAGCATTGGTCGTATTCTCCCTGATCGATACCCGCAAAACATCTTCCTCTCCATCCCCACGACGTATCTTGCCGATATCCAGCCCGGCAATGGCCATGCGTACGGTTGTCGCTACTTCCCTGGTGGTCAATCCGTATAATCCCGATTTATCCCGGTCGATGTTTATCTTTATTTGTGTTTTGTCCGTTTTAAGTTGGTTGTTGACATAAATTGTACCTTCCGTAGTCTTCATGATCTTTTCGATGTCGGCACTTATCCGCTTCAATGTATCCATTTTCTCACCTATGATCCGCATTTCTATGGGAGCAGAAACGGGCTCTCCCTGTTGAAAGCGGCGGACTTCTATCTTTGCCCCGGGAAATCCAACCAGTTCTTCTCTCAGTTGGTCTGCTACAGCATCAATTTCAGGGACTTCCGCATTTTCATCCAAAAAGACCAAAATTTGTCCGAGATAATCTGTAGCCTGGGCCTGAAATTCATTATAAAAAACCCGGGGATTACCCTTCCCTACATTGGCTGCGATGCCTTTGATCTGTGTTTTCGTTGCCAGATGTTGCTCCACCTGATGAACCACTTTATTGGTACGCTGGATATTACTGCCCGGTTCAGTTTCGATATCAACAACGAACATCGGCTTTTCAGAAGCAGGGAAGAGACTGAATCCCAACTGTGGAATCAGCAAAAGGGAGGAACCAAATACTACTGCTGCCGAAAATAAGGCGATAACCGGATGTTTAATACTCCAGCCCAATAATCGTTGATAAGGATCATTGATGTATTTTTTAAAGGCCTTGAAAACAGCATTACCTTCCCCGCCTCCTTTATGTGGCTTTAAAATCCGGCTAGCCAAAAACGGGATGATGGTAACGGAAACAAAAAGAGAAGCCAAAACCGTCAGGATAACGGCAATAGGCATGGAGCGAATAAAGTCACCGGAACTTTCCGGCAAATTGGCCAAGGGTAAAAAGGCAAGGATCAGTGTAGCCGTACACCCCAGTATCGCCAGGAAGATGTGGTTCGTGGCTGTTACCGCAGCTTCTTTTACCGGAATGCCTTTGCGCATGTACCGTTCTATGTTTTCCACGACCACAATACTATCATCCACCAAAAGCCCCAGGGATACAACCATACCCACAATACTCAACTGGTTCAACGTATAGCCAAGGATATCCAATAAAAAAATGCCGATACTCAAAGACAAGGGGATGGAAATCATCACTACAAGCGAGGCCCTTGTGCCCAGGGGTAAAAGGGTCAGCAAGACCAGGCACACCGCTATCAGAAAATCACGGCCGAGATGCTCCAGCCGACGGCTAACCATTACCTCCTGGTCGAAAGCCTGAACCATTTGAATATCCTCTGGTAAATTCTTTTCAAACTGTTGCAGGGCGGATTCCATCTTCTGTCTGGTATGAACGATGTTGCGATTATCCTTCATCGCAGTGATGACCCAGATACCCCGCTGACCATTATACCTCACGATATGGCTGTTTTCCTCATCGGTTTGATATACATTAGCTATATCTGAAAGATGTGTGACTTTTCCCGTTTCCGTGGTTTTGATAATGGTGTTATTGATGTCTTCAATTTTTTCAAATTCAGCAGTGGTTTTGATATTGTATTTTCGCGTTCCCAAATCAATATCCCCTCCTGGAATGTTTACATTATTGGCCTGAATCAACCCCAATACCTGGTTGAGGCCAATTTTCAATAAAGCCATCCGATCAAGATCCAGTTCGATGCGAATATTGCGTTCCGGTACGCCCTGTATACGCACCCATTTTACAGCATCGATGGTTTCCATCTGTCGTTCCAGGATTTCAGCCTGGTTTTCCAATGCTTCCATCGACGCCGTTTCTGAGACTAAAGCGGTTTGCAGAATGGCTACATCACTGGCAGAAGCCCTGTTTATATCTATGCTCAAAATATCATCGGGCAATTCCTGGATTTTATTTACCTCCCTGATAACATCGTTGTATTTAGCTTTCGGATCAACACCGTAATTAAACTCAATCAATACAAACAATACTCCATCATTACAAATCGACTCTATTTCCTTGATATCATCGAGTTGATACAATTCTTCCTCAATGGGATCAGCCACTAATTTTTCCATATCCTCCGGTGAAGTACCCGGATAAATAATGACTACGGTATAAATGGGGGCATTAAAAGGCGGATCCTCGCTACGCGGCATATTCATCAATGAATTGACCCCCAGAATTATCAGCCCCAGAAATATTACCAGGGTGAATTGGTAGTTTTTTACAAAAAATTTGGAAAAATTCATCTGTCTAAAAGTTTATTAATTCTTGGAAGCTGACTCCGGGCTAAACCGTATTTTTTATGCTAATTTGATATGACGACACTTTCTCCATCCTCTAAGAACATGGCGCCAATAGTCACCACCGTTCTCAAATTCTCCACATCTCCCGAAATGGCCACTTTTTCACCCATTAATTCTAAAATGTTTACTTGGACCTTTCTGGCTTTACCGTCTTCCACGGTAAAAACCGTTGCCAAAGAACCGTTGCTCCTGACGATGGCCTCCACCGGAATGATGGTCCGGGTTTCTTTTTGCGCTGGGGTAGTCTCTACCCGGCAAACCATACCTGCCGCCAAAGCAGGGGGTGTCGTGACAAAAGAAAATTCCACTTCCAGTGAGCCGCTTGCATCAGTAGCCATTACGGCTTTGTCGCTTACGATTCCTTTCATTTTTTTTCCGGGATAGGCATCGAGGGTCAGACTCACAGCATCACCGATCTTCAATTTTGCCCAGTCGCGGTCTATCAGGTTTGCCGTGATCTTCCAGTCATTTCTGGATATCCCAAGGAGGGCATAAACGGGCATTCCCGGTCCGGCAACTTCTCCCTCATGCAGCAATTGTTTGATCACCCGACCATTGATAGGCGCCCGGATCTCACTGTGCTTTTTATTGAACCTGGCGATCTCCAGGGTTTTGCTGGCCATGGTGACACCGGTTTCGGCATTCTGCAATTGCTCCAGTGTTGCTACGCTATCTGCGTAAAGGCTTTTAGCTCTTTCCAGATCACGGTTGGCCTTAGCCAGGGCCTCCTCCGCCTGTGCAAAACCTGCATTGATCTCTGTCATCAGCAGGGTTGCCAGCAATTGACCTTTTTTAACCTGGTCTCCTTCCTTCACAAAGGCCTTGTCTATTATACCGCCGGTTTTAAAGGAGGGTGTGGATTGGGTTTTACTGGTGACGATCCCCAAAACGCTGATCGTTTGAGCGGCTGATTCTTCGACCACTTCTGCGAGTTTGACATGCTGAACCAGATTCGGCTTGCTGGTGTCGAGTTGTTCCCCCGGGACATCACGCTCCTGGCGACAAGAAGCCAGGGTCAATAAGATCGTTACACTCAGGATGATTGAATTCTTTACTTGCATTTGTTTAATATTTCACCTATTCTTTGAAAATTGGTTTTTAATTAATTGGATAACTTGCTGTTACATATTGCAGCTCGGCCCACCTTATCCAGGCATTATTTCGGGCGAGTACGTATGATAGTTTTGCAACGGTCAATTGTGTTTGCGCATCGATCAGTTCGAGGTAACCGGCAATTCCGCTGCGATATTTTTTCATGACTTCGTCATAGGTCTTTTGGGCAGCAACTATCCTTGGCTCATAAGTATTGGCTTGCGAAATGGCTGCGAGCAGATTATTTCGGGCAACGGTATTTTGTAAGGTCAACTGGTTTTGCACATAAACCCGTTCCTGTTTTTGCGCATCGAGGGCTGCGAGGGCCTGGTCCTTTTTATGGTTATGCCTGTTAAAATCGTAAATATTCCATTCCAGATTCACACCAAACAGTACATAAGGTTTCCAATTGAAATCAAAGTCCTGGGATCCGGCGTCCAATTGAACACCTAAGCGGGGAATATAGAACTGGTTTTCTTTTTTGACCGCCAGGTTTTGCATATCTATACCAACATCCAACTGTTGCAACTCCTCCCGGATCCCGTTTCCGGAATCCATGTCAGGTAATTCGGGAATATCAAGTACTACCTGGTCACGGGTAATAGTGGGTTCATTGAGCAGGAAAAGCAGCAACTGCCAGGCGTTCTCTTCCTTATTTTTTGCATCGATTATCTGCGCCTGGCTATTCGCCTGCTCTGACCTTATCCTGCTGAGGGCAGAAGTTAATGCTTTGCCATTTTGATACAGGCTATTCGTTGTCCGGTAAGCTTCCTTTAACAAAACATCCGCTTGTTCGTAAATCGCTACTGCCCGTTGAGCCAATTGCCATTGCAGATAGGCAGTCATCACCTCTTTGACCAGCAACCTTTTGTAGGCTTTTATTTCCAGTGCCTGCAAATCGATTTTACGGGATTGTAACTGTTTATTGACAGCCAGTTCAGGATAATAAACGGGTTGTTGAATACGCACCCTGGCATCCAGGAAATTATTGGGCAGGAATTGTTCGGTAGAATTTTCAATCGTTGGAAAATTACTGGTAGCTGTCAACAAATTAAGGGTTGAATAAACAGGGTTGAGCAGGTCTCCCACCGGTAAATTGATCTCCCGCCCTCAAGCTGCCAGGGTGTACTGCGCTCCAAAACTAACCATTGGACCATACATGGATCTGGCTTCCCTCAATGCCGCCTCCGCTTGCTGCAGCTCGAAATACCGGGCCTTTAACTGGTCATTATTTTGCCAGGATTTTTCTATAAGTACTGAAAAATCCTGTGCTTTCATCGTTCCTGTTATCAACAGAAAGATCAAAGAAAAATACAAAGCTTTATGAATCATGTTAATTTAGTGTACAGTGTTTAGTAATAGGGCAAAAAAAATCAGCCAGATCCGGCTAATGCTTTTCTACCTGAAAAATAGTCTTCATAAAAGTTTCAACCGTATCATCGATCAACACCTGCTCCTCCACTTCCAACAAATGATCCAGGTGTCCGGAACGGATTAATGACACAAGCCCCTGAACCATACTCCACGACAGGGTGGCCAATACATTGGCATCCTCAATATGGGTGTACCCTTTGTCAATGGCCTCCTGGCAAGTCTGCAACAATCCTTCAAAAACGCGAAACCCGGGATTCGAATCTTCCATGTATTTATCGACATTACATACATGCTCCGGCATATTGAACAATAATTCAAACCATTCCGGATTTGACAAGGCAAAATCGATAAAAGCAGTGCCTGACTTTCGGATTCTTTCCACAGGATGAGTTTCGTTGAGTACTGGCTCAAAAAACTCCGACATCCGGGAAAAACCCATCTCCATCAGCTGGTAAACAATTTCATCTTTTCCTTCGAAATAAAGATAGATCGTCGCCGGACTGTATTCTATAGCTGATGCAATATTCCTGATGGAAAGTTGCTGCCATCCTTCTTTTAATAAAAGATCTTTGGCTGTTTCAAGAATCTTCTTCCTGAGTTCTTTTTTCTCTCTTTCTCTCCTTTCAGAAATACCCATATTGAATAATTAACGGTGTAAAATTACTAAACAGTGTTTATTGAGTCAAGTTTTTTTAAATTTTTCTTTCGTTTATTAAATTTAGGAAAAGAATTATTGCCTCTTCATCCACAAGGTTCACCAGGCAGGAAAGGTAAGAAAGTCTGATTTTAACCGATAAAACGACAGGAATAGCCTGGAACAATCTGGGAACGATTTGAAACCACCTGAAAATATTTCCGAATTAAAAAACCCGGGCTATCACAAAGGACGGCACCGGGTTTTAATATTATCTTTTCTCTGGTAAAACGCCAGTCGTTCACCGTTGGCCATTTACCGTCTAAACGCTATCCAAAGGTAGCTGACAAATACTCGCGGTTCATGCGAGCGATATTTTCAAGGGAAATTCCTTTAGGGCATTCCACCTCACAAGCACCGGTATTTGTACAGGCGCCAAACCCTTCATCATCCATGGCTTTCACCATGTTGAGTACACGGTCTTTAGCTTCTACACGGCCCTGAGGCAAGAGTGCAAATTGGGAAACTTTCGCAGAAACGAACAACATAGCAGAGCTGTTCTTACATGCTGCCACACAGGCCCCGCAACCGATACAGGTAGCGGCATCCATCGACATATCTGCATTTTTCTTTGGGATAGGAATGGCGTTGGCATCCTGTGTATTCCCGGAAGTATTGACGGAGATAAATCCACCGGCCTGCTGAATGCGATCAAAGGAAGAACGATCAACAACCAGGTCTTTGATAACCGGAAAGGCCTTGGCTCTCCAAGGCTCTATGTAAATGGTGTCTCCATCCTTGAATTTACGCATGTGCAACTGACAGGTGGTGATTAGCCGGTCGGGACCATGGGGTTCCCCGTTGATATGCAGAGAACATGCTCCACAAATACCCTCTCTGCAATCATGGTCAAATGCAACCGGTTCCTCCCCTTTGTTGATAAGTTCCTCATTGAGCACATCCATCATTTCGAGAAAAGAGGAATCCGGTGATATATTGCTTACCTGATAGGTTTCTAACTTACCTTTGGATTTAGCATCTTTTTGACGCCATATTTTCAATGTTAAATCCATATCTTTATTTACAGACATAATTTTCTATTTTTGAGCATCAAAATGCTTATTTATAACTACGTTGTTTCAGTTCGATATCTTTAAACTCCAGTGCTTCTTTGTGGAGATTGGCTTTGCGCGGATCACCGGTCCATTCCCAGGCGGACACGAAAGCAAATTCATCATCTTTACGCAGCGCTTCTCCTTCTTCGGTCTGAGATTCTTCCCGGAAGTGGCCGCCACAGGATTCTGTACGATGTAAAGCATCGACGGCAAACAATTCACCCAGTTCGAGGAAATCGGCCACGCGACCCGCTTTTTCAAGTTCAGGGTTCATTTCATCTAATCCGCCAGGCACCCGCACATCCTGCCAGAACTCGTCACGAATCTTTCGGACCTCGTCAATCGCTTTTTTCAAACCTTCCTCATTTCGCGACATACCGACATAGTCCCAGATAACTTTTCCAAGGCGTTTGTGGAAGTAATCCACAGATTTGGTTCCCTTGATATTGATCAGTTTTTCCAGTCTTTCACGAACCTCTTTTTCAACCTGATCAAACTCCGGCAAATCAGTAGAAATTTCTCCGGTACGAATCTCATCTGCAAGATAGTCGCCAATGGTATAAGGCAATACAAAGTAGCCATCTGCCAATCCCTGCATCAGGGCGGAGGCACCGAGTCGGTTAGCACCGTGATCTGAGAAATTGGCTTCACCTGCAGCATAACAACCGGGAATGGTTGTCATCAGATTATAATCGACCCAAACACCTCCCATGGTATAATGTACCGCAGGGTAGATCATCATAGGCGTTTTATACGGGTTCTCATCGACTATTTTTTCATACATCTGGAAGAGGTTGCCGTATTTGGCTTCAATCACCTGTTCTCCCAGTTCGATTACTTTCTCTCTAGACGGATTATCAATACCCAAGACCAATGCTTTTTCCTTACCATAACGCTCGATGGCTGCCGCAAAATCCAGGTAAACTGCTTCTCCTGTGGCATTGACACCATAACCGGCATCACAGCGTTCTTTTGCTGCCCGGGAAGCTACATCCCGGGGCACGAGGTTACCAAAAGCAGGATATCTTCTTTCGAGATAATAATCCCTGTCTTCCTCAGCAAGTTGGGTTGGTTTGAGCTTTCCTGCACGGATAGCTTCTGCATCCTCCAATTTTTTGGGCACCCAGATACGACCATCATTTCTAAGTGACTCAGACATAAGTGTCAGTTTGGATTGGTGCTCTCCGGAACGCGGTATACAAGTCGGGTGGATTTGGGTAAAGCATGGATTGGCAAAATAAGCGCCACGCTTGTGAATCTTCCAGGCAGCTGTCACATTGGACCCCATGGCATTGGTGGACAGGTAGAATAGGTTTCCATACCCTCCTGAGGCGACCACCACTGCATGAGCAGAATGTCTTTCAATCTCTCCGGTAACCAGGTCTCTGGCAATGATACCTCTGGCTTTGCCGTCCACTACCACCAGATCAAGCATTTCGTGGCGGTTATACATTTTGATCTTACCCTTTCCGATTTGGCGATTCATTGCCGCATAAGCTCCCAGCAATAACTGCTGGCCCGTCTGTCCTTTGGCATAAAAGGTTCTGGAAACCAAAACACCCCCGAAAGAGCGATTATCCAGCAAACCGCCATATTCTCTGGCAAAAGGCACCCCCTGAGCAACGCACTGGTCGATAATATTACCGGAAACCTCCGCCAATCGGTAAACGTTGGCTTCCCGGGAACGGTAGTCTCCACCTTTTACCGTATCATAGAATAAACGATAAACAGAGTCATTATCATTCTGATAATTCTTGGCAGCATTGATACCTCCCTGTGCCGCAATTGAATGTGCGCGACGCGGAGAATCCTGGTATGCAAAAGCTTTGACGTTATACCCCATCTCGGCCAGGGAAGCAGCAGCAGATCCGCCGGCAAGCCCTGTTCCAACCACGATGATGTCAATCAATCGTTTATTGGCCGGGTTAACAACGTTAATTTTATTTTTATGATTGGTCCACTTATCTTTAATTGGACCTTCTGGTACTTTTGAATCTAATTTTGACATAACTTTTAAGGTCTTTTGTCTTAATTCAATGAATTAAAGAAGTGAAACAATGCGATCGCTGAAAAACCAAGGGTTACCACCACACAATACAATACCCCGAGAAATTTAATAGCCGGAGTGTATTTTGGATGATTAACACCTATGGTCTGGAAAGCAGACTGGAAACCGTGGTAAAGGTGAATACCCAAAAGGATAAAAGCCACCACATACAAAGCCACATACCAAGGGTTTGAAAAAACCTGTACCAGTAGATCATAATCTGTACCATAAGAACCATGATCGAACTTAATCGGAACGAAAAAGTCCTTCATGTGCAGGAACAGAAATAACATGATCAACAATCCGGTATAGATCATACTGCGCGAAGCAAAATTTGAATTTTCTCCAGGCTTGTTCATGGCGTATTTGACCGGCCTGGCTGCATTGTTTCTGATAGTCAATACAATTCCCATAATAATATGAAAAAGAAAACCTGCGGCCAATACATATTGCATTGCCTGTATGAGAGGATTCGTTCCCATAAAGTGAGACCCTGCATTGAATAAGTCCGCACTCACCAGGGAGAACGAATTCACCAATAAGTGGACCGCAATAAAGGAAACGAGAAACAGACCGGTAATCCCCATTAGGAATTTTCTCCCGATCGAAGATGAAGTAAAATTGGAAAACCAACCCATGTTTAAATGTTTTATTTTACGTTTTGCTGCCAACTGAAACCTATAAAATAATAGCTTTTTCCGACAGAGGTACAAAAGTAGGTTTCATTGGCCACATGACCAACAATAGGTCTGACTACACTGGTAATTTAGAATTATTCTCAATAATGTTTTTTGTCTTGCTGCTGACAGGCTTTTTTTCAGCTGCCAATTGACAATCCAATAAAACTAATTATTTCTATATTGAGTTAAATATCAAAACTTTGCTGATACTTCAAGTAAATGATCCTCAAAGGAAAACTTTTCAAGTATCGAACCTATCTTTAACGCGTTTAAAGATAGTTATAACAAAACATCTTATTTTCAAAAAAAGTTGAAACGCTAAAACACACTTTCATCATGTTTAAGAAACTTATTCCCTTCTCCGCTATTGTTTTCCTCTTAATGCTCACCCAAACCGGTCTGATGGGACAGGTAATCATCAACGAGATCAATTATCACTCTGCAGATGATTTCGATACCAAAGACTGGCTTGAACTATACAATTCCAGCGACAATACAGTCAACATAGGAGCCTGGTATTTAAAAGATGATAATGAGCTAAACAATTTTTCGTTCCCAGAAGGAACCACTATCGAAGCTAATGGTTTTCTGGTAGTTTGCAGGAATATAGACTCCTTCAGTCTTTTTTGGCCGCAGGTACTCAATTACGTTGGAGAATTCGACTTTGGTCTGAACAATGGCGGTGAACTCATCAGGCTGTTCAACGCCTCAGGAACCTTGGTAGACACTGTTCATTATGACGACGAGAGTCCATGGCCTGTTGACGCAGATGGTTTGGGCCCAACCTTACAGTTATCTGATCCCAACCTGGATAATGCGGATGCTCAAAATTGGTTTGCTGCTACCGGTACACCAGGTGGTCCGAACGTACCCAACTCCGTTAATTCACCGGAGAAGTTGCTGTCCTTAAAGATATTCCCCAACCCGGTTGTTCATACTGCCCGCATCAGGGTTGACGCCCCTGGCCTGATCCCTTCCGGAGAACTGGTGGTATTCGACAATCTAGGTCACGAGGTCCTGCGATTACCCCTGAACGGAAATCCAGAAACAGATTTTGAGGCAGGTGATATGACGCCCGGCCTGTATACCCTCAGATTTTCTGATCGGAAAGGGAATTTATCGGAAGGAACGAAATTTATCATTGTCCGTTAAAACAAGGGTATTTTAACTGATTTTGGGCGCATATATTCTTCAGAAAATTAACTTTGAGTTAATATTAAATTAATTAACGGTGTACCTTTGGTGCTTCTGTGAATAAGCCTATTAAAAAAAACAGGCATCCCCGCAGGAAAACCAAAAGTATTTTGTCAGTACAGTAGCTTGGTTTAAATCTGAGTTATCAAAAAGGGAGAAAATGTTCGATTATTTTTCAATACAAAACAGTGCCGAGAACCCGACCCTCGTGACAGCGGTGTTCACGGTTTTGTTAGCGTTCATTTTGTCCTCAATTCTGGTATTCACCTACGAAAAAACAACCCGGGAGGTCCCCCGGTCTGATCATTTCCTTCAGGGAATGATTTTGATCTCCATCGTTGCGGCAACAGTAATGCAGGCCATAGGTGACAGCCTGGCCAGAGGACTGGGTATGTTGGGAGCGCTGTCGATCATTCGATTCAGAACTACGGTAAGGGACCCCAGGAATATTGTATTTATTTTTATGTCTCTGGCTGTAGGTATTGCTTGCGGCGTATATGGTTTTCTGATTGCCGTTGTTGGAACGGCAGGGTTTTCCATCTCGGCTTTCGTGCTCAGGATGACTCCCTTTAGCAAAAAGAACAACCTGATCGGCAATTTAAAATTTGACCTGGTGGAAGGACAAAATTCACCTGATTTTAAAGTAATTCAAAAACTCTTAAAAAAGCATTGCAGTAACTTTGCCATCACCCGTTTCAAAACCCTGACAAAACCCGACGGGACAAGGCTGGTTTCTTATGAATATACCTTGAAGCTCCAGAATGAAAGTCAGGGAGAATTTCGTCTGTACGATGAGCTTATGCCTCTGAAGGATATTCGAAACGTGCGGCTGAATGTTCAGGACACTACCCATGAAATTTAATCGTCCATGAAGCGCATTAATTTATTATATATCGTTGTCCTTGTGCTCGTGGTTGTGCTACTGCGCCTGAATCGCCATTTTGGGAAACAGACCTTATTGTTTTACGGTTTTGCAGAAAACAAGGAAATGGACATTTCCCACGACCAGCCTGTCAGAGTTGATCAAATACTTGTTCATCAAGGGCAGAAAGTCGACGAGGGGGACGTACTGGCCATTATTTCCCGAAATGAACTGGATCAGGAATTCAGCAAGCTTTCCCATGAAATTGCGGAATTAGAAACCAGGGAAGAGATCTGGAAATCTGATTTACTTTCTGACATCAATCGACTGAGAGCTGAAAAGATAGCCAAAGAGAGCGAGATCAATAGTGAAATTGAACAGCTTGAATCGGAAATGGCATTCAATAAAACATTGATAGAAGATCTTAAGAGTGTTGCCTTCCCCAATAATGCAAGCACTACCAAGAGTAGTCAGGAATTAAAAATTGAAGCTTTGCGAAAGGAGTTGGAATTATCTGTCAAGCCTCTTGACATTGAAATAAAGAGGCTCGAGGAATCCCTCACCAATAGCGGCCACCCTATCAGAAATCAAAAAAACAAATTACTGGATGAAGTAAAATTCCTGGAAGAAGCACGGGATCAGCTTTTGCTGAAAGCTCCGGCTAAAGGGGTGGTAGGTTCCATTAACAGTAAAGAAGGAGAAAATGTGGATGCATTCTCAACCATTCTTTCTTTTTACAATCAAAACCCTACACTGGTCAAAGCCTATGTATTGGAAAGTCTGATCCTCCAGGTATCCCTTAACGATACCTTGACGGTTTCCTCCACCTTACACCCCGAACATTTCTGCCAGGGCACCGTCATTGGTCTGGGGTCGCGAATAGTTGAGATCCCGGAACGCCTCCGGAAAATACCGGATTACAAAACCTATGGCCGTGAAATTCTTGTCGCCATCCCTGAAGACAACCACTTCCTTCAAAAAGAAAAAGTCGTGCTCAATCTGGCATCTTCGGAATCTTCCGGAGGTTTCAACTGGTTCAGTCCTTTGTTTAATTTTTCTTCTTCCAGGATAGAAGCTGCCAGGGAATAGTCAGCAACCTGAGCATATAGCTACTTTTGGGCACACCTTTAAACGGTGATTGAAAATCAGGGAGATATGATGCAGTCATTTTTTAAAACAACAATCACTTCATCTTCATAACATTGATAATTTTTCGGAAAATGAAATTTTGCCTGCCTGCTTTATTTTTGTTGTATTGCGGCTTGAGTTCCGCCCAGAATCCGCTTTCCGTCAAAGCTTTTTTGGCTACCTCCACACAAGAAAACACCTTGGAACACCAGCAGAAAATAGCGGACTTCCTGGCCAACACTTCCTATCAAATGCCCTGGGTGGAAGAAATCGAAATAAGATCCCGGTCAAATGATTTCGAGTTGGCCCAACAGGAATATATTTTCCGGGTTTCCCCAAACAGTCCAAGGCAACGCTGGGCGCAAAAAAAATACCACAACAGCACACTCAGGAGCGTTGACACGGAAAAACAGATCCTCCTTGAAGAGGCCCTGCTCGATCGGTACGAAATCATCGCTGCCATATACTTTTGCAATAAGCTTATTGATGCTAAAAAAGGTTTTGCCGTCATTTTTCAGGACAGGATAAACACCCTGGAAAAAAGTGGGGCTTATACCAAATTTGACATTTCTGACCTGCTTAGGACGGAAGACGATCTCCATGACCTCGAAATGGAAATCCTCCAACTTGAACACACACGCTCAGGCTTACAATCTTTGGTTGCTTCCATCGCCCAAAGCAACGACAGCCTCCTGATTGATGAAGAAAACTTCATCAAAATCGAAG
Organism: uncultured Bacteroidota bacterium; assembly: GCA_942492125.1. Taxonomy (GTDB): domain Bacteria; phylum Bacteroidota; class Bacteroidia; order Chitinophagales; family Saprospiraceae; genus BCD1. The sequence goes on from CALODM010000031.1 coordinate 191,341, forward strand.
ATATCCAAAACATTTTACCGAGCCTACTGAACTTCTCCGTTGACCAACACCCTTTACTGGAACTTCAAAAGGCCAAAATTGACATGCTGGTTCAGGAATTCAATGTTGAAGATGCCGAAAGACGTAATGTGCTTGATTTTGTGGAATCGCGCTTCGAGGGACAACCCGACGATTTTTTTCGGGAGCGGTTTTCAATAGGTATCGGCTTGAAATTGCCTCTCAAAGGGTCAGCCAAATTAAAACTGAACGAACTGAAACTGAATCAACTGGAAGCCCAAAACAAAGAAGAATCCATCGCCGACAAACTCAATTTGGAACGCGTTGAGTATATCAACGAAATGAATCACCTCCTCCGGGAGCACAACCTCCTGAACCAACAACTGGAAAAAACCAGGGAACGCTTTTCCAATAATCAACTAATAGAACTTTCCGATGCCACCGCGTACACATTACTCCGCATCCAACAAAGTATCCTGGAGAAAGAACTGGCCATTGTGAAAAAGGAACAGGAAATTTTTGAAACCTATCTGGAGTTGTTGCATCTTTCAGGAGTTGCAGCTTCAGAACCGCTTTTAAACTATCTTTCTGCTGATCTTGAACGTTTTTGATACGATATGAAACAACTGCTTTTTTTTGTGGCTATAATTTTGATTACGGGTTGCCGCATCCTGACCAAACATCCGGATTCAGAAGAAGATGAAACTTCATTGCTGAAAGTCGAACACCAATTCCCGGAAGACTGGCTGGGAACTTATAGCGGCAGTCTCCAGGCTTACCGCGCGGGGAGCAACCAGAATATGTACCCTTCTGAGGTCATCCTTAACATTGCCTCCACAACAGACAGTAATCGCTGGGAGTGGTCCTCCGTCTATATTATGGACGGACGAGAACCTATCGAAAAGAAATATTACATCATACAACCGGATACGCTGGGTCCCACACAGTACATCATGGACGAAGACAATGGCATCTTTATCGATCAACATTTATATGGCAACACCTTTACCGGAGCTTATACCGTCAATGGCCAGTTTTTTACAGTCACTTATACCAAAATAAAGGACGAACTATTATACGAACTCAACGTTTACAACAGCAGTCCGACAGCCTCCGTTGAAATTGAAGAAGGATTTGAAGTCGGCAGGATCCAAATGACCACCGTGCAAAGAGTGTATTTCAAAAAACAGGATTAAACGGTAACTTGCAGCGTTATATCCCGCAATTTGAATAAACTTTGTACTAACGCACCCTTTTTAACTCTAATATCGTGTTTACAAATAACCCGATCCAGCAAAAGGAGGTATTTTCATATCGACCACTTTTACATAAACACTCAACCATGAAAAGAAGAAACCTTATTAAGTTAGGCACTTTAGGTGCACTGATCCCTGTACTCCCTCATTTTGGCAAAGTCAACAATTGCGATCCGACGTCCGGCGACATCGAAGGTCCTTTTTACACACCCAACGCACCGGTGAGAAACAAGATATCTCCGGAAGGTGCGCCGGGAACTGCTCTTTTCCTCACAGGAACTGTTTATCACAATGATTGTCTTACACCAATCTCTAACGCCAGCCTTGATGTATGGCAGGCGGATAACGGTGGCGCTTACGATAATGCAGGTTTTGATTACCGGGGTAAATTTGAAACTGACGGTATGGGTAATTATGCTATGGAAACGGTACTTCCGGGCAAATACCTGAATGGAAGCAGCTACCGTCCGAGGCATATTCATCTCAAGATAGGAGCACCTGGTGCAGCATTGCTGACCACTCAGTTATACTTTGAAGGAGATACGGATATTCCCGGTGATCCCTGGGCCTCAAACGATACTGCGGAAGGGCGGATCATTCCATTGACCGAAGATGCTGACGGAAATTTACACGGTGTTTTTGATATTTCACTCAATCTTACGCCGGTTATTGACAGCACAAGTAACCCGCAAAGTCATTCCCGCAACCGCATCATTCATATCTTTCCAAATCCGGTTATGGAATCAGGTCAGGTACAGGTCTACCTCAACAAACCGGCCAGATTGAATATGGAAGTTTTAACCCTGAACGGTCAAAAGGTAAAATTACTTTTTAATGGAAAGGAAAAATCAGGCAGGCACACCTTTGAGTTCAACAACCTCAGGAATGAGGGCATCAAACTCAATTCGGGTATTTACATTATTCAACTAAGCCTGGACGGAAAATTAGTCGATGCCAAGCGATTCATCATGCTCTGATGGCTTGGGCAGGGAGAAATAAAAAGTAGCCCCTTTACCGGGATCGGACGCTACCCAGATGCGCCCTTTGTGCTGTTCAATGATCTTTTTACAAATAGCAAGCCCGAGGCCCGTCCCTTCAAATGCTTCTTTGGTATTGAGTTGCCGGAAAAGGCCAAATATTTTTTCATGGAATTCCGGGTCAATGCCAATGCCGTTATCCCGGATTTGAAAGATCCATTCCTCTTCGCGCGTTTCCCCGGAAACAACAACTTCCGGCGCTGAACCTTTGATGTGGAATTTCATGGCATTCATGATCAGGTTCTGAAATACCTGCCATAATTTAATCCGGTCTCCCCAAACCTGTGAAGGAACATCTTTAACAATAACCGTGGCATTGAACTCATGGATATCTGCACTCAGTGTTGTTAAAAGGTTTTCGAGCAAATATTTCACCTCCAGGTTTGCAGGATTAAAACCTTTACTTTTTACCTTCGAATAAGCCAGCATATCTTCAATCAACCCCTGGATTTCCCTGGCTCCGGAACCAATAAATTCCAAAAACTTGTGCTCTTCAGCATCCAGTTTATCTCCTGCTCTACTCTTCAACAATCCAGTAAAACTGTTAATGGTACGGACAGGGGATCTCAGGTCATGAGAAGCAATATAGGCAAAATTTTCAAGTCTTACATTGGACTCAACCAGTCGATGCAATTCAATGTTTTGTTCATTTAACGTTTGGAGATTTTGCTGAATGATCTTTTCCCGGGCAATTTTCTCCGATATATCCAGCATGACCCCGCGAATACTGATAATTTCGTTTTGCTCGTTCAATATTGGTTCCCCTTTACAAAGCACATATTTCAGGTCATCCCCCGAGGAGTAGATTCTGTGTTCTATGACAAAACTTTCCCCTTTTTCAATAAGCTGCCGGATCTTTTCATTGACCAAGGGTAGGTCATCTTTATAAATCCGCTCCAAAAAGGCCTGGTAAAGCGCCTCGTCTTCTGTTTTTTCCAACTCAAAAATTCTATATAACTCTTCTGACCAGGTCAATTCCCCGGAATGCAACTCCATTTCCCAACTACCTGTTTTGGATAATTTCTGGGCATCCCTGAGTGCTTTTTCACTTTTCTCCAGTCTCTCCTGGTCTCGCATTCGGGTAGAGACGTCAGTGACAAAAACGGTTAATCCGGTAATACTGCCATCCTGTGCATAGATAGGGGAATATCTGTTTTCCCAAAAAGACCTGGTAAGGGTTTCGTCTCCATAATCCTCAAGGAATAAAAGTTCTTCTCCCTTCAAGGTGCGATCAAAATTGGCTTTTGCCTTTTTCCTGTCATCCTTATTGGATATAAAATCAAGCATATTTTCTCCAATCTCAATATCCACTCCCCAAATATTCTTCATGGTTTCTTTATGGGAATTGGTGAAGGCTTTATAACAATATTTGGTATCCAAAGAGAAAATAATAATGCCTTTGGGACTATCCAGGATGGATTGTAAAAGTTCAATATTTGACCGAAGCTTATTCTCACTGGTCTTTAAATTATCTTCAACCCTTTTTCTGTCTGTAACATCTCTGAGGATTCCCTGGTGCAAAAGGATTTTTCCGTTTTCATCATAATGAAAATACCCCTGATCTTCCACCCATATTTCAGTCCCATCTTTCTTTTTTAATCTATAAACTTCAAGGTTTTCACTTAACACTGCCTCTCTTTCACTCGGATGAAAATAAAGCTCCTCCTTGATTTGCACTTTCTTCAAAGCTTCCTCACTTTCAAATCCCAGCATTTTCACCAATGCAGGATTAGCACTGATGACTCTTCCATCCGGTGTTGATTTATATACAGCATCAGAGGTTCTTTCAAATAAATCTTCGTATTTCTGTTTAGACTCCCGAATTGATTTGTAGGCATTTTCTATAGTGGAAAGATCTTTGATGGTAGCAAAACAATGGGTTATTTTTCCCTGAGCGTCTTCAATATTAAAGGTCTGAATAACTGCAGGAAAGCGTTCTTCATTTTTGCGCCTGAAGGTGAGGTTGAATTTATTTTCTTTTTTGCCGTATTTTTGCTTTACTGCGGCCCCTATGGTTTCATATTCTTCGGGTGGCCAGTATGGATAGGGTGGTTTAATGTTGATCAATTCTTCCCGGCTGTATCCGGTAATCAGGCATAGTGCCTCATTAACTACCAACATTTTTCCCTCCTCGTCAATAATAAAGAAACCATCCCCATAATTGGCAATGATTTGATCCTGTAATTCAACCTGCTTTTCCAAAGCCTTATACTTCGCCTTGAGTTGTTCCAACTCACTGCGTAACTCAGCAACTTCGTTCAACGCTTCCTGAGTTGATTCAGCATCATATGTTTTGGATATTCCTTTTTTTATGTTAGATCCCGCTTTTCCTCTAAAATTGGAAGAGAATGAATTATCTCTGATTTTATTTTCTGCTAGTTGCTTCTTTTCAGGTTGCATATTAGGTACATCCCGTGCGTACACAGCGGGTATTTAAGGTTAACAAGCATTGCATCAAGGGGGCTAAGACACAAAATTAAATATCGGATTATAACGTCTCAAAGCGGATTTGCTTCAATAAACAATTGATTAAAATAGAAAGGGAATTACAATGATGCGAATTTTCCGGAAACTTTAAAAGAAAAAAGCTAATAATATGATGTTTTTTTTATATCTAAGTTCCTGTAAACCTGGCAGATGCCCTTAAAGGTTTAACAGCATTTTCACCCGTTTAAACTCTTCATTGAGCGGAGCATGTAGCTCCAGGGGTACGTTCGTCAACGGGTGTTTGAGTTTCATAACCGATGCATGCAGCAGCATGGTAGTCATATCCCAACGTTCTTTAAACAGTCTGTTTTGCTTATTGCAACCATGTGGCCGGTCTCCAATTATGGGGTGGTTGAGATGAGCGCAATGTTTACGGATCTGATGCTGCCGCCCTGTTTTGGGATATGCTTCAATGAGTGAATACCTGGAGGTTTGATGTTTCCCAAAAGGCACGGCAATTTCCACTTGCTTAAGCAACTTAAACCTTGTAAAAGCGTGCTGTTGCTTCCCCCTGTCATTGGTTAAATCATAATCCAGTTCCATATCTCCCGGAAAAAAACCACGAACAATAGCTGTGTACTTTTTGTCTATCAACTGGTTTGCAAAAGACTCCTGCAACAAAGCTGCCGTTGCTGAATTGAGGGCAAAAAGCAAAACCCCGGAAGTCTTCCTGTCCAGGCGATGTACCGTATGTACCCTTTGCCCGATCTGATCGCGTACCAGTTGCATGGCAAACACCGCTTCTCCGGCGGCAATATAACTCCGGTGAACCAATAAACCATTAGGTTTATTGACAGCTACCAAATGCTCATCGCGGTAAAGAATCTCAAGGGGGCCTATACTCAAAATATATGCTTTTATTTTAAAAAATGCCGGGTATAACTGCTTTACGATTGGTCGGGTAATCCCCAAAATTTGACAGATACCAGCGGTGGTGACTCAATGCCCTGGGAATCAAATTGGTGGCCGTCCAGATAGCAAAAGCCAAAGCGGGTAAATTCCAGCACATGATGGCAAAACCAAACCACTCAATAATCTCCCCGAAAAGGTTCGGACAGGAAATATATTTAAACAATCCCCCCCGGGGAATTTTATAACCCTTTTCCCCGGGTTTCCGCAGGGAAAGCAAAATATTATCAGAACTGAAGTTGATATAAACGCCCGTCAAAAAAACAATAATTCCAACAACAAACCGGATATCCCCAAACCAGGAAACCGGATAAGGTTCAGCGAGGGTACCGAGGTAGTAGCCGTTCGTAAAGCCGTTGATGACATTAAAAAATACGGCCATCAGAACAATGGAAACCGGTATCACTTTTCCTTTGGTTTTAGTCCTGAAAGGATAAATAAAGCTGCGATAAGTATAATGCCCGACCCAAAGGACAAAAAACAACCACATGGGCCAGGTCTTTTCATTATCACCGCTCAAAAACAGCCAGCCAAAAAGGAAAACAGAGACGCTTTCCATGACCATCCACCCCAGTTTATTGTCCATGACAGGACCCCATTTTTTCGTCGCATGTCTGCCGTATGGTGCAGTAATGAACAATTGGATCGGAAACAGGACAATACCGATCACTATCCAGACAATAAGATAATCATTCAATGAGGCCAGGTCGATCATGTCAATTAGTTTGTTCTTTTAAAGTTGCTTACTATTCAAAGCATTCCCTGGTTTTTATACCAGGATATAGAATCTTTGATGGTTTCTTTGATGGGCCTTGGTTGAAAATCCAACTGCGCTTTAGCCTTGGCATTGGAAATGTTTCCATTGTAGTGCTCCAATGTTTTCAGAGACTCCCTGGTATACAGCGGGGGGGTGCCGGCAATTTTGCTGTAAAGGCGCAAAAAAGGCAGTCCCACTTTCGCCAGGCCAAGGTTGACGTTAAACACAGGAGGTTTCTTACCGCCAAATTCATGTACCCACTGGGCTATCGTGGCGATATCAAGTCCATGACCTGATAATAAATAATTTTCGCCTGTCCTTCCTTTTTCGATGGCACTGATGGCAGCTACAGCAAGATCTCTGGCATCTACCCAGTTGTAAGCGACTCTTGCCAAAGCCGGAATACGCCCAAGGTACAGATCTTTTAAAAGCTGACCTGTAAAGGAATTCCAATAATTATACGGCCCCATGACAGCTGTTGGATTTAGAATTACTGCATCTAACCCTTTTTCTACTGCACTTTGCACAGCCCGCTCACCACCGATCTTGGACTGGTCGTACTTGAAGCATGTTGCATCGGCACGCGGAGAATTTTCATTGACTACAGGGTCTTTAGCAGAAAATTTATAGGCATGAATAGAACTGAAGTGCACCAGCTTTTTTACCTTATTTTTCAAACAAGCCTCCGCCACATTGGCCGGCCCCTGTATATTCGTTTTCATGACTTTGCCATGTGGGTCGCCATCTATGGAAATCCTGGCAGCCAGGTTGATCACTACCTCTGCACCTTCAAAGGCTTTATTTAAAAAAGTCTGATCAAGTACATCCCCATGTATCCAACTTACCGGGGGCAACTCCATGACCGCCAGCTTATCGCTGTTCAGGTTATTGGCCCACACATCAAAACCTTTCCGATGCAAAGCCCTGATCACATTGACACCTATGTGCCCTGATGCTCCCGTAACAACTACTTTCATCTCGGGTCGATTTTAGTTAATTTAGGCTATTAGTCGTTTATCTGGTTACAAATATTCAGGTAGATCTTCCAGTCTTTTTTTACATTTTTACAGACGATGACGTATTTACCGTGCCAGGAAGCTGTTGTCCCGTCTTGTCTTTTTGTTTGCCAATGTATTTCTGGGCAAAGACCGATCCTGAAATCAACAAACAACCGAACACCATGAAAATTCGTTGCATACCATTATATTTTTAATACTTCACCACTTTTCCCGTATAGCGAAATACACCATCCGTGGCAGTGACATAATACAGCCCCGCCGGGAAAGCGGAAAGATCAATATTTGCCGTCCGGGAAGTTAAAATAGCGGAACCAAGTTTGTCGAATACAATGACATCCGCGGAAGTTTCAGGCAGGTTTTCAATGGTAAAAATTCCCGTTGTTGGGTTGGGTGTTATAGTCAAAGACACATTAACAACCTCTTCAACACCGGTAAACCCAATACAACTGCAGGCACCAAATACATTCTCACCATCGATAGACAAGCAGTCAAACAAGAGTTGATAATCATTGGCAATACACATTTGCTCACTGGGCCAGAAATAAAACGGCAAATAGTTTATTTGTCCAATCCCTTCCACCCAGGTCAGGCTACAACCCGAATAGGGCAATGACTGTGGAACAGTGCCAAATCCGATTCTTTTTCGCATCTGAATGGTATCCAGTGCAATCGAATCAACAGCAAGCACTGCTGCCTCGGCGGAGTCAATACTACTTTCCGTAAATGCATACAACCAGGTCACCTCCCCCGGTTCCAGAGAAAAATCATAAACTTCATATTCGTCGGCATCCACATTCCAGGAATAAATTTCCGGATCCGGGACGTAGAATACTTTTTGGGCTTCCTGTCGGAAATAGCCGGGTTGAGCAAGGTACTCATTCCAGATGGTTTTATATGACTTGGCGTTGAATGTGGTATCTCCAATAGCGGAATAGTCGTAACAGGAGGTTGAATAGGAATTGGTTTCGGAGTCGTAGGCCAAAAGCATAAATTCCCAGGAACCTGATTCCAGTGGAAAAGTAACTTCCTGTGCCGGTAATTGAAGTTGTACCCCCAGTGTGATAAAAGTACAAAGCATAAAAGTTTTGATCGTGCGCATTAGTTTTATTTTTTTCAGTTGCTAAATCGGCCGAAAGATAATAAAATGTCTTATACATTGTCCTGTTGATGCCAGCCGATCTGCTGAACGGATGGGAGCCGGATCAGGCGATTGTCAATCACCTCCAAACCTGCCAGGTGCCCCGGAAAACAGGTTGACCGTGAATAGCCGGTTAGAAATTGACCAAAAAGTCATTTAACTACCTCGAATTCAGTTCTGCCATAACAGGGTTGCCCGTCCTCAGTGAACCCCTGAACGACTACCTCATAAACAGACACATGATCGGAGGTAAAAAAGGTCAAGGTATTGTTGGTCTCATCGATTTCAGGTTCGGGATTCCAGTACAATACTGTTCGGAAATCCGGCTTTGTGGATTTTGTACTTTCTGTATAGACCGGATGTTGGAAAATCTCAGGATTCCGGACTCCTTTGAAGCCTAAAAAAACCGAATTGTCCGTCCATTTAAACCCGGCAAAATCGGCCGTCCCGGTTTTCAGGGAAATGATGCCTTCAAAGACATAATCCCCCAAAAGATAGTCCGAATTAAATACGTCTATTTGGCGCAGCCTGGAAGGGTCCAGCTGTAAAAGTTTATCAATATCCGAAATCGGAACATTATCCAGCAAAACCAGCGGGTTCTGCATGTCTTTATAGGCATCTTTATTGAACACATTCAACTTCCTGCTGCCGACCTTCCCCCTCACCGAAACCGTTGGAATCAGCTCCCTGAACACTTCAGGCATGGTGGGAATATCAATGAAATCTTTGATATCCACCCTCAAATCAGGGGATCCGATATTAAAGGTCGGCAGATCAAGTTGTTGTATTTCATAAGCTTCTCTTTGAAAGGGAATTTCAAAGGTCTGATTGAGTTGACTATTGAGGTATAATGCTTCAAAAAGCTTATGTCGGGAAGAGTCATATTGCATAACCAGCGGCCGGATCTCAGGAAAAGCTGAGGTAAAATGATTATTGATCAAAATATCCAGATCACGGCTGGTCTCTCCCCGTATGGCGATAAAAACATCTTTTTGATTTTTGAGTTGATGGTAGGAAAAAATAAAAGTCCCGTCCTTAAAGGTTTTCGCCATATGTAACTGGGGCTCTTCGCCGATCACGGAGGATATGCAATATATATCCGATACAGGCTGCCCTGTTATTTTATTACGAACCATTCCGGAAAGGGTTACCCCTCTGCTTTCCGGAGCCCATTTTAATGACGTTGACTGATCCGGACCTTTTTCAGGAGAGGAAGCACGTAAACTTTCTCCTCGCGGCAACGCAGAATAGGAATTATTCAACCAGGGGTTGGTTGATAAATGTTCCTGTAAATCAGCTTTGTTATAAGCAGTACCTTTTTTTCTGACAGTAACTGCCAGATTGGTTGCCGGAGCGGAATCAATTGTCAGAAGAACTTTTTCCCTCCGGCTGTATTTTTGTTTATTTACAGAAATAACCAGGCTTTTCGCCTCAACGACATCAAATACATATCCAGCTGAAAGTCCTGAAGCTTTTTCATCTGGGGGTATTAGTATTTCAGACACTTCTGATTGTGGATTAATGACCGAAACGACCCTTACAAAAAAGGTTTCAGGTGAAAAATTTCTTTGATAACGCGTGTAAGCTCTGAGAAAATAATGCCCGGTATTTAATCCGCCCGGAATATCGACGGATGCCGCTACCGTTCCTCCCGATATTTCGAATTTTTCCTGGACAAAAACGGCTTTATCTTCATTGAACAATTCGACATAAAGCACCTTGCTCCAGTCACTGGCTAACTTTCCATCCAGCAAGACAAAAGCCTTGAACCATAGTTTTTCCCCAACCAAATAAAAATCACGATCAGTCAGGAGTTTAACCTGCTCTTGCGGCCATTCCTCCACGCAGTTCAAAGGGCTTTCACCCTGCCCTGCTGATTGGACAACGAGCATCAGCAAAAAGCACAACAACAATACGTTTTTTCGGAGAAACATCATTTGATCAGTCGTTTTACCTGTTAAAAAATCTCGTCTTGAGTTTTCACTCTTCCCAAAAGGGGGGTGGTTGTGGTTGTCCGCCAATTTCCCGACAATCCATGCATCCCGGGCCGGAAATAGCCCTGCCCTGATCACCCACCGTAACGTAAATCGGCCATTCACTTGGCGGTAGAAAAAAAATCCATGGATAACCCATAAAGTCAAGCCCGCATTCGGGTATAAAAATTTCAATATCTTGTGGGCGATCCACAAATATCCGGTGTTCGGCAACCCCAGCCACCAGAAAATAGCCCAATACCGGTTCATCGGGGTCATTGATATTTTTCACATTGCCCCTGATCTGGTAGGGTTGTGAGGAATATAAAGAACTGGTATTGGATATCTGTCTCTCGATACCGTGCCAAAAATCATAAGCAGTCTTGCTGATTGAATATTGGCGGGTCAGCATACTGTACCGGATATATAATTTCTTGTCCGTAGCAGGCAAAAAATGCAACGGTTGGTCAACCACCTCGGATACGGCCAGGTTATCGGTATTAGCGGTAAATAATTCTCCAACCTTATAGGTCCGGTAGCAAACTTTCAGGGAGTCCTGATCCTGGAATTCTTTTAAAGTTCCATCGAAAACATAATAAATCAAATAATCGGCTTCGTATTTATAAGTACCTTCCTGTGTCCACAAATAGTAATCCTCCGGGTAAACAGAAGGCTCGGAATTGACATAAAACCGGATCCCGGGCACTTCTTCCGGAGCATCCGGAAATGCTTTGTATTCCAGGCGAGGTTCAACTTCAGTGATCACGGGCGGTTCTTTCAGCAATTCATAAGCTGATTCGTATTGCCGGCCGTCGACACTAAATTGTATTTTGTAATTCCTGCCGGAAACTCCTTGCAGGCCTCCGGGCTGGGTCTGATAAATTCCGGGTTCAATTTCCATCATGGCCTCCGCCGGGCCATTTTCCTCCACAATGGTTACCGTAGCTCCGGTCACTGGTTCTATATCAATAATGTCCAGGCCTGATGAAACAGAAAGGCTAACGGTATAGGGACCTTCTTCATTGGTAATTTGTCCATCCACAACAAGGATGCGGTCGAACTCGTCCAGTTCCGGCTCGAAAACTTCCACACATGACATCAGGCAGCCCATCATCAAAAACATCAAAAATGTCCTAATAATCATAATTTCCGAATTTAAAGTTATAAGTGACCGAAAAGATAGGATTGGCAAAAATAGATACCTTATAACCTCGAAGCTTTCCGCCATTAGACTTAAAATAAGCACTATATACGTTATCCCTGCCGGCAAGATTATATATACTAAAAACCCAAACCCCGTGCATAAATTTATCGGCCCGGAGATTACCTTCCAGTTTCAGGGAAACATCCATCCGCAGATAATCAGGAAGGCGATATTGATTCCTGGAAGTAAAATTGATCAGCTGGATTCCCTGCTGGTAATATACCGTGGTTGGATAGGTAACGGGTCTGCCTGTAGAATAAACCAAATTGGCCGAAAGGCTAAATCGGCGGATAAATTTATAATTGGCGACGACATTCAAAGAGTGTGGTTTATCATGGTTGGCTGGATAAGATCGTCCAAAATTGATCAGCGCACCTTCTGCCGGACCATTGACCAGTACATTGGCTGTGGAATAGGTGTAATTCAGCCAACCGTTGAACCGGCCGCTGGATTTTTTAAGCATTATTTCAAGGCCGTAAACATCCAGATCCCCTTGTAAAACATCTCTTTCTGGGAATTCGTTGACCAGCAACTCTGCACCATCACGATACTCTACCAGGTTATCGACTTTTTTATAATAGCCTTCGACTGAGAACTCAAATCGTTTATTCAGCAGGTAGGTATAAACACCAAGGGAAACCTGCTGACCCGCCATGGGTTTGATGTTATAATCGGTAAGCTTCCACTTATCAGTCGGAGACAAGGCAATGGTATTCGACAGCAGAAAGATGTATTGATGCAGCTTGTTGTAAGAAGCTTTTAATGACCAGTCCGGATTGATATTGTATTTGGCTGCCATCCGATAATCGAGGCCGGTATAAGTCTTTACCAGTTCATTATTACCGAATTCGAGCGTATCTATAATGCTGCTTTGTTCCTTCAATTGCCCTGGTTCGTATTCAAAAACCGACTGGGGCCCAAGATTGGCAAACAAATTATAACGCAAACCCGCCGTCAGGGACAGTCTCGGGCCGGGGCTCCACTCCTCACTCACATACAATCCTGACTCTATTCCCTTTTCCTCTCCCAGGTTTTTGGCGATGATCTGACTTTCCGGGCCCGCCGGTGCAAAAGTTCCCCGATCGATCTCATATAGGATGGCATTACCTCCGAAAGTGAGGATATGTTTTTCGTTGGGCCTTAGCGTAAAGCCAAGTTTGGCCTCTTTGTGAGTCAGCACATTGTCCTGCCGGTAGGCTTCAAAGGCTACTTCGTAATTTTCTGTTTCCAGGTTGTATTTACTGTAAACTACAGAGAGGTCCAGATTACTCTTTTCGTTAAAAAAGTGTTTCCAGGAAACCGAAGCGCCTTCATTGCCGGTATTAAATCGTGTAGAAGCAGCAAAATTAATTTTATCATAACTGTAGTACCCAAAGGCCTGAAGTTTATTCTTTTGGTTAAGACTGAAATTCAATTTGGCAATGGCATCTGCAAAAAAAACGGTACTCTGATTAAAATCGGGATTTTTTATCAATTTCAGAATCCAATTGGAATAAGTGGAGCGAACGCCCAACATGAAACTGCTTTTTTCTTTTTGGATGGGGCCTTCCAATAAAAGGCTTCCGGTAATGGGGCTAATTCCTCCTCTCAGTTTAACCTGTTGGTTATCTCCTTCCTTGGCAGTAATGTCAAAAATAGAAGCAAGACGCCCCCCGAATCGGGCAGGAATATTGCTTTTACTCAGAGAAAATTCACTGATGGCGTCCGAATTAAATACGGAGAAGAATCCAAACAAATGAGAGGTATTGTAAACCGGAACATCATCGATATAAAAAAGATTCTGATCCGCCGGAGATCCTCTTACGTTAAAACCGGCAGCTCCTTCTCCCACGCTTTGAATTCCCGGCAAAAGTGTCGCCACTTTAAGGATGTCCCGCTCTCCTAGTACAAGAGGAATTTCTTTAATACTCTGGGTACTTAAACGCTCAAAACCCATCTTAGTGTTCTGCACCCGGTCATAACGATCCGAAGTAACCACAACGCCCTCAAGAGTGATCGACTTAGACTCCAGATAAAAGTCCTGGGTTCCGCTGGACAATAATTGTAACCTGACGCGCTGTTCCGTATGATTCAGATCATTGATCAACAACGTATAATTGCCATTGTCCAGCCTAAGTTCGTAATATCCCTTTTCATCGCTTGCCGTTCCTATACCCAACTCTTCAATGAGGACTGTTGCACCAAAAACCGGATTTTTTTCTTTATCATCATACAAATAACCGCTAAGCACAGCTTTTCTGGATTTTGCCCCCTCTTTCTTATCACCGACTACCAAAACCCTGGCCAGGTGCTCTTTTTGTGTTTCTATAAAATCACTACCGCTGTCCTGATTACTTTCCCGGGTATTCTGGACGATAATTTCCGGGTATATTTTGTCGTCCAGTTCAGTTTGAATGATCTTCGTACGGGTAATAAAAAAATTACCGTTTTGATCTGCCGCGACTTTAAGGTCATAAGTGGACAGGCTGGTATCCATGAAGACAAACAAGGGTTGCGGCTTTTTAATTTTCATCATCTCTACCCCTGTTGTTTGCCCGGCGTCATAAAAGATAGAGATACTCCATTCCCGTTCGGCTTTTTGAACAAAATCTGACCATGACAGACCGCTATAACTTATGTCGACCATCAGGCTGGTATCCTGGGCCTGTACATTTCCCGGTGTACCCCAGCACAAGAGCGCCAACACCATTGGCAATACCAATTTTAACCTAATGTCTGATAATTTCATCACAGAATTTAAGGAGGTTATAAAATTGATCGTCCGAAGCTTTTTTGAATTTTATGGATTGTTGTTTCATATACTGTTTGATTTCCCGTTCCTGACCGGGATAGCATTTCAAAAAATCTCTTTTACTGTGGATATCATGGAGCTGGCTATCTTTCACCAACAGGTAGCTTATCTCCGTATCTGAATATTTTCCATTGGGATGTATCCTGGAAAAAACAGGTTGAAAAAGTTTGATCTCCTTTCGGTAAAACCCCAGATTCCCGGCATAAATTTTCTTAAAAAACCTTTTTGCCACTTCAGGAGCAGTAATATGCCTTTCATTAACAAAAAGATGCCGGTTTATCCTAAATGAATCCACCAGTGCCGGAGTCACAATTACCTGGACAGGAATGCCATTGGTCAACCGATGGTGGAGGATGAGTTGATTTTTCTCGACATTAAATTTGAGGTCTACATCGTCAAAAGCTTTAGCTTTTACAAAAATAGTCCCTTTAACAAAATCTGCCGTTTCAAAATAGGGATGGCCCGATGCTTTTGTATTTACCGGCAAATAAGTCCTGCCGTTCACCAAAAGGTCATTTGTTCCGTAATACCGTTCAATACATGCTTTTGCATCATCAACTGACACCTGATGCTGTCCCATGAGATAAATGTGGAAACAAAAGCTAATGAATAATAATCCAGTCAGGTTTTTCATTGAAATATCTGCGTTAATTGGCAGAAAACCAAAGATAAGATTTAACCGAATGAAAGGGCATCTATAGGCATAAAAAGTAGACCAACATACAGATTAAAAATAATATCATTTTCAATTTCCGTTACAGCCCTGCCCTCCAGATAATTTTCAAGATAATGTCAATTCATAAATTCCAGATATCTTAACATGCCCTGGAATATCCGTTGTGCCATTCGTCCCCTGAATTCCGCAGATGCCAGCTTTTCCTCATCACCCGCATGACTCATAAATCCTTGTTCCACCAAAATTGCCGGACGGGAAGACATCCTGGTGACCAGGTAATTGAAAGAGCCGACCACCCCGAATTCATCCAAAGGCAATTCCAGCAACTCATCATACATGATCTCGCCAAAGTCAGCCCAAAAGGGGTTGTGGTAATAAGTGGACACACCACCAACACGTAAATAATCACCTCTTGGAGCAGCAGAATTCGCATGAATGCTAATGAGCAAATGAGCATTGGAAGCCTCTACTTTTGCTCGCTTATCCTCAAGAGAAATATACTCATCTTTTTCACGTACCATTACCACTTCAATGCCGTGGTCCCGGCAAATTTGAGCAAGTTTGAGGGCTACATCGAGATTGACATCTTTTTCGAGCATTCCGGACAATCCTGTGGCCCCGGTATTATGCCCTCCATGCCCGGCTTCAATCGCCACAATCAAACCTTTGACAGCAAGACCATTTTGATCTTTTTCCAACAAAGGAGGATGTTTAATTTTCAGTTGCAGGAAATTCCCTTTTTGCTCTAATTCATATCCCCATAATTTGGAAGTTTTTAGATGGATAATCATTTCGTAAGTATCGGGAGTTGTTTGCAGCCAGGTCAGGTTATCCACCATTTTTAGCCCTTGCCGATGAGTCAACCAGGTGCTGGAGCTATGCACCCCATACAATACGATGCGTATCCTTTGCTGATCAGGTTCCGGGAATACAGCATAGGGAACCGGCTCCAAATACGGGATATTGACTACATCCGAATCAGCTACGGGAGCGGCACTGGCATATTGTAAAAAATAGCCTGGTTTCATCGAAACGGAGGGCAAAATATCCACAGATTTTTGAGCAATCATACCTTGTTGATCCCGGTTGAGATGAATACGGAATTTAGAACCTATCTCCCCATTTACCTGAAGTTGCACCCCGGGAGGAAATTCAGCAATAACCGGGCCTCCTAGTCGAATAGGACCAGAATTATAGGTCAAAAGTGCGTTTTCCGAATTGGTTTCAACCAATGGGAAACCGGAAAGATCTTTTACAGAAACGGTGGCAGTGGACTGTATCTTTTCAACCTTACCATTAGTGGCTTCTATGACATAGGTTATGGTGTATGATTTGTATTTTTTCAAGCGGTTCAGCCACAAAACACCTTCATACAGACTGTAGTCTGAAAAGTCTTTACGCAAAAGCGGAATTTTCAGCTTGCCCGGCCGGATGCGGGCATAGGCGGTTTGTCCCTTGGAACCTTTAAATCCGAGAACTACCTGGTCTTCCGGCAATAAAACATGATCCACAGCGGGCTGCACGGAGGAGGTATCATACCATAACGGGAGTGGGGATCGCTCCGGCTTTCCTCCTGGCTGATAAATAATGACCGTATCAGCATATGCCTTTTGACCATCCTTACCTTTGACTTCCGTGCGAATGATATTTTTGCCGGGTTTGAAAGTTACCTGTCTGAAAAAAATACCCGTTTCATACATTTTCACTGCTTCCTCATTGATCGTTGCTTCTCCGGGATATTCGCTTTTACAAAGTACATTGTAAACCGAATCATAAGTGATTGGCTGTGGCAGTCTGATAAACTCCACCCATGGCCATTGCCTGATGTTATCGCTTTCTGACACAACAGGAGTTATCTGGGTATTCCCCGGCACAGCAAAAAGGAGCAATAAATGGACTATGAAAATTATTGTTTTAACAAATTTATTCATGACGAGAATTATTGATACAGCAAATATTGTTTCCGGGTATGTTTGAATCCTGCTACTTCCTTTTCACATACCTCCAGCACCTGTTCAACGGTCGTACCCGGTTGAGTAAGGGCTTTCAGGGCTTTTAGTGGAGACCAGTCGAGTTCTCCCGGGCTGGTTTTATTGAAAGCATCAAAAATATGAATGGCTGTCTCAACGGAACGGTATTTTTCATAATCTGTCACCATGATTTCTACGCCGGCACACATTTTCTTCCAAGGCTTTTTACGTGGATTAGAACCAGACACATCCGGGATAAAATGCACTGGTCTGAAAACGGCCCCTTCAATGCCCCGGCTATTGAGATCCTTGGCCGCATTTTCGGCATCTACCCATGGTGCCCCGACCATCAGAAAAGGTTTGGTCGTACCCCGGCCTTCCGACAAATTAGTCCGCTCAAACAAACATTGTCCCGGATAGACCAACGCCGTTTCAAAAGTGCCCATATTCGGGGAAGGCATCACCCAAAACAAACCTGTTTCATCCCAGGTCATGCGGCGGCTCCAGTTTTTCATTTTGATCACGGTCAGGTCTGCATCAAATCCTTCCGTCTCATTCCACATGGTCGCTAATTCTCCATAAGTCATACCGTGCCGCAACGGTAGTTGATGCCTGAAGATACTCCCCATGTTGAGTAAGGGGCCCTCCACTACCCTGCCACCTAACGGATTGGGTCTGTCCAAAACGATAAAAGGGATTCCTGCCTTGGCACAAGCCTCCATAGCAAAGGACATCGAATATTTAAAAGTATACCAGGCAGAACCGACGCCCTGAATATCAAAAATCATGACGTCAATCTTATCCAGCCATTTCCGCTGCGGAGCGTATGATTTTCCATAAAGACTGTACACCGGAATTCCGGTTTCAGGGTCTTTATCTCCATCCTGAAATATCTTGCCTTGTTTGGCTCCCCGCACACCGTGTTCGGCACCAAACAATGCGACAAGGTTCACCCCCGGGGTATTTGCCAGAATATCCACATCACTCCTGAGTTGGGCATCTACTGCCGAGGGATTGGTAATCAAACCAACCCGTTTTCCTTTGATCAAATCCAGATGGTCTTCCAACAACACTTCTATCCCAAGCTTCACAAGAGCATCAGATTGAAAACCTTTGGCCTCCTCCAGTCCGTACCGGTAATCATTCAAAACAGCTTCGAGTGACGGTGTAGTCACCGGTGCCGCTAAATTTATCGACTTAACCAATTGTTTACTTTCATTACCAACTCTGTCCACCGCAGTCACCATTATTGCTGAAACAGGGAATAGTATTTCATCAATGTCGACAATATTTTCAGGACCGGCTTTCCTGATTTGTTTTTCATCAAGAAACAAAAAATCCACTTCCGCCGATCGCTGATTGCGCGGCAATATCCGATAATCCCACCGACCATCCTGCCCATACCTGTAGTGGACAACCCAATGAAAAACATTCTCAGCCTGTTCATGGGACCATGAAATTTTCAACTTATCTCCTTCTACTTTATATTCAAATTCAGGAGGTCGCGGTGCTTTTTTATCCAGCCATGGGGACGATGGTACAAGTGCCTGCTTTTTATACGGGCCTTCCATCAAAGCTTTGGGAATCCGGGGATTATTGACCAGGCTGTTAATACTCCAATGCACGATACCCGGATTTTCGGGCATCAATCCTCTGGAAAACATGATCACATTGAGGGCTTCATCCACCGCCTGCTCCCCCTTTAACCTACCCATGCTGATGCCCGGCCAAAGATGTCTGTTGTGGTAGTTTTCCCTTTGCCACCACCCCAACAGCACCGGAAAGCTCAGATCCATACGGTTTGTAGGCCAGTAAAGCTGAGGGGTAAAATAATCGATCCACCCTTCATTGAGCCACAGTTTGGCATCGGCAAAAAGGTTTTCGTATTGATCATAGCCGCCAATAGATTCGGGGTGATTGGGTCGCCAGGTACCAAAAGGACTCAGACCGAACTTGACATGAGGCTTTATCTTCTTTATATTTTTATAAACGGATTGGATAAAATCATTGACACTTTTTCTGCGCCAATCGCCACGGGATAATTTCCCGCCTCTATTTTGATAGGAGGCCCAGCTTTCATCATCCGGAAAGTCATCAAAATCATTGTAGTCCGGATATGGATAGAAATAATCATCAAAATGAATCCCATCTACATCGTAGCGTTTTACAATATCATTAACCACTGCGAGGGAATGTTCCTGGGTTTCCTTTTTAGAAGGGTCGAGCCACCAGTATCCTCTTTTGAGGAAAACGGCCAGCTCCGGTTTTTGCTTCACAACCGATGTTTCTTTAAGTTCTCCTCCTGCCGTATGATGTGCCCGGTAAGGATTGAGCCAGGCATGTAACTCCAGTCCACGGTCATGGGCCGCTTCTATCCAGAATTCGAGCGGATCATAAAACGGTTCGGGCGCTTTCCCTTGTTCCCCCGTAAGGTAATAAGACCAGGGTTCGAGGTCGCTCTGGTACAAAGCGTCACATTGTGGCCGCACTTGTAAGATAACGGCGTTGAAGTTGTTAACCTTAAGGAGGTCGAGCCATTCGATGGCTTCTTTTTGTTGCTGTTCCACTGAAATTCCCCGAGAGCTGGGCCAGTTGATATTGGCAACGGTAGCCACCCAGGCAGCGCGAAATTCGCGCTGTACATTGGCGGTATTGACCATGGGGGCTTTCTCCTGTTCCGGTGGTGTTTCTTTGGTGCAGGAAACCTGAAACAGCAGGAGCAAACAACTGACAAAAAAGAAGGTTTTTCGATTCTTCATTTATTAAATACAGGTTTAGGTATGGATTGGTAAATGTAGTAAAGAATTGGGAAATGGCAGGTAAACCAAGGCGTCACCTTGACAAATTAAAGGTGACGCCTTGGCGGAGGAGAAACCAGATCGCTGAGCCTGTCTGAGTGCATCGCCAGACCGAAAGAATTATGGAGCTATAAGCAACAAAAGGCTCACCAATCCTTGTTCTTGCGTAAAAGAACTAACCTTAGAAGGGAGCCCCAAACCGTGTAAAAGGAATCTTGCCCTCCAGGCAATCGACCAAAAAATTATCCCGGCGTCCATTGACGATGATCGTTTTGATATTATCTGTTGCACAAATTTCGGCAGCTTCCAGTTTGGAAGTCATGCCTCCGGTGCCGGGACCAGAGTTCTTTTCATCGATAAATTGCCGGATGCCTGAAAAGTCGGAAATATCGGATACCAGTTGAGCATCAGAATGTTTATGGGGGTTTTTATCATAGAGGCCATCGATATCAGAAGCGAGTACAAGAGTATCTGCTCCCAGGAGTGTCGCTACTTTGGCAGACAGTTTATCGTTATCACCCAGTACAATCTCATCCACAGCTACGGTATCATTTTCATTGATCACCGGCACATAATGATGATTCATCAGTTCCGTGATGGTATTAAAGGTATTCTCTTTGGAAACCGGGTTGATAAAATCCCGGTAAGTGAGCAGGCACTGGGCTATTTTCAATTGATAATCATTAAATACCTCAAAATACATTTGCATCAGTTTGGGTTGACCGATAGCCGACATGGCCTGCTTGGAAGCTACGGCTTCTCCCCAATCAGATTTTTCTATAAATTGCCTCGCGGTGGCGATGGCTCCGGAGGAAACCAGCACGATTCGGTATTTTGATCTCAATTGAGATATCTGATGCGCTACATCTTCCAGTTTGCCACGCGAAATCCGGGAAGTCCCGTTTGTCAAGACTGAAGATCCGAGCTTTAAAACCAAAATTGCTTTTTGCTCCATAACTTACCTGATTTGACCGTTTCCGTATACGAACCATTTATTGGTCACTAATTGAGATAACCCAAGTGGCCCTCTAAAGTGTAATTTCTGTGTACTGATGGCAATTTCGGCCCCCATGCCAAATTCGCCCCCATCCGTAAACCGGGAAGAAGCGTTGTGGTAAACAGCCGCGCAATCGACCTGGTCCTGGAAATTTTCAGCCACCGCTCTACCCTTACAAACGATGACCGCTGAGTGCCCACCTGAATATTGGTTGATTTTATCGATGGCTTCCCGTGAGGAATCCACTCCGGAGAACATAATCCTGGCGGCTAAAAATTCTTCATAGAAAATGGATTCATCCCGAACTGGTTCAATGCCCGGAAACTTGCTGCTCAGGTCATCCGTTCCCAAAACCGAAATTCCGGCTGCTCTGAGTTTCTCCAACAAGACCATCATTTTTTCTTTCAACCCCGGAATATCGTTATTGAACAGCACCTTGTCGATGGCGTTACAGACACTCAGCCTGCTTTTGCCATTGAGTATGAGTTCGATGGCCATTTCAAAATCGGCATCATCATGCACATAGATGAAATTATTGCCCCGCCCGCTTACGAGCAAGGGCACATCTGTATTCGATCGGATATAATTGATCAATCCTTCCCCACCCCGCGGGATGATCAGATCTACCCGGTGAGGATTTTTTTCAATAAGGTGCTGAGTGGCTTCCCTGTCCAGGTCGAGGTAAGTGACAAATGCTTTATCGACATTATTTTTCTGAAGTGCTTTATGCCAGAGTTCTACCAAAAATTTGTTGGTATTTTTGGCTTCTTTTCCACCTTTCAGGAAAATTCTGTTACCGGCCTTAAAAGCGCTGATAGCAGCTTCAATGGTTACGTCCGGTCGGGATTCATAGATGATCAGTATGCTGCCAAAAGGAACAACTTTATTAACGACCCGCATGCCATTGGGATGTAAATACTCACTCAACACCTTATTTTCCGGGTCTTCAATCCCCATTACCTCCTGTACCGCTCTGACCATGGAAGTCACCTTTTTTGAATCCACTCTGAGCCGGTCTATCAAAGTGGCATCTATATTTCCGGCGTTCTCCAGGTCGATCTGATTCTGTCGAATTATTTCGGCTTCATGCTTCAGGATTAATTCGGCGAGGTCTGTTAAAATTTTATTTTTGTCCATCATACTATGAATGGTTGGGTGTTTTTCAAGTACCAATACTCCCTTTCAGGAAACAAAGTCTCCGGAGAGGAAAGATTTCAAATTATTTCAAGGTGGTCCCGGCAATGTGTAGTCGGGATTTCTTTCAGTCGATTTCAAAGTTCTGCAATTCACGACTACATTTACCTCATCACCAGTGTTTTGCCCCAGGCTATTGTATCTTAATTCAGGTCCTCAAGTTTTTTATCGTAAAGTTTCTTACTCTCGGTTACAGCCACATTGAGTTCGGCCATGATTTCATCAACACGGCTTTCGATATTTTCCATTTGTGCATTGATGTCATCAAATGAATTCAGCGCTACGGCCACCTCCAGGGCCTTCACCACATCGAGGGCGTCGCCGTGCAGCACCCTGAGTTTGCCAATGGCTTTGGAAGTATTATCTAAGGTAGCATTGTATTTTTTGCGTGCTGTTTTAATCGCTGCCAACAGATCGGATTTGTTTTGACTATTAGAAAGACTATTGGTCTGTTCCTCCATGGCTTTAAACAATGCTTCCGCATCAGCTTTAAGGTCTTCATATTCTTTATTCAATGTGTTCACCTTGCGATCCACTTTTTCCCAGTCGCCATACACCCTGGCAAATTCTTTATCTTCATTTCTGGCCTCTTCCAATGCTGCTTTCAGGGCATTCAGGGATTCAAGGCCATCGTTAACCTTATCGTTGGCATCTTCTTTTTTATTTTCAAATTTGGAAACCTGTGATTTAAAACTTTCTTTTAACCTCGGCAGATCTTCCGGACTTTTATTCTTCCAGCAGGAAGTAAAAATGAAGGTCATGGTAAAAAGAGCGAGCAAGCTAATTCCTCTCATGGTAAATGCTAATTTAAAATTGTGATATAAAATGAAAAGTGAACGTAATGATTTACCTGTAATTATTATTTCAATACAAAAATAAAACTTCTCTTTTCAGTTACCCGTTTTTGACGGTAGTCAAATCAAAAAGTCAACTAAATTGAACACCGCCTTTCTACAAAACATTCCTATTCAACCCGGTTTCAGGGCCGTTTAGTGGCCAGAGGTTTCCGACAATAAATTCATTGGCTATATCTATTTTCAGGGAAAAGAGTTTTCTCAAAAAGCATGAATCCTCCTACAGCACCAAACAAAGCTTCTATACACCAGGAATACAAGAACCGAGCCCTACCGGGCGAGTTGGACGACCTCCCTTATTCTCCTGCAAATTTCTCCATCATATCCGCAGTTGACTGGATGATCTCCTTGTATTGTTGTTTAAGCTGACTGGCATCCTCTTTATTTTTTTGAACGAATCCGGCAAAACGCCAGCGGTGCCACCACTTTTTGAGTGCTATCCAGTAGAGAAATGATCCATAGGCAACAGCCGGTATCAATAAAGCAAAGGCCAGGGTAATCCAACCATTGCCAAAAATCAACTGCACCAGCAGGGTTTCAACGACCCAGAAAACGGTGAAGAGTGCAAGCCCACCGGCATAATTGACAGCCCCGTGATACATTTTATCCCTGAACAACTTTTCCGCGAGGATAGTCGGTACTTTGTAAGGGATATAACTCGTTACCAACCCCACCAGAAAAACAGGCAAAAAGAGAAAGAACAACAATAATGGAAACACTAGTTTAAGTCTCGAAGCCGTCCCGTTTACCACCAGATGATTCCTGAAATTATATTGATCCAAAGCTGCCTGGTAAGTCTGTATTTTTTGAGCAAAAGCATCCATTGCCTCGGGCTGTTCTTTTTCAAAAGCAGTCTGGGCGGCAATCATTTGCTTTTCTGCTAGCAGCATCTCATATAAACTTGGATTATTATATCCTAAAAAACGGTAAAGCCATGGACGGGAAAAATTCCTTAAAGATTCAACAGCATCGTAATGCTTTTCAGTAGGGATGTGTATAAGTAAGTTTTTCAGGTCATTGTACACATGATTCTTCAGCTTGACCAGGGTTGTTTCCTTGTCTTTTTTATAATCTTCCCAGTAATCATTTACGAGAATAGGTTTGCCATAAGTTTGGGTAACTTCCTGGTGCATTTTGCCAAATTGCCGATATTCTACCCCGACAGGGACTATATAAACATCCAGGTCTCCATCATTTTGCTCAAGTGCTCCAAAACCAATTCTGGCGAATCCTTTTTTAAAATCCCGAAGTCGGCGAAATGGAGAATGACTGCCCTCCGCAAAGATGACAAACTGTAAGTTGGCTTCGAGTTGCTGGATAGAAATATCAAATATCTCTTTGTTTTTTTTTATCGGATCTCCTCCGTCTCGTTGCCTGTAGATCGGTAGCATCCGTATGGCATGCAGGAATTTGGCAACCATCGGGTTTTTGAAAGCTGCCGCGGTTGTCAAAAATGCGGGATACAATCGTGTATTAACTGAAATGAGGATTGGATCAATGAAAGTATTGTTATGATTACCGACAAAGATAATGGGCTTGTCTTTAGGAAGGGGTTCAATATATGTTGTTTCTATTTTTTTAAAATACAGCCTGCTTCCCGCAAAACACCATTCGCGCAACACCCTATAAAACAAAGTCTTTTTTGCTGGTACCATTTTAGTCCTTGTCTAATCCCTCATTGGCTCATCGTTTTCTTTAGCGAGCCCTGATTAAAAGGCCCAAATATAGCCTTTTTCATTTATAAAAAATTTCATACTCATTTCACCCATACTTCAGGGCATGCCAAAGAGTGGGGCTGATATCAGGCAACACGTTCTGCAAAATCTCTGAATTGAAAAAGCCACTTAAGCGTTTGTTTTCGGAAAACACCGGGCATGAGGAAAGCCATGACTTTTGGCATAAAGCCATTAAATTGAGTGTATTCTACAAATGCATCATAACGGGTTCTTCCATCTTCCAACTCGACAAATCGATTGGTCATGGTATTCACCATCGTTTGTGCTTCATACAAAGCCGTAAATTCTTCCGGCAGATTATTGACCTTAATGGTTTCAAGGAGATCAATTTGGCGTTTACCGACGAGGTAGGTCAGCCTGGATTGTGCTCCCGGCTCTCCGGGGATACCTTTTAAATGTTCCATTCCCTTAAAACCACTCTGCCACTCTTTTAGATTTTCAGTGTCGACAAAAAGGTCCAGAACCTTTTCCAGGGAAGCATTAATGGTGACGGAACAGTTGAATTTCATATTTTTCTTTTTGCTAAAAATACAGTTCTACACAAAAGCCTATCCCTGGTTAATCCGCTCAATATCCTGCTTAAACTTCTCGGTAAGATCATGAACAAAATCATCCAATACTTTTTGTTCATCAGGGTCAATCCCGGAACTGGCCCGGGCAACTTCCTCGATAACTTCGAGTAAAAACTGGTACTCAGGCTCCGGCCCGTGCATTTCACAATAGTTGATGACTTTACCGTACAAGTCTTCTATGGACCGGTGCTTGTTGATTTCATAATTAAAAGACCACTGAATGGCATCTCCCCAGGGGTGGTTAGCGAGTTTTTTTTCAATAGCTTTCAACTCGGATGCCTGGATTTCACCATCGGCCATGGCAATCACATAAATGAGTTCACCAAAAGCGTCGTAAAGTTTCTGAATACTCTTCATTTGTCTGGAATTTAAATTATTGTGCTAACAGGATTGTCTGAATAATTTATTCTGATCTTAGAATCCGTTCCACAAAATTGAAAATTGATTCCTGATCCTTTCAGGTTGCACCCAACGGGTGTCTAATCATCCAGCGCCTCAATCTCCGGATCACTAAAACTATTCGGATAAACATTGTCTTTCACAAAAGCACACCAGACACAATCGGGCTTGCCACAACCTTCATAAAACCGGTGTTGCATAATGTTCTCCCACGTTTCCCTGATCATGGTTTTGACCGAATCAATTTCTTTTGGTAAGATACGAATTTCTTCCTCAACAAAAAAGCCCTTTTCATCAGGATCGAGGTATTGTATGGATGTACGGGTCACGGTATTTCCCTGGCCTGGAGCATATTCTGTCAACAGTTTATAAAAGATCAGCTGCCTGCGATAAATGCCCCCAAGCGGGTTTTTTTCAGTCATGGCTGATCTTTTTGAAGCATCTCTGCTGCCCGTTTTATAATCGACAATCCCCGCGGTCATGCCCTCGTGAAATTCCAGTTTATCGATGGTGCCATTGACCGGCACACCGTCGATCTCGACATTGTTGATCACGAATTCCACCTTAACATTTTTGTACCAGTTATCCGCATCCTGCCGATACAAGGCTTCAAGGTTTTGGTGCCCCATTTCTAAACGACGGTCGTATTCCTTTGCTGAAAAATGCATTTTTTGACGCTGCATCTCATTGTCAAAAAAACGTAACAGATGAGGAATATCCGGAAACATCCTGGTTTTAGACATTAACATGCGTTCAAAAAGGCGCTGCAATGCATTGTGCATGGCCGTACCGTAAGCTGCCGCTTCACTCATAAGTGTGGGCACCCTGAGAATGCGTTCATAATAAAAACTGAGCGGGCAATTTTGATAGCGGTTCATGGCCGACACACTCAGCGTAAAATCTTTTAACAAAACGTCGATCATCGCTTTTTCGAGCATTACTATTGTCGGACGACTTGTCTCGCGCATTTGCAGGAAGGTTGCCTCCACGAGTTCATCTTCGGGAACACTTTTTTTATCTGCTTCAATACTTCCCTGAGAAAGAATCTCATCAACAAATACTGCCCGTTGCAAAGGCTTTCCCTTTTCCAGCTCACTGTAGGAAATATACAATCCTTCCATCGCCCTCGTCATGGCTACAAAAAACAATCGCCTGCGGGCTTCCACAGGATCTTCCTCACCGGAAAAAGTGAGGGTATCCGGTAATTTAAACTGGTATGCCGTCCGGTTTTTCGGTTCCCAGAAATCCTTGACGCAATCGAGTAAAAAAACATATCTGAATTCGAGTCCTTTAGCGCTGTGGGCTGTCATCAGGTTAACTCCTTCCTGCGCCTGGACAACCTTTTCCAGTCCAACAGATAACCTGTTGTCATCCATGCTTCTCAGCAAACCGATCAAAATTGGCAAGGTCATTCTTGGTCGTCTCATATTTTCCTGGCGGACAAACCCAAAAAAGGTATTGAGCACCTGCATGAGCCACAATTTGTCGGGATGGTCCATGATATACTTCAGCAAACCGCTGCGATTGAATACTTTTTCCAGCAGAACCGGAATGGATTCATTGGCCAGGGCTATCAGTAATTCATCATTCAACCTGGCGATCCTGAGTAGTGCATCCGCATTATCAACACCTGCGTTTTTCAAGGCAGTTACATCTCCAATTACTTCCCGCCAATAAACATCTTTTTTATTTTGACGCGCCATATAAAGACTCAGCGATGCCAGGTCTTTTGCAGAAATATCCAGGAAAGCAAAATGCAGTATCTTAAACAGCAAATGTTCTCCGCTGAAAGGCCTGCGATATTCAAAATTCAGGTATTCCAGTAACATCCTGACATTCCGGATAAGCGGAAGATCCAGGATATTCACCTTCCGGCGGCTGTTGTAGGTAATCCCTTTTTTTTCCAGCAATCCAAAAAGGTTATCTGCCTGTCGGTGCTGGGCATAAATGACAGCCATCTCTTCCAGCGGAATTCCCGAGTGATGCAAGCGTTCAATTTCGCTGACAATCCCCGTAATTTCCTGCCAACGGTCTGGCCAGGCTATTACCCGGGGAGACACTTTGGTTTTGGAAAAATCCGGATGACTGGATATCAAAGTTTTATCAACACCTTTTCTGCCCAGGCTATTGACGATGCGTTTTTGATTGAATCCAATAAGGCCTTCGGCCAGGTTTAACACGGCCCCGGATGAACGGTAATTGTTTTTTAAAACAACCAGTTTTAGCTCCGCTTCATATTGATCATGAAAGTCGACCAGGTTCTTCAGCCTTGCACCCTGAAATTCATAAATAGACTGGTCATCATCCCCCACGATAAAAACATTCGGACTTTGCCAGAAACCGATCAGCTTTTGCAATAATTCATTCTGAGCGCCATTGGTATCCTGGTATTCATCGACCAGAAAATAGAGGTATTGTTCCTGGAAGGTACGCAGCAAGGATTCATGCTGGTCAAAAGCCCTGAGCACCCAGAGGATCATATCGTCAAAATCATACCGTCGTGCCTTGATCATGGCAGCTTCATACACCGGAAAAAGGCAGGCAGCAGCCCGGAGCAACTCCATGCGGCGCTGTTCTTCCTCCAGTTTAGCCTGTTTCAGATCTCCTTTTTTAAACTCCCGGCGATTGACCTTATAGATGTATTCCTCCCTGTTGGGCAGGTCTTTCAGATATAAATCAATGGCCTGGTGTACTTTTTCTACGGACCAGTCTTCCGATTTCATTTTCTGAAAAAGATTGTAGAGGTGTCCTTCGTAAAAATAAATGTCCGCCCGGCCTTTTTTGATGGGATGATCCAGGTCCAGGTTATCGATCATCTGACGAATGAGTTCCACCCTTTCGAGTTCATTTAACGGTTCCAGTTCATGTCGTCCAAAAAGCTCAAGATTGTTCTGGATAATATTATTGCAAAAAGAGTGGAAAGTATAAATATGTACCCGATGTGCCTCCGGCCCGATGAATTCGAGCAGTCTTTCCCGCATGGCCACTACCCCTGCGTCGGTAAACGTCAGACAAAGGATGTTGTGGGGCTGTGTATCCGTTTCCATGAGAATACGGCCGATGCGGGCTGTGAGGATGTGGGTTTTCCCGGTTCCCGGACCGGCAATGGTCAGTACTGGTCCCTCGATCTGTTCCACCGCTTCACGCTGTGCATCGTTGAGCATATCGAGGGCCTCTGTAAAAGCCTCGTTATAAAACCATATATCCTTTGCTGATTTGGGCATACACAAATGTACGGTTTTGTTGGTTATTTGAAATCGGTGTATATTTAAAAATCTATTTATACCATTTCTCTAGGCATGAAAAAAGTAAAAGCAGGTATCGTACAGGCCACCCCGGTGCTTTTTAATATTCAAAAAACAGTTGGCAAGGTCATTGACCTGATCGAAACCGGCGCCCGAAAGGGTTGTCATTTATTGGTCTTTCCAGAATCTTTTATTCCGGGATATCCGCGGGGACTATCCTTTGACACCGTCATTGGAAAGAGAGGAAAAAAGGGTAGAGATTTGTGGCACCTTTTCGCATCAAACAGCATTGTTGTGGGGGACCAATACTGCAGGCAGATCAGCGAAGCTGTGAAAAAAGCAAAAGTTTTTGTCGTCCTGGGGGTAACAGAAAAAGATACCATCAACGGCACCTTATATTGTACAATTCTTTTTTTTGACGAAACCGGAACAATCGTCGGAAAACATCGAAAGCTGAAGCCAACCGGTACGGAACGCATCCTTTGGGGGGAAGGGGATGGCAGTACATTAAACGTTCTGGATACCTCTTTTGGAAAATTGGGCGGATTGATCTGTTGGGAAAATCTAATGCCACTGGCGAGAATGACACTTTATCAACAAGGTGTACAGATTTATGTAGCTCCCACCGCCGACGCACGGGATACCTGGACATCGACCCTTGTGCACATTGCCTGTGAAGGGCGCTGCTATGTCATTGGATGCAACCAGTTTGTCACCAAGGCAGATTATCCTGATTTTTTACAAAAAGAGATCGAGCAAGAGCCGGATATCCTATGCCGGGGCGGAAGCGCTCTTATCTCTCCTTTGGGGGAAGTTCTTGCAGGCCCTACTTACAATAAAGAGACCATTATCACTGCCGATCTTGAACTCGAGGAGGTCGCCAAAAGTAAATTCGACTTCGATGTTATTGGTCATTATGCGCGACCGGATGTTTTTGATCTTCGAAAAAAATGATATGGCAGTTTACACAAAAATATCAGAAGCGGAAGTACACGAAATTGCCAAAGCTTATCAGTTAACGGTCGAATCATTTGAGCCGGTGGAGGGTGGAATCAGCAATTCCAACTACTTGCTCAATTGTACTGAGGGGAAATTTATCCTGACCATTTTTGAAGACGGAGGTTTCGAGGGCGCAAAACGGTTGGCTAAATTACTGATCTGGTTCAAAAAACGAAATTTCCGTACCACCAGGTTGCGACTATCCGCTAGTGGCGATGCGGTTTTATCATGGCATTAAAATAATTTTTATGCAACCGACCTTCTTCAAAAATCCAGCCGAATGGCGTCAATGGCTCAAGGAAAACCATGATAAAGCTGACGAAATTTGGCTGGGATATTACAAAAAGAATTCCGGCAACGCCAATTATTCCTGGTCAGCATCAGTGGATGAAGCCATCTGTTATGGCTGGATCGACGGCTTGCGCAGATCTGTAGATGAGGTCAGCTATATGATTCGATTCACCCCCAGGAGGCCGACGAGTATCTGGAGTGCCGTCAACATTGAAAAAGTAAAAGTACTGACAGAAAAGGGCCTGATGCGGCCGGCAGGGATCAAAGCATGGGAAAACAGAAAAGAGAAAAGAACCAAAGTCTATTCCTTTGAACAAGAGGTCCACGAATTGACCCCCGTTTATATGGAACAATTGAAAGCCAAGCCAAAGGCCTGGGCATACTTTAGTAAAAAACTGGCTCCTTCCTACAAACGAAGCTCCATCCATTGGGTCATGGGTGCCAAAAGAGAAGACACTCGCCAGCGCCGGTTAAATATCCTGATTGAATCCTGTGAGCAAGGGCAAAAAATCCCGCTCCTAAGGGTCAGCAAAAAGAAATAAATATCTTTGTCCAAAAAATCGAACATGGCACCCAGAAACATCGCCGCAATAGTCCTGATCATCATTTCCCTGATCTGCCTTTACCCGGGCCTGACATTTCCTATACTGAGCATCTATGTCGGCGCCAAAATCCCCATCATCGGAGAAATTGGATTGCACGACAGTACCCAAAGTATCATGAAAACCATAAGGACGCTTTGGGAAAACGACAACAACCTCGTTGCCAACTTGATTTTACTTTTCAGCGTACTTGTCCCGATATTCAAAGCCCTGACTTTGTTAGTCGTTCTGTTTTTTAAACAAATAAAAAAACGTAATTTGCTGCATTGGTTTGTGTCCATCATCAGTAAATGGTCCATGGCAGATGTATTCGTTGTGGGTGTTTTGCTGGCATTTTTGGCCACCAAATCAGATGACAATATACACGCGCAATTACACGAAGGTTTTTATTACTTTCTGGCATATTGTATCATTTCCATTATAGCTACCCAATTGATCAATGTCGGGGAGAAAGAGAAAATATAGGACGGTGAGGAGCAAAGGCGAAACCTTGAGTTAGGATTTGTGCAGGGCAGAAGGTTTTGTCTTGGATCGCAAAAATTCCAGGTTCCAGTCCTGCCTGACAGCGTCAGGAAACAGCTTCAAATGGAGCAGCGCCGACATATGCGGTACAAAGTGCCGTTATTGTTATTAATCATAAAGAATTAATTTATTTCGTGACACAGTTAATGAAACAACCTGCGCAATGCCGGGACTTATTTTCTACACTTACTGCCTTCCGCCTGCCTTCGGCCAGGAAAGGCAGTAAATACGGAAAACCAAAGACGTGAGACAAAATACTTTCGAAAAAAACATTATCACATATAATCATCAACCATGAAAAAACTCTTTTTTATAGCTTTACTTTTTGTGGCCTGTGCGCCCAAAATTCCGGATCATATTCAGGCAGCTGAATCCGTTGAAGACGCCATCATGTATATCGAAACCTATCAGGGAGACATTAAGGAATTCCGCCTGGCCCTGGAGGAAGAACTTGAGGTAAGAGGCAAAAGGGGAACAAGGGAATTGGCTGTCGGCATGATTGGCAAAGCCATCGTCGAAAGTAAGGGGTGGTATTTTGACGGATATGAGGAAAAAGACGGGGTCCGTTTGTATAAATTCAAGATGGAAAAATAATAAAAACTAACCAATATTTATAAAATGATACGTAGATCCAATTACCTAAAATCACTCAATGTTTTTTTGATCTTTTTCCTTTTGCCTGCATTCATTTTTGCACAGGAAGAATTTGATGAAAATGAAGCAAAAGAAAAGGAAGAAAAACACCCGTACGATGAACTGATAACCGACAAGGCCACAACATTTAAAGGCCTCTTCGACATCCACAAAATTGACAACATATACTACTTTGAGATAAAGGAGGAATTGCTCGAAGAAGAGCTGCTGATCGTGAGCCGTATTTCCGGCCACGTCAAGAACCTGAACTTTGGAGGAGCCGGTATGCGTTCACGACCACAGCAGGTTATTCGATGGCAAAAAAAAGACAATACCCTCGTTTTAAGGTCTGTTTCCTACAACAGTGTTGCCAGCTTTGAAAAACCGATTTATCAATCTGTAAAAAACAACAATTTCGAACCCGTTATTGAAGTTTTCATGATAAAAACGCTATCCAAAGACAGTACGGCTTATGTGATTGAAGCTACGCCTTTTTTCACCACTGACGTGCCAATGATCGGAGCGCTCAGTGAGCAGCAACGCAAAAACTTTCAGATCAGCGGACTTGATAAAAAACGGAGTTTCGTGGAATACATGAAAGCCTTCCCGGACAATGTGGAAGTGCGGCATGTACTCACTTACAAGGGTAAAAAATTACCCGACAATCAACAAACAGAAACACTTTCCGTGGGGATGAATCAATCGTTCATTCGCCTGCCCAAAGAACCTATGATCCCCAGGTATTACGACGGGCGTGTAGGTTATTTTTCCATCCAGCAAACCGACTATGGTGTAGACGAACAAAGGGCTGCCAAACGCAGGTATATCACCAAATGGCGGCTTGAACCCAAGGACCCGGAAGCCTACTTCCGTGGTGAGTTGGTGGAACCTGTCAAGCCTATCGTTTACTACATCGATCCGGCGACCCCTAAAAAATGGGTTCCTTATTTGATCCAGGGGATAAACGACTGGCAGGCAAGTTTTGAAAAAGCCGGATTCAAAAATGCCATCATGGGTATGGAAGCCCCCTCCAAAGAAGAAAATCCGGACTGGAGTCCTGAGGATGTGCGTTATTCGGTATTGCGTTATGTGACGACAGAAATTCAAAACGCGATGGGGCCCCATGTTCACGATCCCCGAACCGGGGAAATCCTGGAAAGTGATATCATCTGGTATCACAATGTAATGAGCCTTTTGCGCAACTGGTTCCTGGTGCAAACGGCCGCAGTGAATCCGGCAGCAAGAGCCGTAGATTTCGACGATGAAGTTATGGGACAACTGATCCGTTTTGTGGCTGCTCACGAGGTTGGCCATACCCTGGGTCTCCCACACAATATGGGATCTTCGGTTGCATATCCGGTGGATTCCCTAAGGAGCAAGAACTTCACAACCACGCATGGTACAGCCCCTTCTATCATGGACTATGCCAGGTTCAACTATATTGCTCAGCCGGAAGATGGTGTGGAGAACTTCTACCCGGGCATTGGTGATTACGACGACTGGTCGATCTATTATGGTTATAAATTACTCCCTGATGTAAAAACTGCGGATGAGGAAGCAACAACCCTCAATGAATGGGTTAAAGAAAAAGCCGGCAACCCGATCTATCGCTATGGACAGCAGAGAGGCAATCCTGCTGACCCTACATCACAAACGGAAGATCTCGGGGATGATGCTGTTTATGCCAGCGAAATGGGTATCAACAACCTGAAACGCATGGTTCCGGAACTGATGGTGTGGTCCAAACAGGACGGTAAGGATTTTAGCCAATTGGAAGAGATGTACAATGCAGTATTCTCCCAAATGGGTCGGTATATGCGGCATGTAAGAACCGTAGTGGGTGGTGTTTACGAATACCGAAAAACTGCGGATGAGGAAGGTGTGGTATTTACTACTGTTCCAGCGGAGAAACAGAGAGAAGCTGTGAAATTCCTCAACAGGCAATTATTCCAGACACCTGAGTGGTTAATAAATGCTGACATCCAACAACGTATAGGGGGGAGCAGTGTTGACAGGATCAAAGGACTCCAAACTTCCACCCTGAACCAACTCTTCGAAACCAACCGCATGAAACGGCTGATCGAAGGGGAGATTGCTGCTAAAAAAAGCTATAGCCTGATTGACTTGTTCAGAGATGTGCAAAACGGCATCTGGTCAGAAGTAAACACCAATGCCAGGGTCGATGTCTACCGCAGAAACCTTCAAAAAGCACATGTTGAACTGATGTTCAAACTGATCAAAGACAGCGATAATAGCATGGATGCTACTGACGTCAAATCTGCTGCCAAAGGCTCGCTGATGAAATTGAGGGAAAAACTTGAGAAGGCCATTAAAAGGACTTCTGATGAAGCAACAGAATTCCATTATATGGACGTGCTTTCGAGGATAGATGATCTTTTGGATATTGAGGATTGATCTGATTGCAAGTTGCTGGTTGCTGGTGTGCTAACCAGCAACCAGCAACTTGTAACCAGTAACTATCGTATAACCGTCACATCCCCCTTCTTCAGCCGCACAAACCCGTCGATAAATTTCAATTCGATCATATAGACGTACACACCACTTTGTACGGGTTGTCCGTTGTATTCGGCATTCCAGCCAGCACTTTCCTGGTTGACGGGAATATTTTCCGTCATAAATACGAGATTACCCCAACGGTCAAAAATACTCATTTTGGCAACTTCCAGGTTATTCAGCTCACTTTGCACATAAAAGAACTCATTGATGCCATCCCCATTGGGACTGATGGCATTCGGAATATAAACAGACCGGTCTTTCCAGACATCCACAGCGATAGAATCCTGATAAACGCAACCGTTTTCCACAGCCATCAACAAGGTGTAAATGACATCGTCAAGCGGAGTAGCTATTGTTGATACACAATCTGTACAGGAAAGGCTATTGCCCAATGGATCAACCCATGAAAATGTAACCGGAGCTTCTCCAGCGAAATAGGTAGCATTTACAGGAACGGAATTACCAAGATCTATCTGAACAGCCTCCTGAATGATATCTACAAAGAAATCTTCTTTTAAAACTTCATAATCAATGACGGATACGTCACAGCCATCATAAACCGTAACGGCATACATACCTACTTCTTCTATGATCCGCTGCGGCTCCTCAGAACCATTATCCCACAGGTAAATATCTCCATATGGGGATACATCAAGCAGTAAGGGTTCATTTTCACATATATAATATTGCTCTTCGAGATAAGTAAACTGGAGCTCCTGAGTTACTGTAAAATCTGCAACCACCTGATCACAGCCAGAGGTAACGGTAACGGAATAATCTCCTGGTTCGTCCAGTACTCTGATCGGAAATTCATATCCATCACTCCACAGGTAATCGACACCGTACAGAGTGATGTCGAGGATTTCAAAATCTCCGGGACAAATAGCATACTCTTCTTCAATAAAAGTGATGTCCAGCGGATTGATCAGGATGGGGGTGCTGTCCGGAGAGACGATGGTTTCCGGATAATCAGAATAAACCACATCACCCAGCGCGGGAGGTAACCCCGTCAATATGGCCTGATTTTGATATTCGCCCAATGCCTCCTGCCCGATTTCCACCAAAACCTGTATGGTATCAATGCCAGCCGGGACACTCATATTGAGGATGTCAAAAACATGGTCGTTTATGGTTTCCGTACCACCAAAAGGGTTAGACAAAATCTCCAAAACCTCAAAGCTTTCGGGCAT
Source organism: uncultured Bacteroidota bacterium (assembly GCA_942492125.1). Classification (GTDB taxonomy): domain Bacteria; phylum Bacteroidota; class Bacteroidia; order Chitinophagales; family Saprospiraceae; genus BCD1. The sequence continues at coordinate 227,104 of CALODM010000031.1, forward strand.
AACATCTGTCAACTGAAGGCCGGTTTGCATTATCCCTGAACCATTTGAAATAATAAAAGTATAAACCACTTGTGTACAGGGAAGGGCCACATCTGTGGAAACTGTTTTTTGAAGGTCTATGGTATAGGGACAGGAACAACCATCTTCTCCTCCGGAGGGCGGTCCGTTAGCCAGAGAGGTCATAATCCCGGTTTCTTTATCAATACCCACCAGGGTGTTTTGACCATCGATGGTACCATAGCCGAATAAATTTCCGGAAACATCAAAAAATATTGCTCCCAGTTGATTTACCTGCGGCTGGAAGGGAAATCCACTACTGACGGTTGCCGTTTCCGGATCAATTTTTACCAGGCGGGCATCTCCGGTACTGAACCCATACAGTTCTCCCGTATAAGGATCGAACGCAATATCGTAAATCCCGGAAAGCGGATTGACGAGATTGAGCGAGGTAACCTGATAATTCGGAGAGTTAAGATCGACAAATGCCAGATAACCTGTAACACCATTAAAACTGGACTGCCCCAGTAAAACGAGGAAATTCCCATCAGGGGTGACATCTCCTGCATAATAGGCAAAACCGTTGGTAATAATCCCGTTGGGAATACCCAGGGATTGAGCTACACCGTCCTGCCCGACACGATGAAGTTCCAGTGTTATCGGGTTAACGCCGTAAATAAAATTATCCGTACTCCGGTAGCCCATGGCGTTGACCGTTGCGCCTACAGAAGTGGCAATGGGGTCAAAAACAGTATTGCCGGTTACAGGGTCGATCTCAACGAGATATAGACCTGAATTACTGGTCACTGTTGGCGAAAGGCTTAAAAAATATTGCCCCTGACAGGTAAAGGGTACCTGAGCCATCAAGGCCGCCATGCCCAGACAACTGGCTATGCTGATAAACAATATTTTTAGTTTCATATACCTGGCAGTTTTTCTTACAGGTCAATTGCTTTGATTGAGGTATCCTGTTCCATATTATTAACAAAACAACAGATTTGACCGAAAAGGTTAGCTCAATTTCGGAAAGGTAATCGGGATGACAATAATTTTATGCTCCAATTTCCTACAAAATTTCGCTATTTTTGCTGTTTGTGTTCCAATCGTAAAACAAGCGCCGATCACTATTTGTTCAGCAATAAACGTAAAGGGATCTATGACAAAAAACAACACACCCGACCTCAGTGATTTTTCAGACGATTTCATCGAAGTTATCGGTGCCCGCGTTCACAACCTCAAAGACATTGATCTGCAAATTCCCCGTAACCAACTCGTCGTCATCACTGGTATCAGTGGCAGTGGCAAATCTTCTCTGGCTTTTGACACGATATTCGCTGAGGGACAACGCCGCTATATGGAAACTTTCTCCGCCTATGCCCGTCAGTTTATCGGCGAAATGGAACGCCCGGATGTGGAAAAAATTTCGGGGCTCAGCCCGGTAATATCCATAGAACAAAAAACAACAGGCCGTAACCCAAGATCTACCGTGGGTACGGTAACCGAAGTCTATGATTTCCTGCGTTTGCTTTTTGCCAGGGCAGGAGATGCCTACTCCCATGTCACGGGGAAGAAGATGATCAAATACACTGAAGCGCAGATGAAGGATCATATCCTCACCCAGTATGGCGGGAAAAAAATAGCCTTACTCGCTCCTCTGGTAAAAGGTCGTAAAGGGCATTACCGGGAACTCTTCGAATACACCCGAAAACAGGGGTATACCCGGATGCGTGTAGACGGAGAAATTGTTGAAATCACTCCGGGCATGCAGGTGGATCGTTATAAGGTCCATGACATTGAAGTTGTCGTTGACCGCCTGAAAATGGAGTCCAAACACAACGACCGTTTTAATGAATCTGTTGACACCACCCTCAAACTGGGTAATGGTTTATTATTGGTCATGGAATTTGATACCGGGAAAGTAGCTACCTTTAGCAAACACCTGATGGATCCGGAATCCGGGATATCATACGATGAACCATCACCGAATTCTTTTTCTTTCAACTCGCCCTACGGTTATTGTCAGGCTTGTAAAGGACTTGGCAAAGTCAATGCGGTGGATATGGAAAAAGTGATCCCCGATTACGACAAAAGTATCAATGATCAGGGTATTGCCCCTTTTGGTGAAGTCAGAGACAACCTGACCTTCAAACAGCTTAGGGCCATTGCCAAAAAATATAAATTTACTTTTTCCACACCGCTGAAGGACGTTCCTAAAAAAGCACTGCATACCATCTTGCATGGTGGAGATGATGGTTTTAACATCAAAACCAATCCGCACAACGATTACTCCTACGATCTGGCTGACCAGGGCCTGATCAACATGCTGACCCATTGGTATAAAAACTCCACTTCTGAAAAAATAAGAGGATGGGTCGAAGAGTTCATGATGATAGACGAATGCCCGGAATGCCAGGGACAAAGGCTGAAACAGGAAGCCCTGCATTTCAAACTGAATGGTAAAAACATTGCTGACCTGTCCGCCATGGATCTCAATGAATTGAGTGACTGGATGGAAGATATAGAGAATCACCTTTCTGATCGCCAGCTGGTCATCGCCACCGAAATCCTGAAAGAAATTCGTTTCCGGTTGAGGTTTCTGTTGCACGTAGGGCTCAACTACCTGGCGCTCGACCGGCCTGCAAGAACACTTTCCGGGGGAGAAGCCCAACGCATCAGACTGGCCACCCAGATCGGCTCCCAATTAACAGGAGTCACCTACATTCTCGATGAACCAAGTATCGGCCTTCATCAAAGAGACAACCAGAAACTCATCGAAGCCCTCAAGGAACTTACGACAATCGGTAATTCAGTATTGGTGGTAGAACACGACAAAGATATCATGCTGGCTTCCGACTACCTCATCGACCTTGGGCCTGGCGCAGGGAAACACGGTGGAGAATTGGTCGGAGCCGGAAAACCAAAAGAATTCCTGAAAAATGTTCATACGCTCACAGCAGATTATCTGACCAATAGAAAATCTATTGAGATTCCCAGCAACAGACGCAAAGGCAATGGGAAATACCTCAAATTAAAAGGTGCTGTTGGACATAACCTCCAAAATGTAGAACTTAAAATACCCCTGGGAGTATTCTGTTGCATCACCGGGGTATCGGGCAGTGGAAAATCTTCCCTGGTCAACGAGACCCTCTATCCTATTTTGCGACGAGAATTTCACAAAAGCCTGGGCAAACCACTGCCCTTTAAATCCATTGAAGGATTGGAAAACCTGGATAAGGTCATTGAAATCGATCAGTCTCCCATTGGCAGAACCCCACGTTCCAATCCCGCCACCTATACAGGACTGTTTACGGATATCCGAAAGTTGTTTTCAGAATTGCCTGAAGCCAAGATCCGGGGATACAAACCCGGGAGATTTTCCTTTAATGTCAAGGGAGGTCGTTGTGAAGAATGCCAGGGATCCGGCATGAGAGTGATAGAGATGAACTTCCTGCCTGATGTATACGTACATTGTGAAAAATGTATGGGGCTCAGATACAACCGCGAAACAAGAGAGGTGCTTTACAAAGGTAAATCCATCAGTGATGTCCTCGATATGACGGTGGAGGAAGCAGTAGATTTTTTTAAGCCCATTCCTAAAATTTTCAGAAGGGTTAAAACACTCAATGAGGTGGGCCTGGGATATATCACCCTGGGCCAGCAAGCGACCACCCTTTCCGGAGGAGAAGCGCAACGGGTAAAACTGGCGGAAGAATTATCGAAGCGAGATACCGGGAATACCATTTACATACTCGACGAGCCTACAACAGGTCTTCATTTTGAAGATATCCGTCACCTTTTGGATGTTTTGAACAAGCTGGTTGAGAAGGGAAACACCATTGTTGTGATCGAACATAACATGGACGTCATCAAGGTAGCAGATTATATCATTGACGTTGGCCCCGAAGGGGGAAGCGGTGGCGGTACCATCGTTTGTAAAGGCACCCCGGAGCAGGTAGCCAAACACAAAACAAGCCATACCGGGCGGTTTTTGAAAGCAGAACTTTAATTTGAAACATAAAGACACCTAGCACATAAAGCGAACTTAATTACTATGTGCCTATGTGGTAAAAATATCAACAATGATCGATTTTTCAGATGTAAGACTGAGCAAAACCTATGTTCATAAAGTAGGTAATAAATCACGGGAAGAAGGCATAAAGTTTTCTGAAGATGAATTGCGAATAGGCAGTGAACTCATGAGAGACCTTTTGCTGAAATATTTTTTGTCGCCGTTTAAAAATGATATTTTTTATCATTTTAGCCACAGCACTGATATTGAATTAAATGAGATTTATGCCTTTGCTTCCAAAATTTTCGAGCAACCTGATTTACTGCTTGATCAATCTAAAAATATCAGTCGCCATTTGTACGAGCAATCCAACCACCCAAAGATCAACGGCGGTGAATTTTATGTCGTCCTGTTGAAGGATTGTGTTGTCGAAGACGAGCTGGTGGATGCCATCGGATTATTCAAAACAGAGAATAAAGACACTTATTTGAAGGTTGATGAAAAAGATGACGGTTTTGAAATTGGTTTTGAAAGCGGTGTGAACATTAACAAACTGGATAAGGGGTGCCTGATTTTCAATACCGAAAAAAGTGAGGGTTATCTGGTGAGCATCGTGGATACCAAATCCAAGGAGGCCGAATACTGGAAAACAGCTTTTTTGAGTATTAAACAAAGAGAAGATAATTACCATTATACCCAAAACTATCTCGACATGTGTCGCCATTTCGCTGAAACCAATGACGAGATCAGCACCAATGAGCAAATTGAAGTCAAGAACAATACCGTTGCTTATTTCGCACAAAATGAATTCTTCGACAGCGCCACTTTTGAATCGGAAGTTTTTTCAAATCCCGATACCGCAGAAACTTTTAAGTCCTACAAAGAAAGCTACACCCAGGAAACCGACATTCCCGTCGCTGATAATTTTGAAATTTCCAACAATGCTTTCAAAGACGTCAAAAGACGTTTTCGCAGTGTAATCAAACTGGATAAAAACTTCCATGTTTACGTTCACGGCAATGAAAGTCGAATGGAACAAGGTTATGATGATGCCCGTGGAATGAAGTTTTATACTTTGTATTACGATGAAGAGAGTTAATTCCATTGGCAGGGGGCAGTACCAGCCACCGGTCAATTAGAATATCTATATTGTAAAACAGGGGCTAACCTTAAGGCATGCTTCAAGACAGGCCCTGTTTTAGTTCAAGCTTATTACCCCCGCTTCCGATAAGACAATACGGCCAGTGAATTAATAATCACCGCCAGGATTCCCATAGTAATAAAATGATATTTTATATCCTGGAATCCACTTCCCTTAAGCATTACCTTTCGCATCACCTCCACAAAATGAGCCAAAGGATTTGGAATGGCAAAATACCTGGCCCATTCCGGCATACTTTCCAAAGGCGTAAACAAACCTCCCATAAGCAGAAAGATCATCATGAAGAAAAAAGAGACAAACATGGCCTGCTGCTGCGTATTGGCAGTCGTGGAAATAAATAGTCCCACCCCCAGAATAGCAATGATATTCACCACACAAAATGCGAAAACCAGCCACAAATTACCCACCATTGGTATATTGAACAACAGCTTCGCAAAGACCAAACCCAGCGCGAGGTCGAAAAGTCCAATTAAAAGGAAAGGCAATAATTTTCCAATGATAAACTGATATTTTTTTATCGGTGTCACATTAATTTGCTCAATGGTTCCCAACTCTCGTTCACGCACCACATTCATGCCTGACAAAATGGTTGTCAGAATAGTAACAAGACCTGCCAAAATTCCGGGAACCATCAGGACTTTGAAGTCCAGTGTTGGATTATACCAATTCGAAAAAGTAATGTTGAATCCTGGCATCTTTTCCACTCGAACAGCAGCTGTCCTCAGTGCTTCCGGCAAAATTTGCCTGTTAAAATCCCGTATTACGGTAGCTGCGTACGAACCTGCCAAACCTCCTTTCATCCCGTTGATGGCATTCGTGCGCAACTGAATGGTAGCTTCCTGATCCTTTAAAAGAGACCTTTCAAATCCAGGGGGAATGTCCATAATTATATCTGCCTCATCTTTTTGGAGGATTTCATCTGCCAAAGCCATATCGTCCGTCTGGGCTCTGAGTACGAAATAACCCGAGGATATCATTTTATCCCGCAACTTTCTCGAATAGTCCGAACGGTCGGCATCGTGCACTACCAGATTCAGATTTTTCACTTCGTTGGTAGCCGCAAATGACAATAAAATAAGTTGTACCAAAGGAATTACTGTAAGGATCGGCAACATGGCCTTATTCCTGAAAATCTGTAGTAATTCCTTTTTTATTATGATCAGTATGGTCCGCATTTAATTTCAATTTTGCATGATTACTTCAAAATTCTCAAGTGCTGTGAAATCATTCTAAACGTAGTTTGAAATTCTTCAGACTCAATCCGAGAAACAGAAAGGCCACGACCGTCAAAAAGGCGACTTCCGTCCATATGAAGTAAATTGGACTGCCTTTTAACATGATATCCTTTAATATGACAATGAAATATTTCGCAGGAACGATGTAAGAAATACCCTGTAACAACCATGGCATACTTTCTATCGGAAAAATGAACCCGGACAACAACATGGTTGGCATCATCAAGCCAATCATGGACAGGAGCATAGCCGTTTGTTGATTGTCGGTCCTGGAGGAAATAAATATACCCAGAGCCAGGCTGGTAATGATGAACAAAACACTTACCAGGAAGAGGAGGAAAAGGCTACCAATGATGGGTACTCCAAAAACGAATACCCCCATAGATAATATCATAAATCCAATGATCATAGCCAGCAGTATGTAGGGCGTAACTTTCCCAAAAATGATCAATAGCGGTGGCAGCGGGGACACGAGTAATAACTCCATCGTACCCAGTTCTTTTTCTCTTGCCAAGGTCAGTGAGGTCATCAAAGCAGAGATCAGTAACAAAATCATGGTCATCACCCCGGGCACGAACATATAAACACTTTTGAGCTCGGGATTGTAAACCATTTGTGTTTCGACATTAATCGCAAATGGCATCGATTCCCCTTGCTGTTTTTCTTGTTGAAAATGCCCCAGCATCATCGAAGCATAATTGATGAGCATCGTTGCGGTATTGGGATCAGTGCCGTCAGCTATGACTTGAATGGGCACTTGCCCTCCCGCTGAAAACTGTTTTGAAAAATCATTGGGAATGACGATCGCCAGTTTAATCCTTCCGGCTTTAAATGCATCATGAATATCTCCTTCTGAGCTGACCGTCTGAAAAATTTCGAAATGGCCGCTGGATTCCAGGCGCTGTGTTAACTCTATACTCAAATCATCCCTTGAATGATCCAACACCACCAGTGAAGCGCCTCTGAACTCATTGGTGACTGCATAGCCAAACAACAATACCTGCATTACGGGCATGCCGATAAGAATGAATAACGTCCTCCTGTCGCGCAGAATATGGAAAAATTCCTTTTTGACGAATGCTAAAAATACTTTCATGCTGGTTACTGGTTACTGGTTACTGGTTTTAAGGAGCTTAATCGCTTTCAATCTTATCCTGTTACTGCCAACTGAATCACCCTCTCGCCAATTTCAAAAAAACTTCATCCATGACTTCGGCACCATATTGTTGTTTTAGTTGTTGGGGAGTATCCATAGCGGCAATGACCCCGTCTACCATGATCGAAACCCGATCGCAATACTCGGCCTCATCCATGTAGTGGGTAGTAACAAAAACAGTGATGCCATTTTGGGAAGCCTGATAGATCATTTCCCAAAACTGCCTTCGGGTAATAGGATCGACTCCTCCCGTGGGTTCATCCAGAAAAACGATTTTGGGGCTGTGGAAAAGTGCGACCGAAAAAGCAAGTTTTTGTTTCCACCCAAGTGGCAATGAACCTGTTCTCTGTTTGGCAAATTTTCCGAGTTGAAGGTCATCAATTAACGCTCTGGTTTTGGTTTTTATATCCTTTCGGGACATCCCGTAAATACCGCCGTAAAAGTTTATGTTCTCCACAATGGTCATATCTTCGTAAAGGGAAAACTTCTGACTCATGTAACCGATATTGTGCTTGATCTTTTCCTGCTCTTTGTACACATCAAAGCCGGCCACCGTAGCCTCACCGGATGTAGGCATGGACAAACCGGTCAACATACGCATGGCAGTTGTTTTTCCGGCTCCATTGGCCCCTAGGAATCCAAATATCTCACCTGGTTTTACTTCAAAAGTAATGGCATCTACCGCTGTAAAACTGCCAAACTTCTTGGTTAAATGCTTTGCCGTTATTGCGTATTCCACGTTTAAAATATTTAAGCTTTTTTTGAAAAACTGCCTATTCAAATTGATTAATTACTTACCAGTTCTGCCCACTGACCCTGTTCTGAAAATTCCGCAATTCATGATTTCAAACCCATGATTTTTGCTCAACCTCCCTCTCTCAGGAGTTCCATAAAACAATCTTCAATTCCTGCGGTAATGCTTTCAATTTGAATGTCTCCATGTCCATGTCCTTTCAGATACTTATGCAAAAGCTGCTCATCCAACTGCTCCCGTGTTGATAAATGCATTTTGTGACCAAAAGAAAATACTGATTCCGATTGGTCAAATGCCCGGAGGTCTTTCAACAACCTGAACCTGTTATTGGAAGAAACAGCATAAAGATTGTGTCCGTATTGCGCCCTGACATTTTCCGGGGTATCAATGGATAGAATTTGCCCTTTTTGAACCAGGGCAATCCTGTCACACCGACCGGCCTCATCCATATAAGGCGTTGATACCAAAATGGTAATCCCTTTTTCCTTCAGCCTGCCCAGCATATCCCAGAATTCACTTCTGGACACTGCATCCACCCCCGTTGTAGGTTCGTCGAGGAACAATACTTCGGGCTTATGGATCAAGGCACAGGATAGCGCCAGTTTTTGTTTCATTCCTCCAGAAAGCTGTCCGGCGCGACGATTGCGGAAAGGTTCGATTTGCTGGTAGATCTCTTTCACCAAATCGTAGTTTTCTGCAATGGTGGTCCCGAAAATGGTAGCAAAAAACTCCAGGTTTTCCAGCACCGTTAGATCCTGATAAAGAGAAAACCGGCCCGGCATATATCCGATGGTTTTCCGGAGTTTTTTAAAATCCTGGACAACATCCTTACCCTCAACCACGGCCTCTCCGGAATCGGCGAGGATTAAAGTGGTCAGAATTCTGAACAAGGTTGTTTTTCCAGCTCCGTCAGGACCTATCAAGCCAAATACTTCCCCTCGCTTAACGTCAAAACTGACCTCTTTTAGGGCTACCACCTCTCCGTAGGTTTTGCTGATGTTGTTAACTATTATGGCATGTTGATTTTGCATGTCTTTGTTGCTGGTTTTCAGAAATACTATTGTTTGGAAAAACAGTATTTCTATTCTACTTTAAAATTAACCTCTCCGGGCATGCCTATTTTCAGGGAGCCATCATTTTTGACTTTGACCTTAATGGCGTAAACAAGGTTGACACGCTCTTCTTTGGTTTGAATGCTTTTGGGCGTAAATTCGGCATTGTCGGCCACCCAGCTAACCGTTCCTTTTTGGCTGTTCATGGTTTCAGCGGGGCCATCAGTAAGCACCTCTACTTCCTGGCCTAATTTCACACTACTCAACTGATTTCCGCTGACAAATGCTCTCAAAGTGAGCGTTTCCAGATTAGCTATCCGGTACAGGGGTTTTCCAAAAGCAACGATCTCAGATGGTTCAGCTAATTTGGTCAACACCGTTCCGTCTACAGGATTATAAACATAACACTTCCTGATTTGCTCTTCCAGCACTTCAATCTGGGCCAGTACAGGATCAATCTCGCTCAGGATCCCGGTATTGGCTAATTTTGCCTGCCTTTGGGCGGCATCAATCTGCTTATCAACGATGGCGACCTGGGCTTTGATATCATCGAGCTGCTTCGGTGTGGCCGCATTATCAGCCAACAATTTTTTCACGCGATCCTGCTCATAAAGCAGGGTTGCCTTTTGTTCTTTGAAAATGTCAATCTGTGGTCCGGGATCCTGGGTTTTGGCTCTGATCGTTTTGATCCTGGAAAGTAATTGTTGCTTTTGCAAAACCAATGCTGTGGTATCTACAATAGCAATAAGGGCTCCCGCCTTAAGATTTTGTCCTTCCTCTACCGGGAAAAACAGTAATTTCCCATTTGCTTCAGCACTGACAATGGTGGAAGTTGATTCAAAATTGCCATAGGCATCAGCGCGTTTTTCATCGTTTGTGCAGGAGCCCAAAATTAACATGGCAAAGAATGATAGCATTAAACCGTATTTATACATCTCTTTATTTTTTTGTTTCAAGTTGTTTCAAATAGATTCAAGTATTCCAAATGGTTTTTATTAATCTTAAACATCCTCATCCTCCCCACCAACCACCTATCTACCCATTTTAGTCAGGTATTCGGATTTGAGTTGCTGTATTTGTAATTGGTGCATTTTCAACTGTAGTTGAGCCTGGATACCTTCGTTCAATTGTATGGCATAATCTGTTGCCGTAATAACCCCATTATCCAGTTGGGATGCATAATCATCCAGGATCTCCTGCTGCAATTCAGCAATGGCGTTGTCCTTTACCAGTTGCTTCTCCAGGGCAGTAACCTCTTCCCTGTATTTTCCATTCAGGGCATTGAGGTTGAATTCAAACGTTTCTCTTTTGTTATCAACCATTTCCGCCTGCAACCGGAGGGCTTGTTTTTGCTTATCCGTCACTCCCCAATCCAGGATATTCCAGGAAAATTTTACACCACCTATGGCGAAGGGGCTTATTTCATCCTCCACAAAATTCAGCGGATTAGGATATCCCACACCTGCCTGGACAAAAGCGCTGACTTTAGGTTTCTTTTTGGCATCCAACATGGCGTTATTGGACAGGATCTGTTGCTTCTGAAAATCGAACAATGCCTGCTCGGGACGCTCCAAAGACGTAGTCAACACCTCCGAAGTCAACTCCGGCCGGACTAAAGCAACGGGATAACTGATCTCTGTTCCTGTCGCTTCCGAAAGCAAAGCAAGCAGACTGTTTCTTTGCCCGGCAACGGTTTCACGATGTGCTTCCAGTTTGAGGTTTTCCACCTCAAGTCTTTTTAATTGTGATGGCAAAACCACTCCGTATTTTACGGCAGCTTCCAAAGATTGCATTTTAGACGTCAGTGTTTGACCCGCATTCACTAAAATGCTGTCCTGAATTTCCAAAAGCACAAGTCCCCAGAAATATTGGTCAATTCGATCCTTGATCTGATACAACTCCACTTTAATGGCCTGATTATTAGCGGCAAGGGATGACATCTCGAGTGCTTTTCTGGCCTCATTTAATCCACCATCGTAAAGCAAATAGCCCGCATCAAGTGTTGTTTGAGCGCGATATGGTGGCAACTCTATCCCTTCCACCCCCGGGAACGGAAAGTTGATCTTCAATGCCTCTGTCTGGATGCTGGCCTGGGCGTTCCAGGATACGCTCGGCTTTTTCTCCGCTTCAATGATATCCAACCGGATTTGAGCGTATTGCTCATTCAATCCTTTCTGTTTTGCGAGCGGATAATATGCTTCCGCCCACTCGTAGCATTGTTCAAGGGAAATCTCCTGCTGAGCTTTTAATTCATGCAGATGGACAATCAGCAAAAGCAGTGATCCAAAAAAAATAGTTACTGACTTCATCAATTTAATTTTTTGATTTAACTATTTGGTTAAATGGCAGGCAAAAAAATGAGAGGAAGACAAATCAACCTCCTCCTCTCATCAGAAGTTTATTCAAAATAATCATAGTAACTTCCCAGGTGTTGCTTTATCTCAGGAAGTGTCTTTTCACAAGCCACCAGATCTTTTTGTTCGAAAGTTTTCACCATATCCACCATGGGCAACAGGAAATTATGTAATTGTTCATGAGCTTCTCCTGTCATGGTACACTTTTGAAAAATTTCATTAAAATCTGTTTGCAAAGCAGCTCCTAATGCCCTGTAATCTTCCAATTCAGCGATGTCTTTCGAAATAGCCTTTTTTACACTGGCCATCATTTTGTTGATACCCTGGGAAGTTTCGACATTAGCCTTCCATTTTTTTCCTTCATCCAGCTGAACAGTTAATTCATCGACAACTGTGGCCGCAGAATTATCAACACCAGGCATCATGGTTGCTCTTGTAGCCTTCTTGGATTCGGAAGTTTTTTCGGCTTCTATACCAGTCTCAACGCTATTGTTATTATCACAAGCCGCCAGCACAACGAATAGCACAAAAAAGAGTAATAATTTAACTTTCTGCATGATCGAATTTTATGTGTTTTACAATTGTTTTATACCTCTAGTGCGTTAAAGACAAAAGTTTTGACTTGTTCCTTTCTTTCCGCCATAATCATTTTCCAATCCTCCTCATTTATACTTACGATCGCCTTTATCATAGGTTTGGCAACAAAAGGGAAAACGGATAAAGACATTATATTCATCAATAAATGAAAAGGCTGATATTTTTTAATTACCCCTTCTTCCATTGCTTCCATCATCATACCTAATATCGAAACTGCCCCGGTATGAACTTTAAAACTTTTGATTTTATCTATAAAGCGATCCGGATTCCTACTCAACTCGTTGATCACAAACAGCGGCAAATAAGGATTTTCCTCCAACATCCCTATATAATTATCAATGAAAAACTCAATCTTATCATGCAAATTCATCTCCCCCTCCAACCCCTCTTTGACTTGCTCAATCATTTTTCCGAACTGCTCAAAAAATATTACATCAAATAACTTTTCTTTGGAACGAAAGTAATAGTGAAGCAAGGCTTTGTTAAAACCTGTTTTGTCGGCAATATCCTGCATCCGTGCTCCATAGTAACCTTTCTGAAGAAAAACCTCCTTGGCTGCCTCCTTAATGATCGATTCTGTATCTTGTTTTTCATTCATTAACTAAATAATTTAACCGTTTGGTTAATGCAAATGTAAACAACATTTTTTTACCGTGCAAGGCCCGGTAAAAAATAAATTTTATTTATCCAGATTCCGGATTAGTTGCTGAACCCGGTAGAGCTTCTGTCGATTTTGAATAATCACAGGTTCTGCTACGCGTTCGCGGCAATCTTCAACGCTGCACCTTTCGCAGGTTCTGTTGACGATTTTGGTTTTTATATTCGGATCATTTAAAAACCTTACCTGTTTTTTAAGATTTTCATCGATAAGCATACCGATGGTCACACTGACATTTTGCCCTTGTCCTGGATGTCCGGGTCTGGCTATGGTGAGATTCAGATACTCCTCATCAGTATGCGCATAATGGGAACGCTGAGCACGAGCGAGGGCCTGGACATCTTCTCCTCTACCCTGGCTTTCTTCCAGTTCTTTCAATAAAGAAACGGCAATCCATCTCCGACAATAATGTTCTGACAAGCTGTTGCTGTGGGGCGGATGCCGATAGGATAAATGTAACTCCCGATCTATCTTATATCTGGCTTCCAGGTGGTCAAAAGTAATTCTTAGGAAGTATAATTTTTTTATTCCAAAAAACTGAGGCAGTACGTTTGTCAGCCTGTGATAGATGATCTCCGGAGAAGCTTCATATTGCTCAAGCAAATTCAACAAAGCCTGGCCCGACCAATGGGAAGTATTGAAAAACTGAGAAATATCGTCAACAAATGGTTTTAAAGGAACCCTCAATGCCACCGAAAAATAAATAGCTTTAGAGTGGTTGAGTACCTCCTCAAAAGTTTTTGGCTGCAGTAAGGAGGACGCTCCTGCGCGTTCTTCCAACTGCAGATAATTAAAAGCGATCTCTTTTCCATATTGAAAAGTTCTCTGAGCCTCACTCAGGTTATCATTCAAAAGCAAATGCTTTTTTTTGGATAAAAAAACAGATCTCATTCCCTGCAATTCCTTCATTTCCGACAAACCATCTTCCTTGATCGTGTATCCGAAAGTTGTTTCCAAAACCATTTTTAAATCCTTTCCGGAAACAGGTTGATCAGGTGCCAGCTTATACTGACTTTTAAACGCATCAACTTTTTCTTCCAGATCCAAAAAGAAGTTGTTGTGCAATTCCAGGTAAGACCTCAACGCACCAAAATAAAAGTGTTCGTTCTTGAGGGCATAATTCCTGGAGATCTCCAACAAGGTAGAAATGAAAGCCCCTACCCTGGAGGGAGCACTGGCGATGATCTCAACAACCTTTGCCAATTCGATGCCGAAAATATCCAAAGGCAGTTCATTGAGAAAGTTGGATTGTAATAATTCCGTCACCGGAGCCATACTGCTATCGAGCTCTAATGAAACAAGATCTTCGTATGGTACATCCAGTGCTTTTGATAAAGATGCGATTTTATCTTCTTTGGGGTATTTTTTTCCTTTTTCAATTTCATTGAGATAGGAAACAGACACATTGGCCAATTTGGACAAATCTGCAAAGGAAAGTTGCTTGCCTTGCCGCAATTGTCTTACTTTTAAGCCGAAGATAATCCGATCACTTTGTGTTGTTGTCTTCATATGAGTCAAAAATACGAGAATTTAGCGAAAATTCGCTAAATTCTCGATCCCGTTTTCACTACCAAAACAATTCCGTGTCTGGCATTTACCTTCATATTCCTTTTTGCAAACAGGCTTGCCATTATTGCAATTTTCACTTTTCCACTTCACTCAAACACAAGGAAGTGCTAATCGACGCCATGCTCAGGGAAATAGAGATAAGAAAAGACTATCTGAAAACACCAACACTTGAATCAATTTACCTGGGCGGGGGCACACCCTCCCTTCTTTCTCAAAGGGATCTGGAAAAGCTTTTCGAAAAAATCTATGCCAATTTCAGTGTAGTTGAAGATGCTGAGATAACCCTTGAGGCCAATCCTGATGACCTCGAAAAGTCCAAATTGGAAATACTCAGGCGATTGCCCGTCAACAGGCTTAGCATTGGGGTGCAGTCTTTTTTTAACGAAGACCTCGAATTCTGGAACAGAGCCCATAATCAAACTGAGGCAGAGGCATGTATCAAGTCAGCTCAGGATGCGGGGTTCCATAACCTTACCGTCGACCTGATATACGGATCACCCACGACCCCGGATAGTCACTGGAAATTTAATATTGAAAAATTATTGTCTTTTGAGATCCCTCACCTTTCCTGTTATGCCCTTACGGTTGAAGAAAAAACAGCGCTGGCTCATTTTGTCAATAAAGGAAAAACGGAAGCTCCGTCTGACGAGCATGCTGCCGGTCAATTTGAGATGCTGATGCAGGTAATGGAGAAAAACGGGTACGACCATTATGAAATATCCAACTTCGCCAAGCCCGGATTTTATGCCGTGCACAACACCGCATACTGGCAGGGAAAAGATTATCTGGGCATTGGTCCGGCTGCTCACTCCTTTGACGGCCAATCCCGACAATGGAATATTGCCAATAATGCACTTTACATTAAGGCTGTTGAATCTTTATCCCGCAATGAAGTCCCACCGAACCCCTTGTTCGAAAAAGAAACACTGACCGTTGCGCAACAGTATAATGAATATGTCATGACCGGTTTAAGAACCATCTGGGGATGTTCTGGGGAAAAAGTAAATAAGTTCGGAGAAACCTATAAAACTTACTTTCTGGAAAAAACACAAATCTACCTGGCCAATGGACAAATGAATTACCAGTCCGGCAATTTCACCCTCACACCAAAAGGTAAACTGCTGGCCGATCAAATTGCCTCGGAACTGTTTTACCTGGAAGAAGACAACCCCTAACCCTCGATTTTATTCGGCGTTGAAACACCAACCTATGCTCCTGAAAGAAAGCAGCTGCCAACGGAATAAATTCCGGCCGCAAGATTAGGCCAGCAACTCAAAAGTCTTCCTGGCCTTCTCTTCTCCGTTAATGATGACAGAAACTTCATGTCTGCCCGGATAATATTTCCTGGTGGAAATAGCTTTAAAGGATTGTTTTCGTTTTATGTGATGGTGGCCCTTCGCATCCAATGGTTTTTCCGAAATCTTAAAAACTTTTCGCGACAAGCTGCCATTGGCTTTCATAAAATACATACCATATTCAAGCCGCACCAACGCGGCAATTCCACCAGAATTCTTTACCCGGAAAGAAAACCTCAATTCTTCTCCAAGCCGGACCACAGGGGTTTCTATTTCAAAACTGCTGAACTTAAAATTTACCGGATCTCCGTATCCAAAAAGCTGTAATGCTTTCGTATTTCCAGCTTTCAACAAAGTCCGGCAGGCATGTTTCACAAGACGGTTGGTTTCATCGGTTTCACCAAACCAGCGATAACAGATCTCCAAAGTGACTTGAGGATTGTCCTTGGCAATATCATTGAGGTTATTGGCAACACTTCGGCGGACATATTCCGATGGGTCCTTTTTGAGATTCTCCAGGATAGGCAAAACAGGCGTCGGATCTTTTTTAAACGACGGCAAAGCCATCGCCCACGGCAACCGCGGCCTCGAACCTTCGCTGGCCAGTCTGCGCACATGCTCATTGGGGTGTTTACTCCAGGCCACCATGTTTTTTATCATGCTTTCCGGATAACGCACGAGAAAAGGTCTCACCGCAAATTCGCAACTTGCAAAAGCAGTGAGGTGTTCAAAAACCTTTTCGGAAGTTTCGAGATCTTCAATACCGTATCGCTCCACGTAATCCGGTAAACACATAAACTGCAAACCAGCATCCGTGAAGCCTTCTGCAATCAAGGTATCAACAAGCTGGATGATGAGTTGTCCCGATTTTTGAAAATCTTGCGGAAAAAACCGGTGGAGCACCTGGCTGGTATGCCACATGCGATCTTTTAATTCCCGGCTGTCCCAGGCTTCATCAAATATGAATTTTTGAAAGGCTTTTGAATCAAATCCGGACAATACTTTTTCAAGTACCCTTGAAAATCGCTGGTAAAATTCGGGAGAATAAAGGTCTTTTAGCTGGTAACTCATCGGCATGATTTATTAAAACAAATTCGATCAAATTTAATCATCTAAAAAACATTTACAAATTATTTGTTTTAAAATTTTAGGCTTATATTTGTTTTCCAACAAAATACACCTCCGTGAAATTTGAACTCAAATCTCCTTTTAAACCTACCGGAGACCAGCCGCAGGCCATCCAGCAGATTGTCAATGCTGTCAATGCCGGGGAACGCTCGCAGGTATTATTGGGAGTTACCGGATCTGGAAAAACTTTCACTATGGCCAATGTGATTGCAGAATTACAGCGTCCTACCCTGATCCTGACCCACAACAAAACCCTGACCGCACAATTATTCGGAGAATTCCGTGAATTCTTCCCCGATAATGCTGTTGAGTACTTTGTTTCCTATTACGATTACTACCAGCCGGAAGCCTATATCGCCACTTCTGACATGTATATTGAAAAAGATCTGCAAATTAATGAAGAAGTAGACAAACTCCGATTACGGGCCACGGCCTCCCTTTTATCCGGTCGCAGGGATATCATAATTGTCGCATCTGTTTCCTGTATTTACGGTATGGGTAACCCCGAAGATTACAAAACCGGCATCATTCGTTTGGAAGTTGGCCAAACAATTGGTCAGCGACGCTTTTTACACGAATTGGTCCAGGCATTATATTCCCGGACAGAGATTGATTTCAAAAGAGCCACTTTCCGGGTAAGGGGGGATTCTGTATCTATAAACCTGCCCTATGTCGATTATGGTTACCGCATCACCTTTTTTGGAGATGAGATCGAAAATATTGAAATGATTGACGTTGTCTCCGGAAAACGGATCCAGGAGATGGATAACGTAGCTATCTTCCCCGCCAATCTTTACATTGCACCACGGGATCGCATGAATCAGATCATCAGAGAAATTGAAGACGAACTGTATGCCCAGGAGCAATATTTTGAAAGAGAAGGCCGTATTCTGGAAGCCAAACGCATCAGGGAAAGAACGACTTTTGACCTGGAGATGATCCGTGAATTGGGTTATTGTAACGGGGTGGAGAATTATTCCCGTTTTTTTGACGGCAGAAAAGAAGGTACACGCCCCTTTTGCCTGCTCGATTACTTTCCGGAAGATTATCTGATGTTTATCGATGAGAGTCATGTTACACTTCCACAAGTCAGGGGAATGTATGGCGGTGACCGTTCCAGAAACCTCAACCTGGTTAATTTCGGCTTCCGGTTACCCTCTGCCATGGATAACCGGCCTTTGAATTTCACGGAATTTGAAAGTATTGTCAACCAGGTCATCTATACCAGCGCCACACCGGGAGATTATGAAATGGAACAAACCGGTGGCCTTTTTGTCGAACAGATCATTCGTCCCACTGGATTGCTGGATCCTCCGATCGAGGTTCGGCCGAGTATCAACCAGGTGGACGATTTAATGGATGAGATCCAACTTCGAATAGAAAGGCAGGAAAGGGTACTCGTCACTACCCTTACCAAAAGGATGTCCGAAGAATTGACCAAATACTTCGAAAAATTTGACATCAAAGTACGGTATATTCACTCTGAGGTAGACACGATGGAAAGAGTAGAAATTCTCCGGGACCTGAGACTGGGAACTTTTGATGTATTGGTTGGGGTAAACCTGCTTCGGGAGGGACTTGACCTCCCCGAAGTTTCTCTGGTAGCCATTCTAGATGCCGACAAAGAAGGATTTTTGAGAAACGCCCGTTCCCTGACACAAACTGCGGGACGTGCCGCAAGGAATGCCGGGGGAGTAGTAATCTTTTACGCTGACAAAATCACCAACTCGATGCAAATAACGATTGACGAAACCAATCGTCGAAGAGCCATCCAGATGCAATACAATGAAGAATACAATATCACCCCCACAACCGTCAGCAAATCAAGGGAGGAGATTCTCAGTCAAAAATCAATTCTCGATATTCGAGGTCCGCAAGAAGCTTACGTGGAACCGGAAGAGCCAAGCCTGGCTGCAGACCCGCTGGTGGCTTATTTGAATAAGGAACAAATAGAAAAACTCATTGAGACAACTGAGCAAAAGATGAAAAAAGCAGCCAAGGAACTCGATTTTATCACGGCTGCACAGTACCGGGATGAGCTTTTTGCATTAAAACAGCAATTGAGAAAGAAATAATCTACATTTTTGCAGCGATTTTATTCCACTACTTGCAGAGGGAGGGTAATAACCACCAATGCTCTAATAGATCGGGAAAATCAATTTAATATGTTGTGGTTTACAGGTTTAAAATTACTGTTTTATAGATCTACCTTAAATTAATTGCACAAAAAATCAGGACGCTAACAATTTTCAACAGCGTTTCATCTTGCTGTAATGTTTTTTAAAACTGGCTGAATAAATCATGCAAAATAAATTTCAATTAAAAGGCTCCCTTGTAGCCATAATTACTCCTTTTAAGGAGAATGGAGAAATAGACTTCGAGGCTTTCGAGGTCTTAATAGCAGATCAGATCAAAGCAGGAACGGACGGTATCGTTTTTTGTGGAACCACCGGTGAATCCCCCTCTTTTACGGATGAGGAATTTGAAGCCATCTTTTCTTTCGCTGTCGATAAATGTAAGGGAAGATTAGCAGTCATCGCTGGTACTGGCACTAATGACACCCACCATTGTGTTACACGATCTGTCTCGGCAGAAAAATGCGGAGTTGATGCTTTACTGGTGTCGAGTCCTTATTACAACAAACCCACAGAGGAAGGGCATTACCTGCATTTCGCAGCCATTGCAAAAGCTGTAAATATTCCCGTCATCCTCTATAATGTTCCCGGAAGAACAGCCGTAAATATGTCTTCAAGACTTACGTTAAGACTAGCCAATGATTTTGACAATATCGTGGCGATAAAGGAAGCTTCAGGTAACCTGGATCAGGTCAATGAAATCCTGATCAACAAACCGGAAGGTTTCCTGGTCTATTCCGGTGATGACGCCCTTACCCTGCCGATGATGGCTTGTGGTGCGGATGGAGTTATCTCGGTAATTGCCAATGCTGTCCCCGGTGAATTCCGGGAAATGGTTCATGCTTGTCTGGACGGCCAATGGGATAAAGCCAGGGAGCTGCACCAAAGGCTCTACAGACTGATGCAGTTATCCATGATAGAAACCAATCCCATTCCGATAAAAACGGCACTCGTGGAAATGGGCAAGGTCAAGGAAGTGTACCGACTCCCCATGTGCCCGATGAGCAGTGCGGACAACAGGGAAGCTTTGAAAAAAGAACTTAACAGATTCATTTGACCATAAAAAACAACCATGCAAGCTTTAGCAAATACTATTGAAAATATTTGGAATAACCGCGACCTGCTTTCCTTGCCGGAAAGCCAGGAAGCCATCAGAAATGTTGTCGACTTACTGGACAAAGGTGAGATTCGTGTTGCCCAACCCACAGAAGACGGTTGGAAAGTGAATGACTGGATCAAGAAAGCAGTAATTCTGTATTTCCCGATCCAAAAAATGGAGGAGATCAATGTCGGTCCATTTCAGTTCCACGACAAGATTCCACTTAAATCAGATTACAAAGCCAAGGATGTCCGGGTGGTCCCGCACGGCCTTTGCCGCCATGGCGCCTATCTTGCGCCGGGTGTGATCATGATGCCTTCTTATGTCAATATCGGAGCTTATGTGGATTCGGGTACAATGGTTGATACCTGGGCGACGGTAGGATCCTGTGCTCAAATCGGCAAAAACGTACACCTGAGTGGCGGGGTTGGTATCGGCGGAGTGCTGGAACCTGTACAGGCAAGCCCGGTAATTATCGAAGACGGTTGTTTTATTGGTTCCAGGTGCATTGTGGTTGAAGGTGTTTATGTGGAGAAGGAAGCTGTATTGGGTGCCAATGTAGTACTTACCCAAAGTACCAGGATAATTGACGTTACCGGGAAAGAACCCGTGGAATACAAAGGAAGGGTTCCTGCAAGATCGGTTGTCATTCCCGGTTCCTATACCAAAGAATTTGCAGCCGGAAGTTACCAGGTGCCTTGTAGTCTGATCATTGGAAAACGAAAGGAGTCCACGGACAAAAAAACATCCCTCAATGATGCTTTACGCACCTATGACGTAGCCGTGTAAATAACTTTATGCACCATGTGTCTATGTGTTTAATAAAAACTTTGCGAACAATGCACCTCCCGTCCTGTCGCTCGGGAGGTCGCTTTACGCCATTGGTACTTAACCTCCTTTGTGCACTCAATCAACGAACAACATGCAAATAGCCATCATCGGATACGGCAAAATGGGCAAGGCAGTCGAAAAAATTGCCATACAAAGAGGACATCAAATTGCCTGGATCGCCAATGATCATGAGCAACTGAAACAGATGCTCAGCAAACCTCATGAAGCCTGCGTTGCCATTGAATTTAGCCTTCCTGCTTTCGCCCCCGACAATATCACCACCTGCCTGGAAGCCCATCTTCCTGTCGTTTCCGGAACTACCGGCTGGAACGATCAATGGGAATCCATCAAACACAAATGCGTTGCACTTAATGGCAGCTTATTACATGCTTCCAACTTCAGCCTGGGCATGAATATCTTCTTTCACATCAACAAAATTTTGGCAGCCAAACTCAATAACCATCCGGCTTACAAACCTTCTATGAAAGAAATCCATCACATTCATAAAAAGGATCATCCAAGCGGAACAGCCATCACACTGGCTGAGCAGATCATTGAACATAATGACCTCATAAACTCCTGGGAAGAAACCAGAGGAGAGGTGGGAAATGATGTTTTACAGGTTGAAAGTTTCCGAAAAGGAGAAGTTCCGGGAACGCATGAGATCAACTGGAACGCCGACTTTGACGAGATCAAATTGGTTCATACCGCGAAAAACAGGAACGGCTTTGCCCTTGGCGCTGTTTTGGCCGCCGAATTCATTGCCGGCCGAAAAGGTGTCTTCACCATGTCTGACGTCCTAAACTTGTAAATTTTGAGCACAAAGATCCATCTTACTGTCACGAATGACCTCAACTACGACCAGCGTATGCAACGCATCTGCGGATCCCTGGCACAAGCAGGATTTGAAGTGACATTGATCGGACGCACCAGGAAATACTCAAAACCATTAACCGACACCTCCAATATGGAACCGGGCAGCTTCCAACAAAAGCGGCTGCATTGCTTTTTCGATAAAGGCAAATTCTTTTATTTGGAGTACAATCTACGATTGTTATTTTTTCTGTTTTTCCAAAAGACGGATATCATTTGCGGGATTGACCTGGATACCATTTTCCCCACCTGGCTGGTGGCCAGGTGGCGGCGGAAAATTTTTGTCTATGATGCACATGAATATTTCACGGAGACCTCCTCTCTCCACGGACGGCATTTCGAAAAGCGTGTATGGAAGTGGGTGGAATCCTTTATCGTGCCTAAGGTAAAATATGCCTATACGGTGAATCAATCCATCGCCGATATTTTTAAAAAAGAATACGGTACGGATTTTGATGTCATCCGCAATGTACCTGTTCTCAAAGCACCTGCCTCTAAAAGTAAAACACAAGAAAAATACATCCTCTACCAGGGAGTCCTCAACAAGGGACGAGGGCTCGAATTCCTTTTGAGTTGTATGCCGGAAATTGACCAAAAACTCATCATTGCCGGTGACGGGCCGCTGCGCCACCAGTTGGAGCAAATCAGCGTAGATTTAGGCTTAACCGGAAAGGTGTTTTTCAAGGGATTCATCCTGCCGGAGCAATTAAAGGAATATACGGAAAATGCCTGGATAGGGCTCAATCTCATCGAAAATACCGGGTTGAGCTATTATTATTCACTCGCCAACAAATTTTTCGACTATATCCATGCCCGCATTCCACAGATTTGCATGGACTTTCCGGAATACAGGTCGTTGAATGAGGAGTTTCATTGTGCATTGTTATTACCTGATTTTGACAAGGAACAATTTATCGGCTTTATCAATCAATTAAAGGATGAATCCTTTTATAAAAACTTGGTCGACAAGACCTTTCATGCACGTAATTCCCTGAACTGGCAGGAAGAATCTAAGCGCCTTATTCGTTTTTACGAAAATATCACCCCGATGATTTGAGTTCGATGAGTTTTCCCAGTTTCAGTTTGTCGAGGTTGCGGAGATTGGGTGTTGCGGAGAGCAGATTTTTTTCCCAATCTGATTTTTTGTTCAGGTAAAAATTATAAAAAACCTTTGCCAAACCAAAGCTTTTTAGCAGCCGGGTAATACTTAAGTAACTTAATGAACCTGTAAATAGAAGGTTCGATATAATCCCGTGTTTCAAAAAACATCAAATTCTCCACAGCTTCCATACTGCGCCGCAAAAACTTTTCTGCCGGCATCAGACCTCTATGCCATAGTGGATTATCAATGTGTACAACCGGTACCTTTTGAACCATTAATTTGTATCCGAACATGGTATCGTTATAACCGTACCCTGCTGAACCGTCATCGAATCTGGTTGCCAGATAGATCTTTTTGGGGATCAGGAAATTTCCGGCCCAAAGCGTCCGGTAAGGATTTTCATTTCTCTGATCAGCAGGTGCTTCCTCCCGGTCTTTTCCGTGTTTCCATTTGAGCAAAAAATCTTCCGGAGGCGCTTCTTCTATATATTGCATACCACCGCAAAAAACAGTTGCCAGATCGGCCACCTGTAAATATCGTTCAAGGAACAGACCATCTTTTACAGCCACATCACTATCCAAAAATAACAGCAAGTCAAATCGAGCTTCTTCTGCAAGGAGATTTCTTATGCTGCAAAACCCGAGGTTTTTTTCGAGCTTTTTGTAAACAACATTGGGCAGATCGGCAATCGGTTCATTGCCCGACTTCAGGACATTATTCGTCGAACAATCGTCGTAAACCCTGATTTCAGACACCAGGGGCAATGCATTCAACTGCCCGGCAATATCTTGCACCAGCTGCTTAACATCATAGTTAAAAACGGGAATTAAAACTGAAAGCATTTCCAAAAAATTGATGGTTCCCCCTTACGGTCAAGGCGTCAAATTGATTTACTGCGTCGCAACGTTTTTGCAAGGTACACAAAGTTTTATTACATTCAAGGCGTCACCTTGACTGCTTTGAAGACATCGTCAACAATTACAAACCATCCGTCGAAAAATAATGAGATTCCATCGTTTCCTGTTCATATTGGGTTCTCTATCAAAAAAAACTATCAATTCATGAATGCACACGAAATAGATTACCGCATCTACGGCGAAGAGATGCAATTTGTCGAGATCGAACTGGATCCATTTGAAACCGTCATAGCCGAGGCAGGCAGTTTTATGATGATGGAAGACGACATTGAGTTGAAAACCATTTTCGGAGATGGTAGCGAAAAATCAAATTCGGCAGGAGTTTGGGGCAAAGTACTTTCTGCCGGCAAAAGGCTGATTACCGGCGAGAGTCTTTTCATGACTGCCTTCACTCATGGCGGCAGTGGTAAGCGAACTGTTTCCTTCGCCTCTCCCTACCCCGGAAAAATTATTCCTGTTGACCTCTCCGAAATGGAAGGCAAGATCGTTTGCCAGAAAGATGCTTTTTTATGTGCAGCGCAAGGTGTATCTGTTGGTATAGAGTTTTCCAAAAAACTGGGCCGGGGATTTTTTGGCGGTGAAGGTTTTATTATGCAAAAGCTTGAGGGAGACGGCATGGCCTTTCTTCATGCCGGTGGTACCATCGTAGAAAAACAACTCGAACTGGGAGAGACTTTGAGAATAGATACCGGATGCCTGGTTGGATTTACCCGGGATGTCGACTACGACATTGAAATGATCAAAGGTATTAAAAACATGTTTTTCGGAGGCGAAGGTATGTTTTATGCCCGCCTCGAAGGTCCGGGCACCGTTTGGATTCAATCTTTACCATTCAGCAGACTTGCAGATAAGATCATGGTTGCTTCCCGAAAATATGGTAGTGGCAAAAAAGGAGAAGGCAGTGTTTTGGGTGGATTAGGGGACCTGATCGATGGAATCTAAAAAAAAGTTCAATTTATTGGCTATTTAATTAAATACTTGTACCTTTGCCCCGCATTTTTTGAAAAGTATTTGAGTTTAATCGATAATAGAATCACAGGAAAATGAAAAGAACGTTCCAACCATCGAAAAGAAAAAGAAAGAACAAACATGGATTCCGTTCACGTATGAGCACCAAAAACGGACGTAAAGTTTTGGCACGTCGCAGAGCCAAGGGTCGTTTGAAACTGAGTGTTTCTGACGAGAAAACCGTAAAATAATCCACTAGTCTCTTAAGACTGTTTTACATAAACTAAAACAGCTAAAGTAATAGGTTGATCACTTTAGCTGTTTTTTATTGCCTGGAACTGAGTTATTGGCTATTGAACTTGTTAAAAACCGAAAAGTAACTTCATTTTATAATAAATAGCCGTATTCTCATAAATACCTCCAAACAAGTCGGCTCCCGGGCCATAAGCAAATACAGGAATCAGGGAAGCCGTATGGTCTTCTGTGGTAAACCGACCTATGATGCTGTCTCTGGTACTTCCTTTGTTGATAGCATAACCGCCCGTCTCATGATCAGCGGTTACGATTACCAGTGTTTCACCGTCTTCCCGGGCAAAATCCATAACCGCACCAATGGCATTATCAAAATCGATCATCTCTGAAATGATGTATTCAGAATCATTATCGTGTCCTCCCCAGTCAATCTGGGATCCTTCGATCATCAAAAAGAACCCCTTGTCGCTTCTACGCTTTAAAAACAAAGGAGCCTGTTTGCTCGCAGGCACGAGATAATCTCTGCCTTCATCAAATTTCATTGGATCTTTCTCCGCAGTGAAATAACCAAATTTTCGCTCAAAATCAACAGCCACTTCCCTAAATGGCTCTTTTTCATAATCAGAAAGCACATAACCTTTATCCTGCAACATGGTCAAAAGGTTCAACCCATCTTCACGCTCCCGGAAGAATTGCTTACCGCCTCCGACAAAATAATCAACCGAATTCAACAAGAAAAACTTGGCTATATCTTCGTATTTATAACGGTCATCCACGTGAGCGACAAAAGCTGCGGGCGTTGCATGTACGATAGTGGATGTAGCCACCAGGCCAGTGGCATAACCCTGCTTCATGGCTTCCTCAATGATGGTTTTTGAAAATGCCGAATCCTTATCCATACCAACGCCCCCATTAAACGTTTTTTTGCCGGTGGAAAATGCCGTAGCTCCGGCAGCTGAATCGGTGATCAAATCATCGTAGGAATATGGTTTGTGAATACCTATAACTGGAAATTTCACCAGGTTAAGATCATCACCATTACGGTAATACCCAGCTGTAATTTGGGTAAGCCCCATACCATCACCGATCATCAGGATTATATTTTTGGGCTTTTTCCCTTCATAAACTTCCTGCTCATTACCAGCTGTCAGGAAATTAGCAGGATCACAGGAATAGAAGAGAAACATTGCAAAGCATGCAAAAAATACTAGTCTCATATTTATTTTATTGAGAACGCACTTGGGTAAAATATTTTCACAAAAGTACAAATCTGTTGCCCGGAACTGCGCGGATGATACCTTTAAATTCCAGGTTAAGCAACAAGCCTGCCAGTTCACTATTTGCCAATCCGCATTTATAGGCAAGAGCATCGACACCCATTTCTTCCGACTCTCGGAGCAAATTTACGATTAATTTTTCTGGTTCTGAAAACTCGGTGAACATCTGCCGCTGTATGTTTTTCCGGGCATCAATTTCATCCCACCGCATAACATAAGCCAAATCCTCAATCGTTTCTATCAACGAAGCCCTGTGTGACTTTATCAACAAATTACAGCCCCGGTAGTTTGCTTCCCCGACGCGTCCTGGAACAGCGAAGACGTCCTTGTTGTATTCATTCGCAAAATTCACGGTAATCATGGATCCTCCTTTTTGGGCCGTTTCCACAACGATCAAGGCATCACACAATCCTGCAACAATGCGATTTCGCATAGGAAAATGTTCCCGGTCCGGTTTTTTGAAAGACCAGTATTCCGTGAGTAGCCCGCCGTTTTCCATCATTCTGGAGGCGACGTCGTAATGTTGTGCCGGATATATCTTTTGCAAACCATGCCCTAAGACCCCCAGGGTGGGTATTTCCTGCTCCAGGCTTTTACGGTGGCATGCCACATCAATGCCAAAAGCCAAGCCGCTGATGGTAGTAACCTGATAGTTTTTAAGCCCTTCCACAAGTTTCTCTGTAAAGGAAACACCTCTTGGCGTAGGTTTTCTCGTCCCTATTATGGCAACCGTTCTGTAGGGGTTCAGGTCCGCATTCCCCCGGTAATAAAGAATGGCCGGTGCGTCACCATAGTTTTTTAGCCTTGCAGGATATTCCTTATCCAGGTAAAACAAAACTTTTATACCGTGTTGTTCCACAAACCGGAGTTCCCGCTCTGCGGCTTCAAATACTTGGTGATTCACAATGGCCTCTGCCGTTCCAGGGCCTATTCCCGGAATTTTTTGCAGATTTTTTGGCCGTTCTTCAAATACAGCTTTTGGGCTGCCGCAATAACTGATAAGGGTTTTGGCCGTTACCGCTCCGACAGAGGGTAACATGGTTAACGCAATTTTGTAAAAAAGATCTTCCATCGACGAAATTAAATTTGAGAACTTAACAAATAGAAAAAACCGGGAGGTATACGTCGATGAATAAATGATATGCGAAATAAAAATAATTTAAAACTCCCGGGAGTGTAACAAAAATAAGCCTTATTTTGAGTAAAAGTCAATCTTTGTCTAAAATTTATAGGGCAATTCAAAGAAGTTTCCCAAATTTGGACAAAATGGATTTTCAGAAAAAATCAAACAGTTATGGCTAAGAAAAAAATGTCAATGCCCCGTTTGGAAGTGATCCTCATTATTGTATTCTTCGTCTCTTTCGTGTTATGGGCAATGCGCAAATGTTCCGAGAACAAAGACCTTTACCCGGATGAGGTTCCTCCTGAAACGGAAGAAACCATAACTGCTACAGATTCGATCATCACACCGGAAATATTTAACGTGCCTCCCACACCTCCCAAACCAACCGGTCCCAATGTCAATGTCAGATCCGGAGATGAACCGCCATCCAATATTACCCGTGAAAAATTCACCCCGTTGTATGTGACTATCGAAAACCTGAATATGCGGGAGATCCCTGCCCTGAATGGTAAAATCCTCGATCGTCTAAAGTTGTACGATGAAGTTATCTTCCTCAACGAAGTGACGGACAGCATTTATCAAATCGACCTGGGCAATCTGCCCACAGAAGCTCCGTGGGTCAAGGTGAAGAATAAAAAAGGAATGGTTGGCTGGGTGTATGGTGCCGGAGTTCATTATTATAAAAAGAAACTGGAGGGAGTGGAGTGATGTTTTTGCGGGGTAGCAATTTAAGCTTAGAATAACCAAGGACAGGACACAATCTCCCATTTAAATTAGATATTTTGTGGTTCTGGAAGATAGAATTCCAAGCTTTTGAATCTTGTAATTCTAAAATTCAGGTTTTACTTTTAAAAACAAATACCTTTTATGGGGTAAACCCATAGAAGTTCCACCCTAAACTTCGTTCAGCTATTAGCTGGTACTTGCACTGATAGCTCATAGCTGAACGAAATACGGGGCTTGCATCCGTAAGGCTTCTTCTTCCAGGATCAGGAAGAGGCTTCCCGGATAAACAAGCACGTGCCGTCTTTCCTGTTATTTATCCAATTCATGAAGATCATAATGATCAATTATTTTGGCCAATTGAGCAGCCAGGTTAGGCTCATCCCCATATTTGACCTGCTCCAAAGCTGTGACCCAGCCTTTGTAATCATCTGCCGGCAATTGCTTGCCGGGAAAAAGGTAAGTCGTCAAATAAAGGCTATTATCCCGAAAACTGGTCCAGGCATTTTCGTAATACCGGAAACATTTGCCTCCATGATACCCTTCCTGTCCCATCCAGTCAGCGGTACACGGTAAAGCAAAAAAGTTATTTCCTTCTCTCGACAAACTGGTATTCCCTGCTTCGCTCATTAGCAATCCGGATGCCAGAATAACGGAGGCCGGCACCCCGTATTTGAGTTGCTCATTCTCCGCCACATGGGTGAACCTGTTGATAAACTCTTCTTTATCATATTCTTCAATAGTCCAGAATTTGTCGATCCGCTCTTCTTTTTCCGACAAAAGGTTCTCCAGGGGCGCCATAGACAATTGGGTCTTATCCGCTTCTGTTCGCTTTTCGGAAAGTATTTCTTTTTTTGTTCCTTTGGAACTGGCTGGAGGCGCTAACATCTCATCCTCTATTGGCGAGGGATCCGGTGCGTTGAGGTCGACCGAAAAGCTCAGGTCTTTTTTCATTAAAATAATAAGCAATAAGGCCGCTAAACCTATTTTTATCCAGTTGGTTCTTAGATAACCTTTTACTTTTGAGGAAGTGATTGTATTTGCCATAACTATCTGTTTAAAACAATTTGTTCTGCAAATATAAAACAATTTGTTTTTTAAATCAATGCCTTAAAACAAAAAACACTTAAGTTATTGGCATTTGGCAGCAGATAATTATAAAATGCTGATCAGTAACAAAAAAATCCCGAATTACGGACCTAACCATAATTCGGGATTTCCAGGAATTTACCCGTTAACAAGTAAACGGCTCATTTACATCTTATGCACATTGCCTGAGCCCATCACACTGGAATGAACTTTAGCGTCTCCGGTGTAATAAACATCCCCGCTACCAACAATGGATACATCCAATGATCCATTGGTATTTACTTTACAATTACCGGAACCTGCAATACTCACGTCGCAACTACCAGCTACAAGGCCCTTAAGGTTCACATCGCCGGAACCTGCAATACTGACATCCACCTTATTAGCAGTACCTGTCATTTCCACATCTCCCGAACCTGCTACACTGACACTTACTGATTTGGCTTCGCCTTCCAGTTTCATGTCTCCTGAGCCGGCAACTGAGAGAGTAAGTTTATCCATTCCTGCAAAAGCTCCTTTTGTCGTAATATCGCCGGAACCTGCTACGGAAACAGCCCTTAAATCAGGAATCGTGATATAGATGGTAATCTTGTCGTAATTTCTTACCCTTTCTTTGAATTTGATTTCCCAGGATCCATCTTTTACTTTGGTGGAAATATTGTCAATAATGTTAGATTCTGCCTCAATTTTCACATTTTGATCACCCTGCATAAGGATGACATCCGCGGAGATGGACAATCCAATGCTGTGAAAAGGTTTTAGGTCCAGTTCCTTTTGAACTTCATCTCCATTGCCTGCAACAGAGGCACTCAGAACTGGTTTATCGAGAAAGTCAGGAGGAGAAAAAAATGCAAAAAAGGCACCGACACCTAATACGATTAAAAGAACTCTAAGGTTTTTCATGACGATAATTTTAGTTTAACAGAAGGTGAATAATTCTGTTGATCAATGATGCAACACTCTTAACGACAGGCCAACTGTCCGATGGTTGCAAATCCATTACTAAAATTAAAGGAGAAGGGGGCTCCGGTCAAAAGATATAGACGAACGGGCCGGGAAAATCTACCTGGAAAAGCAAAGGCAAACTTTTGGATTGAAGGAGCGGCCAAGGCTGGGAGTCCCCAACCTTAGCCGAAACCAATATTTACTTTATCTTTTTGATCGCTTTACCAAGGTCTTCAATGAGATCCTCAACATCTTCCACACCTACGCTCAGGCGAATCAATGAATCCGTTAACCCGACCTTTAGTCTTTCTTTTTTAGGAATGGAAGCATGGGTCATGGTTGCCGGATGCCCGATAAGCGATTCCACCCCCCCTAAAGACTCTGCAAGGGTAAACAATTTCGTATTGCTCAATATTTTGGTAGCATTCGCCAGGGTATCTTTTTTTAATGAGAAGGATACCATCCCGCCAAAATCATGCATTTGGGCTTTTGCTACCTCATGTCCTGGGTGATCCTTAAAACCAGGATAATAAACTTTTTCCACCTGAGGTTGCTGCTTTAAGAACCTGGCAATCTTGCGAGCGTTTTTACAAGCCCTATTAACCCTCAGGTGTAATGTTTTAATGCCTCTCAAAACCAGGAAACAATCATGAGGCCCTGGTACAGCACCTACAGCATTCTGGATAAAGAATAAATCATCCGCCAGTTTCTTTTTCCTGACAACTACTGCCCCAAGCACTACATCAGAGTGTCCGCCCAGGTATTTTGTTGCAGAATGTACGACGATATCCGCTCCGAGGTCCAGAGGTGTCTGAAGATAAGGCGAGGCAAAAGTATTGTCCACACAAGTAAGTACCTTATGTTTTTTGGCCAAAGTGCAAACCGCCTTGATGTCAACGATATTTAACATTGGGTTTGTCGGGGTTTCGACCCAAAACATTTTGGTGTTTTTATTAATGAGTTTTTCGACCTTTTTCAGGTCGGTCATATCCACGAAATGGGCTTTGACGCCATAACGTTCATGTACTTTAGTCAATTGACGGTAAGCACCGCCATAAAGATCGTTGGAGGCAATGACCTCATCTCCTGGATTGAGGAGGCGGATAATTGCATCCATGGCTGCCATACCACTGCCAAAAGCAATGGCAAATTTTCCATTTTCAAGGGCAGCCAGGTTTTTTTCCAATGCATGCCTGGTTGGGTTCTGAGTCCTGGCATATTCATAACCTTTATGTTTTCCGGGAGCTTCCTGGGCATAGGTGGAAGTTTGATAAATAGGCGTCATCACCGCCCCGGTAGAAGGATCAGGTTCAATACCTGCGTGTATTACTTTGGTTCCGAATTTCATGATAATCTGGTTTCAAAAAAACAGCATTTAAATAAAAAAGAGCAACCCAGCCACAAAAGCCCGGATTGCCCTTTTAGTTCTTCTAGGTGAAACTATATTAGTTTAAAGAGTCGGTTAATTTCTTACCTGCTTTAAACTTAACTAAGTTCTTAGCCGCAATCTGGATGGTCTCACCGGTTTGTGGGTTTCTGCCAGCACGAGCATTACGCTTTGAAACTGAGAAAGTACCGAAACCAATAAAGGCAGCAGAATCACCCGCCTTAAGTGCGTCAGCAATTCCATCCAACATAGCATTCACAGCACTTTCCGCCTGTGCTTTTGACAAACCTGCTTCTTCAGCAACTTTGTTGATTAAATCTCCTTTGTTCATTTTGTCAATTTTTAATGATCTAAAAAGCGTCCCAAAGTTATGTTTTGGATTGATATTACCAAAGGTTTTTAAGAAATTTTCTTAGAAAACCCCCATTCTAACTGGTATCTTCGCCCAAAATACGACAAATGACCGCCAGACTGATCAAAGAACAATTGGAATTATACAAATCGTTTCTCCAGTCCCCGAACCGTAATGACCGCTTACACCTGTGGGAAAGCCAGTCCTTGTTTCAACAACATTGGAACCCTGAGGATCTAAATCTCAGGGAAATGTATGACAAAAGCCTGCAAAATTCTACCACAAAACGATTATGGAAAAGGGAAGCCTATGAGCCCAAACGGATGATGATGGAATTCATGGAAATGGACCCCCAATGGACCAGGCAAATGTTTACAGAGTTGTTCGATGAGTCCAAATCTGTGGAAGGCAGACTCGGCAGATTTCTTTTTTACTGCGACCTTTTACTCGAGAACTTTAAAAAAGCCAACCCTTCCTCGATCGACAACAACCATTATCATGATGACGGATATCAGATAATTTTTCTTTACCTCGCCTTTCGATACCCCGATCAATATTGCCCTTACCATCACGAGGCCTTCGTTAGTTTTCTGAAAAAAGTGGAAGCGATCACCCCTCCCATTGTACCGGATGTTGAACGCTACGTCAAGGTGAGTAAAATAATTTACAAAATGATGTCTCAGGATGAAACATTGATGTCCTTACACCAAAAACGGCTGATTGCGGGAGAGCATTATTCGGAAGACAGCATGATGATCGTTTATGATTTTTACAAGGCGCTGTGGGAAAAGGACCAAGCTTAGGCAATCCTGATATAAAAAACATAAAACCCCTTCGATTCAACACCCTTATTACAATACCTAAAAACAAACATGAGACATCCCAAATTTTGGCTTAGGCCAAAATTTGGGATTTTTCGTGTAAATGGTTGATTTTCAATCTTCCCGGCGAGGGAAAACGGCCTTATGGATTTTTGGGTAACAATTCTTAGTGAAGATTTTGAGCGCTGGCTCTGAGAAAGCACCCATGTCTGAGCCTGACGAAGGAAGGCGAGCCTGCCTGTCGGCTGACAGGTTTGGGTGCGTGGCCAAAATCGAGCTTAGAATTGTCCAAAAAATACATACAGCCTTGATTTTTTTGGTTCTTTTTGTATCAAGACAAAAAGAATGTAAATACCTGAAAAACAAATAGTTAAATAACAATTCCGACATCAACCTCTGAAAAATAAATCATACCTTTTTAATTTTCAAAAATTAGGGTTGACTCATGTTTCCAGGGCGATTCAGCCCAAACAATTATTTCTATTTAAAGGCCGCAAAAAAATCGTCATTATTGGTATAATGTCCCACATCACCAATAAGGAGGCGGATAAAATCGATCAATGGCAATAAACCGAAAATCCCTCCGAAGGTAATGAAATATAACAGGATCAATGATCCCTTACCTCCAAGATAAACACGGTGAATGCCCAGCCATCCGATGAAAAAACAAATGATTGCAGCAACTATACCATCGTCTCCACTACCCGCAGAAGCCATCCAGGCGAGAAATCTGGCTTTTCTCTGTTGTTTTCGCTCTGCCCGTTTTTCCTGACGTTCTGCTTTCTTCATTTCTTTCATATCTTTTTTGGAAAGCATCTCTGTTTTTTCAGGAGCAGCAGCTTTATTGGGTAGCGCATACGTAATGGCCGGCGTATAAAACACAATTGCCATAGCCAGGAAAAGGAAGTAAAAAGTTCTTTTCATGTTAGTTGAATTATAGAAGTTAAAGGAAAAAATAAGGTTCTAATTTACAATAATTCTCTATCAGAATCCATTCCAGTAATAAAAGTATTGATGAAGTTCGGTTTCACAGGTATCTTCTTAGGGTGTTTTTTCTTTTTTTGCAGTGGGCAATTACCCGACAATTATACATTACAGCATACTATCGGGGGCACCTTCATTGACTTTAAAGTCGATGACCTTCTCAATGTTTACACCCTTAACCCA
The DNA here is from genome assembly GCA_942492125.1 of uncultured Bacteroidota bacterium. Lineage (GTDB taxonomy): Bacteria > Bacteroidota > Bacteroidia > Chitinophagales > Saprospiraceae > BCD1. The sequence goes on from CALODM010000031.1 coordinate 261,111, forward strand.
ACCAATGAACTCACCAAATTCGACCCCCAAGGGAATGAGCTTTTCCGATACAGCAATAACGAAACTGGAAAGCCTGCAAATATCGACGTATCTAACCCAATGAACATTCTGCTTTTCTATCCGGACTATCAAACAGCCATTACGCTCAACAGGACATTGAATGAATCCGGCAGATATGAACTAATGGGACCTGATCTGCTCGAGGTAACGGCAGCATGTCTTTCTATCGAAAACAAATTGTGGATTTTCGACGCCTCCAATTTTCGCCTGAAGCTCATCGACGTCAGAGGGCAGGCCATCGAGATCAGCGACGATCTCAGCCTTTATTTTGACAAACCACCTGTGATCACTCAGATGGAAGCCCATAAAGGATTAATTTACGCCAATGTACCCGACAGCGGCGTCATCATCTTTGACAACTTCGCACAATTCGACAAAGAACTGCCTTACCCGGGCATCAAACATTTCCAGTACCATAAAAACCACCTCATCTTTCAACGAGGTAATAAACTCTTCCAACTGGATCTCGTTTCGCTACGGGAAAACCCCATTAATCTTCCCAGGGAAGTTGACAATGACGCCATCCTGAAAGTCAAGCATCAATTCATTTATATCCTGCACAGGGACAAAGGGATCGAAGTGTGGAAGAAGAATGAAAACCGGGAATAAATGAAGCAAGCGGACATTCACAGCACTTAATAATAGGGAAGGGAAATACTTTTTGATTAGCACAGGAATTCACCCGCTTACCGGTATTTCGGGCCAACGGCTTACTGATTGGCACTGATGATTTCAGCAGGATAATAACACATGGAATCAAGGTTCGTAAAATCTCCACGAAATACGTTAAAGTCCACATACCCGTCAATTCCGTCAATGGTTCCCTTATTGCCGTATTGCCAGAAATCCCATTCACGACTATCGGCAAGGCGCGGTTCCCGGCTATTGTAACGGGCAATCCAGAGCGGATATTCCCTGAACTGACCTGCCAGGTTTTTATTAAAAAACTTAAGGTTGGTATAGATGATTGGTTTCACATTAAAGTGAATTTCAACAGCATATAGCCATTGTCTCATGGCTGTAATAATTTGAACCTTTGAAGCTCCGTCATAAGTTTCGACATCCAGTACCGGAGGAAGGTCTCCGGGAGCCAGCTGGACATTATCCACAAAATTGGTGATTTGCAAATCCACAGGAGATTGAGGTCTGAAAAAATGATAAGCCCCACGTTTAATACCATGTTGCTTCATGAGATCCCAATTGTCACAATAAATAGAATCCTGATAATCCCCCCCTTCGGTAGCCTTGACAAAAACAAAGTCAATATCCTGTGCAGCTACCTTCCCCCAGTCGATACGCCCCTGGTAATGGGACACATCAATACCATGGACTTCAAATTTCTCCATACGAACCGTGTCTATATTACAGGAATACAGGATCACGGCGAAAAGGAAAAAGAGGGTCGTTTTTTTCACTGTTTAACTCACTCTGTTTAATATCATCTAAACACGTACTAAAACCTGGCAAAATTTGCTTTGTCTTTTCAGACCTTATGCATAGTGATAACCATGCTCACAACCATAACGAATTGATACAGGAAAAGGATGTTCAAACCGTCAAAAAATTATATTCTTTAAGAAATAATCATCAAAAAACAGCCACAATCACTGATGAACAACATAACGGCAAGTTAACGAAAAAGGATGTATTCGGCCCTGATAAAATTTTATTACCTTAGCAATATGGCATCAATACGACAATTATTTCTCAAGCATATTGCCCCTACGACCCCTTTTCCACTCATGCTGGAAATTGAGCGCAGTGAAGGCATGTACCTCTATTCGCCCACAGGACAACGCTGGATGGATCTCATCTCCGGCATTGGGGTTAGCAGCCTGGGACATTGTCATCCCAAAGTTGTCAAAGCCGTAAAAAAACAGGCAGATCAATACCTTCACACCATGGTTTACGGTGAGCACATTCAGGCGCCGCAGGTACAACTGGCCAAATTGCTGGCCGATAACCTTCCCCCAAATCTCAACAGTGTATATTTTGTCACTTCGGGCAGTGAAGCAGTGGAAGGGGCTATGAAACTCGCCAAAAAAGTAACGGGCAGGATGGAGATCATTTCTGCAAAATATGCCTACCATGGAAGCTCTCACGGCTCTGCCAGTCTGATGTGGCCCACAGATTTCATACAGACCTATTACCCCCTCGTACCCGGCGTAAATCACATCACCTACAATGACGAATCAGATCTATCCAAAATTACCGAAAAAACAGCGGGCGTGATCGTCGAAACGGTTCAGGCTGAATCCGGGATCAATCCGCCCAAGAACGACTACCTGAAAAAGCTCCGCAAACGTTGTGATGAAACCTGTACGCTCCTGGTTTTTGATGAGATCCAGGCAGGCTACGGACGAACCGGCAGCCTTTTTGCCTTTGAACAGTACGATGTTGTTCCCGACATACTATTACTGGCCAAAGGTATGGGCGGAGGTATGCCTATCGGAGCATTTATCGCTTCAGAGGCTATGATGAAATCACTTTCAGTCAATCCCATACTGGGGCATATAACTACCTTTGGAGGGCATCCGGTAAGTTGTGCTGCCGCCCTGGCAACGCTGGAATTCTTACTCGAAAGCAATCTTATCGAAGAGGTCGCCGCTAAAGCCAGTCTTTTCAAAACATTACTTGTACACCCCGAAATAAGGGAAGTCAGGAACGCGGGTTTAATGATGGCCGTACAATTGAGCGATTTTGACTTTTTGCAGGACACCATCGCTCATTGCCTGGACCATGGTGTGATGATCGATTGGTTTTTATTCAATGACAGCTCCCTGCGCATTGCCCCTCCACTGATCATCAACGCCGACCAGATCCGGGAAGCCTGCCGGGTGATTTTGGAGGGAATTGAGGTTGCTGTGGGTAAAAGAAGCCGTTAATTGCATACTTAATTAATACGAAATAAGGCAGTTTTTAAAAAAAACAAAATCATCTTTTACAAAAAAGATATTTTGATTAACTTAAAGGCGTATTTTCCAACTAAAATAAACGAAACATGAAACTGACTTTATTACTTCTCCTGGTTATGGGATTTGGGTCTACTCCTTCTAATTTACCTACAACGCCCACTGCGGAAGATGCCACCTGCCGGATCAGAGTATTACACATATTTTGTGAGACAACTGAAGATTGGGGAGGCACAGACGAAATTTACCTGGACATCAATGGTACGGAAACAGATATTTTCTATATCAGCTCCGGGAGATCCATAAATCTATCCAACCTTGCCCCCGTTAAATGTTACGGAACCGGATACATTAAATTATACGATCACGATGATGGCAAATCCAGTTTCATAGACGCAGATGACCTCCTTGGGAAAAGAACTGTATACTGTGACGAAAATGGCAAACAAAAAGCATACTTCACCCTTGATGGAGCTGACTACACATTAGAGTACGAAGTGTTTAAATAATCCTCATGAAAAAAAAGAGCTTCCTGGTCCTCCCGCCCGATACTTTTAAAGAACAACTATTGGAGCGATTGCATTCAGGGAAAGACCTCTTGGCTTTCAAAGAAAAGGACGAAAACACCCTGGCTGATTTGTCCACTTCATTTAAACGATGGGATTTCTTTAACCAGGAATTACTCAGGCAGGCATTTGACTCACCTGACAACAGGTATGTTATGGATTATCTCAATGCTAAAAGACTTGATTTTACCATAAAATACCGGAAAGAACCTATTACCATTGAGGAGCGGTTTTCGAGAATTGAAAAAAAACTCGAAAATCAAATGAGGTATCTTGAACAATTATTGGAAATCCTTCCTTTACTTATTCAAAATCCAGAGAACATCGAACCCTTGGTCTCAAAGGAAAAAATAAAACGCCTGATTGAAAAAAACAGCGTTTATGAGGCATTAGACCAGCTACTTAAACTCAAACTCTCCACTATTCAAAAAAACGAATTAATCCTGATTAAATCCAGCTTGAATACCATGGATCACAAATTCAACTTAAAACTTATTTCCCTAGAAGAATTTGAGGAAACCACCTATAAGTTAAAAAAAGCTATTTTAAATATGGTCGATACATTTGAACATATTTAGTCTTTAATAGTTGATCTTATTTCATGACATTATGTACAGAAAGCAAATAATTGAATCCAATATGAAAAATAAATTTTGGCCATTGTTCATTGCTTTTAGTCTCTTTATTATTTGTCCAAAAATAACTGTAGCACAGCCACCAACACCTCAAGCCTTACCCGTCACGGAAATCTACGAACTCGCCATCCACTTCAAAGCCGACTACGGTAGCTTGTCCCGTTTTTATTTTATTAAAAATTCACCGGAGCGAAGAGAGAGATTCAAGCAGTTTTACCAGGACTATTTGTCTCGATTAGAGACAATGGATTTTGACAAACTATCCACCGGAGGCAAGGTGGATTACCTGCTCTTCAAAAGGTACCTTGATGAAAACCTTTACCAACTATCTATCGAAACAAAAGAATATGATGCTGTAAAAAAATGGGTGCCCTTTGGAGACCCAATTTACAATCTTGAAAAAGAGCGCAGAAGAGGTAAACACATGGACGGGCAAAAGGTGGCCAGCCAACTCCATGAAACGATTACCAGTATTCAACTGAGCACCGAAACTATTCAAGACCAGAAACCTGTTTTCTCCCGAAAGCTCACCAGGAGAGCCAATGGCATCATCCAGGGCCACCGGGAAGCGCTGAAAAGTGTTTTCAACTTTTACAAAGACTATGACCCTCAGTTTACCTGGTGGACCACAAAATCCTTTGAAGAACTCGACAGTGTACTGAATCAATATGCACAATTGATCAGCAGCTGTGTTGATAGCCTGACCTTGCCCAACGATGATGGCAGTGGCATCATCGGCAATCCTATCGGCAAGGAAGAATTAATCAGACAACTTCAACACGAGATGATTCCCTATTCACCGGAAGAATTGGTAGAGATCGCCAATAAAGAATTTGCCTGGTGTGATGCAGAACTGCTTAAAGCTTCCCGTGAAATGGGTTTTGGCGACGACTGGAAAAAAGCACAGGAAAAGGTCAAACAATCTTTCGTGGAACCAGGCCACCAGCCGGAGGCTATGCTTGAATTATACAATCAATCGGTAGACTTTCTCAAAAAACACGACCTGTTGACCATCCCTCCCATTGCTGAAGAAACCTGGCGCATGAGAATGATCTCCCCCGAAAGACAATTGATCAGTCCTTGTTTCCTGGGGGGAGAAGTCCTCCAGATTTCCTACCCTACCGATGAGATGACCTATGAACAAAAAATGATGTCAATGCGGGGTAATAATCCCCATTTTTCCAGAGCCACAGTTCATCACGAATTGATCGCCGGGCATCATTTACAAAGGTTCATGAACAACAGGAATCACGAATACCGCTTTTTTCACACCCCATTCTGGACCGAGGGCTGGGCATTGTATTGGGAACTGCTCCTTTGGGATATGGATTTCCCACAGTCTCCGGAAGACAGGATTGGCATGTTGTTTTGGCGAATGCACCGTTGTGCGCGGATTATTTTTTCCATCAATTATCACCTGGGAGAATGGACGCCCCAGGAATGTATCGACTTTTTGGTGGACCGCGTCGGGCATGAAAGAGCTAATGCGGAAGGAGAGGTCCGCCGATCCTTTACCGGGAATTATGGCCCTCTTTACCAGATAGCCTACATGGTAGGCGGATTGCAATTTAAGGCTTTAAAATCGGAATTGGTCGACACTGGCAAAATGAGTTATAAAACATTTCATGATGCCGTCTTGCGAGAAAACAATATGCCTGTTGAAATGGTCCGCGTTTTACTTTCCGATCAATCCATCGCAAAAGATTTCAAAACCTCCTGGCGGTTTTATGGCAAATTTTGATTAATTTAATTCCGACAAAGCCTTTTCAAAAACAAAACGCTTTAAGATAAGCCAAATTAAAATGAGACAAAGAATTGCCCACATAGCATTGATCGTCCGGGATTATGACGAAGCAATTGATTTTTATACCCGGAAACTGAATTTCGAACTGGTTGAAGACACAGCTCTTACACCGATCAAAAGATGGGTTCGGGTTCGGCCGAAAGGCGACCACCAATGTTGCCTGTTACTGGCCAAAGCAGGAACTGAACGTCAAAAAACAGCTATTGGAAATCAAAGCGGGGGGCGTGTATTCCTCTTTCTGCACACAGATGATTTTGACAGGGATTTCAAAAACCTGCAAAAATATAAGATCAAAATTGTTCGCGGCCCCGTAGTGGAGCCCTATGGCAAGGTGGCTGTTTTTGAAGACCTCTATGGAAACCTTTGGGATTTGGTAGAGCCGGTATAGGGTATCGTTTGTCCAAATTTTAATCTTCTGAAAATCATTTATTTAAATTTGAGGGTAAATTCACCAGGAAGCTTAGGATAGTTGAAAGAATGGAATATTGGAAAGGATACCTACAATTCCGGTAATTCACCTTTGCATTTCATTCTGTTTGCCAAAAGGTTAAGCCCTGACCTTATGGCAAAAAGTTTTGGGGAAACGCTTATTTTTGAGCCTTTTCTGTATCATTCATACCGGGTAATTGAAGGGGAGGAAATTGATGTTTCACTACAACTAAATGACCTTTTTTCCATTTGTCTGTATTGGTACCTCGCCACCACCCGGAATCAACCTTACAAGAATTATAATATCAATGTCTGGATACGGCCCAAAAGGTCAAAACCCTCCTGGAAGCCATACCAGAGTCAGACGCTTCCCTTGTTGTGGAAGAATCATTTACCTACACATTTGAGGGCACCACATCAGGCCATTCCTCACACACACCTTATAAATTATTCGTCTGGAAAAAGTATCGTGAATTAATCCCCTAAATGTTTTAACACAATAAAATCGGTATCCACCCCACGGTCTAATAATTTCGAATCCACCTTTTTGACGCGTAAGAGGGAACCATCCTGTTTGATCAAATGCGGATAATAACCAAATTCACTCATAAACTTCAAGGCTTTGTTGTGTGCATGGTTGCTTCTCCCACGGGCATGGTAGGCCATGACAATAACAGGCTGGCAGTATTCAAGACAGCTTTTGAGTCCGGCAATGGCATCAAACTGGGCACCTTCAACATCAATTTTGATAAAATCAGGATGCACCATCCAGTCTTCCACCATGGCATCAAGTCGGTTCGCTTCGACCTTTACCTTAAGCGGAGGATTCTTTTTGATCCAGGCAGACTGGTTGAACCGGTCGGGGCGAATGGTATTGTGCTCTGAATAAAGAATTGGAAATTCATGAAAATGAAGAAGATCTTCCTTCAGGGCAACAGCCAGGTTGAAGACCCTGATGTTTTTATGTTTTTGAGTATTGCGTTTCAAAACACCAAAAACAGCTTTGGAGGCCTCTATGCTAAATACTTTTCCCTTGGGGCCAATAATTCTTGAGGCCAGCAGGGAATAGAATCCGAGATGTGCGCCTGCATCAACGAAGATATCGCCTTTTTGCAGATTTTGAAGCAGGAAACGGGTTAATCGAATCTCTGCATCTGGTGCCTTGGCTTTCAGTAAAAAAATATCGAGGTCTGCAGGCAGTACGATTTCCATTTTACTGCCAAAAAAAGTAATACATTTTCTGACAATACCCTTTTTATTGATAGGATAAATAAAGGTTCGGAAAAACAGCGCAAAAAGGTAACGAGCAGGAGCAAAAGCCAGTCGCCCCCATCGGTGACCACGGGCTTTTGCCTCCACTGCATCAAGCTCCTGCAGCAGCTCTTCCAGGAGCATAATTAGAGTTGCGCCTTGAAGTACTCCACAAATTCGATAACCTCCATAGCTCCGAGATCACCTTCACCCTGGCGGCGTACCCCAACCGTTTGACTCTCAGCCTCTTTTTCGCCAACGATTAACATGAACGGCACTTTTTTCAACTCCGTATCCCTGATCTTTCTTCCGATGGATTCTGTCCTGTTATCGATGAATCCTCTGATGTCATGAAGCGCTAACTGAGCTTTGACTTCTTCTGCATAAGCTTCCCACTTATCGCTGATAGGCAGTATAGCGAATTGCTCCGGAGCCAGCCACAACGGGAATTTACCCGCTGTATGCTCGATAAGGATACTGATAAACCTTTCCATTGACCCAAATGGAGCACGGTGGATCATCACCGGTCTGTGGGCCTGGTTGTCAGAGCCAATATATTCGAGTTCAAAACGATCCGGCAGGTTATAATCAACCTGTATGGTACCCAACTGCCAGGAACGGCCAAGGGCATCCTTGATCATAAAGTCCAGCTTAGGGCCGTAGAAGGCCGCTTCCCCCAATTCAGTTACTGTTTTGAGATCCACCTCTTTGGTGGCTTCAATAATGGCGCTTTCTGCTTTTTCCCAATTCTCCTTACTCCCGATATATTTATCCGGATTTTCCGGGTCACGCAGTGATATCTGAGCGGTGAAATCTTCAAATCCCATTTTACGGAAAACCCCGATAGTCAGGTCGAGCACGTTGAGGAACTCTTCCTTTAGCTGGTCCGGAGTACAAAAAATATGGGCATCATCCTGGGTAAAACCCCGTACGCGGGAAAGTCCGTGCAACTCACCACTTTGCTCATAGCGGTAAACCGTTCCGAATTCGGCCAGCCTCAGGGGCAAATCTTTATAAGAGTGCGGACGATTGGCATAAATTTCACAGTGATGTGGGCAGTTCATGGGCTTGAGCAGAAACTCTTCTCCTTCCCGTGGGGTATGGATGGGCTGGAAACTATCTTCCCCGTATTTTTCATAGTGGCCGGAAGTCACATACAATTCTTTTCTTCCGATATGCGGCGTGATCACCGGTTTATAGCCCCGTTTCTCCTGCTCCTCTTTGAGGTAATTCATCAGTCGTTCCCTCAGCGCGGTACCGTTGGGCAACCAGATGGGTAATCCGCTTCCCACCTTTTCTGAAAACATAAAAAGCTCCAGTTCTGCACCGAGTTTACGGTGATCCCGCTTTTTAGCTTCTTCCAGTAATTCCAGGTACTCCTTGAGTTCTTTTTGCTTTGGGAAAGACACTCCGTAAACCCTGGTCATTTGCTGACGATTTTCATCTCCCTGCCAGTAAGCTCCGGCAACATTCATGATTTTGACAGCCTTGATGCTGCTGGTATCCGCTATGTGTGGCCCTTTACAAAGATCGACGAAGTCCCCTGCTCATACAAGGTCAGGGCTTCATCAGCGCCACGCTTTTCAATCAACTCGAGTTTGTATTCGTCCCCTTTTTCCTTAAAAAAGGCCAGGGCTTCATCTCTGGAAACGGGCTTTCTGCAGTACCCGTTCTTTTGTCTTGCCAGCTCAAGCATTTTCTGTTCAATCTTGGGGAAATCTTCCTGGGAAATTTTATAGTCCCCGGGATCAACATCATAATAAAATCCGGAATCCGTTGCCGGACCAGCACCAAATTTGATTCCCGGGTACAAGGCTTCCAGGGCTTCTGCCATCAGGTGGGCTGATGAATGCCAGAAAGTTTTTTTCCCGTCCTGGTCATTCCACGTCAGCAACTGTACCTTTGCATCTTCATTCAGGGGGCGGGTTGCATCCCAGACCTCACCGTTAACTTTTGCTGAAAGGACATTTCTGGCCAATCCTTCACTAATGGATCTGGCGATTTCAAAAGCAGTAGTCCCTTTTTCATACTGGCGTACATTGCCGTCGGGAAAAGTAATATTAATCATTTCAAATTCATTTTTGGACCGCTACAAACCGGCCTTTAAAATATTTAGTCAATGGTATTATCCGACCATTTTTCACGGAAACCGCAAAATTAGAGGATTTTAAACTAGATAACAAGTTTTGAAGAAACACATTCTAAGATTCAAAGGTTCCTTCCGGCCTCATCAATCTTTCTGCCCTTCCTCCGGCATCCTCCCCAGATCAAAATAGCGCTGATCCAGATGCCGCATGTATATCTCGCCGAGCTTTTTATATTCCAGTCCCTCATTCCTCGAAGGATCCAGGATAAAAGGTGCAGATTCAGGCAATGTATCCCGACAAAAAGGAACAATCGCTCCTTTGGCAATGGTCAGATAAAAAGAATTGGCCGGTTGCATTCGGGTATTTTTGTAGATAAAAAGATCTTTACCCCGGTATTGCTCTCCAATTTTCAGTGAAGTGCTTTTCACCAGAGTACCCCGGTCTTCCTGCTTCCTCTCTGGCAGCACAAACAAATTAAACCCAACCCTGGTAATCAGTAAAAAGATGGCCAACAATAAAATTCTGTCATCTTTTCTGGTGTAAAACAAATATGCCGTGAAAAATAAAGGGATCATCACTGCCAATGTTTTGAGCATGTAATGTGGTTGATCCTGGAGCTTTTACAAAAAGAAAGGCAAAAAAGATATGCCGAGAAATACGGCCACAAACACAAAAAAAGCCCATTCAGCGAGTTTAAATTGAAGGCTTCCCTTATTTTTCTGATGCAAATAAACAAAGACGCCGAATAATAAGGGCGCATGCATCAAAACGTAACGCGGATAGACCTGGGGAGAAGTCCAGTAAACAAATATGTTCACCAGGAAAATTAAAAAAATGAATAAAATAAATGGGTTCCGCTGTATTTGGGGTCGAATATCCTTACGAAAAAAGTGAACAATCAACAACGACCATGGTAAAAAGTGGTACACCATTTCAAAAGGAAAGGTAAACAGGTGTTCGATGGTCTTCCACCAGCCCTGGTCTATAAAAGTCCGGGTAGTTGATTGCTGGGCAAGTCCCTCCAGAAGCTTTTCGGCCTGATGATATTTGAAATAGACCAAATAATACCCCCCAACGATCAAGACAAACACCAAACCTCCGACAAGATGTTTCCAGGTGAAAAGTTTTTTAAATTGCCGTTGGACCAAAAACCAGGTTATCAGCGTAAATCCCTGGAATAAAATAGAAGGAAACCCTTTAAGCATAAAACCAATGGCCGTCAAAAGATAAGACAATACAAATAACCTGCCGAAATTTCCTTTTTTGAATTCATGGTAAACCACCATAAAGGCCGTAAAAGTCACCCAGGAATAGGTTATATCGATAAGCCCAAGCATGGAATCCCAAAACAGGATACGTCCGCAGGTTATCAACAAAAAAGCATTGATAAAAGCCGTGTTGATACCGAAGTGCTTCCTGAAATAATAATAAACCGTGTAGCCATAAGCCATCAAAGCGAGGGTCGTGGGGATTCTGGTGGTCCACTCATTCACCTCCCCGCTGAGGTTATAAAAAATTATCAGCAACCAATTAAACAAAGGAGGTTTGCTGTAATAGAAAGCCCCGTGCATTGTCGGTACGATGTAATTGCCTGAAAGCTTCATTTCCAGCGCAACCAATGCCCTGATGGCCTCATCGTCGATGAAGGACATTAAGCCCAGGTTGATGAATAATGCGGGAATTAATAAGAGGATAGCCGCTATATACAACCAGCGTTTAGGTATATTTTTAAGCTTGTTTGACATAAAAACAGAAAACTTCCCTGCAAAAGTAAATAATTTCGGTCAGGCAGGACACAGGCCGGGAGAAAATCCTATTTTAGACAATCCTTAAAACCTTATTGCTTTTTTTATTGGAAAAAATATCAGCGATGAAGTACCTCTTTTTTCCGGTTCTTTTCTTTTTACTGGCCGCATGCAACGCTGGCGTAAAAGAAAAGTCTTTACCCGTAACAGAAATTACCCAGCCGGCAGAGAAAGCCGGACAGGAAAATGATCCTGTCATAGCAACAGGTATCCCGGGGGGAGTTGTCTTTGACTACGACACGAGCGTATGGACTGATATTGGATTAATGGATACCAGCATTATTATGGATCTCAAATACGCTACGACGGATAATTTTGTTGGCGAAAAGATGTACGATTGTGGCAGGTGTTTTCTTCGCAAAGCTGCGGCTGAAAAAATCCTTATGATTCAAAAAGAACTTCAGGAAAAAGGCTATGGTTTAAAGATGTTTGACTGTTACCGGCCCCGCCCGATTCAATGGAAACTGTGGGAAAAAGTTCCTGATCCAAGGTATGTTGCTGACCCCAAAAAAGGATCTATGCACAACAGGGGAGCAGCGGTTGATCTGACAATTGTGGATAGCCGGGGAAAAGCGCTGGACATGGGGACTGCCTATGACTTTTTTGGGCCCAGAGCACATTCCACCTTTACGGATCTGCCGGAAAACATTCTGGCCAACAGGCAAAGGCTATCTTCCGCTATGGTCAGACATGGTTTCCAGCCGATAAGGACCGAATGGTGGCATTTTTCTCTGGAAGGCCAAAACTATCCCTTGTCAGATATGTTATGGAATTGCGAGTAGTTTAATGACAAATTACGAATTGGAAGTTACCTTTTACTCGTTTTGCTTTTCCTAATGACCAATTCGTAATGACCAATTCGTAATTCGTAATTGATTCCGCTTGTTTATTGTCATATAATTTAAGAACTTGCGGCTTCTTTGAAAATAAATACAAAAAACATATAGATGTCAAAACTGGAATTTAAATCAGACGTGGAAGCGGTTGACGCATTGGCACAATCATACAGAGACCTCAAGAGTGAAGTAGGTAAAGTGATCGTGGGACAGGATGAAGTGGTTATGGGAGTAATCATCTCCTTATTCAGTAACGGACACAGCCTGCTGGTTGGAGTTCCCGGATTGGCCAAGACACTGCTTGTAAGTACAATCGCTGAGGTATTGGACCTTGAATTCAAGCGTATCCAGTTTACACCTGATTTGATGCCTTCAGACATTACCGGTTCAGAAATCCTGGATGAAGATCGTCACTTTAAATTCAATCAGGGACCGATTTTCTCCAATATTGTATTGGCGGATGAGATCAACCGTACACCGCCTAAAACGCAGGCAGCCCTTTTGGAGGCCATGCAGGAAAGATCGGTGACGGTGAGTGGTGAAACACACAAGCTCCCTGCGCCTTTCTTTGTTTTGGCAACCCAAAACCCCATTGAGCAGGAAGGTACTTATCCCTTACCGGAAGCACAGCTCGACCGTTTCATGTTCAACATTTTCCTTGATTACCCTTCCTATGAGGAAGAGATCAATATCGTAAAGGCAACAACTGCCATACAGATCAATGACCTGAAGCATGTCGTTACCGGAGAACAGATCCTGTTTTACCAGCAACTCATCAGAAAAATCCCCATCGCGGATAATGTGCTGGAATATGCCGTTTCTTTATCTACCAAAACACGCCCCGGTACAGAACGCGCCACAGACATGGTCAATAATTACATTTCCTGGGGTGCAGGACCGAGGGCTTCACAATACCTGGTATTGGGTGCCAAATGTCACGCGGCCATCCATGGGAAATACTCTCCCGACATTGAAGACGTACAAGCCATTGCCAATTTTGTACTCCGACACAGGATCGTAAGAAACTACAAAGCAGAAGCAGAAGGCATTACGGAAGAAGATGTCATCAAAAGCCTGTTTTAACAACAACGCATCAAAGATATAACAGCATTAAACCCGAATTTTGACCTGAGGTTAGAATTCGGGTTTTTTGTTTTCAGCACACGGTTTACCCCTGGTTTCATGAACAACAAAGTTTGATTTGATGTAAAATGTAAAAGGACTGAAAAAAGTAAAAGGAAACAAAACTTCAACCCTAAATAAAAACAACTTCCACCTTTGTGATCTTTATTCGGTTTCACCTCTGGATCAAAAAAATCGAATACCCGTTAATTTTTGTAAACCTGACAAAACTTCGGAGGTCTGAGGGAAGAAAGCATCATGGTCTACCCACCAAAAAAGATGCTGTAAGCATCTAATACACAACAAGCAAGCAACCTGACTGATGGGGAAGACAGACCTGCAACCCATTGATTTCCTGGTTTAGACCGGAAAATTTCGGGAGCTATTTTTAAAACACTATTTTTGAAATAATAAATAATCGTCGTCGTAATGAATATGTATAAATTTCAATTTAGACTGATAACCTTTTTGGCATTTGCCTTTATTTTATCGAGTTGTAATAATGATGTAACAGAAAGTTTCAGGCCGGTTCCTGTTGCTGTGGGAAAGGTCAACCAGATTAATGTCATTTGTGACCAGGAAATGTGGGAAAGTCATGTAGGGGATAGCCTGCGTTTCTACTTCCAGGGCCCCTACCTTATCCTGCCGCAACCAGAGCCAATTTTTGACCTCCGACATTTTGTTCCAAAGGAACTTGAGCATCAGCCACTGCTGAAGGAATTGACAAACTATATCATTCTGGCAAATCTCAGTGATGATGATTCTCCCACCACACAACTGGTAAAAAATGATCTTGGAGAGGAAAATGTTCGCAGATCAAAGGAAGATCCATCCTACAATTGCCCGATGAGCAAAGACCGGTGGGCAAAGAATCAGTTTGTTTTTTACCAGTTTGCCTGGTCGCATGACCAACTGGCACAGAACATCATTGATAACTTCCCAGCTATTTCAAAGAGAATCCAGGAGCATGATATTCCGCTGATAGATAGAGCTGTTTTCCATTCCGGCAATAATATCACTGCACAGAATAAGGTAAAAAACAACTTCAATGCGAAACTGGATATTCCTGCGGATTACATGGAAGCTGTTGATGACGGAGAAGTCCTTTGGCTCAGAAGAAGTAGTGACAAATACAACAGCAACCTTTTGATCACGACTGTTCCATATACAGACCAGGCACAACTGACCCCTGAAGGGCTCAAAAGGATTCGGAACAACATTACCGCAAAATACATTTCTTCAACCATCGAAGGGAGCTATGTTAAGGTTAACGATACCGACCTGCCGATGTTTACCTCTGTAAAAACGGTCAATGGAAGTTATGTCTTGGAAGCCAGAGGAATCTGGGAGATGGCCAATGATTATATGGCAGGACCATTTATCAGCTACCTGGTCCATAATCCCAATAAAAAAGAATTGTTGCTTATTGACGGATTTGTACTGGCTCCGAATAAAGCCAAGCGGGATTACATGCAACACCTGGAATACATCCTTAAAAAGGTGGAGTATTGATTTTCGGATACTGGATACTGGTTGCTGGTTTCAAGTTGAATTAAACGAGCAGCCATTATCCAGATTAAAGTTTAGCATCAAAATTAACGAGCTGCACGAAATTCACCATTCTTTCGGTAATTTCATCATCATTCAACTCTTTCAGGCGGGCAATACTGAATTTTTCCACACAGAAGGAAGCCATTGCTGAGCCATAAATGACCGCACGTTTCATATTTTCAAAAGACAAATCTTCTGTAGAAGCGAGATAGCCGATAAACCCTCCGGCGAAAGTATCTCCCGCACCAGTAGGATCAAAAACTTCTGCCAATGGCAATGCCGGGGCAAAAAAGACTTTGCTGCCCTGGAACAATAAAGCTCCATGTTCTCCTTTTTTGATGACCAGGAACTTAGGTCCCATCTTATGAATGGAAGCAGCCGCTTTTACCAGTGAAAATTTACCCGATAACTGGCGGGCTTCATCATCATTGATGGTCAGAACATCTACGTGCTGCAGTACCTTCTTCAATTCATCCATAGCGGTATCCATCCAGAAGTTCATCGTATCCAATGCAATGAGTCTGGGGCGTTTTTTCAACTGATCGATCACCCGCATCTGGAGGGAAGGTGTCATATTACCCAACATGAGGTATTCAACTTCTTTATAGGCGGGCGGCAAAACAGGATCAAACGTAGCAAGCACATTGAGTTGAGTGTCGAGGGTTTCCCGTTCTGTCATATTGGATTTATACTTCCCATGCCAGAAAAAAGTCTTACCTTCTTCAACAACCTGCAGTCCTTCCGTATCAATGCCCCGGGATCTCATATAATCTATCTCTTCCGGTGGAAAATCTCCACCGACTACAGAAACAACCTTCAGATCATCGGTAAAATAAGAAGCTGCCAAAGGTATGTAAACACCAGCACCACCAACAACCCGTTCAGCTCTCCCGAATGGTGTATCAATACTGTCAAAAGCAATGGTACCTACTGTCAATAAACTCATAACATTCCGTTTCTTTGAGCACCAAAATGATGCTATATTTGAAGAGGACTAAGGTAAGGCTTTCCTTGTTAAAAAAGGAATTGGGCGAAAATAAAATGCAATATACGACCGGTACTGATGAAGAATATCGAACAAATGAAAAGCAGGATTCAACCTTTCTTGAAGCTCCAAAGAATCAGTCTCCGGCTTCCAAAAATGCCTTCATCGCGAGGTAAACGCCATTGGTCCACCCAAAACCATCCTGCACAGGATATTCTCCTCCCCCTGCTTCGAGATCAGCATCCACAACATTGTATTTCTCCATCATCTTGCCTGTTTGTTTGAAAACACGTTCATTAAGGGTTGTCCAGCGAACAGCGATCTCAGTAGCCAGGTCAATAAAGCCGTAATTTGACAACCCTTTTACCGCTACCCATTGCAGAGGCGCCCATCCATTTGGAGCATCCCACTGCTGGCCGGTTTCCAATAAGGTCGTTTGTACACCTCCCGGTTTTAAGAATTCCTTTTCGATGATTACAGCAACAGATTCCGCCATTTCCGGTGCTGCAATTTCCAAAAACAAAGGAAACAACATGGCCAGTGTTTTCTGGTCCAACCGTTTGTTTTCTTCCAAAAGAAAATCAAAATATCCACCAGAATTTTTATCGTAAAATAAAGCATTCAGGAGCCCTTTCCTTTGGGATGCTTTAGCAAAAAAGTGCGCTGAAAGCTCTTTGTCGCCCTTCAACGTATATCCACGCCCCAAAAGGGTTTCCGCAAAATGCAACAAACTGTTCAAATCTACCGGCAGGATCTTTGTTGCCCGGATAGTAGATAGGTCCAAAGGGTTTTTAAACCATCGGGAGCTGAAATCCCACCCGGACTCGCAGGCAGCCCGGATATCTCTTGCCATCTGTTCAGAAAACCCTTTCATTTCAACATCTTCAATAAAAGATTCCTGGCGTGGTGCCGTGCTTTCATCCCAATAACGGGAAAAAGTAAAGCCCTCAAGGACTACGGTTCTGTCCGCTTTATCATTAGTCCAGAAATCATATTCTTTCCTAAGTTGCGGAAGATATTGCCCAATCACCTGATCCCCTTTTGCCTTGGCCAGTAAATTCACCATCAGCGAAAAAAAAGGCGGCTGCGAACGGGTATTAAAATAATTGCGGTTGCCATTGGGAATAAAACCGATCTCGTCCACCAGAAAAGCAAAATTGGCTACCATGTTTTCGACCATTTCTGTAAGGCCATGCTCTATAAGGCCTAACATGGTAAAATAACTGTCCCAATAATAAATTTCCCGAAAACGCCCTCCGGGAACAATATAAGGATGAGGCAATGGAATCTTACTGCCACTTCGTTCAGGATCATCTGCCGGACGGGTCAAGTGTGGCCATAAACGCCGGATATGGTCTGATAATTTAAGATCTGTATCACTTTTGAATATGGCTGATGACTGGGCAGGCAGCTCAAAATGATTTAAAACAAAAGTCTTAAGATCAAACCCCGACTCTTCTTTTTCTTCAGAATAATTTCTGAGAATAATTTCCGCTTCAAACTTCGGGTTCATATCCACAAAGGTCTTGCTGTCTTCAAAAATACCGCCTCGCTGGACAGCAATAAACAAGTCGCCAAATATTTTATCGTAGGATTCCATGAAAGTTGATTTTTTTCAATGAATTCAAGAGCCTAAAATCAACCAGACTAACCCTCTGTAGCCAAAGGTTTTTGTCTGGCGAACATCCTGTTAAAAATAAACAGGGTCGTAGCCAGCAATGCAATGGGGACCAGGGCCAGATAAAAAGCCGTAGCACCGTCAAAATGCTCAAAAAGATGCCCGGTAATCATCGAACCAAAGGTGCCTCCCAAAGCTGAAAAAACAACAATCAACCCCGACATGGAACTGTGCAGATATTTGGGAATGGCCGTCAATACCACAGAATTGATGGTGGGATATATCGGCGCGAGAAATATCCCCATCGAGTGGAAACAAGTATACGATAAGCGGCGCATTAAACCAGTTGATATCTTCCCTTATCACCGCTGCATTGGCTAATGGTAAATTGATGATGATGCACCCTGCCAGTAAAGCCAGGCAAATCAGTAAAAATGGCAGCCATTTCATTTTTTTCAAAACAAAACCTGCCCCAATGCGCCCAATCGCAAAGGCACCCGCAAGGATGGATGCTGCCTGTATGCCCATGGATGCCGGAACACTTAACACACTTTGGTAAAAAGTAGGCATCCACGTCTGAAAACTTTGCTCGATCAAAACAAAAAGAAAGGCACTCAAAATAAAAATCAGGATCAAAGGCCTGGCCATTAACTTAATCATATCCACAAAATCTTCGCTGAGGGCATTGCCTTCCTTATGGGCTTTGGATTCATCCAATGGAGAGAACAACAGCAGGATTAACGCGAGCAGAGAAAATCCCCCCAGGAGCCAATAAACACTCATCCACGCAGTGGATTTTGCATTGTTGTCATCAATAAATAAACTGATGATCAGATTACCCAAAAGTACTCCCACCATAAAAAAACCTTCGATCCAACTCATAAAACTGCGGTGCTCCTGCTCCGAGTCGGTCACCAGGCCAATAGTAGCAAATACCCCGATCTTAATGATGGCAAAAGCAACACCTGTAGTGGCAAACAACAACTTGAAGTGCCAGAATTCTGCCTTGATCATTGGCATACAAAAACAAGCAACCGTTACGGCCAACAATCCAATTAACATACCTCGTTTTATGCCCAGCTTCGGTAAAAATGAAGCAACAAAGAACGAAGCCAGGGCAATCGGGATATCTTTAAAACCTTCCAGTATTGAAACGTCAGCTTTGGAAATATCCAAATTACGCTGCAATTGCAAAATGACTGCTCCTACACTATTCAACAGGATGGCAAAGACAAAATAATTGATAAACAAGGAAAATTTAATCAGTAGATTCTTCATGGTTCAACGTTAGGTGTTTAAGTTAGTTTCTCAGCGAAAAATTAAGGCGAAATTCAAGTTGCACCCTAATTTACCAATTAATTTTCAATGACATATCTTTTTTCATCTTTACCAACTCCGGTGATGATCAGCTTTTTCCAGGAGTCCGGTAATTTGTATTTGACCTGCTCAATACCATTATCGGTAATCTGCAATCCTCCGAACCCCGACAACACCGCCTGTAGCATACCGCCGGCTCCGGTGGCAAAATAAGGATTGGTTCCCCCTGCCGTTTCGGCGATAACACCGAAGGGGGGCACCTCATTAGGTTTGTAACTACCGGCAAAAATAGCCGCTGCAGCTTTCGGGTTCCCCAACCTTTGGTTGAGAATGGCCAAAATAGCAAACCCCATGGCAGGCCCGTCAGGTGCCATTCTTTCCGTATAATAATCCAGGTCTTTTTTGATCTGCTTTTTATCGGTAATGATGTCCAGAGGATAAGCCAACAGGTTGACATCCGCCTGTTTGATCATAATTCCGTTGTAAGTGGCATTTTCACGGGTAGTTCCGTCCGGGAATCGGAGTATCGGGATATTATCTGCCACATGCATCCAATCAGGATCCGGGGTCTTGCCCAATGCTTTCGCAGCCTGGGTAGCATATTTCAAAGCAGTAATCGCCATGCCGTTGGTAAAGGCATTGTTGTCGATATTTTCTTCCCATTCGTTGGCTCCGATCACGTTTTTTATATCGTATTGGCCCGGGCCGTTGCGCTCTACACGGCTGGCCCAGAATTTGGCCGCATTTTCCAAAAGCGGCCACCCGCGATTTTCTAGCCAGTCTTTGTCTCCGGTAACCTGGAAATACTTCCAGGCAGCCCAGGCAACGCATCCTGTGATATGGTGCTGAAAAGGTCCGGTAAGTGCCCAAACCGGCGTATCTTCAGAACCATCCGCGGCAGATTCCCACGGATACATCGCCCCTTCGTACCCATGAGCGAAGGCATTCTGTTTAGCAGCTTCGAGTCTTTCAAAACGATACTCCAGCAGTGATCTGGCCATGTCCGGCTGCAACATCAGGATGGGCGGATACATCCACAATTCTGTGTCCCAGAAAACGTGACCGTTATAGCCAAGTCCTGACAATCCCATGGGTGAAAGGGAATAAGCCGTACCCTTTCTGGCAAAAGAATACAGATGATATAGTGCGAAACGAATATCCCTGGTAACCCCGGTATTGCCAACCACCTCAACATTTCCGGTATCCCATAATTCTTGCCAGGCTTTCACATGACGTTTTAACAAACGCTCACGGCCTTCCAGGCGAGCAAAAATGGTGAGCCGTTCTACTTCGTTATGGGGGTCTTCATATTGCTCTGAAGAAGTGGTAGAGGCGACGATACTGAAAGTGTATGTTTCCCCGGCTTTGATCTTCCTGGAAAATTTGAGCAAATGGCGATTGTAGTCCCAGTCTTCATGAACGAGAACAGGTTCATGACCATGTTCTTCTTCAAAAATAAAACTATTGCTAGCCGCAACTTTCAACCTGCCGGAAGGACTATCGGCCACAGAAGTCATCAAAGGAATCCTGACGTGAGGGCGGTCAATTTCCGCATAATAATTGCGTACATCACTGAGGTGATCCGGAGCGACAATTACAGAGTATGGCATGATCTCAATATCCTTGTGAGCTTTCACCCTGACCACCATCAAAGCCGTATAAGGCAAATGCCGCAATGCCATCATCTCACTTTCAACGGAAGCTTTATCTTCAAAGTCAAAAGTTGTTTTGAACATAGCGGTTTGCATATCTAACTTCTGTTTGAAGTTTTTGATGTTTCTGCGATTGATCATCTGACCATCGATCGCCAGGTCGGCATTCAGATGATTGAATGACTTGAGGATATTGGACACACGCCCGCGCTGGTAATAATCATAAGCGCCATTCAAAACAACATCATTAACCTTTAAAGGGTCTGGGGAAGACACAATACCAATAACACCATTGGCCACCGTAACGCCATAATAATTATTGGGATCTATATCTGATGCTTCCACCTCCCAGGAAGACTGGGCGTAACCTGTAATTGATAACAGGGTCAGAACCAATAAACAAAAAGAAGATTTAAGGTTTTTAATTAGTAAGTCCATCGAATTTAACAATTTTTAATGATCCATTATTGCGGGCCATGACCAGGTAGGGATGACCGTCAATATTAATTGGGGAAATTTGTTTAACCTCTCCGCTGATGATGTCGCCTCCAGGCTCAGTGACCTCAAAATTACCCCCACCCTTGTTCATGAGCAAGGTACCGTAGTTATTATCATAAGGTCCCATTTTGATATTGGCATCCTGGTAATTTCCCATCAATAAAATATCCGGCTTTTCATCCCGGTTGATATCAATAACCGTAGCGGCATAATACGGAGCTTGCTGGGCCATCCAGGGTAAAGGGCTTGCTTCAAATCGCTGGGAGCCATTATTGATCAGCAAAAAAGATCTGAATTCGGAAGCTTCAAAATAATTCCTGAGTTTTTCTGAAGGGAAAATATCCTCAAAAGAAGCCTCTGCAAAATCCTTTGCGTAAACAAACTTTTTTTTCACAAAAGGCAATTGTTCCTGAAGTTCTTTTTTATTGTGGAAAGGCACTTTTTTTCCTTTCACATAATAGCTTAATAGCTGCTCTTTGGTGCCGTTATCATCGAAATCGGCATAGTACATCCTTACCGGTTCTCCCGGCCTGCTTTTCAAACGGGTATTGAGGCCCTGGTTACAAGCCAGCAGGTCTATATCCCCATCTCCGTCAGCATCAAAAGGCAGGATATAATTCCACCACCCATGATCCCTGAAAAGCGTCTTTACCTCAAAATGATCCCCTTCATTAAAAAGTACTTTTACGCCATCCCATTCCAGAGCCAGCAAAATATCCTGATCTCCGTCTCTATCGAGATCAGTTCCTGAAACATTTTTGACAAAGCCGATGGTTCCTGACTCCGTCAACCACTCTTCAGAAGCATCAGAGAAATTTGCAGCCCCGTCATTCAATAATAAAAATGACCGAGGAACCTCTCCGTATGCCCAGGGAATAGCCCGTCCTCCCAGAAAAATATCAGGAGTACCATCACCGTTAAAGTCAGCCACTACCAATCCGCCTGAGGTGAGATTGACTCCTTTAAAAGCTTCCCTTTTGCGGTAGAGGTTTCCCTGCCCGTCATTGAGATATAACAAGGGCTCGGTAAACTCATTATTCAAGGGAAATTCATTTCCTCCCGTGGCAATCACAAGGTCCGCAGCCCCATCATTATTCATATCTTCGATAACAGCATGAATATCCTCGTAGGTACTGTCAATATTAAACGCCTCATTATAAATACGTTGAAAGGAGCCATCCGATTGTTGATAAAAAAGACCACTGGTTTGCCATTTCGCTCCTCCGACAAAAATATCGTCGCGCCCATCTCCATTGAGATCTCCTATGGCCAGCGCCGGTCCTTCGGTAGAAGTTGAAAAGGGGATCAGAGCCTCTCTGTCAAATTCTACAAAGGGATTCTCCTGGTGAACATAATTGACACCAAGTTCCTCTTCCCTGGACTCCCACCGGCAGGCAAATCGTTTGTGTAAAGTCTTGAAATCAAAAATTGGCAGATCGTCCTGCCATTCCAGAAATAGCTCAGCAGAAGAAACGGATTTGATGGTTGCAGAGGTATTATCGGGCCAGATGACCACCACTGAATCTACCACCGATTTAATTTTGGCAAAAACCAGGGGGCTGAGGTTGGAGGACTGGAAACCTTTTACCTGGAAATGCTCTGCAAACTGTAAATGAGGTCCCTGGTAAACGAGTACTTTTGCACCAAGTGCCCCGGTATTCTTTCCTTTTCCCCTGAGATGAATGGTCAATGAACGTTTGCCGGCATTTTCGGTCAGGTTTTCATACAGGAAGGCCGGGTCATCAATATTGTTGGTAACCACATCGAGGTCACCGTCGTTGTCCAGGTCTGCATAAGCAGCGCTATTGGAATAACTGATCTTATCATTGTGAATCCGGGCCTCACTGTCCTCAAACCGAAGGGTGGAATCCCCGACAAAAAATTTGTTCCTTATCTTGATCTCAGGGATCATATTGATTAACGACAGATCCTCTTCCTCCACCTGGTCAAATTGGACTTTGTACTGGATATCATTACCTGTGCGGAAATCAATGTAATCCATATCATTCATACGTTTGGGAATGCCGTTACTGACAAAAAGGTCCTGCTGTCCGTCAAGGTTCATATCCAACCAAAGGGGAGACCATGACCAATCTGTAGCAAAAATACCGCTGTAGCGACCAATTTCACTAAATGTACCATTTCCGGTATTAAGCTGGAGGGCGTTTTTGGCAAACTGCCGATTATATCCGTAATTAAGCTTGAACCGGAAAACGTCCAGGGCTTCCTCTCCTAATGATCGTTTTAGGATAACGGGATCTTCGGGCAACATATCCAGGGAAAAAATATCCGGATGGGCATCATTGTTGATATCAGCTATGTCCACACCCATGGTAAACTTGCTGGTGTGCCGGATCTGATTATTAAGATCCTCCTTGAAGGTGCCATCTTTTTGGTTGATATAAAGGTAATCATTCTCATGAAAATCATTACCGACGTAAATATCGGGGTACCCATCCAGGTTTACATCTCCAAAAGCCAGTCCCAACCCATAACCGATGACACTACTCTGGATGCCTGCGGATTCCGTGACATCCTTAAAATATCCATCATTATTTTGAAACAACTTATCCCCGGAAGTAGCATGGATCGTATTGAGGAAGCGTTTTCGTGGTCCGAAAGTGCCGTTTTGATGAACACTGTGGTTGAGCAGGTACATATCCAGATCACCATCGAGGTCATAATCCAAAAACCCTGCATGAGTACTGAACCCTTTAAAGTCGAGCCCATAGGCTTTAGCAGATTCCTCGTATTGTGGGATGCCCAAAGAATCGAAACCTGTACAGATAAATAATTTGTTGTTATTATCCAGCTTGCGGTAGGCCCCCACCTGACAGAGATAAATGTCCAGCAGGTCATCACCATTAATATCCACTACTGACGCTCCAGTAGACCAGGCATTGGCACCTCCGTCTACATTGGTGAATTCACTGACATCTTCAAAACGCAAATTTCCCTTATTCAGAAACATGCGTTCTTTTCCGAGGTTGGAGGTGAAATAAAGATCCGGCAGACTGTCATTATTGAAGTCCCCAACTGCCAGGCCGCCACCATTGTAATAATAGAGGTAATTGAAAATATTCAGATCAAGTTCAACGGGAAGTTCATTGACAAAATCAACCCCGGTATCTTCCACATTTTTCAACTCGAACAAATAATTCCCGGGAGCTTTATCTTCAGGGTTACAGGATTGTAAAAACATGACCACTCCCAGTGCCAACCAACCGACAAATACCTTTTTGCTAAAACACTTCATAAAGAAATTCTTTTGAATTTATTGGCTGATAAAAATAAGTTTAAGTTAACAAAGGATTTTTTGCGGTGTTTCCGGTTTTTAACCATCGTTACTTAACAGGCAGGGAATTGGTTGTTTTGACCAATAAAGGGGCGGCATTATTCCTCAGGAACAAATACATGTTTTGCCCCCCCACTTTTACCGGCAAAATATCTTTCACTTCTCCCTCCACCCAAAGGTTGGCCTGCTGTTCATCCACAAAACGAAAATGGTCTTCCCCTTCATTGAGCAACAGCCCTCCAAAGCTGGCATCAAGCCTGGAGAACTGGGGAATCAGATTGTAATCATTGCCTCCTGTCAGCATATCAAGATCACCGTCCTGATCCACATCTGTCAACAGAACAGTCTTGATGGAAGACAGCTGGGACTCTTCCGGAAGCGCTTCCATCCTGAATTGACCTTCACCATCATTCCAAGCGATGGCAGAGAGCATGTAGTTACAACGCTTTTTTCCCGCCTTTTTGATCTGCTCTGGCGAGAACAATTCCTGTATGGATTTTTTGGCATAGACAGCATGTTTGATGGATTGCTTTTTGATGGCTGATATTTGATCTGCCATGGCATTTTTCAACATAACAGGCATATCCTTACCTTTGCTTTTTTCAATGGCAAGAATATTATCGACGGTCCCGTTATTGTCAAAATCGTTGAGCCATAAGGAAAGCGGGGCTTCCCGGGTTGCATACAGGTAACTGTTGGATCCGTGATTACCCAAAACAAGATCCATATCGCCATCATTATCGAGATCTCCGGCTGAAATGGCATAAAACCAGCCAAAGTAATCGCCGAGGTTTGTTTTTACCTCTCTGAACACTTCCCCGTCGAAACCAAATATGCGTGGATAGTCCCAGTCTCCTACCATAATGAGCTCTTCCCGTTCATCCCCTGTGACATCGGCAAAGGTTGCTGCAGTGACCATATTAACACCTTTAAAATGATTGATCCTGGCCTCAGAAACTTCGGTAAAAGAGCCCTGTCCGTCATTCTCAAAAATAAAATGCACCGGTGCAAAAGCGTAATGTCCCGGAACCGACCTGGAGAAAATGAACAGGTCCTGATCTCCGTCATTGTCATAATCATGAACCAGTACTTCTGAAGTATTCATGGTTACCTGGGGGGCAAAAGCAGCATTGTATTCAAAATTCCCCTGGCCGTCATTCAAATAGAGTCGATCCCGCAGCATAACCTCGTTGGGTTTATAATTATTCCCTCCTGACCCGACAATAAGATCCTGATCACCATCATTATCGGCATCAAAAAATCGGCATGCTGTATCTTCAAATTTCAGATGTTTTTCCAACTCGGGTTGCTTGCTATGCGTAAAACCATTCGCTGTTTGCAAATAAATATTACCTGCCTGGTCAGCCGAACCACAAATAAAAACATCTTCCAGTCCATCACCATTGACATCACTCACCGCAGCTTTTGGCCCCTCTTTGGACAGCATTCTGTAAAGTCCTCTTTCGTAATAGTAATCGACAAAATCATCCTCTTTATGGGGTTTAAAGTCAGCATCTACCCAATCAAACCAGGTGATCAAAGGCTGAGATGCAGGAATGTTCTTTTGTGCATCGGCAGCACTGATAACAAGGGTCTCAGGACTGGCAACAGGGGTGGAAACATGCTTTCCTCCTTCAGGCCAGATGATCACCAGAGAATCGATGAGCGTCCCCTGATCCAAACCAAAAATAAGCTGGTTGTCTACCGAGGACTGAAAGCCACGCGTTGGGTTCACCTGCTGGAACTGCAGCCCTTTGTTGGTATACAGGGTGGCCTTTGCCCCAACAGCCATGGTATTGGGAGGGGTGCCCAGCAATTTTATTTTTAAAGACTGTTTATCGGTATTATTCCTGTAGACCAGGGCAGGCATATTGACATTGTTGATCACTAGATCAAAATCGCCGTCATTATCGAGGTCGCCGTAAGCTGCACCGTTTGAAAAGGTTGGCTTATCAAATCCCCAGGCTTTGGTTACATTTTTAAAGCTGTATCCCGACCTGTTTTGGAAAACCATGTTGGGTAACGGATGTGAAGGCATTTTATCAATCACCTTGTTCATATCTTCTTTTTCTCCTGTCAGCGCCATTTGCTGCATAAGGTCGTTGGCGAAGAAATCCATGAAATCGAGGTCTATCACATCATGGTAAATGCCATTACACACAAAAATATCGGTTAATCCATCATTATCGGCATCGAACATGAGTGCTCCCCATGACCAATCCGAAGCTGCGACACCGGCATGAAAAGCCACCTCTTTGAATTTTTTCCCTTTATTAACCTGAAGGGTATTGTGCATATACTGGTTATAAAAGCCCTGATCCAGTTTTAGACGGCGCAGGTTGATATCATCAAAGGATGCGGTCGTTTTGAGCCTGTAATCATCTTCAGGCAACATATCTGTCACATAAAGATCCAGCAAGCCGTCATTATTAAAATCTCTCATATCAGCCCCCATGGAGGAATGGGAAATGTGGCTGAAATAGTCTTCCAGAGATTCTTTGAAAGTCCCATCCTGCTGGTTGAGGTATAGATAATCTTTCTCAAAAAAATCATTGGATATATACAGGTCGTCATAACCATCATTATTGATATCCCCAACGGTTACCCCTAACCCGAAACCGATAAGGCTCTGGTAAATACCCGCATCGTCAGAGATATCGACGAAGTGTCCTCCATCATTTCGCAGGAATTTATCTCCTCCTCCTTTGAGAAAATCCTTTACCGGCCAATCCCTGGCATCCAAGTCTCTCTTGTTAGAGTAATTCAGGGTATTGGTGGGGATGAAGCTGTTGTTCAGTAAATAAACATCCAGGTCGCCGTCTTTGTCATAATCCAAAAAGGCTGCATGGGTGGTATAGCCATTGTCATCAAGGCCATATGCTGCTGCTTTTTCCGTAAAAGTAAGATCCTGGTTATTGATAAACAGGAGGTTCTTTTGATCCTGACCGGAGACATATCCCGCATTACAAACATAAATATCCAGGAATCCGTCACTATTGATATCAACCAACACAACCCCGGTACTCCATTTATTGGAAGCATTCACCCCCGCTTTTTCCGTAATATCTTCAAAACGCCAGTCCCCTTTGTTCAGGTACAACTTATTATCGCCCATGTTGGCGGTAAAATAGATATCAGACAGTCCATCGTTATTGATATCTCCGATGGCCACTCCGCCACCATTGTAAAAATTCCTGTAAGTGAAAATATTGAGATCTTCCTCATTTTTTATATTGTTCACAAAATCGATCCCAGACAGGGATTGAACAACTTCTTCAAATAAAGGATCTTCTACGGTTTTGTCAATACTTTGACATCCCAGGACCAATACCCACAGAGATAAAATGATGTACCTTTTCATCTGTTTATATAATTATTAATGTTTTTAACCTGACTTCCGACAGGCAGGAATGAAGTGGTGCGTAACTTTTAAATCCATGCTGTCTGTTGATTACTAAAAGCATCCTCTGATTGATTTTCTAATTACAGGTGCATGGCATGCCTGAATGACAGCAGGCCTGCTTAAAAGTTTAACTCATTTCATTACTGATAACCAGATTGTTCAAAATAGTAAATATAAAAAAAGAGGGAGGTATTTACACCTCCCTCTAATTTTTTATGTCAACATTGTGATATACCTTTTACTCAGCATACTGTTGTCGTTAATACCCTGCATTCTGTTTGATATTCGGGTTAGCAGACAACTCGATAGCAGGAATTGGGTAAAGCACTCTGAAAGGTTCAGATTGTGCCTTTTCGTGATATGGATCGAGGAATTTCCCAAAGCGGATCTGATCTTGTCTTCTGTATCCTTCCCACCACAATTCAAATCCTCTTTCATCGTAGATTTCTTCGAGACTACCTGTGGCATCGGCAGTGGCACCACGAATTGTCCTGATATCATTGAGAATACTTTGTGCAGTTTGCCCGCCGGTAGCGGAACCACCCCTGGCGATAGCCTCAGCCTTCATCAACAAAACATCAGCATAACGCAAGAGGACGTAATCATTGTCAGGCAAGTTGGGGTTATCGAGGTCCGGAACATATTTCACGGCCCGGATACCTGTCACCTCCAGGTTATTGCCTGTTTCAAAAATAGCGACATCCTTCGTAAAGGCCAGAGGGTTATTCCTTCTGTCCATAAGCGCTTCACCGTTTTCATCGAACTGCTGACCTTCCAGGAATCCCATTTTGACACCGGAGGAACCAACTAATTCAGGAGCCTGATAAGTCCATCTGACATCATTAGGATTCTCATCCCATTTGTCATAGAAATCAGCGATGGTACAAAATCCATTCCATCCACTGGGCTTTTGGTTGTAGTGCATGGTAAAATGCCATCTGGAATGGAGGTTACCGGTTTGGATTCCCCCCTGGTTACGGGAGGTGAATATAAGCTCTGAAGAAACTTCGTCATTATTGGGGCGGAAGTTATCGTAGTAATCGTCATCCAACTGGTATTGTCCGGAATCAATAATCTGATCGCACATTTCAATGACCTTGTTCATATCTCCGGCATCGAAAGAAGGATCTATTCTGTCATCATCCGTCCATACAGCTTTGTTGAGATACATTTTGGCCAATAAGGCTCTGGCGGCATTTTTACTTGCCTGATAAGCAGGGACATCATCAGGAAGATTTGGCAAAATAGCCTCCAATTCACCGATAATATAGTTGGTTGCTTCAGTGCTACCAAGCACCACGGGAAGGTTTGACGCAATGTCCTCTCCAGGTGTTCTGGTAGGTACCTGCCCCCAGTGATCAACGAAAATATACATATACCAGGCGCGGAGGAACCTTGCCGCACTTTCCTGATCAGCGGAAGGACTGAATGCCAGGATGTTATTCGAGAGGTATAATCCCCTTCCCATACTGTTAAAAGCAAACCTGTTATAATTGTGTTCTGCATCCCAGGTATGGTCATGGAGGGTTCTCCAAATACCATTATCATCCCAGTCCGTACCTCTGGTTGGCCCCATGGTTTCATCCGTAGAATGTTGCTGGAGTGCCCAAATCTGATCCTGGGTCTGGAATGTTTGAAGAGTAAGGTAGGCGTCGTCCAGGAGCGCCTGAACATCAACAGACCCTGCTTCTGGTATTACCCCATCCTTAATTTCCTCCTGAAGATCCGTACAGGAACTCAGGAGTAAGGTCAAGCTAAAGAAGCTTATAGTACCTATAAATTTAAAAATTCTCATTTTTATAGTTTTAATTTTTAGTTTGATTAAAATTTAACCCTCAAGCCAGCCAGGATAGTCCTGGCGGTTGGATATGGCGTATATTCAATACCAAATGAAGGAATACCCTCAATTGCTTTATTGGTGTTTACCACAGG
This sequence comes from uncultured Bacteroidota bacterium, assembly GCA_942492125.1. Taxonomy (GTDB): domain Bacteria; phylum Bacteroidota; class Bacteroidia; order Chitinophagales; family Saprospiraceae; genus BCD1. Next base: position 290,869 of record CALODM010000031.1, read on the forward strand.
ATCAAATCCGGAGTATCCTGTGAGCAACAAAAGATTCTGACCGGTAAGGGACAGTCTTGCGCCTTTCAGGAATCCTGGCAGGTTATCAAAAGTATATCCTACAGTCAGGTTCGACAAACGAATGTGGTCACCATTCTCCAGGTATCTTGTGGAAGCAGGGTAGGAGTTGTTGATACTCTCACCATTACCTACAAGGTCAGCAGTGATATTTCTACCATTTGCAATATTACCTTTTACAAACACAGCGTTAGTCGTATTGTTATAAACCTGGTAGCCAAAAGCACCGCTCAGGTTCATTACCACATCAAAGTTTCCGATAGTCAGGTCAGTGGATAAGCCCAGCAGAAAATCCGGCAGTGGGTCACCAACGAATTGCTTAACAGAAGAAACCGTGGCAATCAGCGTTTCTCCGCCACTAACAGGATCTTCATATACAGAGAGTCCTTCCCCGTTGAGGCCATTCCAAACAGGCAGGTAATAAGCGAAAAGCGGCTGGCCGTCTTCAATTCTCTGAGCAAAAGCACCTGTAAGTCCCTGTCCGTTAATACCCCCGGTATTGATGGCAGTACCGAAACCTTCAACTTTGTTGGCCAGGTAAGTTCCATTGACATTAACACCCCATCTGAGATTTTCCTTTTCAATAATATTGAAATTCAACCCGAGCTCAACACCACTGTTCTGGATGGTACCATCAACATTTCTGTATATTCTACCATCTGTACTTGGGTTAGGCTGTGCCAACGGAACGAAAAGAATCAAATCATTGGTGGATTTGTTGAAATAATCCAATGTACCTGTAATTCTGTAATCCATGATGGCGAAGTCTACACCCACATTAAACTGAGAACTGGACTCCCATTTCAACTCAGGATTCGGGTTATTACGCTGTGTAAGGTTCCCGTTTTCATAAGTATAATATTCCTGGGAGGCTCCGGCAGGGAATTCCTGGTTTCCGGTAACACCCCATCCCAGTCTTAATTTCAGATTATCAAATGCGTCAGGTGCAAAAGCTTCGTTGGAAATATTCCATGCCAAAGCAAATGAAGGGAAGATACCGTATTGATTTTCCTCACCAAATTTACTGGAACCATCTGCACGAACAGTAGCTGTCAAAAGGTATTTGTCCGCAACATTAAAAATACCCCTGGCAAAATAAGACTGTAATTCTATGTCAGGATCACGGAAGGACTCAACCCTCTGGTTGGTATTTTCAGCAGACTCGAGAATATCGGTATAATCCAAATCAGAATCGAGCGCCAGGTCTGTCACAAAGATATTGGTTCCTCTGTTTGAATATTTAAGATACTCATATCCTCCCAACAAGTTAATGGAAAAACCAGAGGTAATATCTTTTTGGTAGTTAAGCGTATGCGTGTACTGAACACTTCCCAGCTGATTGTTACCTACTATCGCCTGACCACGCCCAGAGATGGCGTTGAGGTTAAGATTTGGGTTGGCTGATACTCTGCGCTCCCCGCGGGCGTTATCCAGACTAACGTTGAACTTATAATTCAACCCATCGATGATTCGAAGTGTCGCTCCGACATTAGCGATAATACGCGTGATATTGGATTGGTCATTGATGTAATCATTCAAGGCCAGTGGATTTCTGTTCTCCAGGATGTCCTGGTCGTAAGAACCATCAGCTTTTTTCAAAGCTCTGGTCGGGTTCCACTGTAAAGCAGCACCGATCAAAGAACCTTCGTAACCTGCATCATCAGAGATAGCCGCAGCATCCTGAATAAGATTCGAAGCCGTGATTCCCAAATCGATTTTCAGCCTATCGTTATCCAAAGCATCAAAGGAAGACTTGATACCTCCGGTGTATTTTCTGAGTCCGGAACCGACGACGATACCCGTCTGATCAAACAAACTTCCAAATACCCGGTAATTGTATGCTTCTCCTCCTCCATTCACACTGAGGGAATGGGAGTTGGTATATCCTGTTTGCAAAATAGCCCCCAATCCATCAACATCATCATTAAAATCATTGTCGGCAGGGAGGTTTTCTGCTTTCAGGGCATCCCGGTATTCATCCCCTGTCAGAATGTCGGGTCTTTTGAGGATGGTACTTGCCCCCTGCTGAACATTGTATTCAATGGTTGGCTTTCCTGTCTGCCCTTTTTTGGTTGTGATGAGGATAACCCCGTTAGCACCACGAGAACCATAAATAGCTGTTGCCGAAGCATCTTTCAATACTTCAATGGAAGCGATCTCATTGGGATCGATAAAGGCAAATGGGTTAGAGCCCTGTGATCTACCGAGATCCGATACATCTCCACCTGGCTGAACACTTCGGTTGTCCAGCTGGATTCCGTCGATCACGATCAATGGATCGTTACCGGAACGGATGGAGGAAGTACCCCGGATGTTGATCTTTACAGCCGCACCGGGAGCACCACTGTTTCCAACGATCTGAACCCCTGAAGTTCTGCCTTCAAGCAGCTCCTGCGGGGAAGTAATTGCCCCCTTGTTGAACTCCTCTTCTCCGACTTTTGATACGGATCCTGTCAAATCGCTTTTCTTGACTGATCCATAACCGATAACAACGACCTCATCGAGGATGCTACCGGCAGACAGTACAACGTCAATAACAGATTGATTGCCAACAGTAACTTCCTGTGACTCGAATCCTGTGTAGGAAAAGACCAAAACATCAGCACCTTCCGGAAGTTCCAGGGAATATTTTCCGTCAAAATCCGTAATGGTACCTGTATCAAAACCTTTGATAAGGATATTGGCTCCGAAGAGTGGTTCTTTTGTTCCTTCTTCGGTAACCGTACCGGTAATGGTACGCTGTCCAAAAGCAGAAACACTCACCACCATCAGAATCAATAAGAAATGAAACTTGGTAAAGTAAATTTTCATACCGTTTAATATAGTTTTGTGAATAATAATTTCTTCCTATACGCAAATTGAACACTAAGCTTTTTACGTTAACTCAACCAAATGTTGGTTTTATCCGGCAAATAATTTGTCGGTTTTTTAGTGGTAACTTTTGAAATTTAAACTTCGGGTGGAATTACATTTAACAAGTTTGTTAAACATAATTTACAATGAACGCTCCGTTGTTAATCTCACCCTTTCGGAGTTTGTGAAATTTAATTGTGGAATGAAGTGGTTTTGAGTAATTCAATGGCCAAATTTAAAAAAACCCGAAAAAACTAACACCTATTTTTAAAAAAAAATCGTTAGACCTTTCAATTTGATCCTTTTTACATGAAAATAATGTCTTTAAATTCACATCATTATACCATGCTACCAACTGATTTATCCGAATAAAAAAAATACCCGGAAAAGACATGCACACGAACAAAAGCCAGTAGCATTTTAGCAAAAAGATATTGATTTGGCTAAAAAATTCATACAATTGTATGTCTTTTTTTCTGTTTTACAAAACGCAATAGTTCCGCAACCGTTTGCGGGATTGATTGTTGTTGACAACTTTTGAATTAAAAAAATTAACGCGCCATAAAATGAAAAGAATAACGATAAAGGACCTGGCCAAACTGTTGAACCTTTCCACTTCAACCGTTTCGAGAGCCTTATCCGATCATCCGGATATTAGCCGTGCTACCAAAGCCAGGGTCAGGAGTGTTGCGAAGGAGTTCAACTATACCACCAATGTGCATGCCCGTTTTTTCAGGAAACAACATTCCGGTTTGATCGCTTTGATTTTGCCGGAGGTCAATATGTTTTTCACGCCCAACCTCATTAAGGGCATTAAGAAAGCCATAGACAATTCCAAATATTCGCTTATTATTTTTCTGACCGAGGACAGTTACTCCAGGGAAGAAGAAGTTATTAAACAATGTCTTTCCTGGGCAGTGGAGGGCGTACTGATTTCCCTGTCAAAAGAAACCTATAATCTCAACCACCTGGAGCCCCTCCGTAAATCCGATATCCATTGCGTATTGTTGGATAAGACTATAGAAAATGATCTCTATCCAACCGTTACCATTGACAGCTTTGCCGCAAGTTATCAGGCTACTTCCAATTTGATTGAGAAAGGTCATCAAAATATTTTGGGCATCTTTGGAAGCCCTAATTTTTCCATTTCACAGGAAAGGATCAAAGGTTATGTAAAAGCATTAAAAGAAAACAATATCCCTGTTTTAACGGAGAATATTATTTCGGTGGATAAAAGTGATGAACTGGATTTCATCCTGCCTCCCATCTTAAATCACAACAAAAAAATTACCGCACTTTTTACCATGTCAGATGAACTCCTGGCCAAGAGCCTTTACCACATCAACAAACTCGGTCTCTCTATTCCAAATGATATTGCTGTCATGTCTTTAAGTGACGGGGTATATCCATATTTAAATCATCCCCGAATTAGCCACGTCAAGGATTCGGGTACCAAAATGGGGAGAAATGCCGGTAAACTTTTACTCGACTACATCACAGAGTCTTCTGACAAGTTGAATTCAAAAATAATTGTTTCAACCAAATTAGTTGAATTGGAATCCGTTTAAATCAACTTAAAAAAACCAAGAACACATGACAATATATCCCAAATGGTGGAAGGAAGAAGTTATTTACCAGATATATCCACGTAGTTTTAAAGACAGCAATAATGACGGTATTGGAGATATTCCGGGGATTATAGAGAAGTTGGATTACATTAAAACCCTTGGGGTGGATATCATTTGGCTGAGCCCTGTTTATGAATCGCCCAATGATGATAACGGATACGATGTCAGCGACTACAGGCGAATCCATCCGGAATTCGGAACCATGGAGGATTTCGATCTGTTGCTTAAGGGCATTCACGAAAGAGGCATGAAGCTGATCATGGACCTGGTGGTCAACCACAGTTCAGATGAGCACAGGTGGTTTCAGGAATCCCGAAAATCAAAAGATAATCCCTACCGCGATTTTTATATTTGGAAAAAGGGAAAAAATGGAGGCCCTCCCAATAACTGGTCCTCTTTTTTTGGAGGGAGTGCCTGGAAATACGATGAACTGACGGATGAATATTTTTTACACCTTTTCACTAAAAAACAGCCTGATCTCAATTGGGAGAACCCTGCCGTCAGAAAGGAGGTCTATGAAATCATCCGGTTCTGGCTCGAAAAAGGTATTGACGGCTTCCGGATGGACGTCATCCCTCTGATATCCAAAAGGCTTGATTTTGCAGATACGCCCTATGAAAAGTTCGGAGACACGGTTCAACACATCTACTCCAACGGTCCGCGGGTGCATGAATTTATCAATGAAATGTACGAAGAGGTTCTCCAGCATTACGATATAATGACGGTAGGGGAAGGCCCCGGTATTTCCAGGGAAGTAGGTTTGGATTATGTCGGTCATGACAGAAGAGAGCTCAACATGATCTTCCATCTGGATCATATGTTTTTAGGTTTTGGAAACAAGGGAAGGTTTGACCAGTATCCGTATGACCTTTTGGAGGTTAAAAAAATATTCAATGACTGGTATGCTGCTATGGGTGATTCAGGCTGGATCAGTATATTCCTGGACAATCACGATTTTGTCCGGATGGTATCGAGGTTTGGTAACGACAGGCAATACAGGATTGAAAGTGCCAAACTGCTGGCCATGTTAATCCTGACACAGCGAGGCACGCCTTGTATTTATCAGGGGAGCGAAATCGGGATGACCAATGTCCGTTATGAATCTATTGATGATTTTCGGGATGTGGAAACGCTTAATTTTTATAAAATTTTCACAGCAAATGGTCTGCCGGAAGCGGAGTTTATCAATCTTGCCAATACGTATGGCCGGGATAATGTCAGGACCCCGATGCAATGGGCTGATGCTGAACATGGCGGCTTCACCGAAGGAACCCCCTGGATCAAAGTCAATCCAAACTATACGGATATCAATGTTGAAGCGGCCATTTCAGATAGAGATTCCATATTCCATTTTTACAAAAAGTTGCTGGACCTCAGAAAAGGAAACACCGCTTTAATCTACGGCGAATATGAAGAGCTGTCAGGAGATTCAAAGGTGCTCTATATTTACAAAAGGTGGTTCAGGAATGAGATCTACACCGTTATGTTAAATTTCAGTGATGGCCGGCAGGTATTCGACCTTGCTTATGATCCCGGAGAGCTGATCTTGTCGAATTACGAGGAAAACGAGGCGGCACTTTCCCCATGGGAAGCCAGGATTTACAAAAATGGAAAAAACTAACATATCGACATTTTGCAAAATATAATATTGTTTTTCACATGAAATAAATAAATTTACACTGCCAATAATTATTCGAACAATTAATCCAAAGAAATAACATGAATTTTACGTTATCAGGAATTGATTCCGGGATCATTATTTTTTATTTGATTTTTGTGATCCTGGTAGGGTTTTATTTTGGTAAAAAACACGAAGATGCAGAAGATTACTTTCTGGCCGGAAGAAATCTGACCTGGCCGATCATCGGTTTTTCCCTGTTTGCCTCCAATATGTCGAGTAATAGTCTGGTAGGTCTTGCCGGAGCCGGATATAAGGATGGTTTTTCAGTTTACAGTTATGAATGGATGGCCGTAGTGGTTCTGATAATATTTGCTGTATTTTTTCTTCCTTTTTACCTGAGGAATAAAATTTTTACCATACCGGAATATCTGGAAAAACGGTACAGTTATATAGTCCGTGCATATGCTTCGGGAATAGCCATCATTCTGAATGTACTTGTCGATATTGCTGCAACACTTTATGCGGGAGGATTGGTGATTAACCTGATATTTCCGGAATTTGCACTTTGGCAGATCATTGTAGGTTTGGCGCTGATTGCGGGGGTTTACACCATCACGGGGGGCCTGAGTTCTGTCATGTACACGGATGCGGTGCAGGCGGTAATCCTGATCTTTGGGTCTGCTTTAATCACCTGGTTTGCCTACGACAAAATTGGTGGATGGGATGCTGTGACGGCGGTTACAGCCCCTGAACATTTCAACATCATGAAGCCTGCGAGTGATGAAGTACTGCCCTGGCCTTCGGTCTTTACCGGGGTGTTGTTGCTGGGTTTTTATTTCTGGGGAACCAATCAATACATCACCCAAAGGACGCTGGCGTCCAAAAACCTGCGCCAGGGACAGTGGGGAGCTATGTTTGCGGGTTTTCTGAAGCTGAGCATTTTATTTATCATGATCTTTCCCGGAGCTTTCGCAAGAGTGCTTTATCCGGACATGACGGAGATGGATATGATCTATCCGACCATGTTATTCGACTTGCTTCCACCGGGTTTACTGGGTATTGTCTTGGCAGGGCTCATCGCCGCTATGATGTCGAGTCTGGACTCCGGCCTGAACTCCGTTTCCACTCTGCTGACCATGGATTTTATAAAAAGGTTAAAACCTGAGCTAAGTTCCAAACAACTAATGACTATAGGTCGAGTTATCACCACGATCATCATGATCATAGCAATTATCTGGGCGCCACAGATCGGTAAATTTGAAAAATTGTGGGATTATCTTCAAAATACGCTGGCGTGGTTCTGCCCGCCCATTGTAGCCCTTTTTGTCATGGGACTATTTTTCAGAAAATCCAATAATAACGGAGCGGTATTGTCCATCATTGCAGGTACGACGATCACGGTTCTCTTAATTGGCATTGATGTCGCCGGTCTGGAAATCGAACTGGGCAACTTCCTGTATGTGGCTTTCTTTCATTTCCTGATTTGCTGCCTCACTATTTTTATCGGTAGTTTCTTTGGAAAAAACAAACCTGATGCAGAACTGGCTAAAGTGGTATGGACGCCACAGGAACTCAGGAACGAGACGGTACAGTTGCGCGACCTGCCCTGGTATAAAAACTACCGGGTACATGGTGCTTTTCTGATCGTGGTGATCATTATCATTGCCATTGTCTATTGATTTTTACCGGCCGCTAAGGTGACTCCCGGCGCAAAGGAGCGCGAACAGATTCCCGAATTTTGAATCAACCCAAAATTCGGGTTTTGTTTTGCCAGGCAAGATTTGATCCTACCAACCGGGTAAATTACCACAAAATTGGCTCCTTTGCGGCCACCGCTTTATTTTGTTTTCACATTAGCAACGATAAAATCCCCTACACGTTCTCCTTGCGCTACGCCATTGTCAATAGCCGGCATATAATGAATACCCCCGTAAAGCCTTGAAATGGCCGCTTCCTCCGAGGCTTCCAGGAAAGAATTGAAATCCCTTGCCGGCAACCCGAATTTCATTTCAGAATCATCATGGAAAGCAAAATTATCCCCATAGAGATGTGTTAACGCTACCGCGGCAGCGCGGGAAATAACAGAATGCCCGCTGGTATACTCCGGGAAAGGTGGTGTTTGTAACAAAGGAGCCCATTTTTCATCAATATACTCATTGATGACGGTTTCCGGGCGTACCACATTTGAATGATATTTTTCATCCCAGCAGGAGATAAAACCATCGGCCAGCGCAATGGCTGTGACGGCATAAGCTTCTGCTGCTTTGACAAAATCCGCATTGGCTTTTTTGTTGGCAATGGAAACGATTTCCATCCAGTGACCACCTGGCGTAATCTTCTTGGTAGCCAGCATGACATGGCCTGTAACATTCATTACATAAGGATTACAATCCCAGAATTTGGCTATTTCCACCTGCTCAAAAGTAGCATTGTTGACTGCTTCGTAGACCTCCATCGTCTCTTTGTAAAATGGCGAATTTTCTTCCACGCTGAACTCAGTGGCCAAAGGAGGTCTGAACTGCTGTGCCGAATCCAGTACAAATGGCCTGATGGTTCTCCATTCAGGTTCAATGCCATCCATATATCCCGGAGGCGTCGGAATCCAGCGCGAAGGGTCTTTTTTGACATTATATTTGGGAGCAGATCTCGATTCTTTGTAATTATCCTTATCTGCCCAGGACAGGACAGCATCAGCCATTTGCTGCCCGAAATCTTTGGAGCGATTATAAATACTGGCTGGAATATTCAATTCTGCAATTACAGAATCCTGGTGGGCTACAAATTCCTCCATCATCTCTTCGGAAAAGACTAATTTTTTGCCGACAGTATTAAAAGCATGTAAGGCTGCGACCTGAAAAGCATACTCTTTTTCAGGGTCAGGTTCCGGAAGCGTTTCCAAACCATTTAATTGTCCTGCGAGTGATTGATAATCTTCGTTGAGGAACCGGGCACATTCGTAAGCAGCAATGGAAGGATAAGCGTAAACCCTGCTCGCAACCGGTGGAGAAAAGATATCGTGAATGAGAATATCCGTAACCCTGGTCACCGAATTTATCAAGTGCCCGGTATTGTCAATTTCTGCCTTCCATTCATCCGATGGTTCCTCGCATGAAAAAACAAACAATACAACCAGTCCAGGGATCAAATAGCGTAGGATATGCATATTTGTAAACATAAACATATTGATTTATTAGTAAAACTTTGCGGATAAAGACCGGTGAGATCCGGCGTTTAACCAAATAATTATTCAGCAATCCAAGGCAAGCAACTGAACAAAGTCATGTATTGAGTTACGCAAAAATAGAACATTTTTCCAGGAATAAAAACGGGCCTGCAGGCTGTATGGGTCCTGCCTCAAAAAGTCCCCATTCTATAACCTTTCAAAAACAACTGTTAGTTCAGTTTAAAAATTACCCCCTGGTAAGGTAAAAGATTAACGGACGTCCCCGCTGTATCACAGGAATCGTAATTATTTATCAAGACTTCCCCGACAGGAGTAATTTCAGCAATATCGATCGTTGATCGCTCTTCGGAAAAATTCAGCAACACCAGCATTTTTTCTCCTTCCCATGCTCTGGTATAAGCATATATCTGAGGATGCTCTTTTTGCAGCAATTCATATTTGCCGTAAACCAAAACCGGGTTTTCTTTCCTCAAGGTGGTCATTTTCTTAAAATGGTTCAAAACCGAATTGGAATCTTCCTCCTGATCGGCTACATTGATGGTTTTGTAATTATCATTGACCGATAACCAGGAAATACCTTTGGTAAAGCCTGCCTGCTCCGAATCATCCCATTGCATTGGTGTCCTGCCATTATCCCTGGATTCAAAATTCAATTTTCTCATGAAGTAATCCATATCTTCTCCATTGGCTTTTGCTTTTTTATATCCATTGATGGCAGCAATATCCTTGTAATCCCCAATATTGTCAAAGTCGATATTGGTCATTCCCAGTTCATCCCCGTAATAACAATAAGGGGTTCCCCGCATGCTTAAAATGAAGGTGTTGAGCATTTTGGCGGAAGCGGCTCTGAACTCAGGACTACCACTAGCGTATCTGTTTACCATTCGGGATTTGTCGTGATTCGAAAGAAAAACAGACAACCAGCCTTTTTCGGCAAAAGCGCTATCCCATCGGGTAAAAACTTCTTTTAATTGCAAAAAATCATACCCCTCATAACTGGGAATATCCACAGCATCAAAAGCATAAGCCATGTTTAATTCATTGCGATTCTCATCTACCAAATCGTGGGCTTCCTGAAAATTGCGGCCTGCCCCCTCTGCCACACTCATCACATCATATTTACTGAATACTTCTTCGTACATTCCGTTCAGGTATTCATGAATGCCATCCTGCATCGCATAATATTGAACAAAATCCTTTTCATACCCTTCGGGAAACGGGGGAAAAGCTGTGTCCTTGGCAGCAAATTGAAAGGCATCCAAACGGAATCCATCCACTCCTTTTTCGGCCCAGAATTTCATAATTTCATTGACCTCCTCCCGAACTTTTGGGTTGCTCCAGTTCAGGTCTGGTTGTTTTTCAGAAAAGTAATGTAAATAATACGCATTGGTAAGCGAATCATATTTCCAGGCTTCTCCTTTGGCATCAAATAAACTGTACCGGTAATTGGGTTCTCCCTTTTCAGCCGGCCACCAATGGTAGTAGTCGCGATAGGGATTGTCCCTTGAACTTCTCGACTGCTTAAACCATTCGTGTTCATCGCTGCTGTGATTGACTACGATATCCATGATCAACTTAATCCCACGATCGTGCATGCCTTGCAGCATTAAGTCAAAATCTTCCATGGTGCCAAAGTCAGACATAATATCTCTATAATCACTTACGTCATAACCATTATCATCATTAGGGGAGCTGTAAATCGGGTTGAGCCAAACAGCTGTTACCCCCAGGCTTTGTATATAATCCAGCTTTTCAATTATGCCTTTTAAATCACCTATCCCATCACCATCTGTATCCTTAAAACTGCGGGGATAAATTTGGTAAATAATGATTTCTTTCCACCATTTCCGATGGTCACCGGAGATTTCTTTTTTGCTTTCCTGCTCCTGTACACAACCTATCATAATTATTGCCCCCAGAAAGAACCATAAAAATTTAAACATGTGTGATAATTTAACCCTGAAAATTTTTGTCTTCCTTATCCTTAATCCTATACTGCTTGGAAATTAAAACATCCGCTTTTTCCCTGAGTGGTAAAATAAGCTCATGTTCAATATTCAGCACCCGTTCAACAAAAGGATCATAGGTTTCCCTGGTGCGTTTTTTTCTGTTCTCCAAAGTATCCTTGAAGTTTCTTTCCATGTAAATTTTGTAGTCGAATTCGTCGATAATAAAGGTATAAACCCCCTCGACAATTAACACCTGTGTGTCTTTGATATCGACCTCTCGTTCCAAAAAAATATTTTTTTCATAATCGACTACCGGTACGGTCATTTTTTCTGCATGAGACCTGAATTGTTCAATATTGGCCCGTATAAGGTCGAATTGTACCTCATTATAGCCCACCCAGCTTATATCCGCTTTCCTTCTGGCGTGATTTTCTTTTGGTGGTAACTTGTAATAACTGTCCTGGTGTAATATAACAGCAGGAATGTTCTGCCTTTCCAGATCCTTTTGCAAACAAATAGCTGTTACAGACTTTCCACTGCCGGACTCCCCGCAAACACCGATTACCAGTTTGTCTTTTTCAGAAAGGACTGTTGTTCCAATCGTTTGATCAAGGCTGTGGAAAGCTCAAAATATTCGTCTTTTATTTCGATGCTCTCGTTTATCATGGTAAAAATTTGGTTAAAAGTATATCTATAATTCTATCAAAAGGCAAAATTTATCCTGCTCATCGTTTAGAAAAGCATCATTTTTTCCAAACCTGATACCGAGTATCGGATCGAAAACTTATGTGTTTTAAGGTTTGCTTTCAACTCAGCAAAATCACCATTGTTCGTCCAAAGGATATGAATCTGTTCATCAGTAGTTTCTTTAAATGTCACCTTTCCTGAAAATGCTTTCGAGGTATTCCTCAACCGAATGATTTCAAGTTGCCGGGATACCACTTCTTTTTTCAGGCCTGCCTCAATTTCCTCCAGGCTTAGCGTTGTTCTGTTTATTTCTTTGTGGCCACCTGCTCCGGCTTCATCTGCAGCTTCATAATCATTGGCTCCTGCAAAAATATCCAGATACCAAACCTGTGGAATACCCGGCATAAACATTTGTATAGCTCTTGCCAGTAGCAGTTTTTGCTCATTTTCTCCCAGAGCACTAAAATAAGTGGCATTGACCTGGTAATAAGAGATCTTTTTACCATCGGCACCATAGAGGTTTTTCACGCGCCCGCCACGCTTCAAGACCAGTTCCATGATCTCCTCAATTTCCCGATCTTCCAATAATCCCTTTTGATAGGTGCCGTTTACCATTTTACCTTTCAAATCCAGGATGGGAATTCCATCATGGCAACCCAACATATTGACCGTTTTGAACCCTTTGTCGATGATTTCCCTGGCCCAGGTGAGCAGCGCTTTGTTGGTACCTTTTTCGATAGCATGGATGGTAAGTCCCGGCAAAAAGAAATCATAAATAAAATATCCTTCTTTAGCCACCTCGTCATGAAGGTGTAAACCATATTCCGCATGAATTTCCGGCAACAATAGCAGGTTATTTTGCTTTGCTATCTCGTTGATCCTGGCCAAATACTCCCAGGTCCCGGGTTTGTTAAAGAAGTTGGACTTACCTGCTTCCTTGTGCAAATAGGCAAATGCATCCAGTCTCAAAATCTTACATCCATAACTACTCACCTTTTTTAATACCGATTCATAAAAATCCCAGACCAGGGGCGACTTTGCATTGACATCCATTTGTCCTAAATAACTTCGTTTGGTTTCGACTATTTGGAGGATATCTTTTTTTAATGGTGCATTGTCTTCAAAATTTATGGTTTGCAGATCCTGCTTATGCTCAATGGCGAGGTTTACTTTTTCACAGATTTTTAAGGCATTCTCAAAACTTAAATCATCAATGGATTTCAAATCTTTTGTGGAAATATTCTGATAGGAGACTTTTTGATAAAAAGTATTCCAATACGGCCGTTCCGTTCCATCCGGGAACAACACCTTTAAAACAGGCAGGCCGGATTTACGCATAAAAAGCTTATCCAGAAACTCCTTTTTCGGAACAATGACACCTTCATCGTTTAATTCACCCTTTCCTTTCCAAAATTCATTCCAGTTAATGAAAAAATCCTTGAATTGAGATTGATCCCCGTTTTTGATCAAATCCTTGAATTGAGGCGAGGCTACCGACAAATGATTTAATACGATGTCAAACTTCAGCATCACTCCCAGCTCATTCAGGGCTTTGATATCCTGTTCGGCAACCAGGGCTTCATTGATATTATAATCCAAGATCGAAAAGCCCCTGTCCAGGTCGCTATTGAAAAAAGTAGGTAAAATGTAAAACAGGGAAAAGGTATTGTCAAAGGCAGGCATTTTGAGCATCGCCACAATGTCACCCAGATTAGTACCGATGCTATCCGGATAGGCATTTAGCATAACCCCATTGCCTAAATGGGTTGCCCCTTCATGAATCTTATTTGCTGATGCCATTTATCTTAAGTTAAATACTCATCACAATTTTAATTTCTTTTTTTCGCTCTGAAAAATAACAAAATCCTGCAAACGTTTGCGGGATAGTTTGCTGTTGGCAAGTTTTATCTTTTTGTTTTCAGCAAAAGAGTAGAGCATGAAGATAAACAAGATTAGTCAATTAGCGTATGTGGCAAAATTTCATTTAACCAATTCCCTGAAAACAGTATTTAATGCTAAACCTTCTAAAAAACCGGATGAAATGGAAAGGTGGATTACCGGAACGGTAGGTATCTCTTCCAATATTCCATTCTTCCAACTATCATAAGTAAACAGGTGATCAAATTAAATTATATAATTCGGGACGACTCATTTTTACTGACACCCCTTCCAGGTGTTATTTCCCGACCCGGCTATTAGGAATTCAGTAAAATTTAATTTGAGAAACGTTTATTCGAAAAAAGAAACCCCAATACTCAACGAGTAAAAAACCTCACAAAAGCTCTAAGCTGATAAATGGCATGCTGGAATCTTTTGAAGTTAAATTGAAAAAATATTGTTAAGATAAATATCTTATTTCCTTATAGTCAAAACCTGCCCTTCAGCCCCCTCAAATATAACCATGGATTGGTCTTTTGCGTTTTTTACGTGAACACGCCCCTTTTTTGCTGTGGCTTTGCTTATCGTAAAAGGAATGCGCAGGGAGAGTTTTTCAATTTTTAATTCAACGGGGGCATTAAGTTTTATGAGGTAAATGCCCTCCTTTTGCTCAACAAAAAACCGGAATTGGGAAAGTGCATGTCTATACTCTGCGATTTCATTGACCGTGGTCAGCCAGGTGTTTTCCTGTTTTACCGTTGTTATTAAAGCCTTAAGCGGAGCCAGGGTAGTATCGCTTTTTCCAATGTAAGCCGGATGTCCCAGATAGACCATAGCGCCGCGGTTAGGCTTAATCCCCATCTCCCAGAAATTCAATAAATAATCCTGGTAGAGTTGAACTGCTTTTTGAATTTCTTTCGCAGCTGGTTCTTTTTTTTGCAAAAATTCCTGATAAAAGTGGAAGTCGTCGTGGTAGACAGGAGCGACTTCCAGGATGTCCGTCGTCATAAAAAAGTTGTCGTTCGAAATCACCAGATTATAAGGTACGACCGAACCGTGGAAAAAGGACAGGTTGTTGGCGCCAATGCTCGATTCGTACTGAACCCCCTGATTGTAAAGGGCCAGCAACCCCCAAAAACCGGGTGATGTATAGGGAAAGCGAAACCCGGAGAACTGCTTTCCCCAGTGGTCTTCATTTTTAACAATATCCTCCAGGGCTCCTGCATAATTGAGCGCCGGATATCTTTGATAACTATATCCACTGGACTGGAGTAAAACCTCCTTTTGGGTCAGGAAATCTTCAACCGCTTCGTCCAGCAACCCATTGGTGAATGCCACAGGCCTAAGGCCTTCTGCTTCAAGGTAATCAAATATCCTTTGATGTTGCTCAGGGGTCCCATTGGCGTTAAGGGTCACACAAAATGCCTGCTCATGACCGTTCGGCCAGGGATTGAGTTCAAAAGGAATACGGTTTTTTTGCTGAAAATCTTTTATCACAAAATGATAGAAATCTGCAATTTGTTGAGCACTGAATTCCCCTCCTGAGTTAACAGGCTCCAGAAAATCTGAGGTGGCCAGCAGGAAAACGCTCCCCTTGCCATAGCGATTCAAAGTGACTGCCGGAAGGGTATCCTTTTCCAATATCCAATTGCCTAATATTTTTATGGAATCTGAAATGACCGAATCCATGACCAATGTCCATTTACTGTGAGCTGGACGTTCCCGAAAAGTACCTTCCAGGTCATCGCCTATTTTTAATTCGATATGATGGTCGTCCATGAATCGTTCTTCCAGGGTACCTCCGAAACAATCTGCCAGCGGAAAATTTGCAGGCGTTAATCGTTGGAAAACCGTGATCCGGTCCGTTCCGTCCGGATAGTTTCTGCCGACATTATCTCCGGCGATCACGACCCCTCCTGCCGCCACAAAATCACGGAGTATTTCCAGTTCTTCATCTGCCATAAAAGAAAGGGAATAGGTTCGATCAGCATCATGATACCCCAGGGCGGTAGACAAAACCAATAGGTTGAATTGGAATAGTCGCTCCCGGTCATAAAGGATCTCCCTTGTTTCCATCCTGGAAATGACACCTTGCTGATTCAATGCCTGCAGAGCTATGACGATCCCTTTTGGTAATGTACCATGACCATCTTTAAGTCCTGTAGTGATGAAAAGTGCTTTGGGCATTTGCTTAGACAACGAATAATGATCGCTATCTTGTCCTGAAAAAGAGTTGCCTGAATTACAGGAAATCAATCCCGTCAAAAGGAGGGAAAGGAAAACAAAAGTAAAAATATGTTTTAGGTTCATTACCAGATCTTTTTAATGGTTACTTCACTGCCAGGTTTTGCATTCAATAATACTTTTCCGTTCCTGTTCTCATAAAAACCATCATCTTCGGAGCCGGAAACTTCAATTTTTGGTGCCTGGGTGTGATAATAAAAACTTAGAGGTTGATCAAAATCCGCAGGGTTCAGACCCGTTGTTATGGTTAAAAACTGGAATTGGCCGTATTGATTGATCTTTATCCTGGCCACATCTCTTTCTTCCTGATATTTAAAAACCTTCTCTTCAGTAGCTATCCAGTAATCCAAATTACGTAATAACCTCAGGTGCCTTTCAAAATCCCGTCCACTGATTTGCGGGACCCCCGCTTTTCCGTTATCATTTCCTGTGACGGAGTGGTTAGCGAAATCTCCGTATTGCAGGATTGTCCAATCCTGCTTTTTTGCCAACAGGTCATTAAACAAGGAAGCGGCAGAGCATTCCGTAGCCTGGAGGGTATTTTTTGTTTTTGGAGGTTCCCCGGTGGCAACCTGATGACCTGTTTTTTTCAGTTCGGCGACACCCTCTGCTCCAATGCTTTTTTGGCGTTTCCCTGATGCATTAAGGGAATACCCTGCCTGTGTTTGGGTAGCTTCTTCTTCCAGGTAAAAAGTTGCATTTTTATCGTATTTCTGCAAAATCGGTTTTGCGATCTCATATTGATCCAAGGTTCCTTTTTCCAATCGAACAGATAAGGCTTTAGGAAAATCTTTATAAAAATGACAGACCTCGAAGGTCTCTTCTTTTCGCGTCAAGGTCCGGGTTGGAAAAGGCCGGTAGTAATTATGCTTGAAACAAACCCGTAAAGAATCGTACAAGGGTTTTAATCTTTGCCGGAATGAAGGCTCTTCCCACACTTGCCATTCATGAAAAAAAGGTTTTGTTTTAGGGATATTGTAGAGAACCTCATTACTTGAATTGGTCACGAAAGCCTGTAAAGTGATCCCGGAAGTTTGAGTGCAGTCTATTTCAGGGGTTTCCTTTTTATTATCTAAAACACAACCGATGGAAGGGTCGGTGACATTCAAAAGATGCCAGGTCAACCGGATCTCTAAAATACCGGTACTGTCTTCGTAAAACCAATCTGCATTAGAATACCCGGGGTCGTTGCTGTTGCCAAAAATCAAGGTGCTCCTGTTAAAAACCAAGGAGTCAAACCGGCTTCCTTTCAGAGATTCTCTGCCCCGGTTGGTCAGTAAAAGCTGTTCTATGTAATCACCATTCTCATTCGATACAGACCGGTAACCTGGAATCTGGTCATTATAAATATCCGTGTAAACCGAAAATGGTTCATCCACCAAAATGCGGGCGCTATCCTTATCTATGATTTCCAGTAAAAATTCAAAACCGTTTTTAAACTTTTTATCAGAAAAAGGAAGTCGGTGGTCACCCTGTTCGCCGGGAATAACATCAAAGGCCAGGTAAAAATTTTGAGCGGCAAAATCGAAATGCTCCAATGGAGCCATGATGTAAAGGTAGGTAGGATCCGATGCTGTATAGATTTCTTGTTTTTTTATCTTTGTTAAATTCCAGTCATTGAGCAAACCGTCCAATACTTTCTTTTCTGATTCCAGAGCCAACACACCGAAATTTTGTTCCGGGTTTTCCATATTATGCCAGCGTTTACGGTGTTCAAAAGGCACTTCAAAATCCATAACCAGCCAATTGTGTTTAAACCATTCATCCGCCCATTCAAAGTATAAGGCACCCGCACACCCCGATTCAAAAATGTCGCGGGTCAGCTGGCTATTCAAACGGGCATGAGACCATTCGTCGTGCCCTCCCTGGTCAAGACCAAAAGGTGTCTGGTGGCTTTTCCCCCTACTGGAAGGCAGGCCATATTCTGCAATGACAAGGGGCATTCCCGGATGATGGTTTTTCAGATCCTTCAGGTAGCCTTGATAATTATTTGACGTTCCGTTCAGGTCAGTGTACTGTGCATATTCAGCATCCAGGAAAACAAAATCCGGGTAGTAAGGGTAGGCATGGTAGGCTGCGAAAAGGCCAGGAAAAAAGGCTGGAGTTGCATGGAACCTCATGAAATCAACTGTCTCCAGGTCATTGTCATACTCCCTTACTTTTTCATTTTCTATGAATTCAGTTTGGTGAAAAAGCGGATCCAGTGGCAGCCAGTTTACAAAGGAGACGGGGTGCTGCATACTATAAGTCATCGTTTCATAGAGAATGAGAAAATCCATCATTTTTGCGAGCCATACTTCCATAGGGCTTGCATCATGGACCCCGATGAAGTCACCCTGAAAACGACTAAGCACAGACAGTTGATTGGTCTTGACGACACCATCGGGTTCCCACTCCCTGCCAAAGAGGATACCTGCCACATACCTTGAAACGTCAGCAGAATAAACTCCGTGGGCCTTCCCTTTTTTTGGAGGAAGGACCGCGTTGCCATGTAATACGTCGATTACATCCACAATTTCTTTTTGAATGGTTCTGGAATATGACTCCTCAAGGTAGTTGTGGGATTCCGGTACCGGTGCCCATACTCCCTGAAGCAAATAAAGTGGTTTGTCTTCATGTAACAGGTTGTATTGAGCAAAAGCCTGGTAAAATTCAGGAGGAAGAATCGTGTAGATCCTGACAATATTGGCATTCATTTGACCGATCATCTGCAACCACTGAAAGTATTCTTTCATCGTCATGGAAAATTCCGCAGGGAATTTTCCGGGTAAGGCTACACCCAAATTGACACCTTTCATCAAAAAAGCATCCCATTGGAGCTCTTTTTCTTCATTACCGAACCGGAGGTTTTGAAAAATGTCCCCGCTTGTCTGAAAATAATAATTGACCTTATCGGCCAGTTGTTGTAAGGCTTCCGGGGAAGGTTTTTCGACCAGTGGCACACTTTCATCTTCAATGTATTCACGAATGATCTTTTCGGAACGAAGCGATTGTTCATAACTCATCATTTGATAGACGGTATAACCGAGTAACACAACGAGTATTGATATTATGATAAACTTTCCTTTCATGTTACAAGCTTTTTGAAATAGAGAGGAATCCAATCCAGTTTTCATAAAAAGGATTTTTAAAGCGGGATCCTCCGATGGAAACGGATAGGGTCGGTATAGTATAACCTATTTCCAGACCTGCTGACCAGTTATTCACATCAACCGTTCCTGTTTCATATAATACTCCAGGGCGGTCAGACAAAAAGTAAAACCTTTCACTGCCGACATTATAATTAACACTGGAATAGAAATACCAATGCTCGAATTTCTTTTGTACCGAAGTACCGAGACCAGACAGCCTCCGATCGTATGGGCTGTAATAATCAATGGACTGGTAATTGAAATCCATAAACGAGTGTTGAATCCCTATTTTGACAATTGGGTTTTTCAACACCTTGTAGTGCAGGGAAAGGTTGTAGACCCAAAAAGGGTTGGTATCCAATTCAAAATCCTGCCCCTTGTATCGATAGGTCGGTTTTTCATCTACCAGCCCAAGGGAAAGTCCCAGGTTCAGCTCCCACCTTTTCCATTGCAGCTGAAGGGACTCCTGGATGGCTTTTCGTCCGACATTGTTCCAGTAGAAAAAATACTCATAGCCCCCGTTGAGGGTATTGGAAATATCGAGCTTTCCCAGTTGGTATTTCATCTGCCAGGTAAGTCCATAGGTGGAAAAAAGCCTGTCAGTAGGACTGTAGCCCGCAAACAGGCCTACACGATGATGTTCTCCGATCCAGGAAAGTTTTGCCCAGCTATTGATAAACCAGCGCATGGTATCATTGTCTGATTGGGTAAAATCACGGCTGGAATAATCAAAAAGACCATTGACCTGTAAATGAAACCGGTCGCTTAATCTTTTGGAGAAAGTATATTGCTGGATAACCGCATCAATCACATAAGATTGCTCTTTTTCCTGGAAAAGGCGGAACTGCCCTTTGAGCCAAGGTTTTTTATCCAGCTGTATTTTGTTATACTCGGATTGTATAGCCGCATTGGAAGGATCGAGTTCGGTAGCTTTTTGATAGTAGCTATTTGCGGTAAATGGTTGTCCCTTCCAGTAATACATTTTCCCAAGGCCAGCCCAGACTTCTGCGTATGTAGGGTCCTGGTCATTTGCATTTTCATATACCGCAATAGCTTCGTCCAGGTCTCCATTCCATGACAATGCCTTAGCCAATGCCAGATAACCGGGAACATAATCCGGCAGTACGTCAACTGCTGCCCTGTGATAAGTGATAGCTTCGGAGAGGTTGCCCATTAAGAGGTGACAATTCCCGATACCGTGAAGGGCTTCCCAATCTTTAGGGTCAGGCTCCAGCAGCCTCTGGTAAAAAGTAATAGCTTTTTCGTAGTCACCTTCAAAGGCAAAGAGTCTTGCGAGCGCAAGGGTTGCGTCGTAATCATTTGGCGCCTGCTCCAATATAGCTCCATAATATTCTATCGAAAGGGCGTAATTGCCTTCCACCTTAGCTTCGTACCCTTTTTGTCGGAGCTTTTCTATGGAAGCCTCCTGGCCTGAAAGACCAGTTACCCATAAGCACAAAATAAATAACAGAAGCTTTTTCATTCCACCTGGATTCCTTTTCGTTCAAATTTTTTCCAATCACTTTTCCCTTTCATGTAATTGACCAGTCCGTCAAGTTGAGCAAAGTTTTTATAAAAAGAGTAGGTAAACTCACCAATGATGCCCGCCAAAATGAACCAGCTCCAATCCAGAAAACCTTTATACCTCAAAGCTATCCGATTGGTAGGGGATTGTCCTGCACTCCAATATTCAATCAGGGCGGTGATGGCAGTCATGAAAATGGCCCCCAACAGGATGGCAAAAACTAACATCAACATCATCCATTTCAGGTTGATGGTCCCGTATAGCACTGAAACGAAAATGAAAATCAGGGCAAATACTTTAACAATAGGAGCTAAGAGTTCAAAGAAAAAATAGTAGGGCAACCCTATCAGGCCTAAAGTACCAAAAGAGGGCTCCAGTATCATACCCCTATGTAAATAGAGACTTTCGGCGAGTCCCTGGTGCCACCTGGATCGTTGTTTGTAAAGGCTGCTGCCAACCTCCGGAACTTCCGTCCAGCACACAGGCCGGGGGAGGAAGGTTACTTTTGCTTTCCTGTTTTGTTCTTTGCGGTAGCGGTATAGTCGAACAACTATTTCCATGTCTTCACAAACGGTATGCTTGCCGGTTCCCATCCTACTGACAATAAATGGATGGTCATTGACTTTACTTAGAAATCCGCCCACCGCAGAAACCTCGGATTTCCGGTAAAGGGAAAAAGCACCGGACATGATGAGCAGTGCATTGATCCGACTCAAACCTGTCCGGGAGATCATGAAAGAACGGATGTACTCGATGATCTGCCAAATGACCCAGATATTCGAAGGGGTTTCGGCTTTAATTATTTCGTTGTCTTTGATATGCAAGCCATTGGATGCTGCCAGTTGTCCACCAGTAACCAATGTATCTTCATCCATAACAAAGGGCTCGACCACCTTTTTCAACGCCGACTTATCCAGGATAGAGTCTGCATCAATAGTACAGATATATTCTCCTTCGGAAAAATTGATGCCGGCATTGATAGCGTCCGCTTTTCCACCGTTTTCTTTGTCGATAACTTTTAAAGGAAACTGACTGTCCTGATAAATACCTTTGACAGGCATGGACCGTAATCCCCGGGCGGAGCGGGGCTTTTGCTGTTTAAGGTCGAAATGGGCTCTCAGTGCTTCAAAGGTCTTGTCGCTGGAGCCATCGTTGATGACGACTACTTCATAAGCCGGGTAATCCAGTTTTAACAAGGTATTGATACAATCGACAATGGAAACTTCTTCGTTATAGGCTGGTACTAACAAGGAAATGTAATGCGCTTCATAAGCTATGGTTTGCGGTTGGTCTTTGTTTTTTTTTGAAAAAGTAAAAAGCGCATACAGAAATAACCCCAGATCAATGATCAGATAAATGGAAAAATATATGATGAATAATTTTCCGGTAATACGAAGTAAAAGGGTAACCAATGCTGTTATGTCCATTCCTTGGATATTACAGTGCTATGACAATAATGCACTTATTAACTTGTATTATCTTTTGACTTGACTCATCGTTGCTCAAATCCTTGAATTAAATGTTCAAGTCAAAATCTAACACAATTTAATGGCAACCCATTTTTGTCACAGCACTTACAGTTGAATTAAATGTTGGTTTAAAAACTACCGGGATATAGTTTTTACCAATTAAACATCACTTTTTTTCAAGTAATTGTCTTTTAAGCAGGAAAAGGTTGTTTGAAAAGCCTTAAGGTTTTTGTTACTTCGTAAAGATATGAAAATTGAATCTTTAATGAATGTTTTTTCAAAAAAAAATAATTCTATTTTCAACTCATAATCAACGAGTTACAATTTTACATTATATCTCTTTAATTTTTTTTAACCTCCCCCTGTATTTTAATGAATTCTCACAGATACTTATCGAAAAGGGATGAAAAATAGGGGACTTTAAGATGTAGATTGGAGAATGCATCCATGATCATGAGACAGGAAATAGGTCCCCGGAAATTAAAGCTTAAATGGTACCTCTTGCTCCCTTTTCCAGTTAGCGTCCAGGCCTTTGTCCATTGCAGAGATCATTTTTTGCCGATAGCGTGAACAATTAAAATCCACTAAATTATCTCCTTTACTCGGAATAATAGTCTGTTTGAAATGGCTGGACAAAAAAAGTTGAAATGACATTTCGGGGGAGGAAAATAGCGTAAAACGGTCGCGCAAGCGGTCGCTTAAAATAAAAAAGCCCGCAAATCAATGACTTGCGAGCTTTATTGCGCCCCTTCTAGGACTTGAACCTAGGACCTACGGATTAACAGTCCGGCGCTCTAACCAGCTGAGCTAAAGAGGCAATTGTTGTTTAACGCATCTTTCTGTAAAAATGCGAGTGCAAATGTAAACCATTACTCATAAATGTGCAATAGTTGCCTTTAATTTTTTTTGACTTTTTTTTCGAAAGCCTACGCCAGGCCAATAATTCGCGGCAGTAAACACCCTGTTTTCAGTATTCCCTAACCCAAAATGGTGCGGAGCATCTCCAATATGCTCAGAGTTACTCCGCAACCATAGCTCTTGGTGCAGGGCACCTGCATATTTTGACTATGGATGCGAATCAAGGGTTAAAATCAATAAAATTAAAAATGTGGTGAAAGAAAAGGATCATTGAGCCGAATGTGAAGGAGGATCGGTGAGCCGTTCTTTGCAGGTAGCTCACCGATCCTCACTTTGTTCGGCTCAATGATCTAATTGTTTTATTATTCGGTTACAAAATAAGAGCGTTCATCCCTTGATTCGCACTAAGGATATATCTTCAGTACCTGATCGACGCTGATAAGGTTGCTGGAAAGGTTATTAACCCGTTTGAGTTCCTCAACCGTAACATTATGGTTTTTGGCAATACGCCATAGGGTATCCCCTTTTTTGACAGTATACGTCATATAGGGTAAGGGCTGAACAACAACCTGTTCCGGTTCTGTATCACGCTCCGGTAAGGGCATAATTACTGGTTTGACCGGATTGGCAGGTACCTCAACTTCCCAGTCCATATAATTTTCATTTACCGGATCGGGCGTCACCATCGCTACTGCCTGCCTGGAAGCGAGCGGGGGTTGTTCTTTTACCCGGTTGCCTCGCAATTTAATTTTCGCTCCTGTTGCAGGTTCCATACCCTCTTTCATCCTGTTTTTGTAATTGAGCCAAAACAAACTCACCCCGTACATTTGAGAAATGCCAACCATGGTTTCACCTGTTTGCACAATATGATAAGGACTTTCGGTATCCATATTGTTCCATTTTTTATGCTTGAGGTAAATCATTTGCCCACTATTAAGCAACTGATTACCATCCGCCAAACCATCGTTGTATTTCACCAATTGATTCACTGAAATGCCGGTCCTGAATGCCACGGACGCCAGCCGCTCGCCGGCTTTGGCTTCAACATAGGGTATCCGGTTGTTGTAAAGCAGCACCGCTTCATTATTGGTGCCGGCAATGATGTTTGGCTTCGAAGTACCTGTACCATCATATTTATACAGCTCGTAACGCTCTATGAGGCTTATCAACAGCTGTGGATACTTAGGGTTCGTAGCATATCCGGCATCCAGTAAACCTTCTGCCCACCCTTTGTAATCAGTAATAGCCAATTCAAACAACGGCGCATACCAGGGTTTGTTGGGATGACGCAAAAAATCGGAGTGCGCCATGAAACTTTCCTGCGGAGTATCGTATTTTCGGAAACAACTGAGCACCAATTGACCATTGGCATCGCGATCATCATCTTTTTTATAAATAGTCTCGCCAAACCAATCGGTACCGCATTTAATACCAAAATGATTATTGCCTTCGGTTGCCAGCCAGCTGGTTCCGGCAGTAGATTCGAGAATCCCCTGGGCCAGTTTTATACTGGCCGGTACAGCTGAACGCTGCATTTCCTGAATGGCAATAGCCTTATATTTTTCGATGTAATCCAAATGAGCCTGGCTTTGGCCCTGGGCGAAGATACTGTTGCAAAAAAGCAACAAAACGATTGTACTGAAAACTATCCGATTGCACATGATAAATGAGTTTTTAATGTAGGATGTCAGTACATAGAATCGTGTTTTGGTTAATAATAAATCCTGTCGGTTGGACTAATAAGACGATTTGTTGGAAGGAAAATTTCAGAGAATCCGAGCTTTAAAATTGTTTTAACGTTGTCGTGAAAAATTTTAACAGTTTTAGCGGTTTTAGATTGTTCCAAGTGGTCCCGGCACTTCGTGCTTCCCTAACGGCGGGAACCTGTCCGCGGCAAACCTTGCCGGGATCTCCCTTCGGTCGATTTCAGGTGTTTCTTCAGGACTCTAAACAGCTCACTGATCAATTCACGCTGTTCATTGCTCAGCGATCTTTGTCAGATATTAAGAAAATTTCATCCACGCCGAACCTGTCTTCCCACCAGGCAAGATTCCTTTCTTGTGTACAAATAAAATTCTTACCCCAAATTTTTCTAGTTAAACAAAGTAATTTAAGAGCGTGAAAAAAGATCATTGAGCGCATCGCGATCAGTGAGCTTTTTTCTGAGGTCTCCGGATAAACAGCTCACTGATCAATTCACGCTGTTCATTGCTCAGCGATCTTTGTCAGATATTAAGAAAAATTCGTCCACGTCTAATTCATTCAGCTCGATCTACCGAATTAATTCGGTCGGAACGGTAATTTCATCATATAGCCTTTTAGAAACGAAAAAGACAATTGGGCAATTATTATCCACAACATTTTTTTGGTCAATTTCCAATTGATCATAGAGTCGTCCATACATCTGCCTGGCATGATAATCCCTTCGATATTGAATATACCTTTGCAATTCAATCCTGAATTGAGCATAAATTTCCAGGCGCATATTCTCATCAACTCCTTGCAGGTATCTCCTTTCCTTCGATTTTATTTACACTTTTGCACTATTCACACTGAATTTTGCATTCTTCATTTTAAAAGAAGCTATAAATTTGAGCGTATGCCTGATTATTTCAGTACTTCATTATTTCAAACTTTATTAAAATTTCCAAAAAACCTGTGACCAGATCATAGCATCACCGTCAAAATGTTAAACTTAGTTTAATAACAAAACTAAGTCAGAGAAAAATCGTTATCTTTGTAACGGCGATGATGCCCAAAATTATTATACCATGGATTATTACACCTATGCTGCGACCAAGCTAGAACAAAATGGTTTCCTCGATATCGAAGTAGATCCCACCCTGGATCTGGTAGCCGAAATCGAGCGTTTGAAAAAAGAAAAAAATGCCATCATTCTGGCACACTATTACCAGGATTCGGAAATTCAGGATGTGGCAGATTATATTGGTGACAGCCTGGGACTTTCCCAAAAAGCTGCCGAAACCGATGCAGATATCATCGTATTTGCCGGAGTGCACTTTATGGCCGAAACCGCCAAAATGCTTTCTCCGAGCAAAAAAGTATTGTTGCCGGACCTCAAAGCTGGTTGTTCCCTGGCCGATTCGTGCCCTCCTGCCATTTTCAAAAAATTCAAGGAGAAACACCCGGATCATGTCGTGGTCAGTTATATCAACTGCACTGCGGAATTAAAAACATTGACGGACATCTGTTGCACGTCCACCAATGCGGTCCATGTGATCAACAGCATCCCTAAAGACAAAGGCATCATCTTTGCTCCTGACCGCAACCTGGGAGCTTACCTCATCAAGGAAACCGGGCGCGACCTGGTGCTTTGGAACGGCAGCTGTATGGTACATGAAATTTTCTCCCACGAAAAGATCACCAAACTCATGATTCGTCATCCGGAAGCAAAATTCATCGCCCACCCGGAATGTGAAGCTCATTTGCTGGAAAAAGCAGATTATATCGGATCCACCTCAGGGCTCCTCAAGTACACCAAAACCAATGAAGCTACAGAATTTATCGTTGCCACAGAACCGGGTATCATCCACCAGATGCAGAAAGCATCACCGGAAAAAACATTCATTCCGGCACCGCCCAATAATACCTGTGCCTGCAACGAATGTCCGCACATGAAACGTAACACCATGGAGAAACTATACCTTTGCATGGAGCATGAATTGCCGGAAATAACCCTGCCCGAATGGGTCATCGAACAAGGTGTGGCTTCCATTGACCGTATGCTTGAAATTTCGGCAAAAGCTGGATTGTAAACCTATCGGTTAATAACTAATCGTTTCACGCAGGTTTCGCAGATTAACGCTGAATGCATTTAAAAATCAGCGAAATTCTGCAAAATCTGCGTGAATTAATTCTCTTATTCTCCTGCTTACCTTCCTTCATTTTCCGCTTCTATAATGACAAGATCAGTTTATTCCCCAATTTGATGTATTTTTGTGATCCATCAAATACCCTGAAAATTCTGTATTTTTTTTAAAACAAAATATCTCCTGATAATGCAACCAACGTTATTAATCCTAGCCGCCGGAATGGGCAGTCGCTATGGCGGACTGAAACAACTGGACGGCGTAGGCCCCAACAATGAAGCTATCATAGAATACTCCATTTTCGATGCTATCAGAGCCGGATTTGGCAGAGTGGTTTTTGTCATCCGCAAGGATATCGAAGAGGTGTTCAAGGAAAAAATCGGGAGTCAGTTTGAAGGTAAAATAAAAGTGGATTATGTCTTCCAGGAAATGAATACACCCTTTGAAGGCATCAGCGAATTCCCACACCGCGAAAAACCCTGGGGTACCGCTCACGCTATGCTCGTAGCCCATGATACCATCAAGGAACCTTTTGCCGTCATCAACGCTGACGATTACTACGGCGTTTCTGCCTATACAGATATGGTTAAATTCCTTTCGCAGGACTGCTCTCCCGATCATCACGCCATGGCCGGGTACGTTTTAGACAACACCCTCTCAGATCATGGTGAGGTAAACAGAGGCATTTGTGAAATGAACGAAGACAACCTCTTGATCGACGTGGTTGAAAGACTGAAAATCAGAAGAAATGACCAGGGAGTTGCTGAGTACCTGGAAGGCGACCAGCGTTTTCCTATTCCTGACGGAACTTTGGTTTCCATGAACTTCTGGGGCTTCCACCCGGCGATTTTTGAGGAAATCAGGAAAGAGTTTGTCAAGTTTGTGGAGGATAACAAGGACAATCCGCGGGCAGAGTTTTTCATCCCGCTATTTGTAAACGACTTCATCAAATCCGGAAAGATTAAAGTAAGTGTACTGCCTTGTGAAGACAACTGGTACGGTGTCACCTACAGGGAAGATAAGGAAATGGTTCAGGAAGCCTTCGCTAAACTCATTACAAAGGGTGTTTACGAAAAAAACCTTTGGTAAGCCTAAGACCTCCGAGGTTTTGTACCGCTTCATCTAAAAAATTGGTAACTCCGGTAAAGACGTAAGAAGCGGTAAATGTAGAACCTGCCTGCTAACGCAGGAGGCAGGTGTAAAATAAGGAATGTAAAATGTAGAAGTAAAAAGAATCCTCAACCAGAAGCCTACTTCGCCTTTTCCAACCCAGGGAAACATTAATTCGAGGGGTAAAAACAAAACTCCCACTCTAAATCACAAAACTTCTACATTTTACATTCTGCATTCTGCAGTTCTAAATTCAGGTTTCACTTTTCAGGCATAAAACAAATACCAGTTTATTAGGTAAAACCGTAGAAAACCTCGGAGGTCTGGCTCGCCCCCTGCCCCCATTTATAAAAGCCACAAAGAAGGCAAACGTGACATTTTTTTTCCAACTTTAACTTATCTCGACACCACAACGGGCTCAACAATCCGCCCTCTTTCAGTCATCAGTTCCACAAAATACATCCCGGCAGGTTGATTGCTCAAATCAATTTGCTTTTTCACGGACAGGCCTGAGCCATGACCAGTCCAAACCACACTTCCGACAACATTTACTACTTTAATGCCTGCAGACTCAAACTGATCAAATCCTGCCTGTAAAAATAAATGTCCCGTGGTAGGATTAGGAGACAAACTCAAATAAGTCAATCCTTCTATATCCCGGACACCATTGATAATACATTCCGCTGTAGCCTCAGCAGTACATCCATTAGCATCTTCAACGGTAACCAAAACTTCATCGGTTACGATCTCCGGCGTCCAGGCTATGGTAAAAGGAGCCACGCCTCCAACCAAATTGATGTATGGCACACAATTCTGATCGGCCGTATTCTCTAATAATTCAATATTTATCACAATCTCCTCAGGTTGAGCGATAGTGACAATTACCGGTTCTGTACTGTTCATATTTGCATCAATGGCTGTCAGCGCATACATACCGGCAGGCAGATTTGAAATACACCCTCCCTCAAGGGCAAATCCGTTTTCATCTTCCCAATGAATCGTGTAAGGAGGCAAACCGCCAAAAGCTCCGGCACAAACCATGCCATCACTTCCGCCAAAACAGGTAACATCCGCAACAACAGCCTGCTCCAATGTCAACGCCTGACCACAATCTGCCAGGGCAACCTCAAAAGACCAGATTGTTTCCACCTCCGTCAACTCCTCAAAGGTCACAAACGGAGGATTGGGAATATAGGTCTGTGAAAATCCGGCGATAAATGCCTGGAAAAGGTTGCCTTCACAATCGAAAAAAGAGGTAAACCCACCATCATTCGAATCTCCCCTTGACGCCATAAAAATAGTTCTGCCGTTCCAATTCGCTTTTTCAACCCAATCATAAAGGTCCACATTATTGGTGATGGTATCCCTGAGCCACTGCATGCAGTGAAAATTTTCCTGGCAATCCAGGCAATCGATCTCAGACTCTCCGACAGTCATCAGCTCTACATTGCCATCATTGATATTCAAATGCCAGTCGAAAACAAAACCATTGTCATTGCCCCAGGAGTCTCTAATTTCAAAAATCCAGCTACCATTGACCGTACATCCGATAAGATCATCAAAAGACTCAAAAGGAGAATAGGTACCCGCTGGCAAAGTCTGTAAATCACCTTTAATGTTCTGCAGAATAGTTCCGCTGATAGCATCAGATTTCCAGCAATACTCATAGCCGATACCGGGAATAGGATCGGCTTCGTCCCCGTCATTGGGCTCCCCCATATAGACCTCACCACCAAAATTACCGGGATGATCATGCAGAATAATACTTGTACCATCAGGACAAGTAAGTACCATTTCCAGATCCCGCAACCAGGAATGTTCCATGGTCACACAAACCTCAAAATGATCTCCGGAAGTGATAACAGCGTCGTCCCCAAACTGATCGACGAGTATTGGAACCACCAAAGACTGTCCTGTTGCATCCGGAATAACAAGCGGTTCAGTTATTGGGTTAGCCGCCGGAAAAGCGGTTATGCACCCCTGACTATCAGTAACGGTAAGGGTATAATCCCCCGGAGAAAGCTGAATCAAATCTTCAGACGTTGAACCATTACTCCATTCAAAACTATAGGGAGAAACACCCTGGTTTACGGTGATATTGATCAACCCGTCATCGGCACCTTCACAGGAAGCACCAAGGATCTGAGCCGTCACTTCAGGGCAATCTGTCTGTGCAAAAACAAGCACATTCAAGAAAAGAAAAGAAAGGGTAGTAAAAAATTTCATAGAGTAATCGTTTTGTGTTGATGGATAATAATAGGGGCTAAAGATATTAATTTTTAGTTTTCATGTCCTGAAACCTTTGGGCGTGTCCCTTCGGGCCGGGCTACTCCGGGGTTCGCTCTTCGCTCAGCCTGCACCGCTATCGCGTCTTGTCCGGTGCCAGGCACCGCCCCTCCGTATCCCTCACGCGAATCGAATTCCTGTAGTATTTTTTCAGATGGTTTCAGATGGTTTCAGATGGTTAAAACATAAATCTAAACAACATGAAACGTGAGCCCGCGAACCTGAAACACGAGCATCGCGAGCATGAAACGTGAGCCCGCGAACTACTTACTTCCGCTTCCTCGGCGGCTTCCGCTTCGACCGCTTACTGCGATCATAATAGGATGGATTCTTTGAAGAAACCCACTTTAAAAATTTTTGAATCTCAGGATGTTCCCGCAATTTTTCGGCAGTTTTGTATCCCTCGGCTAGTTCCTTTTCTGTAAATAAGGAATGGATTTTCGAATGGCAAATCTTATGAATATACTCCGTCTCCCTGCCTCCTCTGCTCTTGGGTACAAAGTGATGTTTATCCACAGAGCCATCATCATACATATCTCTGTGGCAAATGGGACAAGGACCTAGTTCTTTTTTCATTATTATATGGATTGACAATGTAAAAAGCATTGAATAATAATAAATGTTCTGCCAATATGCAAAAAATTATCCTACAGCCTTAAAAGGCTATATAGTCCAAAAATTTAACCGTATCGCAAACAATGAATGTCTAAAGCTAACCCATATTAAAACCCCATATATCGTATTACCGTATTACCGTATTACCTATATCGTATTACCGTATTACCGTATATCGTATTACCGTATTACCGTATACCGTATACAACCGTATACCGTAAAAAAAAGGCCCGGCAATTAACTCACCGGGCCTTGAAAAATTTATTATTTCAACAATTACAGCTCAAATTTAATTCCTTGTGCCAATGGAATTTCTCTGCTGTAGTTGATGGTATTTGTCTGTCTGCGCATATAAACTTTCCAGGAATCAGAACCACTCTCGCGGCCACCGCCGGTTTCTTTCTCGCCACCGAAAGCTCCTCCGATCTCAGCACCACTGGTGCCGATATTTACATTGGCGATTCCGCAATCGGATCCGGCACAACTCAGGAAAGATTCGGCTTCCCGGACACTGTCAGTCAGGATAGAAGAGGACAAACCTTGTGGAACGCCATTCTGCATATCAATCGCATCGTCCAGGTCTTTGTATTTAATCATATACAATACCGGAGCGAATGTTTCTTCCTGAACAATTTGCCAGTGATTTTCAACCTCGGCTATACAAGGCTTGACATAAAATCCTGTTGGGTAATTATCTCCTTCCAGGACACCGCCTTCTACAACAAAACTACCTCCGGCCTTTTTGACCTCCTCAATAGCGTGCAGGTAATCATTCACTGCTGTCTGATCGATCAGCGGACCAACATGGTTATTCATATCCAACGGATCACCGATTTTCAATTGTCCGTAAGCGTTGGCGAGTTTGGCTTTTACTTCATCATAGATGTCCTCGTGTACAATGATCCGGCGGGTGCTGGTACACCGCTGTCCGCAAGTTCCCACAGCGCCAAAAACAACACTTGGTAAGACAAGCTCCATATCCGCACTCTTGGTGATGATAATGGCGTTGTTTCCTCCTAATTCAAGAATGGTGCGACCAAAACGCTCAGCAATTTTCGGAGCGATCAGTTTACCCATAGCCGTACTACCGGTTGCAGAGATCAACGGAACTCTTTTATCATCAACCATCAATTGTCCTGCTTTGCGGGAACAAACGAGGCTTACTACACCCTCGGGAACGTCATTGGCTTTCAGGATATCTTTGAAAAGATTCATACAAGCCACGGCACTTACCGGTGTTTTTGAGGAAGGCTTCCAAACCACTACATCCCCCGCGATCAATGCAATCATGGTATTCCATGCCCACACTGCTACGGGAAAATTAAAGGATGAGATGACGCCAACGATGCCCAGTGGATGCCACTGTTCGTACATCCGGTGATCAGGACGCTCAGAGTGCATGCTTAAACCGTACAACTGACGTGACTGCCCTACTGCGAAATCACAGATATCAATCATTTCCTGTACTTCACCCCAGCCTTCCTGGAGGCTCTTACCCATTTCGTAGGATACCAGACGCCCAAGCGCATCTTTGTGCTTACGCAAGGCATCTCCGTATTGACGAACGATCTCTCCACGCTGAGGAGCCGGTAGTTTTCTCCATACTTTGAAAGCATCTGCAGCAGTACTCAAAGTCGCCTCATACTCTTCTTCCGTCGACTGGCTAACACTTCCGATAAAACTTCCGTCCACTGGAGAATAAGATTCTATATATTTACCTGAATTAGTGGATTTGAGGCCGGTAGAGGTACCGTCATTTTTTTCCTGAATCCCCAATTCCGTTAAAAAACTTCTGTCCATGAATGATTTTATTTTGGTGAGAAAATGGTAGCGCAAATGTAGCAATTCTCCTTAAGAAAACAGCCCTAAAAAGGGTATTGATTTATCGAAAAAGAACTAATTGAAATTGATTGTAACAAAGGCATTATCAACCACTAAGGAGCCTAGCGATATCCGCGGCACGCAGTGCCGGGAACTGCAACGAGCGACCCGCAACAGGAATCAAACAAAATGCTTCAGCATAATGATCTCCCGGTCGGTGAGATGGCGAAAAAATCCGCGGGGCAGGTCTTTCTTGGTAAGCCCGCCGATATAAACCCGGTCAAGTCGTTCCACCACATATCCCAGGTGCTCGAAAATGCGCCGGACAATCCTGTTCCTACCCACATGAATCTCTATGCCGACCTCGTTTTTTCCTTTGCCTTTGATATAATCTACTGCATCTGCCTTCACGGGGCCGTCATCAAGGGTCAGGCCTTCGCGAATGGCCTCAAGGTTTGCTTTTGTCAGGGGTTTATCCAAAATGACGTGGTAAAATTTCTTAACCCCATGGCTGGGATGTGTCAGCTTTTTAGCCAAATGGCCGTCATTGGTCAGCAATAAAAGCCCTGTAGTTTCCTTATCCAGCCTGCCCACCGGAAAAATGCGTTCCTTAACCTTATCTCCAATAATATCCATAACCGTTTTCCGACCACGATCATCTTTGACGGTCGTTATCACTCCCCGAGGTTTATTCATCAGCAGATAAACCAGGCTTTCTTCCGGCTCGATCACTTCTCCCTGGTAGGTAACAACATCTCCCTTTTGTATCTGGTAGCCGGGCCGGTCCATCACTTCTCCGTTAACAGTCACCAGGCCTTCCTTGATGAAGTCGGCCGCCTGCCGCCGGGAACAAATACCGCAATGAGCTACGTATTTGTTCAAACGCATGCCTTCAACTTCAACAGACTCCTTGGCCGGAAGCGGTTTATTTTTAAAAGCCCCCTTATTCTTTGATGAAAAATTTTGCTTTTTGCGCGGCTTGGACATAACCCTTTTTTAAATGAAGTGCAAAGATAAGGATAATATTGCAGTTGACAGTTGGCAACGGACCGAACACTGCAAATAAAGGTGCTGAAAATTTAACAAGTTATTAATCGCATAATTATTCAATAAATCAATGAGTAATATCGTATAATTGGTGTCCAAAATTTAAACACGATGATGCGCTTTCGTTACTTACTGTTGTTCTTGTTTTTTTCACCCGTGATGTTAAGGGCTCAGATTGGCAATACACCTATCTTTGGGTCACCTGTTAAACATACCTTGCGGCTATCGGGGACTTTTGGAGAGCTTCGTTCCAATCATTTTCATTCCGGAATCGACATCAAAGGCAGCACCGGTGAGTCCATCGTGGCAATAGAGGACGGATACGTATCCCGCATAAAAGTTAGTGGCGGAGGTTATGGTAAGGTAATTTACATCTCCCATCCCAATGGATATACCAGCGTATATGCTCACCTGGTAGCGTTCGGAAAGGAAATCAGCCAGTATATCGAAGATTACCAGTACAGGAATGAAACCTTTGCGTTGGAGGTGCACCCCTCTCCGGAACAATTTGTAGTCAAAAAGGGAGAACCTATTGGCAAAATGGGTATGACCGGCCACGCCTTTGGACCCCATTTGCATTTTGAAATCAGGGAAACAGCAACGAGCCGCCCTGTAAATCCGCTTTTATTCGGGATAGAAGTGGAGGACGACCGTAAACCCAAAATGCATGAAATCAGGGTATATGAATTGGCGGACAACCTGGAAACCATCCATGCCTCTTCCTACAATCTTTACCAAAGCCAAAATTCCGGAAAATACCAAGTGAAAGGAGACACTGTTTTTACACGTTCCAAAAAGATCGGACTAGCCTTCAAGGCTTATGACCATATGACTGGAGTTTCCAATTGGAATGGCTTGTATTCCGGAGCTATGTACGTTAATGATTCGCTGATTTTCGATTTCAAAATGGATCGGTTTGCATTTGATGAAACCCGCTACATCAATGCCCACCTGGATTATGAGGATCATGTCACTCAAAAAAGTTATTTCAATCGTTGTTTCCTGCTGCCCGGCAATGAGTTATCTATCTATGAAAAAGCCATTGATGATGGCATCCTGGAGTTGAAGGAGGGAGAAGCTCAAAAAATCACCATAGTCGCAAAAGATATAGCAGACAACCTATCCTCCGCAGAGTTCTGGATTAAAAAAAGCCGACTTCCTGAACGAAGGTACGAACCCGTTTACAACTATTTACTGCTTCATGATGAACAGAACCTGATCGATAACAGCTCCATGATCCTTTATATGCCCAAAGGCACCTTGTATGAGGACCTGTACCTGGACTTCGCTTCTTACACCGAGGAATCTTCGGATATTTATGCCAGCTATTATCACATTCATGATTATAAAACTCCGGTGCATAAATATTACGATCTCAGTATTTTCCCTTATAAACTGCCGGAAAAATACAAAGACAAAGCTTTCATCGCCTACTGCCCGCCGAAAGGAAATGTCGTTAACTACGGTGGTGAATGGGAAGGCAAAATGCTAAAAACCAAAGTCCGGGACCTGGGAGATTTCACCGTTATGATAGACACTATTGCCCCAACCATTAAACCTTACCGGTTTAAATCAAACATGCAAGGGTGGGCATCCATGATATTTACCGTTGAGGATAATTTCTCCACGGCGGGAAATACCAAAGGAATATCCTGGTACGCTACCATCGATGACCAATGGATACTCATGGAAAGAGATGCCAAAAAGGATCGGCTCATTTATACTTTTGATACCGACAGAATTCCCAGGGGTAAACATTTGTTCAAACTAAGGGTATGGGATGGTATGGGCAATGAAAAAGTTTTTGAAAGATCATTTGTCAATTAATAATGAGGTTGGTGATTAAAATAAAAAAACGTAGCGGATCAATGAACAAATTATAACTTAAACCCTTTTATAAAAAGCAATCCAGTAACTTGTAACCAGAAACTAGCAACAACAAAAGATGACACATTTAACACCAGGCGATAAAGCGCCCGAATTCTCAGGAGCAAATGAAAAAGGAGAAATGATTTCTTTGAGTGACTACCAGGGGAAGAAGCTCATCCTGTTTTTTTATCCAAAAGACAATACACCAGGCTGTACGGCAGAAGCCTGTAACCTAAGAGATAATTATGCACTGCTCCAATCCAAAGGATACGCACTGCTGGGTGTGAGCCCTGACAGTGAGAAAAAACACCAGAATTTTATTGCCAAATACGAATTACCTTTCCCGCTGCTGGCAGATACCGAGCAGGAAACCTTAAATGCCTATGGGGTATGGGGTGAGAAAAGCATGTATGGCAGAAAGTATATGGGCGTATTCCGCACCACTTTTGTGATTGATGAAAATGGCGTGATCGAAAAGGTGTTTACCAAAGTGAATACCAAAGCTCACGCAGAACAGATTTTGGAAGATTAGAAGTTTGTTCCACCTGGAAACGTGAGCAAAGCGAGCATGAAACATCGAACGGAGTGAGAACCCTTAATCAAGCGGACTGCTGTTGAAGACAGCAATAAATACCATAGCCATCTTTTCTGCTATTGAATAAGCCTCTCCGACACCGTCTTCGATGATCCATTCTCTGGGGTCACCTTCCCAATGGGTATAAACCAGGAAAAAGTCCTCTCCGTTTTTGAGTTGCCACTCATCCCAGGTGTTGCCGTATCTGCAAACGAAATCGTATTGACCGCCGGAGCCGGAGATTCGCCATTGCCGGAAATCTCCGTTCCAGATGGTCCGCATGGAGATGATCTCTGTGCCACTTCTCACATCCCACTGGGAACGATCCCCTTCCCATTTTTGGCGGATCGTACCAAAATGTTCCCCAATGGTAAAATTCCATTGTGTCCAATCCTTACGGGTTGTCCATCTCAAGGTCAGGATACCGTCAGGTTCTTCCTCTGAAGTGAATACTTCCCACTCCGCAAAGGAATCGTTCCATTGGGTAGCGATACCCAGCAGTTCCTGTGCAGGGACGGAAAGGACAAAAAACACTATCCCAAGAAAGGTAGTGATAAATTGAGGCAGGATAATCTTAAAACGGCAGGTCATCATCTGCTGCGGTTGCAGGCTCATCGCTGGCATCAGGGAATCCCCCTTCATCTGCGGCTGCCGGTGGAGCTGTCTGTTCTGCTCCGCCCTTTTCAATCCTCCAGGCATTGAGGTTGGTGAAATACTTTTCATTCCACTCTCTGCCGCGCAGGTCGAAGTGAACTTTAATCTGTACTCCCTCTTCGTAAGCGTCAATCAATGAGCAACGATCCTGAACGAGCTGGAATTTAATAAATTGAGGATATCCTCCACCATCAATTTCAATAACAAATTCTCGCGCCTGAAAAGAATCCGTTTTATTTTCAGTATCAAACTTCTTATGGAGGCGACCTTCAACTTCAAATGACATGTGTTCTATTTTTAATTTTTAAAAGACTTGACCAAAAGTACGAATTCGGGGCCGATATTAGGCCAGGAAAACGTCCAAAATTTTACCAGGCAGAATGACCTATCATCTCGAGGATCCCGGAGCGGCCAATTCATTAATGGCTTCCCGGAGTTCTTTCCATTCAGGATATTCCTTATACAACTTCATCAGCCCTTTGTAATTAAATTCCAGGCGGGCAATATGAAACCGGCAAATGGCATTTTTACGAATTTGCGATTCCAGGGTATCCCCGTGTTTGTCGGTCAATGATTTGTAAGAAGGAAAGTATCCTTTGGAGTTTCGGATCAGGCGGGACTGGGTTTTCCAAAATAGTACATTCTCCAATAAGGAGGAAGATACGTAAAACCAATCACGCTGCTCAAGTCTGATTTTGCCGTTCTTGGTTGCCAGTGCACCCCAACATTCGAGTGCCTGTGTGGTTTTCCCTAGGAAAGCGTAACAATTGGCCTTCAGCAGCAATGCCTTCTTTGACTGTGCATTGCCCAATAATTTGAGCGCGCTTTTGGCATTTCCTTTGGCGAGCAATTCCCGGCACTCCGCCCGCATCGCCGCTTTGGCCTTGAGCTTGAGGGCGTCTGTTACCTCTTCTTCCATTTTTTCAAGTTCCTCTGCCGGATACACATTATCCTTGTCAAACTTCACGGCTTTCTTATAAGCCAGTGCGGCTTGCCGGGGTGCTTCGATAATATCGAAAAAATCGCCGATCTCTGTCCAGAAATCAGACAACAACTCCTTGTTACGACAAACCTTGACCGATTTATCCATAACATCCCGGAGGGTATTTTCAAACCACTCGAAACCCTGATCACTTATCCACGCGAAACCATTATCAACAACAGCTTGCATCATCTCAGTTACAAAAGACCGTTTCATTGGTGGAAAATTTTATACTTAAATTTAAAGCAGATGATCCCTTTAAACCCCCTGCCTTAAGGCAAATAACGATTAAAAGCTGCTGCTATTGCAGCAACTGCTTAACAACTCCGGAAATTGTTTTGCCATCGGCTTTTCCGGCGAGTTGTTTGGAAGCCATCCCCATAACTTTACCCATATCTTTCATGGATGCTGCTCCGGTTTTGGCAATGATATCTTTGATAACCCCCTCCAACTCAGCCGCATCCAGTTGCTTGGGAAGGTATTTTTCAATTATGGCGATCTCTTCTCTTTCCGTTTGCGCCAGATCCTCGCGACTTTGCTTTTCATAAATTTCAAGGGAATCTTTTCGCTGCTTTACGAGTTTCTGTAGCAATTTGATTTCTTTCTCTTCGGTCATTTCCGCATGGCTACCATCTGTCTGGGCCAGCAGCAATGCCGCTTTAATCGCCCGAATACCACGTAAGGCAACTTTATCCTTGGCTCTCATGGCTTCCTTCAGGTCTTGCGTGATTTTTTGTTCTAAACTCATTTTTATGTTTTTAGTCTTCAGTTCTCAGTCTTCAGCTTGCAATAGGGTATTTCCATTAAATTTAAAAATACAAAGTTCATGAAAAATTTTCAGGGTTGTTCATCATAAAGTTAATTAATTTACCAATCTCAACCGTTTTATTTTCCAATTCATTTTTTCTTTCATGAGAAATGTATTTGCAGGCCAGTGCAAACTCGAGCCAACATTCTGTTTCTGCATTTTCCGTATCGGAATCAAACAGTTTACTAATATAATGTTTCGGATAACAGCTCTTCCGGTGGAATTCGGCAATATTTGCACAAATTGACCATAAGGACCTTCTAATCTGATCGGTTAAAGAATGGGGTTCTTCTTTCGGAAGCGTTTTTGAAATTTCAAATATTTTCATAGCCAATTCCAAAGCTATTGGATAGGCCATTGGTTTTCTAAATCCCATGATTCATCATCAAGTTTTCAAAATGGTTTTCACTTTTAACAGTAACAGGATAAAAATAATTCCTCGAAACAAACAATTATTTCATCAAGACTGAGCACTGAGGACTGAAAACTACTTCCCCTTCGCCTCCGTCACCCAATTAGTCAACTGTACAAACCCTTCCAGGCTTACTTTTTCTGGTCTTTGCGTAAAGAAAGGATCCTCCAGGATGGGATGGTCTTTCAGGAAGGTCTTCATGGTATTGCGCAGCATTTTGCGGCGTTGACTGAAAGTTTGTTTGACAATGCTTTTGAATAGTTTTTCATCGCAACCTATGCCTGTCTGATCTTTACGTTTCAGGCGAATAACGGCACTTTGGACTTTTGGCGGAGGGTTGAAATTTTCCTTATCTACGGTAAACAAATACTCCCCTTCGTACCAGGCCTGCACCAATACGCTGATCACTCCATAGACCTTACTACCGGGATCCGCAACTACTCTTTCAGCCACTTCCTTTTGGAACATCCCCACCAATTCGGGAACCTGTTCCTTATTTTCCAGCATTTTGAATAAAATCTGGGAAGAAATATTGTATGGAAAATTACCGATGATCCCAAACGGTTCTGAGGGGAAAAGCTTATCCAGCGGGACTTTCAAAAAATCAGCGGATATGATTCGTTCCCGGAGTTCGGGGT
Source organism: uncultured Bacteroidota bacterium (assembly GCA_942492125.1). Taxonomy (GTDB): domain Bacteria; phylum Bacteroidota; class Bacteroidia; order Chitinophagales; family Saprospiraceae; genus BCD1. The sequence goes on from CALODM010000031.1 coordinate 330,599, forward strand.
AGTGTTTTTTGAGGTATTGCACCATGTCCTGATCAGCCTCAACAACCAGCAATTCATATTTTTTTTGCAGCAAGTATTTGGTCAACATACCTTTTCCCGGGCCTACCTCCAGGACTTTTTGAAATGTACCGTTATCGCTTAAACTATCAGCAATGCGGCTTGAAATTTCCTCACTGTTCAGAAAATGCTGACCGTATGATTTCTTTGCCTTCAATATTGATGTTTTTGTAACTATTCAAATAACCTAAAGAATCAGGCTAAAGTAAAGGCAGAGGCTAAAGAGGATTTAATGTTCCGCCTAAATTAAGCTTTGCTGAATAATTACGTTTTCTAAAAAAAAGCAAGTTACGGGAAAATTAGAAATAGCTTAAGTAATTGATTAAATTTGTGGCCACGTAAAAAACAAAAGCATGGAAAAGCTCAAAATAGGGATCAGCATAGGAGATATAAATGGTATAGGTCTGGAAACAATCATCAAAACTTTCTCAAACTCCAGAATTTTGAATCAATGTATTCCGGTATTATACGGATCGACAAAAGTTGTGTCCTATCATAAAAATATTGTTGGAATAGATTTCAGGTTCAATGCAATCCACAATGCAGAAAGTTTACAGACTGACAAGGTCAATGTAGTTAATTGCTGGCAGGACAATGTCAACATCACCCTGGGCAAACCTACGGAAACCGGTGGCAAGTGCGCTCATATATCGCTGGATGCAGCTACGACAGATCTTAAAAACGGATTATTGGATGCACTGGTAACGGCTCCGATCAACAAACAGGCCATGAAGATGGCCGGGTTTGAATACCCCGGACATACCGAATATCTCACAGAAAAATTTAACTCAAAAGATAGTCTGATGTTCATGGTGAGTGACAACCTGCGCGTAGGACTGGTAACCAATCACTTGCCAATCCGGGATGTCGCCTCCGCAATTACCAAAGAGCTTGTCCTCAGAAAAATCGGCATCATGAATCAGTCGCTCAAAATGGATTTTAATATTGAACGACCCATCATTGCAGTTTTAGGATTAAACCCTCATGCCGGGGATGAGGGTGCTATCGGAGATGAGGAACTGAACATAATACGGCCGGCCATTGTTGAATCCAAGAAAAATGGTATAATGGTAGCTGGCCCTTTTGCTGCCGATGGTTTTTTCGGTAGCGGGCAATTTGCCAAATTTGATGGTATTCTCGCTATGTATCACGATCAGGGACTTGGTCCTTTTAAGACGCTGTCGCTCAAAAACGGCATTAATTTCACCGCAGGGTTGCCGTTTGTCAGGACTTCTCCTGACCATGGTACGGCTTACGAACTGGCGGGAAAGAACGGCTCCGACCCATCGTCTTTCCGGAAGGCAATTTATAGCGCACTGGACATCTGCAGAACGAGAATTACCAACCAGGAGCTACTTGAAAATGCCCTGGAAAAACAAGATGCTTTAGCTGACGCCGATGATAATGATGGCGTTATCATTGATGATTAAATATATGATCATGGAAAAAAAGGAATTAAAACACAGATACTCTGACGATGAATTAGAAGAATTCAGGGTACTGATCGAAGAAAAACTTCAGGTTGCTAAAGACCAACTGGCTTTTTACGAACAGCAACTGGAGGATCTGGCAGAAAACCCGGACATCAAACTTCGTGGGCTGGAAGATGGTACCGGCACTATGGAAAGTGAAAGGCTCATAAACCTTGCCGGCCGTCAAAAGAAACATATCCAGCATTTGGAAAATGCTTTGATCCGGATCAAGAATAAAGTATATGGGGTATGCCGGGTTACCGGCAAGCTTATTTCCAAAGAAAGATTGAGGGCCGTTCCCCATGCAACATTGAGCATCGAAGCCAAAGAAACCCGATAAAAATAAATGGTTTGAAGAAGTCTGTTATTATTATCTCTGTGATATTCCTGGTCTTGCTGCTGGACCAGTGGCTCAAGATATGGGTCAAAACCAACATGGTTTATAATGATTATTTCACCTTGCTTGGTTTCGATTGGGCCCGCATCCATTTTGTCGAAAACAATGGCATGGCATTTGGCATCAGCTTGGGAGGCGAATACGGGAAGCTCGCTTTGAGCCTGTTCCGGATCATAGCCGTTGGAGCACTTGCCTACTATATTCGGTTGTTGATAAAAGCCGGAGCATCCCTGGGGATCTTAATCAGTTTCGCCCTTATCCTGGCCGGGGCTGTAGGGAATATAATTGACAGTGCCTTTTATGGATTGATATTTTCTGAATCATACCACGGACAAATTGCCACCATTTTCCCGGAAGAAGGTGGGTATGCCGGATTTTTACATGGCAAGGTGGTAGACATGTTGCATTTCCCAATGTTCTCGGGTACTTATCCGGAATGGATTCCATGGCTTGGCGGAAAATTCTTTACCTTTTTCAGTCCGGTATTTAACCTGGCTGACTCCTCCATAACCATTGGGGTTTTGTATATTTTGATTTTCCAAAGGAAATTCTTTAAGCATCCTCCGAAAGAAAAAACGACAGAAGAGGGTGATGAAGCTGTTCAGGAATCGGCGCAAGACGATGTTACCTCAACAACAGAAAACACCTCTTCAGGTCATGAGATGGAAGGGCCGGAAAAGAGCCATTAAGCACCCGGGGCATTATCAAACTCCCCTAGGTATCGGGAGCTATAAATCTTCATCCAGAAAATTCCGAATAGCCTGGATCGCCTGCCCTACTTTGTCGTAGTCGATGCTGTAGTGCATGTATTTACCATCCTTACTGGCCTTCACCAAACCAGAAAGTCTCAACACCTTCAGGTGCTGGGAAGTAATGGATTGTTCGAGCTTGAGTGTGTTGTAAATTTTATTGACATTGATGGTGCCATGCTTGTCAATAAACTGAAGAATTTTCATTCTTAAAGGATGAGCCAATGCACGTAATGTACGAGTAGAATGATCGAGTTTTTCGTGATTGATGGTCGTCACAGTTTTTCTCATAGTATGTATAGTTTCTCTCAAATTGACCCGGAATAAAAACCACGCTAAACGAGTGCGGTTCCCCCCATTCCGGAAAGCAAATATGCGTTTTTAAAATATTTAATACAAATTCAGAAAAAGCAAATGACAAGCATGATACTGATCCGAAATGCGCCCCCACGATTTCATATCAGTATTCCGGTTACCCGTTGGCGCAACCCATGTATTTGGGTCACACCTGCGATTTTCGGTTAATGCTTTAACCTGCTAATTCATCAATTAGTCTTGATATTTGCTCCATGCGTTCTTTATTTACTGAATAGTAGATAAATTTCCCATGACGTTCAGTAATTAATACTCCTGATCTCCTGAGAATAGCAAGATGTTGGGATGCCACTGATTGTTCCAGACGCATTTTGATATAAATATCAGTGACCGTCATTTTTCCGGTTTGTTCGAGAAGATCAATAATTCTTTGACGCAATTTATGATTGATAGCTCTAAGGACTAAAACTGCTTTTCTCAATTCGGCGTAATCAAGCGTAATATTGGCTTTCCCTTTTTTTAACAGGACAGTTTCATTTTTTGACTTTCCCATGTTTTCGTTTTTAAAATCATTGAATATTTTTGTCACTATTGTAAAGCCAAAAATCATGCCAAAAACATTACAACAACTTCTAATACAAGCATAGCTCGTATTTTTTAAGACTAATTGGATTGATTGTATATATGCAAATTTAACAAAATATTTGTAAAATTAAAATATATCAAATGTTGAAATGGCGTGTTTAAATCCAAATCATCTACTTTATGAAAAACATTCAGCAAACAAACTACAAAGCCAACTCATTGACATAAATACAAAAAACCAAAAGATTTGCCGGGTGATTGTTTCGTGGAAAGAAAATTATATTCATTATCTTTCAATTCCTAAAAAAATCATCAACCATTATCCCAGGGCATTATGAAGTCAATAATTTTCGCAGCAGGATTGGGGACCAGGCTCCGTCCCCTCACCAATAAGACCCCTAAAGCCCTTGTCAAGATAAACGGCACCCCGCTGCTGGAAATTGCCATTCAACACCTGAAACGCCATGGATTCAACGAAATCATCATCAACATACACCACTTCGGAGATCAGATCATCCGGTTTCTACAAGACAAAAACAATTTTGGTATTCTTATTGAAATTTCAGACGAAAGAGATCTGTTGCTCGAAACAGGAGGAGGATTAAAAAAAGCCGCCGCATTCCTGGGCGACGCCCCTTTTCTGGCCTTTAATGCCGACATCATCACCGATATGAACCTCAAAGCCTTTTATGATGCGCATTGCCGATCAGAAGCCCTGGCTACCGTGGCTGTCCGAAAAAGAGAAAGTTCCCGTTATTTGCAATTCGACGACCAAGGTACTTTGTGTGGTTGGACCAATATAAAAACGGGAGCAGTAATAACCTCAAGACACAGAACAGCCGTAACCAATTGGGCCTTTAGCGGTATCCACATGTTGTCTCCTCAAATTTTTGAATTCATGCCGAACCAGGATAAATTTTCCATTATAGACGTTTATCTCGAAGCGGCCAAAACTCAAACCATTAAAGCTTATCCTCACGATGAGGATCTCTGGCTGGATGTGGGCAAACCGGAGGCATTGGAAAAAGCGAAGATCCTGCTGAAAAAATAAAACCACCGGATACGCCATCCCCTGTCTGTGAAGTTCACGAATCCCTTATTTAAAAACGATTCCCACGGTCACGCTGAAAGTTTGGCCGGGAATAAACGGATTGCTTTCGTTTCGGTTGACCACCACCTGTTCGTTTTTGACAGGGATTTGTTTTTTCTTCCTGAAAATTTCTCTTCTTTCCCATAGCCAGATTTCCTGGCGTTCAAATACCGGCAACAGGTAGGTTCCGCGAATATAAATTTCCCGTGCCGGGTTTAACTCAAGGGATATCTCTCCGGACAAACCGAGATTATGCTGACGAGTGCCGTAATACATATTGATGTGATCCGATTTGAAATTTTTGCCGTTGGCTTTGAATTTTCCATAGTCATTTTGTGCCTGTCCGACTTTTCTGGCATATTGAAGATGGCTGTAAGTGGCCGCGGCTTTTAAATAAAACGGCCGTTGTCTGGACAGATTCATCTGCAAACCCATACCGATGAATCTGTCCTTGTAAATGCTGTTGTAAAAGTCAAAAGCCGTTCCAAAACGAATGAAGTAATTCTTGTGTAAGAAAATATCAAAATTCCAGTAACCGAAAATTTCAAATTCCCTAGAAGGTATTTGATTTTGAACAGATATAATCGTTTGGGGATTATCAGCATCGTCAGTAAGATAAACAAGGCCGATTTCCTCCTGCTCGGTATCAATGAAATGGCTTCCCAGGCCGAGCGAAAATTTGACCCTGTCAAAATCGCGTTTTTTCTTTCTGAACCCTGGTTCTCCAATATCAAATTCCAGATTTCTTTCGCGGCCCAGTTCGGCCTGGGCTTCCAGGGTTTTTATTCTTTGGATGGAATCCCGGGTTTGCCTCAAGGAGGCCATATATTCCTCATCAAAAACTTCCTGTGCTTTTTGACTATTCTTGAATTGCTGCACACTTTCGGCAAGTCCTTCACTCAATGGCACAACATTGTAAGCCTTCCAAAAATTCTCGTCATAAACGCCCGTCATACGCGTAAACTCCACCCCGCGACTCATGCGATCGAGATATTCAATAGGTTCAGCCTTTCCTGTTTTAACCTCCGTGATCTTGATTTCGTTGGTATAAATACCGCCACCACCGTAAATACCCTCCCGAAGCGCATCACTGAAATACCACTTATCTCCCAGTTGTCTGTAATTGACGACATACTTATTACCCTGCCAGTTGCCGGCATAAAGCGGGTAATAATCATAGACTTTCAACCCTTCTGGTGTCATCTCAAATTCCGCCCGAATGAAAGCATACGACTCTTTGTCGATGTAAATCCGTCCTTTCATCCTGGCTTCAATGGTTCGCTTTTTCTTTTGAAACATCCGCAACACCTTCATCAAACCACCGCCATCCAAACCGGATTCCACCTCAACTTCTCCCTGTGGTCCTGTAACTTCTTCATTTTGGTCAAAAGCTATCACATAAACCGGACGGTCGTTATACGTGGTAATACTTTCAATCCTGTAATTATAAACCTTGAAGAATCGGGGGTCAATAAAATCGGTTCTGTTTTGCACAAAATCAAAACGATGCGGAGCCATATGCCCGGAAGAAAACCCAGAACGGACGGTAGTATCCAGGGGATTGCGCAGATTGATCTTTCTGCCTTGTACGAGGCTTACATACCCTTCTTTTTTGCTTTGGTAGCTTCGTTTATATATATCCAAAACACCTTCTGCCAGGTAAATGTATTTCAAACTGTCATCTGTTCTCGACTCCCGGTAAAACCCAAGATAGGATGTTCCTTTGGTAGGATAATTAAGTTTGATATTTTTTACAGCTTTACGAACGATGTTTTCCACACCACCATCACTCATTACAACCACCTCGTCAAGCATGGTTGCACTTTTCTGCAGGCGAACCTTCTCATGACCGTTAATCTGGCGGATCGGTTTTCGAAAAGTCTTATATCCGAGGTAGGAAACGAGCATTTCCGAATCCTTGTATTCCAGCGGTATTTTGAAAGTAAATGCCCCGTTACCTCCAGTAGTGGTTCCGATACCCTTCTCAGGAATACCCACATGAGCATATCCGATGCCGAGCCCGGTTTGATGATCTACCACTGTTCCGGTAATGGTGATCAGCTCCTGTGCGGATAAAGAGAAAAAAAAGAAAGTCAGGAGAGAAAAGAGCGCTATTCTTTTATACATAAGTCAAATGATTTTTCATAAAACAGGTTGGTGTAAAAAGGCAGGAGCCCGCCTCGTGTTTCAAAAAGACGAATCATCCGGCAATTTGTTACTAAAAAAGACAATTGTCAGATTAAATAGTTGAATAGTAGCATTTTCTGAGGAACATTTTTATTTTATCCTTATATCATTGGATCAATAAAAAAACAGGTTAAATAAATATCGGATTTGTTAAAATATCGGTTAACTTTTACCTTTGCTCACAAATTTCAAAAGACATGCAAAAACATATAATCACCCTTTTTTTATTGCTGTTCACCGCAACCCTATTTGCCCAGGATCGAGATAATGTTGAGATCACCCTCGACAACCCCAACAATAGCATGTATGTGCATTTGTATTTCCTCCAAAAAGATTCTTTCGATCCCGCAAAAGCATCCCGTGCATTATTTCCCCTTGAGGACTCAACAACCATGTCCAGAAAAGCTATCAAACTAAAGCAGATCCTGGACGGTTCCGGGCTGTTGGTAACTTTTAATAAGGTTTCATCAGATCCGGATTATGTGGACAGCCTCTCTAAAAGATCTGTCTTCACCCCTTTTCCGGAAGAAATGCCGGAAGTGTATCTGGAAAAAAACAATGGTAAATGGTATTACTCCAGGGAGACCGTTGAACGAATTCCCGAACTGCATAAAAAAGTTTATCCTTTTGGAGCAGACATCCTGCTTAATTTTTTACCAAAAATGGGGCAATCGGAAATATTAGGCATGGCTCTCTGGCAATATTTCGGACTACTTATTTTTTTGACTTTAGGTTATCTGGTCCATTTTATTTTGAGCAGAGCATTCAAGCCTTTAGTCCGTAGAATCAGTAAAGCTAAAAAGGATGACGATATTATTAAGGTCGGCCTCATTAATAAAATCGCCAGGATAGCCAGTGTACTGGTCATTGTTCGGTTAATGAAACTCTTTTTACCTATTTTATTGCTTCCGCCTGCAGCTTCCTCTTTTGCGATTGATGTCATCAGAATCATAACGACCATCCTGGTGGTGATTCTAATTTTCAGAATGCTCGATATCCTAATGGGTTATACGACTAAGTTCACCCAAACTACGGAGAGCAAAATGGACGAACAACTGGTTCCCATATTGAGGAGATCGCTCCAGGCAGTCATCATTATTGGTGGTATCATACAGTTGTTACGCATCATGGATGTTAATGTGACAGCGTTAATCGCGGGTCTGTCCATCGGCGGTCTTGCGCTGGCGCTGGCTGCCCAGGATACGGTAAAAAACCTGATCGGTTCAGCGATGGTGTTTTTTGACCGGCCATTCCAGATAGGCGATTTTATCGAGTACTCCGGCATGTCAGGAACCGTACTTGAAGTAGGTTTCCGTTCGACGAGGATACTGGAAGCCGATTCGTCCGTAATCAGTGTACCGAACGGATCGATTGCCAATGCTGCCGTTAGCAATAAAGGCGTCAGGGTATTTCGGTTGTTCAACATACAAATCGGTATTACTTACGACACACCACTTCCTTTAATGAAGACTTTTATCGCGGGCCTCAAAAAGATCGTGGAGTTGCATCCTGATGCGAAGGAAGATGCGAGTTATATCCACCTGAACAACCTTGGTGACTCCTCAATAAACATCATGTTCCGCATACCGCTTTATGTACCGGGTTATGCCGATGAGCTTCGAGTAAAAGAAGAGTTACTTTTCTCTGTAATAGAGCTTGCAGAAAAGCTTGGCGTGCGTTTTGCTTTCCCGTCTACCACCCTTTACATGGAAGAATTTCCAGGCAAGGGCAGCACTGCACCAATCTATGAAACAAATGACGAAGCCCTTAAAAAACGCTTCGATGCTTTTGTGGAGGATGAAAAGAAGCGATTATAATCATTTTTCTCCTTTATTAATAAACATGAGTTTATGTTATCAGGTATTCTTATTTCACCCTCAGCTTCATCCCCAATCTGATGGTATTATCCGTGAGTTGGTTGAGCTTTTTAATGGCGTCAACCGTTGTATTATACCGTTTGGAAATATTCCAAAGGGTATCCCCTTGTGCGACGGTATGATAAACTGCTGCTGAGGGTTGGGGAGCTGTTTCCGGCTGAACAATCACCGGTTCATCCGTAAAATCAGGATTGGATGTTGGCCCCTCTGTTGGTTTTGGCGTATCTTTCGGTTCTTCAACGGGCAGCGGTTGTGGTTTTTCCACTGTTTCAGGTTTAACGACTGTTATGGTATCGGATGCAGGTAACGATTTAATTTCGGGAGCACCCGCTGGTTTTTCTTCAATGGGTTCCTCCTCCTCTTCCATTTCAAGCTCTGGCAGCGGGAGGGGGGTAACAATTTCAACTTCCGAAGCGAGTTGAGGGCGTTCTTTAACTTTACATCCGCGTAGTTTTATCATTGCTCCTTCAGCAGGCTGCATATTCTCCTCCAGGCGATTGCGTTTCAATAATTTTTTTAATTTGACACCATACGCCTGTGAAACCTCAAACATGATTTCGCTCGCCCTCATAACGTGCCACTTCTGGCGTTTGGCCCGATATCCGCTACGTTTGGGTTGAATATAAACACGATCCCCTTCCTCGAGCTCCTGATTCCCGTTGGTTAACTGTTCATTATATTTGAGCAGACTCCTTAAAGAAGTGTCGGTTCGTTTGGCAATATCCGCGACCGTTTCATTAGCTGAAGCAGTGGCATATTTAACGTCATTATTGATAAAAATTCCGGCCTCCAAAACATCCGCAACCGGTTCGTCCAGATCTCCAGGAAGCATTTTGTCAAACCTGTCAAGATCGTATCGTTCTATAATGCTGATCAATTTTTCCGCGTAAGTTGCACTCGTAGCATAACCGGCTTTTTTGAGGCCCTGGGCCCACCTTTTGTAATCCAGCGGGTCGAGCCGGAATAAAAATCCGTAACGGAATTGTTTGAGTGGATCTCTCAGAAATTCTGAATGGGCTATATAACAAGCCTCCACCGAACGATAAGAGCGGAAACAAGACTCCACCAGCTTACCTTTCGAATCATACTCGTCATCTTTTCGATAAACCGTTTTCCCTTTCCAGTTGTCACCACATTTTATGCCGAAATGATTGTTGCCTTTTTTGGCCAGGAAACTCCTTCCGGCATTTGACTCCAGCAGCCCCTGAGCAAGTTTGATACTGGCCGGAACACCTGCACGTTCCATTTCCCTGAGGGCGACATCCTTGTTTCTTTCGATATACTTCAAAAAGGCCTCATCCAGTGTTTGCCCGTTAAGATTACCGGCAATTAAAAGTGTAATCCCAATTAAAAAGAATTGTTTGAACATAGTTTATTGTTTATTGTAGGGTGATAAGCGTGTTTAAAAAAACGAAAGGTCAAACCAAAAAATTAGATTTTGGGGCTGTTTTTTTATAAATATTTATTTCTGAACTTAATAACGAATTAGTTCGTATTCTAACTGAACAACATAATCAAAAATGTCCCTACTGTTGCCAGAAAGCCGACCATGAAAATATTATAGGAAACGGAAAGATAACGGTATTTCTTATCCAACACCTTTCCAAGGAAATAAAGATCCCTTGTCATATTCCCCAACAGCAATTGTCCGTCCCGGAACATTTCATCCATAGCTTCCTCGTAGTCTTCCAGCTTCATCGTGACAAAGTTACCAAAGAAAACGATGTTCTTTTTGACCATGGCCTTATCATTTAATTTGGCATTGAGTTTTGTCACTTTAGGGCGGGCAGACAGAATGGCGAAGGTCAATGAAGCCAATCCTGTCACCAGGAAAATGACCACCGGCAATAAGATCATCGGGTTGTTGGTAGAGATATTCCGGTAAGACAGAAAAGTGATCAAAACACTGATCAGGATAGAATTGACGCTGATCATGATATTGGCTTTATTGTCAGCAATGGCACTCAGGTTGATATGGTTCCTGTAATTTGATCTGAAAAAAGTCTGCATGGTCCGCAGCGGCATGTCTGTCTCGATACCCTCAAAAACCCCGGCAGCGGCCTCTGCCCTGACCTCCCTTTGCAGGTTTCGTTTTTCTTTTTCAATGCGCTGTTTATGTAAGAGAATACTCTGAGAGAGTCCGTTTTCGTATTGCTGTCGTGCTGTGGCCGTGAATAACTTCTGCTGCAGCAATTCCTGCATTTGCAAATTAGCCCATTCCCCTCGATCCATGACCAGGCTCTGAAGAAATTCCCGCTCGAGTTTGAGCAACGGATGTCGCTCGGCATAGTCAGCAACATAGGTATTAACGGTAACAGCATCGGCAGCGGCCTGGTCTGCTATCAGGTTCGGCAGCGATCTTCCCGAAATGGCATGCACACAATCTAAGACCACTTCTGTTCTTTCCGCTTCCTGACGCTGTCCGATCATAAACGTTTGCAATTGTTTGCTGGCAGCTATTTCAGGGTTTTTGTAATCGATCAAAAATCCGGCGAAATAAAAACCCGCCGCCAAAACAGCAGTTTCCGTATCCTCCACGGAAGCACCTTCTGCTGCACAAAACTCCCGGGCTAAATTCATAGCCTGTTTCATGGAAGAATAATTGTGAAAGACAAGCCTTGAATCTTTGTGTTGGTCAAAAATATTCTGCAGGAACAAATCGGCTTCGGACAAGATACTGTTCTCGTCATCCAGAAATTGAATTGATTGATGTCTTTCCATGGTAGTAAAACAAGTTGTGCCCAAGATACGAAAATTAAAAAATAATCGTTTTTTCTCTATCTTTGCCAGGCTATCTGACAAATCTTCTGAATAAGGCTCCTTTGCAAACGGTATTACAAATTAATATTCAAACATCCGAAAAATACTTTAAACCGCCTGCGTTTGTTTGTGGAGTTTTTCCTGTTCCATATTTAAACCAGGCCAACCCCGGAGATTGATTTTCCGTATAGGTAATTGTTCACCTTAACCACTTTCGTCATTTGCAAAAAAATCTAAACATGAGTATAAATTTCTCCTTTTTTCGCGGAGTATTGTTGATCAGCATGATTGCATTGATTGCAGCTTGCACTCAATTCGACGATTTAAACAACATTGACAGCGTCGATAGTGATGCTGAATACGCCCTGCCCCTGGTTTCTTCTCATTTTTCTATTGGGGATGTACTGGAAGGTTTTGAAGAAAACAACGTTTTGTTTGTCGATCCGGACGGACTCATTCGATTCAAATATAGTGGGGATGTACTTACCAAAACCACAGATGAAGTTTTCGAAGCGATCAATAATGCCCTGGGTATTATTCCTATTCCGCTGGTTGAGGACACCACCACACTCCCCCCCTTTCCTGCCGGACTTGAAGTGGACAGAATGGATCTGAAAGGTGGGAATTTTTTCTATTTTTTCTCCAGCAAACACCCTTCACCTGTAACCATTAATTTGACGGTCCCACAATTTACCAAAGATGGTGCAGCACTGAATTTCACCCTTAACTTCCCGGCCTACAGTGGTTCAGGGGATGCTATCGTCATGAATAATTTGTTCTTCCCAACCAACCTGGATGGTTATGTGATTACCCCTGGTGAAAACGGAGAAATCAATGTCATCAAGGAAATAATCACGCAAGACGGAGAAGAGCCGGTTATTACCGAATCAACCGTATTGATCCAGGACATGGCTTTTTCCTATGCTGAAGGATACCTCGGTAACAATACCTACGATGAAAGCCGGGATACTATCCATATCGACTTCTTTGAAAGGTGGATCAACGGGGATATCTATTTTGCAGATCCGAGAATTACCATCTTTTTCGAAAATTCTTTTGGCGTACCGACCAGGTCTGTCGTGAATATATTCGAAGTGTTTACTGTACGAGAGGATGTATTGCCTCTGGAAAGTGAATTCATTACAACCGGTATTGACTTTCCTTATCCGGAATTAAACGAAATTGGAGCGGTCAAATACAAGGAATTTGAATTTACCAAAGACAATTCAAACATAGATGTGATCCTCGGCGCCGGCCCTCTGGCACTCGACTACGATGTGGATGCCTTTACCAACCCGGAAAGTGACCCTGATATCCGGGGCTTCATTACCGACAGCAGTTATTATAAAGTACGGATCGAAGTGGAGCTCCCGCTTTATGGCAAGGCTATTGACTTTGCTGCCCGGGACACCTTTGAGGTGGACTTGTCCTCCTTTGATGGTATTAGAGAGGCAGAGATCAAACTCATTGCCGAAAACGAAATTCCACTTGAAATCGATGGCCAGGTCTATTTTCAAAATGATGCCGGCATAGTCATTGATTCTCTTTTTGAAGGCGGAGCAACCAGGATGGTGGAAGCAGCTCCCGTTGATGCAGCAGGAAACGCCTCGGGGATAGCCTCCAGGACCAATTACATTCCTCTGCCTCCCGAAAAATTCGAATCCCTGCGGAACGCAAAGCAATTGATTCTGGAAGTTGACTTTTCCACTTACAACGAAGGAGAGATCAGTGCTAAAATACTATCCAACCAGGAGATAGGCATTCGTATGGGATTAAAAGTTAAACCAGAGTAAGCCCTTTCATGCCTGCAAGGAGATTGCTCAATAAAAAACTGATTGAAGAAGATTATGAAAAAAATCATGTATAAAAATATAGTTATAACAATATTGCTGGTGCTCGGCCAATTATCCCTCAGCGCCCAACAGGAATTGGGAACACACTTTCTCCAGGGCACCTGGCAGGCGGGATATACCAATCCTGCACTAACCCCGAATTCGAAAATAACGGTAAGCCTCCCGGGTTTCTACAATAACCTGGCGATCGAAAATATTACATTTAACGACCTGATCAAAAAAGATGATTCCGGAAACAATATACTGGACATCAATGGAGCCATTGACAAAATGGATGATCAAAACCTGCTTCGCCAGGATTTCACCCTGGAAACGCTGGGGTTAGGTTTGAAATTTGGTAAATTCTATGTGAGCTTTAACCATGCACTGAAGTTCAAGGCCTACATGGATTACCCCAAAACATTGCCCCAATTGATTTGGCAGGGTAATGCTCAATTTATCGGGCAAACCGTGAACTTTGGGCCGGACCTGGAACTAAGTGCCTGGCATCACTACGCACTAGGGGCCGGATTTGAAATCACAGATAATATTACCGTGGGCGGACGCGTGAAATTTTTAAGCGGAATTGCCCATGTATCTACAGAAAAACACGACCTCTCCTTAACGACCAGCGATGACATCTATCAGCTGGAATTGGATGCCGACCTTTTGGTCAATGCTTCCGGATCTCTTGAATTTCAAGATTTTGAAAACTATTCTTTCCGTTTTGACCCGGCAGGAGAGGGGTTTAAAAATCTCTTTTCCCGGAACAGGGGTATGGCTTTTGATATAGGCGCCAGTGCTAAATTCGGTAAGTTGGATGTTGCTGCAAGTGTACTCGACATCGGTAAGATCAATTGGGAAAAGGACGTGAATAATTACAGTGTCCAGGGAGTTTACGAATACCAGGGACTCGAGGTTGCCCAGGATATTTTCGAAGACAGTACCGAAATAGGCTCAATCGTAGATACCCTGAAAGCCATTTACCAGCCCATTACGACATCGAATACCTTTTCCACTGCATTACCTACACAGTACTATCTCAGTGCCGGTTACCAGCTTACGGAAAACCTGCACCTGGGAGCCCTGTTTTATTCCGAAGTATTCAAGGGCAGCGCATACCCCGCTTTTGCCATTTCCGGAAACTACCAGCTCAGCGGATTGATTCGGGTCGGAGCTATTTATGCTATCCGCAACCAGACCTTTGACAATCTTGGTTTGAATGCTGTGGTTTCCCTGGGTCCGGTGCAGCTCGTGGCGATGACGGATAATCTGCTCACCGTATTTAATCCATCCAATAACAATAGTGCTAATGTGAGACTTGGATTAAACATGGTTTTTGGCAAGGAGAAAAACAGTGGGGGGAGTCCTTCGTTTTATTAACAGGGAAAAAATACTTTACTGCAAAACTGCTTTGTAGAGGTGTGGTTTATCTCTAATTTAGGCATCAAAAAAGCACTGGCGTTGAAGCAGAAAACAGGAAAACCAATAGAAACCGCAGAATAACTAACTGCAGAATGTCCAATGTAGAAGTGAATCAAAGTACTTCTACACTGGCCACCTTGCTTGCTGAGTAACGGAAGGCAGATTCGAGGTTCTGCGATTCCTCAATATCATTATGGTTTATTAGCTGTTTACTTTTTGGCTATCAACAAATTTCCATCCATTTCCTCAGGAATCTCTTCTCCCAACAAAGTCAGGATCGTTGGCGCAATATCAGCAAGCTTACCGTCCTTCACGGTATACTGATCTGCCCTCTCGCTCACAAGGATAAATGGTACCGGATTCATGGTATGTGCCGTATTCGGTGAACCATCGTCATTGATCATAAAATCTGAATTGCCATGATCGGCAATGACAATAGCATCATAACCATTAGCCAGTGTTGTGGCGATCAGCCGCTTGAGGCACCCATCAACTGTTTCCGCTGCTTTCATAGCCGCTTCAAATACACCGGTATGCCCCACCATGTCGGTATTGGCATAATTGAGGCAAATGAAGTCTGGTTTATTGGTTTCAATATCCTCAATGATGGCATCGGTAATCCCCAAAGCACTCATTTCAGGTTGCAAATCGTAAGTCGCTACCTTGGGAGAAGGAATGAGGAGGCGACGCTCGCCCTGAAACTCCTCTTCCCGTCCACCGGAAAAGAAAAAGGTCACATGCGGATATTTTTCCGTTTCGGCGATACGCACCTGGGTTCTGTTATGACGAGACAATACTTCTCCAAGGGTATTGGTAAGATTATCCTTTTCAAACAACACCTGGATGTTTTTGAAAGTATCATCGTACCGGGTCATGGTGAAGTATTCCAGGTCGAGTTTTTTCATATCATATTCCGGCATATCCTCCTGGGTGAGTACCATGGAAATTTCCCGCGGGCGATCCGTCCGGAAATTAAAACAAAGGGCCACATCGCCATCCTGGATCTTCCCTTCGTCTCCTCCACAAAAAACAGGCTTGACAAATTCGTCGGTAACCCCATCGTCATAACTTTGTTGCAAAGCAGCCAGGACATCATCCGTCTGGATACCAACACCTTTCACCATTAAGTCGTATGCCAGCTTCACCCTTTCCCAGCGCTTATCGCGATCCATCGCATAATAACGACCGATGACACTTGCCAGTTTGGGCGATTTACCGTCAAGATGACTCAGGAGGTCTTCAAGATAAGCTTTACCACTATGAGGGTCCGTATCACGGCCATCGAGGAATGCATGAATAAATACTTTCTCCAAACCTGCTTCATCGGCAATATCACAGAGTGCTTTCAGATGCTCGATATGGGAGTGAACGCCTCCGTCAGAAACGAGGCCAAAAAGATGCAGGGCCTTATGTTTGTCTTTAGCGGTCTGAAGAGCCTTTTTTAGCGTTTCGTTATGACGCAGCTCGTCTTCCCGGATCGTTTTGTTAATTCTGGCCAATTCCTGGTATACGATTCTTCCAGCACCAATATTCATATGCCCCACCTCTGAGTTACCCATCTGGCCTTCGGGCAAACCGACTTGTTCCCCATAAGTGACGAGTTCGGAGTTTGGATATTTATCATACAAGCTATCCACAAAGGGAGTTGATGCCTGGTCTATTGCACTAACCTCGGGTTTAGGCCCATGTCCCCACCCGTCGAGAATAATTAAAATTACGCGTTGATCTGTCATGTTTTGAATATTTAAAATTGAGCATGTATTCCCCTGAAAATCAACTCAAGGATTTGCTAAGAGGTTAGGACAGAAAGTCACTTTTCCCGGTTTTTAACGTCCAAAGAAGGCAGAGACTTTCCGGAGCTGCAAAGGTAATTAAATTGCCAGCTTTTAAAAGGAAATACCCCGAGATTAAAGTCACAACCGCCATATGACTTTCATCATTTTGTTATAAAACCCATTTTGAAAAGGGCCAGTGAGATTTTCCTTGAGGTTTCCGGCAAAAAAGTATTAATTTAGGGAATCCTCCAGGTAGGTCGTCAACTTTTTTACATAGAAAATTTAAACGTCATGAATAAACCGAATTTCACCTTAAAGGCATTTATCCTGCTTTTACTCCCAGTCGTTTTTGTATTCGATGCTTGTGTCACAAATCCTGTTACCGGCAAAAAGAACTTCATGCTGATGTCAGAAAAACAGGAAATTGCCATGGGAGCAGCTTCTGACCCGTCCATCGTCGCCAGTTTCGGCGTATATCCAGATGATAAAATCCAGGCTTTTATCAATGAGAAGGGCCAGGAAATGGCCAAGGTTTCTCACCGTTCCAACCTGAATTATGAATTCAAGGTATTGGATTCACCGGTAGTTAATGCTTTTGCGCTGCCGGGAGGCTATGTTTATTTTACGCGGGGTATCCTTGCTCATTTCAACAATGAAGCTGAGTTTGCCGGCGTATTAGGACATGAAATAGGCCATATTACAGCCCGCCACTCTGCCAGGCAATACAGCAAACAGATCGTAGGACAATTAGGTCTGATCATAGGTATGGTCGTATCGGAGGAATTTGCCAAATATGCAGATGTGGCCAATACCGGTATGCAGTTATTGTTTTTGAAATTTGGCCGCGATGCGGAAAGCGAATCTGATCGCCTGGGGGTTGAATATTCCACGAAGATCGGCTATGACGCCCATGAAATGGCCGGTTTTTTTCAAACCCTCAATCGGTTGAGTGGTGGTCCTGAAAACAGAATTCCTGTCTTTACCTCCACCCACCCGGATCCCGTTGATCGCCATGATAAAACAGATGCCCTCGCCAAAGAATGGCAACAAAAGGACCCCCGGTCCAGGTATGCCGTTAACCGCAACAATTACCTCAGAATGATAGACGGTATCATCTATGGTGAAGACCCCCGGCAGGGATATGTCGAAAACAACAAATTTTATCATCCTGAACTCAAATTTGAGTACCCTGTTCCAACAGGTTGGCAATTACAAAATACACCATCACAGGTCCAAATGGCTCCCGAAGACGGCAAAGCTCTGATGATCCTGACTCTGGCTCCTCAAAACAACCTGAGGGCTGCTGCCGACAGTACATTGATTCAGTTTCAGTTGAGTCAGGTAAGTAGAAAAAATGTAACAGTTAACGGATTTCAAGCCATTGAAATGGTTGCAGATCAAACGACCGACCAGCAAGGGCAGCAAATTCCTGCGGAGCAGCAAATCCGAACGCTTTCTTACCTGATCCAATACAATGGTTTGATCTATAAATTCATCGGCTTGAGTCTGAAACCGGATTTTGCCAATTATGAAAATAATTTTTTGCGGACCATGCAAAACTTCAAGACACTAACCGACCAGAGTAAGATCGATAAAAAACCGGAAAGGATAAAAATCCAAACCGTTTCCAAAAGCGGAACACTAAAAGAAGTCCTTCGTGCACTCAACCAACCAAGTGAGCGCCATGAAGAACTATCCATACTCAATGGTATGGAACTCGACAGCCCGGTCACCAAAGGTACGTTGATCAAAACCATAGGGGAATAATCCCCGGATGATCAGGAAATCACTCCCCCGACTTCCTAATATTAAAAACCGAATTGCGTATCAGCCGCAATTCGGTTTTTTTATAATACTTTTTCTTAGGGAAATAGTATTTATTGGTATGCTACGTACCTAATTTTAATTAGGAGATTATCCAAAATTCGGCATTGTCTAAGCGGTTGAGAGCATATAATTTTGCACTAGTGTTTAATTAGTCTAAATAAATGTAGAATGAAAAATCAACTGTTTATACTCACCCTTCTAACCTTACTCATCCAACCGGCTTTTGGACAAATGATGCAATTGCAGAAATTGAACGATTCCGATGTTGGTAAGATATCTCTTGGAGCTTATGCTCAGATCGATTACAATCAACCCATAAATTCAGACTTTAGGAACAACGGCAAAATTGATGTCCACCGACTGGTCATGACCTTTGGATATAAATTCAATAATCGCACGACATTTTTCACAGAAATCGAATATGAGCATGTCAGTGAAGTATATATTGAACAGGCATTCATGAGCTACAAGATCAACGATTTCATGAACTTCAAAGGCGGGCTTGTACTCATTCCGATGGGTATTATCAATGAACGACACGAACCCACCATTTTCAACGGAGTCGAGCGGCCAAACGTCGATAAATATATCATCCCGACTACCTGGCGGGAAATCGGGGCCGGAATTACAGGTCGTATCGATGACGCTTCCTTAAAATACCAGCTTTACCTGGTTAATGGTTTCAACGGTTACGATGGCTCTGCTAAACTGAATGGTTCAAACGGACTGAGAAAAGGCCGCCAGAAAGGTGCAGAATCATACATCAGTGCACCGAATATAAGTGCAAAAATGGATTACTATGGCTTGGGAAATTTAAAGCTGGGTCTGGCGACCTACCTGGGCAAAACCCAATCTGTTCTGTACCAGGGTCTTGACAGACAAGACGAGTCCGCGATGGCAGCTGCAGACAGTTCCGTTGTAGGAATCCGTATGCTGGGAATTGATGCTCAATATACTAAATCAGGATGGCAGGCAAGAGGGCAATACATTTTGACCAGCATTGCTAATACAAAAGCCTATAACGAATTTGCTGACAGCGACCTCGGTAATATGTTAACCGGGTACTACGCTGAAATTGGATATAATCTTTTACACCATAAACAACGAGAATCCGCTCTGACTCCCTTTATCCGCTACGAACACTATAACACCCATGCCGGTACCGATGAAAACCTGACACCCGACAAATCTTTAAACAGGTCAGAAATAATTGTTGGGCTGGGATGGAAACCAGCTTCCGGAGCTGTAGTTAAAGGCGATTATCAGATCATTATGGCTGAAGGGTCTGACAAGCCAGTTTACCAATTGAACCTTGGATTAGGAATATCATTTTAATTTTAACACCATGCGTATTGGAATCATCATATATCTGATGTCTGGTTTCCTTTTGACGGGCAATCCGACATCCCGGGCAATATTTCCGGATTTCGAAAAAAAGATCCAAAAACTGGCTGATAAACACTGGAAAGAGCTCTCCGTCAATATCAAGGAGGTAAATTTAGGCGAGAACAATAGCCGTGCTTTAGAGGGGCGAAAAATTTTTGTATTGACCACTATCGACAGCACCCTCGGTTTTGTAGTGATCAATAAAGCATTGGGGTGTCATGTCGGTGGATGTGACTCCCCAGCCTCGTCCCGGGAGATAAGTATTGATAATTCGTATGAAAAATTTTTCTATGCAGTATTATACGATGTAAACTTCCGTATCGAAGTAGTAAAGATTCTACAGTATGATTCAGACTTCGGTTACGAAATTTGTGGCAAAAGGTGGCTTCGTCAATTTAAAGGACACAAAGGCTGTGAGCTTGAATACGAAAAACATATTGACGGGATTTCCGGTGCAACAGTGTCTGTCAAATCAATTACCAATGACATAAACAACCTTTGCTGGATCATCAATGACGTCAAAGATGAACTTTTAAAAGGGCTCTGACGTTATTCGATCTGATTTTAACTATCTTTGTATCATGGCAAAAGAGACAAAAAGACAAAAGCAGGTTGGAGAATTGGTGAAACGCCATTTCAGCATAGTATTACAACAGGAAGGAGGTTATATCTACGGACACGAACCTCTGGTTACCGTTACCGGCGTAATCATGTCCGCGGATCTGGGATTGGCTAAAATATACCTGAGTATCTATAATACGGAAAATAAACAGGCAGTAATCCTGGAAATGGAAGCAGCTTATCAAAAACTCCGGCAATCTTTAGCCCACAGGCTAAAGAAGCATGTCCGCCGAATTCCAGATATTGCCTTCTACATCGATGAAACCATTGACGAGATGTACCGGGTCGAAGATCTCTTCCAAAAGTTGTATGAGGAAAAACAAATGGGAGATGAGCCTGCGGAAGAAGAAGAGTAATTAATCACGAATTCGTAATTTCAAATTTGTAATTGATCAAAACCTGTCAGGTTCTGCTTCCTGCATCATTTCGAGCATTATTTCATAAACATCATCCGGATTCGGTTTGGAATAATAATCTCCATCTGTGGCATATGCCGGGCGATGGGCTGTTGCAGTAATCGTTCTCGGTGGTGAATCGAGGTAGAAATAACCTTTCTGCTCTTCCAGCACATTGCGCATCATGTAGGCTGCTGCACCTCCCGGAACATCTTCATCCAGGAAAATAATCCTGTTGGTTTTTTTCAAAGATTCCACAATGCTGTGCTCAAGATCAAAAGGCAGTAATGTCTGAACATCAATGAGTTCTACCGAAATCCCGTGGGTTTGAATCATTTCGATGGCTTCTTCGGCAATTCGCACACAGGATCCGTAAGTCACTAATGTTATATCTTTACCTTCCTGTAATATTTCAGGTTGACCAATAGGTACGGTAAAAGTTTCCAGATTATCCGGCATTTTTTCTTTTAACCGGTAGCCATTCAGACATTCAATGATGATCGCCGGATCATCCGACTGCAACATCGTATTATACATACCTGCTGCCTGGACCATATTTCTTGGCGTGAGCAAATAGATCCCCCTCAATCCTCCAAGCAACAGACTCATAGGAGAACCGGAATGCCAGATCCCTTCAAGACGGTGTCCTCTGGTCCGAATAATGGCCGGAGCCATTTGAATATTATTGGACCTGTATCTAAGCGTTGCCAGGTCGTCTGACAATGGGGAGTAGGCATAAATCAGGTAATCGAGATATTGTATTTCAGCTATTGGCCGCAGCCCCCGCATAGCCATGCCGATGGCTTGGCCTATGATGGTCCATTCGCGTATTCCTGTATCAAATATCCGATGTTCCCCGTGTTTGGTCTGTAACCCTGCAAAACCCTGGTTTACATCTCCTATTTGTCCGACATCTTCTCCAAAAGCATAAACATCGTTTCTGCTGGCAAAGATTCTGTCGAAATATTTATTGAGGACTTCAAATCCATTAACCTCTGCTGAATGCTCAGAAAACTGAGCTTTGACCACAGGAACCTTCAAGGCAGATTTTTCCGTCTCGCTGTAAAGGTGAGCATGATATCGGCGATCCATTCGCTGGTTCACCTCATTGAGGAAAGCTTCCAAAAGTTCCTTTTCGGCCAAGGGTTCTTTTCTTAACCGGAAAAGCATCTTTTTGACGTTACGGACTATTTCCGAGCGAAAGGGATTGATCAACTTGTCAAGTTCTTTTGAAATACCGATTATGGCTGAGTCAGGAACTTGCTGAATGATGGATTGGTACACCCCTTTTATATGAGCTAACTTTTCATCTATAGGATCACAATAGGCTTTCCAGGCGTTTTTCTTTGCCTGTTTTACTTCCTGGGACGCTTGTTTTTCCAGGGACTCCAAAATTGCTTCATCCGCAAAAGCATTGTCGAGAATCCAATGCCTGAATTGCAGGTTACAGTCATACTCGGCCTCCCAGGCTAATCTGTCTTTGGATTTATACCTTTCATGGGATCCTGAAGTGGAATGCCCCTGCGGTTGAGTAAGTTCATCTACGTGTATCAATGCAGGTGTGTGAGTCTCTCTGGACATCTTCACCGCTTCCCCATAAACTTTGATAAGTGTCGGGTAATCCCATCCGTTGACCCGGTATATTTCAATCCCGTTGGTGCCATGTTCTTTTTGCAATCCTCTCAAGGCGCGGGAGATGCTTTCCTTAACCGTTTGCAGTTTCTTGGGAACCGAAATGGCATATCCATCATCAAAAACAGAAACGACAAGCGGAATTTGCGTTACGCCAGAAGCATTCATG
This sequence comes from uncultured Bacteroidota bacterium, assembly GCA_942492125.1. GTDB lineage: Bacteria > Bacteroidota > Bacteroidia > Chitinophagales > Saprospiraceae > BCD1. The sequence continues at coordinate 353,150 of CALODM010000031.1, forward strand.
GCTTCCCAGAATGCCCCTTCGGAGGTACTGCCGTCTCCAATGTTGCAAAAGCAAACTTCATTGCCTTTATCAGAGAACTGTGTATCTTGTAATAAAGGACTTTCCCTGTAAACTTTAGAGGCATAGGCAAGTCCAAATCCACGGGCCATTTGTCCACCAGTAGTAGAAATATCCGAGGATAAATTGTACATGTCTTTATGCGGCAACCAGTTACCCTTTTCATCGATCAGAGGAGTTGCATGGTGGCCGTTCATTTGTCTCCCCCCGGAAAATGGGTCGTTATTTCCATCAGCATACAACTGGGCGAATATATCCTCAATACGACAAAGGTCCATAGCGATCAGCAACGTATGCCCTCTGTAATAATCTGCTCTAAAATCACCTTTCCGGAATGCTTTGGCCATCGCCACATGCAGCAATTCTTTTCCGTCATCGTAAACGCCGAATTTAGCACGGCCGATGAGGACTTCCTTTCTGATGGAAAGACTCACTTCCCTACTCACACAACATGTGTAGTAGTCCTTCAAAATCTCTTCACGACTGAATTGAGTTTTTAGCGCTTCTTGTAAGTATGTTCTGCTCAAAGTGGAAGTAATTATAAGGGACGGGCCAATTCCCGGGTTAACTTAATGGTATAACAAAAACAAGTTGCTCAGGTTTAAAAAAGACAGACAAGGTAATGATGTTTGGTTCTTCAGGTCATCTGAACCATGTCAATCAGGACCTGGAAAGCATTTATTCTCGTTACAGTTTCCAGTAAAATTATGTGCAAATATACGAATTATTTAATGCAAGATTTTTTATACATTGGGGACTAAACACTCAAAAACATGGCGAAAATGGATAAGTCTCCCCAGAACAAACCGGAATGGCTGCAAATTCTCGAACAGCAAAGCTGGCAGGCAGAACTGATCATTTCAGGGATTGCTATTTTTGGTTCAATGCAGTTGCCAGACGTGATTTTCAACCTCGCCGACGCTATATTGGTTCGGTTTTCTGACGACAGCCTCAACTTCCTTATATACTTTTTCATTTACTTATTAATCGGCGTTCGGTTTCTGATTACCGGATTTATTATTCATTTTGTATTGAGGGCTTTATGGGTTGGAATGTTAGGCCTTGTATCCGTTTTTCCGGAGGGAATTCGGGGAAAAAGCTCAAATTATTCACAGGATTACCTCAAAAAACTCAAGGCTGAATTCGGCGATATCAATGGTTTTAATCAGAAACTCGACAATTTTTGCAGCCTCATTTTATCCATTTCTGCCGCCGCAGTACAAATATTCCTGATTATTGCCTTCTGGGTGCTTATGGTTATCCTCTTGCATAATTTATTGATAATGGTATTACCTAAATCTACTGTAAACATTATTTTAAAAGTGCTGATAGGTATCATTCTGGTTTTAAGCTTTTTGATCGCCATGCTTAATTTCGGAAAAATCAAAGAATCTACAATAGCCAAAAAGCTCCAATATCCGCTGAGCCACAGGTTTAATAGGGTTTTTGCCCACATTTTTTACGAACCTTACCTTTACATCATCATGACTCTCATGACCAATTTTTCTTTGAAAAAACGGCATACCATTATCGGAATGGTCTTCTTTATGGTGCTCACGGGTATTTTTGGATTTGACTTACCAACTTCCAATATTCAATATTTTCCTCCCGAGAATTATTTTGCCATGAACCAAAACGAATATGCATCTCTGGCAGCAAATTACGAAAACAGTCTGGGCGAAAAACGCATACTCCGCCCCGTCATACAAGCCGATGTCATCACAGATGATCATATCCGTTTATTCATCCCCTGGCATAAACGAGAAGTAGCGGCCAGAGAAAACATCTGTGGTAAGCCTTCACTTCCAGACGAACTTTCCAGGGAAGAAAGACAAGCCATCAGGCGAAGTTTCGAAAACAAATGTATGGCAGAATATTATCAGATTTTTATAGATTCCTCCCTTGTTGAAGGAATCGACTTCACTACATATTACCATCACAACAGGAACGAAAAAGGCTTCCTGACGTATATCCCGATTGATTCCCTGACGACCGGCAGGCATGTTTTAAAAATTCAAAAAGGTTATACCAATGAGGCGGGAGAAAAAGCCCTTCAGCACATTCTTTTTTACCGGGAAAAAAAGCGATAATAACCCCGTTCCTTTGCCTACAGCTTACGATACCTAAATTATGATACCTCCTGACACCACATTGGATGTCGTTAGTTATCTTTGCAGCACAGCTCCACCCAAAACCGGCAGTCATGCTTAAAAAAAATACATTCATCATCCTGGCACTTTTTTTTCCTTTCCTTGGCTTCGGCCAAACGGAGAAGACTTCGGAGGAAATGGCCATTGAGCATTATAAAGCAGGGGAGGACTACCTTTTGGCCAACGACCTCAAACAAGCCAAGCGGCTTTTTAAAAAATCTATAGAACTGAATCCCAGCCTGGCAGCAGCATACCGCGGCCTGGGCGTTTGCCATGAATTGGATTACGAATACCCGGAAGCCATGAAAGCGTATGAGCATATTCTGGAAATTGATTCTATGTTTTCGAGGGTCTTGTATTACCAGTTGGCGGAAATTTATTACAAATCCGACTCGACACAAAAGGCGCTTGATTACTTCCATAAATTTGAAACCTTACAGGAAAAAGATTTTTACGAATTCGGACTCAACGGACCGCGGGAGTTGGAATATGAACTGGAATACCTCCGCAAATTACCCGGCAACATCAAGGCTTGCCAGATATCCCTTGACTCTGCCAAATTCGTCAATATTACTACCGTTCATAACCTGGGCCCGGCGATCAATTCAGCGCAAATTGAATATTTTCCATTTCTTTCCAATGACCAGCGCTTGATGTTTTTCAATCGCCGGAAAAATGATATTTCAGATGAAGATCTGTTCTTTAGCCGATTCATCGATGGGGAATGGCTGAACGGTGCCCCCGTCCGCAGCCTCAACACCTCGGCGAATGAAGGCATGCCAAGCCTGGTCCGTGACGGCCGAAAGATGTATTTCACGGCCTGCGGCAGACAAGGCGTTCAAGGCACCTGTGACATCTGGGAAGCTAAAATACAAGGATACCAGATTGAATCTATCGACAAACTGGACGGTTTTGCGAATTCCAATAAATGGGATTCGGAAGCGGCTGTCAGTTGCGACGGAAGTACTTTATTCTTCGCCAGCAATCGCGAAGGCGGAGAAGGCGGAACAGACCTTTGGTACAGCATTAAACAAGGTACCGGACTATGGTCCCGGCCCATAAATTTGGGCCCAAAAATCAATACCCCTTACGACGAAGAGTCCCCCTTTATTACCAACGATGGCAAAACCCTCTACTTCGCCTCTACCGGACACCCCGGACTTGGCGAACAGGATTTGTTCGTCAGCTGGTACGACCAAAAAAATAAAGAATGGAGTGTTCCCATCAACCTTGGCCCTCCGGTAAACTCTCCTTTCCGGGAGCTGGGGTTTTTCCTTTCCGCAGATGGTAAAACGGGGTATTTTGCCAGTAATCGCCCGGGAGGCTTTGGCAAAATGGATATCTACAAGTTTGAACTCAACGAAACCTTATTTGCCGATCCCATTACCTTTGTCGAAGGTTTTGTAAGAGACTCCATCACCTCCGAACCTATGGCCACCACCGTTTATATAAATGGCCGCGAACCTGTCCAAACCGGGAAAGATGGACGTTTTTTCCTCTGCGTTGGTGCGGATGAAATACTCGACCTCAAAGTCCGGCACAAAGGTTATCTGCCGCTAAACAGCCAATATATCATTCCCGAATGGGACAATAAACAGTTTTACGTCATTGAATTACTGTTGCAAAACATTGATGCCATCTTATTTCCGGAGGAGTATCCGGAAGAAATTCCGGAAGAAGTTCCCGTTCCGAAAGGCAATAAAGAGGTAACCTATACCTGGACCACCTACTTTGAATTTGACAAAGCGCAACTCACACCAAATGAAATGAATAAACTGGTAGACTTCATCGAAGATATAAAAAACAAAAACATCCGAAAAGTGGATATCATCGGGTATGCCGACGACATCGGCGATGATGTTTATAATCTGAATCTCTCGGAAGAAAGAGCCAAAACCGTGGCCATAATGCTTATAGAACACAATATGATCGTTGACAAAATCTACCTGGAAGGAAAAGGAGAGATCAAGAACGGTGCTCCTAAAATCAAAAACCGGCGGGTGGATCTGAAGGTTTTGGTGGAGGAGTGAGTAGTAGGGGATGCGAGTCACGGTGTTAAATCAACTTATTAACAGAACCTAAAAAATTTAATTTTCAACATTGTCTGAATCGGGATTTTCCGGATTCTAAAATTTTCAGGAATTATTTTCTGTAATAATTTGTTCTAATTTTCCCTAGAAATAAAATTAACAAAATGAACCTAGACAATATTGCATACCAGATCAACGGATGTGCGATGAAAGTTCACAGAACCCTTGGTAATGGTTTTTAAGAAGTGATTTGCCAAAGGTGTCTGGCCATTGAATAGGAGAAAGCTGGATTAAATTTTGCCAGAGAACAAGAGCAAGCAATTTATTATGAAGGCATTGATGTCGGTACACGAAGGGCAGACTTTGTTGTTGAAGACCAAGTAATTGTTGAACTTAAAGCACTAATTAATTTGGAGAACGTCCATTTAGCTCAAGCCAAAAACTATGTCGTTGCATACGACAAACCTGTTGGATTATTGATTAACTTTGGAAATACGAGTCTTCAGTTCAAAAAAATATTCAACCCAAAATATCCCCAGAAAAACCAAAAGCCTTTTCCAAATAAATGAGTTAGCACAAATAACCCTTAATGGTTCGATAATTACTGCTAATCTCGCCAATCCAAAAATCCTGAACATCAGGATCCAGACAAATAGCTATTACTCTCAAAATACTCCAGCCTCAACTCCTCTCCATCAAAAACAGCGTAAGAATAATAGTTTAGCCAGTCGCCGAGATTGATATATTTGGATTTGCCATTTTTCAATGCGTAATCAATAGGGAGGTGACGATGCCCGAAAACAAAATAGTCAATATCCAGGGTTTCCAGTTTACGATTGCAATAAGCGATGAGCCATTCTTTGTCTTCTCCAAGGAATTGGTTTTCATGAATATTGGCTTCACGGCTCTTACCCGACCAGAAATTGGCCAGTTTGATGCCGAAATTCGGATGTAATCTGGCGAACAGCCATTGGCAAACGGGGTTGGCAAATATTTTTTTAATCATTTTATAGCCATGGTCACCCGGACCCAGGCCATCGCCGTGACCAATAAAAAACCGTTTGCCCTGGATTTCTCTGACAATAGGTTTGCGGTAGATAGGGATATCCAGCTCCTCTTCGAAATATTTGAACATCCACATGTCGTGGTTCCCCGTAAAATAATATATAGATAATCCATTGTCACGTAGCTCTGCCAGCTTGCCCAAAAGACGTATGTAGCCTTTGGGAACCACAGTACTGTATTCAAACCAAAAATCGAAAACGTCTCCCACCAGATATATAGCTTCGGCATCATCCTTGATCTGATCCAGCCATCGAATCAATTGTAACTCCCGTTCCTTGCTTGTAAATTTTGCATCGGTTCCAAGATGAAAATCCGAAGCAAAATAGGTTTTCTTTTTAGCCACGTGCATTTTGATTGCTGAGAATTTCAGGAAAAATCATCCTGCGTTCTCATAATATTCCGTTTAAAGCATAATTTTATGCCTGTAGTGCAAAAATGATGAATTTAAAATTGATTTAAAAACAGACAGTAATAAACCATGAATTTAAATCTAAAAGGAAAAAATGCTTTGGTTGGGGGAAGCAGCCGCGGAATCGGTAAAGCAAGTGCGCTGGAACTGGCTGCTCTTGGGGCAAATATCACCCTAATATCGAGGTCTGCAGAAACCATGGCAGAAGTTCTCAAAGAACTCGATCACAGTCAGGGACAACAGCATGATTTTTTGGTGGTTGACTTTTCCGATTACAAAAATGTAAAGAAACAAATTAAAGCCTTTCTCACTAAGAAGAACATCCACATTTTAGTGAATAATACCGGCGGTCCTCCGGGAGGTCCAATTACGGAAGCTAAAATCAATGACTTCCTGCAAGCTTTTAACAACCACCTTTTGTGTAACCACCTGGTCACAAAATTTGCTATTAAAGGCATGAAAAAGGATGGGTACGGCCGTATCATCAATATTATCTCCACTTCTGTCAAAGCTCCTTTGCACGGTCTTGGAGTCTCTAATACAACCCGGGGTGCCGTAGCGAGTTGGGCCAAGACCATGGCCAACGAACTCGGACCTCATGGTATTACCGTAAACAATGTTTTACCCGGAGCAACCAATACCGGTCGCCTCCAGGAGATCATTGGTAACAAAGCTAAAAAAACCAATACTTCAGAAGAGGAAGTTGCCAACAAAATGAAATCCTCCATCCCGTTGGGAAGATTCGCCTCTCCTCAGGAAGTCGGAGCTGCAGTAGCTTTTCTCGCCTCTCCGGCAGCAGCCTACATCAACGGCATCAACCTGCCGGTAGACGGGGGACGTACAAGTTGCCTGTAGCCATTTCATACCTTTCAGGTTGCCGGATTTGACCGGCAACCTGAAAATTTTTCACTTAGCAAGAATTGACAAACACCTTTGCCGGGTATTGTGCATCTTTGGGATCAAGAAAATCAAATCCGATGCAAAAAACAGATTTCAAAAAAGAACTCAAAGCCTTTTATAAACCTTCCAGTAAAAAAGTAATATTTGTCGATGTGCCCGCTATGAACTTTCTCATGATTGACGGCAAGGGAAACCCAAACTCATCTCCTGAATATCAGGAGGCTGTTGAGGCCTTGTTTGCACTATCCTATGCTTTAAAGTTTTCCATAAAAAAAAGCCCCTTGAAAATCGATTATGGCGTCATGCCTCTGGAAGGGCTTTGGTGGGTGGAAGACATGCGGGATTTTGATGTGAATCAAAAAGACGACTGGTTGTGGACCATGATGATCATGCAACCGAATTACGTCACCCGGGATTTATTTCAAAAAGTCGTTGAAGAAGTCAGGCAAAAGAAAAACCTCGGTGCACTTGATAAAATAAGGTTTGAACCCTTTGCCGAAGGAAAGGTTGCCCAAACTTTACACATAGGTCCTTTTAGCGAAGAAGGTCCAACGATACAACGGGTACACGATCACATTGTAACTAACGGATATCAAATCCATGGCAAACACCATGAAATTTACTTGTCTGATATCCGCAGGGCAGCTCCTGAAAAATGGAAGACTATTATCCGACAGCCATACCATTAAACACTGAAGTTGTTCTCTAAAAATATATTCGGAGAAGAACGTCCCTATTAACGGGTCAAAAAAACCTTCTTACAACTGATAAAATACGGTGGCATTACCTCCCCATACAGCATCCTTTTCCTCTGCAGAAAAAGTATCAACATATTGTTCAACAATACCTTTGACACGTTCATAATCACCTCCAAGCAGACAAACGGGCCAATCTGAGCCAAACATTACCTTTTCCGTTCCAAAAGCATCAAAAATCACCTCCAGCCATGGCGTAAAATCTTCATAAGTCCAGTTTTGCCAGTCTGCCTCTGTCACCATTCCGGAGACCTTGCAGTAAACATTGGGGTGTGACGCCAGTTCCCGCATGTATTTTTCCCACCCGGGTGTTTTTCCTTTTTTGATATTTGGTTTGGCAATGTGGTCAATGACAAATTTTTGCTCCGGAAAATTATGTATGGTCTGCAAGGCGGCTTTTAATTGGGTGGGAAAGATCAAAATATCGTAAGTAAATCCGTATTGCTGCAGGCAGCTCAATCCGTATTGAAAAGCATTTTTGAGCATGAAGTCAGGATCTGGCTCATCCTGAACGATATGCCTGAACCCTTTGAGTTTTGGAAATCGGGCAAAATCCTCCAGCCGTTCTGCGATATTTTCAGCACAAAGATCTACCCATCCCACGACACCTTTAATAAAATCAAACTCCGTGGAAAGACCAAGTAAAAACAGCGTCTCAGCCTCCGACTGTTCTGCCTGAACGGCAACACAGCCGTCCACGCCATTCTTTTTATACAATACCGCTAAATCATCTGGCAGGAAATTCCTTTTCAATATGGCCATATCATCATTGATCCAAGCGTGTTTTTCCGGGTTGTAATGCCAAAAATGTTGATGGGAATCTATAACTTTCATAAGTCAATACTTAAAGGTTTAAGCATGGAAATCAAAAAAGGAATTCCTTATGGAAAGGATTATTGTATTTTTGAGCTAAAGCTTTCAGGACATAAGATATAAAATAAAGCAAAAAGGACATAAATTTTTTATCGAAGTAGGAGGACAGAACATAAATTAAATTGTCAGACATACGCTTAACAATTAACAAAGCCCTGGTTCAATGAATAATAAACAGCTCGAAGAGTCAAAAAGCAGCATTCCGGTTGTCGCCAAAAACCTGATCATCCCTTTTGCCCTGATCACTTCACTATTCGCGCTTTGGGGCGTTGCCAATGACCTGACCAACCCCATGGTTTCGGCATTTAAAAAAGTCATGCCGGAACTGACGAATGTTCAGGCATCGCTGGTCCAGTTTGCTTTTTATTTTGGCTATTTCATCATGGCATTGCCTGCGGCACTATTCATTCGAAAATACAATTATAAATCAGGCATTATTATCGGACTGATTCTTTACGCTACCGGAGCATTTTTGTTCTATCCGGCAGCTGCCAATGAGGAATATACCTACTTCCTGATCTCTCTGTATGTAATTACCTGCGGACTGGCATTCCTGGAAACCACCTCGAATCCCCTCGTTCTGGCTCTTGGGCACCCTGAAACTGCCACAAGGAGATTAAACCTGGCGCAAGCTTTCAATCCCATGGGATCGCTTGTAGGCATGGCTGTCGCCCAATTTTTCGTGATCAGTGCCTTGCAATCTGATGATTACACCACAGCAGCTTACAACGCATTGCCTGTGGCAGAACAGGCAGCCATCCGGAGCAATGACCTGGGGATCATCAGCTTTCCCTATATAGCACTGGGAGTCGTTGTGGTCGTAATCATGATCACCCTGTTGGTTACTAAATTACCCGATACAACAGATCACATTAAAATGTCGCTTGCCGAATCATTTCGGAAGTTGTTTGCCAATAAAAGATACCTCCAGGGTGTTGTAGCCCAGGCCTTTTATGTAGGGGCACAAATAATGTGCTGGACCTATATTTTTCAGTATGTAGACAACATGAACGAGACTCGACCTGCCGACCAGCAACTCACAGCTACCTATTACAATATTGCCGCCATGTGTTCTTTTCTTGCCGGAAGATGGATAGGAACCATGCTGATGAAAAATATTGCTCCAGCGAAAATGCTTGCTATTTTTGGAGCAGGTGGGGTTCTCTGTTCCGCAGGAGCGATTTTATTACCGGGAATGGCGGGGCTTTTATCCCTTGTTTGTATATCTGTTTTCATGTCTATCATGTTTCCCACAATCTATGGGATTGCCTTAAAAGACATGGGAGACGAAGCAAAGATCGGATCAGCTGGGTTGGTGATGGCCATTGTCGGTGGAGCCCTGATGCCGGTGCTTCAGGGATACATTCTGGATATGGGAGGGTCAGGGTTTTCAGACATAAAAGTCCTTGGATTTATTCCGGAAGTGAAATTTTCTTTTATTCTACCAATGATTTGCCTGGCCGTTGTTGCCTTTTACGGATACACATCTTCCAGGTCAAAAGCATGATTTTATAAAAACTACTAGGATGAATACAAAAAGATATTGTTTTTCCTGCGACCTGAAAGAAAATCCGGAACTCATCGCAGCTTATAAACAACACCATACACCGGGCAATGTCTGGCCGGAAATCACCAAAAGCATATACGAGGCGGGCATCGTGGATATGCAAATATATTTAACGGGTAACCGCATGTTCATGATCATGGAAACAGAGGAATCTTTTGACCCGGCAAAAAAAGCTGAAATGGATGCTGCCAATCCAAAAGTACAGGAGTGGGAACAGCTCATGTGGCAATTCCAGCAGGAATTACCCTGGGCAAAACCTGGAGATAAATGGACGGAAATGGAAAAAATCTTTCAGTTGGGTAAATAATTTTTAGCCATACGGTAAAAGGAAGTCTGTTTATGAGAAAATTAAACCTTCTGTTTCCATCAAAAAAATTAAAGCCTGTAATCATAAACAAGACTAATAAACCATTAAAAAATCTCGTGTTTATTCTTTAACTTTCTGACTTGACCACAAACAGCATTTTTTATGCCTAGACCAGACTTAAAGGATAAGCGATTTGACCCGGATATTTTCAAGGGAACGGAAATAAAGCCTTCTGATTCCTGGAAAGCTGCGGAAGGAATTGACATTAAAAGAAATTACACTTCAGCGGATATTGAAAATATAGAACACCTTGGCTTCGTGGCAGGGATACCGCCTTATTTGCGTGGACCTTACAGTTCCATGTATGCCGTCAGACCCTGGACCATTCGTCAATATGCAGGCTTTTCCACTGCCGAAGAAAGTAATGCTTTTTACCGCCGCAATCTGGCGCAGGGTCAAAAGGGGCTTTCCGTTGCCTTCGACCTGGCAACCCATCGTGGATATGATTCTGATCACGAGCGCGTAAAAGGGGATGTCGGTAAGGCAGGAGTAGCCATCGACAGTGTAGAGGATATGAAAGTCCTCTTTGACCAGATTCCATTGGACAAGATGTCTGTTTCCATGACGATGAACGGAGCGGTTATTCCCATCATGGCCTTTTATATTGTTGCCGCTGAGGAACAAGGCGTGAAGCCAGCCCAATTGGGTGGGACCATCCAAAATGACATCCTGAAGGAATTTATGGTCAGGAATACCTACATTTATCCTCCCGGGCCATCCATGCGTATCATTGCCGACATTTTCGAATATACGGCTAAGAATATGCCCCGGTTCAATTCCATCAGCATCAGTGGTTACCACATCCAGGAAGCAGGAGGAACAGCAGATATCGAATTAGCCTATACGCTGGCAGACGGGCTGGAATATGTACGCGCGGGTTTGAAAGCAGGTTTGAAAATTGATGATTTTGCTCCGCGACTTTCCTTTTTTTGGGGTATTGGCATGAACCATTTTATGGAAATTGCCAAACTTCGGGCAGGCCGGTTGTTATGGGCCAAAATCGTCCAGGAATTTAACCCTCAAAATATAAAATCCCTGGCCCTGCGTACCCACTCCCAGACTTCCGGCTGGAGCCTTACAGAGCAGGATCCGTTTAACAATATTGCCCGCACCTGCATCGAAGCTCTTGCAGCAACTATGGGAGGTACGCAATCGCTCCACACCAATGCACTCGACGAAGCCATTGCCCTGCCTACGGATTTTTCAGCCAAGATCGCCCGCGATACTCAGATTTTCCTCCAAAAAGAAACGGAGATTACCAAAGCCGTCGACCCTTGGGGCGGATCTTATTATGTGGAATATTTAACCGATCAACTCGTCCAAAAAGCATGGGCGCTCATTCAGGAAGTTGAAGAACTTGGTGGCATGACCAAAGCCATCGAAAAAGGCGTACCCAAAATGAGGATAGAAGAAGCTGCCGCTAAAAAACAGGCACGTATCGATAGTGGAAAGGACAAAATCGTAGGCGTAAATATTTTCCAGATAGAAGGAGATTCGGAAATGGACATTCTGGAAATCGACAATGCAGCTGTCAGAAATGCCCAAATCGACCGGATCAATAAACTCAGAAAATTCCGGGATGAGGGAGCCGTACAGGAGGCATTGGAAGCGTTGTACAAATGTGCTGCAACCGGACAAGGTAATTTGCTCGACAAAGCCGTACAATGTGCCCGACTCCGGGCTACACTCGGTGAAATATCCGACGCCATGGAGCGTAAATTCGGCCGGTTTGTAGCCACTACTCATGCCATCTCCGGAGTTTATTCAAGTGAAATCAGTATGGATGAATCTTTTAAAAAAGCTTTAGAACTGTCCGATAAATTTGCCAAAAAAGAAGGACGCCGCCCAAGGATCATGATCGCCAAGCTGGGGCAGGATGGCCATGACCGGGGTGCCAAAGTGATCGCTACCAGCTTTGCGGATATCGGCTTTGATGTGGATATTGGTCCACTGTTCCAGACGCCGGCAGAAGCGGCACGACAGGCAGCCGAAAATGATGTACACATACTTGGGATCTCTTCCCTGGCCGCCGGACACAAATCTTTGGTGCCGGAAACCATTGAAGCCTTAAAAAAATTAGGCCGGGAGGATATCCTGGTCATTGTGGGCGGTGTAATACCTGTACAGGATTATGAATTTTTATATGCACATGGCGTAACCGGAATTTTCGGACCAGGCACCAAAATCCCACTCGCTGCCTCACAGATTTTAGAAGTACTTATGGAAGATTGAGGCTTTTATTACTTCTTGTGAATCAGTAATTATTTTTAACGGGATCATCAGCCATAAAAAAGATAAAAAATGAAAATATCACGTTTAACACAGGAAGTCGAAAAGATATACAACAAAATCATCTCCAAGGAGGCTGTCCCAACAAAAATTGCCGCTCAGGTTGATGAACAACACCGCTTAAGTGCCCAAAATTTATACCGATACTTGATCCTTCGAAGTTTTGACCTGAGAAAACTGCACGACAGCCTTTCTGACCTGGGTATTTCCTCCATAAGAACTGCGGAGGCATACGTTTTATCCAACCTTACCAACGTATTAAAACTGTTGTATCTTTTACAAGGAAAAAAATGGAAAGACGATCATAACAGGCCTGTCATTGGTTATAAAAAAAGTAAAAAATTACTGCGCAAAAACACCAAACAACTTTTTTACGAAGATAGTAAGTATACCGAAATAATGGTCACCCTCCCCGATTCCGCCGCCACGGATATCGACCTGATCAGAAACCTCGTCAATGAAGGTATGCGCATCGCCCGCCTCAACCTGAGCCAGGGCGATCTCTCACTTTGGAAAAAAATGCTGGCCAATATCAACCAGGTAAAAAAAGAAACAGGCAAACGGATCAAGATTTATATGGATCTGTCAGGGCCTAAAATCAGGACATCAGAAATCCTCCTGCACTCGAAAAAAGGAAAAGTACAGGAATTTGTCCGACTCAATGTAGGCGATAAGCTTGTTTTAACGAAACGAAAAACGACAGGAAGCCAAACTACTTTTAGCGATAAAGGCGATATTATCCAATTCACTGAAATCGGGGTAAAATTACCCCAGATCATTGACGATCTGAAAATTGAGGATGTCGTTTATTTTGACGACGGAATGATTAAAGCTAAGGTGATGTCCAAAACAAATGAAGCGGCAGAACTCGAAATCACCAATGCCTACAAATCCAAATTATCCTCCAATAAAGGTATCAACCTGCCGTACACGGAACTTCACCTGCCTTCTTTGACGGAAAGTGATATCGAATTATTACCCTTTGTTTCAGCAGAAGCTGATATTGTCGGCTATTCTTTTGTTCGCACACCGGAAGATGTAAAAGTATTGTATGCTGAACTGGAAAAAATAGGCGATAAAAATATCGGAGTCGTTTTCAAAATTGAAAACAAAGAAGCTTTTGACAATCTCCCTCTTATATTATTCGAAGCGATGAAACGCGAAAAAATAGGCGTCATGATCGCCCGTGGAGACCTGGCAGTAGAAATCGGGTTTGAAAGGATCTCGGAAGTCCAAAATGAAATCCTGTGGTTATGCGAAGCCGCCCACATCCCGGTCATCTGGGCAACCCAGGTTTTGGAAAACCTGGCCAAAACAGGTGTAGCTACACGGGCAGAAGTTTCTGATGCCTCCGTCAGTGTTCAGGCCGAATGCGTCATGCTCAACAAAGGCCCCTACATTCTGGATGCTGTAAGAACCTTGAAAAATATCATTCTGAAAATGCAGGCACATTCCGTTAAAAAGAAAAGTGCCCTCAGGTCTTTAAAAGTGGCTAAAAAGGCTTTATCGAAAATCAATAAGTAAACCTAAAATTCATGAAATTCAGATTATTAATCTTCACTATCTTAGCACTTTCCGCTTGTAAAAACAACCCGGAACCAGTCCCAGAGACCGATAATACCCAGCCCTTTTTCCTCGGCACTTATACCGATGGCGAAAGCGAGGGAATTTACCTTTATGACCTTAAAGCGGATGGTACGATCGCTTTAAACAAACTGATGGCCAAATCACAAAACCCTTCCTTTCTGGCAATGGATAAAAACAGCACTCATCTGTTAGCTGTAAACGAGTTGGACAGCGGCACTATTGAATCTTTCAAAATATACCCGGACAGCCTTGCTTTCTTGAGCAGGAGCGCAACCGGGGGTGCTCACCCTTGTTTTGTTTCGATGAGTGACGACGGTTATGTGCTTGCCGCAAACTATACCGGGGGTAATGTAGGATTACTAAACCTGAAAGATGACGGCAAAATCTCTGAACTGCTTTTTGTGCAGCAGCATACCGGAAGCAGCATTAAAGAACAGCAAAAAGCCCCACATGCACACGCTGCATGGTTTGTACCGGAAAGTAATGAGATCATTTCAGTAGACCTGGGCACCGATGAACTGTGGCTTTCGAAATTGGACAATAACCAATTAACACCATCCTCTCCAGATCGATTGGCCATGGAACCCGGAGCCGGCCCGCGACATCTGACCATCCACCCAAACGAAAAATGGTTTTATGTGGTAAACGAACTGAATTCAACAGTGACTTTAGTGGAACGAGATGAAAAAGGGGAGTACAAAATCCTCTCTTCCGTTTCAACACTTCCGGAGGGGTATGGGGAAGCCAGTTACTGTGCTGACATCCATATTTCCTCAGACGGCCAATTTGTTTATGCTTCCAATCGCGGACATAACAGCATCGCCGTTTTCAAGGTTAATAATGACGACGGCTTGTTGAAACCTGTTGGCCATGAAAGCACCCGCGGGGACTGGCCCAGGAATTTTGCGCTATCTCCAGAGGAAGATTTCCTTTTGGTGGCCAACCAACGATCCAATAACATCGCCAGTTTTAAAAGAGATAAAAATACCGGCTTGCTGGAATTCGTGAGTGTAATTAAAGCCCCCAGCCCGGTATGTATTTTGTTTAAATAAAAACGCGCTCAAAATGCTCTACTTAACAAAAAATGACTTTGAAAAAATAGAAAAGGCATTGGGTATCAAGCTTCCGGAACACTACAAAATTTTCCACCTGACGGAAAAGGAACTCCTGAAAAAATTGCGGGAATCGGATCCCTGGCCAGAGGATCATTCCATTGGAATTGCCACTGACGTGAATTACATTATCGAAATGAACACTTTGATGAAACTTCCTTCAACAAGTGGCCCCGTTCGTAACAAATTGGCTATCGGTGGTGATGGTTGTGGCGGCAACTCCTTTATGGACATAACCGATCCGGGAAATACGACCATTTTCTTCCTCCCTCATGATGAATACGAACACGAAGAAATTTTTGATGAAGACAACGACGATTTCAGGTGGGATCATGAAGGCCTCAAAGGCCAAAAAAGCCTGAAGGCTTATACATCGGAACTGATCCGCTTTAATGAAGAAGTAGATTCTTAGGAAGTATTATTCCTAAAGCAGGAAAACCCGGTACCAAACCGTACCCGTTGAAATGTTTTGTCCTAACGGTAAACCGGATGAAATGGAAAGCTGGATTACTGGAATTGCAGGTATCTCCTCCAATATTCCATTCTTCCATCTATCCTAAGCTTCGGGGTGAATTTACCATCAAATTTGAATAGAGGATTTTCAGAAGATTAAATTTTGGACAAGCACTAAACTGGTTACCACACGCAACCCAATCACCTGTTTTGTCGTGTAGCTTATTAAACACCCTGTTGTTCCGAAAACAAAACAGGAAATTAAGGGTTTAATTAAACACACAAATAACAAAATACCATGCAAAAATTTCTTTTTACAGCCATTTGCGCTGTTATTCTCATTTTCGGTTCCTGTACCAAAGAAAACACAGACCCCAGTATTGCGGATGTGGATTGTTCAACGGTTACCTTTTCTGAAACCATATTTCCTATTTTTGAACAAAATTGTAATACCTCGGGATGTCATGGCGGCACTTCCAACAATGGTATCTTCACCAGCTATGATGCCATTAAAGTGATTGCCGACAATGGTAAACTAAAAACACAGGTTCTCGACCAACGCACCATGCCCAAAGGCGGCAGCCTGACCAGTGAAGAGCTGGGTCAGATCAAATGCTGGCTGGATGCCGGTGCCCCGGAATAATGGAGATTTAAGGAAATAACCTTATTTTTATCGTTCCGTAATATTATTCCCGGGTGAATTTGACCAAAAGTTTGTCTGAATTTCCTGATGATTGAAAAACGATTTATTATCGTGTAAATATTTTTCGCCAAAGCATTGGAAAATTGGAAGCATTGGAAATTGGAATAAAACAATTCTCCTCTACTTTTCCTTCCATTTTTCCCATTCTCCCGTATGATCAAGCGTTTGGTTGCGTAAAAACCCAATACCCCACAATTTTAAAAAACACTCTAAAATCACCAGCCATGCCTAAATCTCCCGGAATTTTCAATGATGTAATAGGACCGGTTATGCGCGGGCCTTCCAGTTCTCATACTGCTGCCTCCTGGCGCGCTGCCAAAATGGCTATGGACTATCTCAACGAACCGCTAAAAAAAGCGATCGTTGATTTTGACAAGGATGGTGCCTGGGCTCCCAATTACCGGGAGCAAGGCACAACTCTGGGCGTTGATGGCGGCCTCCTGGGGCTTGACATGACAGATGACCGGATGAAAATCACGGAACGTATTGCCCAGGAAAGAGGCATAAGCATTGTTTATGAAGTAAATTCTTTTCTGACCAATCACGTCAATACAGTTCGGTTATCACTGGAAGGTGTAAATGGCAGAAAGGTCCAGGTGGTCGCCGCATCCCTTGGCGGCGGATCTTTTGAACTTCAAAAACTGGATGAATTTGAAGTTCAAATCGGAGGAGACTTTTACGAACTGCTGCTTTTTACAACCGCTGATCTGCCGGAAGAATTGCATTCAATTTTGAAGCACTCCAAAGCCAATAAAAAGGCTATTGCTAACAACAGGCAATTGCATAATCTGAAGTTTTCAGAATCGCTCCCGGAAGAATGGATAAAGAAAATAAAGGATCATCCGCAGATTGATCAGTTTTTTGTGTTGAATCCTGTTCTGCCCGTTATTGCCGGCAACGAATCAGAGGTTCCTTTTGAATCTATTGACAGCCTACTGGCATATGCCGAAACCAGGAATCAGGACCTTAGTGATTTGGGGTTATTGTATGAACAGTGCCAAAGCGGGCTTTCTGCCCAGGCAGTAAACGACAAAATGAAATCCATCGTTGGAATCATTCACAGAAGTATAGACATCGGGCTCACCGGAACAGAATACCAAGACAGAATTCTGCCACAACAATCCCACCTGGTCAAAAAAGCAGAACAGGAAAAGAAAATTACCGGCAACAAACTCGTCAACGATATCGTAGCCAATGTTTCGGCAATAATGGAGTCTAAAAGTGCGATGGAGGTCGTTGTGGCCAATCCGACAGCAGGCTCCTGCGGAGCTGTAGGGGGTGTATTAAAGGCCGTTGCCGATGATCTCGGAGCTTCGGAAGAGGATCTGATCAAAGCTTATTTTGCTGCCGGCCTCGTAGGCGTTTATTTTGCCAAAGGCCCCGGGTTTTCGGCAGAAGAACACGGCTGCCAGGTTGAATGTGGTGCTTCAGCCGGTATGGCTGCTGCCGGCATTGCCCAATTGTTTGGCGGCTCAGCCAGGCAAGCCATTGGTGCCGCTTCAATGGCTATTCAAAACATGATAGGATTGGTATGTGATCCAGTGGCCGATCGTGTGGAAGTACCGTGTCTTGGCAAAAACATCAGTGCAGCAATGAATGCACTTTCTTCCGCGACTATGGCTTGCTCTGGTTACAATCCTGTCATTCCGTTGGATGAGGTCATCGAAACGGTTTCCCGGGTAAGTGCTCAAATGCCTACCTGTGTTAAATGCACCGGTAAAGGTGGATTGGCCATTACCAAAACCGCTTTTGATCTGAAGGTTGTGTTAGCCAACGGGAGACCTGTTTAAACGACCTATTTCATAAACACCGCATTGGAAAACAGGATTTTCCCATTTTCCCAAAAACAGCGGAAAAGCGGGTTGTCCATCATATAAATGAATTCTCCTCTGCCCATGTCCTCAACGGCATAGGTGGTCGTATTTTTCAGTCGTTTCTTAGCATTGTGACCAACAAATCCGATTACCTGAGGTTCATCTCCAATAATACCGACATTCCAGGCGCCATTGATGTGTTCAAATGCAAGGCTGTTGGTTTTTAAGGAGAAATAATGATCGCCCAGTCCATATCCCAACGGGTGGGTATTATCCATTTTTAGTTTAAATATGGCACCGGGGCTGGCGTACCACAAATATTGCTTTGACTGATCAGAATAAGAATCCAGTCTTCTGTCAAGGGTGGATTTTTCGCGTTCCCTTTTTGCGGCGTTGGCAGTCTCATCCGTGGCAAATTCCTTCAAGGCAAAACCTTCCTGGCCTGCAAAAGAATTAACAGCACGGCCGATGGCAATGACACGACCGCCACCTCTGACCCAATCTACCATTTTCTCTCTGGTCTTGAAAGCAAAATTGTACCAACCTTCCGGTAGAATCAACACATCGTAATCGTCGAGGTCAATACGATTGATATTATCCGCATCATAAACATCAACAGGATAATCAAGCTCCTGCTCAAAATAATACCATAGTTGTCCAAAACTATTGGCACTTGTGGATTCTCCGGAGAGCAATGCCACTTTGGTATTTTCCAGCAAATCAAAACTACTGGACCCCAGGTCACTCCCGAAATCTGAAAATCCTGTCGAAGCTACGGTTAGATTTCGCTGGTGTTTTGCTGCTTTTTCATGGATAATGGAATGAAATTGTGTGTTTTTGCGATTATCTGCCCTGGTGATCACCACCGTACCTGCAGGGTAGGCATTTCCGGCATTGGAAAATGGTGTTTTGGCCACTCTCATTTTTATGCCTTGCTTCAGTAAATCAGTAACAAACCGTACATCTTCCATCGCTCCCCAGCGCAAAAAATAAGCGTAGGCCCTGGTATCAGCAGTAAACCGTTGTGTATAGTTTTCAAAAATATATTCTTTGGCAGTTTCTAGCTTTTCTTTTGTGGCATAAGTCTCGAGGCCATAAGCATAAGGAATACACCATGCCGTAATGTCATAGGTCATGGAATCGCTCAACATGGCACCCGGATCGAGCAGGACCTGGGTCAATACTCCTTGCGGCTGATAGGCACTGACCAGCAAATCGCTTGATTCAACCTTTAAGGTTACCTCCGTTCTGTTTTGGTAATCAAAAGCTTTCACCCCCTGGGTGCCGGTAGCTTTCCCGTATCGAATACCATTTTTATCCATCAGCCGGCAAAATGCTTTCATTTTATCGGGATTGTTGGTGTTCTTGATGATATATGTTTTGTATTCCCCGGGAGGGTCTTCATTGGCTTTTTCAAAATAAGCTTCGAAGTTTTCGATAAGTCTTTCAGCCTCCTCTGAGGCAATCTCCACCGTTGAAAGAGAGGTCGTTTTATGATGTTCAATGCGATCCATCAGCACCAGGGTATCCCCGTTTTCCATATGAATAGCACGGCCGGCAAGTCCGTGACCGGCCTGTTCGTAAGTCATTCCAATGGCACCGTTAAAACTGGGATAAGTATCGCCGTAGCTGGGATAGAACAGATCAAAAGATTCTTTGGTAAAATACAACCAGCCGTTTTTGTCAAAATACTTTGCATGATTTTTACCGATCTCCGTTTGGAAGTTCCCTTGCCATGGAGTTATATATTGATGAAAAGGCTGGGCGGCAGGAGCAAAATAATATGGATTATCGGGATATTGTTCGTGCAGGTCCGCATGTACATGGGGCATCCACTGGTGATAAACTTTCATACGTTGCTGCGACTCGACCTGTGTCTGCCATGCCCAATCCCGGTTAAGGTCAAACATATAATGATTGACCCGACCGCCGGGCCAGGGTTCCCGATGTTCGCGAAGCCCACGTACAGGACTTGGATACAAATTGGCCACATCCCTGTACCAGTGTGAGTACCGGGAATACCCGTCAGGATTAAGAGAAGGGTCAATAATAACGATGGTATTTTCCAGCCATTCGGCAACCTTTTGATTTTCCCCACTCACCAATTCATAAAGCACGGCCATGGAACTTTCCGATCCACCCGCTTCATTGCCGTGAACGCTGTAGCTTAACCAAACCACCGCCCTGTCTAGATCCGGGTTTTGTACTCCTTCCTGCATACCCGTTTTCCGGAGATTGTTGAGGCGAATTTCATCCAGTTGATCCATATTTTTCTTACTGGTGACAACGGCAAGGATGAGGGGTCTGTCCTGGTTGGTTTTGCCATAAGTCATAAGTGTTGCCTTATCGCTGTTTTGGGCAACGTGCTCGAAATAATCGACAACAAGATGATGGGGTGTAAAGTGTTCTCCAAGTTTATGTGGCAGGAATTCATCCGGTGATTGCAATTGTGCGTTCAACGTAAAAACAAGCCCTAAAAAACAAATTAAGGTCAACAATCTCATGTTTTAATTTTTTATTTTCATACCAGCCCAATAAAGGCAGCTCCAAAAATAAATAAATTGAAATGGCAAAAGTTCAATCGGAAGAAAAATAAAACAAAACATGACTCATCCCTGAATTTTGCTAAGAGCAACCAAGATTTTTTTGATGCCTGGTATTATCAAATCTTCTAATCCTGCGTGGAACTAAAGGATTTTAATAATTTTACGTAATAAAGATTTTGTATCTACTTCGACACCAAAGAGCGAACTTCGGGCTTTTTTTCTTAGGTTTAAATGCATTTTTTCTTGTTTGATAGCCTAAAGACGTAGACGAACATGTAAATTTTGGTGAATACAACAATTTGGGCTGAGTCATGCGAATTTCATAAAAACGTGAAGAAAAAGTTTATGTAAGTTTGTGAATGCAACAACTCAAACTTATTCAACTTACTCCCACGTCTGTCAAGAAGCCACGAAGAAGAACTCAAATGGCACTGCCACTCGCTTCACAAAAAGTGGAGCGGAGCCAATATTTAGTGCAGATTGTGAAGTTCCAACTACCTATTTATTTGGAGTAGGTTTTGAACAACGCTTTCCAGATAAAACAAGTCCATCGTTACATTCGTGATCATTGGTTGAGTTGGTTTCCCAATCTACCTGCCTATCAGACTTACAAAATGAACGGCTAAACCGATTAGTGAGTGTTTTTCCAGTTTTAGTCTATCGCCTGATTTGTGGTGAAGTGGTGATAAAAAAATATTCCCCAATACTTTAGCTTAACAGATTCGATGCCGATTATGACTTGTAGCAATCGAAGGCGAGCTAAAGTTGCATTGGAATTGTGTGATAAGGGTTATAACTCAGTTAAAAAAGAGGCATTTTTATGGGGTTAAACTGCATGCTATAGGCTTTTACAATCCGGGAGGATTACCCGTTCCAGAATTTCTTCAACTAAGTAAAGCCTCTGAACACGACTTAAGTGCTCAACGCCCCATTTTGGAACAACTTCCAACAGAAGGTATTTGGGGGACAAAGCTTTTTAGGGATAAAAAGTTAGACAGAGTTATTAAAGATAAAGGAGGAGAACTTTTAACGCCTGTTAGTATACCAGGATGGGATTCAACAGGCTCTCAGGGAAAGAACTAAGGCCGCGGATGATTTTTTTTCTGTTGCTGTGTCAAGAGTTAGACAGCCCATTGAATCATTTTTCAATTGGATAATTCGAAAAAAACAGATATTCAAGGCCTGCCTTAAAAGGGCTATTACATATTTTTGGAAAAATAGCAGCTGCTTTTATACCGCTAATTATTGAGCCAATGCTTTAGCCCCTGATTCGCATGTCTATGTTTATGCTTTAACAGTATTAAAATATTCCTAGCTGTTATTTGTTGGCAAGTACATTTTACCCTTCAATAAGTCTCTGGAAATAACGATACGCTGGACTTCAGAAGTACCTTCATAGATTTGAGTAATCTTGGCATCACGCATCAAACGCTCAACATGGTATTCTTTCACATATCCGTATCCACCATGTATTTGCACCGCTTCAACAGTATGTTTCATGGCTACCTCTGAAGCAAAAACCTTGGCCATAGCACTGGCGCTGTTATAGTCCATGCCCTGGTCTTTGAGCCATGCCGCACGATAGACCATCATTTTGGCAGCTTCGATATCCGTTGCCATATCAGCCAGCTTAAAAGCGATAGCCTGATGGTTGGCAATAGGTTTCCCAAAAGCTTCACGCTCTTTGGCATAAGCCACTGAAAGCTCATAAGCTCCGCCTGCAATTCCCAATGCCTGGGCAGCAATACCGATACGGCCACCGGCGAGTGTTTTCATGGCAAACTTAAACCCAAAACCATCCTCCCCGATCCTGTTCTCCTTAGGTACCTTCACGTCATTGTACATAATGGTGTGGGTATCTGATGAGCGAATACCGAGCTTGTCTTCTTTTGCACCGACAACTACCCCTTGCCAATCGGTTTCCACGATAAAGGCATTAATGCCTTTGTGTCCGAGTTCTGGATTGGTTTGGGCTATTACAAGATGTATATCCGATGATCCACCATTGGTTATCCAGTTTTTGGTACCATTGATGATGTAATGGTCGCCCATGTCTACTGCTGTAGTCCGCTGAGAAGTTGCATCACTGCCTGCTTCCGGCTCAGAAAGGCAAAAAGCGCCAATGAGTTCTCCCATGGCCAGAGGAGTAAGGTATTTCTGTTTTTGTTCTTCTGTTCCGTATTCCTCCAATCCCCAGCAGACGAGCGAATTATTGACAGACATCAACACAGAGCAGGAATTATCCACCTTGGACAATTCTTCCATTGCGAGGACATAAGAAATCGTATCCATGCCGCCGCCGCCATATTCAGGAGAGACCATCATTCCCAAAAATCCAAGCTCTGCCATCATTTTGACCTGCTCGGCAGCGAATTGCATATTAGAATCTCTTTCTATAACTCCTGGCTTGAGTTCCTTTTGGGCAAATTCTCTTGCCGCGTCCCTAACCGCGAGTTGTTCTTCTGTAAATTCAAAATTCATTTTGTTTGGTTTTATTTTTAGTTACTTGGTTGTGCATGATTTAAGAGTTTCAAATGGTGTATGCGCTCATTTCATTCACTGTTTCAAATGGTGAAAAGTAGCTGTTAAACCGACTGAACCTTTTTTTGTCTTCCGTAAGCCGGTACAACTCGTTTCAATCAATCACCTCCAGTACAGTACGGAATGACAGAGCCTTGTCACCATACCGGTCCTGGTGTTTGGCCTTGAGGTCAGGGGCGTGAATTCCCTGGTATTTTTGCAGGTCGCCCAGGCTTTGGCAAAAATACTGAATTGTGTACGTAAAACCGTCAGAATCGTCCTGTAATAACAGCCTGCAAAACTTTTTTTCTGTAAATAATCCGGTATCCATTACCTCTGGAATATGAACCCCTTTCATCCAGGCTACCCAGTCATCATGAATGTCCCGGGCCACCTTTACTGTTACGTTGTAAACTATCATTTCTATAATTTCGAATTTTGATGTCTAGAGAAGTACTATTATTCTAAAAAATAGTACTTCTTGTATCATCTGCCTAATACCTGATAATTTCTGCACCTAAAGAATTTAAACGCTCATCAATACGTTCGTATCCCCGATCGATCTGATGAATATTGTGGATGATACTTTTACCATTGGCCGACAAGGCTGCGATCAACAATGCCACCCCTGCACGAATATCCGGAGAAGCCATCTCAATGCCTCTGAGTCGGTTATTTCTGCCGAGTCCGATCACTGTTGCTCTGTGTGGATCACAAAGAATGATCTGTGCCCCCATGTCGATTAGTTTATCTACAAAAAACAGGCGGCTTTCAAACATCTTTTGGTGGACCAGAAAGCTGCCTTTTGCCTGTATGGCCACTACCAGTACAATACTCAACAAATCAGGCGTAAAACCAGGCCAGGGTGCATCATAAATAACCGGAATAGAGCCATCAATGTTGGTCTGAATCTTATATTTTTCCTGCCTGGGAATGGTCAAACTGCCATTGTTAAATTGCAGGTCGATCCCGAGTCGTTGAAAGGTACGTGGGATAACCCCCAAGGCTTTACGGTCAATACCTTCAATGGTCAATTCGGATTCTGTCATGGCAGCCAGCCCGATAAAACTTCCGACCTCGATCATATCCGGTAACATACGGTGATCGGTGCCTTTCAATTCCGATACGCCCTCAATAATCAACAGATTTGATCCTACACCGGAAATTTTGGCCCCCATGCGGTTGAGCATTTCACACAACTGCTGCAGATAAGGTTCACAGGCCGCATTGTAAATTTGGGTCGTTCCTTCAGCCAGGACTGCCGCCATAACGGTATTAGCGGTTCCTGTCACCGAAATTTCATCCATCAGCATGTAACAGCCTTTTAATTTATCCGTTTCAACGTAGTAGATATTTTCCTTTTTGTCAAAGGTGAATTCACCCCCTAGTTTGATAAAACTGTTGAAGTGGGTATCCAGGCTGCGACGGCCGATTTTATCTCCTCCCGGTTTGGGTAGGGTGGCTTTTCCAAATCGTGCCAGTAAAGGTCCTATCAGCATGACAGAACCGCGGATTCGGGAAGCTTTTTTTCTGAATTCTTCAGAATAACAATAGTCAAGATCGAGTTCATCTGCCTGGAAAGTTGCGGAATGTTTACTCTTTTGTTCGACCTTTACGCCAAGCCCCTCCAGCAATTCGATCAACAATTTTACATCAAGGATTTGGGGAATATTGGCAATGGTCACTTTTTCCGAAGTGAGCAATACGGCACAAATCACCTGTAAAGCTTCGTTTTTAGCTCCCTGTGGGATTATTGTTCCCGAAAGATTATTGCCGCCGTATACTTCAAATGCATCTGAAAGCATAGTATGTTTTTTGGATGAGGTAAGTAAGCGGATGATATAGGGTAACGACTAAATTGAAATGATTTTTTGTTGAAGTCAAGGCAAAAAACGCAGGCATAGCTAAAACTACGGCGAGCATTTTTAACGTAGAATGCAACAAAAAGTCGTTCAAGGAATTATGCTACCTAATTTGTCCGCTTACTTTAATAAAGTGGATTTATTTTGTCGTAAAGATATAACCCTCAAGGGTAAAAGCGAGATTTGAAGGTAATGAATGTGTAAAGAAATTATTAAGTGTACCGGATAAGGGAGTATTCGACGGCAACTTTCTCAAAACCCTTTTAAAACCCCTTATTTTTCAGATATTTGAAGCCATTGATGATAAAGAACTTTAACCATGAATACAGTCAAAATAATCGTTTTGGGGATTGCTTGTTCGCTCTTACTAAACAGTGGTTGTCAATCAAAAAAAGAAGCACTCCCTGCCACCAACATCATCTTCATCCTCGCTGATGACCTCGGCTATGGCGACATCTCGGCGTTTAATGAAAATGGTAAAATCAAAACGCCCCACATCGACAAACTGGCCGAGCAAGGCATGAAATTTACCGATGCCCATACTTCCTCTTCTGTATGCACTCCAACACGTTACGGTATCCTTACCGGAAGATACAACTGGCGCAGCCGGCTAAAAAGTGGTGTCCTTACCGGCAAATCAAAAGCATTGATACCGAAAGACAGAACCACCGTAGCCTCAATGCTCCAAAAACAAGGTTACCATACTGCCTTCATCGGGAAATGGCACCTGGGTTGGGACTGGACACTTTATGATCCCAATGAGTTTGGAGGAGAAGGATGGGATGCGGCGGATTTCGACAATATCGACTTTTCACAACCCATAACGCATACGCCAAATGATCTGGGTTTTGATTATGCCTATGGCCATAGTGGATCGCTTGATATGGCCCCTTATGTTTATGTGGAAAACGGAAAAGTTACCTCTCTACCGGATACTTCCACCGTCAATACCGGGAAGTATTCCTGGTGGCGGGAAGGCCCGACAGGAACTGATTTCATACATGACCAAGTGACTCCCCGTTTTTTTAAGAAAAGTCAGGACTACATCAATGAAAGAGCGGCTTCCAAACAGCCTTTCTTTTTGTATTTGGCGCTTCCTTCTCCGCATACCCCCATCCTTCCATTGGAACCTTGGCAGGGAAAAAGCGGACTGAACCCTTACGGTGATTTTGTCATGATGATCGATGATTATGTGGGGCAACTTATGGGAACCATTAAAGCTGCCGGCATAGAAAAAAACACGCTGGTCATTTTCACCAGCGATAACGGTGTGTCTCCTGCTGCCAAAATTGACGAACTCATTGAAGGGGGACATTATTCAAGCGGAGTTTTCCGGGGTCACAAAGCCGATATTTTTGAAGGCGGACACCGGGTGCCTTTTATTGCCAGGTGGCCTGCTGTCATCACATCCGGAAGTACTTCCGATGAGACCATTTGCACCACAGACTTTTTGGCCACTTGTGCCAATATTTCCGGCTATCCATTGTCCGGCAATGAAGGAGAAGACAGTTATAATCTGATGCCTTTGTTTGAAGAACCAGCACCTTCAAACCGGCTGAGAGAAGCTACCATTCATCATTCTATCAACGGCAGCTTTGCCATCCGGCAGGGAGACTGGAAACTCATCATGTGTCCGGGTTCCGGGGGATGGAGTTTTCCAACGCCTGAGAATAAGGAAGCCCTCGACACCTTGCCGAAAATCCAGCTGTATGACCTGAAAAACGATGCTTCCGAATCCCGGAATTTGCACTCGGAATATCCAGAAAAAGTAACGGCCCTTAAATCTTTGCTTGTCAAATATATTCAGGAAGGGCGAAGTACCCCTGGCACCCCACAAAGCAACGATTCCATTGATTTTGAATGGAAACAGATCGGGTTTATCGAAATTTGATTTTCAATAAAACTCTCGCTAAATTATCATGGCTTGAATTGAATATGTGGTAAATTAGAGCGAAATGATCACAAGTTTAAACTAATCCATAAATAATGAATTTCGCAACATACAAAATAAAACTGGCGAGCGTTATCAGCCTGCTGTTCTTAGCTCTTTATGCTTTTGCTCAACAACAAGGCAACATCGTCCAATACTTCGGCAAGGAAAAGGTCGAAGCAATAAAAGAAGGCGAGGTAATTCACCTTTTTAAAGAAGGTCTTGCTCTTAAAGTTCCACGTTTTGGATTCAGCGCTGAAACAATTCCGCATGATCCGATTGTCGCCAAAATGTTGGAAAATGAGGACTTGGTCTTTCTGCCCGGCGAGTCGGAAATACTCAATGGAAAAACCTACCAATGGGAAGAAATTTCCGTTGGTGATAAAAACGACTTCAACGATCCCGGTCTTCGGTCAGGTTACCTATACCTGGAATATGATTCGCCTGGTGCTAAAACCGTTTTATTTGAAGCCTCCGGCCATACGATGGTTATCGTTAACGGACTACCTCATGAAGGGAGACCACTATGATTATGGCTGGCAGCTGATTCCGGTAAGACTCCAAAAAGGCATCAATAAATTCCTGCTTACCGGAGGACGCTTTCCGACGATGAGAGCCCGGCTGTTATCTGCCAATGAACCTGTGCAATTCACTGTTCGGGATATGACTTTACCTGATCTGTTGCCTGAAGAAACCGGGCAGCTGTGGGGTGCGATAAGAGTGATGAACTTGAACGAAAGCTGGCTCAGAGGAGGAAGCATAATTTGTGAAATTGGAGATCAAATCTCTTCCACAAACCTCCCTGATCTATCTCCATATAATATCCGGAAAGTACCGTTTTTGATTCCCAATCCGGAAAACCTTTCCATTGAAGAAACCGTTCAGGCCACCCTCGCCTTGAAAAACCACAAAGGCAAAACAGTATCTTCTGTGACCATTGAACTCCAAACCAAATCCATTCACAAACACCATAAGCGGACTTTTATCAGTGACATTGACGGTAGTGTACAATATTACAGTGTAGCGCCTTCTTCGGATCCTAATGCTGAAAAACCGGCACTTTTCTTTTCTGTGCACGGGGCTTCGGTTGAGGCCGTCAACCAGGCCAACGCCTACAAACAAAAAGATTGGGGACACCTCGTGGCTCCTACCAACCGCCGGCCGTTCGGTTTTGCCTGGGAAGACTGGGGAAGACTGGATGCGCTGGAAGTACTGACTCATGCCGAAAATTTGTTAAAAACGGATCCGCAACACACCTATCTGACGGGCCACTCTATGGGCGGACATGGTACCTGGTATCTCGGTGCTACCTATCCCGACCGATTTGCAGCCATAGCCCCTTGCGCCGGTTATCCGGATTTATTAAGCTACCGGCAGAGTTTTTTGAAGCGGATGAAGAACAGTCCCGAATCGGAATTTGCCCGTTTTGGCATGACCAAAGCGGAGTTTCTGGAGCTTATGAAAGATAAACCTTTTGAAAACGACACAGACAAGTCCATGGATTCCATCATCCGGCGTGCCGGGAATCCGAGCAGAACCCTGAAACTCGAACGGAATTATCTCCACTTTGGTATTTTTGTGCTGCATGGGGAAATCGACAATGTGGTACCAACTTTTATCGCCAGGGAAATGCGGGAAAGACTGGGTAAATTCCACCCCGACTTCACCTATTACGAATACCCGGGAGGCACCCACTGGTACGGGGACCACAGCGTGGACTGGCCGCCAATTTTTGACTTTTTCAAGGCCCGCAGTATCAAAGCACCAGCGGAAATTAATAAGATTGAATTCTCAACCGGCTCGCCCGGCGTTTCTTCAGGATCACACTTTATTCATATCCTGCAACAGGAAGTGCCTTTTGAGGTCAGCTCTTTTAATTTCATGAGAGATGAGAAAACCATTACCCTGACGAGCCAGAATGTACAAACTATTGCTATCAACCGGAAAAAGATGCAGCCGAAGACTGAAAACATTCAAATTGACGGTCAAAATTTACCTCTTCCAAAAGATATATCAACCCTGCATCTGACGAAAGAAGCCGGATTATGGGAAAAAACCAACGGACCAGCCACCGCAGCAAAAGGACCCCATAGAAACGGTGGTTTTAAAGATGCTTTCAGACATAAAGTATTATTCGTTTACGCAACCAGGGGCTCAAAGGCAGAAAATGAATGGTATTACAACCGCGCCAAATTCGATGCAGAAAAGTTCTGGTACCGGGCTAATGGCAATATCGAACTCATTCCTGACACAGCCTTCAGACCCGTTGATCACAGAGACCGTAATGTCATTATTTATGGCAATAAGGATAATAATGCCGCCTGGGAAATATTGCTGAAAGACTGTCCAATTCAGGTATCAAACAATTTTGTTGTCGTTGGCAGCAAAACGATCGAAGGAGATCAATTCGGCAGTTACTTCATCTACCCTCGCCGGGATAGTGATATTGCCAGTGTCGGCGTGATTACCGCAACAGGTGTTAAGGGTATGAAAGGAGCCTATGCCAACGACTACCTGGTCAACGGCACAACCTTTCCCGACCTATTGATCTTTGATAATACCATGATGCAAAAAGGGCTTTCGGGAGTTAAGTGCAGCGGCTTTTTCGGAAATGACTGGTCGGTGGAAAAGGGAGATTTTGTCTGGCGCTAAATCGCCACTAGACTAGACTAGACTAGACCTCCGAGGTTTTGAAAACCTCGGAGGTCTGAGTGATGCCTCCCTGCCCCCAATAATAAAAGCCACGAGATTTGGAAACGTGACGTTTTTTAACCAGGAAATTTATTTTTTTACCATTTTCATAATCGAAAATTCACATCGAAGTTGTTTTAAGTTGCATTCAGCGTATTTTTTACAGGTTTTTATGTTCCCTTGATAAAATCAGGGAAATGTATTTACTAAAACGGAATATATAAACCAACCAAAATGGAATTACCTTTAGCTTTGCTGTCAAAGTCGAATTCAACAGAATATTCGTTTTCATCTTTGGGTAAAAACATAGCATATTTTTTGTTTGGTGAAAAAAAGAACAGATATTTATAACAAACAATTTTGAAATTCATAAACAAAACCATGACTCAACAAGAAATTATCGATCGATTAAAAGCAGGAAATGAACGCTTTGTTGCCGACAAACTGGAAGGGAAATTGCAAGACACTACCCGCCGGGGGGCACTGACAGGAGGACAGAACCCCTTCGTTATTATTCTCAGTTGTGCAGATAGCCGCGTTGTCCCTGAACTTGCTTTTGATGCAGGATTAGGGGAGTTATTCGTTATACGTGTGGCCGGAAATGTTGCCAACACATCTTCCATCGCCAGTATTGAATACGCCGTTGCACATATTGGCTCCCCCGTCATTATTGTTTTGGGGCACCAGGGTTGTGGTGCGGTTACAGCTGCTGTCAATGGCGGAGATAACGGTTACAACCTCAATCACCTATTAGCGCATATAAACCCTGCAATCAACGCTTCTCCACCAGGTGCTTCTATATCAGATGTTGTAAAAAAGAATGCCGAGCTTACCGTAGAGCATCTTTCTGATCGCTCAGCAATAATCCGCAATGCTGTAAATTCAGGAGCACTGAAAATAGTGCCGGCATATTATAACCTGGATTCCGGTAAAGTAGACTTCTTAAATTAACGACCTATGATGGTAACCAAAAGTATTAGCCTCGGACGTCTTTTAAGAATGACGGGACATCATGTGATATGGCTGTTGGTGGGATCTGCCTCATTTGCAATTTTATACCATTTCAATATTCTTACCGTCCATATTCCATGGCTGCCTATTTCTGTCATTGGTACTGCTGTTGCTTTTTATGCAGGTTTTAAAAACAACCAGGCTTATGACCGGATGTGGGAAGCCCGAAAAATTTGGGGAGCTATTGTTAACAGCAGTCGTGCCTGGGGAATGTATGTTGATGGGTTTATCACCAATCAATTTACCAACCAGGCGGTTCCTGAAAAAGATCTCCATAAAATCAAGGAGCGATTGATCTACAGACATATCGCCTGGTTGTACTCGCTGAGGAGCCAGTTGCTCATACCAACGGAGTGGGAACATATCAACCAGGGGAAACTTATGGCCAGAGCAGCCAGGTATTACCAGCAAAATTTTGGGGTTGGTTTGATCGCTGATGAAGTGACTAAAACAGAACTCAAACACTATCTTCCAAAAGAGGAGCTGGAACGGCTCATCAATCATAACAATACAGCGACTCAAATCATCAATGAACAATCACGTGAACTGACTGAACTCCGTGCACAAGACCTTATCGATGATTTCCGACATATGGAAATGACCACAGCCTTGTATCATTTTTATGAACATCAAGGCAAGTGCGAACGAATAAAAAAGTTTCCGCTGCCTCGACAGTATGCCAATATGAGCCGATATTTTGTGGGCATCTTTGTATTCCTGTTGCCCTTTAGCATGATCCCGGCGCTATTGGAATTGGGAGATTGGGGATTTTGGTTGTCCATCCCGGTAACTGCCCTGATCGGATGGGTATATATCATGATGGAAGTAGTTGGGGATTACACTGAAAACCCGTTTCAGGGTATGGCCAACGATATTCCGATGCTGTCCTTGTGCAGGGTGATTGAAATCGACCTTAGGGAAATGTTGGGCGAAAAAGATTTACCGCCACCGATACGATCAAAGAATGGGGTGTTGATGTAACCCATGCTTTTTTATATGGAAGTTGTTTAGCCATTGACAGGTAGTCTTTGATGTTTATTCCTTACACTTCCTGAATCATAATTTTCCGTACCTTGGCGCGAGCACAACCAAACTACAATTATGAGATCATTAAAACTCCTCCTGTTGAGTTGTTTGATCATTATTTCCTGTAAAACAGTTCAAACAACGGACACTTCAAATCTAATTGATCCAGCTATGATTGCAAAAGCAAAGGCCATCCACGAAAGGGTAATGACCATAGATACCCATGTTGACATCAACCCTGACAACTTCACTGAAACGGTTAACTACACCCAGGATCTCGATAGCCAGGTAACCTTACCTAAAATGAAAAAAGGTGGGCTGGATTGCGTCTGGTTTGTCGTTTACGCCGGACAGGATGAACTGACGGAGGAAGGTTACGCCAAAGCTTATGAATCGGCCTTAACCAAATTCAGGGCCATCCACAGACTGACCAAAGAAATTGCCCCCGACCAGATCGGCCTTGCAACTACCTCCCGGGAAGCCAGGGCCATTTATCAATCGGGAAAAAAAGTGGCTATGATCGGTGTTGAGAACGGTTATCCCATTGGTACTGATATCAACAGGGTAAAAGAATTTTACGATCTGGGTGCCCGGTATATTTCTCTTTCCCATAATGGACATAGTCAATTATGCGACTCCAATACCGGGGAAGAAGACGGAGTTTGGCTGCACAATGGTGTCAGCGAATTGGGTAAGGAAGTTCTTGCGGAAATGAATAAATGGGGCATCATGATCGATGTTTCCCACGTGGCTAAGAATTCCATGCGGGATATGATCAAATACTCAAAAGCCCCCATCATTGCCTCTCACTCTTCTGCCAGAGCACTTTGTGACCACAGCCGGAACCTTGACGATGAACAATTGGAATGGATAAAGGAAAATGGCGGCCTTGTACAGGCTGTTGCTTTCCAAACCTATGTAAAATTGGAGAAAGGAAAGAAATATCAGGAAGCTCATAACAACCTTTTGAACGAGGTTGGAAAGGAATACGATTTCGAACTGATTCCCTGGACAGAAGTCCGAAAAATGCCGGATGATGAGAAAGAAACTTACTGGAACAAATACGTCGAGATGAAAAAACTGGCTAAACCCCGACTCCATGAAGTGAAAGCCATTGCTCCACCTGTTGATCTTGCCGATTTTGTTGATCATATTGATTATTTGGTTGAAAAGCTCGGCATAGATCATGTTGGCATTAGTTCTGACTTTGATGGGGGTGGAGGCATTGAAGGCTGGGAAGACGCTTCAGAAACGCTGAATGTTACCATAGAATTGGTCAAAAGAGGATATACGGAACAACAGATCGAAAAACTATGGGGCGGTAATCTTTTTCGGGTGCTGGATGAAGTGCAGGCGATAGGTGAAAAGATCAGGGAATAATAAACTTCGTAACGTGAGGCACAAAACATCTATGGCTTCTAAAAATATCCTTTTCAACAAAAAGCCCCTCCTGTCAATGCTGACCGGAGGGGCAGGACCCTAACTAAAACTTAAATTCGTATCTCGAAAAGATTATCCTCTTTTATTTTTGGAGCTGCTGCTGCTCGTTTTGCGTGTAGCTTTGGTTGCAGAGGAAGAACTTCGGCTACTGCCGGAAGGCTTCGCTGCGGGTTTTGTAGAGCGGTTCGTCTTCCCCCTGTCAGCAGAACTCCCTGAAGAAGATTTGCTGGCGGAAGGAGTAGATCGGCTTGGCTCGGCAGCCTTTGGCGTTGAACGACTCGGCTGACTGGAAGGCCTGCTCGCTTTAGGCGTTGAACGCGGAGTGCTCTTATTGACTGAAGAACTACTTCTGTTTGTGCTTTGACTTGCAGCAGGTGTAGAGCGCCTCGTACTTGGGGTATTGCCTCTGGCTTTATCGCTTGGGGCAGGCGTTGAACGCTTCGTATCAACGGAAGGTTTACGGGCTTCCGTGGAAATACGACCTGTTTCCGGACGAGTAGCCTGGCTTCTTTCGTTAGCCTTGGATGTTGTACGCGGAGTTGAGGTCTGTGCTCTTTCCTGAGGCTTCCTGGCATTGTCAACACGGTTGTCTGCCCCGGCTCCTCTTGGCTGATTAGCAATATCCTTACTGGTTCTTACATACTCTTTATACCTGGTGTTTTGCTGTACTGGCTTCCGCTGAACCGCTGCTTTCCCGTGTCTGACACGTACATTATTGGTTCTCACCAAAACGTTGTGGCTATACACCCTGTAAGGCTTGTAAAAGTTGTGAACATGTACTACTCTGTGAACATGAACTACGTGATAGTGCCTGTGGTAGATAACGATACGCGGACGGTAAACATCCCAGCCAAATGGACTCCATGGACTCCACCAGGTTGGATAATAATGCCAGCGGTATGGAGAAACATAAACCCGGTAATTCCGGCCCAACATATGCTGTACTGCTGACCAGTAATAAACATTTACAAACCCGTTATTACCATTGTCATACCGGTAATCTCCATTGTAGGCATAACCGTTTTGAGAAATTGGCTCCACAATGACTTCTTCGCCATAAATATCCGGGTCACCTACGATTTGAAGGACGGCGCTTCTGCGGCCTACCCTTTCGATCTCGATAACGGCAATATCCTGCACATCGTAGTACCCCAGCGGTACTGAGAGAATGATGGCATGGTAATTACCTTGTCTTCGGTGTTCTACCCGGATGTAGTCAATCCGGCCATCCCAGTCGAGGTCTAGGTTGTTGACCCAGGTATCCTGAGTGTTGAGCTTACGCTCAAAGTCGTTGATAGAATAAGACTGCTTAAATAATTCAATGGCACCTTCAAGACTAAAGTTGTCTCCTTCATACCCTGTTCGGTCGGCGTACTGGGCGTTGGCAGCGGCTAAGAAGACCATTGAGAACAACCAACTAAAAATTACTTTTTTCATAACTCCATTTTTTATGGTTAATAAAAGGGCATACATCAAAGTGCCTTTGCGTTTCTACAAATATGACGTTGAAAAGAGCATAAGTACTACAATAGTATATTGCCTTTAAAAGAAGATTAACCATGGTTAATTAAATGTGAAGGAAAAGTGTCTTGTTAAGGAAAACCAAAGAAAGCGCAAGCACCCGTTTAAATACGGGCGCCGAGTCGTCGAATCCCGTTAGAAGAGCATTCTAAGGCAACAAGGAAGGTCTGATCTTTTTTTAAAATTATTTCACAACAAGTTGGCTTCCTTGCCAAATATCCGCACAGGAAGCCTCCACCATAACCTCCAAAAAACGCGGTCGATCACTTTTTGCCAGTGCCTATTCCGCAAGGAAAGCTGTTCTGAATCAAGATCCGGAATCCAGGTTTATTTTTTGGACAATACCCTAACCTTTACGCCGGCTCTGAATTGCCTGGTCGGTCCCGGTTCGTAAAACCGTCCTCCGAAGGCGTTGATGCGGACATTGTCAAAATATTCAGCATTAAACAGGTTTTCAACATTCAGGTAAGGCGTCACCTCCCAGGACTTTACCCTGAATTTTCTGTACAGGGAAATATCCACCAAGGAATATCGGGCAACTTCTTCTGTATTTCCATTATCGGCAAAAAAAGCACTGAAGTGCTGTCCTTTTAGATTTGCATGAATCCAGCCATGAGTAAGATCCAGCTGCCAGGAAAACATATGTTTTGGGATACCTGGCAATTGCAATCCTGCATAATCCTGACCATCAAAATTGTATTGCTCAAAGCGAAAGTCAGAAAAAGTATATGCAAGTTTCGAAGATAAATACCTGGTCCAGTTTTTAGCGTGGGCCAATTCAATGCCCTTTCTGTCTGTTTGACCGCTATTGCTGAAAAAAGTCCTTCCTGGAAAAGCTTCCAGTTCATAAGGCAATATTTCCTCTTTCACGTTGATATCAAACCAGGTGAGTTCCCATAAATGACTCCGCAAATTCCCTTTAATGCTGAACTCCAAAGTAGCGGAAGATTGTGGAGATAAACTTCCATTAAAGCCTCCTGTCCCCGCAGGATTGGCGGAAAGTTCGCTTAAGGCAGGCGTTTCAAAAGCCGTCCCATACCTGCCAACCAGTGTTATGTTAGAGCTAATGAAAAAACCCATGCCCGTACTGAAATTTAAATTCGATAAATTGATCAATCCTGAATCATCTCCATTTTGTAAAAAATGATCCGTGTTTTTCAATTGATTGAAGTCCACGCGCAGGCTTTGTTCGGCAAACCATCGGGTAAAAGTCCATTTACCAATCGCATAAATTGCCTGGTTGTTGAACCCCTCTGTTTGGTCAAGAGTTTGATCTCCTTTTTCTCCTTCGAGGTTTCGATAACGTTTTCGGTCATCTTTCTGAAAAGTCAGGTCATAGCCCAGCAGGTAACTATCAACGTGCTTTTTGCTGTTATTTTTTAAAGTGAAATGTCCTCCCTGACCAAAATAAAACCGATCCAGGTCTATGAGACCGTCAAATTCAAAAGGCAGCCTGCCATCGAAAGACCGGCTGTTTCCAAAAGCGTACAATTTAACCGAAGAACGATCTCCCCATTTTTTATCAAAAGCAATATTGGCTTTTACCTGAGATACCGTTTCCCCGGCTTTGTAAATCACATTGGCTGTGCGGGCCATGCTTCTGTCCTTTTCAACCTCCTCTAAAGTCAACCCTCCGGCATCGTCCCCTAAAGGCGCATTTGTATAGTTGACAGTACCTGACAACCGGGCATCTTTGTCCATTGTCCAATCCCATCCAAAGTGAAAAATATTGTTTTCAAAACCACTCTGTTGGCGGTAACCTTCTGCCCTGGCATGACTGGCGTGCGCGACCGCCTGGAATTTTTTGCCGGAATAGCCATAGGCTGCATCATACCGTTGCAGACCAAAGGATCCAAATCCTGAATGGATTTCCACAAAGCCCGTGTCCACCTGGTTTCGGGAATTGATGTAAATGACTCCCCCGGAAGCATTGCCGTAAAGACTAGAGGCAGCTCCGCGAACAATTTCTAACCGCTCAATCATGAAAAGATCGAGGTTATCCAATTGACCTTGTCCATCCGGAGTGGTTTCCGGCACCCCGTCCACAACGATTTTTATGCCCCTGATGCCAAAAGCACTCCTTGCTCCAAAACCCCGAATGGCAATGCGCAGATCCTGAGCATAGTTATTGGCATTCATTACGAAGATCCCTGGCGTACCATCAA
This sequence comes from uncultured Bacteroidota bacterium, assembly GCA_942492125.1. Lineage (GTDB taxonomy): Bacteria > Bacteroidota > Bacteroidia > Chitinophagales > Saprospiraceae > BCD1. The sequence continues at coordinate 389,993 of CALODM010000031.1, forward strand.
TCATCGGTTTAAGACCGACACCCACTTTTTGCGTAAAATCCGGTTTTAAAACAGAGATGGGAATGGCAGAACTCCGAAAAGTAGTACTCAAACGTGTAGCACTAACATCTACGGTAGTTAAATCAACTTTGAGACTATCTTCCATCAACTGTTGACCAAAAAGCCAAGCTGTTGATAAGACCAATAGAAATGAAATTTTTATCCGAATCATAGATGCAATAGGTATTTGAAGTGCTTACTGCCAAATTTAGACCTCGATTTTTTTGATTTTAAACAAAGTTGCATTTTTAATGGTAATTAACTAACTTTGTTTTTCAAAGTACTTTAAAAATGGAATCATCAAATCAAAAACATCTGGAAGCTTTAGGGGATATCCGTAACATGATGGAGCGTTCTTCCAGGTTTATATCCCTTAGCGGTTTAACAGGTGTTATGGCCGGTATATTTGCGCTGGCAGGAGCGGGAATGGTCTATTGGTATCTAGACATGATGCCCTTTGAAGATAAAAGGCCCTACTATATTGCTGCCACTCAATCCTCCAAATGGGGAATGGATTACATTTCGTTTTTCAGTCTCGTTGGCGCGATTATATTATTCCTGGCGGTTACTTTCGGGATTTTATTTACGGTGAGGAAAGCCAGGAAAAAGGGGCTACCTGTTTGGGATGCGGTGACCAGGCGTTTATTGATAAACCTTGCCATTCCCCTTGTCGCTGGTGGCATTTTTTGTTTTGGTATGTTGTTTCACGGAGTAGTGGGATTTATTGCGCCGGCAACTTTGATCTTTTATGGGTTGGCGCTGGTCAATGCGAGTAAATACACCTTGAATGATATTCGCTATCTGGGATATTGTGAAATTGCCCTTGGTTTGATCGCCCTTTTCCTTTTAGGTTTCGGGCTGGAATTCTGGGCCATTGGTTTTGGTATTTTACACATTGTGTACGGGGTAGTCATGTATTTGAAATACGAGCGCGTTTAAATGGAAAAAATAATAAAAGGCTTACAAAAGAGTTTCGATCATCGCATCAGGCTCGGCATCATGTCGATTCTGATGGTCAATGAACGAGTGGATTTTAACAGCCTTAAGGAGATGTTGGAAGTAACGGACGGCAACCTGGCCAGCCACCTGAAGGCGTTGGAAAAAGAAGCCTATATCGAGGTGCGCAAACAGTTCGTTGCCCGAAAGCCGAATACTTCCTATTTGGTAACAGAACTGGGTAAAAAGGCTTTTAATGAACATCTGAATGCCCTGGAACAGATTTTGAAAATGCGAAAGTGATTGGAAGCCACGGTCCTCTTAACAATACCTTGAAAACCATTTTGAAAACATAACTCTAAAATTGTGGATGAATTCGTTTTTATAATCATATTGTTTTCCATTCCATCTATCCTTGTCCTTATCGACTTTGTAAAATACCTCGTAAAAGGAAAAAGGTTATTTGGGTCAATCTTGACAAAAATCCTGGAAATAACCACTGTTGTGGGGCTTCCTGCTTTTTATTTATCCATTTTTGATTTTGGGCTAACAAATGATTGTTGCCATGAAAGTGCGACCTTTTCACCAGATCACAAGTTGACAATTTATGCTTTAATGGCTCTTTGTATAATATTGTTCTTCTATTCCACAAACAGGAAGAAGTTAGCTCCTCCTATCCCGGAAGTGATGCTAAACAGCATTTTATTAATTGGGGTAATTATGAATATTGCGCTATTATTTCACATTGAGTTCCCAATATCCATGATGGGTAATTTTGCTATCCTTTTATTGTTCCTCATTGCTCTGATAGAAAACCAAAAAGCGGTTATCAAACGGGTAGTGCAGGGTAAGCTCGATTCTGAACAAGGAATTTCAAAAATTGCCTGGACCATTTTAACACTCCATCCATTTTATAAATACCCAATATTGATGCTTTTTATCCTGCCCATAGTTTTTCTTTTGACAGGGGTTCTTATGATTTTTGGGCAAAAACCCGATTCTTCTATAAGAGCATTTACGGACACTTACAAACACGGGCTTTCAGAGTGGGATCACCTCTGTGATAATGTCATTTGCGGAGGCCATTATTTATGTTCGGTAGCCGCCAACGGGCATAAAGAGGTTGTCAAACCCGAACGGTTCGGTATCAGAAACGGAGGTCTGATTATTTGCAACAGACAGCTGCTCATTTCAAATGCATTTGAAGATGTGATTCAGGAAAAATTCCCGGGACTACATAGGATAATTCGCAAAAACTATAATAAGGTCGGGAAGGTGATTCATAAATACTATTATGTTTTTGAACACAAACATCTTTCTGATTTGGTATATATACTTATGAAACCATTGGAATGGGTTTTCATCCTTACCCTTTATACTTTTGATCGAAATCCCGAGAACAGAATCGCCCTGCAATATTTATTGAAATCAGATAGAGCAGTCCTCCAGGATAAATCAGAGTAAAACACAATATTAAAATTTTTTTACCCAACTACTTTGAAAAACAAAGTACTTTTAAATATGACAATTGACACTTTAATCATCGACAAAAAACTACCGGCTTTCCAACTGCGGGGCTGGATTATGGCGCAATTGTTTCGTTGGTCCTATCCTGTTTATGGCATCATTTTTAAACGACGCCAAAAAGCCTGGTCCTGGACAAAAGAACAATTAGGTGACTTTCGGCCCGGGAGTTTGGGCAAGGAAGTTTATCATTTCCTAAACAGCCAGGGCTTCGAAATGCTGCCAAAATTTGAGGATCACGATACGCTCCATGTATTGTTGGGGTACAGCAGTCATGTAGTTGATGAAGTGCGCATGCAATTTTGCCTTTTGGGCAATGGCAAACGCTCCCTATATCTCTATGGCGTAGTCTGCATTGGCTGGCTGTCCTTCCCGGAGTGCTGGCGTTTATTCTTGGAAGCCTTTAAACGAGGCAGAACCTTGACTCCTGTTCATCGCTGGAAATTTGAGCACCTGCTTAGAGAACCACTCTTCCTGCTTCGCAACTCCATGAAAGGTTTGCCTTCAGAAGATATCCCCTTATTCATTTAATCCAAAACACTTTACAAATGATGCTTTCAAAATTCCAAAGACAGTGGTTAGCGCCTTCTCCAAAACAAAAAATACTGCTCTTGTTGTTGTCAAGCACTGCTTTCAATGGATTATTATTGATTTTCCGGCTTTATAAAACCGAAGCTTTTATTACTCCTTTTGATCTAGCACGATCCATGCAGCATGGTGGGCAATGGGTCTTTTTGTTTCTCGTCTGGAATCTTTTCCTGGCCTGGATACCGTTTTTGATTGCCTACAAACTCGAAAAAATGTATGCCGTGGTGGGCAAAATATTTATCTGGCCTGCACTGTTGTGCTGGTTATTATTTCTTCCCAATGCCCCTTACCTGGTAACCGATATTATCCACTTAAAGCCCAGGCCTCCTTTACCGCTTTGGTATGATACGACCATGCTTTTTGCATTCGCCTGGACAGGATTGCTCCTAGGTTTTTTCTCCCTGATTTACGCCCGGAAATTTTGGGCTGAACACATACACAAAAATACTGCCGGTCTGTTTGTTTTGATCTCCCTGGCTTTATGCAGCCTGGGCATTTACCTGGGCCGATTTCAAAGATGGAACAGTTGGGACATATTGTTAAGCCCCGGCAGCATTTTCAATGATATTTTTCAAACAATGGCCAACCCCATTGAACACATCCGGCAATTGGGAATCGTCCTTGTATTTTTCTGTCTTTTATCGCTCGGATATCTACTGTTAAAAACTATAATCAAAGACCATGAATAATTCAAATTTGCTAAAAATACTGGCTTTCTCCAGTGGTCTGATCTTTGCCTTTTTATTTTGGAAGCAGACCTGGGGCGTGAACACTTTTATATTCAGCCTTTTTCTTTTGCTTATCTTTATTAAAGAAAAAGGACTATCCACTTTTTCTGGTGTCGTAATGATTGCGGCCATCGGCACTTTATTATCTGCTGTTTTGATCGTTATCAACAACTCTTATTACGCCAAAACAGCCTGGATCATTTCTTTAATACTTTGGATGGGATTTAATCAGCCACTGCCTGTAAAATCATTTTTAAATGCCGGTATTCTGGGAATCACCAACTTCTTTGAATCGCCTGTCAGTATTTTGATTAGCAGTACAGGCGAACAAAAAAATTCTTTTTGGAAGGCTTTCCGGAAAAAAATTACACTCCTGGTTATTCCCATCCTGCTGTTGGTCACTTTTTTCTGGATTTATTACCATGCCAATCCCAAATTTGCGCAGTTATATAATAGGCTGACTGGAGTATTTTCAAGGATACAGTCCTTAAAAATTGATCCTGCCATGTTATTGCTTGTACTCACAGGTTTAATGCTTTTTGGCGGCATATTTTTCACTTCCAGAACCAATGATTTTTTCAATAAAAGAGAAGCCGGCAAGACAGAGCATCTGGAGCGCAAGAGGCGAAAGGTACAGGATTATTTTTCCAGCCTTAACAGCTTAAGTCTTAAAAAGGAATACAAAATCGGGTTAATGGTTTTGGCCTTACTCAACTTACAACTGGCTATCGTCAATATACTGGATTTGGTTTATGTTTGGTTTTCATCTGAAAAACGAAGCGCACCGGAATTGAGCCAATTCGTTCATCAGGGAACCTCACTGCTTATTCTGGCCATCATCCTGGCCATGGCGGTGATCCTGTGGTTTTTCCGCGGGAATATAAATTTTTTGCCCGGGAATAAATTCATCAAACACCTCGTGTATGCCTGGATCATCCAAAATACGATCCTTACCCTTTCCGTAGGCATGCGTAATTTTCATTACATCCAGGCTTATGGATTGGCATACAAAAGAATTGGGGTGTTTTTCTTCCTCATTTTGGTTTTATATGGCCTGTGGACCGTCGGGGAAAAAGTCAGGGTTCCGAAATCCTTTTTCTATCTGGTGCAAAAAAATGCCTGGTTCTTTTATTTCACCTTATTGGTATTTTCGAGTATCAACTGGCACATTGCCATAACGAAATTCAATTTATCCGGAAGCTCAACACAGGCAATAGATACTTACTTTCTGATTTCCATGATCCCGGATCACAACCTGTTCGTTTTATTGGGAAATAAAGACCAATTACTCACTGGCTCCGTCGCTGAAAAAAAGGGTATAAAAGAAGAACTGAATAGAAAAAAAGAAAGGTTTGTGAATGCCCAAAAGGCGCAATCCTGGAAATCATTCAACTTTCCCGACTGGCGGAATGAGCGGTATTTGAGGAAAGTGGAAAGATAAAAAAGCCGGAACTGTCGTGGCAGTTCCGGCTTAAAAAAGTAATATCCTTTAGATTAAAAACAATATTCGTTGGCAGCGATCATCACATCGGCGATCTTCCTGCGTGCTTCTTTAACATTGACCGGCGGGTATTTGGTAAAACGCTTGACCCCCATCATGAAGGTGCGCAACAAGTCTCCTTCCGCAAAAGAAGCGAGGGCATCCGTAGCGTTTTTAGCAATTCGTCCATTCACATCGTGGAAGAAAACCCTCAGCATGGCATCGTAAATTTCCTGCGGTTGCTTACGATCTTTTTCAGCCAGTTTCATTACACGAAGCAACAAACCTTCGGCGTTGAAAACATCCAGCATCATATCCGCAACATTCATGATGATCTCTTGTTCGTTTTTCAGGTCAAGCTGCCCGTCCATTTGCATTTTGGCAGCTCCCCCGGCAACCATGAGGATTGTTTTTTTGAATTCACTCAAGGCTTTGATCTCTTGTCCGTAAGCACCTTCAGGCTGGTTGAAGCCTGGCATTGAAGCCAGTTCCTTTTGCACTTCCCATGCCGGACCTACGATATCGATCCTTCCTTTCATGGCACGCTTCAGAAGCATATCGACGGAAAGGAGCCTGTTGATCTCATTGGTACCTTCATAAATTCTGTTGATCCTGGCATCACGATAAGCCTGGGCAGCAGTTCCTTCTTCTGAATAGCCCATCCCCCCGTGGATCTGTAACGTCTCATCAACGATATAGTCGAGCGCTTCCGACCCACCAACTTTCAATAAAGCACATTCGATAGCATATTCTTCAGCAGCTTTGAGTTTGGCTTGTCCAAAACTCATGCCCTCCGCTTCAAATTCTTTTTTCTTTTCGGTAAGCATATTGGAGGTCCAGAACAAAGCACTTTCATTGGCAAACAACTGGATAGCCTGCTCTGCCAGTTTGTACTTTATCGCTCCGAATGAAGCAATGGGTACTTTAAACTGGTAGCGCTCATTAGCATATTGAATGGCTGTTTCTATACTTTTTTTAGCGCCCCCCAAACTCAGCGCAGACAATTTAAACCGGCCAATGTTCAAAGCATTAAAAGCTATGAGGTGACCTTTGCCTATGTCTCCCAAAACACTATCGACAGGCGTCTTTACATTTTCGAAATATACTTGTCGTGTAGAAGAACCCTTGATACCGAGCTTATCTTCCTCCGCTCCAAGAGTCAACCCTTCCATATCTTTTTCCAAAATGAATCCCGTAAATTTATCGCCGTCAACCTGTGCAAATACAATAAAAATATCAGCCCACCCGGCATTGGTGATCCACATTTTCTGACCATTGATGATGTAGTGTTGACCATCTTCTGTCAGGTCTGCTCTTGTTTTAGCTGCCAGGGCATCAGAACCGGAACCAGGCTCGGTAAGACAGTACGAGGCTTTCAATTCTCCGGAGATAAGTCTCGGGAGATATTTTTCTTTTTGTTCATCCGTACCAAAATACAAAATCGGCAACATACCGATTCCCGTATGTGCAGCAAAAGTTACCGTAAACGGCCCTGCAGGTCCGATGGCATCGGCGATCAGGGTATTGGTGTTTTCATCGAGTGCCATTCCTCCAAAATCTTCGGGCATGTGCGCTCCCAACAATCCCAGCTCACCCATTTTTTCCATAAGCCCCGTGGAAACACCTGCTTCCTGTTTTTCTATCTTTTCCAAAACAGGCCAAATTTCATTTTGCATAAAATCCCGTGTCATCTCCGCGATCATCATTTGCTCCTCATTGGCATCTTCCGGGATAAAAGTACTTTCTACGGTACTGTCTTTGATTATAAATTCTCCACCTTTTAAGGTGGCTGATTCTTTAATGGTATCCGGCATAATTTTTTGTTTTTAGCTTTTTAAAAATGTCAACACTACCCAATTTAGCGAATTTTCGCTACGAAAATAGGGGATTTTTTGGATTAAGTAAAGTCTTGATGAAAAATTTTAGCGAAAATTCGCTAAAATGTCGTCCGGGTGATTTTTTTGCCCACAAACCCACCCTTGGGGAACTTTTTGGCACCCCTATTTCTTATATATTTATACCTACACAACCACCAAAAAATCCAAATGCAATGCATAAACACCCTGAATACATTTTTGGTTATTTCATACAACCCAAAGCCACTCCTTTAGTGGATAAAGACCTTCTGCTTTGGCTGGTTTTTTTGAGTGCACTGACCTTAATCCTTTATCTGTTTACCAAAGGCATCAAATTCAACAACCTCAAAAAGATCGGATATCACCTTCAACTGATCTCGGCCAATATCTGGTTGTTAAAAACCATCCATCAGTTTCAAAGATCCTATAAAAAACAACGAAATGTCATCGACAACCTGAAGAAGACGATTGCTGTACTGGAATCTGAATTGACCGGTGCCGGGAATATCAGTGATGCTACAGACCTCCTGGTAAAGGAAAATATCGTTTACCTGCAAGACCGGGAGTCTTTCCATTTGATGCTGGCTTACCAGATCCAGATCAAAATCATTGACCTGGAAAAGCGGAGAAGGGAAATCTTTTTGTTGCATTCTATCATTAACAGAATGGCTGTGGAACCTAACGCTGGCAGATATTTTACCAAACCGGCCGAAAGGTTTAATGCACTTGTTAGTGCCCCGGCAAAAAGAACGGTCCTCCAATGGCAAAAAAAACTGCAGGCAGCCAGTCGGAAAAATGACCTGGAAGAAGCTTTCAAAACTTTACAGACGCCCGAATTTGCTATCTAATTTAACCCGATGATCGCTGCTTAATACTCAAAAGAAATTACCTTTGTTCCTGCTTCAATCTTTTGGTTTAAAAAATGGCGATAAACTACCACAATAAACGATTCAGGGTTGTGAGAAATGCTGAAAACGGAGAGACCTCCTCCGAAACAATTTTTCTGTATCAACAAGCAGGCAATATTTTGACTTCGGCCTATTCCGGAGGAGAGATTATCAAGGGCCACCTGATCGGATGGGTAGATGAGGCCGGTAATATTGATATGCGGTACCATCAGATCAACAAACAGGGAGCAATAAAAACAGGCAGGTGTTTTTCAAAACCTGAAATATTGCCAACCGGGAAAATAAGGTTACATGAAATGTGGCAATGGACTTCAGGAGATCAATCCAAAGGGGAATCCGTTCTGGAAGAAATATAAATAGTGCAGAGGATCCCATTCTACCATATTCCTGCGATAAAATCAAACGCTTCCTGATAAATTTTCTATTCTTTGATCCCAAGGTCTTTAACCAGTTGTCGTCTGGCTTTTTCAAAGAATTCATTGTTCAGAACATAAAAGTTCAGCAAAACCTGATCCTTTTCAATGGCAATATGGACAGGGCTGGAAATAAGAATCCATGGATTGCTAAAGATGGCTTTTTCTATGTTCTTCTTCAGGTCCTTTTTTCCCATTGGAATATTTTCCAACACAAGGGGTTTATACAGTATCTGAGGCGTACTCTTCTGCCCGATTTTGACTTCTTTATTGATCAGTGTGTAGGGCATCAACATTTCTTCCCCTTCCTCATTGATCATTTTTAATGCCCGATTTCCAAAAGCCAGTATTCTTCCCGAATGCCCGTTTACTGAAATATAATCTCCTATTTGAAGTTTATGTCCAAACTTTAAACTAATACCGGTAAAATAATTTCTCCAAAAGTCAAAAAACGCGAACAAAACCAATCCTAACAATATGAGCGTTACGGGTAAACTTTTCACCAGTCCGTAATAAATAACCGCCAGGACAAAAATTGCCCACGATACTATTTCCAGTTGTATGAGCCCTTCGTAATGAGATTGACCATTTTCCTTGAGCAATATTCTGGGCAAAATCAACTTCCGGTAGAGACTAAAACCTAGCAGTAGCAGGACTCCGACGATTCCTAAAAGGAATAACATTGAAAATGGAATTTTATTGATTAACTGCATATGCGAATTTCTTTCCCTAATTTAAAACCTGGTAATTTTCCAACCAGTTTTCAATATTGGGTTTGACTACATTATTTAATGTAAAAATGTTTTTATTGACTTCTTCCACTATTTCGGCATTCAGTAGTTCCTTCAAAAAGCTATCTATTTCAATCATATCCTCTCCAAACAAAGCTGACAATTTTGCTTTTGTCAGGTTTTTATTGAGGACGAACTGGTAGAGCACCCATTTCCATTGGGCTTCGTTTACTTTTAGTATTTCGAGCGTAGGCAATTCTTTTATAATAATTTTGTTCTCGGAAACCGTCTCAATTTGCCTTAACCAAATTTGCAGGCCAAGGCCAACATTACCATTACTTTCCGCATAAATTTTATTTATCAGGTGTTTGAAATGTTTGCCTTCAAACCTGTTTTCTTCTCCCCGAAATTCCATATCCAAGCCACCTATTTTATGCCTCTCCAATATAATGGCCTGTAAAGCCTCTTTAGTAACAGGAAATAAGGTAATGGTTGATGTCACCACTTTTTTAATAGCCCTTTGCTTGCTCAAGGCCATCAGTGCATGTAAATTAACATTGAGAATAAAGGTAAGTCTCTGGTGATATTTTTCAATCAATTCAATCAATAGAGACAAGGCATCCTGCTCTGATTTTCGATCCCACCAGACTTCAATATCATTGAACACAAGAACAGAACCCTTTGGCAAAGCAGAAAGGCATTGCTCCGCAGCACCCTTTTGTTTTGTTGCAGTGGCTATGGTTTTATTAAACTCAGTGACCGTCCCTTGTTTTCCAAAGGAATCGATTTTAAAAACCTTTCCTTTAAATTTGACATCCGCGATATATTCTGAAAAATGGGTTTTTCCGGAGGCACTTTTTCCTGCGACCAGGATCGCACCATTCCTGTTTTCCGAAAGTGCTTTATCCAGCTGTGCCAGTTCTCTGTGCCTGCCAATATAATCATACTGCACAGGTAGTTGTTTCCCTTGAAAGAGCTGTTTATAATAAAAAGGCAATGCTTTCAGAACAGCCTTATCGGGATATATGGCGTGCACGAAATTAAGCCCCAGTTCAATGTTGCTCTTTACTTCATATTTCGATTCAAAAACAGAAACAGTAGATTCATGCTGCTTGGCAGACAGGATGCTCCCCATATCCTCATACCACCCTGATAATGTTGTCTTGACTTGTTCGCTGAACTTTGTAAAGCCTTTTTTGCGTTTGGACACACTTATATATCTACTCCAATTATCAGCATGTTCAACCAGATAATGGGTGTCGAGTTCCATTTGCAGGTTATACTCTATCGTTCGCATTTTTTCATTAAATCGCTGTCTTGCAATCTGAAATAATTCATTTTCTTCCGCAAACCTGGCCTGCATTTTTTCCAGTAATTCACCAATCTCTTTACGCTCTTTGGTTTCAGATAAAGAATATTTCAACAGGTTGATTCTATTGGTCTGGTTAAAATAGCTATTCGAAACGTCCCTCAAATAGTGTTCTAAATGCTCATGAACAGCTCCAATCAATTTTGACTCGATGATGAAATCTGCAATTTTCGGCAAATCCAGGGTAATGGGCAGCATCCCTTCCAACTGCAATGTCTCAAAGTCTTCCATCAAGGCCTGACTCATCAGGACTGCATCCTCCTCAAAAAGCTTCGAAATGGGCTTGATGGGTGTTTTCAAATTTTGCATAAATGTTTCTGCCTCCACAAAAATATTTTCGTCGATCTGAAATTTGTCCAAGGATTGGATACCGCTACCGGTTTCATATTCCTCCTTAATGGTCTGAATAATGGCTAAATCCGACGAAAATTGTGCTTCAACACGTTGATCTACGCCTTCTTTCAGTGCTAACAGCAAACTTTCCAACCCTTTATTGACCAACAGGTTTGACTCTGCCAGCTTTAGATCAGTTTCAATAGAAGTATGAATAACATCCTGGTTCCTGTACCAGTTATCCGGAAAGAACCAAAGTACTTCATCGTTGTTTTTGGCTTGCTTTTTACGGAATTCCTTCTTCAAAAGGGATAATTCCCTTCCAAAGTCCGGTTGTTGAATCAGACCGACTAATTCATTACAAAAATATCGACTGGCTGTACGTAACTGCAAGTTGATTTGCTCGGAAAGATTTTGAAAAAAGGCGCTTTGTTCTTTGATGGAATGTTTCATTTCTGTTAACATCTCCAAAATTTCGGCTTTCCTGTTTTGTTTGTTTTCATGTAAGCCATTCAATTCGAACAAAGCATAAATTTTCGCAATCAGGTCCTCGCTTGTTTTGAACAGATGCTCAAAGCACCTTTGGCCAAAATCAACATAGATATCCCGAATAAAGGGGAGCATTGTCTGGTATTTGAGCAAGCCTCCGACTTTTTTGTATTTAATGAATGTATTTTTACCGTTTACTTCTATCTTCAACCGGGCAGGCATCTCCGCAAATAAGGTCTCAATGGCCTCCAGGTATTGATGATTGTCTTCCGCAAAAATCTCGTGGAGAATTGGCAACTCTTCGTTCCTGATGAGCTGGAATTTGTTATGAACCTGCTGTAAAAAGACCGCAAAATGTTGGTGAATATTATTTGGGGAGACACCAATTGATTCCAGCTTTTTTAATTCATACAAGATCAATTGATAAAGCCCGGAATACTTTTCTTCAATCGGATGAATGGTATTTTCAATAAAAGAGGCTGTTGCTGTTTCAAAGCCTTTTTCAAATTTTTCAATTTCCTTTTCTAAGGCCGACTCCGAAACCGGAGTTGGTGTCGGTAACAGACTGGTATCGTCAAGCGCAGCAGGAGGAACGGCATCATCTGTTGAAATAAAATTCACATCATCAAACTGGGACGAAGCTTTTACCAATAATGTGGTACCGATAGTTCCCACCAAATCATTGGAGGAGGAAACGAAATTCTCAACATCATCTTTTTTTATAGCCGGGATACCCACCAGGACGAGATCCGTATCGATAGAATAAACTTTCATCAGTTCATAAATAGTGCGTTTTTCTATTGCATTACCAATTACTTTAACCGAAGCCACGACCCTGGTTTCTTCGAGCAGTTTATTTATTTTTTTTTCGATAATTTTTTTGTGACTATTCGTTTCATCTACCAGGACAATCCGGATTCGGGCATTGCGCCAAAGCTCTGAAGCAATTAAAAATTTGGCTACGTTCAACATCAATTCTGCATTGCTGCCAACACCACGCCACCACAAGTCGATTTGTGCGTACTTCCTGAACCCAAAGCGTTCGTCATAATCCAAATAGAGCACATTGTAATCGAGATCGATGAGTTTTTGGGTCATTTGGGCAAACCAAATCGGATCCTTGGTATTTTTGGCCCATCCCATCAGAATGGTATTGGGCTCAATCCCTGAAAAGCCAAACGTAGACGCAATGGACTCGATGCCTTTGAATACATTTTTGACCTCAATCCGCCGACCAAAAACACCATACTTTTTTAATATATCGTCGCTTACGCTTTGTTTATGTTTGGGAAATAAAACTGCTGCTTCCTGATTTTCATATAAATCAAAATTGGTTACTATGCCACGATTACCAACGAGTTCTTTACTAAACTCCAGCAAGTAGGGACGATGATTGGTGCCTCCGCTAAACAATAATACATTCGGCTTCCAATTTCTTTTGTGATCGGTCTTATCATCCATTCGACGCAAACCGGTCTTAACAACCGATGACCATACGCTATGCCAAATATCTCCGGAACCGAGTGCCAATTCTCTTTTCGCCAGCCAAAAATAGATTCCGCCAATCACTAAAAAAGCAACAAGCATCGCCACCATATCCAATCTAAACATCACGATGAAGGTGGCCACAAACCCGACAAGGCCAAACCATCTTTTGACTTTAAATGTTGGATTAAAATCGGTGCTCGCCCAACTTTCCAAAAAGAAGGAAAGGTTGATGAAACCGTAGGCGGTCAAATAAAACATGGAACAAACACGGGCAATCGTATCCAGTTCACCGATCAAAATACCCGACTGGGCAATGATTACCGTAAGAATCAGGGCATTGCGCGGTTCATTGGCTTTACCAATTCCCCTAGCAAAAAATTTAGGCGTTATCTTGTCCACCGACATGGCCTGTAATATTCTCGGTCCGCCAAGAATTCCGCCAAGAGCAGACGACAGGGTTGCTCCCCAGATACCTGCTACTACTGCAGGAGCAAACAATGCCAGCTTCAGCAAAATATTATTATCGGTCTTTAATACTTCTGAATCAACCGAGAAAAAAATAAAGGTGGCCAATCCCACATAAACCGCAAACCCGACTGCTATGGCCCACAAGGTTCCCACAGGTATTGCTTTTTTGGGGTTTTGCAAATCCCCAGACATAGCTATTCCAGCCGTAAATCCGGTGACTGCCGGGAAGAAGACTGCAAATACAGCCTCCATGGATACGCTCCCTTCTGTACTGAAAAATGGCAATGACTGCGGAGTATCCGGTGATGTGCCAAAGAAGATAGATATCAAAGAAATACCAATCGCTGCCAGAATAAAAAACTGGGCCTTCAGAGCAAGGGAAGTACTGATAAAAGCTAAAATCGTGAGCGACAGCAGTGCCAGAGAACCACCAATGCGCAGCCCGTTAATATCCGTCTGCAACCCTAAATAAGCATTGAAACTTTCGGCGAACCCAATCAGGTACAACGCTATGCTCAATGCCGTTCCGGCAAATAAGGTCACACCTATCGCCCCACCGATGGGAAGGCCAAGGCTTCTTGATAAAACATAATAAACCCCGCCCGCACCAACTTTTTTATCCGTCGCAATGGAGGAAATACTTAAACCTGTTGTGATTGAAATAACGTGAGCGACAACAATTATGAGTATTGTTCCTATTAAACCCGAATTACCGACAACCCAACCCAGTCGCATGTACATTATCACCCCTAAAATGGTCAAAAGGGAGGGTGTAAATACACCGGCAAAAGCTCCGAATTTTTTCTGACTTGCCATTAAAGTAATATTTTGGATTCCTCTGAAAATGAGGTAAATTATGGTGTTTCTTCCTGTTCTCCTTTTAAACAGTAAATAAAGCAAAAAAAATCAGAAAACCAATTTGGGAAGGACTTGTTCCTAAATAAGCATTACAGTCTAAGAAATTGATTAACTATGCAGCTGTGAAAAGAGTGGATTTTTTGTAATTGTTTTAAAAAATAACGGCTTAATGAAAGTAAGCATCGTAACGATCGGAGATGAAATTCTCATCGGTCAAATTATTGATACGAATTCTGCCTGGATGGCCCAACAACTTAACATGGCCGGCGCTAAAGTCGTCAAAATCATCACTTCCGGCGATGCACACCAGGAGATCATTGAAAGTATCCGTCAAGCCCGGGAAGTAGCAGATGTAGTCCTGATCACCGGCGGTCTGGGACCTACCAAAGATGATATCACCAAGATAGCCTTAGCCGATTATATGAATGTGGAAATGGTCTTCAGCCAGTCAACCTATGACCATATCACCGGCTTGGTCAAAAAATACGGAATCAACCCAACGGAAGGGCATAAAATGCAGAGTATGCTGCCTGCCAATACTGTGCTGCTGGAGAACAAAATGGGGACGGCCCCAGGCATGTGGTTCGACCTTGAGGATACCGTGTTGATTTCCATGCCCGGCGTTCCTTATGAAATGCAGTACCTCATGGAAAACGAAGTAATCCCCAGACTGGTAAAACGCTTCCAGGTCTATCCCATCATCCACCGAACCATCCGAACGGCCGGCATCGGAGAATCTGTGTTGGCGGATAAAATAAGTCACATTGAAGAGACTTTACCCGACTTCATAAAACTGGCTTTTTTACCCAGTAAGGCAACGGTAAGAGTTCGCCTGAGTGCCAGGGCTGAAAATGGGGAAGATGTCCAAAAAGCAGTTGATGAAGGTGTTGAAAAGATCGTTGAAGAACTTTCGGAATTTGTTTTTGGGTATGAAAAAGAGACCCTTGCAGAAGTTGTCCTGAAACGTTGCCGGGAACGAAGGATAACCTTATCTACAGCCGAAAGCTGTACCGGAGGGTTTGTCTCTCACCTGCTCACGACCATTCCCGGGTCTTCAGAAGTATTCCTGGGCGGTATTGTTTCCTATAGCAATGAGCTCAAAATGAATTTGCTCGGCGTTCAATCCCAAACACTGGAGCAACATGGAGCCGTCAGTGAAGCCACAGTGATCGAAATGGCCAAGGGGGCTCTTAAAGCCATGAATACGGATATCGCTGTTTCTATTTCGGGCATTGCCGGCCCCGGTGGTGGCAAACCCGATAAACCTGTAGGTACGGTCTGGGTTTGTGTTTGCAATGAAAACGATATCTTTACCCGTAAATTGCAATTGTCCAAAGACCGGTTGAAAAATATTGAATATTCCGCGAATATCGCGCTTACGGCCGTTTGGAGATTTGTAATGAAACATTATCAGGTTTAAGTCACACTATTCATGAAAAAACATATTCCTAATGCCATCACATTAATCAACCTCTTTCTGGGGAGTGCCACCGTGATCGCAGTGATTGATGCACAATTTATGACTGCTTTTTACCTGTTGTTCTTTGCCGGAATTGCTGATTGGATGGATGGTGGTGCGGCACGTATGTTGAAGGTTAGTTCAACCATTGGCAAAGAGCTTGATTCCCTGGCAGATATGGTTTCTTTTGGTGTAGTTCCGGGAGTGATTCTTTATGTATTATTGCTTTTTGGCTTGGAAGGCCATACCGAAATAAGCTTTTCATGGGCTGCAACACCAGCTTTTTTGCTGACTGTATTTTCAGGGTTGAGACTGGCCAGGTTTAATCTTGATGAACGGCAAACGGATAGTTTTATCGGTATCGCCACACCGGCTGTTACGGTCTTTATGGCAGGTTTAATGCTAACTTATCATTTCGATTATTTCGGCCTTCGTTCCCTGGTCACCAATCAGTGGTTTTTATATATTGTGATCGCCTTGTTCAGTTGGCTGTTGAATGCCGAAATTCCGATGTTTAGTTTTAAGTTTAAATCTTTTAAGTGGGCAGGCAATGAAATTCAGTTTACCTTTATAGCTGTCTCATTGATATTGCTCTTTTTTTTAAAGGGAGCGGCTTTTAGTGTGAATGTTTTGCTCTATATTCTGATCAACCTGGGCATGTATTTTTGGGAATTGAGCAAGAAGGCAACCTAACCATTGATAAAAAAAGAACGAAGGAGGTAACTTCCATGTGTTGTTTACATCCTGAAAAAATATTGCTTAAATCCTTAATCAGGATTACTTGTTCAAATTTAATCACGAACAAGGGGTCCTGAATTTTGAATAAAGATTTTCAATAAATTCATCATGCTCCACATCATACCCACACCTATCGGCAACCTCGAAGACATCACTTTACGAGCCATACGGATGTTAAAAGAAGCAGATATCATCCTGGCTGAAGATACACGTGTCACCCGAAAACTATTGTCGCATTATGAGATTGAGACGCCGCTGCGTTCCTACCATGCGCACAATGAACACAAGATCACCCAGGGGCTTGTTGACCAGTTAAAATCAGAAGACGTCAATATTGCCCTGGTATCGGATGCAGGTACTCCCGGCATATCCGATCCCGGTTTTTTATTGATCCGTGCCTGTGTCCAGGAAGGCATCAAAGTAGAATGTCTGCCGGGGGCAACGGCATTTGTTCCGGCATTGGTAGCCTCGGGAATTCCCTGTGATAAATTTCATTATGAAGGTTTTTTGCCGCACAAAAAAGGACGCCAGACCCGGCTGATTTATCTGGCATCCCTAGAGCACACTTTTGTGTTGTACGAATCTCCCAACCGACTGGTAAAATGCCTGACGCAATTGTCCGAATTTTGTGGTCCTGACAGGAAAGCAGCCGTGTGCCGGGAATTGAGTAAACTGCACGAAGAAGTGCGCACAAATACGCTGGAAAACCTGATCGCCTATTTTGGAGAACAGGAAAAAGTCAGGGGGGAGATCGCCATTGTAGTCGAAGGAAAAAGATAAACTTCCCGCAAATTACTGAGCAAAGTTGCGGTTATTCCCTTAATTTTTTCTGCGCTTATCTGCGGAATCTGCATGACGCAAAAAATACACTGCAAAAAAAAATCATACTACCACTTCACCATTCGTTCTACCGTATCGCCATCTTTTAGTGTGATCGTAAACGTTTCCTGAGGGTCCCCGTCTACTTTAATTCCTTGCACGACCACCTGGTAAGTTCCCGGACTCAGCAGGAACTTCCTGGGGTTGGAAGAAGCATCAGCATAGGTTCTTCTCGCTTCGACCGAATGCCCCCCTTGCGCAGCAAGAATATTCACAGAAGCGTCACACAATACGCCATTTTTCATAGCTCCTACAGACAGTTCTGCACTTTGGAACTCATGCCTAAGCCTGGTCGTTTCTCCTGGTTTGACATGAATCCTGCCCAGGATACCTTTTGAAGAAGCTCCTTTAATATTCACTGACTGAACGATGACATCATAGACTCCGGGTGCCAGTTCTTTTTTGACAGGATTGCTGCCTTCATGGGCATAACTTCTGGCTGCAGTAATCTCCCTGGTTTCTCCATACCTGCGGATCTTTATCGTGGCATCATGCAGGTCTCCCTGGCTGGTCACTTCTACGGTAAGGTGTCCTGAGGTAAAATCAAAAATTTGCTCATTGATTTCCGATTCATTAACCACAATACTTTCTTTTTTCATAACCGGAATCCCCCGCTGTCCGACGACACTCACCTCCACGTCGTAAGTTCCTGCAGGTACATTGATCAGTGCAGGATTGGTTTCCGGGCTTTTGTAACTTCGGGTGCCGGTAATATCATCATTGGTTCCGGGCTTTAAAACCCGGATAGCACCATCAACCAAAACGCCGTTTCTTTTAACAAGTACAGATAATCGTCCTTTTGGAACATCTACGGTTATTTCAGTGGTTTTTTCCAGTGCATTAGCCAACTGGTCTTTATCAGAAGCATCGATATACAAACCGCCTCCTGCTCTGGCTGCACATTCAAGGGGAGCGCGATCGGCATCACCAAGGTCAAAACCAACGATATGCATCACAAAATCAATGCCGCTCTCCTTGGCTTCTTTAACTACGTCACAGAGGACGCCTTCACAGGTTTCAATCCCATCTGTAATGAGAATGATGGTGGCAGATTCTCCGCTTTTTTTCAGCTTTCCAATGACAAATTTTGCCGATTGTGCCAGGGGTGTTTTTCCCAATGGATCGAGGGCTTTCATTTGTTTTTGAAAAGCCGACTTATCCGTATTCGTCATAGGGAGCAACTCCTGGATATCACCACAGGATCCTTTTTTGCGGTGTCCGTAGGCTACCAATCCTACTGGTTGGTTTTCTGCCATACCAGAGGTAAGGTCAACAAGTACTTCCCGGGCAAGGGAAATTTTGTAGTCTTCGCCAATTTTCTGCCACATAGAGCCGCTGGCATCGGTAATAAAAATGATGGGTTTGGGGCTATCCGGCTGCCCAAATACAAAACAAGCGGACAATAGCAGGACTAAGGTTAGTAATAAGTTTTTCATGGTGGTTATTGTAGTTTAGTGAATGGCTTGGGGGAACATAAAGGTAATTCACGGAATTACTCAGTATTTATGACCTTTATCCTACCAATTCCAGAAATTCATCTTCTGTGAGTATTTGGATCGTGCCGACAGCCTGCGCCTTTTTGAGTTTGGAACCGGCTTTTTCACCAACCACAAGAATAGATAGTTTCGAGCTTACAGCACTGATATTCCGGGCTCCAGCAGCTTCTGCTTTCATCTGAGCTTCCTTGCGGCTCATCTTCTCCAGGGTACCTGTGAAAAGAATGGTTTTCCCGGCCAAAGGAGCGTCTGCTGAAATTTCCCTGGGTTTATCTGCTTCAGTTTGTTTCAGATTCACGCCAAAGGATTCCATTTTTTTCAACATCTCCACGTTGCGTTCTTCGGCGAAGAATTGCATCACGTTCTCGGCCACTTTGGGTCCCACATCTTTTATGTTGGTGAAATCTTCTTCTGTCCAGTTGCAAAGGTCCAGCACATGGTTGATTTCCTGAGCCAACAATTTGGAGACCTTTTTTCCCAGGTGGTGAATGGCCAAACTGTGGAGCACCCGATAGACAGGACTTTGTCTGGCCTTTTCGATAGCTTCCTTCAGGTTATCCGCAGATTTTTGACCAAAGCCTTCCAGTTGGCCTATCTTTTCATAGTCGAGATTGTACACATCGGCAATGTTCCGGATCCAGCCCAATTCATAAAAACGTTCGACAATGGATTTCCCCATACCATCGATATTCATCGCAGGCTTGGAAACGTGGAAAATGATCCGCTGTAAATCCTGGGCGCCACACACGCAAATGGGACAGCGCCAGGCGGCTTCGCCTTCTGTGCGCACCAGTTTCACGGGAGTCTCCGTATCATTAACCGGGCAGAATTCCGGAAATATGATCTTTTGTTCACTGCCATCCCGCAATTCGGGCATGGCTTTGACGATATACGGGATCACATCTCCTGCCCGTTCGATCAAAACCGTATCGTTGAGATGGAGATCTTTTTCTTCGATAAAGTCCGCATTGTGCAGTGAAATGGAAGAGATCGTCACTCCGGCCAGCGGCACAGGAGCCACTTTAGCCACCGGGGTTATGGAACCGATCTTGCCTACCTGGTATTCGACATTTTCGAGTTTGGTGGTCGCTTGCTTGGCTCTGAATTTAAACGCGATGGCCCAGCGCGGATGGTGACTGGTATACCCTGCACGTTCCTGCAATTCACGGCTGTTCACTTTTACTACCATGCCGTCGATCTCGTATTCATAGGAGTCGCGCCGTTCTTCCCACTTCAGGCAAAAATCGATCGCTTCCCGGATATTCTTACAAACTGCCCTTTCTGAAACAGGTACTTTAAAACCGATGGTCGATAAAAATTCCAGGCTGTCATCATGGGTGGCAAAATGTTCCAGACCATCTTTACCTTGATCATCCACCGCATAACCCAAGGTATAAATGAAAGCTTCCAGGTTTCGCCTGGCAACTTCCCGCGGATCCTTCATTCTCAGGCCACCCGTTGCCGCATTCCTGGCATTGGCAAAAACCATCTCATTGGCCTGGCTGCGCTCTTTATTCATGGCTTCAAAACGATCTTTGCGGATCAGGACTTCACCACGCACTTCGACCTTGTTGATGCCTTCTTTTGAAAATGCTGCTTTTAAAGGAATCGAATAGATGGCTTTGGCATTATTGGTGATCTCATCTCCCACAGTACCATTGCCGCGGGTAGCGCCTCTCACCAGCATATCTTTTTCATAGACCAGGGCAATGGAACCACCGTCAAATTTAGGTTCCACAGCATATTCGATATCCGCATTTTCATCCAGGTTCAGGAGTCGCTTGATCTGCTGATCAAAATCAATGAGGTCTTCGGCATTATAAGAATTGCCTAAAGACAACATGGGTGTCAGGTGCTCCACAGAAGGAAAATCAGAGGTCAGGTCAGCAGATACACGTTGGGTGGGAGAGTCCGGTGTCACCCATTCCGGATGAGCCGTTTCGATCGCCTCGAGTTGTTTGAACAGGGTATCATATTCGAAATCACTGACAATGGGATCGTTGAGAATATAGTAGCGCCACTCGTGGTAGGTGATCAATTCACGAAGATCAGACAACTGATCCTGTGCGGGTTGTTGTCTTTGAGGGCTATTGTCATGCAAATAAGCTTTGGACAAATCGTAAAGCGCCTTTTGAGTTTCTTTTTTGTACATATTTGTGCCGGAGATGTTCGTTGCGAAGTTAGGGAAGATTTTTGGGAATAAAATGTAATAGAACACTGATGTTACGGATTTAGCGGATGAGAACGGATATTTAGGTAGTGAAAGGCGAAACCTTTGGGAAGATATGAAGCATAGCAAAAAGGTTTTGCCTTAACATGGCTTTAGGTTATTTTTACAATATGAGAATTATAAAAATTCGTATAGCCAATACAAAGGACGCCCAATGCATCGCTTTATTGGGGCGCACCACCGTTACGGAAACCTTTGGCCATCTGTTCAGTGACAAAAATGATCTGATGGCATATTATGAACGAACTTTTTCGGTGGCCAAGATCAGCAGCAGTATGCAGAAGCCTAATAATGTCTTTTTTATGGCTTTTGCAGATGAATTACCGGTAGGGTACGGAAAACTAAAACTGGATAGCCAGTCCAGTTTTTTAGCGGGTAAAAATGTATGTCAGCTTCAGAAAATCTATGTACTAAAAGATTTTCTCTCCATGAAAATTGGCTTGCAGCTACA
Organism: uncultured Bacteroidota bacterium; assembly: GCA_942492125.1. Lineage (GTDB taxonomy): Bacteria > Bacteroidota > Bacteroidia > Chitinophagales > Saprospiraceae > BCD1. The sequence goes on from CALODM010000031.1 coordinate 411,454, forward strand.
AACTAAAATGATTGAAACAGCCGTTAAAGCCCAATACGATGAAATCTGGTTATCCGTTTTACATACCAACGAGCGAGCCAAAAGGTTTTATCAAAAAAATGGCTTCCGTCAAATCGGAGAACATGATTTTTCGATAGGAAAGGAGGAGTTTCTTTTTCATGTGCTATCTAAAAAACTTTAATTCATGCAGCAATCGACGTTCATTAAAATAACCTTCCTGTTGCCAATACTCTTCCTGACCGGATTACTCTCTGCACAATCCATCTCGGAGGAGAAGGTTATCCAACTCGAAGCCAAATACTATTGCCAATGTAATAAGTCTTTCCAAAAAGAAAAGAAGAATAGCGACGCCGGTCTTTTTAGCGGATCAAAAGTCGATTTCAGTTTTGAGGATTGCCTGGCTGGAAAAAGGAAGAAAAAAGTCGATGCCTACCTTGGCAAACTGGATGAAAAGGAAGCTAAAAAGTTCCGCAAAAAGGTAAAAAAGGCGATCAAGGAAAAATGTCCGGAAGCTCCTGTAAGGCACTATTGAAAAGGGGTTGGGTTGTTTGTAGAACGATGCTGTTAAATGCAGTACGAGTGCTTCTGAGCCTTATAGATATTTTAGCTTTTTTATCGTCAGTAATGAGACTGTTCAAAGTTCAAATTGTTATTGATTATCAAGGATTTATTGATTGCAGACACCCATAATTGAATAATCCCCAAATTAATATTTTTTGTTTTTAACCCTTTTGAAAAACCTTTTCAAACCCAAGGGCTCTATCGTTTGTTTATACAGGAGAGACCGTTAAAAACAATATTGTAATATTTCATTCAAATAAAAACAGGAATATGGCTTATTATTTCAACAAAGTTCTAAATACAAAAGACTTTGATAAGGCTATTGAGCAGGTAACCGAAGCATTAAAAAAAGAAGGTTTCGGTATTCTTAACGAGATTGACCTTCAGGCTACATTAAAGAAAAAAATTGACGCAGATATCAACCGCTACAAAATACTGGGAGCCTGTAACCCGCAATTCGCCTATAAAGCAGTGCAAAAAGAAAACAAAATCGGGGTTTTTCTCCCATGTAATGTCATCGTACAAGAACACAATAACGGCGCCATTGAAGTTTCCGCCGTCGATCCGATAGCCTCAATGACGTCGGTACAAAATGAAGACCTGGGAGAAATTGCCACTGAAATACAAAACAAGTTAAAACGCTTTATTGAAAATATATCCTAAAAGCGCTGCTGGCATTCCTGTATGAGCCAGCAGCTTCCGTTTTATATCTTTACAAACTTTATCAACCTGAGTTTTCCGTTTGGCAAATGTAGCCTCAGGTAATACATTCCATTGACGAAAGCGGAGACGTCCACTTCAGTCATTTCGGAATTGAGCGTTCCATTTGGCAGGAGTTTACCTGGTGGGGTAAACAACTGAAATTGAAGTATTTCCCGGGATGATTTAATACTGGCATTTTTGCTGATTTTCCTTTAATTTGGAATATTGCCCTTATCAAAAATACCCCTGTCATGAAAAAACGATTATTTATACTTTCCTTCCCGATTTTTGTACTTTCATTCCTGCCATCAGGTGCCCAAACCATTGAAAATAAAATTGAGCAAATACGATCCGAACACGACCTCATGGGCGGGGTTGTGACCATTTTTTGTGGTGACGAGGTAGTGACCAATGTACCCTTTGGCATTGCTGACCTTGACAGAGGGATACCCGTGACGGATAGCACCATGTTTCGCATTGCCAGTGTCTCCAAGATGGTGACGACCATTGCGCTATTGCAGTTGTACGATCAAGGTTTGTTTTCCCTCGATCAGGATATTGGTGAATTGCTTGAATTCCCTGTCAGAAACCCCAACTACCCCGAAACACCCATTACCCCGAGAATGGTTCTTTCGCATACTTCCAGCATAGATGAAGGAGAAACTTATTTCAGCTTTTATTCGGCAACCTTCAACCAGACCCCTATTCCCAATCTAAGTGAGTTTTTGACTCCCGATGGAAGTTTTTATTCCGAAAGTCAATTCTTAATGGCCGAACCCGGCACTTATTACACTTATTCCAATATCAATTTTGATATAGCGGGTACGCTGGTGGAAAAATTGAGTGGAATTCGGTTTGACAACTATTGCCGTGAACACATTTTGATTCCGCTTGGAATTGCCGGAAGTTTTAATGTTAATGATATCAGCAACCTGGACAACCTTGGGGTTCTTTACAAAAAATTAAATGGTATCTGGATTCCTCAGAATGACAATTACCAGGGCATTGCTCCCGGGGAAGGCAATTTGACCGGATACATCCCTGGTACCAATGCCACACGGTGTGGACCGGATGGAGGGCTGCGGATATCCGGGGAGGATATGGCGAAAATAATGAGAGCCCTGATGCACCAGGGGACCTATGACGGAACTGCTATTTTACAGGACACTACCGTCAACTTAATGTTGTCCGACCAATGGACCTATAATGGCAGCAACGGACCCAGTTCTTTTTATTGCAGTTTTAGAAGTTACGGGCTGGGAATTCACCGGTATACTCCAGCCTTTGATTGTGATGCAGTACTTAGCGGTAGTTCGGAGATGTTTGGCCATACCGGATCAGTGGCCGGACTCATAAGTTATGCTTATATTGATACGATCAGGAATATTGGATTTGTTTTCATGACCAACGGCTGTGGCGTGGGATATGAATATGAATTTGGCTCTGCATATTCCACCATGAGCAGAAAAATTTTTGAAGTTGTGGAAGAAGAGTTGGTCAATGCAGGGTGTGTAATCAGTGCTGTCTTGTCAACAGAAACACTACCCATGGTTAATTTATTTCCAAATCCGACAAGTTCGGAACTCCATGTAACGGTTTCCGAAAAACTTATCGATGCTTCGTATAAAATAACGAATGTACAAGGACAAGTTTTTGTTTCAGGGGTGGCCAATGCCGTTGACTTTGCTTTAGATCTTTCTTCACTGCCTCCGGGTATGTATTTTTTCCTGACAGGTGACGCGAACAATAGGGCTTTCAAGATCGTTAAGCAATAAAAAACATGGCTATCGCGGGAATAGATGGATGTAAACAAGGCTGGTTGATGGTTAAATACAAAAATGACCAATATCGTTTTGCCGTTTATGAAAACTTCAAAGCCCTGATGAACGCCAACACTGATCTTGAAAGGATTTTCATTGATATTCCCATCGGTTTGAGTTCCAAAGGTTTTACCAGGACCGTTGAAAGTTCTTTGCGAAAGAAATTACCAGGGCGGCAATCAACCGTCTTTAACCCTCCATGCCGGGAAGCTTTAGCATTTGATGACTATAATCTGGCTAAAACCGAAAACCTGAAAATAGAAGGCAAGGGACTTTCCATACAGGCATTTTTTATCAGTAAAAAGATCAAGGACGTTGACGACTTCCTTTTGCAAAACAATCCGGGTTCCCTGCTTTTCGAGAGTCATCCGGAGTTGTGCTTCAAATATCTCAACCCGGAAAAAAAAGTATTACAAACCAAAAAGGCGACGGCCGAAGGGGCTAAAGAACGATTGGAAATACTCCTGAAGCATGACAGGAAAATCTTATCCCTATACCAGGATATTTTACGGAACACCAAAAGGAAAGATGTAAAAAAGGATGATATTCTCGATGCTGTTTGTTTGTGCCTTGCCAGCAAACAGGCAAAGGAAAAAGGACCAGAATTTATCGAAGATGACAATAACAAAGACCTGAAGGGCATCCCGGTCAGGATTGCCTGTTTCCATAATAAAGGATCCGAATAAAGGAAGTTTTTAGCGAATCTTCAGGAACCCACTTTTGTAAAATTGATCCATCACAATACTGTGCGGTAAAGTTATGGCAGACAGTAACACCAAAAAAATCAAGGCATAAGAAACCTGGAGCATCCCGAAATAGACCATCAAAACAACTACTGCTCCGAAAAAGATACTTAAGGAGGTGAAAGGTGCCAGCATCCGGATAAATCCGAAAACAGACAATCCACGTTTTTTAAACCGCAGATATTTAAACTCCTCCACCAAAACCTTGAGCGAGTGTAACAAAACGAAATATAAGGTAAAACCTATTAGCAAAGGCAGCAGGAAAAAGGAAGCATGAATCAACCCCAGAATTATCATTTCCAGCAGCAGTTTTTCGAAGGGAATCTTTTTTATCACTGCCGAGTATACCATCAGCAAAACGGCTGTCAACGTACTCAACACCAGTAAAAGAGACAGGATTTCCTGGTCTAGCAAAAGCCCGAATGATAGCAGGTCCGGGGTCTGATTGACAACAGCAGATATTTCTGTAAAGTGGTAAGAGATCAATCCCAGCAAAATGGAAGCACCCCAGGCAGCATTCAATACGAGGGATATTTTCCCGGGAATTTCCGTGAAATCAGAAAACTGGGATTGTCCGAAGTGAACAGCGGAGTTGAGCAGAAAGAAGACCAGGCTGAATACAGGCAGCCATATCCAAAAGGCGATATTGGTTAGTATCAACCCCAAATAAGCCCCATAAAATAAAAAGGGATTAACTTTTTTACCATCCAGAAACAACACATGATCCACTGCCCCGTGGGGGATACCTACCAAAACCACCAGAATGGCTGCAGCGAAAATTTCCACAGATTCATCGATTTGTCCGATCCCGGAGAAAAGTGAGATCAGCAACAGAAAAAGTCCGTAAAAAATAAACTGTATCCTGGTCACAAGAATTGGTTTTAAATGGTAAGGGGCATATCCTTCGATCAATCAACCATTGTTGCTAATCCGGATACACCCCTGTTTCATTGTTTAAAGTTGTCTTATGAAAATTTAGGCAGCTTTCAGCTTCGCAGTTTCGGTTGTGGCGATGTAATAAACTACAAGACCAAAACCAATCTTGTTGATGGCATCTGCAATATTGTAGAATAAGTCTACAGAACCTGAATCCCATCCGAAAGCTGTATTCAACCATCCACCCGGCATACACATGTAACCGATTGGATAGATAGCCCATCCTACCAGTACAAACCAGGCAAGGGTACGTACACCTCTCTTGACAGTCTCATTTTCTGATTTCGCTGCCAACTGAGCTACTTCTCCAAACCAGGCAGCATACAATACATAGATGTAACCCAGTGTTGAGATGAATCCCCATAATACAGAATGCGTCGTACTTCCACCTTCAGGATTGAAGGCTTCTCCAATATATCCTGCAACAAGCATCCAGACAGAGGCAATTATTAATTTCCATAATAAGCCCATTTTGGCACCTGCCGCTTTTGTCAATAAATAAAATTCAACACACATCAACGGAACAGTGAGTGTCCAGTCAATGTACCTCAGTGCAGTCGGATTTTCTCCGGTAGCGAGATAATAATCTCTCATGTAAAAATAGTGAACCGCAGCAATACCGGTAATCAAACCTGAAACCAACAAGGACAATTTCCATTTCCCGTCCACTCTGCTTCTTTCAAAGAAGAAGAAAACGGAAGCTGCCATCATGGCCATATAACCGGTAAAGAAAGTAAAGGCGATCGGATCGTCCTTAGGAATAGCAACAAAGTCTAAGAAAAACATAATTTTCGTTTTGGTGATCAATAAAATTTCAAAGAAAACGTTCAATAGTTATTTTTTGTTCAAAATTTATTGAAAAAAGTTAAACAAAATTATCGCTTACAATAACTTTTTAGACCATAACAATATGTTGCAATACCAGTTTTTTGAAAAGTTTTAATTGTTACAGAAAGGTTAAATTCACATAAAAGCCTAAAAATCAACACTTTAAAATATTTGAGGGATTTAGTGTAAAAAAAACGCCGGATATGAAGATATTTTTTAATTTTTTTAAAAAAAATTCGATTAAATTGAATTCTTAAAACCATTGAATATGCATATTTTCAAGTTTATCATGAGTTATGTGCTCACAGCTGTGGTCTTTTTTGCTGTAGATATGTTATGGCTGGGCTTTCTCGCCAAAGACCTTTATCAAAAATATCTGGGCTCCTTTCTTTCCGATAAGGTCAACTGGACTGCTGCCATCATTTTCTATTTGTTGTTCATTGTGGGGATTTTCATTTTCGCCATTTACCCTGCGGTACAAAAAGATTCGCCCTGGCAAGCCATTCTGCTGGGAGCACTCTTCGGGTTTTTCACTTACGCAACCTATGACCTGACCAATCTGGCTACCCTGAAGGACTGGCCAATCCGCATCGTTTTTATTGACATTACCTGGGGTGCTGTGCTTACCGCCATTGTCAGCATTGCCGGTTTTTACATCACCAAATGGATAAATTGATATGTGGGAAATCATTGGACAATCAGCGTTGATCATTTTTATTTACGCCACGATTTGGTTTATCATTTCCATTATTGCCAAAAGGAATGACATAGCCGATATCGCGTGGGGATTGGGGTATGTATTGTTGTGTGGTTTCTTCTTTTTTTCCGGCAATGATCACCCAAGGGAACTTTTGATTTACCTGCTAATAGGTCTGTGGGGAATAAGGTTGGCCTTTTATATTTTTATGAGAACTAAAGGGAAAACGGAAGATTTCCGATATCTCCAGTGGCGAAAGGATTGGGGTAAAACCTTTTATTGGCGATCATACCTGCAGGTTTATTTATTTCAGGGATTTTTTCTGCTGCTGGTCATTTCTCCGGTAATGATTGTGACTGCCTACCCTCAACCTGATCTCCATTGGCTGGATTATCTCGGCGTCGCTATTTGGATCATAGGTTTTTATTTCGAAGCTGTTGGCGATTATCAGTTATCCAAATTCAAAAAAGACCCGACGAACAAAGGTAAAATCATTCAAACAGGCTTGTGGCGATACACGCGTCATCCCAACTATTTTGGAGAAGTTGTTTTGTGGTGGGGAATATTTCTGATTGCGGTGAATTCGCCCAATGGATTAATGGGTATCATTGGGCCGATAACCATTACCTTCCTGCTGTTGAAAGTATCCGGTATCCCGATGCTGGAAAGAAAGTATGAAGGGCGGAAAGATTTTGAGGCTTATAAAAATCGGACGAGCAAGTTTTTTCCATTGCCGCCGAAAAGAATGGATTGATGGTTGTTTTTAAAAAAAATCAAGTAAAGACCATTGGCTCAACCGGCACTTTTGGATGCCTTTTTCTTCATGTATAAATTGGCTGCATATCCGCAATAGATCAACATTTCGACAAGATCTTCTTCTTCGTCAAAAGTTTTGATCGTTTCGACTTCGTAATCATAGCTGAACTTCCTGAAGATAAACTTTGGTTTCAATATCAAAAATCAGGCTACCTTGTTCGTCTGACAATTCAAACTGCCTTTTAAAAATACCTTTTGATCTAAACATGTAATTGCCTTCTCCATAGCCTAATTCATCTGTCAGCTGAATACTGATATTCCCCTTCCAGTGATATTTCATAGATCCGCAATTCATACCATTTTTGAGGATTTCAAATTGCGTTTGCCAAAAATTCTGTGACTTTAGCTCAATATTAACCCCTTTGTACCGGGTAGCGGCATTCTTCGAGAACCAATTTTTGAATTTTAGCTCAGTTAAGGCAAAATTTCCCTTAACAATCTGAAAGTTTCCTTTTCCGGAAGTTGATTCTATTTTCATGCTTTCAAGTATTGGTTAAGCCACTGCAAATGACCTGATAACCCTAATCTGAATTTACGGAATAATTTACAAAAATTGAGCGTCTTTATCAATACATCCCCTAATTTATAATAAGTGCGCACCAATAAAAAAAGCATGGTAATAAAAGTCGGCCAGGAATTAATAAATATCCCTATAAACACATCTTGTTATTCATTTTGAAGTTCTTTCAATATCCTTGCTCCATTAGTATTGGACGGATCTATTTCTACAGATTTTTTATAGTATTTAATGGCAAGTTCTTTATTACCATCGGCCAAATATGCCTCTCCCAAACTATCATAAACATTGCCCGATTCCGGGAATGCCTCAACGTTAAGTTTGAATGCTTCTATAGCTTCTTTCACCTTTCCTGATTGCAACAATTGGTAACCAACAGTATTCATTTCGCCTTCGCGAAGTTCATAGGTTTCAGAATTTTTTAATTGCTCAAATTGTTTAAGTCCCTCCGCTAAACCTTCGTCCAAAACTATGCCAAGAAATGCATTGGCCAGTGATTTTTTAGGCATGTTATAAGGTTTTCCATAAAGAATATTGACTATATCCAATGTCATCTGGTTCAGGTTAGCTCCGCCAGTATTATTAAACAAAACAATGAGATGTTTATCCTCTGTGAGTCGGGCAATATTTGTATTAAAACCATTAATACCGCCTCCATGTCCAATCATTGTCAAACCATCGTCAACACCTTCCATAGGCATTTTAAATATTCCCCACCCATAACCATAATTACCTCCAAAAGCAGATATATGGGGCGTAAACATCAAATCCATATATTTTTGCGAAAGCAGTTGGTTCGTATAGAGTGCCTGATCCCAGGTATACAAATCTTCTACCGTTGAATACAAAGATCCGGCAGCATAGGGTATCGACATGTCGAGGTAGGCCGTGTTGGTATATTCATTACCATTTTTATCATATCCGGCAGCCCTGTTTTTCATAATGGTACTGTGGTGATCATATCCTGTTCCGGACATCTTTAATGGCGTGAATATATTTTCGTGTAATAACTCTTCGTAAGATTTACCAGACACTTTTTCTATGATAACCCCCAACAAGAAATAACCTGAATTGCTGTAGGCAAACTTTTCTCCCGGAGAAAAATCGAGGGTAGAATCCGCAAATACATGGACAAACTCTTCGGGTGTGTAAGGATCCCGGGTTTTATCTCTGAAAAAATTGGGAAATGAGGTATAATTCGGAATTCCCGAAGTATGTGTAAGCAAGTGATGAATGGTTATTTGATCACCTGTTTCTTTTGGATAATCAGGTAGGTAGGTGGTAACCTTTTCATCCAGTTTCAACTTTCCTTGCTCGGCCAACTGAAGGATCAACACAGCAGTGAACTGCTTGGTAATAGAGCCTAACCTGTGCTTGGTATTTGGCTGATTCGGAATATCCCATTCCATATTAGCCCATCCAAATCCCTTCTTGAAAATAACTTTTCCATTTTCAGCAACGAGAACGGAGCCATTAAACTGTCCGTATTCGGTATAGGTACTCATCAATTTTTCAATTTTGTCTGCTTTGGATTGTCCAAAGGTTACCGACACAAAAGCCAGTTGGAGAAACATTCCTACCAGGAACGTTTTAAACAATAAGGAAATCGTATTCTGGCGCATGGTATTGTTATTTTTTAATGACATTAATTCTGTTAAATATAACCATTTTTGGAGTAAAAAAACATCCCTGTTTTGGATCAAACCAAAAACAGGGATGTTTTTTATACTATTCCTGATTATCCATCTGCAAATGGAAAAGATTTAATCTTCCGCTTTACATCAATTCTCTACGCTATGAATAGATTAACCTCCATAACTTTTTAGTCATTGTTTTTCCAATGCTTCCAGTTTTGCTTTTGAAAAAGAATCTTTATTAAGCTTTAGGGATTGTTTATAATTTTCAATCGCCTTTGCTTTTTCACCGGTGGCGGCATAAAAATCTCCAAGCGAATCATAAACGTTAAAGCTTTCCGGGTAGTTTGCTACATTCAGTTTGAAAAATTGTTCTGACTTTTCCATCTGCTGCATATTCATAAACTGATAACCCATGTCGTTGACATATGCTTCTTCCGGCTTAATTTCGCGACCAAATTTTTTGGAAAGTTGCTTATAATGATCGACGATTTTATTGACAAGATCACTTTCAGGATTCATATAATCCTGCATATCGAGTTTCAGTTTATAAAAGTCAAAAATGAATCGCAAAGCATCATATTCCGTAATTAAAGGCACAGAACCGTGGTCATCGTTTTCATAAAACTTCCCCTTATAGGACAATTGTTTTTGAGTATCATTTTTCAGATAGGTATCAAGTTCCAAAATAGCCCGGATGTGTTCCGTCGGAAAGGTGTTGTCTTTTTGAACACTTTCCAGATCCATACCCTCACTCATCGTATTGGCAATGCCTAAATAAAGGGATTTATCGCTGTATTTTTGATCGAATTTCGTGCGCTTTATTTCCTTGAGCAGTCTTTTGTTATCCCACCACATGGATGGGTCTATCGACACAAAGGCGTTAAACAAATGAGGTTTGTGGATTAAGGCATTCATTACCGTAAGTCCACCAAACGAATGGCCAATGAACATTCGGTAGGGTTCCGTTGGATATTTTTTCTCAATATGTGGTATCAGTTCTTCTTCGACAAAGGCCATAAATTTATCGCCTCCCCCGGAATTGGCTATCATTGAACTATCGGCAAAAGGGTTAACTACACCTTTTGTCGGGGTTAAATCTCTGGTTCTGTTGGTATTTGGAATACCGACCACAATCATTTTTGGGCACAGGGTATTTCCGTTTACCGAACTCAATTGCTGGATCATGCCAACAACCGAATAAAAATGTGCGTCTCCATCCAGTAAATAAACAACGGGATAGTTTTTTTTCATAAAGATACCATCATCATTTTGCTCTGGAACATAGACCCATACTTTCCTCTCTTCATTTAAGATCTTGGAATCAATGGTTTCGATTTTTCCAATAACAACCTCATTGTTTTGTTGGGCTTTAGCAAAATAGAAACAGCCGATTAAGCAGCAAATCAGGAGTAATTTTTTCATTGTAAAATTTTTTGAGTATTGTTTGAGACGTTCTTTATAGTGCCCGCTCAGCATTATAAACAACCCCGGTTTCATAAACGTAAAAATAATTTTATGCTTTTCTTTTGGCAACAACAAAACACTATCCAGGTTACCAAAAATAGAACCTCCCTTATCATGGAAAGACCACGATAAGGGAGACGCTCTCTTCGAATTAATTACGATCAGGGCAAAATATTAAAGAATCAATCCTAATCATCGCTTCCGGGCATCAAATCCCTGAGCAACCAACGCCACTCATCTTCCCTACCTACAATCGCTTTATCAAAGTCTTCCGTGAATTGATCCCAGGCATCGGCACCGTGTACTTTTTTGAATGTCTCTTCAAAACCAGGCATGGAATCATCATCCAATTCTGCCCAATTTTCGAACCAGGAAACTGAAGCCCAATCTCTGCCATCTCTGTGCTGGAATTGTTTTCTGTACATCGTCCGGGATCTTTTGCTACCTGTAGATTCAATAGTTTCTTTTATTTGTTTCTGGACTTTCCGGAACAGGTCATTATCTGCCACCTCAAAATATCGAACCCTGGAAAGGTTCAATTCGGTATCGTCCTCACTTTCCGGAGAATACGTGAGGTCCTCATCCATTTTCCAGTATTCGGCGCCGCCCATGTCTTTGGCATGTGACATGACTGAAGCCCAATCCAAATTGTGCTTCATCCCGCCGGGACGGTCATCATTTTGCGTAAAAGTCATAGGTCCCATAGCAAATAAAAGATCTCCGGTACGTGGACCATTAACTATGGAAAACACCCAATTGAAATAAGGTGCTTCAGCGTGATATAATTTATTGTGTTCTGCAATCTCTTCCATCAAAGCCATTTCATGTCCCGGCTTTGGAGTCAGATAGTGCGTCTCGTACATTACATAGTCCTGGGCAAATATTAAAGATGCGAAGGCTAGAAAAACAAGAACGAGTAGGTTTCTCATAATTAAAATGTTTTGGTATGTTAAAAATATCCTTATCTGAGAGAGTAGTAAGGCAATGCTTAAAAACTAATTCTGTGAAATTTACGGGAGGAATAAAATAAATTCGAAAGAGTGTAAAATGTCCTTGATGGAACTTTCTTTTTTGATCAGTGTGATCGTCGCTTTTCGCTGTACCGACAATCATATTTGTTTAAAAGGATAATGCAAATTTCGATAAATTTACCTGGTGATAATAGGGTATAAATACGTGTTTTGTGTTCAAATTTTGAAAATTTGGTACCAATAACCTCATAAGGTAGGCCTGTATTCCCATTGATGTGGTATTATTCAAACCCAAAAGGACAGGCATTCTAATGCCTTTTTGTGAAAGAAAAATGTATTTATTCTTCCCCGGGACATTTCGATATCCCCGTCCCATAATGCCGGTAATGATCACAGGTATCAATCTTAGGGGCTTTCCCTTTCTGGAACAATAAAATGATATCGGATCCTCCAAAAAGAAAATATCCAAATTCGTCACCTTTGAGCAGGTTGCTGCCAACAGTGGCCGTCATATTCACGGAAGATACCTGAGCCATGCCTATTGGCAGGATACCCACCAGACCGATGTCTCCATAGGGCGAATCTTTCGTATCCATGATTATGATACCCCGGGCTTGTGAGAACTCATAGCCGCCTTCCGTATTATCGGGAGCATCAAACTGGCCATCTTTCAAATTTACATCCAAAGTAACCAGCCCCTGAACGGCATAACATTCCTTCACTTCCCCTGAAACGGGCGCATGGAATCGATGGTAGGAATATGGCCCCAGGAAATAGTGCACAAAAGTACCGCCGGCAAAGTCATCTTTATAATCGCTGCCTTCCAGCAAATCATGAATACTGGCATATTTATGCGTTTTCTTAACGGTAACTGCCTTGAGGTTTGAATTTTTGTCGATAGCGTATTTCATGCGGTAGGTACAATCTGCCGGAGCAACCACCACCTTATTATCCATCGGACTATCAATAGGACGCAGTCCGGGATTGAGTTCTCTGGCAAAAAATTGATTAAAGGTCAGCCACCCGCTTGGATTATTGGGTTTGCCGTTGATCATGGAATCCTCCACCCGGTATTTGGAGGAATCATCGATAAAAGATTGCAGAACTTTATCATCAAACGAATCCGTCGTATCCAGAAAACTGCCCCAGGCGTTGGCATAATCTACCAGCCATTTGCTGAACCACGGTATTGCTTCCACAATGACTTTCTTTTCCCCGATTTCCTGGTCTACGAGCCAGTAAAAATGACACAGCCGGTCATAGACTTCCTGGTGTTGGTCCGTATCCGGTTTCAGCCAGGCGGGATCATCGCTTTGTCGAGGAATCCAAACAGCGAAGTCTTCCAGATATTGGATATAATTTTTGAATTTGGTGGGCCACTGCAGGGCTTTGTAAAGGTCTTTATCGAGTTGTTTGCCTTGTTTTTTGGCTTGTTTGAGAGATGCTTCCAAAAGCTTTTTAAACCCTTTTTGCTTTTTGGTCTTTTTGATCAGTTTTTCGATCGCTTTATTCGAGGCGTGATTTTTTTGCCTGGCCATAATTTCGGTTTTGGTGATGGTAAATATGTGGACAAATTTGTTCCTGTACCGGGTGCATGGGATTTTCTTTTTGTCGGTTTCAAGTGGTTCCAGATGGTTCCAGGGTTGTTCCAATTGTTTCATTGTTTTTAATAGGACTTTGCGAACCTGGCGCTTCTATAGCGGACCTTGCGGTTAAAAAGTCAATAAGTCGTTGGCCTGGATTTACCCAAACCAAGGCTGTCCACCTGCATATCCTGCAAAGTTGGAACACCCAGGAGAAAAATGATAGCGTATAAATACGTGATTTGGGGAACACCAGAAGTCATGTTCCTGGTGTTTATGGCATCTCCACAAGTAGTATTTATTGGGAAATACCTTATCATTCATTTCCCGCAAAACAAAGTTCAGAAACATTTAAATTGTCCTGACGGCACGTACGCTTTCTGTATTGATCTTGTCCATACCCATTTTGAGACCATCTCCAAAATATTGTGCCCAGGCTTTAGTTGGACCCGTTGCTACCTCCTCAGCACTCCAATAGTAGGCATTATGGTCAAAACCACCAATATCTACTCTATGTGCATATAAAGCATTCAATTCCGCTTTAGTTGGCAAACGCCAATCATGGTGTTGTGCTCCTGCAGCATCGTGATTGGCGGGCATGTTGACGATAGCGTTAGCATTAGCCCAGTCGGTTGGTCCCAGATCTTGCCCGGCGACAGCTAATCTGGCAATATTATCTGGGGGAAGGGAAATTACATGCCCTCCCTGGTTAATATCATATCCAATGTAAGCCATAATAGTATTTTTTTTGAAGTGAGTACTGAATAATAAAAAATCAATGGGTTTCCCGTTTGGCTCACCTTTAGTTTTGAGCCTGCCTGACGGCAAAGGCAGACTCAATGATCCAGGAATGATCATCGAGCCAGAAAGGATCGGTGAGCATTCCTGAATCCGGGGATCCTTCCTCCAACTATATCAAGCGTTCAAATTTCTAAATATAAATCACGACTTTGCTCTTAAGGAAGAAAAAAAATCGTAGTATCCTCTTGAATTTTGAATATTTTCAACCCCACAATAATGGGACTAGAATTACTATTGATTCATAGTATCAAAAATCTCCTGGCTTGTCAAAGTTTCTACTGTTAGGTGAATCCTTTTGCTACCAGATTCACCATCTACTTCATATTTCACAGTAACTCCACTCATGAGCCAATCTGTCTTATTTCCACCCCTCGCAGCCACAAGTTTGTTAATTACGGTTCCAATAAAATCCGAGGTTAATTTGTTTTGAAGCTTAATATAATCGGCAGGTTGCAAATTAAATATTTTATCTATTTGTGTCTGGTTAAAAGTATAAGTAGCCATGATTCAAAAATTTGAAGGTTAGTAATATTGTTGCTTAGAAAAAAATATTATTCGGTTGTGTCCGGATATTAATCCGTTTCAACTACCTGTACTTCTACACCTGCCATTGCGAAGGCGGCATTGAAAGTACCCCTTACTGTTTCAAGAGAGCTATTGGTACCTTCAATTTTTACAATTACCGAAGCATTACCTGCAACATGATGGTAAGTAAATGCACCCAAAATGGCGTCACCCGGTCCATTATTATTTACAATATGTCTGACATTTGCTTCGCTGACATTAGGGCCTAAAATTCTGACTGAAAAATTTGACATAGTTTAATATTTTGAATGTTAATAATAATTGTGATTAAAAGTTAGTGTATTATCCATGCAATATTTTGAAATCTGCTGTGGTTGATTTGCCATTAGGTGTTTTTAAATTAACTTTATCTTCCCTGATCCTCAACACCCCTTCTCCACCATTATCATTCTTTCCCCACAAGCAATTAATCTCTGCCTTTTTTACTGTTGTAAAACGAGTTTCATCATGAGTAAAAACCCTTATTTCCCATTTATCATAAAGGGTTCCGGTGACAGATTGAAAATTAAATGTTTTAGTGTCATATGGATCTATATCCTCAAACGAAACTTCCTCAGCAAATGAACCACTTTTATGTTTCACAACACAAGTAGAAATTTTTTGTTTATCCATTATATTCATGATTTTTATAGTTCCTGTATAACTCATAATTCTTTTTTTAAGTATTAGAAAATCAAAACCTAAGGCGGATTAAAGCTCAAACAAGAAAGCCCGTAACAACACGATAATAAATAACATCGGCACTTAGCGTCACTATTTTTTCAGCCCGGCCGAACCGGCTCCGGCAGCGATATCTTGCTGCATCATCTCCCGCAACTGAGCCACACTCGCCTTCAACTCCTCCATGCTTTCCACCTGCTTTTCAAGGGCTGCTATGCGGGTTTATTAGAGGATGATTTTAGGTGGAAATTTATCTTTTGATACCCATCACAATAATATTTCCAACAAGTATATTTATTCATCAGTAAATGATGCTAGTAAATTACTTACTGTTGGTTCAAACTTCTGATAGCCAGTAATTTTTCCGTTCTGAGCATCATAAATTGACAGTACACCGGATACAAATACCTGCCATTTTCCACCAAAGTGTACGGAAATTAAAGTGTGCTGGAAATAAACTGTCTGACTAGCATTAGTTAATTTTTTAGCTTTTTGTCTTCCTAAGTCTAACGCCCCTGCATAACTACTTAAGGGGACATAACACACACGGGTTCCCAATGGATTACGACTGGCGAGATACCGTCCATTTGTGTCGTGATAAAAATCAAAATTCGCTCCATTTTTATAAACCTCGAGCGCACAACCATTCATTCCGCCTGTTAATACAATAGCTTCGTCGGGTTGTCCAATCGGAACGCTACAATATCCTACCTCGGGTCGGTAAGGGAAAAAAAAGTCACCGTTTCCTGGAGTTGGTTCTATTTGGTAAACCTTGTTTTTTTTATCAACCACGGTAGCTCTGAGGACACAACCTCCTCCTTGATCAGTTGAAGTATATAATTCATTTTTCACGATAAAACCACATTTAGTAATAGTTCTATCCGGGTCTCTTCTTAATTTTGACAAAGACATAATTTAAAATATTTTTTTTAGTGAATCGACATTTGATATTTTATCACCAGAATTGTTTTCAGAGGCCTGGCCACTGTTTTTGTACTCCTTCTGGCCTTGCATCATCGCCTGCAACTGTGCCACACTCGCTTTCAACTCTTCCAGGCCTTCGACCTGCTTTTCTAACGCTGCTACTCTTGCCTGGAGCACCTTGTTTTCCGCTCGTAACTGCTCCGTTTGTTTCGCCAGCTCCTGGGTAGCAGAGACGTTGAGCATGGATATAGCATCGTAGTCTACGCTTAAGAGATCATTGACCTGTTTTCCGTAGATGAAAATGGATTCGCTTTCTCCAATGTCCGTTTCTGAGGTCACAACAAACTCGGTCGGAGAGATAATCTTGCTCACAGTGGCCGCCACGCTACTGTTATCCGGGTAACACTTCAGGTCCACCAGGTCGTTGACTACTAACTGATGCTCTTCGGCCACCGATAAATGGTATTCACCCTCGCTGACTTTATCGATCGACAAAGATGGCTGGAAAACACTGGGAATGAAATCGGTAGTCGCTTGCTGAACGGCCAGGGGATACACCTCCTGTAGTTGCTGGGCGATTACTTTTTTATAGCTTCGGTTGTCGGCAATATGATCGATCATTTCATAATTGACGACTTCTATGCCTTTAAGGCTTTGCAGGTCTGCTGGAGTAGAGGTTGGGTGGATGTTCTTTTTGATGCGGATGTCTGATGCGGAAAAAACACCTGATTTAGAAATTATATCCCCATCAGCGATAATACTCATTTGTCTCCCCCCTTTCCAATAATTATAATCACCCGGCAGAACATTATTCCAGTTATCTTTACTTGGGTAAGCCAGACCTCTGACATTTCCTGGATTATAGTTATTTACTTGTTTAGCAACATGTAAAAGCGCTTTCGGACTGGTAGTTCCAATACCAACCTTACCATCGAAACTTTGGTTACCCTTCCAGGAATTGGTGCCAGAATTTTCCCATTGTATTATCTCGCCCCAAAGGCTGATTTTTCTATGCGTGTTGTCCGTTTTGATGCCAACTATATTCAGGCCTGGGGCAAAGGTTGCTGTGCCAATAACGCCGTCATTTATGTCTGCGCCACTGTTTGTCAGCTTTAAAGCATTGTTAATTTCTAATGGTCTTCCGGGGGTAGTTGTACCGATACCTACATTACCATTATTAAGGATGACCATTTTATCCTGGTTATTGACTCGAAATCCGATAAAACCACCATCCCCCGGGGCTTTATTGATCAAGGTATAAAGACCATTACCAGATTGCAGTAAACCATAACTACCCGTGCCTTTTGCATCTTTATGGGAAAACCCTGCCCAATAATTCGTATGTCCGACATCTCCAATAAATGCATTATTGATATTGCCGGTGATGGTTGCGTCTTTTGCTGTAAATGTTGCTCCTTGTACTGTTAGGTTACCACCGAAAGTTGCTCCTTTTGCGCTCAGATCGCCTCCGAAAGTCGCATTTAAATTTACCTGGAGGGCGTCATTCACCTGCAGCTTATTATTAATTTCCACTATATCTTTTTCAACAATCAGGGGATCTTTTGTCTGGGCATTGACCCATAAATTGTTCCCCATAAAAAATAACAGGAAAAGGACGGATAAAATGGGGGTAGAAGGATTGTTTTTCTGTATTGTTTTTTTCATTGTATTCATTTTTTATTCTTTTAAAAAAGTATTTTTCTATTAAAATTTGACCACCAGGCATTTTTTAAAATGACCTGACGGGACGAACCCGAAATTGATTATCTTTTGCATTACCAATCTGGACGCCATTAGAAAAATTTTGCTGCCAGGGTAGAATACCAAACAACTCCGAACTCCAATATATTTCCGGAGTAAATCCTCCCAGATTGGCTTTAAATAAATTTTTGTGCATCAGGTTTAATTCACCTTTATTTGGCATGCGCCAATTATTATAGCTGCCCCCCCTATAATTCTTGCAAAGGGCCATTCCTTCGTCCCAATTTGTCTTACCCTGATCCATCATTGCAGCTATCAAACCATGCCCATCTCCTGTTAATTGAAATACTATTCCCCCGGCGTATTCATCTCCTATCGCTAACGGTTTAATCAACAAGATTTGGGTTCCGTTCGTAAATACTAATTGCCCATTTTCCTCTTTTAACTTCCAATTGCCAACCTGCAAGCTTTGCACCTTGAGTTCCCCTCCCTGAATGGAGCCATCCACTACCAAATTGGCATTCATTTCCACTTTATCCTTATCTACAACAAGGGGGTCTTTCTGCGCAGCCAGATCTTGACTGTTACTGATCAACAGGATCAATAAAAGGGTAATAGTTAAGTGACTACTCAGTTTCTTTATTTGATCAATACGATTCATCATTTTTATTATTTATTGTTAATCTTTTTAAAACGCCGTTCAAATGCAGATATTCACCTCCATTTTCAATACCCAATTTTACAAGTCAGTTTCGCCCCATTTTGAACTTTGAAACCCGGCATAAAGGAGATTTTTTTACCGGCATAAAGGATCGTATTATTCGGGCTTTTATGTACTACTGCTCCCACCTCTATGGAATTCATGGTACGATATACTTTTTGGTCTTGAGGAACAGAAGTGATCAACAGTTTCTGCACATCCCCCACAAATGATGTCGGCTGAACGAGGGCTATTAAATTATCATTGCCGACAACGAGGTTGCCATCCGGAGCCAATAACAGCCGGTTGTCTATTAGGTTAACATCATTTAATCGATTCAACCTTGTTGTTTTTACTGCACCATTACTCTTATTGTAAATCGTCAATTCAGCCGACTTGCTGGTTGTATTGAGGATATAAATATTACCGTTTTCATCAGCAGCCAATGTACTGGAAGGGCTGAGGGAAGTGCCTCCCAACGGTTTTGGATTATCTGAGCTTAAATCAAGGCTCACTAGAACTTCATTTTGAACATAATAAGCAATCCCATTAGTGATAACTGCCTGAGAGAAACATTCGCTGGTTTTACCGCAGTCTTCATAGGTTATTATCACTCCTCCGTTTTCATCAAAAACGGTCATTTGCTTTCCTTCTGTGAAACCATCAAGCACTACAACCTTACCTGTTTTTACATCGACAACTGGAACGGGTACATCTATTTCGTCCTCAGTATCATAAATGGAAAAAACCTTATCAGACCTATTGATCACCTTGCCGTCCGTATTGTCCAGCACAACGAGTTTACCCTCATCCCCAAAAACGACATAAGCTCTCTTTTCATCTTTACTGAGTGCCAGGCTACTAAAGTGATGGTTTTGCAGATTCGGTAATGGAGCATATTTCCATTTGATCTTTAGATCCGGCGTGTAGGCATAGAGCCCTTTTTTAGTAGATAAATATAAGCTTCCATCCTTGCCTACGACGGGGGCCGTGGTCACCGGTTTGGTAGTAATGCGTCGTTTTTCTTGAAAATTATCCTCCAAATCCAAGACCACCATAGTGGTAGCAGCCTTACCAAGAATACAGTAAAGTTGCCCCTTCGGCCCGACAACGGGTTGGTGTTTGACTTCATCCGTTAATCTTGGACTATTCGGACTTAAGAGCTCTCCGTTTGAAGTCAGCGCAAAACGGTGCAAATAATACCCTTCCACATTCCCGGTACCCGTCTGTTGAACGGCACATATCAATTGATCATCATATATGACCGGATTTACTCTTTTGAAAGAAAATTGATTCTTACCTTCAATGATTTTTGTGGCTTTTACCGCGTCTGGTACCACATTGGATTCCCAGGTTTGATGACCACTATGCTGGGGGTCTTGTTTCATTTGCCCCCAATTACCAAGGGCCAAATGAGAATTCATGGCGTATTCAATGATCAATTTGGGTTGGTAGGTAAACTCCTGTTTCGCTGTTCGTGCAGCATAATATTCAAAGTCCTCCTCTCCTGCAGCCAGCAGTAGTGAAATCAGACCACGGGCAGCAATTTTGGATTGGATAATCGGATCTTTGATATTGAGTTTAAAATCAGTTCCTGGCTGCCCTTGTTTTGGATTAACATTTTTAAAGGAGATCCTGTTTTTAGCGCTAATAGGCACTTCCTTACCCGGACGATTTCTCCAGTCAAAATCTGACCATTTTTGAGGGGCATTCAGGGGATAAACATTAACGGTTTGTGATTTTGTGTCGTCAACGGCTTCCTTCAAGTAAATACGGAGCGTCAAAGATTTTATATGGATATTATCCGGCATATTTGAGAGGTCAAACTGCAGATAGCTCGTATTTTCATAACTACGAACTCCGCTCTTTATGTTTATTTCTCCTTTAAGCAACAATCCATCGTTGTATGCATTGAATATTTTTGCCGGTTGTGCCTTGGATACACTAAGCTCTTTGTCTGACAATAAGGTCATCACTTTCACCTCCTGAGCCTCTACTAAAGAAAGACTCAACAGTAAAAAAAGCAAGGTAAAAAACCTGATCTTAGTTAATTTCATAATAATTTTCATATTGAGAGATGTTGTGATTAAGAATTTTTATCTGTCTGTTCCGTAACTAAATAATACAAATCTGAAATATTAATATTCCCTTGCTTATTATCTTGTTGGGCAATGAGCCATACACAGCCATTGAAACCCAGGGTTTGCAGATAGAAGAAGCTTCCCCTGCCTATGGGGGTATCAGCCCAACCACCAGGACCACTATATTCCTGTGACCCGAAACTGTAACATTCCCTTATTATGTCCTTCTTAATTTCCTTTTTCCCTATGTAATCGATCCATCGGGAAGGGTTTTTACGGTCCCGCTCTGATTTGGCTACATAGGTCAGGAATATTTTTCCTTGCAGTGACGTGAGTGCCCCGGCAGTTAGCCACTCGGTATCCTCACAAATAGTCAAAGGCAATTTGTCCCGATCATTGAAGACCTGCTTCCAGGACCACCCTTCTTCTGTTTTACTGTACTTCCATATATCCCTTACCGGATCGCCTTCAAAAGCATTATATCCCCCTCCGATCCAGATTTCCATTTTATCCTTGTCCTGCGGGACTGAAGCATTCTTTAAAACCGTAGCCGAAAACTGGCACCTTTCGGGAAATCCTTCAGGGATCGTTTCCTGGTGCCATTGTTTTCCGTCCCATCGTTTGACTTCGTTAAGTCCGTTACCGAATTCATCCAGTCCGCCTATCACCCAAATATTATCGCCTCCATCAGCATCAGGAAAAACGACACAGGAATGACCCATGATGGGGTCCCCAAGAATAGGTTGATGTGTCTGTCGACGATTGCCGATTTTTTTGGATATATCTATGTCATAACTGCACAATTCGCTGGAAGCATTTTCCATGGTTATATCGAGCAAACTGCCCCCGATAAAATAAAGGCGGGCAGGTTCATTTTTCGAACTGGCAAAGAAAACCGAAGGGCGATGGAGGTCTTGCTCATTGATTTTGATGGCTGTTTCTCCTTCACCGGCAGGTTCCCAATCTCCCGTACCTCCTGTATTGGAGCTCCAAAGGCGAATGGAAATAGGTTTTTCACCTTCAATTTGCCTCCCTAATGCCCAGATCTTGTGGTCGTATTCATTACTTATCAATTGCAGTATATTGCTTTCATTCTCCTTCCCTTCTTCTGTCAAAGCTGTGGTATTCCATTTATCACTTTGGGTGGTAATGATTTTTCTTTTGTTAATTTCTTTGACAACCTGACCTCCCTTAAATGCTTTTAAATAAATATGGGTTTCTGTTTTTGAGGTATTGGAAATATTTATTATCAAATTCCTGCCTTCACTCACCCCATTTTTTATAGGAGGATAATTTTTAGTTACTTCTTCACCATTTTCGTAATGAATACTGTATTCACTAATATTTCGGCATTTCCAGGAAAGTTTGGCCTTACCTTTATTCCGCATAAAAGAAGGATTGATATGGAAATATTCAATGATAGATGCATCCTTGGCTATATAAACAACAGCTTCGAGTTGAGCCAATTCCGCATCATCTTCTCCGAGTATGGTTACTTTTAAGGCGGCCTGTTTTATTTCCGGATTATGCCCAGGATTTAAATAAACATTGTCAAACTCGAAAACAAATGGCCCTGTTAATTCTTCGTCCATATTATAAACCCCACCTTCTTTGGTTGTTGTAGAGGTTACATTGCCATCATCTACATAAGCCTTGAAGTCATGCTCAGGGTCTGAAATCAATTGCAAACCTTCTACTTTAACTGAATAGATGGCTTCCATTTCTCCTTCCTCACTTCCGGAGATTATATAACCAAGCTTTCTGCCCAGGTTCTTTTCCAAAATATCCAGGCCGTTATTTTCCGGCTTAATTTGGTATCCCATCGGTTCGTTTTTTTTTTAATTTTAAAAATTATTTTTCTGCTGTTGGATCTTGTATAATAACCCCTTCTTTTTCAAGTTTCAAAAATCCTTCCTGGAGGCCAATTGGCTTAAAATCATTGTTGGCTGCCCCCGGAAGAGCTTCACTATGTCCCCATTTTCCTGTTCCATCGAGAAAAAACCAGGACCATTTCCTGGATTGTTGTTGCAGGGGAAGATTTATTTCATTGAGGGCACTAAGCACCGGTGTCGTCTGGATGAATAACTCCATATTTTCTAAAGGTTCCTGGATATACTCCTGCGGCAGGTCAATAAATTTCTCGGGCAGGATACCGGTTCTGGCCGTCACTCCTCCCCTTGGGTCTATTAACAGGGTAAGGTCGTATGCCTGGGCATTCAGTTCTAATTGAAGTGATCCCGAACCGAAATACTTCTTTCGAGGGACCTCAAATCCGTGTGCAAGATTTATCTGCTCAAAATCCTGATGCATAAAATATCCTACCAGGCCATCTTTTTTTCTTTTTTGACTACCGAGGCTAAGGTTGAATTTTACATTATCAAGGCCCCTGGCCTCCATTTCAGTTTCCTTATTCCAGGTGGTATTATCTGTTTGTGGATAAGCCGGAAGACCATAAGATTCCAACCAAACCGAAGCCCTGGCCAGAACCAAAGGCTGGCTGACCTGATGGGCAAGACTATTGCTGTATTGCTGACCTTTATCCCCAAAAGACACCTCCAGGTCTTCCAGGAGTTTTTTCAGGTCCTCCCAGACATTGTTAGAGGCTTGCAAGCCCTGTAGAAAATACAACAAATTGGCATCTTTCACCACGTCCTCCATATTTTGCGTGTTCATTTCAAGGGCCTTAACCGGAGCACTGCGCCAGGCAAAACCCTTCTTTGCAGCAATATAAAAAAGGGCTCCAAGGGCCATGCCCTCCTGGTCGTAAACCCATAAACTATCATCTATGCGATGATATAATACCCATCCATATATAGGGCTGGTGGAGGGATCCGAATTGGAGTCCTGATCCTCATGATTCGCTGATTTCCACCTAAACATCAACCGGGCAGCCTGGCCAAGGCGGGGTGGCATTCTAAAAAGGTCGTCCGTTTTTGATTGATTGTCCCCGGCAGCATACAAACTTCCTGAAAAAGTGGTTTGCTCCTTCTCTCTTTTGGCAACATATTGAATCTGACCAAAAGAATCGACGATCCAGAGTTCCCTGATTTTAATATGGCCGGCCCTCAATGGAAAAAAATTAGGTGTGGAGTCCGTTTTACTATCTGTCATTGGGAGGAAATATTGGCTCCTGGACTCGTATTGATCTAAATTTTCAATACGCTGGATCTTCTTATCATTTGCTTGGAGCAAGGGAAGCCTGATGGCCTGTTTTTGCATCATCAAGCAATCTGTCAGCCCATCCAAAGACTGAGACAAAAGATTTATTTGATTCAATTTATCGAAGCCCTGCAATTTGCTTTTGAGCAATTCTTCCGCTGCATTGGACAGCAGTGTTTTACCTTCCAGTATAATTTTATTTTTAGTGTTGACAACAGCCCCTTTTTTCCAGCTGTATCGGGTTTCATCCCATTCCCAATTGGAAAAATCAAATTTCCAGGTATCAGATTCAATTTTATAATCCGGATACCATTCTATTTCCCACAACATAAACAAAGGTGTCCAGGGGGCTTTCCATCGATTTTGCCCAATTGAAGCAAAATATTTCTGTCTCCCCATAGCTAAAATATCGGTGGATGAAGTACTTTTTTCATCGGCTGACTGGTATCCCAACAGTTGATTTGATGGTGTTTCTTTATGCTCCAAAGAAATTTTTGGATTCAAGAAATCCGTAATCGTATTTTCTAAAGGTTCGTATTTTTTGGAACCAGGATCGACTCTACTTCCACTTTTCACAAAAAAGGCTTTTGCTATTTTTCCCGCAGCAAGGTCATCCATCAGGAGCATTTCAAAATACAGGCACTCCACAACATCCAGGGGCAAATCTGGTTTAAGGGCTAATGGGAAAGCAGTCAATCCGGTATCTTTAACAGAAACCCATTCCTCCGATATTTTTTCTGTTCGCAATAAAACCTTATCGATTACCTCTTCCTTCAACCTGCCTTTCAGCTTTTTATCGGTATCTTCTCTGCGGTATTTATCGGCCTCATCGATACCTGGCCCGTAAAACAACAAAGCCGGATCTTGTGGTCGCCAGAAGTTGGGCATTTTTTTTCGGGTCAATCGATATTTTCCCCGGACATTTAAAACAACATTTCCATTGGCATTTTTTTGGGGGTTTTGGGTATATCCCAATAAGTCATGAATCTTTTTTTGAGCAGAACCAAAGCGGTAACCCTCATCATAGTCCGAACCCAGTTTTTTTAATAAATCCTCTATCTCTGTATTAAGCGAATCAATTTCGGTCATAATATCCTTGACCTCTTTATTTTCGAGATATTTTTCAACAGCCTTCTTACCCTTAACCAATAATTGCCGATCCCAGGCAGCCCTGAATTCGATCTGCAGGGAATTTCTTCTCCGGATCAATTCATCATAGGTATATTGATCTTTATTGAGTTGATAGAATAAGGTTTTCAGCATTTCGAAATTATCCACAGCCTTATTTTTCACAGCCGCTTTATCGTTTATATCAACCTCTTCGTTTTTTACAACAGCCTGCTTGAAAAATGCGAGATTTGGAAAAGGGGGCAGTTTATCTTCCTCCTCTTCTTTGGCCTCATCGGTTCGTTCAATCTCCCAAACCGTTCCTCCTCCTATGGGCGCAAACCCTCTTTCGTGAACTTGTGCATCAATCTCACCCCGTGTTTTCACCTCCTTTAATAAATCGTATTGAAAAGCAGATAGAATTTTTTCATCCGCTTTAGTTTGTCGAAACAACCGGGCACTCATTCCTTCTACGGCAGTATTCCCGAAAACGGTATTGACAGCTGTTCTAATAACAGGGGCCTTTTTATCTTCCTTAACATTCCAATCTACCTTATGAAGTGTTGCGTAGCAAATGGTCTCTAGCCCTGCTTCCGGCCAGGTGCCTGGATGCTCCCACCGATTTTTAAGGTCCTCCAGGCGCCGTTTCCATAAATTTTTGTCGGTTTTACCCTTAGGGTTAAGCGGGTCCAGTTTGGCATGGGAATACCACCCTACCAACAAATACGTAAAAGAATATTCTTCACTCTTATCCAATTTTTCCAAATTATCGTGAAAGCCAAAAACGTTCTGGCAGCTTTTATAATAGCCTGAAAAAGCAGGATTGCCGGGAGCAATAGCCGTTATGGCAGCCCTTTCTTCATCCGGTTCAGTCCATTCTTCATAAGCCATTGCCTTTCCAATTCTTTTAAAACTAAATCCCCCATCATCATCAACAGTAAGCCAATTGGCCGTTCTTCCAGGCTTGGTAGTAAAATCACTTTCCACCACCCAGGCTTTGTGTTTTAATTCGTCTTCTTCATTATGTATTCTCAAAACCAGCCAACGATTCGGTACTGCAGGGAAATCCAATTCTTCTTTATATAAAATACCATGGGTAAGCGCAGAGGGCAGGGTCCAATGCAAGTGGATGCCTGCTTCCTTAATGTCATAAGTTTTTGCTCCAAACAAATCCCCCTTGTTCAAATCCACTCCCAAAAGTTTTTTCTCGAGATTAACATAATTAAGCCCGAGGTCTTTCCATCGATCTTTTGATTGGTCGTCGCCATTGTGTAGAAAGGCTTTTAAACCCACAGGCACTATATAATATGGTATTGAATTGCTCATCAACTATTATTTATAATTTATACCTAAAGTGAAGAGGATAGGGCTTCCAATCATGTGAAATGCAAACTGGGCCGAGGTGAACGTTTTCTGACCGGATATTGCCTTCATATTTTTTGCCAGTTGTTCAATATTCAATACCCTTTTCTGAGCTTCCCGAAAAGGGATATCTTTTACTTTTTTGGCAGTATCAATATCTCCCAGTTTTGACCCAGCTTCCGATACCCTTAAAGTTTTGGTCAATTTATCTCCATCCTCCAGTCCAAAATGCATGGATTCCGGAGGCTGTATGATCACGATCTGTCTGACTTTTCGGTCGAATAGGCAAAATAAGATGTCGTCCTTAATGCGCTCCAGCCTCAGAGGAACCAGCCAGTCAAGGGGTTCATCCGAACTCGTATCCACCCCTTTGGCAAATACCTTGACCCCTATCCAGCCAGAAATTAATTTGGATCGCAACATAAAGCCGGAAATAAACCCCTTCAACGAAGGGGATGTGATCTTACCTTTGTCTTTAATTTCGTCTAACTCAGCAGCCATTTGATTCTCAAGGTCTTTTATCCTGGATAATGCTCCGCCCTCAATAACCTGGTTCATCAAGTTCTCTGAATCACTTGTCCGTGCAATACTCAAGGCACCATCGAGCATACATTCTATCCAGGAGTAATCCATGTGAAATTTGGCCAGGGTTTCTTCTTTAAGCATTTTTTCATTGGGTACGAGGTAGTTGAACGGAACATCGTGGAGCAATAACTTATCTTCCAGCCAGGTTCTGAGCGTATCAGGAATCGGAGGGGGCTTGGGGTCCAGTTTCTCCGTGGCTTTTTTTTCAGTACTTCCTTTGACCTGGTCATTTCCCGGATTGAATTTTTCGGTCAAAAATGATTGAACAAGGTCTTCGAAAATAAAGGGTTCTGTCTCTTCCAAGTCATTTGATTGTTTTGAGGGTTCTGTCTCTTCCAAGTCATTTGATTGTTTTGAGGGTTCTGCTTCGGGCATGAACTTTTTCCATTGTACATCGGGCATTAACTTTTTCCATTGTGCTGCGTCCACCCCCGGCAAGGTATCTATCATCTCATTTAATGCAGCAGAAGTATTTTCTAATGCTTTGTATTTATTTTTCCAGCTAAATAATTCTTTATTAAATACCTTATCCTTCATGGCAAGCAGGCGCCCCAGTTGCCAGGCAGCTGCATAGGAAGCATCAAAGAGACCGGTATTTTTATCAAACCTAAGGGCACTATCTGCCGTATTGTAAATTCTCGTCCGGGGATCGGTAGGAACGAAATTGGGGCTCAATGGCCCCCGGTACCAGGCAAAGGTCTTTAACCCATTTCGGGCATGTTGCGGCAAAGGAACATAGCCAAACTCAAAAGCTTTTTGCAAAGATGGATTTTGGTTTAAAGCATTAATTGAAGTGCGCTGTTGTTCTAATAGAGAAGCATCAGGATTTTTTTCATCCGGCAGATCCGGATGGTATTTGAGTTGATTGACGTTTAAACCTTCACACAATTGCTGAAAACCCTTGCCTTCTGACTGTGTGAAACTCCATTGATAAAAAGTAACTAAGCGAACATATTCTCCTTGTTTTAGCGCTGCCTTATTTTTTATCGTATCCTGATGGCCTTCCAGGGACACCAGAAAAACAGTGTGATGTAAGCCTGAATCTGGATCTTCCTGATTAACCGAGGGCATACGATTACAAATGAGGGTAGAAAAAAAGCCGTCATCATCAATACTGGCAGCTTCTTTATGTTCATCAACAGATACTTTTTTTACATGTGCAAGGAATGGTAAATCTTCCAGGGTCGGCGATATATCCTTAAATAACTGCCCGGGTATATCGATATATTGACAAGGCTGATCGGGTTTATCCCATGGATTCGGATTTAACACAGGGCGCTTTATGTTATCCTCCTTTTCGATCAAGTCGCTTAATATTCCGTTGATTATTTTAACTGGCTTCTCGGTTTTCTCATTTATTTCCTTTTCAGACAACAGCAGCAAAACCATCCATGGTAAGGGGTTAGCCCCAGCTAATTGTCCGTCAATGGTTCGTTCCCAGGGTAAAGTCCTTCTGTTAAAAACGATATGAGGCAGGCTTGTTTCTACATGCCCATAATGCCCATCCGGAGGATATACCGAATAGATACCGGCAACATCAAGGGTAAACCTGGGAGCATCTACATGGAATGTCTGTGCCGTTTTTACCAGCGCTGAGACATCCTCCCCTTTTTTATCCTTAATACCTGTCACTGCAGCAGAAAACTCATATTCTCCAGCCTGCATGGTCGGAAGACTGTGCTGGATAAAAACGAGTTTCTCCTCTGGCAACTTTATTTTTGATGCTTCATTGGCCATCTACACCATCGTTTTTTTTTTAAATAATTTAACGTCCACTTTTTCCTTTGTACTGAGGTATTTCCCCTAATCCCGAAATCACCGGATCCTCCTGCAGCTCATCTACAAAAGCTTCCCATTTTTGATCTTGAAGTATTTCCGGTATATGCTCCTCCTGCTCCAGTAAGTAGAATGTTTTAATGACCTCCATTGGATCGGGAGATTTATTCCTATCCTTTTTTATTTCCTCTTTTATCGTAAAGCCTTTGTTACTAGGGCCTGTTCTCAGATAAGTTTCTTCCCACGTCAGCGTACGGAATATCGGAAGGAACTTGCCGTTTAGTTCAAATTCAGGTGTACCTTGGGGAATGGGTCTTTCAACCGGTTTAATGATTATCCCTCCCAGGACATTTCTTATAACTTTGACTTGTTTTGGGTTTTTATCCTTTGTATTCATGGGCTTCGGACTCCACAGGGCTTCCGGAAAGCTTTTCACAAAGGGTTGGGTCATTAACGGGAAGGCACCACTTTTTTGGGTTTCACTTGTCTTTCTTGGTGCTTCAAAATTCATTTCAACTTCCTGTGCTGAAGTCAATTTTGAAACGCCCATGGGTCGTATCCCTAATTCGGTATTGAGTTCTTTGGGTATATCTTGTAATTCTAATCGCTCGTTATTTAAGTCCTCCAACGATGTGATCGGAATATCTGAATCAATTTTCAGCGCAAGCTTGTGCGGGTTAACGATTTTATATAAGCTGTTGCCGTCTTTATCCTTATGATCCACTATGATGCCATCTTCAATGAAAATGGTAAGCGGCTGAGTTTCTTTCTTTTTTGAAGTGTCTTCCTCTTCAAAAGTATCTTCCTCTTGTTTTCTATCTTCCTTTTTTGCGGGCAAAAATGAGTTCCTGAATTCGTCCCAGCTAAGTGGATCGGGTTCCTTTTTGGAGGTGTCCCCAAATGGAATGGTGAAAGAAAAAATAACCCAATCCACCTTGATCTCGCCGGCAAAAGGAGGCCCCCAAATGGTCAGTTCTGCACTCATTTCCAGTTTGAAATGAATAAAGGCAATATGTGCTTCAATACCTATCCGGATACCTGCCGACAAATCATACTGGAATGGCGCCCACCGGATGAGAATATCTGCCCAGATGATCACATAAGCCCTCAGGAAAGAAGTCTTGAATTCCACTTCCCATTTACCGCCTGCCATGATATAAGAAGGAGTCAAAGCGAAGTAGAGCTCTCCTTTCATGGAAAGCACAGGGAGGATTTGCCAGTTGAGCGACAACCGATCTACCGTTGGGTAGTGAGCTGGTTTATTGAAGCGTGCATGATAACCTCCCAGGGTGACGACAAAATCCCCCTCATTTGGGCCGGAAACCCAGATGTAGAGGGCAAAACCACCCCGCAATTTGGCATCCTTGCCAAAAACATAGGAATTGCGGGTAATCATGGCTTCGACCGAGAAGACATCACTATCCGTACCAAAGCTGATCTTGAGCGCCAGTTCGATGTACACCAGCGGATCCATTTCTCCTAATTTAGGAGGCAAGGACAAAACCGATAACCCCAGAATATCAAATCTAAGTCGATTTCCAAAAGAAACGATGAGCAGTACAAAAGAGTCAATAATCTTGAAGGAGGTAAACTTGATGCCTACCGCCAGCCAGTAATCTCCACGGGAAATTTCAATGGGCAGTTTTCCGGATTTTTGGGGCGTTTGCAGGTCTGAAAGAATATCCATCAAACTCTTAGGCTTTTCCACACTGGCATTCATGGCCAGGGATACCAGCGGAAAATCCTGGACCTCATCAATTCCCGGTACATTGACTTTGCGGTTGATACCAAACCCGGCAGCAATACCGTTGACAAAAAAGAAGGCCGGCCCGCCGATAGGACCATCATATACGGCATAAATGAACAGGGAAGAATATTCTTCTTTGGTCACTTCCTCGGTAGCACCTGTTCCATCTTTTTTAAGCACTGTGACCTTTGCATAAGAGCCAAGGCCTGAGATCGTAAACTTACTGAGCTTTAAAACAGCTGCCCCCGTATATACGGTGACAGGAACACCATCCACTTCCTGTGTACCCCGCATAAAAGCCCCGCTGACTTCAATAGGATCCTTTTTGAAAGAGATACCCAGGCCGTCCAGGTAAAACTCAGTTACCTTCGGTGGCCATTTGGGCTGAAAACCCAGCCCGAAACCTTTCAACTGAACCCCGAGGGCGGCAATGGTGATGGAAGAATCCAGTAAAATGATGATATTGCCCTTGAAATAACCAAACCCAATGCGTTGCAATTCTACAGGCCCCAGTTTTTTATTGATCTTCACCCATTTGGCACTGGAAGAAACGGTGCCCGGGATACTGGTTATATTGGTATCTCTGGCAGCAGGAGTCTCCGGTTTATCCCCGGTAGCCTGCTGTGCTTTAGCAGCTTTTTCAGCATCTGCATCTGCCTTCAATTGTTTCGAACCCGGAGAAAAGAAATAGGCCTTACGCTCTTTCCCAACGGTCATTTTGACAGATAAGTGGAAGGCAAAACCTTTTTTACCTAATATGTCCCCATCGGGCTCGGGTAATTTATAAGCCTCTTCTTTGCCACCGTTAAGCGCCTTGAGTTCTAATTTTTCAAAGCTGCCCCAGGATACCAGCACCAGTATTTCATCAAGGGAAAAGGATTTATCTCCCTGGAGTATTTTCCCGGCCATGGGCAGGTTCTCCAACGAAAAGGTCTCTCCTAAACCGGCTCCTATGCCTAAAAGAAATCTGGATTCATTCCCTTTTTTGCTGTACAACAGGAAGGCTTTGAAATTCTTAATGGTAATGTCAGGGATGAAATTCGGGGCGCCTTTGAATAAAGGTTCAAAAAGGGTTTTGAGATTTAAGGATTCTGCATAATCGTACCGGGCAAGTAAAAAGGAACTAGAGCTTATTCCATTCCCAGCACCTCCAGTAATTTTTTGGCTGGAAAACTCAACACTAAAATGATGATCGCCTATTTCTAAAATACCCCCAAAGGAGTTGGAGCTGCTCTCTTTGGTTTTATCGTATCGGTAAAGGAGCGTAATATCAAGAGGCGGCGTTTTATCGTTAATCTCAATTTGAGTCTTTAATCCTATTTCAAATTTGCTTTCATCTACTGTGGAACCATACTTTATAAAGATAGACTTAACTGCAGGTAGTTTACCCAGTACATCCGGCAGATCTGCATCTTTGAACCTATCGTCAAATGCACGAATTAAATCGCCCACACCGAGCGGTTTGCCTACCTTTTCCAGGAAGACATAAATACTTTTTTCATTACTTTCTTTATTTATTGATACACCTGTACGGCCGGTAAATTCAAGATCACCATACAGAAAGGTGCCGTAAAGCCCCAAACGATAGGGTTTTCCCGGATCCGGCTGGTCTGGAGATTTATCTTGATTAATATCCGTTTTTGTAGATGTATCGCTCATAAAGACTTTCGTGATTCAACGGAGGTTTGTTTGATCCTAAATCTTCCGGCAGCTGCCTTAGATTATGTACGTACATTTCCTAAACTTCCCTGCCTTTCTATTGGAAAGAAAAGTTATCCTGAAACAGTATTGCGTAATTAAATGCCCAAAACAGTGCACCAAAAACTGTCTATACAAACTTCACCGAAGGCCTTTATACGACCGACCGCCGGGAAGCTATTTTGCCTATGCCTGTTTAAGGATTGTTCAGGCATAGGCTAATCGGCTAATTCAAAAAATTATATCTCTTTCTAAGCAAGCTTTAAGACTTCCTCTTCGGTCAATTCTTCATTGGTTACCATAAAACCTATATTTTCAAGGGTAAAGGCCCCAATAGTCAACGACTGACCTTTTTCACTCTCAATCTCGATTTTAAATGTTTTTTTGGTAATGTTGAAATGGAATTCCTTGAATACAATATTGTAGTCCATAATAACCTTAAATTGTTCATCAGTCAGCAATTCCGGTTTTTGTAATTTCAGTTCTTCGGCGGTAGAATCCGGTTTAATTCCTTCCTTTTCATTTGCCGCTACTTCCATATTCTTTTGATTCAGCCAATTGACTAATTGGCCTACATTTATTTTTGTGCCGCCCGTTTCTTTTTTGTCAATTTTATCACTAAAGTCGATAATCCAGTCTTTATTTTTATTCATATTGCCAAAACGGACGGCAAGCGTCACCGCGGGGTCTGCCGGCTCCGGGCCAATAGCCATTAGCCCCCTGAAATTTAAAGTCACAGAGGATTTTGTCGGGGTCAGTTTAGCTGTTTTTTTATCATCCCCTGTCAGATTTAAAATGGCTTTCTGGTTTACTTCGGTACCTGTTGGCGATGTATAAGTTATAGAAACACGATTATCTCCTGAAGTAAAGGCGGCGTCAGGCGTATTTTCTAAGGTAATCTGATCGAATTCACCATTGTCATTAAGTGTGACGGAAGGTGGTGTAATTTTTTTTCCAGAGTCTTTATCTAATGTTATTGTCAAGTCTGTTATGGTTTCTGCCATGATCTAAAATTTTATAAGGTTTAAAGATGATTTATTAAATTGATGTCGTTAATGGTTGGGTCATTTCCCTTAGGGTTAAAGTGATTTCAGGTCTACCCCGGGCTGAAGAGCATAAGAGCTCTTTTATTTGTCGGTTTCTTTCCTGTTGAATATTTAGGTTATGTTATTTCTTTAACGTCCACTACCGCACCCTCTCCAAGAAGTTTTCCAATTTTCTTTTTACTTTTTCCGCACTCCAAGTTGAATTATTGAGTATGAAATTATAACCCGCATAGGTACTTTCTGTCTCCTGAACAAGATCGCCATCAATCGCTTCCTTATGGACTCTCATTTTGGCTATAAAATGGCCTATTTCTACATCAGCGCCTTGTCTTTTGTCTATGATAATTACAAAATTCTTCATAATAGAGTACTTAAATTTTGATCAAATATTACAATACAAAACCATCCTCCTGCAATCCAATGACAAGAAGCTATCAACCACAAAAGCTGATTGTTAAAAAGAACTCTAACTTGTTGATGCTTAATCAGGACGGATGCCTTTTATTGGAATGCTCTCGATTGTCTAAAAGTCGAGGGAAAAGAGGAGCGTAAAATCATTCCAGGCCACGTCCTGTTTTATTTAAAATAATGACACAAAACATATCTGTCAGATCCAAACATAAGACTTTTTATTAAAAATTTTAAAAAATATCAAATATTTATTTTTTTTAAAATATTGACATATTATTTTATATAACAATATAAAGTCAAAATTTTTTTAACCTTATCTGTATTGGCTTTGCCACAATTTTGGTTTAGGGAGAGGTCCTGTGGCAAAATTGGAATATTGATGCGAAAAATACTAGGGTATAAATACCTGTTTTCAATTACCCTAAAGAACTAAAGGTTTTTTACCGGTAATAAAAAGGAAAAACACGCCCTCATTCAACCAATCTCCTCCGAACAGGTTTTATTTACCTGAACCTGCACAAAAAACACAACAACTCTATGCCAACCAACCTGACCGACAGAGACCTGGACCGCATCATCGAAATGGCGTGGGAAGACCGCACTCCTTTTGAAGCCATTGAGTTTCAATTTGGATTGAGTGAAAAAGAAGTCATTCTGCTGATGCGCAAGACTCTAAAAAACAAAAGCTTCAAACTTTGGCGCAAGCGCGTACACAGCGGTGTCAGCCAAAAACACCTGAACAAGCGCAACCCGGAGATCGATAGATTCAAATGCTCGCGCCAAAAACAGATCTCTCACAACAAAATTTCCAAAAGAAGATGATCGCTACCGACTGGAAGGATATCATGGAGAAGGTGGACAATATTTCACCCGTCCGCTACGGACGTACCCGGAACTTCATCGACGGCGATGTAACGCGTTTGTCTCCTTACATTTCCAGGGGAGTTATCTCCACAAAATTTGTTTTGGAGCGTGTTCTGGATAAGGGGATCAATCCCCGGGAAATAGAAAAATTTCTCCAGGAACTGGCCTGGCGCGATTACTGGCAACAAATCTGGATCGACAAAGGGGATGCCATCAATGACGAGCTCCGGTGGCCGCAACAACAAGTCGATAACCGGGAGATGGCCACAGCGATCATCAACGCTTCCACCAGGATCGAAGCTATTGACGACGGCATTAATGAATTGTATAAAACAGGTTACATGCACAACCACGTCCGCATGTACGTAGCCTCCATCGCCTGCAATATCGGCCAAAGCCACTGGAAGGTTCCTGCCCAATGGATGTACTACCACCTCTTTGATGCCGACTGGGCAAGTAATGCCCTCAGCTGGCAGTGGGTGGCCGGCTCCAACAGCAAAAAGAAATATTACGCCAACCAGGGCAACATCAACAAATTCTGCCACACGTGGCAAAAAAATACCTTCCTGGATGTGGATTACGAAATGTTCGGAAGTATGCCCATTCCCGGAGTTTTGGCAACTACTACTATTCCGGAATTAAAAACAGAACTGCCTCAAACGGATGACCTGAATATCGACCCTACGATCCCAACTTTGATCTACAACTTTTACAACCTGGATCCCAACTGGAAAAAGGATGTCAATGCCAATAGAATACTGCTGCTGGAGCCTTCCCATTTTGAGCGTTACCCGATCTCAGCCAACAGCGTAAAATTCATGTTAGAACTAGGAGAGAACATTCCTAGCCTGCAGGTCTTCACGGGGGAGTTCGACGAACTGCAAAAATCAGTGCAGAACGGAGATATCTATTTCAAGGAACATCCACTAAATCGTCATTATAAAGGCATTGAAGTATCCAGGGACTGGATGAGCAGCGTAAAAGGACACTTTCCTTCCTTTTTCGGTTTCTGGAAAAGAGCGAAAAAAGATATTTTCTGATGTCAAAGCTTCCCCTAAATATCGTCTGGATGAAGCGGGATGTCAGGTCTCAGGATCACGAGCCTTTGCAATATGCGGAAGCAAGTGATTTACCCTACCTGATCGTATATTTTTTCGAGCCTTCGATCATCGCCCATCCGGATACCTCTACCCGGCATCTGAGGTTTATCCATCAGTCCATCGGACAGACCAATCAAGTCCTGGCTCCCTTCCAAAAGCAGATCGAGCCTTTTTATGGGGAGGCAACGGACGTTTTTAATTTTCTGACCGAAAAATTCGCCATTCAAAAGGTATTCAGTTACCAGGAAAGTGGTGTTCAAAAAACATGGGACAGGGATAAGGCTGTCAAAAAAATACTGGACGCCAAGGGCATAAACTGGACAGAATTTCAAAGGGACGGCATCCTTCGAGGGATAAAAAACCGCAAAGGCTGGGACAAGCATTGGTTCGTTACCATGGCTGAACCGGCCATAAAAAATGAGTTCAAAAAATCTGCAAATATTCCCCTCGACCATCCATTCCCCATACCGGAAAAACTCCTGGCGGAATGGCGACAAAAAACGGAAGGGTTTCAACCCGGGGGTGAATTAAATGCCTGGAAATATCTGGAATCTTTCGTAAAAGAACGAGGCCGAAATTATAACCGCCATATCTCTAAACCGCTGCAAAGCAGAAAATCCGGCGGACGGATTTCCCCCTACTTAGCCTGGGGCAATATCTCCATCAAACAGGCTTACCAGTTCGTCAAAAACCACCCCAACTACCAAAATCACCAACGGGCATTCCGTTCCTTCCTCACGCGGCTGAAATGGCATTGTCATTTTATCCAGAAGTTTGAAGTGGAATGTACCTACGAAACCCTGTGCATCAATCGTGGGTATGAATCGCTGGAGCACGAAACAAACCAGGAAAAAATACAAGCCTGGATAACCGGAAATACAGGTTTTCCACTGGTAGATGCCTGTATGCGGTGTGTGACCAGTACGGGATGGATAAACTTCCGGATGCGGGCCATGCTGGTGTCGTTTTTTTGCCATCACCTGGATCAGGACTGGCGGGACGGTCACTATCATTTAGCCCGTCAATTTCTGGATTACGAGCCCGGCATTCACTACCCGCAATTCCAGATGCAGGCGGGTACCACCGGCGTCAATACCATTCGTATGTACAATCCGGTGAAACAATCCCTGGATCATGACCCCAATGGTGTTTTTATCAAACAGTGGGTTCCGGAACTGGCCAATATCCCGGACAGCTTCATCCACGAGCCCTGGAAAATGACATTGATGGAACAGGAACTTTACCAGGTCAAAATCGGGAAAGATTATCCGGCTCCGATAGTTGACCTGGAAGCCAGCGGAAAACTGGCCCGGCAAAAGATATGGGGCCATCGAAAAAACACCACCGTTAAAAAGGAAAAGAAACGTATTCTGGAAACCCATACCAGAAATAAAAACAACTGATATGCATTTAACAAAAGAAGACATTCGGGCTACCGAAAAGATACGGCGGCTGAACCTGATCAATGCTGTTTCAGGCATAAAATCAGCTAATCTCATCGGTACCAAAAGTAAAGCCGGCCATAGCAACCTGGCCATTTTCAGCTCTATTATACACCTGAGCTCCAACCCGGCTACTATTGGTTTTATGATGCGGCCTACCGGAGAAGTCCCCCGGCACACTTTCGAGAATATTCTCGAAACTGGTTTTTATACCATCAATCATGTGCATGAATCTTTTGTTGAAAAAGCCCATTATACCTCCGCCAAGTTTGACCGGGAAGAATCGGAATTTGAGCAATGCCAATTGACAGAAACCTATTTATTCGATTTCAAAGCACCTTTTGTCGGGGAAAGCCAATTGAAGCTTGGTATGAAATTTATCGAAAGTGTCCCCATAAAAGTTAGCGGGACACATTTGATAATCGGAGAAATTGAACACTTTTTTGTTGCGGATGAAGCGGTCCTGGAAAATGGCCATATCGACCTGAGTATTTTGGGAGATGCTGGCATTTCGGGCTTGAACACCTATTACCGAATTGAAAAAATCAATACCTTTCCCTATGCGCGGAAAGAAGCAATGCCGGAATTTAAACAATAAATGCCCTATTTATGAAAAAACAACATTTACCCAGTAAAACCTGTATCGTGTGCGGGAGGCCATTCAACTGGCGAAAGAAATGGGCAAAGGTCTGGCCGGAAGTAAAATATTGCAGCGAAAAATGCCGCCGGAATAAAAACAAGAAAAATGACAACCATTAACCTGTTGTTCCCTCATCAGCTTTTTGAGCAAAGTCCGGTTTTGGACAATGACTTTCCCGTCTATTTGGTTGAAGAATTCCTGTTCTTCAGGCAGTATGCATTCCACAAACAAAAAATAGCTTTTCACCGGGCCAGCATGAAAGCCTATGCGGGTTATCTAATATCCAAAGGAAAGAAAGTGCTCTATATCGAAAGCCATGAGTCTGACTCAGATATCAGGAAATTAATCCCAACACTAAAAGCAAAAGGCATTGAAAAGGTCATTTTCATCAACCCCACAGACCATTGGCTGGAAAAACGATTGCACCAGGGAATTACCGAAAATGAACTGCATTATACCGAATTGGAAAACCCGCTTTTCCTGAATACCCGGGAAGAGCTGCAGCCTTTTTTCAGAGCAGATAAAAAGAAGTTTTTCCAGACTAAATTTTACATCAACGAACGAAAAAAACGCAACATCCTGTTGGACGAAGCAGGCAATGCCCTTGGCGGGAAATGGAGTTTTGACGCTGAAAACCGAAAAAAATTTCCGGCAAAAGCTGTACCGCCGGCCATCACTTTTCCAAAGTCAAATGAATATTACGAAGAAGCCAAACAATATGTAAATACCAATTTCCCTGACAACCCCGGCAGTCTTACGGATTATCCATTGTATCCTGTCGATTTTGAGGGTACTCAACAGTGGTTCCGACAATTCCTGGAATTTCGTTTTGATTATTTCGGACATTATGAAGATGCCATCGTAGCCGAAAATTCTATTTTACACCACAGCGTATTGACTCCCATGCTTAATGTGGGACTCATCTCCCCTGCGGAAGTCGTTAATACGGCGCTTGAACATGCCTCGCGTTCGGAAGTACCTTTGAATTCAACAGAGGGATTTGTCCGTCAGATCATTGGCTGGCGGGAATTTATCCGGGGTATCTACGAAGTCAAAGGTTCTGAGGAACGTACCCGAAATTACTGGGGATTCACCAGAAAGATCCCCGCTTCATTCTACGATGGAACTACCGGGATTCTGCCCATTGATCAGACCATTAAGAAAGTGCTGAAAACCGGGTACTGCCACCATATTGAGCGGCTGATGATTCTGGGTAATTTTATGTTGTTGTGCGAATTTGATCCCGATGAAGTTTACCGGTGGTTTATGGAGTTGTTCATTGATGCCTACGATTGGGTGATGGTGCCGAATGTCTATGGCATGAGTCAATTTGCAGATGGAGGATTGATGTCCACCAAGCCATACATCAGCGGCAGCAACTATATCAAAAAAATGAGTAATTATCGCAATGGTGAGTGGCAAGAAGTATGGGATGCGCTTTTCTGGCGATTCATGGATGTACACCGGGATTTCTTTTTAAAAAATCCACGATTGGGAATGTTGGTACGGACTTTTGATAAAATGCCGGAAGAAAAAAGAAATGGTTTAGTGAATATGGCCACAGAGTATCTTGAAAAATTAAATTAATTTGGCGGCACAAAAAACATACTTCGTAGTCATGAGCAATTCCTTCAAACCGCTAAACATAATCAACCAGCCCCAGCAACCACAACCACCAGAACCAACGACCAACCATAAAAAATGGGCCTTTTGGTTGTTTGTTGCCTACCTGGTATTGAACTGGGCCATCGTTTTTGTATCCGGCAGAATACCCGAAGGCGTGGAGAACCCGCTTGAGACCAGTAGCCTTTTGAAGTATCTGATGGTCATTTCCAGAACTGTCTTTGGGGTGGGGCTGGTTTTTGCCATACTGAGTTATCGCAACCGGGAGCCCCATGATTATCAATACCGGGTATCCATGTGGGGGTATATCGTAGGCTTTATCCTTTTGGTGGTGGGTTATGTGGCCTATTGAAGTGTAGATCAACTGCGCAACCGGCAACATACTTGGTTATCCTGCGTTTTAGTTTATGTTTCAAAATTCAGACACCCATGAAATTCACGTTGTTTTTTTTCTTCTTAGCCATTTTTGTTTATTCCGGTTGCAGTAAACTGGATGAATTCACCAAATTTGATCTGGAGTATTCTGAAACGGTTATCGTTCCTTCAACGGCCGGACTCAATTTACCGTTCAACCTCCTCACGCCTGATATTGAAACCGATACAGAATCGACCTTTGCCGTCAATGATACCCGCAAAGACCTGATCGAAGAAATCTTGTTAAAATCCCTACAAGCCACGCTTACAGACCCTGCTAATGGAGACTTCAGTTTCCTGAAATCTGTCAACATCTTTCTTTCTGCCGATGAACTTCCTGAAATAGAAGTAGCCTGGCTCAATGAAATTCCTGCTAATCCTGGAAATTTTCTGGAATTGATGACTACAGAAGAAGATCTAAAAGATTATATCAAGAAGGATGCTTTTAGCCTTCGGGTAAATACAGTTACCGACGAATTGATTACATCTGATCACCATATTGAAATCTATTCTATCTTTAGTGTTGATGCTAAGATTCTTGGACAATAATGGACTCCTGCAAACCCTTTGCCCAAGGGTGAAAAACCATTTCCTTTTCCTGAATCAACAGCAGTCCAATCCCCGGCCTCGGTTTGCTCCCCGCTATACCCCAATTATATGATTCCCTGGACTCTCTGTAATGTCAAGTTCCTTTTTATTACTAATTTTATCTGTCCTATTTATCGGATTTCATGCAGCTGAATATATTTTTCGCCATGTCTAACGAGGTTTTCAACCACATTGAATGAAACGAACCATTGACGATATCATCGATACGCTGGAGGAGATCATCCAGGATTGCATCCGCAAACAAGACCCCCTGGGTTATTTTGCGGCCTTGTACCAAAAGGTTACGATAAAAGTCAAGGAAGGCATACAACAGGGAATTTTTGATGATAATCCCCGCATGGAAAAACTCGATATCGTTTTTGCAGAACGTTATCTCGATGCTTACTTTGATTACCAAAAAGGCTTACCTGTAACAGCATCCTGGCAAAAAGCATTTGATGCCTCCCAGCGGTTTTCGCCCATAGTTTTACAACACCTCTTGCTGGGCATGAATGCCCACATAAGCCTGGACCTGGGTATTGCCACCGCTGAAGTTTCGGAAGGAAAAGACCTGGAAGACCTGCAGGGCGATTTTGATAAAATTAATGAGATCCTCTCATCCCTCGTCGAAGAAGTGGGCAGTAACCTGGCAAAAATCTGGCCTACCTTGAAATTCCTGTTAAAATTGACAAATAATGTCGATAACTTCCTGGTGGATTTCAGTATGAAAAAAGCACGGGATGGTGCCTGGAAACTCGCCCAATCGCTCCATGGATTACCTGCTGAAGCATTGAAAATTCAAATTGACAAAAGAGACCAGAAGGTAGCCAGAAAGGTTAGGCTGATCCTGCATCCGGGGTGGTTGGTAAGGATTATTTTTGCCATCATCAGAATTGGGGAGCGCGGTACGGTGAAGAAACGTATTGAAGGATTGCGTTATAAGGCCTGAGCCGGCTTATTTTTAGATGGTTTTCTTGTGAACGCCGCGGTTAAAAGTAAAGAGTGCAAAGTAAAGAGTGCAGAATGCAAAATACAAAGTGAATAGAACGGCAGAATGTCGAATATTGAATGTCGAACTCCGAAGGCTTTAAGGTTATGATAGCAGGGTAATGCTTCTGCTACATAGGATCAACATCGACATTTACACGGATGGTAGAGAAGCCCTGGGTCTCTTTCAGGTGAATCGCAGCTTCAGCAATGGATTGCTTGGCGTATTTCATTTTGTTGGCGTGTGGTTCCATTTTGACCATCAGGTCGAGAATATAATAGCCTCTTACCCGGGAGATATAGGGTACGGCCGGACCGATCACCCAGCTGCCCAATTTTTTCTTTAAAAAGGAGGCATAAACGCGCATCCCATCATTGACGACCTGTGGCCGTTTATGTCTTAGAGTTATTTTGATAAGTTTGTAAAAAGGCGGGTAATTAAACGTCTGCCGTTCCTGGATCTCCCGGTTGAAGAAGCTGGAAAAATCATTATCGATCACCTCCTTCAAAACAGGATGTGCCACATTGAATGCCTGCAGGATGACCTTGCCTTGTTTGTGTTTTCTGCCGGCCCGGCCACTCACCTGAACCATGATCTGAAAAGCTCGTTCTGCGGAACGGAAATCAGGGAATTGCAGCAACTGATCGGCACTGAGAACACCGACAATACCCACGTTTTCAAAATCAAATCCTTTGGTCACCATTTGTGTTCCAACAAGGATGTCAATACGTTTTTCTTCAAAGTCGTTGATGAGTTTTACCAGGGCATTTTTAGATCTGACCGTATCAAGATCCATACGACCAACACGTGCCTCGGGCAGATAAATACTGAGTTCATCTTCGATCTTTTCCGTTCCAAACCCGCGAAGGGCCAGTTCATTACTGCCACAAGCCGGGCAGGCTTTGGGCAGCTTGGTATTATAACCACAATAATGACACTCCAGGTACTCCCGGAATTTATGGTAGGTAAGACTCACATCACAGTTGATGCATTCGGAATGCCAACCGCATTGATTACAGCGATATGTAGGCGAATACCCCCTTCTGTTTTGAAAAAGAATGGCCTGTTCACCATTCGCAAGTGTTTCTTTGAGATGATCGAGCAAAAGCGTTGTGAAATGAGACAACATCTTTTGCTCGATCATTTCTCTTTTGGCATCGGCAATGACTATCTGTGGCATTTGCAGTCCGCCAAATCTTTCCGGCATTTCCACAAGAGCATATTTTTTCTTTTTAGCATTGTGGTAAGATTCGAGGGATGGGGTGGCGGTACCGAGGATAATTTTGGCTCCAACGAGGTGAGACAGATAAACTGCCGTATCCCGGCCATTATACCTCGGAGCAGGATCGTTTTGTTTGAAAGAAGCGTCATGTTCCTCATCAACAATGATAAGATCCAGATCTTCAAAAGGCAAAAACAAGGCTGAACGGGCACCGAGTACGACAGGTTTTCCATTGAGTACTGAAGTCCAGATTTCCACCCTTTCATTATTGTTCATCCGGCTATGGTAAACGGCAATATCGTCACCAAAGATATGTTGCAGCCTGGTCACTATTTGGGTTGTCAAAGCTATTTCCGGCAGGAGGTATAAGGCCTGTTTCCCCTGGGCTATGGTCTTTTTGATATATTCCACATAAACCCGGGTTTTTCCACTCCCCGTAACGCCATGCAGCAGTACGGTTTTGTTGTCCTCAAAGGCTTTGTCTATAGCAGCTATCGCGGCATTTTGCTGATCTGATAAAACCTGTGCATCAACGGTTTCCTCCTCATAAGCTCCCATCCGGCTGACCTCTTTTTCATAACTCTCAAAAATATCTTTTTTGATCAAGCCCTTTATCGCGGAAGCATCCACATTGGCCAATTTATAGATGTCCTGTTTGGGCACAAACTCCTGCTTTTTTGACACC
Organism: uncultured Bacteroidota bacterium; assembly: GCA_942492125.1. Classification (GTDB taxonomy): domain Bacteria; phylum Bacteroidota; class Bacteroidia; order Chitinophagales; family Saprospiraceae; genus BCD1. The sequence continues at coordinate 454,638 of CALODM010000031.1, forward strand.
TGTATATAGGCCATCAGCGCCTCTGTCTGACGATCGGACCGGCTCACTTTTTCAAAAGCTTCCACCAATCGCTCTGGCTGTGAAACATAAGGTTCTGCCAGGCGAACGCAGGTCACTTTTTTAGGTTTGTATTTTTCTTTGAGATCTTCCTTGAGGTATATGAGATGTTTTTCAAGCATGCTTTTGATCAGGGGATATACAGTATCTTTATTGAGAATATCCCGTACATCCTTGATACTGATCTCTTCCTGGATACTGAGGGCTTCCGTGATGAGAAATTCCTGATCGGAAAGCATTATTTCATCCTGTACAAAAACCGGACTGAGCACGAGCCGTGTTTCGCTCGACAATTTGAGGTTGGCCGGCAAGGCAGCATGCATGACTTCCCCGATGGTGCAACCGTAATATTCGGCCATCCAAAGCCAAAGTTTCATCTGGTTGATCGTCACAATGGGATGTGTATCTACCACGGAAAGAATAGCCTTTGGTTTGAGTCCTTCCGGTTTTTCATCCAATATCTTAACCACTATTGCCGTGTACAACCGGTTACGACCGAATTGCACTTCCACACGCACCCCGAACTGAATCTGGCTAACCATTGTTTCGGGTACGTAATACGTATAAGGTTTAGGCAAAGCAAGCGGCAGCAGTACCTGTACGTAAACGCTTGTTGACTGTATGTCGTGATATGGTTGTTTTGGCATAATGGCTTCGAACGGACAGTTTGTGCCCGAATTTATTATCACCTGGAGGACTCGATCAATCCTTATTGCCCTGTTCCTCCCGACACTTCGTGGACGGGATATCGCGATACTCCACTTGCTTCCCTTGTTCCGCTGTTTCCTTTACTCATAATCCGTCATAATATACATAAAACGGTCTTTATTTACTTTCTGTTGAGGAAGTAATTTCTCGTGTCGCAATCTCAGTTTGATTTTAGGGTCTGAAGAGCTGAAATTTTTGGGGATAGTAGCGGTAGAAGTTGGTGGCGCATAAATCACATCCTCCGCGAAAAAACCTTTCCCCCCGCAGGGGTTTTCGAGATTGTCATCCCAGTTTTTGCCAAAGATAACAGCAGCGTGAACTTCTTCGAAGGTGTTTACCCAAACGTAATAAGAAGTATTTTTTTCGATATAAACCTGCCGGCCTTCTTTGTCGCCCCAGAACAGGAATAAAATGGCATCATATTTTTTATCTCCATGAACGGTAATCGATTTTGCAGGGCGTTTGCAATCGAAAGCTACACTTTGGTAACACGGTATAGGGTCATTTCCGAAGCGGAAACCCAGCTCTTTTAATTCCGCTACCACATTTCCACCTTTCCTTATGTCTTCGGTGACTTCATTGCCAAACACAAAAGAAGCAGCCAGCAGTCTTTCATTTTCAAACCAGGCTTCATTGGTATCCTGAGCCTTTCTTTTGACATTTGAGGATTGCCCGGACATCCCCTGATCAAGGTTTTCGACCTGGCCATCAGGCTGGGTATTCTGCCAACGCTGGTACAATTTGGCTGCCCCGAATCCCAATAAAAGCAACCCGATAATAACAGCTCCGATGATGAAATAATTTCGAATATTCTTACGCCTGGAAGCTTCGTTATCCAGTACATTTTTCCATCGTTTGGCATCTTCTTTTTTCCTGATCAAAAGAGCGATCTGGGATTTCAGTTTTTCATTACTAACTTTCAGGTTGCCCGCATATTTCAACAATCCCGTTGCCATACTGACATAACCTTCCGGTATGTCGCGCCCCGCTTGAGCGACGTCAAAGGCAATCTCATCGCGAATCTCATTAAAATGGGCCGGCAAAGCATTCAGGCATTCCTGGTTAAAATACTTTTGCAGGTATAAAAGCCCCTTAAACTGCTGTCCATCTGCTCCATCAGGATTAGCTACCACGGCTTTCAGTTTTTTATTGAGATCAATGCGCTGCTCTTTGAGGTAGGATTCCAGCGGTGGAAATAATGAATCTACAGCCTCACCCGATGCGAGGACCTTTTTTATTTCCGAGACATTTCCTTCCTGGAATGCTTTTAACAGGACAGAAGTTTGCATTTAACATTGTATTTCGAATGAATAATATCTGGCAAAAGTAACATTTTTCAGGGATACAATAAGCAAGCCTCCGGGAGTTGAAATTCTCCGGAGGCTTGCCATAGTTTTGTCTTCTGACTTATTAGAAAATATTAAAATCAAAACCAAGTTTCTTCAGTTCTTTGTACATGCCGTTGCTTTTCTGGAAAAATTGCCCGTCGCTATCACTTTTTTCGTCTTCCCCTGCGAGGAATTCTTCCCTGGATTGAATACTAACGGGTGTTATTTCTTTTTTCTCCAGGTAGACATTGGTCTCTCCCATCAGTTCCAATACACTTTGGAAAATTTTATTAACAGCTTTCATTTCCTCCTGCAATTGATCCGTTGCATCCATCTGAGATTGTGAGGGACGTCCGGGATAAGAGCTCACCATCCTGTACATATCAGAAATTTTTTCCCGTAACTGAGGTTCACCTTCAGCAACATAAAAATCTCCTTCGAGGGATACGAGTTTGTTTTTCTCCGTCGCAGCCTTTTCCTTTAAGGGGTTGATCTTTTTTGCTTTCTCCGGATGGCTTTCTGCCAAATCTCCGGCCTGCTTTTCAATACTGGACAAAGCATCGTAAATGTAAGCCATATCCTCTGTCATATTGTAGAGTTTCATAGCATACTCCCGCTGCAACTCTCTGTCCTCTACGCTGTATTCTGACAAGGGGTCATAAACCAAACTAAAGGTAGTTTTGTACTCATTTTTCCCTTTGACAACCCGGGCTTCATATTCCCCGGCAGGGAGGTTTGGCCCAAACAACGAACCAAATAACGCCATCCTGTTTTTCGTTGGAGCAGCTTTGGGTTTTTTCAATGCCGTTGGAAGGTCGACGATATTAATTCCTGCACTTTTTCCTGCAGGTAAGGTTCTCAACAATTCTCCATCCTTCCATATTTCGATATACATTTTTCCGAAGAGATGTCTGCGGTTCATAAAGTAGACGATCTGTGCCGCTGTTGATGGATTTTGTCCAACGAAGTTGCCGCTGCCGCCAAACCATGCTCCTCCCGCACCGGGATCTCTCAATACCGTTGGTGCTTTATCCAGAAACTTAAAAGAGCTGGCAGCCATTTCACCATCCAGTTGGCGTAATGAGGTGATATCGTCTAAAATAATTACCCCTCTTCCATGAGTACCCATGACCAGGTCGTGATCTCTCGGGTGAATAACCATATCCCGAACGCCCACCTTAGGCATGTTGTTTTTAAACCTGGCCCAGTTTTCACCACTATCAATAGAAATATATAAGCCAAACTCCGTTCCCAGGAATAACAGATTGGGTTTAACCAGATCTTCTCTGACGGACAAAGCATAACCTTCCACATCTTCTGTGGCAAGAGGTGTCCATGTTTGACCTAGATCCGTTGTTTTGTAAACATAGGTTTCCATATTGCCACGACGGTGATCATCAAAAGTGACGTAGGCCGTTTTGGCATCAAAATGACTGGTTTCAATAAAAGTCACCCAGGTATTTTTTGGTAAACCAGGAACTTTCATACTGACATTAACCCAACGGTTCCCTCCATCATCGGTCACCTGCAAATTTCCATCATCGGTACCTACCCAAATGATATTTTCATCCACATTGGATTCAGCGATGCTGTAAATGGTACAATGGTTTTCAGCTGTAGAGTTATCCAGACTCAGTCCTCCCGACAAATGCTGTTTTTGTTTTTCAGGATCGTTGGTTGTCAGGTCCGGAGATATCCTTTTCCAGGAATCTCCCATGTCTTGCGTAACAAACAGGTATTGAGATCCAAAATACATACGGTCCGGGTTTTTGGAACTAATGTGAATAGGCGCATTCCAGTTAAACCGGTATTTTTTTTCATCCCCCTGCTTAAAAGGCTGGATATTCTTGGCACGACCTGATTTATTATTATATCGGACCAGGCCTCCTCCCTGGGACTCACTGAAAATGATATTTTTATTTTTGGGATGACGGAAGGAATAGAACCCATCACCGCCATAAGTAGATTCCCAGTCGGCGTTGGTAATCCCTCCGGATTTTTGGGAAGGCCCAAACCAGGAACCATTATCTTGTAACCCTCCGTATACATTATAAGGGATTTCATCATCCACACTAACATGATAAAACTGGGAAACCGGCAGGTTCATCCACATTTTGAATGTTCTTCCCCTATCCAGGGATTCATAAACGCCGCCATCTGTAGCCAGCAATAGATGTTTGGTATTGGCTGGGTCAATCCAGATATCGTGAATGTCGGAGTGCACACTTTGATCCACGGCACGAAAACGGGATCCGCGATCTTCACTGATTATTGCCTGCAATCCACACTTCATGACAATACTGTCGTTATGCGGATCCACGATCATGTTGGAAAAGTAAAAAGGACGGATCGTGGTATTATTATCATTGCTGACCTTTTTCCAGGAGTCTCCACTGTCGGTAGAAAGGTAAAGCCCTTTTTTATCTGCTGACTTACATTCCACAGAAAGGTAGATCAAATCGCCATTGGAAGGCGCCACCGCAATGGCCATTCTACCCAGTTTTTCATCCGGCAAGCCATTGTGAATTTTGTTCCAGTTGCCACCGCCGTCTGTCGTTTTAAACAAGCCACTACCTCCCGTAAAGCCGGAATCAAAGGTCCATGGCTGGCGACGGAAACTCCACATGGCTGCATAAAGAATATCCGGGTTTTCAGGATCTATATCCAGATCTGATGCACCGGTATCTGCATCAATGTACAATATTTTTGTCCAGGTAGTTCCTCCATCGGTGGTTTTATACACACCACGTTCTTCATTGGCATCCCAAAGGTGCCCCAGAACAGCTACATAGACCACATCCGAATTTTCAGGATGCACAATAATATCGGCGATGCGTTCTGAATTTTCAAACCCCATGAAATCCCATGTACCACCTCCGTTGGTTGATTTGTATAATCCATTTCCAACAGAAACGCTGTTACGGGTCCAGGTTTCCCCTGTACCGACCCAAATGGTCTCTTTGTCATTGGGGTCAATGGTGATTTTGCCAATAGACATGGTATGGTCATCAAAAACCGGGCGGACGACGGCCCCTCCGGAAACGGTTTTCCAGATTCCTCCGGAGGCGGTTCCCACATAGATCACCTCAGATTCCCCGGGAACAGCGGCAATAGAAGTGATCCTGCCACTCATAGAAGCAGGTCCAATTTGTCTGGCACGAAGATCACCGAAAAGAGCACTCCCTGTCAGAGAATTCTGGGCTTCCCCTTCCGGTAAAAATGCAAAAACAGTCAATAATAGCAGTATTACTTTCTTCATTTCTAAACTTTTTTAGTTAATAACACAAGACGGCGATTAAGTGTTGCAAAACACCTGCAATCCAAAACAGTTTTGAATTTCCGGAAATCAGGACAATTGCCGGTAATTTTTCGATTGTGCTCTTGTTATTATAGACCAGTATCAGGAAAATATTTTCGGAAGATCCACATTACCGCCACTGAGAATGACCCCTGTTCGGCGGCCCTCAAATACGTGAGGGTTGGCTAAAATAGCAGCCAAAGGTACTGCACTTGAGGGTTCAATGACAATTTTCATCCTTTCATAAATCAATAACATAGCTTCCATAATAGCTTTTTCAGAAACAGTAAAAATGTCATCCAGATGTGAGTGTATAATATCAAAAGTCTTTTCACTTAAGTTAGTGCGCAAACCATCAGCAATGGTATTGATGGTTGTATTTTTTTGCAGTTTCCCTGTTGTAAAGGATCGCCAGGCATCATCTACTTCCTTTGGTTCAGCACCATAAATTTTCATCTTTGGAAAGAGATATCTGGTAATCAGGGCAGTACCACTCATCAGTCCACCACCTCCGATAGGAGCGATGATAGCATCCAGGTCGGATATGGTTTCCAGCAATTCTTTGGCAGCAGTAGACTGTCCGGCAATTACGTTGTAATCATCGTAGGGATGGATAAACGCTGCCCCGGTTTTTCCCTGAACTTTTGCCAGTTTATCTTCCCGGGCCTGCTGATTATTATCACAGAAATAAACCCGGGCTCCATAGCCCTGGGTGGCGTTTACCTTGATCTGGGGAGACACATCCGGCATAACTATGTGAGCGGGTATTCCCATCAATTTGGCAGTCAGTGAAACCGCCTGGGCATGGTTGCCCGAAGAGTGGGTCGCCAGACCCGCCCGTTTTTCTTCCTCCGATAACCGAAGGGCCGCACTGGTCGCACCCCGCATTTTAAATGCCCCAATTTTCTGAAAATTTTCACATTTGAAAAACAAGTAGGCACCGCTGATGTTATTTATTTGTCCACAACTCAGCACCGGGGTGTTATGTATGTAAGGGGCAATGGCTTTATGGGTCTCCCTGATTTGCTGAAGTGTAGGTGGTGTAATAAGTTTTTGCATTTGTTTCTCTATTTTTACCAAATATACACGACAAGAAAATAAAATCCTTTTTCCAGGTGACAAAAGAAAAAAAGAATATTCCATCAGCAGATAAAGATCCCAACGCAGCCAACCGGAAGCGCGACCACATCGATCTTGCTTTTAAATCTCACGTCAAAGCTGCCCAGTTGGATCCCCGATTCAATTACGAGCCTTTACTCGCCGCTCATCCTACAGAATTGGCGAAACCATTTGATTTTCTCGGTAAGCAAATGCGTGTTCCCATTTGGGTATCAAGTATGACCGGCGGAACGGAAAAGGCTTACACCATCAATAAAAATCTGGCCAGAGCATGCCGGGAATTTGGCATGGGCATGGGGTTGGGCTCCTGCAGGTCTATCCTGTCTGGTGATGTGAGACTCAAGGATTTTGATTTCAGGAAAACGATCGGGGAGGATCTCCCGTTTTACGCTAACCTGGGTGTTGCCCAGGTCGAGGAATTGTTTCAGGAAAATGCCCCTGAAAAAATAAAGGGTCTTGTAAAAAAGCTTGACGCAGACGGGTTGATTTTACACATTAACCCCTTCCAGGAGTGGTTACAACCCGAAGGCGACCGCTACCCGGTGAGTCCTCTGGAAACGCTCCAGAAACTGATCGATACTTTTCCTGATCTATCCATTATCGTGAAAGAAGTGGGCCAGGGATTTGGACCGAAAAGCCTGGAAACTTTAATGCAATTACCGGTTGACGCCATTGAATTCGGAGCCGCCGGCGGAACGAATTTCGCGATGCTGGAAATGTTGAGGGATGAAGGTAAAGTTGAAATTTATGAAGACCTGGCCCGGGTTGGTCATTCTGCCGAAGCCATGGTAGGGTTCGTTAATGAGTTGTCGGCAACCCTTGGTGAAAAGGTCCTGTGTAAACAAATGATCATTTCGGGAGGTGTCAAAAATTTTCTGGATGGCTATTTCCTTATCAATAAAATAAGTACAAAAGCTGTGTATGGTCAGGCCTCGGGCTTTCTGAAATATGCTACCGGAGATTATGAAACGCTGCGGGTATTTGTTGAAACCCAGGTCAAAGGTTTGGCATTATCGGAAGCGTACCTGACCGTCCGGTAATAAACTTTTTGGTAAGTTTCGTTCCATGTAAACCTGTTGCACAACTTTTTTGGCTGGTAAACATAGAGCTGGTTGAACATATCGGTGGAAAATGATTTTCATCCATAAATAAAAATGGTTTTACACCTGTTTTACCCTTGTTTAATATTGGTCCAAAAGCTTAAAATAGTTTTAATTTTCCATGTTCATAACTATCTTTTTTTCAATAAATAATATATCTTTAGCTTAAAGTGAAAAATCATCTTCAAGTATGCAAATTCTTCACATCAGTGCTGAGTGTTATCCTGCTGCCAAAGTGGGTGGACTGGGCGATGTCGTTGGTGCTCTGCCAAAATATTTGAACAAACTCGGGGTCAGTGCCGGAGTATTGATTCCAAAATATAAAACGAAGTGGATAGAAAGCCAGCATTTTTCTCCTGTATACCAGGGAAGTACGTGGCTTCATAATCATAATGTTTGGTTCAGGATTGAAAAACTGGAATCTACGGATCTTGGTTTTCCATTATTCGTTGCCAACATTCCGGATTATTTTGAACGCCCCGGTATTTACAATGATCCTTCGGGTTACGGTTACGGTGATGAGATTCGCCGCTTCATTGCTTTTCAGCAAGCTGCTTTGCAATGGATCATTCAAAGCCCGGGAAAACCTAAAATTATCCACTGCCACGACCACCAAGTCGGGTTGATTCCCTTCATGATGAAGTATTGCCCTGAGTACAATTGGGCTTTAGGCAATACCCCTTCCATTTTCACCATTCACAATGGAGAATACAACGGTGCATTTGGTTGGGATAAATTATACTTGTTGCCTCATTTTGAAGGACAGGCCCGTGGCATTTTGGATTGGAACGGCGCCATTACCCCGCTGGCAGCTGCCATTAAATCATCCTGGCGCATTACAACTGTCAGCCCAAGTTACCTGGAAGAATTAAAACATAATTCAAAAGGGTTGGAGTCTTTGCTTGTTCATGAACAACATAAATCCCTGGGCATTATCAACGGTATTGATGCTGCTGTCTGGAACCCAAAGACGGATCCCTTCATTGCTGAAGTGCTCAAAAGAAGCATCCCGGCATTTAAAAATAAAAACAAAGAAGCGCTCAAATCGAGTTATCCACTCAACATGAAGCTTCCTTTGATTACCTTCATTGGCAGGCTGGCTAAAGAAAAAGGGGCAGACCTCATTCCGGATCTTGTCCACAGTGTTTTGAATAGTGGCCTGAAGGTAGCTTTTGCTGTTTTAGGTACCGGTGACCCTGATCTTCACGGCAGCCTGGCTCACCTGAACAATCTTTACCCTGGCCGCTTCCACGCACGCCTCGAGTACAATGAAGGCCTTGCTCACCAGCTTTATGCGGGGTCAGATTTTCTTTTGATGCCTTCAAGGGTTGAACCTTGCGGATTGAACCAGATGTACTCGATGGCCTACGGTACCTTGCCCGTTGTCAGGTCTGTCGGAGGCTTAAAAGACACTGTCCCGGATGTAGGAGAGCCTGATGGCAGCGGGCGCGGATTCAGATTCAATGAATTTACTATCCATGATGCACACACTGCCATCTACAGAGCCAGTCAACTATTCAAAGACAAAGATAGGCTGAACGAAACCCGGAAAAAGGTTATGGAAATTGACTTTTCCTGGGAAGCCTCTGCATCTGCCTATAATAAGGTTTACAATGAATTACTGGAATTAATTTAACATTGAATGAACAATTAAATACATAGCTATGATAAAAATAGTCGCATTAATCCTTGGTGGAGGAGCTGGCTCCCGATTATTTCCACTGACAGCCAAACGCTCAAAACCGGCTGTACCCATTGGAGGAAAATACCGATTGATTGATATTCCAATTTCCAATTGTCTCAATTCTGGTATCAGGCGGATGTATGTGGTAACTCAGTATAATTCAGCATCCCTCAACAAGCATATTAAAAACGCCTATACTTTTGACCACTTTACCCATGGTTTTGTTGATATTCTGGCCGCGGAACAAACTCCAACAAGTGACAAATGGTTCCAGGGAACCGCTGATGCTGTAAGACAATCCATGAAACACCTGGAAAAGAATGATTACGATTATCTTCTGATACTTTCCGGAGACCAGTTATATCAGATGAATTTCGAAACCATGGTCAAGTATCACATAAAACAAAAAGCGGATTTAACGATTGCAACTATTCCGGTTAATGACAGAGATGCTCCCGGATTTGGTATCATGAAGGTCAATGACAAAGGATTTATTGAGCGGTTTATTGAAAAACCGGAAAGCAACATCCTCCATGAATGGCAATCTCCTGTTACCGAAGAACATGCCAAAGCTGGTAAACATTACCTGGCTTCCATGGGTATTTACATTTTTAATAAAAAAAGCATCAAGGGTTTCTTTGAAAAAAATCCGGATGCGATGGATTTTGGAAAGAATATCATTCCTTTTTACATCGAAAACGGCAAAAAAGTTGCCAGCTATGCCTTTGATGGATACTGGACAGATATCGGAACCATCAGATCCTTCTATGAAGCCAACATCGCCCTGACAGATGATGTTCCTAAGTTCAATCTATTTGACCGGGAGAGACCTATCTACACCAGTCCAAGACTTTTGGCAGCTACCAAAGTTTACGGCACCTGGTTTAATCAGGCGATTTTGTCCGAAGGTAGTTTTATTCATGCGAAAAAGATTGAACGCTCCATTATTGGTATTCGCTCGAGGATAGGAGCCAATACAGAAATATCCAATTCCATCATAATGGGTAATGACTATTATGAAACCATCGACCAAATCCTGGATCAGACTAAAATAAGCCTTGGTATCGGCAAAGACTGTTATATTCGTAATGCCATAATTGATAAAAATTGCCGGATAGGCGATAATGTTCATATCCATGGAAGTGTATCCCTTGAAGATGAAGATCATGACAATTACTGCATCCGGGATGGCATTATTGTCATTCATAAAAGTGCCGTCATTCCAAGCGGTACTCACATCGGACTCGACTGGGCCGGAGATAAATCGCAATAATATACTTAACTAACTTTTTATAAGCATTAAAGGCATATCCCTCTTGGCGGATATGCCTTTTTTTTAAGCACTTAAGCAGCTGATCAAAATTATTTAAATTTATCCCATGCAGCATCACGGGATGTTATCCCTTTAAGGCATTGTGATAAAATTGCTTTAAATAATCAAGACGATAACCCGACCTGAAAAGGATCATGGTAATCAAATTAACGAGGTTTACTTTCAGATAGCTGTTTTTTTCATATTTCCGTGCAGAAACCAACACCGGATTATTGATTATTTCGTATCGTAATCCGGCCTTTTTCAATTTGTAAAAAAAATCAAAATCTTCCATCATCACTATCTTCTCATCAAAGCCTCCCTGTGCTTCAAATAAACTCCTGGAGGTATAAAAAGTCTGATCCCCACCGCCGGTAAAGATGTTGGGAAACCGGGTGAAATAACTATTAAACTTGAGCAATACTTTAGGGGAATCAAAATTATAACTAAAAAATCCAAAGTCATACCCTTTGGCTAAAGAAGCGTAAATATCCATGGGAAAGTTCGCGGGAGGTATTACATCGGCATGTACGAAATATAAAATATCTCCCTGAGCTATTTTAGCCCCCTGGTTCATCTGAATAGCCCTGCAGGTGGCCTCTGATTTAATGGCTATCGCTTTTCCTTCGGGCACCTGGGCAAGAGTGTCGTCATCTGTGGCGGAAGCATCCACAACAATTATTTCTTTCAATAAATCTCCTCCACGCTCTGTCAAATGATAAACAAGCTGCCTGATTCTAAGACTTTCATTACACGTCGGTATGATGACAGATATGGACATTTAAAAGTGTTAGTTTTGCCTGGCGGATAGTCAAAATTAAATTGACAATCTTTCCGGATTTCAAAATATCAATAATTTATAAAATAAATGAAGATTACGCTCATCTTTTCCTTGATCCTGTCAATTGGTTTTCCCACATTAGCCCAGCAGGGAGATGTATCCGGACGGGATTATGTCGAATTATCCCAAAGGTTCCTCACCCAAATGCGTGGTGGCCAGGATGTTACCGCCATAATAGATCAATATGCCAAAATAAATTTCGATCAATTGGTAAATGAACTGGATGACAGACAGGAAAAACTGGCCTTTTGGATTAATACTTATAATGGATTCGTCCAGTTTTTACTGACCAATAATCCCTCCCTTTTTGATGATCGCGGAAGCTTTTTTATGGATAAACGGGTAACCATTGCCGGTATCGAAATGAGCTTCGATGATATTGAACATGGCATCATCAGAGACTCCAGGGTAAAATTAGGTTTGGGTCTTCTGAAAAAATGGTTTCCACCCAAATTTGAGCGAAAACTTCGTATTCATCCGAGAGACGGCAGAATTCACTTTGCCCTGAATTGCGGAGCAAAAAGTTGCCCGCCTGTTGCCATTTATGACGACCAACACATCTATGAACAATTAGATGAAATAACTGCCGATTATCTAAAAAAGGTAACTACGGCAGCAAGAGGGGGTATCACTACCACCCCTTTGTTTAGCTGGTTCCGTGGAGACTTCGGAGGTAAAAAAGGTATTAAGAATCTACTGCAAAAGTACGGGATCATCGATTCTGCAAAAGGATTAAATATCACCTTTGGCGATTACGACTGGACATTGAGTACTGGAAATTATACCGATTTTCAAAAAGCTTCTCCTACTGTTAAATAAAAGGCAGGTTTGTCGCTTCCAAATCCTACATCTAGACGCAGACGAAGCTGATTTTTCTTGTCCAAAACGAATCGCAAACCACCACCAAAGTTATAATGATACCCAGCACGGACGAGGTCCCGGAATTCTTCGGCTACTCTTCCTGTACTGCCAAAGGCAACGCCGGCAAACCTTTTATAGATAGGAAAACGGTATTCCATTTGCAACAGCAAAAGTTGCTTATCGCGATAACGACCTTCAATGATCCCTCTTGGCCGCCTTGGGCCGCCCATCGTCAGTAATTTATAAAAAGGAACATTTCCTTTTTGAAATCCAGTCACCAGATTGGTGGCGAGTACATGTTCTTTTTTGAAGGAAAAATAGGCCGAAGTGTTGAGAAAAACTTCCGTATAAGGATATTCACTTCCCAGTAATTTTCCACTACGGGTTACTTCCAACGTAGCTAAAACGCCTTTGGCAGGCAGAAAAACGACATCCCGGCTGTCGTACCTCATCAATACTCCGGCATTGGTGACAACACCGCCTTTAATTCCGGAAACTTCCGAATAGTCCAGCAATCCGTCTTCCTTATATTCTTTGATATTAAAAAGGTCAAATTTCAAAACACCACCAGCCCTGAAATTGCCTTTCACGCGTTCCAGGTAATTGAAATAAACCCTGGGAAAGTTGGCAAAATATTTTTCTTCCTGTTCATAGATCGTCTCATTTCCTGTACCAAAAAAAGGGAACACATAATCGTAATATCCAATCTCTCCAAACAACTCAGTTCGGTTTTTTCTGAGAAATAACTGGTAGGAAGCGTACAGTAAAATTTGTTTATTGAGGGTATAAGCTCCTCCCATTTGCCAAAGGGAAGGATTGCTGCTTTTTTCTTTACCGGGAAAATAAGTATAGATACAGGCCCCGCCAAAAGCAAGGCGCGTTTCGGGCAGGTAAAAGATGATGGGGTAGGCAGCAATAAAAGACTTTCTGGCTTCTACAGAATCCGGAACTTCCGTTTGTGCTGATGATTGGTTTGAAAATATAAAGCAAAGCGACAGACACAATAACGTGCCAAACATGCTGGTCTTAGCCATAATTATATTTTGGGTACAGAATACTGAAGCAACAAAAATAGCGATCCCACATTTACGAAGTCGAAAAAACCTTTACAACTGTCCGAAAAACAACAATGCCCTGTCATCGGTACGACAACAGGGCATCAGTTTTTTAATATTTAAACCGGACTAAACCAGTTCTTCTCTTATTTTATTCAAGGCAGATCCTGCACGAACCCAATCGATTTGCGCTTTATTATAGGTATGGGCAACCTCGAAGGAATCCTGAGAACCGTCTGCATGATGTAAAACTATTGTGAGATTTTTACCTGGAGTCATTTCATCAAAACCGAGGATATCAATGGTGTCATCCTGTCTAACTTTTGCGTAATCATCAGGGTTGACAAACGTCAGTCCGAGCATTCCCTGTTTTTTCAGGTTGGTTTCATGAATACGTGCAAAGGATTTAACAATTACCGCTTTAACACCGAGGAACCTTGGCTCCATGGCAGCATGTTCTCTGGAAGATCCTTCACCGTAGTTTTCCTCCCCAAATACAACAGTTCCGATACCTGCTTTCTGGTAAGTTCTGGCAGAATCAGGAACAGCCATATATTCTCCGGTTTCGACATTTAACACCTTATTGGCCTCATCATTAAAGTAGTTGATGGCTCCTATGAAACAATTGTTGGAAATATTTTCCAGGTGCCCTCTGTACTTCAACCAGGGGCCTGCCATCGAAATATGATCGGTAGTACACTTACCTTTTGCTTTTATCAACAGTCTCATTCCTGTCATACCTTGCTGAGTAAGCGGCGCAAAAGGAGTCAATAACTGCAATCTGTCAGAAGAAGGATTTACCACTACTTCGACACCACTACCGTCTTTTGCGGGTGGATTATATCCAGGATCTTCAACATCAAATCCTTTAGCGGGCAATTCTTCTCCGAAAGGAGGGTCTAATTTGACTACTTCTCCATCCGCATTGACCAGGGTATCTTTCATTGGATTGAAAGAGAGGTCGCCGGCAATCGCCATGGCAGCTACCAATTCAGGAGACCCTACAAAGGCATGGGTGTTGGGGTTACCATCGGCTCTTTTGGAGAAGTTCCTGTTAAAGGAGTGAACAATGGTATTTTTCTCCTTTTTCTCAGCTCCGGCACGATCCCACTGTCCAATACAAGGGCCGCAGGCATTGGTAAATAAGTTGGCACCAATGTCTGTAAAAAGTCCCAACAGTCCGTCTCTTTCAGCGGTATATCTTACCTGTTCCGACCCCGGGTTGATATCCAGTTCTGATTTCAGTACCAGTTTTTTATCTTTTACCTGTTTGGCAATCGATGCTGCGCGGGTAAGGTCTTCATAAGAAGAGTTGGTACAGGAACCAATCAGTCCAACCTCAATTTTACTTGGCCAGTCCTTCGTTTTAAGTACATCTTTCATTTTGGAAATAGGCGTTGCCAGATCCGGTGTAAAAGGACCGTTGAGGTGTGGTTCAAGATCTGCGAGGTCTATCTCAATTACCTGATCGAAGTATTTTTCAGGATTGGCATAAACTTCAGGATCTCCTGTCAGGTGCTCCCGTACTTCATTGGCCATATCGGCAACTTCTTCGCGACCGGTAGCACGCAGATAGCGCTCCATGGAATCATCGTAGCCAAAAGTAGAGGTCGTAGCACCTATCTCAGCACCCATATTACAAATGGTTCCTTTTCCAGTGCAGGAAATACTTTGAGCACCATCCCCGAAATATTCAACAATTGCTCCTGTACCACCTTTAACGGTAAGAATGCCCGCCACTTTAAGGATAACATCTTTAGGAGCAGTCCATCCACTCATTTTCCCTTTAAGTTTAACCCCGATGAGTTTTGGCATCTTCAGTTCCCATGGCATTCCTGCCATAACATCTACTGCATCAGCACCGCCAACACCAATAGCAACCATGCCTAAGCCACCGGCATTTACGGTATGAGAATCTGTCCCGATCATCATTCCTCCGGGGAAAGCATAATTTTCTAAAACGACCTGGTGGATGATACCAGAACCTGGTTTCCAGAACCCGATACCATATTTATTGGACACTGACTGAAGGAAAGCATAAACTTCAGAGTTGATATCTTCTGCTACTTTCAAATCAATTTCAGAGTTAACCTTGGCTTGAATAAGGTGATCACAATGAACGGTTGAGGGTACCGCAACTTTATCCCGGCCGGCCATCATGAATTGCAATAGTGCCATTTGTGCTGTTGCATCCTGCATAGCTACACGGTCAGGAGAAAAGAATACATAACTTTTTCCTCTTTCATATTTTTGAAGCGGAGAGTCCTCATGCAAGTGAGCGTAAAGGATTTTTTCTGCAAGCGTGAGCGGGGTGCCCAAAACTTTTTTTGCAGCGTCCACCTTGTCAGCGAACCGGGCATAATGAGCCCTTATTATATCAATGTCGAATGCCATAGGTTTGTTAGTTTAATGGTTAATAAAGCCTGTTTGCATAAGGCTGGCAAAAATAAATAATTCACAACACTTTTTACCACTGGGAGCAGTAAATTTGAGTAGTGTTTCCGTAATAAAAACACATTGGATGCAGGAAAGTTATGAGTTATTCAAAAAAAAAACAGGAATCTACCCCTGCAGGAATGATTCGTTTCCTGACTGGTACTAACAACCTCATTTTTACTTTTTTTATTTCCTGTATAATTTTTGATGTATGTTTGTTTTTAAATAACCTGCTAATGATTAAACAGACAACAATAAGCCTTCCGGCTTTTCCCAGGGGTTTTCACCTTATCACCAGGGAAGTAATCAATCAGCTGCCGGTTTTGCCACAGACCGGCGTACTTCATTTATTCATAAAACATACCTCCGCAGGACTCACCATCAATGAAAATGCAGACCCATCCGTAAGGACGGACTTTGAAAGTATTTTCAACAAACTGGTGCCTGAAAACATGTCCTTCCTCCAGCATACTCTGGAAGGCCCTGATGATATGCCCGCTCATATCAAAACTGCGTTGACGGATACCTGCCTTACAATACCGATTACCGAAGGTCAACTGAATCTCGGTACCTGGCAAGGCATTTACTTATGTGAATTCAGAAACAGGGGTGGAAACCGTAGTTTGGTGGCGACGGTGGTTGGGGATGATTGATGATTTTGTTTTTTTCGGCTTATTCTGCTTCTGGTTAAAAATAAAAAACCCGTATTTTGAAAAAAACATCAAAATCCGGGTTAGCTTTTGTCAGGAGCTGGCTTAATGCAATACCATCACGGGCAGGGAAGTATTAAAAGCAAAAGCTGTTGTGGTACTTCTGTGGAATAAACTTTCGATAAAATGTCTGTGGGGTGATACCATTACAACCAAGTCTATTTTCTTTTCCTCTGAATATTTATTCAAACCCTCGACGATGGAATCACTGTTAACTTCAGTCATTTCAAAAGAATATCCAGGGTTACCTTCTTCAAAAATAATATTCATGATGCGCTCCTCCACTTCTTTAAAAGCAGGAGAACCGTTTTTATCGGTACTTACATGAACGAAATGAATATTGGCTTTAAATTTTTCGGCGAAGCTGGTCAGTCTGCGGATATTTTTCTCGTCCACTGCCTCAAAATTGCTGGCATAAAGGATGTGGCGAAATTTTTTGAATACTGTTTCCCGGGGAATCAGCATAACCGGACAGTGGGCTTTTCTGGCTACATGGGTTGAAATTGTTCCGAATAACTTTCCACTAATTCCATGGGACCCGGAGGTACTCATCACGATCATATAACAATCTTCCTCACTGGAAAACTTAACCAATTCGATTTCAGGAAACCCAAGAATGGCTTTCGAGGTGATCGGAGGCATATTGCCATTCAGGGATTCCATGGATTCAAGGCCCTTTTTCTGGAAGTTTTTCAAATGCCGAACGACCGCTTCATGCTGCGTAGGCGCTGTTTGCATGATTATTGGCTGGTCTGGACTAAAGGTTCCTGAATAAATATGAACCAATTCAACCGAAGCATCCAACAGGGAAGCAAGCTTCAATGCAAATTGAAAACCTTCCATGGATGTGGCTGAAAAATCGGTAGAAGTTATTATTTTTTTCATTGTAGTGGATTTCTCTTTTTGCAGAACATTTTCCAACATCAACTCCAGATCCCGGACTTCCGGGATTTCATTTTGCACCAATACCTCCCCATTGACCAAAAGGGCTGGTATTCCATCAACATGAGTATTGACAAGTGCGTCCACGTCGGTAACTTCAGCAATTTGAGTTTCTACCTCAAAATGCTCTAAAGCTTTTATCAAATTAGCCTTAAGAAGTTCCGTTTCATGATAACCTCTTAATCCGAGTATTTCAATACTTATCATTTAATATTATTGGCTTGAATCCTTATAATCCTCTAAGGTTATAGGTTCATCTGCTAATCTGCTTATAATGTCATAAGTGGTAATTATCCCCACCAGTTTTTCTCCTTTAACCACTGGTAATGCATGGAAAAGGTTTTCTTTGAATACTTCCAAAGCCACATTTATTCTGCTGTCAGGTTCCAATTTAGCCAAGCCTGTGGTCATGATTTTATCACAAGTTGCAGACTCAAGTGCCTGTATTCCCATTACCCGGCCACTTTTGGTGAATCCGTGGAGGTAGTATAAAAAATCCTGCTTACTAATAATGCCAACCATTTTTTTACCTTTCACTACAGGAACGTGGTGAATTTTCTTCTCATCGAATATCTCTTTTATTCTCGTAAGTTTGTCCGTCGGCTTAACTGTCACCAGATTTGTGGTCATGATTCTGGATACGGGTGCTAAAAGGTTCATATTATATTATTGATTAGTTAAGAAATGCAAGGTAAATACATAAAGAGTCGAGCAAAATGATTTACATCATTTGAGTAGCTGATTTTTATCAGTTTATTCCTAAATTAGCATCAGAAAAAAAATAGAATATCAACAAACAAATTCTATACAAAATATCTTTTATTTAAAACACAAAAAACGATATTTTAGTACGAATATCTTTTTTATTTATTTCAAATGGCGGCATTCGACAACTGCCGTCGAAACCAAGAAAAATTACCTTAAAAATTGGATAACGACCTTTCTCAACAGGAATTGAAAGAGCTGGCACTGCGCCTTGATTCAGTAATAGAGACAGCCATTGACAGCATCATTACCATTGATGCCAGAGGCCGTATTGAGAGTATAAATCCTGCCGTAACTAAATTATTCGGCTATACTAAAGAAGACTTGTATGGGGAAAATGTGAGTATTCTGATGCCCGCACCGGATAAGGAAAATCACGATCGGTATATTCATAATTACCAGACGACCAAACAAGCTAAGATCATTGGAATCGGGAGGGAAGTCATCGCTCAAAAAAAAGACGGTACCCATTTCCCTATCCGCCTTGCCGTAAGTGAGTTTGTGCTCAATGGCAAAACGACCTATACCGGAATCATTCATGATTTGACTCAAGTAAAACAGGCTGAAGAAAGGATTAAAAAGCTCAATGAAGAACTGGAACAAAAAGTCAATACCAGAACGGAAGAATTGGCCCGTACCATCAACAAACTGCTCAAATCCAACAAGCAACTGGAGCATGAGATTATTGAACGGAAAGCAGTAGAAGCAGCCTTACGTAAAAGTGAAAGGGATCTTACCAAGGCGTTTGAAAAAGAGAAGGAGCTCAACGCCATGAAGACACGGTTTGTCTCCCTGGCTTCCCATGAATTCAGAACCCCCCTGAGTACGATCCTGTCCTCGGCAGACCTCGTTGAAGCCTACAAAAAAAATGAACAACAAGACAAACGGCAAAAACACACCCAACGCATCAAATCAGCGGTAAACAACCTCAATACCATTCTCAACGACTTCCTTTCACTCAGTCGTTTAGATGAGAAAAAAGTTGAAGCCAAACCGGTAGAATTCTCCTTCTCTGATTTTAAAGCAGAAATTTTAGATCAAACCCAGGGTTTATTAAAAGCCGGTCAGAAACTTGATCATATTGACGAAGTTGAAACCGATCACCTCTGTCTGGATAAACAGTTACTCAAAAATATCCTGCTCAATTTACTTTCCAATGCTATCAAATATTCCAATGAAAACGATACGATTTTTTGCAGGTCGTATTTGGAAAGTGACGATCTGATAATTGAAGTGAGAGATCAAGGAATCGGTATCCCTAGAGAAGAGCAAAAACACCTATTTACGCGATTTTTCAGGGCAAAAAACGTAGAAAACATTAAAGGGACAGGACTCGGACTGAATATCGTTCGAAATTACGTGGAATTGATGGATGGAAAGATTAATTTTACCAGTGAAGAAGGAAAAGGTTCAACTTTTATAGTCACTATCCCCCTTGCAGAATAAATTCTGCTCTTTTTAAAACAAAACCTTTTTTAAGCTTATCACAAAACCTTATATTAAGATGAAGAAAATTCTCATCATAGAAGACAATACAGAAGTCCGCGAAAATATAGAAGAAATTCTGGCACTCGTTGGTTATGAAACTTTTGGTGCTGCCGATGGCACCTCTGGTGTTGAACTTGCCATCAATGAAGAACCGGATCTTATTCTTTGTGATGTAATGATGCCTAAACTTGATGGCTTCGGAGTTTTAAACATTTTAAGCAAAAAACCGGAAACGGCTGATATCCCATTTATTTTCCTAACAGCTAAAACCGAAACCAGTGATTTCAGAAGAGGAATGAACCTTGGGGCTGATGACTATATAACCAAACCTTTCCTGAAGGATGACTTATTGCGCGTAATCGAGATTCGCCTCAATAAAAGCGAGAGACTTCAAAAAAAATACGATCGCACAAAAGATGCCTGGATTTCCTTTATCAACGAACAAAAAGGATATGAAGCCATGATTAAACTCGCGGAAGAATATCCTGTTAAAACCTTCCGCAAAAAAGAGGAATTGTTTGAAGAAGGAAAGTTACCCAGAAACCTGTACCTGATCACTTCCGGAAAAGTTAAAATCTATAAAACCAATGAATACGGCAAAGAATTTATTCTCAATATCCGCAAGGAAGGAAATTTCATTGGCTATTCTGCCCTGATCAAAGGAAAGGTTTACAACTTCGCAGCCGCAGCTCTCGAAAATGTGGAAGCCAGGGTAATTCCTAAAAATGAATTTTTAAAGTTATTCTTTTCCAACCAGCATGTTGCCCTGCAAATGATCAAAATGCTGGCAGAAAATGTTTCTGAAAAGGAAGAGCAATTACTGACCCTCGCTTATTACTCTGTCAGAAAGCGTATCGCCAAGGCATTGTTATTCCTGGAAGAAAAATATATGGAGGATGGTCACAAACAAACCGAAATACGCATATTGCGTGATGACCTTGCCCATTTGGTCGGTACAGCCAAAGAGAGCGTGATCAGGATGTTGACAGAATTCAAAGATGATGGTTACATCAATATTGTTGAAGGCAAGATCGTCATTTTAGATGCAGAAAAACTGGAAAATATTCCGGGTTAAAAAACGTCGATAATCTTTATTTTTCGGCAATAACGATATACTGATAATCCAGCGCCGTATCGTTGGTTACTATGTTTTTGTAACCGGCTTCGTATAACTCGTTTTCGATAACGAAAAGTGGTTGTCTCAGATCACTGGGAGGACCTACCGGGGTTCGTTTCTTTTTAAAATCAATGATCAGCAATTTACCTCCTTCTTTCAAACCATTTTTTAGTTTTTTCAGGTAGCTGACATGGTTTTCTATATACATAAAGGTATTCACGATGACGACCATATCCACTTCTTCCTGTTCAAGTGCGGGTGAATCCGGCGTAGTAAGCCGGGTTTCGAGTTTGGATTGTTGGTTTTCAGGAAGGCGACGGACTTTAACGCTGTCCAGATAACTGGTAAACCGGGGATCTACATCAATAGCCACGACTTTATCAGCTGACTCCACCATTCTGAAAGTAAAAAATCCGCTTCCCGCGCCAATATCTGCGACAGTTTTGCCTTTAAGTCCCCCTAAAAGCTGAAGTACCAGGTCTGGTTTTTGCCAAATTTCCCGGTAAGTATTGGAATAATCTTCCGTAACACCACTCCCTGCTTCCACATCTGTAGGTTCAGGTTGCTCAGGAACCAGAACCCCGGGATCTGTTGCTCCATTGGTATCCGACTCGCAGGAAGTCCATACCACGGCGAAAGCGAAAATAAATACCCAAAAAATATTCTTTAAGATCATCGTAGCAATAAGAATTTATGGTAAAGTTAACCGATGGGGATCAATCAGACAAGGTTTTCAGCTTATTAACAAAAAACTAACTTTTTAAGCAAAATAAAGGAGCTTTTGTTAAGTATTTTAGCAAGATCAATCTTCCTCAGGGCGAAGGGAAAAGCGTTTAGCCAATTCCTGAATATCAGGGTTTATACTTCTCATTTTAAGGAACTTCCCTTTTGCGTCCAACGGCTTTTGAGGTTTGATTATCTCTGGTTTTTGGCTTTCATCTACCTGGAGATCGAGCAACAGATCTTTGCACTTTAGTTGCTTTCGGAGATGGTCAATTAAATCCGTTTCCATCTTTATAGAATCCATTGCCAGCCGTGAACCAATGGTGACGTTTACCTGGTTTTCAGCCACTTCGAGTTTGGCATTTTTCAAGGTTATCCGGAGGGTATCGGATTCAACGGTCATGAGATATTCATCCCATGATTTTTGAACTTTTTCCAACTCCAGAGCTTTCTCCTGGTTTTCGTCTTCTTCCTCTCCGTTTACTTTTACTTCCGCAAGCAAATTATGCAGATCAACCTTTTCAACACCGTGTTTGGGAGATAATTTTATGGCAGGTTTTGTCGGCTGTGACGATTCAGTTGCTGCCGGTGATTCAACCGCCGTTTGTTCCTTAACGACAGGGGCTTCTATCTCTGGTGACGGATCTTTAGGTTCAGGTTGTTCCGGACCTGTTTTTCTCGGCTCTGCTATGGCCTCAGGATTTTTTTTTTCACGCTTTTCCGCTGCGGTTTGCTGGCTCGTTTCCGGCATATCAGCGATCTGAGCTGCCCGTTGAATATAGGTCATTTTGAGGAGCGCTATTTCGACATGCAATCGTTTATTCCTGGCCATTTTGAATTCTATATCGCAATCGTTAGCGATATTCAAGGCAGTCATCAGGAAAGTTTTACTGCATAAAGCAGCCTGATCGGCATATTGTTTTTTTAATTTTTCCCCAACCTCCAGCAACTGCAGCGTTTGAGTATCCTTACAAACAAGCAGGTTTCGCAAGTGCTCAGACAAACCATTGATAAAGATATCCGCATCGAAACCTTTTTTCAGAATTTCATCAAAGGTATTGAGAACGACCGCCGCATTTTCGGAAATCAAGGCCTCTGTCATTTTGAAGAAATAGTCGTAATCGAGAATATTCAGATTTCGTATGACATCTTCATAGGTAACCTTTTTGCCGGAAAAAGCTATGATACGATCAAAAACAGACAAAGCATCCCTCAGAGCTCCATCCGATTTTTGGGCAATGATATGCAAGGCACTTTCCTCTGCTTCTATAGCCTCTTTTTGGCAGATATTCTTCAGGTGTTCTACGGTATCCGTTACCTGGATACGCCTGAAATCAAAAATCTGACAACGGGAAAGAATGGTGGGAATGATCTTGTGCTTTTCTGTGGTTGCCAAAATAAAAATGGCGTAAGGCGGAGGTTCTTCCAGTGTTTTCAAAAAAGCATTGAACGCCTGCTGGGATAACATATGAACCTCATCAATGATGAAGATCTTATACTTCCCTTGTTGCGGTTGAAACCTCACCTGTTCTATCAAGGCCCTTATGTGTTCCACACTATTGTTCGAAGCAGCATCAAGTTCCGTTATATTGAAAGAAGTATTTTCTTTGAATGATTTACAGGAGTCACAAGTATTGCAGGGTTCGAAGTCTGAAGTAGGGGTGAGGCAATTCAATACTTTGGCCAGTATCCTGGCGCAACTGGTTTTCCCAACGCCTCGCGGACCACAAAACAAAAATGCATGAGCCAGATGATCACTTTGAAGTGCATTTTTCAAAGTCTGAGAAACATGCTCCTGTCCCACGATCTCATCAAATCTCGTCGGTCTGTACTTCCTGGCTGATACAACAAAATTCCCCATGCAACTGATTTACCTCCAAAGTTAAGATGTATTCATTGATTAGCAGAAATTTTGGCTCTTTTTCCTGAAAACAAATGGCATGCCCATTGAGAAATATTTCTTAAAAATCGTAAAACCGCTATTATTTTGTTCAGGAATACATCAATTCCATTAAGAAAAAGCTTGAAAACCGTTCGGCAGAAGTATAGTTTTGCCAATAATCCACACAGAAAACCTTAAGTAAAAAATGATTTAAAGAAATTTGGTTTTATTTGGTTAGGGCTGAGGTAGTGCTTTAAGTACTACCTCTTTTTTTTAATATATATTACAAAAAATTTTACTTTGTTTATTTTTTTAATATATTTGTCTTGAATTGGGGGTTCCCCCTCTTTGATAACACTCATCAACAATGACCGGCTTAGCCAGTGTCATTCATTTTCAAAAAGGCTACCTACACGTTTAATTATTACCCGCACGTTTGTTCCGAACCTGACCATTATGGGTAATTAAAACAAGAATACATGGTTATTCCTGTATTCGACTTATCGAATGTTATAAAACATCTTACTATTAGATTGCTTAAACTTTTCACACTATAAAGGGAAGTAACACTACCCCTTGCACTATGTATTTCACTAATAAAAACCGTCTGATCATTTTGACTCGGGCGGTTTTTTTTTCAGCCAATAAATATGAGTCATCCCAAATTTTGGCTTAGGCCAAAATTTAGGATTTTTCGTGTAAATGGTTGATTTTCAATCTTCCCGGCGAGGGAAAACGGCCTTATGGATTTTTGGGTAACAATTCTTAGTGAAGATTTTGAGCGCTGGCTCTGAGAAAGCACCCATGTCTGAGCCTGACGAAGGAAGGCGAGTTTGGGTGCGTGGCCAAAATCGAGCTTAGAATTGTCCAAAAAATACATACAGCCTTGATTTTTTTGGTTCTTTTTGTATCAAGACAAAAAGAATGTAAATACCTGAAAAACAAATAGTTAAATAACAATTCCGACATCAACCTCTGAAAAATAAATCATACCTTTTTAATTTTCAAAAATTTGGGATGTCTCATGTTTATTTGTATTGGCGTAACAATTAATTATTGTACAACACTTTGATCTTATCTTCAAGTTCATATTCATCTCCGGGAGTATAACCTGAATGAACATCAACAATATGTCCTTTCTGATCAACGAGTAAAGTATGCGGAATAGACTGGAAGTTTAGGGTATTTCGCAGTGCCTGGTTGGTATCCGACAGAATGATGTATTCCCATCCTTTAGATTCAACAATCGGTACTACTTTGGCCAAAGCTCTTCGGGTATCAATGGTAATGGCAAGGAGTTGCATATCGTATTCTTCCTGCCAGTCCGGGTAAAGATCTGCGATAGCATCCAGTTCGGTCTGGCAAGGTTTGCACCAGGAAGCCCAGAGGCTGATCACTGTAATCTTACCTGGCTTTTCTTCAGAACCCACAAATGCAGTTAGGTTGGTTGCCTGACCATCAAGGGTACGAATTTCTGTATCCGGAAGTTTTTGACCTTTTTTAGCAAGCAAGTGCTGCTCTTCAACCAATTCACCTGACTGAGCCATCAGCGTAAACGAAAAGCTACATACTAAAAGTGCTACAAGAGAAGTTTTGTGAAATTTCATTTTAAAACAATTTATTTTTCTAATGGTACAATGGATTTTTTTGTAATTTCTGGATGCCTAAATGGACTTTTTATTCAAATTTGCCAGGTATTGATTACTTTTCGTGTTCGCAAAATGACTAAATTAAAGGTTTATTTTTTTTCCTTCTTAATTTTCAGGAAAATTGCAACCTTGTTCCATTGTATTGACGTACAAAAACCCAATCGTCACGAAAGAAACGAAAACAAAACTAAACTATTCTGATGAAAGAGCTTAAAGTTTTCTTAAAATCACTGATCCTTTTGACTTTTTGTCACCTGGCCAACGCTCAGGATGATTCCGGTGGTCGTATTTCCGGTAATCTGGAAGCGAACAGCAATTTTTTTATCAGTGATCCGAGAATTGGTGCAACCAATACGCCACAATACGATCATGAATTGTTCGGTGCAGACGCATGGATGAATCTCAATTACAGCAATTGGGGTTTCGATTTTGGGCTGCGTTTTGATATTTACAATAATTCTTTTCTGCCTGATCCCAGAAATTCCTACACAGATGAAGGCATTGGCCGATGGTATATCAAAAAGAAAATTCAGGACCTGGAGATTTCGGTTGGTTTTCTCTATGATCAAATAGGCAGCGGAATAATCTTCAGGGCATATGAAGAAAGGCCCTTATTCATTGATAATGCGCTGAAAGGTGCAAGGCTGACCTACGACCTGACCCCTGACTGGAAAATCAAGGTATTTACGGGCAGGCAAAAAAATGCATTCGATGTTTACCAGTCTGTGATCAAAGGGGGGAGCGTTGAAGGTTATATTTCAGGAAAAGAAGGCAGCAAATGGTCTATTGCGCCGGGATTTGGTGTTGTCGGACGTACCCACTCCAAGGATGATATTGACCAATTGTATTCCACTATTGGTAGTTATACCCCGCAAGATACGGTTAGTATCACCTACAATACTTATGCCTTTTCTCTTTACAACACCTTGTCTTTTGGAAAATTAGGATGGTATGCAGAAGCTTCCTATAAAACAAAAGAGACCTTTTTCGACACCTTTGCCGAAAAGCATAATTGGGATGGAAAAATATCAGAAGGCAAATTCGTAAGAAGACCCGGAACTGTATTTTACTCAAGTTTGAGCTATGGCACAAAAGGGTTTGGGATCAATGTAGAAGGTAAACGCACAGAAAATTTCACTTTCAGGGCTAATCCTTTCGTTCAACTCAATAGGGGCATGATCAATTTCCTGCCGCCAATGACGAGGATCAATTCTTACCGTTTAACGGCCAGATATGCTGCTGCCACGCAGGAATTGGGTGAAATGGCTTTCCAGGCTGATGTTAATTACAACCCATCACGCAAACTGAGCTTTAATCTTAATTTTTCGAATATCACCGACTTAAATAATACGCAACTTTACCGCGAGATCTATTTCACGGCCAAGTATAAATATAAGCGGAAATGGGAATTACTGGGAGGAATTCAAATGCAACAATACAACCAGGAGATTTATGAAATAAAACCAGATGTACCGCTTGTGGAAACGATCACTCCTTTTGTTGATTTCACCTATAAGCTAACCCGGAAAAAAGCCATTAGACTTGAAGCTCAATATATGAAAATTGGAGAGGATGAATACAAGGGAGGCAAACAAGATTATGGAGATTGGGTCTTTGGTTTAGCCGAGTATTCGATTGCTCCAAGCTGGACATTTACCATATCCGATATGTTCAATATAAATCCGGGAGTAAACTCTCCGGAAAATGTCAATGGTGAAAAAGAATCGATCCATTATCCACGATTCGATATTTTCTATACCCATAATGCCAATCGTTTTTCTTTGAGTTACGTGAAGCAGGTAGAAGGAATTGTTTGTTCGGGAGGGATTTGTCGTCTTGAACCAGCCTTCAGTGGTGTTAAATTTACCGTTAACTCTTCCTTTTAAACCCTTCAAATAAGATCATAAAAATGCAGAAGATAAAGACTTTTCTACTCATCGTTCCTTTGTTTTTCCTCGCCTGCCAGGAAAAAATCGTTCCCGTCACCATCATTCAACCCGAAGGAGACCGGGTCGTGGTATTGGAAGAATTCTCTGGAGGCAGTTGTGTACCTTGTGCCAACGCTCATGCTGAAATTGATAATTTGCTGGCGGTCTTCCCGGATAACCTGGTCGTCATCACCATGCATACTTTTGTTGGCGGACAAGGTAATCCTGTTGCAGGGAGTCAATATGATTTCAGAAATCAGGAAGCTCATGACATCCTGGCTTTCCTCGGTTTTCCACAGGGAATTCCATCGGGAATTGTGGACAGAAAATGGTTTGACGGCGAACCGGGGCTACAGTTGGGATTACCAAGCTGGTCCGGGAAGATTGCCAATGAAGTACTGGAACAACCCCGGGTAAGTGTTTATATCGAAAATGAATACAACGAAGAGACCAGAAACCTGCAAATCAACGTTAACATATTGCCTTTGGAAAACCTGTCGGGTGATTTGCGTCTGACTGTTGTCATCACAGAAAGTGGCATAATTAATAAACAAGCGACGCCTGACGGTGTTGTAGATGATTACGAACACAACCATATCTTCAGAGATGCCATCTCTTCTGTTGAGGGAGATGCTCTGGGTAATTTGACAGCTCAGGACAATAAACTGATTTCTTACAGTTATACTTTGCCTGAAGCTGATGGTTCAGGTCCGTGGATTCCGGAAAACTGTGAAGTCATCGCTTTTGTAAGTTTTTCAGGCCAGGGAGGAAATCCTAAGGATGTTCTTCAGGGTGCACATGCTAAATTAATAGAATAACCATTTCAAAAACAAATGCAAGGAACGTTTAAAATTGCTAATATTTCAGGGATTCCCTTAAGAGTGCATTGGACGTTCCTCCTCATCTTTGCCTGGATTATTTTTGTAGGAATTGATGGTGACGGATCTTTTCAGCTTAGTAATTTATCCAATATTCTGATATCCGTTTTTACCCTTTTCACTTGTGTAATACTGCATGAACTGGGACATTCCCTGGCCGCCAGAAGATTTGGCATTCGCACCTTAAATATTGTTTTATTGCCTATTGGGGGGGTAGCCATGCTGGAAAGATTGCCCGTAAATCCCAAACATGAATTAATAGTAGCTTTTGCAGGACCCGCCGTAAATTTTCTGATAGCGCTTATTTTTTCACCTTTTTTGTGGCTGATCGATAACCGGGTATTTACGGAGATGATGAATTTCATTCTCAACCTCAACCAGGGAGCTTTTCCGCCTTTCCGGGTTACTTTTTTCAACTGGTTTGTTTTTTTCCTGGTAACCCTGAATGTGGTGGTTGGCGTATTTAACCTGATCCCGGCAATGCCCATGGATGGCGGCAGAGTACTGAGAGCGCTGTTAGCCATAAAATTACCCAGACACAAAGCAACCCAGATAGCAGCCACCGTAGGTGCTGTATTGTCTGGATTAATAACCATTTATGGTGTTTTTCAACTGAACTGGATCCTCGTATTTATCGGGTTGTATGTCTTTACCTCCGCCTTTGGCGAATTCCGAACCATAAAAAATGAATTGTTCCTGGCTAAGAATAAGGTGAGTCAGTTAATGGATACCAACTTCTCATTGATCAGTGAAAATACGCCACTGAATAATGTGCTGGAAGCTTTTTCCCAGCAGGAACTGAATTACCTCATCGTTCAAAGTGACTCTGGAAATGTCGTAGGCGTTTTAAGCCAGGAAAGTGTTTTGGAAGCGGTGAAAAATGTAGCGGACCATCATAGATCCATTGGAAGTTTTTTTCCGTTTCCCGCCGTAAATACCGGGTTAAATGATAGCCTTCAGAATGCCTTGCACACCATGTACGATAGCAAAAGAGCTGCACTTACTGTTATGGAAGGTGACCAGGTGATGGGAATAATAGACCGGGATACCATTCATCATTTTTTAAAATGATCCAATGATATCCCGGTATAAAGCAGGCCTTTATTTTGGAAAAGGGAAAGGAGCGGGGATTCTTATTAATCGAGACCAAGTTTGGCTGCAACAAAAACCATGATGTCTTCGGTTTCTCCTGCATAAAGCACTGCGTTGTAAACGCTGGTGTCAAACACCATTATATACCCTCGTTCCTTGCAAACATCTTCAATAGCTTTAGTAGCCTTGTCAATTATAGGCTTGAGTAATTCTGCCCTTTTTTGTTCCACTTTTTGCATAACTTCCTGCTCATAGGCTAAAATATCTTGCTGTTCTTTTTGCAAATTATCCTCCATTTCCCTGGCTTTCACAGGAGCCATGGTTTGAGCATCTTCATAAAATTTCAATACCTTTTGTTGAAAATCCTGCGCCATCTTTTCTCCTTTGGCGATCAATTGTTTTTGAAAGGCTTCCAATTCGCTATCTGCAGTTTTGGTCTCCGGCATGGCCGAAAGTAAGGTACCAAAATTTAAATGACCATATTTCTGAGCCATTCCAAGCGTGGCAGACATTAAAAATAATGCAATTAAAATTCCTGTTCTCTTCATGATTTAGCTTTCTTTTTTCTCCATTAGACGACAAAGGTAAGTCAAGAATTCTACTATTAAAACTATTTAACGAAATGGTAACTTTTATTTTTAAAACAAAAAGTTTATATAAAAGTAGACTTTTAAAAACAAAAAGTTTATATTTGTAATCCCATTTGATAAATAGTCAAGGTTATGTCAAACAAATACTTAGCGTTAATACAATCCAGGGTTAATCATCAGATCGATGAACTTAAAACAAAGGTTAAAATGACCGCCCTGAAAATCAAAGCAACAATTAATGCCTATTGGTTCAGAGCAGTTATGATTGGAATTGTTGTCTGGATGTTTCTCATAAAAGATGTCAGTATCAACCTTAATCTAAAGGCCAAAGCAGGAGGCATGATGGCTATTCAACAAGTGGAAAAAACTTCCATCGAGGACTATGAAGATGCCCGTCCACAAAATACTTCACTGACCCAAAATAAGAGTGGTAAAAATCTTACAAGCGATATCCCTCCAAAAAAGGAAGACAACCTGATGAACACCTATTCCAATCTGCCATTTGACGGCAATTCCCTGGAATTATCAGATTCTGAAAGAAAAAAACTGGAAAAGGTTAAAAAACAAAAAGCTTATATCAAAAAGTACGCCGATCTGGCCAAAAAAGAAATGAAAAATTATGGCATTCCTGCCAGCATTACCCTGGCACAAGGCCTGCTTGAAAGCAATGCCGGGGAAAGTAAACTCGCCAAAAATAACCACAACCATTTCGGACTAAAGTGTTTTTCCAGAAAATGTAAAAAAGGGCATTGCAGTAATTTTACGGATGACTCTCACAAGGATTTTTTCAAAATATTCAAATCGCCTGCGGATAGTTATCACGCTCATAGCAAATTACTCCGCAATGGCAGTAGATATAACGGCCTGTTCAAACTTAAAAAAGACGACTACAAAGGTTGGGCGCGAGGTCTTCGAAAAGCAGGTTATGCCACTGATCCCAATTATGATAAGAAGTTGATCCGTTTGATTGAGGAGTTAAAGCTTTATCATTATGATTAGTCGATTCAGAAAATAATTAACCTTATCGGAAAAATATATCTGTAAAAAGGAAAAACATTATTCTTCCGGAATTTTGATTATCAGATATATAAGAATTTTTTATCTCGAAATCGACAGATCGACTAAATTCGGGATGCTACATGTTTCATAAAGATCATATACGCTACTTTGCGGGCAGCACTTTACCTTCTGCTTCCCCAAATCCAATGCGAACACCATCTTTTTCACACCATCCCCGCATGATAACGTGATCGCCGTCATGGATGAATTTTCTTTCTGTACCATCGGGCATTGCAACAGGTTTGGTGCCTTTCCAGGAAATTTCAAGCATGGAGCCGTATGAATCGGGGGTAGGTCCGCTGATAGTACCCGAGGCATAAAGGTCTCCGATGTTTATATTACATCCATTGACAGTATGGTGGGCGAGTTGTTGACACATATTCCAATACATATATTTAAAGTTGGACTGGCTTACCACCTTTCCCTGCCCGCTTTCAGGGAGTATTTCTACCTCGAGGTTGACATCGTAATTCTTTTTTCCTTCATATTGTAAATACGGTAAAACTTCAGGATCCTGTTTGGGCCCCTGAACCCGGAATGGTTCTAAAGCTTCCAGAGTGATGATCCATGGAGAAACCGTTGAGGCAAAATTCTTAGCCAGGAATGGGCCAAGCGGGACATACTCCCATTTCTGAATATCTCTTGCGGACCAATCATTGAACAGAATCAATCCGAAAATATAATCTTCGGCATCTGCCGTGGAAACACTTTCTCCCATCTGCGTGGGCTTTCCGATAACAAATCCCATTTCCAACTCAAAATCCAATAATTTACAGGGGCCAAATACGGGCTGATCACTATCTGGTGGTATCATCTGTCCTTTAGGCCGACGGATATCGGTCCCGGAAACGACTATCGATGAGGCACGGCCATGGTATCCTACCGGCAAATGACGCCAGTTGGGCAACAATGCATTCTCCGGGTCCCGAAACATGGTTCCTACATTGGTGGCGTGTTCAATGCTAGAATAAAAATCAGTATAATCTCCTATTTTTATGGGCATCTGCATATCCACATCTTTCATATGGACCAGAAATTGGCTGGCCTTGGATTCTCCGTTCCATTTGCCCGGGACATCCTGAAGTATTTCAGACAAGCGATTTCTAAGCTCACTGGTTTTTTCCTTGCCCTGGGCCATCAATTCATTGAGATAATGGTTATCAAAAACGGATTTATCGATGCTCAGGCCGTCCAGGAATCCATGGTAATCGAGTTCTACCAGATCTATAACATACTCGCCGATGGCCGAGCAGACTCTTTTTTCACCAAAAGTGGTTTCAAAAACTCCGAAGGGTAAATTCTGGATAGGAAAATCAGATCCCGGAAGTACATCTACCCAGGATTTTAAATTTGGATTATTTGCTTTGATCATTGAATCGTTTTTTCAATTATTTTCAATACATAGGGCACCCGCAGTCTGATGTTCTGCAGGCATACATGGTCAACATCATTATCCACAACATTGCCCACATCAACCACTGTTTTTTATGAATCATTTTCTACAATTTTGAGCTGTCTAATGATACCTTTGGACTTGAAGATAAATATTTTAACTTGAAAAAATCCACATCCCGCTTGTTAATTACTCCTCTCGACTGGGGACTAGGACATGCCACCCGCTGCATTCCTGTCATTCGGGCCTTTTTACAAAAAGGATGGGAGGTCATTATCGCAGGAGATGGTTCTTCACTGGAATTACTCCAAAAAGAATTTCCCGACCTCACCTTTTATACGCTTCCCGGGTACAATGTCCGGTATCGTTTCAAAAACATGCACCTCAATATTTTATTTCAATTCCCAAAAATAGTAATTGCGGCTTTGAAAGAAAATTTTGCAGTCAGAGAAATTATCAGGACACATCAAATAAATCTTTTGATCTCAGACAATCGTTTCGGATGTTTTTCCAAACGCGTAAAAAGCATATTCATTACACACCAGGTCAACATCCAGGTTGGATTCAGGCCATTTGAAAAAATAGTCAATTATTTCAACCATCGCATTATCTGTAAATTTGATGAATGCTGGATTCCGGATGTTTCCTCTGTTCGGTTAAGTGGAAAATTATCTTCCCCGGGAAAGTTAAAAAATATTCAGTTTATCGGATTGTTATCCAGGATGGAGAAACTCGATATTCCTGAACAATGGGATCTGGTTGTTGTACTTTCAGGACCTGAACCTCAAAGGAGTATTTTTGAAAAATTGATACTTGAACAATTACTCTCCCTCGATCTGAGAACCATAATTATACAAGGTAAACCTGGAAAAAAGGTTCATCAATCTATTGATAAAAATACCAAACTCATTTCCTATGCTACCTCACAAGAACTGAATAAAATGATGTGCGCCGCCAAATTAATCCTGTGCAGGTCCGGTTACAGCAGTCTGATGGATCTGGCAGCTATTGGTAAAAAAGCTATTCTTGTGCCGACACCAGGCCAAACAGAACAGGAATACCTTGCTCAGTATCTTTATGATCATGGCTATTATTATTTTCAACAACAACAAAAGCTGGATATAGCGGAAGCATTAATAAAGGCTGTACAATTCAAGGGCCTGGAATCGGAGTTCGATCCAAACAATTTTCTTATTTTGTAGGAGTTTTTTATCCAAAATGATAATTACAAAAGCAGGAAGTCTTCTCGTCGCAGGCCCTTTTATGGATGATGGTGAAGTGAGAGGAATCTATATTTTTAATGTCAAAACCATTGAAGAAGCGAGGCAACTAACGGAAACAGATCCGGCCATTCAGGCCGGCAGACTGGAAATGGAATTACACCCATGGTACGGACCGGCGTCGATTGGTTTAACCAAAGAGATTAGTGAAAAAATAATGAAGAAAAAAATATAGCTTATTACTACCTGCTGGTGCTAAATTAATCTTTGCTTTTTTTATTGAATTGAGTCATGGTATGTCCAAGACCGATGGTAGCAAAGCTTTTAACTGTTTCTGTTGCCGTTTTAATGATATCCGGCAATTTTTCATTTTCTTCATCTGACCATTCACCCAGCACAAAATCAACCTGTCCTCCTTTGCTTTGACCACGTCCAATGCCCAACCGTAAACGGGCATAATTGTTACCTCCACACATACGGTCAACATCTTTCAGGCCATTGTGTCCACCGTCACTGCCTTTGGCACGCAAACGCTGAATACCAAAATCAAGGTTCAGATCATCTACAATGACGAGCAGGTTATCTTTGTTGATTTTGTGTTTTTGCAACCAGTACCTGACTGCCTTACCACTTAAATTCATATAGGTGGAAGGTTTTAACAGGATGAAAGTTCTGCCCTTGTATTTAAACTCGGCAATGTCTCCTAGTTGCTCATCTTTAAATTCAACTTCAAATTCCTTTGCGAGCGCATCCACCACATCAAAACCAATATTGTGCCGGGTATTATCATATTTTGCCCCCATATTACCGAGGCCTGCAATCAAGTATTTCATCGGATCAGGTTCAATCTCTTTTATGCCAAACAGCTTTTTAAGCCAATTCATCAATTATCAATATTTTTTGCAAAAATAGAATGTTTTCAAAAAAAGGACGTTTTATCCACAAAGTTTACAAAATTCATTGCCCTGAAACTATTTAAAACCCAATTACTATGAAAAGTTCCTTCGCTGCTTTTTGTTTATCTCTTTTATTCATTTCATCATCGCTTTTTGGACAAGAAGTTCCACAGTGGTTGTTCGGCTCCTGGGAAGGCGTTGGCTACCAGTCGCCAACCAACAGTACCTGGCTAATTGAATTAAACTATGATATTCTCAACAAATCTTTTTCCATTAATTACCCCAGCCTGGAATGCAGTGGCAACTGGCAATTACTGGAAGCCAAAGACAACAGGCTTGTTTTCGTAGAACAAATAACTGACGGACAGGATAAATGCGATAACAATGTAAAGGTCATTGTCAACTATGTGGATGAAGACTATATCAGTGTAGCTTATTTTCTCCCTAAGCAAATTGATAACGTTGTAGCTTTTTCTGTAATGAAACGAAAACGTAAAAAAATAAAGAAGACTTAATCTCAAAATAGCGGTATGATTCAAAAACTATACCGCTGATTTTCGCCCAGATACCGCAAGGGTACTGTGTTCAAAACCAAGTTTCCTTAACTAACAAAACATGAAACCAAAGAGTGAACATAATTTTTAAAGACTTCCTCCTAAAGACCATCAAATAAAGTAGGCGTTTCTGGAACCTCTTTATGCAAATGTGGAAAATTATTTCTCACCGAATTAACTTCAGAGGATACCCTGTAAATATCCAGAATATCATCAGAAGGTGTTTTCAACATTTGTAAAACATGCTCCATAGACTGATCTGATAACCACTCCTGCCAACTTTCCTTATTTTCCAAAATTACCGGCACACGATTGTGTACGACTTTCATTTCTTCATTGGGTTCGGTTGTTATTATGGAAAAACTCTTAATGATATTTTTCCCGTCTGTCCAGCTGTCCCAGATACCGGCCATAACCATCAACCGGTCATCTTTCATCTTAATGCGATAGGGGATTTTCTGAGACGCCAATCTTTTCCATTCGTAAAAACTATCCACAACCACCAGACAGCGTCGTTTTTTTATGGGTGTTCGAAAAGAAGGTTTGGATTCAATGCCCTCCATCCTTGCATTGATAAGCCTGGCTGCTCCAGAAGTATCTTTAGCCCAGTAAGGGATCAGTCCCCATTGGTACAACTGAAGCAGATCGGGTTGGGTATTGGTTATAACATAGCTGTCCTGGGTAGGCGCTATGTTGTAACTGATCTTCAAATCATCTGTAAATTTGACTTCATCACCGAAGGTTTCTTCAATTTTTTGGGCCGTTACAGCAAACGAAAAGCGTCCACACATGTTGAATAAGTATTTATTAACAAGCTAAAAATACGAACTTTATAAAACATTAATTATCAAAGTATTGTAAAATAACTTATCCACACAGATTTTGTTGGTTTCTGTTGATACGCCCCTCTCTTTTCCACACCAATCCACAAATTGACAAATGTGGCTTGAAACAAATCGGCATAGTGGGAAAATCGGGGGATAACCGTAGTAGATATTAACATAAAATCATCTTTATCCATAGTGGTGGATAAATAAATTTATCAAGATTGATATAAATAGACCATGTGTGTATAAGTTTGTAAATTATTAAGGCTCAAGGATTATTTCTGTTAAATCAATGTGAATAAATGGTAAATAATGTTGGCAACTTTATTAAAAAATTTTAGCTGATTTATTTATCCACGAATTAACATTACTAATAATAATAGGGTTTTTTAAAATTTTATTAATAAGACTATTAAAGAGGGTTATGAAAAACGAAATAAATAAGAACGCCAAAAGATATGCTAATACCGTAAAGGTGTGGTTGATTGTAGGATTGATCATGATTTTCTTCCAGGTTGTCATTGGCGGAGTTACCCGATTGACGGGATCCGGTCTTTCCATTACCAAGTGGGAGATCGTAACCGGTACTCTACCGCCTTTAAACGCCGATCAGTGGGAGGAAGCCTTCGATTTGTACAAAGCCACCCCACAGTACCAAAAGATCAATGAGGGGATGGATATGAAGCAGTTCAAGTTCATTTTCTTCTGGGAATATTTCCACAGGTTGTGGGCAAGACTCATGGGATTTGTGTTCATTATTCCGTTCTTCATTTTCTGGGCCAGGGGTATGCTGGATAAACCTTTGATGAAAAGGCTTGGGGGAGTGGTGTTTTTGGCTGCAGTGGTGGCTTCGTTTGGTTGGATCATGGTTGCCAGCGGATTGGTTAACCGACCATGGGTGAATGCCTATAAATTATCGCTCCATTTATCACTGGCCTTTATCCTTTATTGTTATTTATTGTGGACTATTTTTAAGACGCTTAATGTCCCAAAAGAGGTTATCCACATTAAACTGTTGAAAAGCAGTACATTGACTATTTTGATCATTCTTATTGTCCAGATTATTTTAGGAGGAATCAACTCAGGAATGAAGGCCAGTATGTACTATCCTACATGGCCAAATATGAATGGAAGTTTTATTCCGGCAATACTGAATAACAGCGCTAATTGGACTGTTGAAAACCTTGTTAATTACGACGATTCTTCCTTCATGCCTGCTTTGATGCAATTTATCCACAGAATAGTAGCTTATGTATTGATTGTTAGTGGATTATGGTATTTCATTAAGTTTGTTAAAACTCAGGTTTCCCAAAGATTCAAGGGGGGACTGATCCTTTGGATAACTCTATTGGTAACACAGGTTTTACTGGGTATATTAACTGTTCTTTTTTCTATTGGTAAGATCCCTGTAGCCTTTGGTGTTTTGCATCAGGCTGGTGCATTATTATTGTTAAGTACTGTCTTGTTTTTGTTGTATTTACAAGGTAAAACAAACACTTAGTTTTGAGTGTTAACAAGCTGTGGAAAAGTAACTAATCCACAAAGTTTTCCACATAAAAAAAGGGATCGATACCTCAGATAGGTACGATCCCTTTTTTGTATTATTTAGCTAGCAATCAGACAGAAACAGATTCTGCCATTTTTGCATAAACACCTTCTTTAAGTTTTACCGCAACTTCTTTAAAAGCATCAATGGTAATGTTGATTTCTTCTTCGGTGTGTACTGCCGTAGGAATCAATCGAAGTAAAATCATGCCTTTAGGAATAACCGGATAAACCACCAGAGAACAGAATATATTGTAATTCTCTCTCATGTCTTTAACCAGCATGGTCGCTTCCGGAATTGAGCCATCCATATATACAGGGGTAACACAAGCGTTGGTAGAGCCAATATTAAACCCGTTGTCAACAAGTCCTTTTTGCAGTAATTCTACATTTTTCCAAAGGTTTGCTTTCAACTCGGGCATGGTTCGTAATAACTCCAACCGTTTCATGGCTCCAATGACCAATGGCATAGGAAGCGATTTGGCAAAAATTTGTGAACGCACGTTGTACCGGAGATATTCAATAACATCCTTGTCTCCTCCAACGAATGCACCAATACTGGCCATGGATTTGGCAAATGTAGAAAAGTACAGGTCTATATCATCCTGAACGCCTTGTTCTTCACCGGTACCATATCCGGTTTCTCCCTGGGTGCCAAAACCATGGGCATCATCCACGAGTAAACGGAAATCGAAACGGTCCTTAGTTTCGACGATCTCTTTTAAAATTCCTTGTTCTCCCCGCATTCCAAAAACACCTTCTGTGATCACAAGAATTCCGCCCCCGCTTTTTTCTGCCAGGACTTTGGCTTTCTCCATTTGCTTAACAAAGCTGTCAATATCATTGTGTTCAAAAGGCAGACGTTTGCACAGCTGCATCCGGATACCATCATAAATACAGGCGTGATTATCTTTGTCGTAGACCACTACATCATGTCGATCCAGCAGTGCATCAATGACTGACATAATTCCCTGGTAGCCAAAATTGAGCAGCATAACTTCTTCTTTTTTTACGAAGTCTGCCAGTTGGCTTTCCAGTTGTTCATGGTATTTGGTTTCACCGGTCATCATCCGGGCACCCATAGGTGTTGCAAGGCCCCAATCCCTGGCGGCTTCAGCATCTACTTTTCTTATTTCGGGGTGGTTGGCCAGGCCAAGGTAGTTATTTACACTCCAGACAATTCTTTCTTTTCCCTGGAAATTCATACGGCTTCCAATTTCGCCTTCCAGTTTAGGGAAGGTAAAATAACCGTGTGCATAAGAAGCCCATTTTCCTAAAGGACCTCTTTCTTCTCTGAGCTTTTGAAATATATCCATTATAGCTGCGTTTAATTTTCTTTTAATTATATCCAGGTGCTTTGAAAATTCTGTATTCACCTGGGGTTGAATGAGATGCAAAATTAGCCATTGGCCGGCAATAAACGGTTTTATTAAGTTGTTTATTTTTTCGCTTAATACGGTGTCAAACCAGCCATAGCCGGAGAAATGATGAGAAGAAGCGTAAAATAATCGAATAAGAAGTTTACCAGATTTTCCTGGCTTTAGTGTCGTCGACCCATTGACTCCATTTTTTGTTATAGGTATGGATCTCTTCTGTAGGGTTACCGTTTTTGTCCACAACCTTATTTCCACGGTTGATCCATTCAAAAATACTGCCGTACAAATTATGCACATCCGTATATCCCATTTTCTGTAGTCGCTCTCCTATTTTTTCGCTGCGATAACCTACGGAACAATAGACGACAATCTTAGCGTCTTTCGGCAAACCCTTGAGAGTGCTTTTTTCTAATTTGTTATAGCCAATATATTGTGCACCTGCTATATGACTGATTTCGTATTCTTCTTTTTCTCTGGCATCCAGAATGACTACATTTTCCTGTTCCTTTTTTAACTGGTCAACATCCATTACCGGAATGCTGTAACTCAATAACTGGTCAACTTTTTTATCAAAATCACTATTCATGCAATTGGCATTATCCGGTCGGTTCTGTTGTCCACAGCACAAAAAAGGAATACAAAAACTGGTTAGAAAAAAAATGTGTTTAATAAATTTCATGATTTATGCTTTATGTTGATTTTGACGTTTAATTCTAAAAAGGGGTACAAGTTTAAAACGATCAATAAAGTTGTAATGGGCCACGGCCAACCTCATCCTTTATCCATTGGCCATTTTCACAAAAAGGAAGTAGATCTGAAGCAATAAACCCCTGAACCGTTTTTTTTATTTCATCCGGAAATAAGAGATGTAAATTAGGACCTGCATCCAGACTGAAGTACAATGGAAGTTTCATTTCTTTTCGAAATTCCTGAACCTTTTCGATCAACGTCAGTGTATTGGGTTTGATCAGGATATAAGGTGGATTTGAACACATCATTAAGGCATGTAATACCAGGGCTTCACTTTCTGCCATTTTACCGAAGGCGTCTGCATCCCCTTGTTGTAAAATGTGTTTTAAATTACGCAATCTATTACGGGCTTGCTTGTACCTGTTTTCTGCATAAATATTTTCATCCATCAATCCATGGCCTGCCCGGCTTGAAACAGATTTTTCACCTTTGCTGACAATAAGGATATCATCGTGGTAAGTCTTGAATATTTCGTGGGTATCTTCTACAGGAATGGCAAACAGATCAGAAGATTCTGCCCACTCAGGATTTTCTCCCCAAAGAGCAAGGTTCGGATAAATTGATCTGCAAGCACTTCCGGAACCAAGTCGGGCAACGAAAGACGCTTTTTTTCTAAATTCTGTATCATTATCAAGCGTTCCAAAAAAACGATGTTCCAGACTACATAGACATAAAGCCAGGGCACTCATGCCTGAGGCAGAGGAAGCTATTCCTGCGGAATGTGGGAATGAGTTTGTTGATGTTATTTCAAAATGGAGTTGCCTTATAAATGGAAAAATATCCAGGATGCTTTCAAAGAACTTTACCGTTTTATTTTTGAAAGTTTCATTTGGACTACCATCAAAAATGAAATTGACAGAAATGTCGTGTGATGCAGCAGCTTTTGGTTTATAGGAAATGGTAGTCTCAGAATAAGCATTTTCGAGCGTAAAGCTGATGGATGGATTTTTCGGTAGTTGAATGCCATGCTTACCCCAATATTTTATGATGGCAATATTGGAAGGACTGCGCCAGGAAATCTTTCCTTCTTCCTCTTTGGCGGATTCGATGATGAGTTGTGGATTTTTATAATCGAGCATAAGATTATGAAGTTTTAACAAAGATATATTTTTCGGCTTTCAAGATCAGGAAAAAAAACACCAAAACATATTTATATTTTTTAGATATAAATATGTTTTAATTCGTTTTTTCTTTGTCATATTTAACGTTAAAAAAAAACGAAATTTTCTCGTGTTCACACAGGAAGAGAGCCTTGG
This sequence comes from uncultured Bacteroidota bacterium, assembly GCA_942492125.1. Classification (GTDB taxonomy): domain Bacteria; phylum Bacteroidota; class Bacteroidia; order Chitinophagales; family Saprospiraceae; genus BCD1. The sequence goes on from CALODM010000031.1 coordinate 495,077, forward strand.
TCATCCTACAGTCTGTGAAATACGGGAAACACGAGAAAATACAAATTTTCTAATTCAGAAAATATTCATCACTTCTGGGGTTATATTTTTAATTTTCAATGAAACAATATTGTCAGTTTTATGAACAAGTTGCCGGCTGGATAGTTGATTGTAAGATTGAGTAATCATTTTGATTTTCTATTTTTGTCAAAACTTATGACTTGAATCTGATTGAATATTCTTAGGATCAAAAAAGGGGGGACATAATTATTTTGAAGTCGATAGGAATTTGGATTTAATCAAATTGGAAGGTTTTTAATTTTATGTTATTGATGGTCTTAATTGGTATTCCATGATTTGAACGTCTTTCAAAAGGAGTATTCGAGATTGATAATGAAATTTTTTGATTCTGTCTGTTGCCAGGCAGTTATTCCCTTCACTCATTATTAAGAATAGTTTATCCGAAACTGCCTCCTGCGATCATCAGGCAGGTCTGTTTATGAAATTGTTAGCCACTTCGTTTTCTGCCTGGCGGCATACAGGTTCCAATCATTAATTGTTTTTAAAACAGATGAAATAATAAGATCAATTACAATGTTCCACGTGGAACATTCTGGGTTCAAATCAGCCTTCCGGGGTGAAATGTATTTTTTAGATATTGACTTTTTAGTAGATAAACTTACCCTGGAATCCCATAAATGACTATGTTGGAGATTATAAAAGCGGCACAAATTTTAATAGAATTATCAATTATGCAAGTCATCAAAAATCAAATAGAGGAGTGGTATAGGAAATAAATATGGCATAATAGTAAAAAAAGAAGAGCATCGATCTAACTACCGGTCGATGCTCTTCTTTTTTTTCTAAGTAAGAAGGAAGCTTTTTTATCTTTGAATGAATGGAGTTTGATCCTTACGCAAAGGTTTTTAGCAATAATTCTTTGAATGGATCGTATGCTGTCGACATCAAATGAGCCTCTTTTTTAAGCGAGGATAGCCGACTTAATCTTTCCGGGATATAGATTTTCTCCCCCAGTATATCTTCCATGTCATCTTTGAATTTAGAAGGATGGGCGGTCTCTAATATGATACCAGTAGTATTTGGATTATCTTTTTGGTAAGCTTTTAGTGCCAAATAGCCAACTGCCCCATGGGGATCTATCGTATAGTTATATGATTCTTTGACTTCTTTGACTGCTTTTCTGGTCTCTTTATCATTAAAGGCGTAGCCTGAAATAGCATCTTTCATCATGTTCCACGTGGAACATTCATCTCCGTTTACGGCCTTATATATGTCCAGCATTCGGGCGAAGTTAGAGGGATTTCCTACATCCATGGCGTTGGAAATCGTACGAATAGAAGGTCTTGGGGTGAATTTTCCACTCTTTAAATAACCGGGGACAACATCATTTACATTGGTTGCGGCAATGAAGTGATGTGCCGGAAGACCCATTTTTTGAGCCAGGAGTCCGGCCGTAAGGTTGCCAAAGTTACCACTGGGAATACAAAAAACAACATCATGATCCATTCCCTGAACTTGTTTCCAGGCCTCGAAATAGTAAAAGGATTGAGGAATAAGACGAGCTATATTAATGGAGTTTGCCGAACTTAATTGTAAGTGTTGGTTCAATTCTTTATCCAGGAAAGCCTGTTTTACCAATGCCTGGCAATCATCAAATGTACCTTCTACCTCCAGGGCTGTAATGTTTTTGCCAAGTGTGGTGAGTTGTTTTTCCTGCAGATGACTGACCTTACCGGAAGGGTATAGGATGACAACCTGTATTCCCGGTGTGTCAAAAAAACCTGCGGCAACAGCACCTCCGGTATCTCCTGAAGTAGCTACTAAAATAATCAGTTCCTTAGATTCTCCCTGGTAAAAATAGCTCATCAGACGGGACATGAACCGGGCACCGAAGTCCTTAAAAGCTAAGGAAGGACCATGAAACAACTCGAGTATGTGTTTGTCTTTATCCAGTTTTACTACCGGTGCCGGAAAATTAATGGCTTCTTCGATAATCGATTTTGTCTTGTTCTCGGGAATACTTCCCTGGAATAGCGCTTTGCAAACTTCAAATCCGATGGCCTCAAAGCTATAATCGGATATATTTTCAAAGAATGATTGAGGAAGCTTTGGTACTACCGAGGGCATAAATAATCCTTTATCCTCAGGTAAACCTTTTAAAACGGCCTCCTTTAAACTGACAATGTTTGATGGATTATTAGTGGAATATAGTTGCATGTTAAGCTTGTTTTGTGTAACTATTAATACTTTATGGCACCCTCCTGGTTAATCTTTGAGAGGTATAAGGTATGTTCTATTTTGGCATCATGAAATACTTTCTTCATAACTTCTCCCACATTTTCAGCAATAAGACTATTTGCCGAAAGTGCAAAAATAGAAGGGCCTGCTCCTGAAATACTGCAGCCCAAAGCACCGGCATCAAGTGCCGATTTCTGTACTTCGTAAAAATGTGGAATCAATTTTGCTCTTTGAGGTTCTACTATTTTATCTGTTAACGAGCGTTTTATGAGATCGATATCACCGTTGTATAATCCAATTATGAGTCCTCCGAGGTTACCTCCCTGGGCTATAGAATCCTGGAAGTTTACTTTATCCGATAAAATGTTACGGGCATCTTTAGTCATAATATTGACCTCGGGGTGTATGACACTCGCATACAAACCGGGAGGAACCGGTAATCTGTGAACGTCAAATGAGGCATTCTCCCTGATGAAAATAAAACCCCCAAGGAGAGAGGGAGCCACATTATCCACATGAAGTGAACCGCTTGCCAGTTGTTCGCCCATTGCGGCAAAAGGAAGTAAGGCTCTTTTTTCCAAAGGACGTTTCAATATTTCATTGATTGCCATGACACCGGCAACGGCACTTGCTGCACTGGAGCCAAGTCCGCTTCCGAAAGGCATCTTTTTATGGATCTCCATTTCGATGCCTCTATTCTGTTCACCAAGATGCTCCAATAATTTTTGTGCAGCAAAACCAGCAGTATTTTTTTCTACCTCATAGGGTAACTTTCCCTGGGCTCCGGTAATTTTAGTAATACGCAAACCTGGTTTGTCTGAAAGGCGAACAATGATGTCATCTCCGGGTTTTTCCAAAGCAAAACCGATTGTATCGAAGCCACAGGCCACATTGGCTACAGAAGCGGGGGCAAAAACCTTAATTCCAGTACTCATTTTTTTGTAATATATTGATAATCAGTTTTTTATATTGTTTTTTAAGGCTGTTTTACAAAAATAACAGGAACTTTTCAGAAAGTTTGCTTTTGGAGAACAATATTGATTTTATGAGAAGCGGGTTGTGGGTGAATTTACCCACAACCCGTCCTGGTGATCATTGTATTTTACCAATAACTCAGGTGTTGTAGTTGCCAATTTTTAAAACTTCGGCAAATACACCGGCCGCCGTTACTTCTGCTCCAGCTCCTGGTCCCCGAACTACCAAAGGTCTTTCCTTGTATCTGTCGGTGGTGAAAACGATCATATTGTCACTACCACTTAAAGAATAAAACGGATGATTGACATCAACAGCTTCCAGCCCTATGGATGCTTTTCCATTATCCAGTTTTGCAACCATCCTCAATACCCGATTTTGATCATCAGCTTCTTTTAACATTTTTTCGAAATGGTTGTCGGCTTTTTTTAATTCCTCCAGAAAGTCCTCTACTGATTTGGCATTTCTGCAAGCTTCGGGCAATATGTTTTTTATTTCAACATCAGCAGCTTCCATGTCAAGTCCTGTTTCTCGGGCAAGGATTATTAATTTTCTGCGAACGTCAATACCATTGATGTCGATTCTTGGGTCAGGTTCTGTAAAACCTTTTTCCCTGGCAATAGTGACCAGTTCACTAAATTTTGTTCCCGGTTTAAAATTATTGAAAATGAAAGACAGTGAACCGGAAAGCACGCCTTCTATTTTTAGAATACTATCTCCGCTGACAATGAGATCATTTAAAGTAGAGATCACCGGTAGTCCTGCTCCAACATTGGTTTCGTACATGAATTGTACGCCTCGCCTCGCTGCAATATTTTTCAATCGTTTGTATTGTAAGTAAGAGGAAGAAGTAGCGATTTTATTCGGCGTTGAAATAGATATACTCGAATCGAGTATAGATTCATAATGTCCAGCGATCATTTCATTTGCGGTATTGTCGACGAAAATAGAGTTCGACAAATTCATTGCTTTCATCCGATCGATAAAACCAGGAATGTTGCTGGACAAATCTGAATTTTGAAGCGCTTCTTTCCATTTATCTAAATTGATTCCATTTTCATTAAATGTCATCTTTTTGCTGTTAGCCAAACCAATGACTTTAATTTCGATGGATTGTTGTGCTTTTAGGTGTTCTGCGTGTGCTTTTATCTGTTTAAGTAGTGTACTGCCGATAAGACCTACACCGATGAGGAAAAGGTGAAGTTCTTTGGTATCGGACAGGAAAAATACTTCATGCAGGGCATTCAGCGCTTTGGACTCATTGGGTCTGTCGATGACAACGGAGATGTTAAGTTCAGATGATCCCTGGGCGATAGCTGTAATATTAATACCATTTTTTCCGAGTGCCTGGAATAGCCTGCCGGCAATGCCGGGACTATAACGCATGTTCTCGCCGATGATAGCAATGACGGAAAGATCATTTTCAACTTTCACAGGAGCTATCATTCCCGACTTCATTTCGTACTCAAAGGTTTTTTCAATATGTTTTTTGGCTTTTCTGGCCATGGAGGGTTGTATAGCAAAACTGATGGAATGTTCAGAAGATCCCTGGGTAATCAAAATGATGTTGATATCAGCTGCTGCCAGTGAACCGAACAATCTACCTGCTATACCGGGTACACCAAATAAACCACTTCCCTGTAAGGTAAGCAGCGCAATGTCTGTAATAGAGGAAATACCTTTGACCGGAAGGTCATTGGGATCTCCTTTATCAGTGATCAGTGTTCCAGGGTTTTCGGGGTCAAAAGTATTTTTGATCTGAACGGGAATATTTTTGTTCAATGCAGGTTGCAGGGTAGGGGGATAAATTACCTTGGCGCCGAAGTGAGACATTTCCATTGCCTCTGCATAAGTCATTGACGGAATCGTGAATGCTTTTTTTACTTTTCTGGGATCTGCGGTAAGTACTCCATTGACATCTGTCCAGATTTCCAGTAAGTCAGCACCAAGTGCTGCAGCCAACAGAGAGGCTGTATAATCGGAACCACCACGACCGAGCGTGGTAGTAAGGTTTCCTTTGGCCGAAGATATGAATCCGGTAACGATCTGTACTTCGGGATGGTCACTAAAATATTCCTGGATATTGGAAAACGTAAGATCCATGAGTACATTAGCAGAGCCAAAATTTTTGTCTGTTTTAATTATTTTTCTGGCATCGAGGAATGCAGAAGGAACACCTTCTTGTTGCAAGGCTTCCTGAATGATATAACACGAATTTCTTTCTCCAAAACTCAGGACGTAATCCATGGTTCTGGGCGAGGCTTCTCTTACCAGGAAAATACCATGAAGCAGGTTTTTCAAGACTTCATGATTTTTCTCGAGCTTTGGTCGGGCGAGTTTTAGGTTTTCTTCGTTTAGAAGATCTTCTATGGCTTCCAGGTGTCTGGCGCTGAATTTTTCAAAAAGTTTCAGATAGCCTTCGTCTCCATTGGAAGCCAGTAAGCTCATTTCAATTAAAGAATCCGTAACACCTCCAAATGCTGAAAATACTACGGCAAACTTTTCTCCCTGGGCATAATACTCTTTTAAAATGTCCATAATCCTCCGTATGCGCTCTGGATTGGCAACGGATGATCCTCCGAATTTTAATACCTTCATTACATGAAAATTTTGACTGGTCAGGCTGTAATTTGCAAAAGTATATTTTTTTTGGCAGTAATGCTACCAAAAGCCGGAAACTGCAATCGCTAAAAAAAGCATGAAAATTTCAGGGAGTTACGAAATGAAGCTGGTGGAAACAGGCAACTAAAGGTTTTTGTTTTTCGCTTTTAATAATTCCAGAGCTTCATTTTCTTTTGATCTCATGATGTTTTGTTCTGACGCTGTTTTATCGCCATATCCACAAAGGTGGAATACCCCGTGAATGATCACCCGGTGTAATTCATCTGAAAATGAAGTATTGAATTTTTTAGCATTGTCTTCTACTCTTTCCACACTTATGAAAATATCACTATGTATATTGGGCAGGTCACTATAAGGGAAAGTGATGATATCGGTTAGCGTATCGTGGTTGAGATACTCCACATTGATTTTGTGCAGGTAATTATCCGTGCACAAGATAAAGTTTATCTGCCGGAGTATTTTATCTTCTTTGGATACAATGCTTTTTATCCAATCTATAATACAGGATTGCTGACTGAGAATAAAATCTGTTTCTTCTGAAAAAAATTGGATAGGCTCAGGGCTATCATTAAAGTCATCCTCAAATTCCGGAAAAAATTCTTGAGACATTTACCGAATATTGAATAGCATTTCAACTGTTCTGCCGTTATTGGAATACCTTATGTTGTCTGAAAGTTCCCGCATGATCAATACGCCACGGCCACCACATTCTTCAATATTCTCCTCACAAAGGGGGTCACTTACCTGGTTGGGGTCGAAACCTCTGCCCTGATCAGATACACTGATAGATAGTTTATTTTTTAACCTGCGAAGTTGAATTTGAACTTTTTTAGATTCGTCTTTTGAATTACCGTGGATAATGGCATTGTTCACAGCTTCAGTAAGACTGATCAGGATGTTGCCATATTGATTAGGACTTAATTTGTATTCTTCAACGAGCCTCTGAACAAAGCCATCAATCATTGAAACGTTTCGAGGATTTGATCTTAATTCAAAATTAATTAATCCTGCTCTGACCATTTAAATAGAAGTTTATGTTTGTAAATTTCAAGCAATTCGTGTGCCAAATATGTCAACACACTTAGGGTCAAATATGTTCATGAAGGATACGTGTAGGATTATGGCGTGTTGTTTGTTAGATCTGTTTATTTTCACAACGCGATTACAAATGTATGGGTTTTGAGAGATAAAATCAAGGGGTAGACCCGCTCAGCCCCCTATTTTTAACGGTTTTTGTGTAAAAAACACTAAGCATAGGGATAAAACCAAACTAAATTTTATTTTTTAATAAGAAACGATTATTACAGAATATTCAATAAAAAAACGGGGAATTATGTATTATAATCAAATACATAATTCCCCGTTCCTGAATTTATTTTATTATTATTTTATACCTAGTTTTCTTTCATGGATTTGAAATACTCATCCACCAACTGTTTATAGTAAGGTTTCAGGGAAGGAGAAACTGTTTTGTAGAGTTCTATTTCCGCTTCCCGCTTTTTGATATAATCCTGCAAAGAAGGAGGCATGTCTCTTTTGAATTGCTGAGCGACCTCTGCTTTACGCTTTTTGTCAAATTCCCGTTCTCGTTCTGCTTTTTCATGTTGTAATAAACGGGAGAGGATTTCCTGCTGTCGCTTCATCATTTCATTAGTCAGCTTTTTGTTAACAAGGTCGGTTTCGACCTTGTTCATTTCGTCAATGAGTTGTTGGAGTTCTTTGTCGCCTTTGCCTTGCTGCTGCAACTCTTTTTGTTTTTCCCGGAGTGCTTTTCTCAAGGCGGCCTGTTGTGCAGCCATTTGGGCAAATTCTTTACTGCCACCTGCACCTCCTTCGCCTTTTTTCATTTGCTCCAGCATCTCCTTCATCTCCTGGTTCAGCTTTTCCTGGCCTTTACTGATCTTGTCTTTAGGTTTGCCTCCAGATCCCTGACCTCCCGGTTTATTGCACATTTGAGAACCGGGCATCATACTTGACATCTGCTGCTGCATCTGGTTCATGGCTTCACTGAGCATCAATGCCAGGTCATTCAGGTTTTTCATGCTTCTTTGCTGATGGTCGGTAGCTTTTGGAATTTGTCTTTCTTCAAGCTCTTCGATACTCTTGCGCATATTTCCTTTAATCTCACCAACTTTTTCGGTGACAAAAGACTCAATCTGCATCACTCGTTTGCTCAGTGCCTGCAAGCTGTCTTCCACCAGTTTGAAGTCATCCTGGAGTTTAAATTGCTCTTGCACGAGCTGAACATATTTCGGCGTATTGATTTCTGTAATTCCAAAATTATCCATCAAGGCTTCCTGGTCGAATGAAAGGTTAACAAGATTTTCGAGTAACTGGCGTAAAGCCTTCATATCTTCTTCCATTTGCTCCATTTCACCCGCCTGCATTTCCATAGCCATGGATTGTGCCATTTGCTTCATTTTATCCGAAGCACTTTTCTGAGATTTTGAAGCATTTTTATTTTCCTTTTGTTCGAGTTGCTCCTGGCTGTCATTCATGTCCTGCTCGATTTCTTCCATGTCCTCATCATGATCGCCCATGTTTTTAGGACTCTCCAGTTCCTGGTTTTTCTTTTCTGTATCTTCCATTTTTTTCTCCAGGTCTTCAAACTTTTCCTGGATTTCCTCCTGTTTTTCCTGAAGTTCTTCCTGGGAGAGTTCCTGGTTTTCTGTCTGTTCACTCAGTTGTTCCTGTTCTTCAGCCAGTTTTTCAAGATCCTCAATAGCATCCTGCATTTCCTTCTCTACTTCTAATTGTTTGTATAACTCAAGCAAACGATCCAGTTCCTTTTCCATTTCTTCGTCATTGAACTGCATCTCTTCCATCATCTCCAGAGCACTGTCTTTTTCCAGTTCCTGCATGAGTTCCTCAATCTGTTTCATCAGTTCTTTCATTTCTTCACTGATGACTTCTTCGAAGAGTTGTTGGAGTTGTTCCTGTTTTTCCATGATCTTCTCATCCATTTCAGTGAACTCCTCCTGGTTCTTCATATTTTCTTCAAAAGCTTCTTTCGCTTGTTCAAATTGTTCTTCCAGTTCTTTTTGACGTTCCAGCAATTTTTCGAGTTCTTCCTTACTTTTCCAGTCCAGTTCTTTTTCCTGCAGCAACTTTTCCCTCATTTTTTTCATTTCCTCCTGGAGTTTTTTGGAATCTTCAATGGCTTTGGACAGATCATCCTTGATCTTTTCGTCATTTTTTTCAGCCATTGCCTCGAACTCCTCAATGGTCGGTACGGAATAAGCCATCAGCCCGGTACGGGATGACTTTCTGCCATTAACCCCATCGTTATCAAACACTTCAAAGAAAAAGTTAACCTCATCGCCCGGAGCCAATTCAATTTCATTCAGGTCAAAAGTATAATCGTAACGTACCTTCCTGTTGTCAACCATTTTAACGGGAATCGTTTGCAGTGGTTCTTCCCTGTCATCTTCATGTTTGATGCGATAGTTAAAACTCAAACTGGTCAAACCGTAGTCATCAGATGCGTCACCAACGAAGAAAAATAATTTTTTATCGGTGCTGTCCTGGAATTCTTCCACGCCGATCTCAGGATAGAGATCAGGAATAACTGAGATGGAGTAACTGATAGAATCCGACAAAGGAAGCGATTCGTTGGAAATAAAAAGTTTGTAAGCCTGGTCTTTTAATATGCGTTTTTTGTAAGAGAAAAGATCATCATCAAAACGTTTGGTCTCGAACGGATCCTCTCCGGAAAAGGACATCTTAATAGAGGAGGTATTGAGTGCATTAAAAACCCAGTTGATATTGGTCCCGGCAGGAACAACAAGATCTCCTACACTATTGAGTTCTTCATCCTGACGGCCGGTATATGCGGGATAATCTAGGGAAACTTCAAATCCGGCAATATTGGGTTTTTTAAAAACATTCAGGGTATAGTCTTTAGAAGAAACGCCACTTGAAAACAATTGGAAGGCTGTTTCTTTTTGAACATTACTGAAACGGTAGCTGAAGGAATCCACAGCTACCTTGGTCATTCTGTATTGATAATTGTCTACCGTTATGAATACTTCGTTAGGAAATACTTCTCCTTCTATTTTTACACCTAACGGATAATCATCAAATTGTACAACATTCAGGTCATTATCGTCCAGTACAAAAGAGAAAGGATCCGGCTTTTTGAATTCTTCGTTGTTTTTGATTAAGCGATTGGTACTGTCTTTGATCAGACTTGGTGCCGTAAACAGGATAACCAGTAACAATAACAATGGCGGCAGCGCATACCGAAGATATTTTCTGTTATGTCCAAGATTGATAGCAGATTTAAAAGGGACGATCTTGATTTTGTCAGATTTCTGATCAATACTGGCCAGAATAAGTTCTTTCTGATTGGAGTTACGCTCGGCTTGTGCTCTGAGTTGAAGAACATTCAGCAATTTATCCTTTACATCAGCAAAGTGATTACCAATGATCTCAGCAGCCTGTTCGTGGGAAATAACTTTTCCTAACCTAAAATACTGGAGTAAAGGAGCGAATACCCAAAAACCGAGTGCCGCAACACTGGTCAGTAAAAAGGAATAAAAAAGTATTTTCCTTATTCCTGAGTCAAAATAAAAATAATTTTCCAGAAGGCTGATGCCCAGGAACATGAGTAATATAAGGCCAATACTGTAGAGACTTCCCCGTATCAGTTTGTTCAGGTAATACTTACGAATGAAAGCATCTAATTTCTCTATGAGTAAAGTATAATTATCTTTAACGTTCATTTGTCATAAGCTTTTGTGAAAAGACAGCCTTCATGCCTGCAGGATGCACGAATCTGCAAAATTACACAGTTTAAATTTTGAAAATGTTGAAGGTGTCTGTTTTACTGTCGCAGCAACTTAAAAATCCTCAATATTTTAGATTGGTCAGATAACCAATAAATTCAACATGCAATTTATTAAAAAGATTTATCTGTTGCCAGAATTAAGTGTTTTTTAGCATAATTTGGACTAAAATGGTTCTAATAAGGATCGAATGTGGTTTTGTGTTAATACTATGACCCTCAGTTTAATAGATATATTTTTTTAAAACCATAAAAAATCACCCTGTAGATATGGCGTAAAAACTTATCACAAAAAGTAACAAAAACTTTACATGCAACTCAAATTGTGATATATTGCGGCATTAAAACAAGTTATATCCAATTCGCTAAACAAAGCGAAAGTAATACTATACCCTGATTAATATGAATTTGGCGAGTTTCATTGAACATACTATTCTGCAAGCAAATTGTACTAAAGAAGCCATAGATGCAAAATGTAAGGAAACACTGGAACATGGTTTTTATGCCGTATGTGTACCTCCTTATTGGGTGGGGTATGTAGCCCAAAAGTTGGAAGAAATGGGCCCTAAGGTTGTAACTGTTATTGGATATCCTATGGGATATTCTGCTACGGCAGCCAAGGTGGAAGAAATAAAAAGAGCCATTGATGACGGTGCTGATGAAGTAGATGTAGTTATCAATATCAGTGCAATCAAAGATGGTAACTGGAATTATGTATACAATGACATCAATAGTGTCATTACTGCAGCTCACCTTTAAGGGCAAGGTCATTAAAGTAATTTTGGAAACCTGCCTGCTTACCGAGGAAGAAATAAGAAAAGCCTGTGAAATTTGCCAGGAACTGAATGTGGATTTTGTAAAAACATCTACAGGCATGAATGGTGAAGGAGCTTCCCCACAAATAATTTCACTATTGAAATCCTGCCTCAATGAAAAAATAAAAATACAGGCTTCCGGAGGAATAAGAAACGTTGAATCAGCACAAGAGATGCTAGATGCCGGCGCTCATCGGATAGGAACATCTACCGGAATGTCACTTTTGTAGTGCAATGCCGTATGGATACTTCTCTAAGGGGTTATACTTTCAACTGCAAAAAGACTAGATTACGTCAAAAGCTTTAGCCATATAAGTTCCAACAAAAGGAAAAGCTAACCAGCACCATTCTGGTTTGAACATCAATAAAGCTACCAGGGCAACTATTGAAACCAGCGTAAGAATCCAATTAATTCCAACTGAGGAAGAATTTGAAGTGCTCATTTTATTGTAAATTTTGATTTTTAGAATGACGCAAAGCTAATATTTTCAGGTTAACATTTTATAAGGGCTGCCAATTTTTTTTGAACCTTAAGTAGTTCACGGAATTGGGGTGCCAAAAAGATGGTAGATCTTTTACGCTGAATCGAGGCGAGAAAACCGCACATAGCCAAAGCTACGTAAGGATTTGAGTAACGATGAGTCAGTGTAAAATATAGCCATATTATAATGGTGCTTAATTTTAAAAATATATTGTTTGCATATAAAGATTTATTTTTGTCAGATCATAACGGTTATTTAACAGCCCAAGGACATCCAAAACCCTCCTAAATTGAATACCGATGAATACTGGAAAAATTTCTTTTTTTCTATGGCTTTTACTTCCTGCTATGTTGCTTTCCCAAAGGGTTGAAGAGTATGCTATCGATAATATTGATCCGGAATTATGGAATAACGCCAATGAAGTAATCAGATCTGCTTACGGAGAATTTGAGGTGCATTCCAGTGAAGAAGGAACTGCATTTTACAAAACAGCAGTGACTATTCTCAATGAAGAAAGCAAAGCTGATCATCTTTATTTTCCCTACAGCAATCATCAAAAGATCAACAAAATATCGATTCGCATATATGATGCTTTTGGGAAGCTGATTCGTAAAGTTAAAAGAACAGATATTGAAGATTACAGTGCCATTACCGATTATTCCATTTACGACGATAACAGATATAAATATTACAGAGCGAGCCATTTTTCCTACCCTTATACTGTTGAATATGAATACGAAGAAAAATTGACAGGTATCCCCTTTGCTTCTTTTCCGAATTGGTACATTCAATCCTCTTATTATTGTTCCGTTGAGTCTTCTGTCTTTAAATTCAAATTACCCAAAGGTATGAATGTCCATTACCGGGTACTGAATATCGAAGATCAGATTCAGAAGAGTCAGGAAAAAGAGCTGACGGTATTGACCTGGAAGTTCAATGACATACCAGCGCTGGTCGAAGAAGCCAATATGCCACTGGCAACAGATATTTTTCCTTCGATACTCACAGCTCCGGATCACTTTAAGATCGATAAATTCGAGGGAGGTATGAGTTCCTGGGAGGAGTTCAGTGCTTTTATTCACAAGTTATTTGAGGAAAAAGATAAACTGCCTGAAACATTGGTCGAAGAAATCAAATCGATGACCAGAAATGCTTCTACGGAAAAGGAAAAAATAGATGTACTCTACGATTATTTACAGAAGAACTACCGCTATGTCAGCGTTCAGTTGGATATTGGCGGTTGGCAGCCCTTTGATGCCGAATATGTGTATCGCAATAAATATGGAGATTGCAAGGCACTGACTAATTTTATGGCTGCCATGCTTAAGGTTGTAGGGATAGAGTCACGTCCGGCATTGATCAGTAATGGTAATTTATTCTATCGCGTTTCAGAGGATTTTACTATTGCTGTTTTCAACCATGTAATTTTATATGTTCCCTCCCAAGATTACTGGTTGGAATGTACGAGCAATCGTTATCCGCCCAACTATATCGGTTCCGGAAATGCGAACAGACAGGCACTTTTAATACAAGCGCAAAAAGGGCGCCTGATAAAAACACCTTCCCTGACTTTTAAAGAAAATATCAGGGAAGGAAAAACCATTATTGAATTCAGAGGGGACGGTTCTGCAGATATAAAAACCAACATTACTACCCGAGGCAGCAAGCATGAAATTTTCAGAGCCATAGAAAGTGAACTAACGGAAACTGAAATCAGAAAATGGCTTGAAAACGAAACCGCTATACCTTCTGTAAACTTCAAATTTTTTAATTTGACATCAGCGGATAATATTCCGGAAAGCTCCTTTACTTACGAAGCGGAATCAAGAAGGTATGGAGCTATTGCGGGAAAAAGAATATTCCTGCCATTGAATGTCATCAATAACTATAAGAATATTCCTCCTGAGCAACAACGTCGAAAATATCCGATAGAACTCAGGAAAGGTTTTGTAGAAGTGGATACCATTATCTTCCAATTGCCACAGGGATATGCCGTGGAAAGTATCCCGGTAGACGAAGTTGTTGTGGATACTGATTTTGGAAATTTTCGCATGAAAGTCAAACAAGATCGTGACCAGTTGATCGTTTTCAGAAGACTTGAAGTGAGAAGGGCTCAACTGGCACCGGAATTGTATGCCGACTACAGGAATTTTTTCAAACTCGTAGCGAAAGCTGACAGCCATAAAGCGGTACTGATAAAAAAAAGGGTGTGAGTAAAACGGGTGCAGGGTAGCATGATTACCCGATGACCGCATGCTTCAAACATCAGTAGAAAGGTGTTGATTTTAAGGATGTTTCTTCCAAATTTACGTTTTACATTGCCAAGAATTCTATCTTTGCGAGGATGACATTATTAGAAACAATAGTAAAGGCTCGAAAAAGTAATCACAAGTTATTCGCATTACTGATCGATCCAGATAAATGCAGTCCGGAACAATTATCTTACCTTGCCGCAAAAGCTGTGGAAGCCAAGGTTGATTTTATTTTTGTTGGCGGTAGTCTATTGCTCAAGGATCGTGTAGATTTATGCATAAAACATATCAAGCAGTGGACGGATATTCCTGTATTGCTTTTTCCCGGTAATGTTACGCAAATCAGCCAATATGCTGATGGGATTTTATTTCTTTCTTTGATTTCCGGGCGCAATCCTGATTTTTTAATAGGCCAGCAAGTAATTGCGGCACCTTATCTCAAACAAACAGAATTGGAAATTCTACCCACTGGTTACCTGCTTATTGATGGCGGAGTGCCTACTTCCGTTTCTTATATGAGCAACACTACCCCGATACCTCATGGTAAAAAAGAGATAGCCTATAGCACTGCCCTGGCAGGGGAGATGTTGGGTTTACGGCTTATGTATCTGGATGCCGGTAGTGGCGCCCAGCGACCGGTTTCCAAAAAAATGATTGCTTATTTAAGTAGCAGATTGTCTGTTCCTCTTATTGTCGGTGGCGGTATAAGAACACCACAAGCGGCTTTTGAGGCAGTATCGGCAGGGGCAGATGTAGTAGTAGTAGGAAATATATTGGAAAAGGATCCTGATTTACTGGAACAAATGGTCAGTGCTGTTCATCAGGTAGTTATAAAACAGAAATAAGTGAAGCAAGGAACCGTAATAAAGTCAACAGGTAGTTGGTATACCGTCAGAACACAGGATGGGAATCAGATTCTATGCCGGATCAAAGGGAAGTTCCGTTTGGAAGGATTAAAACTGACCAATCCCGTGGCAGTTGGAGATGAAGTTAAAATTGAAATGGAATCGGATGATACGGGTTCTATTGTTGAAATACTGCAACGTAAAAATTATGTACTCCGCCAGTCTCCCCGCAAAAAACATGCGCTTCATCTCCTGGCCAGTAATGTAGATCAGGCGGTGGTCATTGTTACCATTAGAGAACCCAACCTCAAGCAGGGGTTTATCGACCGTTTTTTGTTGATGACAGAACCCTACAATATTCCTGCTCTCATCGTTTTTAATAAATCCGACCTGTATGGCGAAGACGACATAGCCCTTTATGAATATCTGAAGGATATTTACGAAAGTATTGGCTATCAATGTATGCTGGTGTCCGCCGTGGAAGGAACGGGCATTGCTGAATTAAAGAACGCATTGATCGGTAAATCAAATTTAATTGCGGGACAATCAGGGGTAGGTAAATCGAGTCTGATGAATGCTCTGCAGCCTTCTCTAGGATTAAAAACCCAGGAGTTGTCCGATTCTTCGGGGAAAGGTCAGCATACGACTACTTTCGCCGAGATGTTTCCGCTGGATTTCGGCGGCAATATAATCGATACACCAGGGATCAAAACATTGAGTTTTAGCCATTTGGAACCCATGGACCTGGCCCATAATTTCAGGGAGTTTTTTGCCCTGTCGCAGGAGTGTAAATTCGGAGGAAGCTGCCTGCACCGCAACGAACCAGGATGCGCCGTTAAAGATGCTATTGAAGAAGGTATTGTCAGTGAACTCAGATATATGAACTATCTGACCATACTGGAGGAGATTGAAGATCAGAATTACTGGGAACGCCATAAGGATTATTAAACTTCAGCAGCTTCTTTTTGGGGTGTTAAAATGATCCAGGCTAAGGGTTACTGGCTTTCCCGCTTGGTACGATCAAAGCCGGAATACCTTTCTCCCGGTACATTTCATTAAACTCCACAATGTCTATTTCCAAAATAGATTCCAGGGTTTCTTCGTACTGTTGCCATTCCTCCAACAGATCCTGAAGGCGTTGCTTGATGCCCAGGGAAATACGTGGATCATGACTCTCCGCCCTCTCCCTCAGGTTGATCAATTCTGCATTCAGGCTGTTCTCAAAATTAATGACATCCTGGTGAGTCTTTTGCTTTGTTTGGACGAGGTTGTTTACCAAATTTTCAATTTTCAGGGAAACGCTCTTGCCTATTTTCAGGAGAGATTCTGCTCCTTCAACATTTTGGAGGTAATTGATGAGGTTGTCCAGCTGGCTATCAATGGTCAACAAAGAGTTGGCTGACTGGTGTATTTTATTGACGGTTTCGTCCACTGTTTTCAACACTTCCTGTTGCTGAATATAATCCTCGGCACTGACTTCCAGATTAGGGTCGGCCAATACATTGATAACCACTTCCTGTTTTTCCTTACCTTTAGTCAAACGAACCATATATTTACCTGGGGATACAATACTGCCCCGGTAATCCCCCATCATAAAAACTCCGGAGACACCCAAAAGTGTTTCTCTCCTGAAATCCCAATAAAAACGGTTAATGCCTTTCTTGCAAGGTATTACTTGTCTTGAAGGTGGTCCGCCTTCGTATTCTTTAAAGTTGGCATCCTTTTTATTGGTATAAGTTCTCAAAAGGTAACCATCCATATCCAGTATTTCCAATTTCAATTCTACTGTTGAATCTATATGGTCAGGTAAGTAGTAATCAATAAGCATCCCATTAGCGGCATACTTTTTAATGGATTGCTTTTTCTTTAAAGCCGGCAGGTTTTGCAGGTATACCGGGGCAGTTTGGAACAAGACCATTTTTTTACTCAATAACTTGTCTCTGCTTTGCTGGAGGACACTGAGGTCGTCCAATATCCAAAAACCTCTTCCCGAAGTCGCAGCAATAAGGTCATTATCCCGAATGAACAAATCATTTATGGGGCAAACGGGTAAGTTGAGTTGAAAACGGTGCCATTTATTGCCAAAGTCTGTAGAAATATATAAACCGTTTTCAGTTCCTGCATACAAAATTCCCGGAGCTTCAGGATCTTCCCTGACGACCCTGACAAAGTGTTCGGGGTCAATTCCGTTATTCATCGAAATCCAATGTTTGCCATAATCTTCAGTGTAGAAGATCATAGGTTGAAGGTTATTAAACCTGTATTTGGTGGCTACAACATATGCGGCACCTTTCCGGTGGGGAGAAACCTCGATACAATTGATCAGTGTTTCCCCGGCTTCGGGAGGAGTGATTTCCTGCCAGGTTTTCCCATCATCTTTGGACAGGTGTACGAGGCCATCGTCGGTTCCCACCCATAATTCACCATAAGCATGTGGAGAAGCAACCATATAGCTGATGGTGTTGTAATTTTCTCCTCCCGCCCCTTCATTGGTAAAAGGACCACCCCCTCTTTCCTGCTTGCGAGGATCATTGCGTGTCAGGTCGGGACTGATGACTTCCCAACTTTGTCCTTCATTGCCTGTTTTCAAAACCACATTGGCGGCATGGTAAATGACCTCCGGCTTTTGGGCTGAGGCAACAATCGGAGCATTCCAGTTGAAGCGGTATTTCATCTTCCCGGGAAGGGATGCGAGGCCTACCGTTGGGTAGGCCATGATGTCTTTAGTTGTCCTGGTACGATGATCGTAAACCGAAATATTTCCCTGGTAACTACCGCCATAGATCAATTGCGGGTTTTCGGGATCAAAGGCGAGGAAGGCACTTTCTCCTCCCGCTACGCTGTAATAACGGATGGGGGAGTTGTCGGCACCAGGCCGACTCACAATCGCTATAGCTGAATTATCCTGCTGTCCTCCGTAGATATAATACGGAATTCGGTTATCAGCTATAACTCTGTAAAACTGGCCGGTAGGTTGATTGGATTGCGGTGACCAGCTTTCTCCCCCATTAAATGTTATGCAGGCGCCTCCGTCATTTCCCAGGATCATATTGGATGGGTTGTCCGGATTAAGCCATAGATCGTGTTGATCACTATGTGGATTCGGAATTCGTTCAAAAGTCTGACCGCCATCAGTCGATTTTAGCATGGGTGCATTGAGCACATATACTGTTTCTTTGTCTTTTGGATCAGGAAATATCTCCATGTAGTACCACGAACGGGCGTAGGTTACTCTTTCATCATTCACCTGCTGCCAAACCTCACCACCATCGTCTGACCGGTAAACGCCACCCTTCTCCGCTTCAATATTGGCATAAACAACGTTGGGATCTGCAGGAGAAACAGCAATGGCCACTTTACCCATTATTTTGGGCAATCCGTTGTAAAGTCTGTGCCAGCTTTCTCCCCCATCCGCAGACTTATACAAACCAGAACCTTTACCGCCACTTCTTATCTTCCATGGGAAACGCTGATGATCCCACATCCCCGCATATAAGACGTCTGGATCGCTTTGATCCATACTCAAATCACAAGCTCCGGTAGTCTCGTTAACAAACAATACTTTTCTCCAGGTAGATCCTCCGTCTTCTGATTTGAAAATTCCTCTTTCTGTGGTTGGCCCATACAAAGCTCCCTGCACAGCTACAAAAACCAGATCGGGATTCTCGGGGTGTATTTGAATTTCGGCAATATGTCTCGAATCGGGCAGGCCTGAATATTTCCATGACTTTCCCCCGTCGGTGGATTTATACATGCCGTCTCCATGGGAGGTCATTACTCCACGAACAGGATGCTCGCCCATTCCGACGTAAATAATGTCAGCATTGGATGGAGCTATAGCTATTGCACCGACGGATCCACTATTAAAATGGCCGTCTGATATATTCTTCCATTGGATACCGCCGTCTGTTGTCTGCCATAAACCTCCGCCAGTGCTGCCCATGAAATAAGTCATTGGATTACCAGGGACTCCGGTAACTGCAACACTCCGCCCACCTCTATCAGGGCCGATATTTCGCCATTCGAGTTCATCAAACAGGGGGGCGTGAAAAACGGAACCCTGGCGATCAGGTGCTTGAGCAAAGACAGTATTTACCAACAGGGTAAACGTCAGAAATGCAAGCCAGTTAACTGGGTGCTTCATTGTACTGTTTTGTGTTGTTGACGCAAAACCATCCGGGAGGAAAAATGGCTATTACGTGCAGTTCTCAATAGTATTATAGTATGTTATTCCCGAATTTTTGGCAATGGTTACCCTAGCCAAAAAAAAATACAATTGCGTTTTTCGCAAATGTGTAATATTATCAAAACCGCAGAGAAAATTGAGAGTGGATCACTTTCCGGAAAGGAAAGCAACAAATGGTAGTATTTCGGATTTTAGAATAGCAATATCAGGTGAGTTTGTGTATTGTCCCCAATATTGTCGTGTAAAGTTTTCCATGAAATCGACCTATCACATCGATTCCGGATTTAATATTCTCAGTAAATAATCGCTAAAAAAGATTCTACAATTTCGAATCTGCTGCAATTTACCGTTTTTTTGGAAAAAAGTACCGTTTTAGGCTCAAAATTGATGCATTTCTTTGTGTTTAGGTGACAAATGCATTTTAGCAACAATCTGATCAAGAGCAATTTTATTCCCCTTTTTCTGCAAGTTCCATCCACTCTAATTCGACTTCTTCAATGGCGGATTTCACTTCTTCCAAATCTTTGGAAAGCTGTATGATATCTTTTTGGCTAATATTGGTGTCCATGAATTTTGATTCGATGGATACTTTTTGCTCTTCCAGTTTACTGAGTTTTTTCTCCAGTCGACTCAGTTGCTTTCTTTCATCATAGGATAGTCCTGGTTGCTGATCCTGGGCAGAAACTTTAGGATTGACTGTTTTCTCAGTAATGCTGCGTTGTTCAGCGAGTTGCTCTTTTTGCTTTTCCCTGTATTCTGTATAAGTTCCATTAAAATCCCGAACCTTTCCATTCCCTTCAAATACGAACAGGTGGTCCGCCAGTTTATCCAGAAAATATCGGTCATGGGTTACGATGATCACACAGCCGGGAAATGCCAGTAAGAACTCTTCCAATATGTTCAGGGTAATAATATCGAGATCATTGGTAGGCTCATCCAATATGAGGAAATTAGGGTTTTCCATCAAAACCGTAAGCAGGTACAATCTACGCCGTTCACCGCCACTGAGTTTTGAAACGTAAACCTGTTGCTTTTTACGATCAAAAAGAAACTGCTCCAAAGCCTGTTCAGCGGTGAGTTTCCGGCCATTTTCCAGTGGGATAAATTCAGCAATATCCCGAATCACTTCAATAACCCTTTTATCTTCTTCCAAAAGGATACCCTCCTGGGAATAATAACCAAACACGGTATTACCGCCGACTATAACTTTCCCGGCATCAGGGCGAATTTTCTTGGTCAGCAATCCCATAAAAGTGGATTTACCAACTCCATTTGGACCTACGATACCAACCTTTTCTTCTTTTTTGAATTTATAGTCAAAGTCCTCCACTATTTTGATATCCCCGAAAGATTTGCTGATATACTGAGCTTCAAGAATCTTTTTGCCGAGTCGTTGTCCTTTTATTTCAATTTGTAACTCATCTCTGCTGATATTGCTTTTGGATCTTTCCTTGAGTTCATAAAAGGCATCAACTCTGGACTTCGCTTTAGTGCCTCTGGCTTTGGGCATTCGGTTCACCCATTCAAGCTCTTTTTTAAGCAGCTTGCGATTTTTCTCTGTCTCTGTACTCTCATTCTCGTGACGAATGGCTTTTTTTTGTAAAAATTCGGTATAATTCCCATTGTATTTATAAACCTTGCCTCTATCCAATTCGATGATCTGGTTACAAACGATTTCGAGGAAATAACGGTCGTGGGTAACCATAAGAATGGTCATATTAGGCCCACTTAGATATTCTTCCAGCCATTCGATCATATCGAGATCGAGGTGGTTGGTAGGCTCATCCAATATCAAAAATTCAGGTTCGTCAATGATGAGTTTTGCGAGGGCCAGCCTTTTCTTCTGTCCTCCGGAAAGTGTTTTTATGACCTTATCCAGTTCTGTAATATTGAGTTTGAAAAGGATTTCCTTTATCCTGGATTCGAAATCCCAGGCTTTCAGGTCATCCATTTTTGCGGTAGCCTCCGTCATTGCCCGGGTGTCTTCCGGGGTCAATAAAGCATATTCATATTGCTTTGTGGCCTGGATAAGTGGATTATCGGAATCAAGCACAGCCTCAAGGATAGTATGTTCTTCATAGAAGTCTGGTTCCTGATCGAGAAAACCGACACTTATTCCCCGCCGCATGCTCAATTTGCAGGTCTCCCCTTCTGGTGCTTCCACACCTGCAATGACTCGCAGTAAGGTACTTTTCCCTTCTCCGTTCTTAGCGACCAAAGCGACTTTTTGCCCTTTATTGATGGTTAAATCAATTTTATCAAAAAGGACTTTTTCGCCATACGACTTCGAAACCTTTTCCAGCGTAAGATAATTCACGTTCTATTTTTTTACAAAATCGGCTAAAGTTAGGACTTTACCTCAAAATTCTGATTTGATCTGTAAAAAACCTTTTCAGGAGTTAAAAAATAAAGGCCTGCTAAACCAAATTATGTCCAGCAGGCCTTCTTGTAGCAGCATTACTTAAATTTTATTCAACACCATTGGAAGAAATAGATTCTTCCTGAACGGCATCACCCTTTCTTTTTTTGTTTTGAGGGCCAAGAATTTTTTCTTTGATTTTGTTTTCGATTTCCAATGCAACCTCAGGATTATCTTTGAGGAACTGTTTTGCACTTTCACGTCCCTGAGCGATTTTGGCACCGTCATAACTGTACCATGCCCCACTCTTTTCAATAATATCATTATCTACGCCCAGATCAACAATCTCTCCAACTTTGGAAATACCCTCTCCAAATACGATATCAAATTCTGCAATCCTGAATGGAGGAGCCACTTTATTCTTGACTACTTTCACTTTGACATGATTGGCCACAACATTACCTTCCTTATCTTTTATAGCTGCTCCGGACTTGCGGATATCGAGGCGCTGTGAAGCGTAGAATTTCAAAGCATTACCACCGGTGGTTGTCTCCGGATTCCCAAACATTACGCCGATCTTTTCACGCAACTGGTTGATGAAAACACAACAGCAACCTGTACGGCCGATACTACCAGTCAGTTTACGCATGGCCTGTGACATCAAACGCGCCTGTAGCCCCATTTTTGAATCTCCCATTTCCCCTTCGATCTCACTTCTTGGAACGAGTGCAGCCACAGAATCAACCACGATGATATCTATAGCTCCTGAGCGAATCAGGTTTTCCGTGATCTCGAGGGCTTGTTCCCCATTATCCGGTTGGGAGATCAGCAGGTTATCCGTGTCAACGCCGAGTGCTTCCGCATAAAAGCGGTCAAAAGCGTGCTCCGCATCGATAAAGGCAGCCACACCACCTTGTTTTTGACACTCTGCAATAGCATGAATAGCCAAAGTCGTTTTACCGGAAGATTCCGGGCCATAGATCTCAACGATCCTTCCTTTCGGAAATCCGTTGACACCCAGTGCAATATCAAGACCCAGGGAACCAGAGGGAATAGAATCTACGTCCATTACTTGTTTATCCCCCAGGCGCATCACCGTTCCTTTACCATAAGTCTTTTCGATCCGGTCAACGGCAAGCTCCAAGGCTTTATTTTTGGCTTCTCTTTCTTTATCTGTCATGATTGCTGTTTTTAACTTTTTGTTTTATTGTGGATCAAAAATAAATAATTTGTTCTTTAAAACCAAATTTCTGCCTAAATTAAATAAAAAAAGTCTTTAGCAAGTAACCCGCTAAAGACTTTTAAGTTGTAAAATAAGCCTGGTTTTCAATCACGCCCACTCTTCAAGGGCCGTCTCTTTGCTGTGATTCAAAATATTTTGAATCGAGGTTTTAGATGGCTCAAACTTTACTTTAGGCAATTGTTGAAAGGCGTACAACAGTTCTGAAAATTCTTCACGCAACAAATAGTTGTTAATGAGTTCTGCATTAATAGCTTGTCTTTCCGAAGGTGTTGTTTCGTGGTAAAGGTATTTTACAAGAAGTTCAATTGTAAAGTTTTGCTGCATATAGCTTTGTTTGTTTGATTAAAAATTCATCTATAAAACTACCTTCAATGAAAAATTATTGCGCAGAATTGATTTTTTATGTTTCCTCTATGTAAGCATGCAAATTATTAATCTAAGTTGCTGGTTACAGGTTTCAAGTTACTGGTTCAGACATCTAATTAAAAAAATCAATTATTGAAGTTTAAACTCGCGAAAATTTGAGTGACCTTCCATCAAAATAAGTCAACGAGGAACAAGTAAGTTGTAACCCTTAACTTGAATTATTTATGCAATATTAGCCCGGGTTATTGCCATAGAACAACTGAAAATCTTACTGCTTAAATTAAGTGGCCTGATTTCCAGTCAAGCCACTCAAGGCAACTAATTCAGTGTTAACTTAACCCTTCTTTTATACATTTTGATAAGCAGGGCTGATTTTGCAAGGCAATTATGTAAATTTGGGGAAAGTCAAATATGTTGCTGATATGATTCGCAAAAAAACTTTTTCAACCTTCTTCTTATACCTGCTGGTACTTATTGTTTTGCATGCTCAAAACAATAATACGCAAAGTGAAATCAATCAACTCCTCAAGGATCCCGCATTCAAACACGCATCCGTCGGCATTAGTGTGATCGATGTAGCAACCGGCAAAACCATTGCTGCATACAATGCCGACCAAAGTTTGATCCCTGCTTCCATTTTAAAAGTAGTCACCACTTCCACTGCGGCAGCTGTTTTGGGAAATGGCTATAAATTTAAAACCGAACTTCAGTACTCCGGTGATATTGACAATCAGGGCAATTTAAAAGGTAATCTCTACATCAAAGGTTATGGTGATCCCACATTTGGCTCACCACTGATGGAAGAAGCAAAATCTATGGAGGTAGTATTGAATACCTTTATTAATTCCATTCTCCGTAAAAACATTTTGTGTGTTGAAGGATATG
This sequence comes from uncultured Bacteroidota bacterium, assembly GCA_942492125.1. Lineage (GTDB taxonomy): Bacteria > Bacteroidota > Bacteroidia > Chitinophagales > Saprospiraceae > BCD1. The sequence goes on from CALODM010000031.1 coordinate 519,128, forward strand.
TCATCGGCGATGCTTCCTGGTTTGGCAGTGAGGTCAATGCCCCGGATTGGCCATGGATAGACCTGGGCAACTATTATGCCGCCGGGGTATGGGGACTCAACATTCACGAAAATCTTTATTATTTGCATTTTTTACAAAATCCGGAATTTAAAGCAGCTCCGAGGATCATGAATATAGAGCCGGCAGTGGAGAACCTGGTCTTTTACAATGAAGTTAGGTCAGCCAAAAAAGGTAGTGGGGATAATGCCTATATCTATGGCGCCCCTTATAGTTATGAACGTTATGTCAGAGGTACCATCCCCGTTGGCACCGGCGAATTCACCATTAAGGGCTCTTTACCTGACCCACCATTATTTGCCGCTCAGCAACTGAAAAAATTACTGGCGGATATCAATATTCCTGTTTCCAAAGGAGCGACTACTGACAGGCTGCTGCAAATTTCCGTGGACCAAAACCGAAAAACCCTTTTTACCTTGTATTCCCCCGAGCTTAAAACGATTATTCAGCGGACCAATATCGAAAGCGTAAACCTGTATTGCGAGACACTGCTCAAAACACTTGGTAAACGCAAAACAGGAGAAGCTCCGGAAGCCATAAAAGGAATCGAAGTAATCGAAGATTACTGGACAGAACGCGGACTTTCATTTGACGGGGTCAACATGGTAGATGGCAGCGGGCTTTCCAGAACCAATCTCGTCACCGCAGGATTTATGGCTCATCTGTTGCGAAAAATTTCATTGAATACCAAAATCAATAAAACCATTTATGATTCACTCCCGGTCGCCGGGAAATCGGGAGGATTAAAATATTATCTCCGGGGCACCGAAGCCGAAGGAAAAATCAGCGCTAAAACCGGAACCCTCGAAAATGTACGTTCCTTCGCAGGTTATGCCACCAACAAACAAGGAAAAAAGCTGGCTTTTTGTATTATTGTGAACAACCATAATTGCTCAGGCAGTGCTCTGAGAAAAAAACTCGCCCCATTGATGCAGGCTATGTGCCGGTAATAATTTTCCGCTTAACCGAAAAATGAAACTAAATCATCAATTGTCAATCATCAATATAAAATTATAATATGCAATTCAAATTATTATCCTTATTGAGCTTTACAGGGTTACTCCTGGCAGGTTGTGCAGATCAATCCGGACCGGAAGCCCCTGAAACGACCGTGTCTTCACCGGATGGCAGTATCACCATCGACGTGAGCCTCGATTCCACAGGGCACATTTTTTACGCTGTCAACAAAGGCGAAACTGCCGTCATCAAACCTTCTGGTCTTGGATTTGAATTCAAGGACTGGCCTGCGATGGCGGGAGGGTTTGAAATTACCAACGCCAACTCCACGGCTATTGACGAAACCTGGGAAATGCCCTGGGGGGAGCAAAAGGAAGTTCACAATCATTGCAACGAACTGACCCTTGACCTGAAAGAATCGGGGGAAACGGGCAGAAAACTCAGCCTGATTTTCAGAGCCTACGACGATGGCGTGGCCTTCCGTTATGCCTTCCCTGGGCACGAAGGAAAAGATTCCATTATCATCACCGATGAATTGACTGAATTCCAGCTCTCCGGAGACCACACCTGCTGGTGGATACCTGGGGACTGGGATATTTACGAACACCTTTACAATACGACACCGTTCTCCGGCATCGATGCAATCAGCAAACGCGATCATCCAAACCTCGCACAAACTTATATCCCGGAAAATGCTGTCAACACACCGGTGACTATGAAAACGGCAGACGGACTTTTCCTCTCTTTTCACGAAGCCAACCTGACCAATTATTCTGGGATGACCCTTAAGGTAGATACAGACAATTACAAAATGACCAGTGAACTGGTAGGTTCCGCTATTACGGGGTATAAAGCCAAAGTACCGCTGCCTTTCAAAACTCCCTGGCGTACCATCCAGATTTCGGAGAAAGCCGTAGACTTGATCAACTCCCGTCTGATTGTAAACCTGAACGAACCCAACAAACTTGGAGATGTCTCCTGGTTCAAACCCATGACTTATGTGGGCATCTGGTGGGAAATGCATCTGGATAAATCCAGATGGGATCTGGCCAGTGGCAAACATGGTGCAACAACGGAAAATGCCAAGAATTTCATCGACTTTGCTGCAGAGAACAATATCGGCGGACTATTGGTTGAAGGCTGGAATACCGGCTGGGAACACTGGATAGGCTTCGAAGACCGGGAAGGTGTTTTTGATTTTGTAACGCCTTACCCTGATTACGATATTGAGGAAGTTGTCAGGTATGCCAAAGAAAAAGGTGTTGAAATGATTATGCACCACGAAACTTCCGCAGCTCCCAGAACCTATGACCAGCAAATGGACACCGCTTATGCGCTGATGCAAAAACTCGGCATACACAGTGTCAAAACAGGTTATGTCGGCCCCATCATCCCCAAGGGAGAATACCACCATGGTCAGTGGATGGTCAACCACTACCGCAGAGCGCTGGAAACAGCGGCCAAATACGAAGTAGCCATCAATGCGCACGAGCCCATCAAAGATACCGGTATCCGCAGAACCTATCCCAATGCGATCTCCAGAGAGGGTTTGCGAGGACAGGAATTCAATGCCTGGTCCAATGATGGAGGCAACCCTCCGGAGCACCTGCCTATCGTTGCTTTCACAAGGATGCTGGCAGGACCTATTGATTATACTCCCGGGATTTTCAATATTAAATTTGATGGTTACAAACCCGACAACCAGGTCAATACCACCCTGGCTCAACAGCTGGCACTCTATGTGGTCATCTACAGCCCTATCCAAATGGCAGCAGACCTGGTAGAACATTACGAAGGTCAGCCCGGATTACAATTTATCCGTGAAGTGGGTGTAAATTGGGAGGAATCCATCGCCATTGACGGAGAACCAGGGGATTTTGTAACTATTGCGCGCCACGAGAAAGGAACAGACAATTGGTTCCTGGGCAGTATAACCGACGAGAATCCACGCGATCTGAAAGTGGCTTTGGATTTTCTTGAAAAGGGCAAAAAATATACTGCGCATATCTATGCGGATGGAGAAAATGCTCACTGGGATGACAATCCAACAGATCTGAAGATTTCGGAAATGGAGGTTGATGCTTCTACTGTTTTAGACTTGAAACTGGCTGCCGGCGGAGGCGTGGCAGTTAGTATTTTGGCGAAATAACATTTAACACATAGGCACATAGACCACATCGTTTTTTTTTGAAGATAAATTAAACGATGTGGTCTATGTGCCTATCTGTTTTTTCTAAAACCGGCTCAAAACTCCAAAACAAATTTAGACAGGTTCTCTCCCTTTTGCAGACCCAATTTTTTTCGCAAACGATACCTGGCAACTTCCACTCCCCTGGGAGAGATATTCATGAGGTTAGCCACTTCCTTGGTATTCAGGTTGAGCCTTAAGAAAGCACATAATTTTTGTTCGTTAGGCGACAGGTCCGAGAATTCGTCTCTCAGCCGGGACAAAAAGTCCCCATGCACCTTGTCGAAATGATATTCAAACTGTTCCCAGTCCTGCTGAAGTCTGAGGGCTGAATCAATTTCCCAGACCACCTTGTCCACATCTTTTTGGAGTTCCCTGTTTTCTCTCTTTTCCCTGATCTGCTTGAGTTCCAGCTTGATGGTTTCCATAAACTCATTTTTCACTACCAGGTTCATTGTGGAAGCTGCTAATAAATTGTTCAGGTGCCTCAGTTCGCTTTGCATTTTCTCCTCTTTCAATTGCACCAGCTCTATATTTTTCTGTTGTTCTATTTCAATAAGTTTTTGTTGTTTGTCAGCCAATTCTGCTTGTTTAACTTTTTCCATTTCTTTGGTTTTGCGTTTATATCGTCCCTTTTGAAACCTCGATACCAGGAATAAAGTGAGTAAACCGAGCAATACATAAATGACCTTGGCCAGGTTACTCCTGAGAAAGGGTGGGTCTACCGTTATAAAATAGGGTTGACTGGTAATTATTTCCCCCAATTGGTTTCGGGTTTGAAAAAGAAATTCATAATCCCCTTCCCGGAGGTTGCTATATTCTTTGTAAGATGCATTCACCCAGGGGCAAACCCTTCCTCCATACCCTTTAGGTAATAGCGGAACTGCTGATTGTTTATGCCATTATACTGGAAGGATTCCACCGTAAACTTTAAGACCTTCGATTTATAGGAAACGATGAGCTTAGCCGTATTATCCGGCTTTTTTTCGAATGGCTTTCTGGTATATAAAATACTGTCCTCGGTAACACTGTAAACCTGATTGATTAAAAGGGGTTGTTCAACGGGAATTCGGTTTTCCAATTCCGGATTGTAGTGTAAGAAACCTTCATTGGCATTAAACATCACCCCATTTTCTGTGTTTATCGAAACATTCAACAAGTCGTTGTTGAATGAATAACGCATCTGGTACAAAGAGGAGGGCACAAAAAGATAGTTTTCCTTACTGATTTGTTTGAAAAAGCCTACCAGACTTTCAGCAACAATATGGATGTTCTTTTGATGGTCCTGTTTGAGCAAATAAACAGGTTGTTCCCCGATTTCTTTGGAGAAAAGATCTGCCTTAATAATTTTATCCGATGTTAAATCGATCTTGTACAGGCCCTTCATCGTCGCCAGATAAAGCTCATTGTCAATACTGGATAATATGATCTGCTCATCAACAGGCAGGTCATAATCATCCGATACCTTAATCACTTTTGCTTCTGTAAGATCCGCTGAAAGATTCAATTGATACAACCCTTTATAAAACTGGCCTACCCAGATTCGTCCTTTAGGGTCTTCCTCAAAAAAGCGGCTGGATTCATCAAATCCGGTAATTTTTTGAACTGCCTCCAGCTCCATTTTTTTATTGATCCTGAACAGGTACAGACCGGAATAGGTGCCGCCAATGGCAAATTGGGGATTCGATCGCAGTTGTTTAATCTGCCAGAGGCCGTCTGTGTTAGCTACCCGAACGGCACTTCCCTTTTTCAATAAAAAAAGTCCGGTATGGTGACCGGCATAAAGTTGTCCGGCAATTTTTTGCAGACCATAGGCAGGGCCTTCGGTTCCTTTTAGAAAAACACTGTTGGCTGAATTGCCGGCTAAATAATAAATGCCATTCGAAGTTGTAAAATAGGTTCCGCTTTCCGTTTCAAAAACTTCATATCCACTGCCCTGAACATCAATTTCCTGATTGATCAACCGTATGGGAGAAGTAATGTCAATTAAGGCAATCCCATTTTGCATACCCACCCATAATTTACCGGTAAAATCCTGAAATGCCCGTAAACAGGCATTGCTCAACAAACCATCCTCAATGGTTATGTTGATAATCGTTCCTTTTTGCAGGTTATAAATGTATAAACCTGCCGTTTGGGTGGAAATAACGAAGCGGGAATCCGAGAGTTGAAGTACATGATTAACATACTTACCTTTGATCGCTTTGCTGAGACCGGCAAACCCATCTTGCCCAGAGAACCGGGAAGTTTGTTGAATATCGCCGGAATTATAGACCAATAAATAACCATCCCCATGTGGTATCATGCCGGCAATGATCTGATCATTTTGATTTTGTTCGTATACCGGAAAAAGTTCGTTGTTTTTAATTTCAAAAAGCTTTCCCAGGGAGTTTTGGGTAAACAACCTTTCATTAACCAAAAAAGTCCTGTCAAATCCTAAATCATGACCGATAACCGATATGGATTGACCATCATACACATAGATGCTTTGAAAGGTGCAGAAATAAACCTTTGAATTATGTAAAAAAACGTCCCAGACTTCATCAAAATCCTGTTGAGCCGGATGAATTTCTTCAATCAACGAAATGTATTTCCAATCTGCTTCAAAATATCCGAATTCTCCCTGTGAACCTACATATAACCGCCCGGCGTTTTTGTCAAATGCCAGTGATCTCTTTTTCTTGCCGCTTTTGGAAGCATGCGTTTTCCAGTTGGTTCCGTTAAAGGAAAGTACCCCAAGATTGTTGGCAACAAAAATAGTCATATCTCCATTTTGGGCGAAATCTATATTCTGAATCCCCGCTTTATAATCTTTGGGCGTAAAGTTTTGAATGGGATATTTCCCTGTGAAACCCAGTGACAGGCAAGTAAAAGAAAGCAAAAACAGAAAGCTCAAAAAGTATTTCATGTAATTATTGAAAACAAGCATGTGCAGGTATTTAAGCTGCAAATATAATTAATTATCAACTGATTATGACTTCGTTTTTGAATTATGATGTAGTTTTATTTTTGCTTGATGAAATAATTGATGAAGTGATTATTATGTCGGTTCAGCGATTAATTTTTATTTTTGACACGAACACCCTACCTCAACCAGCACGAGGATTTGTTTGTTCATAGTCCTATCAGCTTTTGACCACATTCTAGAAGCTTAGTAAAATACATTAAATTCTTAAACAATGTCAAAATGAAAAAGATCCTACCAGTATTTATTTGTTTCTTATCCGTAGCCACGGTCTTTGCACAAGCTGACAAAGTTTCGATTGTTTATGAGAAAAACAATGACATGAAACTTGTTGTCAACGGAGACGATTTTATGATCAATGGTATGAATTGGGATTATTTCCCTATTGGTACCAATTATTCCTACAGTTTATGGAATCAGTCGGACGATATTATCAAAGCCGCTTTGGATGGGGAAATGCCCATGTTAAAAAGCATGGGGGTAAACGCAATTCGTCAGTATACGGGAGTTCCTGCAAAGTGGATTACGTATATCTATGAGAATTATGGCATCTACACCATGCTCAATCATTCTTTTGGTCGATATGGGGTGACGGTTAATAAAGCCTGGATTGGCAATACCGATTATTCTGATAAAGCTACCCGGGACTTGCTGCTCGCCGAAGTCTCTCAAATGGTTGAAGACTACAGGAATACCCCGGGTTTGATCATGTACCTGCTCGGTAATGAAAATAATTACGGCCTTTTCTGGGATGGAGCCGAAACAGAGGACATACCGCTTGAAGACAGGAAAGCCACAAAGCGTGCCCGGTATTTGTACACTTTATTCAATGAAGCAGCATTGCTGATGAAAGGTATTGACACCAATCACCCTGTGGCCATGTGTAATGGGGATTTACTTTTCCTTGATATCATTGCCGAGGAGTGCCAGGACGTGGATATCTTTGGAACCAATGTTTATCGTGGTGCTTCCTTTGGTGATTTATTCCAAAGAATGAAAACCGAATTTGATAAACCCGTAATGTTCACGGAATTCGGTGCTGACGCCTTTAATGCCATTGAAGATACCGAGGACCAGGTATCTCAGGCTTATTATATGGTTGAAAACTGGAAAGAGATCTACGAGAATGCAGCAGGCCTTGGAAAAGCAGGGAACTGTATTGGGGGGTTTACTTTTCAATTCAGCGATGGTTGGTGGAAATTTGGACAAACCAAAAACCTGGACATTCATGATAACAACGCCTCCTGGGCTAACGGAGGTTACACAAGCGACTTTATCGAAGGGGAAAACAATATGAACGAGGAGTGGTTTGGAATTTGTGCCAAAGGACAAACCAATATCCGCGGTTTATACAAATTGTATCCTCGCGCAGCTTATTATGCCTTAAAGGAGGTACATGAATTAAATCCTTTCAGGGACGGTGTAGGCCTCAAAACAATTGAAGAGCACTTTAAAGGAGTGAACCTGGCCGATGCAGAAGCACAAGCCAGGGGAGATAAAGCTGCTCTGGAGATAGAAGAGAAAAAAAAAATAAGCATTAGTGGTTTAAGGGTGGATTTGTCCACTTTTAACACTGGCGGAAAGCTTATTTCTACGCCGAAGGTAGCGGATCCGGGTGAACAGACTTATCCCAACCGACTCGGTTTTGATCATATGCAGTCGTTTTTTGTAGGTGTTGAGGTCAAACCAACGGAAAGTGTTCGCGCCAACGTGTCTTTCAACGTTCTTGGAAATGTTGCGCAAAACCCAATTAACGAGATCTTCTATGAAAATAGAGGCCGTCCCCAGATCGTCAATACGCCAAACGGAGATCTGGTACTATCTTCTATGAATCGCCTGCAGGTATACCGGGGAGATTTCAGTTGGAACAGCAAATACTTTGCACTGACGGGCTTTTACCGTACAGGCCATTTTCACTGGGGGTATGAAGGAGACTTTTTCGGACTATATCCTGAAGCCAATTACGGACCTAACATTGACATTTATAATGGTAATGCGCCTTTCGGTTTTGAGATTGAAGGTAAGAAGTCTCTGAAAGGGCTTAAAATAGCGTTTGGCCCGGAATTATGGTGGGCAGCCAACCCGGCGGTTCTGGTCAAATACAGCCGCAGGGTAGCCAATTTTGATTTGACAGCTATTTTCCACGAAGATATTGCCGAACAAGCACCGGCAGTAAGTTCCTTTGCCGTACCAATGCCTGTCACAAGACGTTTTACGCTCCATGCCAAAAGAAAATTCGGTCCGGTGGGATTTGAAATCGGAGGTATCTGGGGTGGTCAGCCATTGGTCGACAGAGAATTCCAGATCGTTGATGAAGAAAAAGGAGAAGTATACGTGGACCAGGTTGCTTTAAAGGATACCTGGGGTGGAAAAATGAAACTGACCTTCAGCAGTGGTCCAATCAACTGGTATGCTCAGGGAGCAGCTATGGGGTTGGTAGCCAACGGAGGTGCTGACTACACCAAGACCTTTACTGGCTGGAGACTTAAAGATAGCGGCAGCGGGAACCAATACAATTTCCTGACTGGTTTTACTTACATCGTTGGTGACTTAACTATTGCTCCCAACTTCTTGTGGCAAAAACCTGTTGTCGGGCCAATCGCTGCAGACATGGCAGCTCCTGCAAGACCACGTAATATCCTCGATGATCCTTTTGCCGTGAGGGGTAACAGAGAAACAATTGCCGGAGAGATACTATTCACTTACGACCCTACTCCTGGAACATGGATGTACGAATGGGATAACGACGGTGCGGAAGATGCTGGTTTTGCTATCAGCGCCGGTTTCGTTTACCGGCACCTGCCAACCATTCAGGATGCTGCTATCGGTATCTTTGCTGATGGACGTACTCTCTTTGCTTTCCCGGGTTCTGCACCTGCAGAAGACCTTTGGGAAGTCAATACACGTATAGTCTCCAAAGTAAGTCCTGACTTAGGATTTATTGCCAACATCTATGGAGGTAATGCACAGGCCAATGGTAGCGACCCCCGGTTGATCGAACGATTCGGCGGAGACCTTAGAATGATCTATAAAAACCTCAAATTAACCTCCATGGTGCAAGTGAATGACTGGGGACCTTTTGACTATCACCGGGACTTTAACCTTACCTATCCTTTGCAGTTGATGGCCGACTTGTCTACTTCTGTTGGTAAACCAGGATGGTTTGATTTGCCAAATACAAGATTGGGAATCAGGTATACCTGGCGTGCCCTGGATCAGTATTCTCCACGTTATTGTCCTACTCATACCCTTGATGCAAGTGGCGCTCACGTTTGTGACCCAACGGCTGTTGGATTCGACAATGGTCAGGAATGGGAGATCAGAACCTATTTTCAAGTTAACCTGGGTATATAATCCATAAAAAGTAAAAAAAGATGACAACTAAAAAATATAATTTTTCCAAAATATCGCTATTGACAGCAATGATCCTTTTGCTGGGCTTTAGCTGTACCAGAGACTTCGAAGATTTAGAACCTGCTACTTTTCCGGCCAATGGAGACGTTTTCATTGATGGTTTTAGTGCAGGGTTGAACTACGGTGTCTTTTCCGGTGCCAGCCTCACGGCTTTTGATGTAGATACAGATGTTAAATACGATGGAGCATCCTCGATGAGGTTTGCTGTCCCTAATGACGGAGATCCTTTAGGAAGCTATGCCGCCGGAGCATTCTTTACCTCCACAGGCCGCGACCTTTCCGGTTTTGATGCCCTTACTTTCTGGGCAAGAGCTTCCCAGCCGGTGACCATTGCCGAAATTGGTTTCGGGAATGACTTCGGGGAAGGAAAATACACCGTTTCCTATTCGAATATAACCGTCAATTCAAACTGGAAAAAATACATCATTCCAATTCCCGACCCTTCTAAACTTACTCAGGAAAGGGGACTGCTTTATTATGTTGCTACTCCCGATGACGGTGACGGATATACTTTCTGGATGGATGAAGTAAAATTCGAAAAACTGGGTACTTTGGCAAATCCCAGAGCTGCAATCTTAAATGGACAAGACCAGGTGGTTTCTGCGGCTACTGGTGATGAATTGAAGATAGAAGGAACTTCTGCAACTTTTAACATGCCTACCGGAACGGACCAGACAATTGGGATAGCTCCTGCATACCTGAACTACGTTTCTTCCGAGACCAGCTTGGCAACGGTAAATGATGAGGGTGTCGTCACGGTTATCGATAGCGGCCAGGTGGTCATTACGGCTCAATTGGGAGATATCATGGCATCAGGTTCTTTAACCATTGGAGGCACAGGACAAGCGGTAGGGCCTACCATGCCTGCTCCGGTACCAACTGTTGAGCCCGATAGCGTGATTTCCATGTTCAGTAATGCTTATGAAAATGTGGCAGTCGATGTGTGGAATACCTACTGGGAAGGTTCTACAGCCGAGACTTTTGATATCCAGATAGATGGGGATGACGTAAAGCAATATAAGAATTTAAATTTCGTAGGCATTGAATTCACTTCACAGACGATTAATGCTACAGGGATGTCCCACTTCCATATGGATATATGGACTCCTGACCCGACAGATCTGCCAGCATCCTTTAAAATCAAATTGGTAGATTTCGGTGCCAATAATACATATGATGGCGGAGGGGATGATTCCGAACATGAAGTTTCTTTTACCAGCCCTACATTAGCTACAGGAACCTGGATCAGTCTGGATATGCCATTGTCCAGTTTTCTTGGATTGACTGCAAGGGCCAATCTTGCTCAATTGGTGCTTGCCGGTGACTTGTCTAATGTTTATGTTGACAACGTATATTTTTATACAGATGGAACCGGTGGTAGTGGTGGTTCAGGGCCGCAAGTCGCAGCTCCGACACCTTCTCAGGCTCCTGGAAATGTAATTTCTGTGTTCAGCGATGCCTATTCCAATTTGGAGGGCACGAACTTCTACCCGGACTGGGGGCAGACGACATCTGTTTCGGAAGTGTCCATCCAGGGCAATAATACCCTGGTCTATGCAGGATTCAATTATCAAGGGATAGAATTGGCCGGAAGTACGGACATCAGCGGTATGGACTTTCTCCATATCGATTTCTGGACTGCCAACTCTACTGATTTGAATGCATTTTTGATCAGTACAGGACCTGTTGAAGCGTTTTACAGTCTATCGGTACCAACTTCAGGATGGGGAAGTGTTGATATTCCACTCTCGTCTTTCTCTCCGGTTGATCTTGCCGACCTCATACAGTTGAAATTTGATGGTAATGGAGATATCTACATGGACAACATCTATTTCTATAGTGGTTCAGGCGGTGGTGATACACCAACAGAAGCGGCTCCTACACCAACAGATGACCCAGGCAGTGTGATTTCGATTTTCAGTGATGCCTTCACCAATGTGGCAGGAACGAATTTCTATCCGGACTGGGGTCAAGCTACCGTAGTTTCTGAAGTTCCTGTGGCTGGGAATAATACGCTGCTGTATACTGGTCTGAATTACCAGGGAGTTGAGTTAGGTAGCAGCCAGGATGTTTCCGGGTTGACCAATTTGCACATTGATTTCTGGACAGCAACGTCAACTACGCTGGAAGTATTTTTGATCAGCCCGGGCCCTGTAGAGGTGCCCGTTGCTTTAACGGTACCGACCTCAGGTTGGGGAAGCGTGGATATTCCGCTGTCCAGTTTTGCTCCGGTTGATCTTGCGGACGTTTTCCAGTTAAAGTTTGTGGGAGACGGAACCGTTTATTTAGACAATATTTATTTCCGCGATTAAGAAGAGAGTAGAAACAAATATTATCTTTTTAAACAACGGGCTTTACCGGGGTTATCTGCGATAATTCAACTTTTCAGATAACCTCGGTTTTGAAATTCAATAAACACTTCAATTAAAAAAAAGCAATAAAAATTTATTCAAATGAAATGGAATAATTCAATTATAATACAAAATATTCTGTTGTTGTCTGTATTTGTTTTCTTTTCAGGATGTACAGACAGTGATAATAAAATAGTAGAACGTAACTGGCAATTGACCTGGGAAGATAATTTCGACGGACCCGCCGGACAGTCTCCAGACGCAACCAAATGGAAATATGAAGTTGGGACGGACTGGGGTAATGCCCAACTGGAATACGATACCGACCGACCGGATAATGCTTCCCTTGATGGGGAAGGCAACCTGGCAATTATCGCCAAGAGAGAAAGTTATGCCGGTGCTGCTTTCACCTCCGCAAGAATTTCCACAGCTGGTTTATTCGATCAGGCATACGGTCGTTTTGAAGCACGAATCAAGATGCCCTGGGGCCCCGGAATATGGCCAGCTTTTTGGCTGTTGGGTGCCAATATTGATGTTGTGGACTGGCCACAATGTGGTGAAATTGACATCATGGAGTATCGGGGACAGGAGCCCAGTGTAATCCACGGAACTCTCCATGGTCCTGGTTATTCCGCAGGTGCGTCAATCACCAAGAGCTATGCCCTGCAAAATGACAGGTTTGATAAGGACTTTCACCTTTTTGCTGTAGAATGGGTGGAGGATCAAATTGACTTCTATGTGGATGATGTATTATATCAAAGACTCACTCCTGAAGACGTAACCGGCGAATGGGTTTACGATCATCCATTTTATATTATTTTGAATGTAGCTGTCGGAGGAAATTATGTTGGCTTCCCGACGGATGAGACTCCATTTCCACAATCTATGCTGGTGGACTATGTAAGAGTGTACCAGGAAGTTAAATAAGATTATGGCAGTTCACGACCAGAACGCATCAATTTAAATATTTACAGTAAAAAGGTCGATGTCTTTGATCGACCTTTTTACTGAATATTATATTACTTTTATCACAATTTTTACTTTTGAACCCTAAAAAACAAAAAAAGAATGCCTTAATCCTATTTAATGAATAAATCATACACCATACTCATTAGTCTGATTGTTGCTCTCGGTGGATTTTTATTGGGTTTTGACAGCGCAGTAATATCCGGAGCGGTAAAAGGCATCACTGTTTATTTTCAAATGACCGACGGGATGCTTGGTTTTGCTGTAGGGTGTGTCATTTTTGGTGCTATGGGGGGTAATTTATTGGCTGGGCCTCTGGCTGATAAATTTGGAAGGAAAAAGGTCCTGATTATCGTGGCTGCCTTCTTTACGGTTTCCGCGACCTGGTCCGCTTTAGCTACAAGTTATCCGGAATTTATTATTGCAAGAATTATTGGTGGAGTGGGCATTGGCGGTGCTATATTGATCGCTCCGATTTACATAGCAGAAATTGCTCCTCCAAAGTTACGCGGAAGCCTGGTCTCCTTTAATCAGCTGAACATCGTTATCGGTATTTCGGTCGCTTATTTTTCCAATTATTTTTTAGTGAACTACGGTACAGAGAGCTGGCGCTGGATGCTGGGGGTAGAGGCCATTCCTGCTTTCATTTATTTCCTGGCATTATTTACCGTTCCACAAAGTCCGAGATGGTTGATTTTAAAACTCAATAATATAAAATTAGCCCGTAAGATATTACATAGAATCGGTGGAGAAGCCTATGCAGAAATTACCGTAAATGAAATTCAGCGCGGAATAGAAAAAACTGAAAAAAAAGGAGGGCTTTCAAGTCTTTTCGATAATAAATATGCCACGATAATGAGTATCGCCCTGGGCATAGCTTTCTTCCAGCAAATTACCGGGATTAATGCCATTTTTTATTATGCTCCTACCATTTTTGAACAGGCAGGTGGAACTACAGATTCTTCCTTTTTGCAGGCCATTGTAGTTGGACTCACCAATCTGGTTTTTACACTGGTTGCCATTTGGCTGATTGACAAACTCGGCAGAAAACCATTACTGTTGATCGGTACCACCTTCATGACGATTGCCTTACTGATGGCAACATTTGCTTTCAATAACGCAACCTATACTTTTAACCCCACCAGCCTCAATAAAATAAGTGACCCTGAAGTAAAAACTTTATTGTCGGCTTTTGACGGTAAAACTTTTGATCGTCAGGCTTCCCTTTTCGAAGAGGTAGATCGTAGTTTAAACGATGAGCAATTCCTGAATTTCAAAAGGAATGAGATCACCAACTTTATTCAAATAAATTCCAATCTCGTTTTATGGGCCATTTTACTTTATGTGGCCGCTTTTGCCATCTCCCTTGGACCAGTAATGTGGACATTAATCTCGGAAATATTTCCCAATAATATAAAAGGAATTGCTGTATCAGTAGTTGGTTTTTTCAACTCCCTGGTCAGTTTTTCCGTCACCCAGGTTTTTCCCTGGGAATTATCCAATTTAGGCCCAACAGTTACTTTTGCCATTTATGCTGTTTTATCTTTTTGTGCTATTCTTTTCGTTTATAAATTTGTGATTGAAACAAAAGGCAGAACGCTGGAAGAGGTTGAAGAATTATTAGTAAGATAACTAACTTTAGACAATTAGTGAATTAGACTTTACAATGGAAGAGACATCAACAAAAACAAAGATCAGCCAGGTTCAAATAGGCGACGAATACTTCTACAAGATTGCTAACCACGACGCTATGCGCCCCTTTTTTATGAGCATAGTCAGTGATTCGAATCATTGGATGTTTATTGCCAGTAATGGTGGATTGTCCGCCGGACGAAAAGATGCTGAAAATGCACTATTCCCTTATTATACCCATGACAAGATCACGGAATCAGCTGAAATAACCGGAAGTAAATCCATCTTTAGGGTAACCAAAAATGACAAATCCCAACTTTGGGAACCCTTCTCTATCAGGTATGAAGGAAAGTATGCCATTACCAGGAATCTCTACAAAAATGTTTATGGTAATAAAGTCATCTTCGAAGAAGAAAATCACGACCTTGGATTGACCTTCCGATACCAGTGGAACTCAAGTGATGAATTCGGCTTTGTCAAAAAGTCAACACTGATCAATAATACCGATGAGCCGGTGCGTGTATCACTGCTGGATGGCATTCAAAACATCTTACCCTTTGGCGTTGGTAGTTATTTGCAAAACTCCACAAGTAATCTTGTCGATGCCTACAAAAGAAGCGAACTCGAAAAAAATACGGGCATTGGAATATATGCCCTGAGTGCCATCATCGTTGATAAGGCGGAACCCAGTGAAGCCTTGAAAGCCAATATCGTCTGGTCACTGGGCTTTGACCAGGCCAAATATCTGCTCTCTTCTTTACAACTCAACCATTTCAGAAAAAGCATTCCGATAGAAGAAGAGGTTGACGTAAAGGCCGAGAAAGGTGCCTATTTTATCAATGCGGAGGTCCAGCTGACCCCGAAAAGCGACAAAACATGGCTGATCGTCGCGGATGTCAATAAAAACCAATCCGCTCTCGCAAAAATTTCCAAAGCGATAAGCGATGATCAACAACTTGAGCAAAAAGTACTCCAGAATATTGAGGCCGGTACCCGGCATTTGATCGAACTGAATGCTGCGGCAGATGCCTTGCAGCTTACAGCAGATAAACTAAGAGATGCCAGGCATTTTTCCAATACCCTGTTTAACATCATGCGTGGGGGTATTTTTGACAACAATTACCAGATCGAAAAATGGGATTTTATCGATTACCTCTCTAAGGCCAACAGGGAAGTTTTCAAAGCTGCAGAACCTGTTATTGCAGAATTGCCGGATAATTTTTCGCTTTCGACGCTCAAAGAAATTTCCAACCAGAGTCAGGACATGCATTTCAGAAGATTATGCCTGGAATACATGCCGCTGATGTTTAGCCGGAGGCACGGAGACCCCAGCAGGCCCTGGAATAAATTCTCCATTAATACCCGAAGTGAAATAGACGGATCTAAGATTCTCGATTATGAAGGTAACTGGCGGGATATTTTTCAAAACTGGGAAGCCCTGGCACATTCCTACCCTGAGTTTGTGGAAAGCATGATCCATAAGTTTTTGAATGCCTCGACTTTTGACGGATATAACCCTTACAGGATCACCAAAGGCGGTATTGACTGGGAAAAGATAGAACCGGACGACCCATGGTCCTATATCGGTTATTGGGGGGATCACCAGATAATCTATCTGTTGAAATTCCTGGAGTTTATTCAAAAACACAAGCCCGGAAGTCTTGAGGCTTATTTTGACAAAGCTATTTTTGTTTACGCCAATGTTCCTTATAAAATAAAAGCTTATGAGGATACCCTCAAAAACCCTAAAGACACCATTGACTTTGACCTCGAAGCAGATCTGGCCATAGAGGAGCAAAGGGAAGCTTTAGGGGCTGATGGTGCTTTACTCCGAGATGAATCCGGAGCCATAATCCAGGTTAATTTCATTGAGAAAATGCTGGCCACCGTCCTGGTAAAGCTATCCAATTTTATACCTGAGGGAGGAATCTGGATGAACACCCAGCGCCCGGAATGGAATGATGCCAATAACGCCCTGGTAGGTAATGGGGTGTCTATGGTCACCTTATATTACCTGAGACGATTCCTGACATTTTTCAAAGAGATCTTTGAGGAGACGGACACGGAGGAAATTTCCCTTTCCAAAGAACTGCTCGACTTTTTTCAAAGTATCGTTGGAACCTTTGAAAAATATCAACACCTATTGTCCGACAACATAAATGATAAAGACCGCAAACTTATACTGGATGGTCTGGGGCAGGCCGGCAGTGATTACAGGATGTCTATCTATAAAAATCCCTTCTCAGGTAAAACAGAACCTGTATTCCTGAATGATATAAGGCGATTTGTGAGCCTTGCTCTTCAGTATATTGAACATTCTATAAAAGCAAACAAGCGAAAAGATCATTTGTATCACGCCTATAACCTGATGACTGTTAAAAACGATAAAGAGGTTTTTATCGGTTATTTGAGTGAGATGCTCGAAGGCCAGGTGGCTGTTTTGAGTTCCGGCTATCTCTCCTCGAAGGAAGCTTTGGAATTATTGGATGCATTGAAAAGCAGCAGTCTTTTCCGACCGGACCAATACAGTTATTTATTGTATCCCAATAAAGACTTACCTGGCTTTACTGCAAAGAATAACGTGCCGGAAAAAGCCGTGAACGACTCGGAATTGCTATCTCGGTTGGTAGCCGATGGCAATATTCAGATAATCGAAAAAGACCTCAAAGGGGTTTATCATTTTAATGGCAATTTCAAAAATGCCAATGACCTCCGGGAAGCACTGGATACCCTTGGGCAAACCCATTACAATACTCTTGTTGAAAAAGACAGAGAAAAAGCGCTTCAAATCTTTGAAGAGGTCTTTAACCACAAAGCCTTTACCGGGCGTTCAGGTACCTTTTTTGGTTATGAAGGCCTGGGGTCCATCTATTGGCACATGGTGTCCAAACTACAGCTGGCCGTTCAGGAGTGTTGCCTGAAAGCTATCGAGCAAAAAGAAAGCGAAGAAGTTATCGGCAGACTTTTGGAACACTATTACGAGATCAACGAAGGAATTGGCGTACACAAACCACCAACCCTTTATGGTGCATTCCCAACAGATCCTTATTCCCATACACCTGCCGGGAAAGGAGCCCAGCAACCAGGTATGACGGGACAGGTTAAAGAGGATATCTTATCGAGGTTTGGAGAGCTTGGCGTTTTTGTCAAGGACGGAAACCTTTATTTTGATCCTTGTCTGTTGAGAAAGGACGAATTCCTGAAGGAATCCCAAGTGTTTGAATATATTGATATCGAACAGGAAAAACATGAACTGCCTTTAAAAGCAGGGTCGCTGTGCTTCACTTATTGTCAGGTGCCGATCGTTTATGAGCTTTCCACAGCCAACAGTGTAGAGGTCGTATACAAGGACAACACCACGGTCGGATTCGATTCCCTTAGCCTTGATCTAAATACGAGTCAGCAGGTATTCAACAGATCAGGCAAGGTAAAACAGATCATTGTTCAGGTTACTGAAGCATTATTGAGGTAAAACAGAATCCGTTTCTTCAAAAGCTAAAAAATGCCAAGAAAACATTAAAAATAAAACTTATGAAATCAGGCCTTAAAGTATTGTTTGCTCTAGGGGTCTTTTTGCTGATATTTTCCTGCAACAGCAAAGAGGCTGCAAAAGAATTAACAGCCAGTGATATTCTGGGAAACCCTGAATATCAGGCTATTTCATATGGCGGATACCGCCAGAATACCCGGGATATTCAACCTACCATTGCAGAATTAAAGGAAGATATGGAAATCCTTGCTGCTATGGATGTCAAAATCCTCCGCACTTACAACACCCACCTGGCCCAAGCTTCCAATTTACTGGAGGCAATTCATCAGTTAAAAAAGGAAGATCCTAATTTCGAAATGTATGTGATGTTAGGGGCGTGGATTAACTGTAAAGATGCATTTACAGCCTCTCCCAACCACGATGAAGAGGATGCTGAAGCCAATGCCGCCGAAATTCAAAGGGCTGTTGATATGGCCAAAAAATATCCGGACATTGTCAAGGTAATCGCTGTAGGTAATGAAGCCATGGTGAAATGGGCAGCCAGTTATTTTGTGCAACCAGGAGTAATTCTTAAATGGGTCAATCACTTACAACAATTAAAAGCAACCGGTGAATTACCAAAAGATCTTTGGATCACCAGTTCCGATAATTTTGCTTCCTGGGGCGGCGGAGATGTATTATACCATGTCGAAGATCTGGAAAAATTGATCAAAGCAGTGGATTATATTTCCTTGCACACTTACCCTATGCACGATACCCATTATAATCCTGATTTTTGGGGAGTCTTCGAACATGAAACATCCTTTTCAGATTTGGAAATAATTGACAAAGCCATGGAGCGCGCCAAATTCTATGCAATTGCTCAGTATCAGCAGACGCTGAAATACGTCAATAGCCTCGGTGCAGACAAACCCATTCATATTGGTGAAACGGGATGGGCCTCTTACTCAAATGGCCACTATGGGCCGGAAGGTTCCAAAGCTACCGATGAATACAAGGAGGCTTTGTATTACCATTTGATCAGAGAATGGACAAACGATCAAGGCATTTCCTGTTTTTACTTTGAAGCTTTTGATGAAACCTGGAAGGACGCCCAAAACCCGGGTGGATCAGAAAACCACTTTGGCCTTTTTACCATCGATGGAAAAGCCAAATATGCTTTGTGGGACCTTGTGGACCAGGGGGTCTTTGAAGGTCTTAACAGAAATGGAAAACCCATTTCTAAAACATATGATGGCAATAAAGAAGCGTTACTCAAAGATGTTATGGTACCTGCGGTAAAAGTATTTGATGTGGCACATTAAATTTTAAAATCTTTAAACATGAAGACATTAATAAAGGGTAGTTTTATTTTATCTTTAGTATTTATGCTCAGTGCCTGTAACTCAGAAAATAAATTAGCCGTTGAAGTTTATGAAACTTCGGCCAACGGCAATAAGCTTCAAAAATTAATGGAATTTGCAGGCGGAGACAGCGTCGCAGTGATCAAACTGTTGCCGGAAGAAAAGTTCCAGACCATTACCGGTTTTGGCGGTTCTTTTACGGAGGCTTCCGCTTCTCTTTTGAACAGGTTAAGCCAGGAAAACAGGGACAGGATTCTGGAGGCTTATTTTGGGGAAACCGGAGCTAAATACTCGCTGACACGTACACACATGAATTCATGTGATTTTTCCCTGAGCAATTATTCTTATGCTCCGGTGGAAGGGGACAAGGAATTGAAGAGCTTTTCCATAGAGGAAGATCGCGATGATCTCATTCCCATGATAAAGGACGCCATGGCGGTATCCAAAGACGGGTTTAAGATCATGTCCTCTCCATGGACAGCGCCTCCCTGGATGAAAGATAATAATGATTGGCGGGGCGGTAAATTATTACCCGAATACTATGATACCTGGGCGTTGTTTTTCTCAAAATATATCGATGCCTATAAAGCTGAGGGTATCGATATTTGGGGCTTTACGGTAGAAAATGAACCCCTGGGTAACAACAACAACTGGGAGAGCATGCACTTTAATGCCGAGGAGATGACTGAATTTGTCAAAAACCACCTGGGGCCTAAACTGGAATCCGATGGGCATGATGTAAAAATTCTTGGCTATGATCAAAATCGTGGCGAAGAATTGAAGGAATGGGCACGGGTAATGTATAAAGATGAAGCCTCGTCCAAATATTATGACGGCATGGCCATTCACTGGTATGCCAGTACCTACGACTGGTTTCCCGAGTCGCTGCAGTTTGCGCACAATGCCGCTCCGGACAAATACCTCATTCAGTCGGAAGCCTGTGTTGATGCTGAGGTACCTGTCTGGCAGGATGATGCCTGGTACTGGTCAAAAGAAGCTACCGATTGGGGATGGGACTGGGCGCCGGAACAGGATAAATATCTGCATCCAAAATATGTACCCGTTTACAGGTACGCCCGGGATATCATTGGCTGTCTCAACAACTGGGTGGACGGTTGGGTGGATTGGAATATGGTACTGGACACACAGGGTGGCCCCAACTGGTTTAAAAACTGGTGTGTGGCCCCTGTAATTGTTGATCCTGAAAAAGATGAGGTGTATTTCACCCCCATTTATTATACCCTCGCCCACTTCAGTAAATATATCAGGCCGGGAGCTAAAAGGATAGGTTTTGAAAATACGAATGATTCCTTGATGGTCACCGCCGTAGAAAACACGGACAATATCGTTGTCATTGTCTTTAACCAGGATATGGAAAGCAAACCTTTTTCCATCACTTTGGGAGATAAAATGGTCGACCTCAATATAAGTGGTCAGGCAATCCAAACAATTTTGATCCCGACTACCGAATAAGAATTAAGGAATAATATCAAATTAGAATCAAATAAAAAGATAACTATGTCTAAGTATACTACCGCTGCAAAAGATAGAGTCCCTATGGTACAAAAGGCCGCCTTTGGTGCCGGACACCTGGTGAATAACTTATTGCCGGGAGCTTTAGGAATATTCATGTTCTTTTTACTTACCGCCTTTGGAATGGATCCATTCTTAGCGGGTTTATTGGGTGGGTTACCAAGATTATTTGACGCCATTACCGACCCGATCATGGGGTTCATTTCGGATAATACTAAGTCGAGGTTCGGCCGCAGGAGGCCTTATATTTTTGCCGGAGCTATTTTAAGTGGGGTTTTATTCGCTGTGCTTTGGCAGCTTGACCCGGAGAATTCACAAGCCTATAATTTCTGGTACTTTCTCATTCTTTCAATGGTATATTTAATTGGAAATACGATTTTTTCTACCCCATTGATCGGCCTGGGTTATGAAATGACCTCTGATTATAATGAGCGTACCCGATTGATGGCCTTTTCACAAATCGTAGGTCAAATTGCCTGGATGATTGTTCCCTGGTTCTGGGTACTTATCGCCAATCCAAACCTGTTTGAATCACAAGCCGTAGGTGTTCGCCGACTTTCCATTATTGTTGGGGCAATCTGTATCGTTCTGGGTGTCTTACCTGCCATTTTCTGTAAAGGTCTTGATGCTTCTCACATGGAGAACAGAAAAGAAATTAAATTGAGCACATTGTTCTCCAATTTGAAGGACCTCTTCCAGGGTATTGCCCAGGTTTCCAAAAATATACCCTTCGTACGCCTCTGTGGAGCCACTTTCCTGGTCTTCAACGGTTTCCAGATGGTAGCATCTTTTAGTTATTTCATCATTGTCTTTTACATGTTCAACGGTGACTACGGTCTGGCAGGAAACTGGCCTGCATGGTTTTCAACAGTAAGTGCATTTATTACGGCATTTTTGGTTATCCCGGTGATTACAGCTATGGCCAATAAATGGGGAAAACGCAAAGCCTTCATCATTTCCACGGTAATTTCCATCGTGGGATATGCCCTAAAATGGTACGGCTTTAATCCAGATAACCCATGGTTGATTTTCATGCCTATTCCATTAATGGCCTTTGGAATCGGAGGATTATTCACCTTGATGATGAGTATGACTGCGGATGTCTGTGACCTGGATGAATTGTACAATGGTATGCCTCGAAAAGAAGGTACTTTTGGTGCTATATATTGGTGGATGGTGAAATTGGGTCAAGCTATTGCCCTGGTATTGGGTGGTTTGGTCTTAAAAGTGGTTGGATTTGATCAAAACGCAGCTACCCAAACCGTTGAAACCATAACCAGGTTACGCTTGGCGGATATTATTATTCCTTCCCTTACTGCAGGATTGGCTATTTGGGTTATGTGGAAATATGACCTTACAGAAGAACGCGCCAGGGAGATCAAAGCGGAGTTGGTGGAACGTCGGGGTGAATTGTAAATTAATTTCTAAATAAGTAACTTAAACTAAAAAGCAATCAGTTAAAGATTGGTTGTATTGAATAAAAATAGTAAGCATATGTCTTTCAGACCAGATAAAAAATTAGCTCTTACAGGATTGGATTTTTCGACCAAAACACCTGAAGAAATTCAAGACTTGTTTCGGCAGGTACTCAATAATGGCATGCACGGATTGTGTTTCAGCGCATACATTGAAGGTCAAAAACCGGGAGATAAATTAAGTGAAGCCCAGGTTAGAAGAAGGATGGCCATTATCGCGCCATATACCAAGTGGATCCGCTCCTTTTCCTGCATTGAAGGCAATGAATTGATTCCCAGGATCGCCCACGAATTTGGATTAAAAACCCTGGTAGGTGCCTGGTTGGGGGATGACAAAGAAAAAAATGAGGAAGAAATAGCAGGATTGATCCAATTGGCCAAGGACGGCTATGTAGATGTAGCTGCTGTAGGCAATGAAGTTTTATACCGTAAAGATCTTACGGAAGATGAGCTTCTCGAATATATCCACCGGGTAAAAAAAGCCATCCCCGGTATTGAAGTTGGTTATGTAGATGCCTATTATGAATTCAGTGCGTGTCCCCGGATCACCGAGGCCTGCGATGTTATCCTGGCGAATTGTTACCCCTATTGGGAAGGCTGTCATATGGACTATTCTCTTGTGTATATGAAACAAATGTATAACCAGGCCGTACATGCTGGTAATGGTAAAAAAGTTATCATTACAGAAACAGGATGGCCAAGCGAGGGAAGTAATTGTAAAGCTGCCAGCCCTTCCAAAGATAATGCCATCAAATACTTCATCAATGCCCAGCAATGGTCAGAAGAAGAGGATATCGAAATTTTTTACTTCACCTCTTTTGATGAATCCTGGAAAGTAGGCTCCGAAGGTGACGTCGGTGCCTATTGGGGATTGTGGGATAAAGACGAAAAGCTGAAATTCTAAAACAAAGCAGTAGCTTAAACGTTTTTAGAATGGAAAAACTTTATCCAGTTATTACGGATATTTGATTTTTTTGAGCTGGAGGAAAGGAAAATGGAAGAGCGGAAAATTATGCCACTTTTCCATTTTTCATTTTTCCTGAACACCTCAATTATCTAAGAGTGATTGGATAATTCGTGGAAAAAACCAAACTAGAACACCATTAAAAGAACACGTTAAATGACAAAATCTGAAAAAATTTCCTTTCCATACGGAAGAGCAATATGTTATTCCGGCTTTAGGGAAGGTCAATACCCGGGAGGCCTCTTTCCTACTTACGACCAGGTTAAAGAAGATCTCCTGATACTTCAACATCATTGGAAATACCTGCGTTTATACGATTGCGATCCGCATGCCGAAACCGTTTTGGAGGTTATCCGAAATGAAAAGCTTGATTTTCAAGTAATGCTCGGTGCATATATCGTAGCCGAAATGAATAATTTTGGCTGCCCCTGGGGAGGAGGTGTTTACCCTGAAAAGGAATTAGAGCTCAACAGGGTGCAGAACCTTAAACGCATTCATAAACTCATTGCCCTGGCTAATCAGTACGAGGACATCATTTGTTCGCTCTCGGCCGGTAATGAAGCCTGTGTAGACTGGACCGACCATTATGTACCTGTTGATCATGTAATTGAATATGTGAAATTGATAAAAGCTGGTGCCAGACAACCTGTTACATTTTGTGAAAACTACGTTCCCTGGCTCACCAAATTAAAGCCATTGGCTGAGGTGGTTGACTTCATTTCCATACACACCTATCCGGTTTGGGAATACAAACACATTCATGAAGCAATGGAGTACACCAAAGAAAACTACTACGCTGTCGCGGATAAATATCCGGACAAACTGGTAGTGATTACCGAAGCCGGCTGGGCCACCAACTCCAATGGACGCGGTATCGACCCGCAAAACGTCAGCGAAAAGCAACAAAGCATTTACCTGAATGATTTGTTGGAATGGACTGACAAAGATGAAATCATAACCTATGTCTTTGAAGCTTTTGACGAGCCCTGGAAAGGTTCACCGGAACCCTTGGAACCTGAGAAACACTGGGGTATTTTCAAGGTAGACAGAACGCCTAAGTTAGTGGTGCAGGATTTGCATGTGGCGGTTTAAATTTTAACACATAGGCACATAGAACACAAAGAAAGAATCAATTACTTTGTGTTCTATGTGCTATGTGTTTTAAAACAACAAAGTGTACAATTAACACTAAACATGCCTTTCATTAGCTTTTTAGTCTTTATATTTGTTACCATCTACACCAAAGTATCAAAATAAAAAGACATGAAAAAGCTCAGTTTCATCCTTTCCTTTCTCCTTTGTTTTACCTTTTTATCAGCCCAGATCACCCTCACTCCGGAAAAACCGGAATTGGATGATTTAGTAACCCTCACCTACGATGCCACTCAGGGCAATCAGGGCTTGATGGACATCAAAGGCCCGATATATGTGCATACAGGGTTGATTACCATTGCCAGCATCAGCCCGGGTGACTGGAAACATGTGGTCGCCGATTGGGGAGAGAATAAGGATGTCGTCAAACTGGAACGCATCGATAAAAACACCTACCAACTGAAATTCAAAATTGGAGAACTTTATGGTATTGGTAAAGATGAACCAATTGCAGCCCTGGCTTTTGTATTTAGAAATCAGGACGGTAGTCAGGTGGGTAAAACCGCTGATGGCCAGGATATATTCCACCTGCTTAAGGAAATGTCCTTCGAGCCACAGCAAGAGGCTTACGAGACAAGTTTGGCCAAGGTGGCTGACTGGTCAAAACACGCCAGTATTTATGAAGTCAATGTCAGACAATACACAGAAGAAGGCACCTTTGATGCTTTTGCCAAACACCTGCCACGATTGCAGGAATTGGGCGTCGATATACTCTGGTTTATGCCGATTTATCCGATCGGGGAGAAAAATCGTAAAGAACCGCTTGGTTCCTACTATTCTATAAAAGACTATACTGATGTCAATCCGGAATTTGGTACCATGGAAGATTTTAAAGCCCTGGTGGATAAATGCCACGGACTTGGCTTCAAAGTCGTGCTCGACTGGGTAGCGAACCACTCGGCCTGGGATATCGACTGGGTGCATAAACACCCGGAGTGGTTTGCCCGCGATGACAATGGACAGCTCATTTCCCCTTACGACTGGACGGACGTGATCAAACTGGATTACGACCAGTATTATATGCGGGAAGCCATTATCGAGGCGATGGAATTCTGGGTCAAAGAAGTAGATGTGGATGGTTTCCGCTGTGATGTGGCAGGAGAAGTTCCCGTAGATTTCTGGGAAGATGCCCGCGAACGCCTGGAAGCTATCAAGCCTGTCTGGATGGTAGCTGAAAATGCGGATAATATGTTGCTGATGAATGAAGCCTTCAATGCCAATTACGGCTGGCCATTCCATCATGAAATGAATCAGATCGCCAAAGCAAAAGCCAAAGCAAGTTCCATTTTTGATATTTTTGAAGAAATGGATCTATACTATCCAAAGGGTGCCTACCCCATGCAGTTTATTACCAATCACGATGAAAACAGCTGGAACGGCACCGTCTATGAAAGGTTGGGAGAAGGACATAAAGCCTTTGCTGTTTTGAGTTATACGATTCCCGGAATGCCTTTGATTTATTCCGGGCAGGAAGCAGGACTGAATAAGCGGCTGAAGTTTTTTGAAAAAGACCCTATCGACTGGTCGGATGAAACGTTATTCCCGTTTTATAAAAAACTGAACCTGCTGAAAGGGGAGAATCCCGCCCTTTGGAACGGCGATGCTGGCGGCTGGATAGAAAAAATTCCCAATGACAAAGAAGCCTACGTCATCTCCTTTAGCCGGGAGCAGGGTAATAATAAAGTCGTTACCATCATCAACCTTTCAGGAGAAGAACAACTCACTTCTGTCCAAATTGGTCAGCATGATGGTATTTACACAGAATTCTTTTCCGGGGAACAAGAGGTACTGGGAAAACGCTACAAAACCCAACTTGATCCGTGGGCTTACCAGGTTTTTGTATTTGAAAAGGAAGCACCAAAAACGAAAAGAACTTTTAACTCCTCAGAAAAATTACCCGATGGTATGCGCATTACCACTTCTGACGGGACGATCCGTGTGAGGGTTTATACGCCAAGTGCTGCAGAGGTTATTTTTACACCGGTAGGAGAAAAGAATCCTCCCTCCTATGCTGTTGACAGAGCTCCGCAAAAAGTAAGAGCCGACTACACCGAAGATGACCAATCCATAACTTACCGCACAAACGGAATTAACATCCAGGTAGAAAAGTCGCCGTTTAAAATATCTTACAGTTATAAAAACAGGCCACTGATCTCTGAAGAGAAGGGCTACTTTGATAATGGTGTTTACAAAGGTTTCCGTTTTACCCTGGACGACACGGAAAAACTCACCGGAGGCGGATCCCGCGTTCTGGGCATGGACCGTCGCGGCAATCGCTTGAGACTCTACAACAAACCCAGCTATGGTTATGAAACGCATGCCGACCTGATGTATTTTTCCATGCCGATTGTGATCTCCTCGAACAAGTACATGATCGTCTTTGATAACGGTGCAGACGGATATGCTGATCTTGGTGCAACGGAAGATAATATCCTTTCTTTTGAAGCCATTGGGGGCAGGACAAGTTACCTGATCACGGCAGCAGAGGAATGGGACCAACTGGCAACCAATTACACTGAGCTTACAGGCCGACAGCCTTTGGTTCCTCGTTGGGCCTTGGGGAACATTGCTTCCAGAATGGGTTATCATTCCCAAAAACAAGCGGAAATGGTAGTGGATAAGTATCACAAAGATGATATCCCGCTGGATGCCATTGTTTTTGATGTTTACTGGTTTGGTAAAAACCTCAAAGGAGGACTAGGTAACTTTGAATGGCACCTGGATTCCTTCCCGCAGCCAGCCAAAATGATGGCCAATTTCAAAGACAAAGGCGTCAAAACGATTTTGATCACTGAACCATTCGTAGTTCAGAAAACCAAGTATTATGACGAAGTTGTCAAAAAAGGGTTGGTTGGCCTTACGGATAAAGGGGACCCTTATATTTTTGATTTCTATTTCGGGACGACCACCTTGCTGGATATTTTTAAGCCGGAGACCGAAAAATGGTTCTGGAATATTTATAAAAAACACACCCTCAATGGCGTTGAAGGCTGGTGGGGTGATCTTGGCGAACCGGAAGTTCATCCGGACGATCTGCTGCACGTCAATGGCCGCGCAGATCATGTGCATGGATATTACGGCCATGAATGGGCAAGAGTGATATTTGATGGTTTTGCCCGGGACTTCCCTGACCGCCGTCCCATTATTCTGATGCGTTCCGGGTTTGCTGGATCACAACGTTATGGCATGGTACCCTGGTCTGGGGATGTAAACCGTTCCTGGGGAGGATTAAAACCACAGGTAGAAATTGGGTTGACCATGGCCATGCAGGGTATGGGATATATGCACTCAGATCTGGGAGGTTTTGGAGGCGATTACAAAGATGCCGAGTTATATCGACGTTGGTTGCAATATGGTGTTTTCCAACCCATTTATCGTACGCATGCCCAGGAAGAAGTCCCTGCGGAGCCAATCTTCTGGGACGAAGCTACAAAAGACAATGCCAGAAGGTATATCAAACTTCGCTACGCCCTCATGCCCTACACCTACACTTTAGCCTATGAAAATGCGACCAAAGGTTGGCCAATGATGCGGCCTCTCTTTTACATGGAAGACAGCCCGGAATTATTTGACGAAAAAGATACTTACCTGTGGGGAGATAACTTCCTGGTCAGCCCGGTTGTCGAAAAAGGTGCTGAATCGCAACGCATCTATTTCCCGAAAGGGGCCAAATGGTTTGACTTCTGGACAGGGGAAGATTACGAAGGTGGCCAGGCTATCAACTATGCAATTGATCCTGAAAACACGCCGGTTTTTGTCAAAGCAGGGGCTTTTATTCCAATGGTTCCCGTTTTTCAAAGCATGAAAGATTATTCTTCTGAAAAGTTATCTGTTCATTATTACCATGACAACTCCGTTACCAAAAGCAACGGCTATATGTATGAGGATGATGGAGAAACGAAGGAAGCTTACTTAAAGAAAATGTACGAGTTTGTCAACTTTGAATCCATCTACAGAGGAAGTGTACTTCTGCTGACTGCCGATACGGAAGGTTTTGATTACGAAGGAAAACCGGAAAGCCGGGAAATTACTTTCATTATCCACAATTTGGATTCCAAACCAACATCAGTGACCGTGAATGGTCAGAATATCAGGATTGGAAAAGACCAAAACGATGCTGTTGTCTGGGATGGAAAAACGTTGAGTGTGAAGGGAAGTATGAAAGAACAGCTTATTGTTGAAGTGAAGTAAATTACCAGGTTATTTTAACCACCAAAAACAAAAAAGCGCGTAAATACAAACGTATTTTTACATTAAAAGCGCGTAAATCCAAACGTATTTATGCATTAAAAGCGCGTAAATCCAAATAAAACAGCTTACCTTTGAGTCAGATACTCAAAAGTAAGTTTTTATTTATGGAACGATTAATTACAAGCTATCTCTTAAACTGGAAAAATCGAACAAACAGAAAACCTTTAATTCTCAGAGGAGCAAGGCAAGTGGGCAAAACCTATACCGTTGAATCTTTTGGAAAAAATCATTACTCAGAGTTTATCCAAATCAACTTTGAAGAAACGCCAGAAATAAAGTTATTTTTTACTACCAATAATGTAGTTGAAATAATCCAGAATCTGGAAATCTATCTGGGGAAAAAGATTTCCGCTCCAGACACGCTCTTATTTTTAGATGAAATTCAAACCTGCCCCGAAGCAATAGTTACTTTGCGGTATTTCTTTGAAAGGCTACCCGAACTACATGTGGTTGCTGCGGGATCCTTATTGGATCATACACTCAATGATTTACAATATCCCATGCCAGTTGGCAGGGTAGAATTTGCCTACATGTATCCCATGAATTTTTATGAATTTCTCCACGCTTTAGGAGAGCATAGATTCGTGGACTTTTTGAATAATTTTATTTTAGGAGATGATATACCATTACCTTTTCATAATAAACTAATGGAGTTGATACGGCTTTTCTACAGAATTGGAGGAATGCCTGAAGCTGTAAAAAATTACATTGAAACAAGGAGCTTGATCGACGTTCAGCGTATTCATGAGAGCATAATACGATCCTTAGAATTTGACTTCTCTAAGTATGGAACAAAGTCTCAACAATCCATTATGAGCCGATTGCTGAATTATATTCCTAAAGTTATTGGCCAGAAGTTCAAATACGTAAATTTTGATAATAATATTAGATCTGATTCCATTAGAAGAGCGCTGGAATTATTACATACGAGTAGAATTATACATCTAATTCATAACACAAAAGCAAATACTATTCCACTAAAACATGGTATCAATGACAAAGTATTCAAGCCCATATTATTGGATATAGGATTATTAAATCACATGCTCAAGCTTCCGGTAATATTTACTGAAGACATCCATTTTAATCATGAAGGGGCACTCGCGGAGCAATTCATCGGGCAGGAATTAATAAATTCTTCTGCTCATTTTATGGAACAAGGCGTTTATTATTGGACAAGAGAAAAAAGAAATGCAGAAGCTGAAATAGATTATCTTTTAGAATCACAGCAACAAATTGTGCCAATAGAAGTAAAAGCAGGAAAATCCGGCACATTAAAATCCCTTCAGATTTTTGTACTGGAAAAAAACCTAGACAAAGCAATCCGATTCAATGCGGACTTGCCTTCCACACATATGGTCGAAACTTCCATAAAAATTTCAAAAGATTTAAAACGTGTTAATTTTGAACTAATCTCACTACCCTTTTATCTGGTTGGCGAATTTTCCAGGTTTATTTAAATAATATGTGTCTTAATTTTTTCTTCCGTAATTGGATATTCTGCGGTTCTTTTTAGTTATCAAAAAACAACTACAGAACCGCAGAATAATGACCCGCAGAATATCCAATGCAGAGGTTAAAGAAGTATTGTAATCCGGCTCATGTAGTAATAATCTTGTGCGGATACGCTTCTTCCCTGTTCTGGAAAGTAAAGATCTTGGGATTCTGTATTTCACCTTTTTTTATTTCAATGGCACGTGAGATCGTTTCACTTTCTTCCCATCTTTCTTCTCCCTGCATCACAACAGGCAGATAAGGTAAAATACTGTTTGATATGGCCCAGGAAGCACTTCTCCATAAATAGGAAGGCGTATGGTCAACGGCATAATAATACACTTGCTTGAATTTTAACATTGGTTCTTCGAAAGAAGTAGGCCTGGCAAAATAAAAGCCCATGCCTTCATCACAACTCACATCAATAATCACGCTTTCGGGCTTGAGTTGGTCAATACCTTTTTCATCGACAAACATCAAAGGGTGATCGGTATTTTGAAGGGTACCATTGATGATGACATCTGCTTGTGCTAATTCCTCAATAAAAGGCCTGGAATGCCTGTCAGGATGTAAGGATACCAGTTCTCCTGAGTCTGTTTCTTCAAAATGGAAATATTTCACACTGGGAACCTGATCGGCAACATAAACCGAATGACGTTGGGTAAATACGGTAATATCATGAAACCCAAGACCATGCAAAGCATTGATGGCCCCGCGACTTACCGAACCAAAACTGATAACCACTACTTTCCTGGGTGGTCCGTAATTACCGTCAATGCCCAACAACCCCACTGCATGTAAGATGCTGGCATATCCGGCAATTTCATTGTTCTTATGGAAAATATGCATTTGCCACGCTCCACCGTTGCTCCACTTGTGCATGGCCTCCCAGGCGATAAGCGTCAGGCGTCGGTCAATGGCTTCCTGGGTGATCTTTTTTGTTGAACACAATGTGGCCATCCCCATAAAATGGAACCCTCCCTCATGGCCTGGAAATCAGTCAGTATTGGTTTGGGCATTAATAAAATATCACATTTTTCAAACAACTGATCCCGGGAAAGCATACCTCCGGATCCCGAGGCAATTTCATCATTCTCCACCCCAAAGGGCTGACCATAATCTTCTTCAAAATAAAGGTGCTTGAGGACTTCTTCCTCAATCCAGCCCAATTGCCCGGGGTGGATGGGTACCCGGTTTTCATTTTCCATTTGAGAAGTTCCAAAAACACCTACGGTTAAAAGTGACATAATAATACGCTTGGTTAATAAATGACGGGATCCACGATTACGTTAATCTGCAGTTCGGGATTACGCCCGGAAAGGCATATTATAATAATTTTCAGGTAGAAAAGCGAACCAGCGTCTCATTATCTTCAGTAAAGAACAATTTTCAGAGAATTCACGCTAAGGCGACCTCCTGTTAGCCATGATTAGAATACGATTATTTAATTTTCAATCATCAGGAAATTTAGACAAGCTCCTAATATTTACCGGACTGATACCTGATTAATTCATAAAGCCTCCCATTGGGGTAAATCGAATCGTTATCCTTATTGGTAAAAATAAAAAAACCTGAATCATCTTTAAAATGCCATTCGGCAAAGGTACTATAACCTGTACCCCCACCACGATGACCAATGCAATCTCCCAGGAAATGAAGCCACAAAAAGGCATAACCAGAGGAAGCATCACGCAATTTGATCATTTCTTCAAAAGTAGATGTTTGTAATATCCTCTTCCCTTTATACGCTCCATAGTTCAAACAAGCGATCATGAAATGTGAAAAATCCTCCAAGTCACAATTCAGGAAACCTGCAGGGTAATGCCTGGAACTAAAAGGATACATAGGAGCATTGTAATTGGAATAAGGTGTGACCAAAAATTCCGGATTAAAATACCCTAATCGATAGGCAGTATTAAACATCTCCAGGGGTTTAAAAATGTTTTCACGACAATAATCCCGATAATCCATTCCGCTGATCTGCTCTACAACCAGGGCTAAAAGCGTTGTAGCTATATTGGAGTACAAATAATTCTCTCCGGGCGGAAAATCTTTCCAAACGGCATCTCTGTATTGCTTACCTTCCGGAAGGATGTATTCCGGAAGCCACTCTACAGGCAATGGAGGATCCTCATGGGTGTAAAAATGATGAAAATCAGGAATGGGGTCTTCATCCGCCGGCCATGCCAAACTCGAGCTATGCGTCAAGAGCATGTAAGGAGTGATTTCTTTATCCGGGTAATACGGGTTACGCACTTCAAAAGGAAGATAATTATTGATGTCAGCTTCGAGGTCGATCATTCCGTTTTCCCAAATTTGCATAACTGCAACAGATAAAAAAAGCTTGCTGATAGATTGCAATGAGTAGACAGTACTGCGGCTGGCAGGAATATCATGTTCAACATTAGCATAACCATAGGTTCCTTCCCAGACAATGGCATTCCCTTTTACTGTACAGGCAACCAGAGAGGGTATGCCTTTATCTTCCATTGCTTTTTGAATTTCAACCGACACATCAATATCTGCATCAGTGTTTTTTTGACAACCTGCTACCGACAAAAGGCTTATTATGCAAAAAGGAATTAACCACTTCATCTGTTTAATTTTTTATTGTTAGAAATTGTATAGCCCAAAAGGATGGAAATGTTGACATTCCTGGCATACTCCTTTGATGGACCGTAATAATGGGGTAGACCTTCCGCTATACTATCCATCATATTGATAAGGCTATAAGTTGTGCGAAAGGCAATTGCCAACGCTCCTTTTGGTAATTCGAAGTTTAAAGTATACCCGGCAAGTATGCCAAAGTCGATACTTCTGGCGTTAGCAATCGCTGTTTTTTCGCTCACACCTTCGATCTGCATAATCTTCTTTCCGGAGAGCTTCAACCCGGCATAGGGGCCTGCCACTAACCCTGAATGCCTTTTTTTCCGGAGGAAAATCTTATACTTTAAAAGCAGTGGAAGTTGTAAATACGTGAGGTTCATTTTAAAAACGATATCATCATAGAGGTAGGAAGTGCTGTAATTTAACCCTTGCAGTACCAAAATCATTCCAGGCTGAAACTCCAGCCTCTTATCCATTGGGATAGCATAGGATATCCCACCTTGAAAACTCATCATGGGTTTTCGATGCCATAGAGAGTTGATCTCATAACTTAGATAGGGAGTTTGACCTCTTTTCAGAAAAGCGATATCCGAAGCGCCAGCTCCTGCCTGAAGCGTTAACTGGGCATGGGAGGATGAGTAGTTGCACAGGAGCAAAACAATGATATATGCAAGAACGATTTTTGTTTTCATAACCAACATTTACCGTTATTGCAACACTCCTCTTTTAAAGACAGTTGCTGGCCAAAAAAGCTGCATTTCCTGTTTTTAAAAAAGAAAGTCAGCTTACCATGCCAAAGGCTGTTAAGTAAACCATCCCACGGGTGCGGTAGTTGTATATTTCGGGAAAGAATCTCATTATTGGGAACTAAAAGATGTCTATTTTAATATACACCATTGTAGCTCAACACAGGATTCCATTTTTTAACCATTTGTTCCCATATTTATGGGTTCCTTCGACGAAAAACCATAAAACAAAGGTTGATTTTTAAGTAAAAAAAAGCTATTTTAAGGCACAGTTTCAATTCGGCCGAAACAAGGTTAATTCCTTCATAAAGAAAGATGTCCTCAGCCCTTCGGACACCCTGTCGACCCAGGATACAACAAATTCCCGGGAACATCAATGTTTAACAGAACATCCTCTTAATAATCCGATTATCACGCCCATCCTGACTTCGATTCCCTCCTCCAACAAAATGTACCGTTATAGAAAAAAGATTCACAAAGATTCAAACGGTATAGCTGGTGATAACTCCGAGGTATTATTCTATCAACCGGTGGACAGGGTTGTTGCATTGCGTAACATCTCTGGCAACCAATAAATACGGATCTGATGAAACGACAACTTCCATTTATGCTGACAGGCATATTTATTGCTTTTTTCTTTTCTTCATTCGGCCAGGTGCCTCAGAGTATTAATTACCAGGCTATTGTTAGGAACAATGATTATATTCCCATCACAGATCAACTGGTTAGTCTCAGGATAAGCATTCTACAGGAATCCCCTGAGGGAGATCCAGTTTTTATGGAGTCACATCAGATCACTTCCAACAGTTTTGGATTGATCAATATTAAAATTGGTGATGGAAATAATATTTCCGGCTCTTTTTCCGCTATCAACTGGAATGCCAATGACTTTTTTTTACAGATAGAGCTAGACCCTGAAGGAGGTAGTGACTTTTTACCTGTTGGAACGAGTCAGTTGATTTCCGTTCCCTATGCTCTGCATGCTCAAACTGCCGAATTTGTGGATGATGCCGATGCGGATCCTGCAAATGAGCTTCAGACATTATCGTTTGATATCAGTAATAATGAATTGTCCATTTCGGGAGGAAACACCATTACCATTCCTTGAGGAGGTACGGATGCGGATCCTGATCCGACCAATGAGATCCAGACCCTTACCAAAACCGGAAATATCATTTCACTCTCCGAAAACGGAGGTTCCGTCACGGATGAAGTGGATGATGCCGACCCTGATCCGGTCAACGAGATCCAGACCCTTACCAAAACCGGGAATACCATTTCACTCTCCGAAAACGGAGGTTCCGTCACGGATGAAGTGGATGATGCCGACCCTGATCCGGTCAACGAGATCCAGACCCTTACCAAAACCGGGAATACCATTTCACTCTCCCAAAACGGAGGTTCCGTCACGGATGAAGTGGATGATGCCGACCCTGATCCGGTCAACGAGATCCAGACCCTTACCAAAACCGGGAATACCATTTCACTCTCCCAAAACGGAGGTTCCGTCACGGATGAAGTGGATGATGCCGACCCTGATCCGGTCAACGAGATCCAGACCCTTACCAAAACCGGGAATACCATTTCACTCTCCGAAAACGGAGGTTCCGTCACCGATGAAGTGGATGATGCCGACCCTGATCCGGTCAACGAGATCCAGACCCTTACTTTAAGCGGAAACATCCTCAGCATTACTAACGGGAACAGCGTAAGTTTGAACGCAACCACACCCTGGGTCAGCTTTGCAAGTGGCATATATTACGACCAGGGAGAAGCCTGGGTGGGTAATACAGGAGTGGCGCCGGGTTTAAAAATGATGCAATCAGGGATGAGTGTTTTAGGAACCAGCAACTCCTCCTCCTTAACCACAACTGCTTTACACTTTGAAGAAGGAGGAACCATGCGAAGCAGATTATCTACCGGACTAATGGAGTTTTGGGATAGTACCGGGCAATACACCACAGCTATAGGAGGCTTTCCGGGGTTCATGGGAACTTATTACGGAGGAAATCCGGTCAGCGCTATTGGACTGAACGCAGGAAATTCAGGATCAATGGGACTTTACAGTTCTTCAGGTAATGTAAATATCAACATCAC
The DNA here is from genome assembly GCA_942492125.1 of uncultured Bacteroidota bacterium. Classification (GTDB taxonomy): domain Bacteria; phylum Bacteroidota; class Bacteroidia; order Chitinophagales; family Saprospiraceae; genus BCD1. The sequence continues at coordinate 554,810 of CALODM010000031.1, forward strand.
CAGTGTTTCCGGTCAACCTGATGCCGGTCTGATAGACGTTAATTATAGCGGAGCTGTCCGTGCAAGGATGTCCGCCAATGCTGATGACGCAGGGTATTTTTACTCCTATGGTCCTTCCGGTCTTTATAATACCTACCAGGGTTATGTAGCCGGAAATCCTGACATCGGAGCATTTTACGCGGCTCAAAACGGCAATTTAAGGTCAAAGCTCGCAAGCAACCTGGAAGATGCAGGAGAGGTCATAACTTTCGGACCTTCTTCTGAAAATGTAAAAATAAGCAATCCTCCCGGACTGCCTCAGACAGGTAAAATTGCGCTTTATAATCTCAATAAGCTTACCAGTGTTTTGTCAATTGACGCCCATAACGATGCAGGCGCCATCGCCACCTATAACCCGTCAGAATATCTGAATGTCATGCTTTCCACTTACGCTCCGGCATCACCCGACCAGGGAGCGATCAGGGTCTTCGGTGACGGAGATGAAAAAATTGCCTTACTGGCAAAGGACGAGGGCACTGGTGCTGTCGAGATTATGGGGCCCTCATCGGAAACGATTGTCAATATCGGTGCCGACTTGACAGACCCTGAAAACGGTAAAATTGAAGTTCTCAGTAATAACGATGCAAAAGTGATCATGGGCGTTACTAATGAAGGTGCAGGAGCTTTGACTACGAGGGGACTAGCCGGAAACAAAACTGTTGAAATCACTCCTCCTCTCGGTCAGCCCAATGCCGGAGGGTTAGGCATTTACAGTCCTACGGGAAATATCAATGTACAAATGGGGGTCACTTTTAATGATCCGGAGACAGGTACTATTGGAACATTCAAGGACGGGTACCTGATCGACCTGTTAGACATCAATCCTGGTAATGCAGGTACATTCAGCACCTATGGCCCCTATGGAAGTATAAAAACCCTCGCTTCCACTTCAACTTTTAATGAAGCCGGAACCTTCCAGACTTACCACAACAATATGGCGTTGACGGACCTGAATACCAGTAACTCCAACGGGGGGTATATCCTCACTTACCTCAACCAGCTTCCAATGACCCACCTCACCCATAACGGTGCCATGGCAGGAGGGTTGTGGCTGGCCAATTCCAATAATTTCTATGACGTGACACTGGCGACGAATAACGACCCGAACAATACGGGCGGCATACTCCAGTTGTTTAAAAACGGCAACGAAAAATTAAAACTGACCACAAGCACCAATGTAGGTATTATACAGGCAAAGGGAGCAGCAGGACAGCTTATTACCGACATTTCCAGTCCTTCAAATGACGATAACAGCGGGTGTATTTCACTCTACCATATGGGGTCCATAAGAACCTTAAACTGCAGTAATCAGTACAACGGTGTGATAAAAACCTATGATGACATATGGCTTGAAAACGTCAACATTAACGCACTGGCTTCAAATACAAGCCACGGCTATATTTCCGTCAACGACTTCAATGGTATTCCCCAGGCAGGAGCCTATGTGGATGCAGGAGGTCAAGGTGTTGTATTCGGTGACGTAAAAAGTTTCCGGATGCCACATCCCGAAAAGGCGGACAAGGAAATATGGTATGCAAGTATAGAAGGCCCAGAAGCTGCCGCTTATGTTCGCGGAACCGCCTCCCTTGTCGATGGTAAGGTGACCATTTCGTTTCCCGACCACTTCAGCCTTGTTGCCAATCCTTCTACCATGACCGTAATGATGACTCCCCTTTCTCCGGATTCGAAAGGGTTGTGTGTTACCGAAAAAAACGAAAGCGGATTTACGGTGCAGGAATTATGGAATGGTAAAGGCAATTACCATTTCGACTGGGAAGTAAAATGTGTTCGTAAAGGATATGAAGGTTTCAAAGTGATCCGGGATAAGGATGAGGCAGATCCTGCACCGTCGGTTTTTCCAAAACAGTCGAATGATGCTGACGGGGGACTCCCCGAGGCATCAGGCACACGGGAATCCCACCGACCTGGAAAAAGAAATTAATTTCTTTTGGATTTGATTCTTAGAACCGAATAACACAAAATCACAATCATGCGAAGTATCATTTTTATCATAATTTTTGCTGGTGCCATTTTCGCCAAAGCCCAGCATCTCACACCAATGGTTATCAGCGGCGGCGGATCAGATTCCAACACGGGAGATTACCATCTAAGCTGGACCCTCGGCGAGGCCACTATAGCTACTCATATACAGCAGGATGTAACCTTGTTGCAGGGATTCCATCAACCAAATTACATCTTTACCCGACTATTGGAATCCCCGGTAAAGGACATTGACATCCAGATCTTTCCAAATCCGGCTTCTGATCATATCAAAATTGACGTTGCAGGAGTAAGGAACAAATTGAAAGTTGAATTGTACGATCTTCCCGGGCGTCTGGTCATGATCAGCGATTTGGCACCCTCTATCAATGTTATCGACCTGAGTGCAATACCAGATGGAGCATATATGTTAAGGGTGAGTGGCAACAATGGAATCCGTTTAGGTATTTGGCGCATCCTGAAAATATAGTAGTATTTATTCTTTAATCCCACGATCCTTCGGCTATTGCAGGCAGCAGAAAGATATTGGTATATCTATCCATAGGGCACTTTTAAAAGTGTCGGGGGGAGGCTTGCTAGTAAAATATAAAAAAACAAAGCTGGAATTTTACAATTTTGACCAACACCAATCGTTCAATAGTTTTATCGGATTTTAATATACAAAGTGATTCAAAAATGCGCCTCCAAGCTAGAAAATATGCCCCCCAAGAAGAATTATGGAACGTCATCACCCATGGGCTGGGATTATTGCTGAGCCTTACCGCACTTCCCATATTGGTCGTTTTTGCCAGTCTGCACGAAACCGTTTGGCACATCGTGAGTTTCAGCATCTATGGCACCAGCCTGGTATTGTTGTACCTCGCCTCTACTTCCTTTCATATGGCACGAAAGCCCAAACGACGGTTATGGCTTAATGTATTTGACCATTCCGCCATTTATCTTTTGATTGCAGGGACTTACACCCCCTTGATGTTGGTCACGCTCCGCGGTCCCTGGGGCTGGAGTATATTCGGCGTTGTTTGGGGGATGGCCCTGGTCGGCATAATTTTCAAACTGTTCTTTACCGGCAGGTTCGACAAAATTTCCACCATGGCTTATGTTGTTATGGGGTGGCTGGCTCTCATCGCTGTTTACCCTTTGGTGACAAGCCTTTCAGCTCCAGGTTTGATTTGGTTACTGATCGGCGGGGTATTTTACACTATTGGTGCCTTTTTCTACCTCAAACACAAAATTCCTTTCAATCACACCATATTCCACGTATTCGTTTTGTTGGGGAGTATCAGTCACTTTGTTTGTATTTTCTTTTATGTTTGAGTTTTGAAAAATAAACCTGACCGAAAATGCTGCAAAAAGAAAATTCCGTGCTCGTTGTCATCGACATCCAGGGTAAACTGGCTCAATTGATGCACCAAAAAGACTTTGTTTACCAGAACGTAAATCGCCTGATTGAGGGAGCGAAAGTATTAGGCATTCCTATTATTTGGACGGAGCAGTATCCCGAGGGGCTGGGAGGGACAATTCCCGAAATTGCCACTACACTTGAAAGTTTTAAACCCATTTCAAAAATCACTTTCAGCTGTTGTCAGAATGATGAATTTTTAACAGCGCTTAAAGCTACCCGTCGCAAGCAAATCCTGATCACCGGTATCGAAACACACATCTGCGTTTACCAAACGACAATTGAACTGCTGGAGGCCGGCTACGAGGTGGAAGTAGTGGCAGATGCCGTTTCTTCCCGAACGCCAGAAAACAAAGAAATCGGTCTCGAAAAAATGAAAACGGCCGGTGCCGGCATTACCGGTACGGAAACGGCTTTGTATGAATTGCTTAAGGTAGCGAAAGGGCCAGAATTCAAGCAGATTTTGAAGTTTGTGAAATAGGTAATTTTTCTTTTACAAAAGGGTACACCATTCTGTCTTTTCCCCGGCAAAAGGTGATTTTAATCATTGCTATCAACCTGAAAAAATATTAAATTAATTTCAGTGATTTTAGTTGAAAAACTACCTAAAATCCTTTATTTTTACTGTGTCACCAGCTGATGAATTAAAGCAAACTATTTTCAGAAAGACTATTGTTTAAAACTACTTAATGCCGCAATAAAATCAGCAAAACCATCTTCAATCGTATAACTAACGATTTCTACATTTCTTACTAGAACAGAAAGGCAATTTCTTTTTTGAAGTTGGCTCAGTTACTATTCCTTCTCAACAGTAATGTCATTTGTTTTAAACCAAAATTCAACATCCAGTGACTAATTACAAAGAGGAAGAACCTCTCCCGTATTATCGTGTTTTTGAACTTTCAGGTTTGATCAAAATATATACCATGAAAAACAAAATTGGAGTTACTTTTATTTCTGTGGTACTTATGCTATCTGTGTTTACTTCCTGCCAAATACAGCAACCACAGCAGCATCTAAAGGAAATGACGATAACGACCTCCTCGAAGAAGGCTTTGAAGTTATTCCTGAAAGGTCGCAAAGATTTTGATCTGGCCAGGAATCATTCGGCTATTGAGTTTTTTGATAAAGCCATAGCCCTGGATTCTAATTTTGCTATGGCCTATGAATACCGCTCCTGGTTAGGGACAGACGATCTTTCCCGGAAGAATGCGAGGAAAAAAGCCTATGCCCTTATCGATAAGGTATCAGAGGGTGAGCGTTTATGGATTCTTTTCAATAGAGCATGGGCAAATAATGACCTTGAAAAGATAATCAAACATCTGGATTCTTTTTTGGCGCTATACCCTGACGATAAACGAGGTAATTATTACGCAGGAGTCGTCAATAGTTATCTGATTAAAGATCAGGAAAAAGCGCTTTGGCACTACAACAAAGCACTGGAGTCTGACAAAGATTTTTTAATGGTTTATGTTGCTAAAAAAAATGTGGAAATAAAGCTTGAAAGATTCAGTGAAGCAGAAAAATCCATTCAAAACCTTATTAGGCTACAGCCCAATCAGGCAATACCCTATTTTTCCTACGGGCAACTGTTGACAAAGCTTGGCAGGTTTGATGAGTCGATCGAACAGCATGAAATCGCGCTAAAAAAAGATGCTGAATTTGACCAATGCTATTGCGAAATTGGACATAACTATATTTTGAAGGGTAAATATCAAAAAGCTCGTGAATATTACTGGAAAACCGTAAATCAAAAGTGTTCTGAAAGAGATATTTTGACTCCTGTTTTTTATGAGGCCATTTCCTACCTTTTTGAAGGTAACCTGGATGAATTCACCAATAGTTACCGTAAGTTTGGTGCAATTGCGAAAAAAAATAAACTCTGGAATAATTATATAAACGCCTTTGCAGAACCAGGCATCGTTTTTACCCAATTAAACAATCCTGTTGAAGCAAAAAAATACTTTGACAAAGCCATTGAACTCATAGAAACTTTACCCCTGTGTGAGGAAACGAAAAAAGACTATAGTGCCCGCTCTGACCGATGGCGATTTTCCCTCTTTATAGCACAAAAGGATCTTAGAAAAGCAGAGGAGATATTAAAGAAAATAGACAGTGATTTATCTTCCGAAGGTCAATATGCATACGACCTCCACGCGAACTATGAAATGGCCAGCGGAAATCATGAAGAGGCCATTGAATTATTCAATAAGATCGATAACCTATGGCCGGTAATGATGTATGATCTGGCTGTTTGTTATGAAAAAGTCGGTGATAAAGAAAAAGCGCTGGAGTATTATTTGAAAATTAAAAACTTCAACGAAATCAGATGGACGTATGCAGCGGTCTGGCAGAATATACTTAACAAAGTTGAAGTGCTCCAAGCTGAAATCCAGGTTCTAAGAACGAGGTTAGTTAGCTCTTGAGACGCACTCAGACCTCCGAGGTTTTTAAAACCTCGGAGGTCTGGTTTGCCCCCCTGCCCCCATTATAAAAAAGCCACGAGATCGGCAAACGTGACATTTCAGGAAATTTTTTCCATAAATTAATGATCCCTGTACCCTCGTATGGCATATTTGTACGCTACCACAATTGACGCTTTACAAATTTTCAAAACGATACACTGGTATGAAAAGCGTGCTCATTCTTGGTGGTTACGGCAATGCCGGATTCCTCATTTCAAAATACTTGCTTCAGGAAACCCCGGATATTTCCATAATCATTGCCGGACGAAGGCTTGAAAAGGGCGTAGAAGCTGCGATAAAGCTAAATGAATCATTTCCAGGAAACCGGGCAAGCGCCCTGCAAGTAGATATAACAGACAGCGCTGTTTTCAGAAGTGCTCTGCAAAAATGTGATCTTGTGGTTATGGCCTCCAGCACTCTCAAATATGTACGATCTGTGGCTGAAGAAGTGTTGAAAGCAGGAGTAGACTATCTGGATATACAGCTTTCATCGCCTTTGAAACTCGATGTGCTTTTTGAGTTTGAGGAAAAAATCAAAACAGCGGGATGTTGTTTTATTACCGATGGTGGTTTTCATCCCGGAGTTCCTTCTGCAATGGTTCGCTACGCTGCTGAATTATTTGAAAAACTTTACGTTGCCAATATTTTCGGAGGCCTAAGGGTTGACTGGGCCGCAATAGATGCATCTGAAGGTACCATGGAGGAGATGCTGGAAGAATTCAGGCACTACAGCTCCCTGCATTTCAAGGATGGGCAATGGAAAAATATGAGCTGGCTGGCCATTCCTCCTAAATACGATTTTGGAGCCCCTTTTGGGAAATTGTTCGTCTCAACCATGTTGCTCCAGGAACAGAAGTTTTTACCTGAAATGATACCTACATTGAAAGAAACCGGTTTTTATGTCAGCGGTTTTAATCCTGTAATGGACTACCTGATATTACCTTTAATACTCATTGCTTTAAAACGAAAATCACGGTTTTTTGAATCCATGGCTTATAGACTGTTCAACTTTGGCATGAAGTTCAGCAAACCTCCTTTTGGTGTCCGTTTGATTGCGGATTGCCAGGGAATCAAATCGGGACAACAACAACGGCTAAAATTCGTCCTGGAACACGAGGACGAATATTTTCTCACGGCTGTTCCTACCGTTGCCTGTTTGCTCCAGTTACTAGATGGTTCCATTAGAAAAACCGGTCTTTGGTTCCAGGCCAACGCAGTGGAGCCAAGGCGATTCTTCGATGATATGGCTCGTATGGGATTACCGCTCAAAATTAAGGAAGGCTGAGAATATCCTTATCTTTGTTAAAAGGGAAACGCGCTCTTACAACAAATGACCATGATATCGGAAGAAAGGGATGCCCGGGCTATCATAAAGCCTAAAAGGCTATTGAAGCACTGAAATACATCATACAATGATCGACAAATGAGTCAAAAAAATCAAAAAGGTTACACTTCCAAACCATTATCTTTCAACCGTCAAATGGTCATTGCTTCCATTGCCGGAAACAAACGTTCAGCCATCCATTGTGTGACAGAACTGGACGTAACCCGCCCGAGGTCTATTTTCAGAAAACACCTCGAAGAAACGGGAGAAAAACTATCCTTTACGGCCTATCTGGTAAAATGTCTGGCTTACACCCTTCAAGAATATCCGGAATTTAATGCCTTTATCAGGAGGAAAAAAGTGATTATGCTTGAAGACATTACCATCAGTGTTTTGGTAGAAAGAACTATTGATGGTGAAAAGGTTCCGGAACCTATTGGCATTAAATCAGCAGACCAAAAAATCTACCGCCAAATTCATGATGAAATCCGTCAGGGCCAAAGCACTCCTTCTGATAGCCTGGGTAAGCTTTCCAATATAACCTGGATAAGATTTATACCCCGATTCTTACTCAAGCTGTTCGTCCGGATGGCTGATCGTAATATTTCTATGGCAAAAAAATATGGCAAAGTAGCTATTTCGGCTATTGGTATGCACACACCTTCCTCTACCTGGTTTATTCCTAATGGAACGGCTACTGTATTATTAACCGTGGGAACGATCAGTGAAAAGATTTCCCGGGTCAATAATAAATATGAAGCCCGGGAGATCTTACACCTGACCACTTCCTTTGACCACGAACTCATCGACGGAGCTCCGGCAGGCAGGTTTATGAAAGAATTTTCAAAAACGGTTGAAAAAGGTCATTTACTGACGTTATAATTTATTCCATGTAAGAGTGTTTTTCCTTTTTTCAACCTCTTGCTTTACAGGAAGGATAGTTTAAATTAATTAAAAGAATTGTCAAGATCTGATTTCGATAACTTCTCTAAGGGAGGTCAAGCTGCCTCCCTTAGAGAACATTTTTTAAAATCAAGCTAAAACCAATCCCAAAATTCAAGCCTGACTTTCAGAAAAGAGTCAATAGATCATTTAAATTCATATCAAAAACATCCCTCACCTTACTCTAAACCATGAATAAACCAATACCTTATCAGGGAATAGCCTTTTCTATCTGTTGCGTTGATAAAGGATAACTTTGTAAATTCCTGGTGTCGTAATGGTATTAGCCCCACCTGGCGAGTATACAAATTGATCTCCTTCGACTACATCAAGATCAGTTTCCTTAAACTGAAATTTTGAATCAATTCTTATTTCTCTTCCTATAACCCTTAGCAATTCGTGGTGATAAGTTTCATCCCCGTTGAGCCAGCGCGTTTCAACCCAATTGCCCTCTTGAAATCGCCCTTCGGTTACCTTACCGATGTAATTGATCTGATCGCCTGAATCCTTTCGGAATGTCACCTTGAAATTCATCCCAGCGACCAGGAATTGATTCTCCCCTGTATTAATGATCAGGCCGAAAGCTGGTTGAGTGGGATCATGAATCTTAAGGACTACTTCATATCCATTGATGTTCAAAATTTCATCCTGATGATCCCTGTCGAGATGTATTCCCCGCATGTGTCCGGTCCCTTGAAATTCTGTGATAATCGGCAGGAGTTCATTCAGCACAGCATAGGACGATCCAAACAGAATATCTCCCGCAGCATCCTCAATACCAAAGGGTGAAAAGCAGATCGCATCATATTCTGCAAAGGCATAAAAGGCTCGGGCAGGATCAAGGGAAGATTCCGGAACAAGCAAAGGGTTATCTGCTTTACGATAATACATACTATAGATCTCCTTATAGTTAGGCAAGTAAATGTCCGGACAAACCACATCGATAGACGGAGCTGCGGCTTTGTAAATATCCATAACTCTGGACACGGGTCCTCCATTGGGATATACACCAGGTAAATCCTCAGGCTTTTGAACTATCCAGGCATTCACAAACATTGGGAGGTTGTGTATTTTTCTTCCGGAATCAGCTATATAGTCCATGTACTTTGCATAATGCCAGGCCATAAAAAACTCTTTTGCCTGCGGGTTATCACCGAAAACTGCTGACCAGTTCCCAGATGTTCTGGAACCATTGGTCTCCCAAACAGATTTGATCTCTTCTTTGAGATTTTCCTTATGTTTCTTAAGATAATTGATCAACTCCCCCGGAACCTTTCCTTCAAAAGCATCCAAAGCTTCCCTCCGATAATCGATATCCTGAAATATACCTACTTCATTTTCAGGTTGAACCATGATAACGGTTTGGTTGCTGTTTTTTTCTTTGATCCTCTGCATCAGTGCGGAAAATGCAGCAGCATCAGCGTTTCTCGATTGCTCAGAGAAGACGGATAATGTTTCTGATAACCTTCCATCTTTTGTCTTTACTCTTGGGAATCTTCCGGTATCTTTTTTTACCCAAAGCGGGATGTAACTGGACTGGCCATTTTTCCAGGAACCAAACCAGACAACAACTAGCTTGAGTTTGTTTTTTTGAGCATTCTCCATCAGGTAATCAATCATCTGATAGTCAAATTTGCCTTCTTCGGGTTCAAACTGGTCCCAGGATACAGTGGCCAAAACCGTATTGAGATTCAGGTTTTTTAATTTTGGCCATATCTGTTCCATATATTCAGGGGAAGATGCTGAAGAATTGTGTAACTCTCCCGCAATCATCATAAATGGTTGATCATGGACAAAAAGCTGATTGTTCTTTAGGTAGGGCAATGAAACTTGCGAGAAGCCAATTGAATAAAGAGTGCCCAAAAACAGTATTAAAATGGTTTTTTTCACGATGTTAATTGTTTGTTTGTTTTTAAAGGACAGGCAAATGAAAAATGACACCATTATTTTAGTCTTTTGGTGTATCCTGCCGTGCAGTTCCATTCGAAGCTTTAATCATTATCAAAAAGACTCTATCAAAAGATCCAATGATTCATTAATAGAAGGATCGGATAAATAAAGTGTTCCAACCCTGTTCTCCTGCACTTGTTCAATGGCCATTATGATCGGACCGATATTGATATCAAAAGGGTTCCAGTTTGGGGCAGGTTGAATCCCATTTATTAAATTGTTCATTCTGACGTTATCTGGCAAGCCCAGGTATTCGTGATAGTATCCCAAATTGGCAAAGGCCCTAAGCGCAGACATCGCTTTGTCATAGGTGAATGGAAGTGCCAAAGCAGCACCGTATGGAGCAGGAGAAATCTGGATTACATCACCCAATGATGTACCATGAACAGACCCGCCCTGATTACTGATATATCGATTCCAATTCAAAAACCCTTCCGGTCTAACTTCTTTAACTGTGGAACAAGCCGTCAATCCCATCAAAGGAAGGTCGAAGGCATTCTGGCAAGTTGAAGCATCATTATTAAAGGCGGCCACCGCATTGGTCTTGTAAGGTTCCAAGGGCCCGGTCCATAATTGCAACCAATTGTAAGTAAACCCAGCACCAAACCAACTGGGATAAAATCCGCTTTTTTCCTCTCTGATAATTGCCTCAAAGATACTGGCGGACAAAATACCTGATGCTACGGCTTCCAAGTAAACCAGTTCTGTCTCCTCTGAAAAAGCTAAAGCCCAGCGATAATTATTCATTTCACCAGTGAACCCTTCAAATCCCATGGCGATCTTGTCATCTTCCGCCAGAGCAGCGGTCCAATCAGGTCTGGACAACAAACTCTCCGCCATAGAAACGATCTCGGTATCATCAGAATAATACTGGCGGACAACACGGATACCCGCTGCGCAAATAGCCCAGTCTATTGTACTAACATCCGCCAGATAGTAAGAACCATCTTTTCTAAAATAATGATGAGGGAAACCGTGCCAGCCACCCGAGCCATCAAACCAGTTTTGCTCTGTTTGCCATTTAAGCATGGCCCTGATCCGGCTTTTTGCTTCTTCAGGGGAAAGGTATCCCTCTTCCGTAGCAAGGATGAAGATGGCATAAGCATATCCCAACCCCGACAGTGCAACTTTATCCGTATCCGTATAGGATTCCAGGACAACTCCCTTTTCCTCGGAAACACTCACATAGTTCCAATCAAAGAAATTAAAGGATGACCGCTTAAGCCAGTCCAGAAAATCTACATCAGAGGAAGGAGGAGAAAAGGGTTCCATATCCTCCGTTTTTAAATAAACATCGTCTAACCCAAATTTGACGGAATCAGCCGGGCCACTTGTATTACTGTAGAATATTACTTCCTTCGCGTTAGAACTTTCAAAGTTGAATGAATAAGTTTTGAACTTCATGGTTTCCAATTCAAAACGCTCCTCAGCTACCACATTTCCATCAGGAGCCAAAACTTTTACATTCAACAAACTTTCATCATAACCCAAAGCATTAAAACTCAAACCTGTAACCTTATCAGAGATCATTGCAGGCAAAGTATGGTTATCGAATAATGTTTTGAAAAAGGCCATCTTTACACCGAAATAGCCAGAATCCCTGTCAGACTGGCATTCGAGGTAAGGGTTTTTTTGGAAGTATTGGCGCCGGAAAACAACCCTCGCACCGTCTGTCCAGAAAGGACGTACCTGAGAATTGAATTCTGTCCAAAATTCCTTTCCCTGATCTGCATTATATAAAGGAATACCAATATTGTAGGTCGCTGAATCTACTTCCGAAATGATCTCACCCGAATCGTCAATTACTTCAGGGCGAAAGCTTTGGTCAGGTGTACAGCCTGCCCATAACACAAAAACCAGTAAAGGTATCAAAGGGATTTTTATTACAATTTGACTCATGATAAAAGTTTTGAAGTAAGGCAAGGCAACTCATAACAGGTAAAAAAATACTGTACTTGTCCTGCACCTGATCGGGATGAAACAAGTTACCGACATCCATTCGAGCAATACCCTTCACTTAAAGCAGGTTCAATATCTGTCTATCCGGGCACGCATGTTTTGGAAGTTTCTAATATCCGGGATTCTGTATCCAGTTCGTTTTATTTATCTCTTCCAATGGAATGGGAAATAAATAATGGCTAACAGGGAAGGATCTCTGCTGTTGAACGAAATATCTGTAATTTTTTTCTCCGGTCATTTCATCTCTTATAACCTCCAGTCCGATAGCATCTTCGGCAAAATCTGTTTCAGCATCCAGCCATCGTCGTGCATCGTACCAGCGATTTCCTTCAAAAGCCAATTCGACCTTTCGTTCGTGTTTGATCTTTTCGAGAAGATCAGAGCCGGTTTGAGAACTTTCAATAGGAGGCATGTTAACCCCGGGCCTTGATCTAACCATGTTAATGTATTGCTCAGCAACACCATGATTCCCTAAGTGATACTGTGCTTCCGCGTAAGTCAGGTAAAATTCAGCCAATCTCATATAGATATAGGGCGTTGTACTGCTCAAAGCAGAACCTGGCTTCCAGTTGAGATCAAGTCCTTTACGGATGGTATGGTCAATTAAGGCTCCGTTCCACCAGAACTGGACATCTTCGCATCTGCTATCCATTCCGCAATCCCAGAATTCTACCTCCCGATCGTTAATAAAAGATCCATCATGTACAATGGACAAATACAGTCGAGGATCCCTGTTGGCATATGGATTTAACGGATCATAACCAGTCGCGTTGGGGTTTATGACAGGAGACAAATCACTTTCATCACCTGTATAGCCAAAAACCGGGATCTCTCCACCAATGGTTTCATATTCATCAACAAGATTCATTAAAGGATTTTCCTGTGACCAGCCTGCATCTCCGTTAGGCAGCCTCCATTCTTCGATATTGTGACCTCCAGAGGGCGTATAATATCCGAGTTTGAAACCAATTTCAGGTCCTCTCATTCCGACAAACTGCTTGAAGAAGATAACCTCCGGGTCATTGGCATTAATAAAAAGGTTGTTGAAATCAGCGGAGATGGAATAAATATCCAGGTCGAACAATGTTTCACATGCATCTGCAACTTTTTCCCACGCTTCTGTACTACCAGGGCCAAAAAGTGGGCTGGCTGCATAAAGAAGGGCTCGCGCTCTCAAAGCCAGTGCAGCACCTTTTGTAGTTTTACCGAAATCAGCTCCGGCATTAGAAACAGGTAAATCAGCAGCTGCCTCCAACAGTTCAACATCAATGAATGACACTATTTCAGCAACAGGTGTTCTTTCATGGATCTGGTCAGCGCCCTCTACGGTTACAGTACTTTTAAGTAAAGGGACTTCTCCATATCTGGAAAACAATTCTGTATAAAACCAGGCTCTGAGAAACCGAACTTCAGCGATTAACTGAGCCATTCTTTCGGGGTCCCCCAGGCTTGGATCGACATTCTCAAGAAATAGGTTAAGATTGCGAATAGCTGAATAAGCCTGAATCCAGAAGCCACCGAACAAGTGCATATTAGTGGGGGTGATTTGGCCTTGCGTGTATTTATTGGTGAGCCTTGAGCCTTGATGAATGTCGTATGACTCATCCGTCAGAGAGGTCAACCTCAATCCCCCGGCCCATTGTACATAACCGTGTGGAAGTTCGTCGTATCGTGCATTGACATAAATTTCCAAAAGCTCGGGGTCACTCCACAGGGCAGCATCTGATACAGCGTCCAATGGCTCAAGATCCAAAATGTTATTACAAGATGAGCAAATGGTCAGGAAGAAGATGATAATAAAAAAATATGTTGATTTCATTTGTTCATTACTTTAAAATGTTACGGATAACCCCGAGGAAATAACTCTTTGCTGGGGGTAATACCATCCCGTATCGGAAGGGCTCTCCGGATCATATAGTCCTACGGAATTATATATGAAACCCAGATTAAAGGCGCTGGCAAATACCCGTAAATTCGAAATCCGAATTTGACTGGTAAGCCGCTCAGGCAGGGTATATGCCAGCTCAACATTCTTGATCCTAAGAAAATGATTGTCCCTTACCCAGATCGTTGAGACTTCCTGGATGGTACTACTGGACATATCCCAGGCTGCTGGGCTTTGAGCATTAGGTGTTGCTTCTTCCGACATCCATCGATTCTCAAAGTACCAGGAATCCTGGTTCACATCCCAGGGGCGATAAATGGTGCTTGCGCCTGATTGTCCCTGGAAAAAAGCATTAAGTTCTATACCTTTCCAACTTGCTCCTAAGGAGAAACCATAAACGATCCTCGGCGTAGGCCCCTTGGGCAACAAAATTCGATCATCGGCTGTAATGCTTCCATCATTATTAACATCAACAAAACGGACATCCCCTGGCTTGGCATCAGGAAAGTGAGGTGAATTTTCAATCTGCTCCTGATTTTGATACAGGCCGTCGGCCTCATAAACCAGGAGGTAATCAATGGGGCTGCCCTCCACCTTTTGGTAATCAGGAACAAAGGGAGACTCGTCCACAAACACAATTTCATTCTTGGCATAAGTAAACTGGCCGCCTATCCGGTATTTAAGGTTATTATTCAATGTGCGTCTATGAAGTACAGAAACTTCAAGGCCCATGTTTTTTGTCTTACCGATATTTTCATTGGGCAATTCAATACCAGCGTAAATGGGGACAGAAGCATTTCTTTGAGCGAGTATATTTGACCTTTTTTCATAGAATCCATCTATAGTGAAATCGAACAATCCATTTAAAAGGGAGAGATCAACACCAACATTGGTTTTTTCGGCTGTTTCCCATGTTATGTTGGGATTAGGTGTTGTAGCTGGGGTTAACCCTGTGCTTAGCAATGGATTGTCACCAAATACGGCAGCCTCATCAATGTTGTAAACCTGTAGATATTGAAAACTATTTACCCGGTCATTTCCGAGCTGGCCCCATGATCCTCTCAATTTCAAGCCTTCGATAATTCCACTTTTCCAGAACTCCTCTTCTGAAACCCTCCAGCCAACTGATACACCGGGAAAAGTCCCGAACCTGTCATCCTTCGCGAAATTTTGGGAGCCGTCAACTCTCAGGGTAAATTCCAGCATATAGGTATCGTCGAAATTGTAATTAAATCTGCCGAAATAGTTGACCCGGGCACTTTGCCAACCTCGTCCGTCATTGTCCTGGTTTGCTTCAGATCCGGTGAAAAGGAAAGGAAGTTCTTCTGATATTAGACCAATACGGGAAGCAGATACATATTCCCCATTGACTTGATTTTGTTCATAGGCAACAAACCCACTAAGTCCATGCTTTCCAAATTCCCTGGAATAATTGATCCTTGCATGATAAGTCTGACTGATTTCATTATCAGATTGCTGAAACAGATTTATTGTGCCAGTATTGTCACGAAGATTCTCATATTCTCCATCACTGTTCAAAAAAAAGATATCATATGGTTTTTGGAGGACCTTTCTATTCTGGTTAATAATATCAATTGCTCCAAAAGCATTCAATGAAAGCCCCTTCACCCATTGATCAAGCGAGATAGTAGTACTCAACTTTGTATTATATACATTACGGTCGATTTCAGAACCTCCACTCAGACCATTCATGCCAGGTAAAATGTTTCCTTTACTGGTATTTCTAAGTAGACCATTGTCATAATATGGAGCTTCAAAAGGTGCCATATTATAAATCCCACGAATCAGACCTTCAACGCCTCCGGATCCATTGGTCTTTTCAAATCTTCCGGCAAGATCAAGCCCCAACTCCAGGAAAGAGGTCGCATTCACATCTATATTCGAGCGAACATTATTTTGATTAAACCCAAATTCAGACCCTCTGAAGTTGGCGTCTTGATATAAATGCTGACCCGACACATAATATTTGAGATTTTCCGACCCTCCTGATAAACTGAGGTTGTGTTGATATTGTGGGCTCCAGGTATCCATAGCTTCTTCCCACCAATCTGTATCCGACCAGATATTCTGGTCATTTTCTCCTTCCCGATAATCCTCAATAATGTTTTGATATATCTGTGGCCGTCCATTTCTGTCATTCTGTTCATCAAGCCAGGTCAGGTAGTCAGGAGCATTCATCAATTCCTGACGTTTGGCTGGTTGTGTATACGAAAAGGAATTACTGTAATTTAACTTTGGGACACCCTGGACACCCCGTTTGGTAGTAACTAAAATCACACCATTGGCTGCCTGCGCCCCATAAATTGCCGCAGAAGCATCTTTCAGGATGGATATACTTTCAATATCCTCAGGATTCAATCTTTCAAAGCTTCCTCTGTTGGCTACGCCATCGATCACAAAAAGAGGTGAAGCATCACCTGTTGTGGCTTTACCCCTGATAAAAATATCCATGCTTTCCCGCCCTGGTTCTCCACCTCTCGCATTGATCACCAGGCCAGGAATACGGCCCGCCAGATTATTGGCTACATTAGCTGTTTTTGTTTGTGTAATCTCCCGGGCCTCAATTTTGGCAATGGCTCCTGTAATTGATTCCTTCTTCTGTATACCATACCCCACTACAATGATCTCGTCCAAAGCCTCAACGTTGAGTTCCATCTTCACCTTGATGAAGACATCTTCAGAACTAACAGGTACTTCCCGGGAGAGGTAGCCTATATAACTGATAATTAAAGTCTGGTTCCCTTTCGGAATTTCTATTTGGAACTGGCCATTAATATCAGTAGTTGTACCAATATCAGTGCCCTTCAGCAAAACAGTTGCACCGAAAAGACCTTCGCCATTTTCGTCCGTCACTTCACCCTGGATCAGATCGGGTTCTTCTTCCGGAATGGGTTCCTCATCATCAGACACAGAATGGTCTTTCAGAACGTTGATGGTATTATTAAAACGTTTGAATATAAGCTTATGCGCTTTTGAAGCCAACTGCAGTGCCTGATCGGCGTTCTGATTTCCAGGTTCCAGAAAGATCTCCCCATCCAGAGAGCCACCCAGATCCTTCTCGTGATAAGAAAAAGTCAGATCTGATTTTTGCTCAATTAACCTGAAGAGTTCCCTCACTGAAATTTTACCACTCCTATCCAGATAAATATCATTCAAGGAGACGGTGCTCTGTCCAACAACGACAGTCGCCATCGCCAGGTTAAAAATCAAAAGGCAAGCCATTGGTTTCATTATACGAAAAATGAGATCAGATGATTTTGATCTACTCATGACAATTTGGTTTTCGTTTATGAAATCCCGGATGTTATTAGAAAGATAAAAACAAGGAATCGTTCCTGATTTGATGATCAAAGCGTCGCAGCGTGCTCATGTTGAATAAAACATTTTCCAGCGTTTCCTGCTTGAAACTAGCGGTGTAGGACCAATCGGAAGAAGTGGGTTTGTTCAAAACAGATACTTCGACCCCATACCATGAATGAAGCTTTTCTACAACTTCATCAAAGGAAGCTTCTCTGAAAACCAAATAGCCATCTTTCCAACCTGTCACATACCTGTGATCAAAAGAAGTTGAAGTGAATGAGCTATTCGCTTTATCAAATATGGCCATTTGACTTGGACTGAGTTCCATAGTCGCATCTGAAGAACTTGAATTTAGACGAACCCTTCCCTCGACCAAAGCCACCGAAGGTGAACTTTGGGCAGTGTTGATGTTAAACTGGGTACCCAGAACGACTACTTCGAAGCCTTCGGTTTCTACCCTGAAAGGCCTTTTGGCATCATGAGTGACCTCGAAAAATGCTTCCCCCTGTAATTTTACTCGTCTGGATTCAGTATTGAATGTTTCCGGATATTCCAAAAAACTGCCAGCATTCAAAAAAACTGTTGATCCATCAGGTAAAAGGTGTTGAGACCTCATTCCTGGGGCATTGCTTTTATGCAATATTTCCGTGGAGGTATACAGGGAAGGTTGCTGCTGATCTACGGAAATCACATAGATCAAGGTTATGGTACTAACTACTATCAAGGCCACAGCTGCTACTTTGAGCCATACGCTTCTGAGTCCTATCACGCTTGCTCGAGGTCGGGTTTCCTGTTTCACCCGATCAAGAACAAGTTGCTTTGATTTTGGATCTGGTTTATATTCTTTAAATTTCAGGCTTAGAATCATTTCTCTTGACTGATCAAGCATTACCTTCTTTTGAGGGTTTTTGTTAATCCAGTCAAGCCAATGGTTCTCCAGCTCAGGAGTTGGGTTAATAACCCAGCTCCTGAAGGATTCATCCGTTAAAAAATCTTCTATATTCCTGAATGATTTTTCCATGTTAATTCTTTTCTCATAATCTCTCCGGCAACAAAAAAGTGTTATCCAGGATGATTAATTTTGTTCTTTTTCCTTGAGCGACATTTCATCGACCCAAACGTTTAACTCACTTCCCGATATACCCCCAAAATGCTTAAAAAATGGTCCGGTATTATCTGCAGTACCATCAGCATAACCGACATCAGCAAAAGTGGATAGATCAGCAGTTGTAAACTCATAAGTAAACCGCTTCCAACTGGTGCTGACATTGGGATCTTCGATCGCAGCATCCCCCGTCCATAGTGGAGTATACCACCCCTCTGCAGGATCATCGTTTTTGACATTCAAGATACTTACTTCAGACAAGATAAACGCTTCACTACCTTTCATGTAAAAACTAAATACATAAGTAGTATTTGACTCCAGAGAAACAAGGAATTCCGGCCCGTTCTCATGGGGACGCAACTGAAATTCACCATAGTCAGATGAGGCTGTCAATTTCAAAGATTGTGCGGTCCCATTGGCTCCCTCAGAAGTTTCCAGCTCTACAGAAACGGTACCGTCATTTGGTGTCCAAAAAAACCATTTGTCCACCGCGCCAAAATCAGCATCCTGATCCTCCAGGCCATATACAGCTCTGTTCAGCATCTCCACCGGCCCTACCTGTATTACCAACTCATCCGTATCGGATGCACCGTCTTCCGACCTTGTCACGGTCAGGGTTATCGTTACCTGACCGATCGCTTCAGACCATGAGACTGAAGCGTCCTTACTGGTTATGGTCTGGGTTCCGTCTGAAAATGTCCATTCCCAGGTATCCGGTTCGCCTTCACTGCCATCAGACAGCGTAATAGGTTGTCCTGCTTTAATTCTTCTACCATCAATTGAATTTAGATCCGTGATGAAGTTAATTCCCGAAACATCAATTTTTGCAACCAACTCATTCAACACAGGATCCTCCTCTTTTTCACAACTAAAAAAAGTGATGATGGTAAATACCGATAGCAATAATGCCGTTACTCTTAAATAATTTTTCATCGTTTTGTCATTTTTAAGTTTATATACTCCTATAGGACATGCATTCTGAAAATGACATCACAATTCAGATATTTTTTTCACAAATTGTATCTCTTGGGTGAAAATGTACCATGTGCCGATGAATAATGCGAGCACTTTTATCTTTTTCTGGAGGGATTTAAGGGCTTTATACAAAAGGTTTCTTGCTGATTTAATGTTTTCAAAACCCTGAATTTCCCGGATCTCTTCATAGGTTAAATTTTCGTAGTAGAATAAAAAAATAATTTCCCGATACCTTTCAGAGAGGGTTTCCATAGCATTCTGTAATCTCAAAAGATTTTCTCTCCTAATTTCATCTTCAATGATCAATTCCTCTGCGTTAGCTACGATGGAAAATGACTGTTGAAGATCCAATTCACGAAAGCTGCCTCTCTTGTTCCTGGACCGGATTATTTTTCTTCGAAATGCACTGAATAAATAGGGCTGTATTTTATCCGTAGCAGAAAGGTGTTTACTCCTTCGTTTTAGCTCGATAAAGAGTTCTTGCAACACATCCTCCACCATAGCGTGATCCATTGTGAACTGGCAGCCATAATTGTATAACTTGTCAAAGTACTTTTGATAGATGAATTCAAAAGCAGACTCGTCTCCAGACCTGAAAAGATTCCAGATCTCCAGATCCGAGAGTTCCCTTTCGTCACTTTGACTTTTCTTCATATACAATCGTCAGTTCACCAATTCATGATTCGATCTTTGAGGGTCCTTCTTTAATAAACGTGTGAAGATTTGAGAGGTATTTTACCCAAAAATAGATAAATTGACAGTTAGTAACAAAGAATTAAGCACATCATTTAAGGCAAACGAAAGGCTGTTTTTTTACCAAAAAATTATTATTGAGCATTACGCTGATTGATACCAACAAAACTTAAATCGATAGTTTTTAACTGAGAGCTCTTTCCATAAAAGAAATAGCTACCAGAAATCGTTTCATTTTCAACATGTTTTGTTTGGCAACAAAATTATGTTGAATGAAAACTTTTAGCGCTTCTGAATTTAGCAGTTATCTACTTTTCCCAAACCAACCTCTTGCCAAAACCCAGCTTATTATCCGTCAACTTCACATGAGTTAACTCCAATACAGCTATTTCTCCGTCCATAGCTTTGGCGAAGGGAAATTTTTTATAATATCGTTTCCTTGCTTTGGTGACCTTCTCCTCATCTTCCAGTACCATTTTACCCTGGTACTGGACTCCGATGACAATGCCTTTTTTTTGTTTGTCCGGTAA
Source organism: uncultured Bacteroidota bacterium (assembly GCA_942492125.1). Classification (GTDB taxonomy): domain Bacteria; phylum Bacteroidota; class Bacteroidia; order Chitinophagales; family Saprospiraceae; genus BCD1. The sequence goes on from CALODM010000031.1 coordinate 575,398, forward strand.
AATAGTACCGGCAACCCAGATTTGTTTGTTGGCTTCCTCCATATGCCGGCTTTTCATGTCAGTTTTAAAAACCAGTAATTTATACTCCTCTTCCAGCGCATAATAGCAACTGGCACACCAGGGAACATCATTTTTGGAAGTAGCAAAATTCAGGACGGTCTGGTCTTTCACAAAAGACCAAATCCTTTTTTCTTCTTTTTCAGAAAGAGGCTTTTTTTGTACAGACATGATTTTCGTTTTATGGATAAAACGCATTTTTAGTACTTGGCAAAGGTACGTTTTTAATTTAGGATTGATAGCTGACAAGCCATTGATTTCGCATGAAAAAACCGAAAAATGCAGGTGTTTTCCAAAAAGCAATTCTACCTATTGTAAACCTTTCAGACGATGGGAATGAATTCATCCTTCACAAAGAACCCATCACTATTTTTGAACTTTATCGGGTTTATTTTGTCCTGATACTTGTACCTGAACACAAAACACTAACCGCGACAATGAACAAGATCTTTCTGACCATGTTAACCCTCATGGTCACAGTTAATTTATACGGCCAGAATCTCACCCAAACGATCCGAGGGACAGTGCTGGATAAGCAGTCCCAATTCCCGTTGATGGGCGTCAATATCATAATTCTGGAGAGTGACCCTTTTATTGGTACCTCCAGCGATACAGAGGGGCGCTTTCAGCTGGAAAACGTACCTATCGGTCGCCATACGATCCAGGTTACCTATTTAGGATATGAATCTGTAACCATATCCAATCTCAGACTGACTTCGGGGAAAGAACTGGAAGTATTCGTGGAACTGGAGGAAAGTATCGCTAATTTGAAAGAAGCTGTGGTCAAAGCCAGCGACAACAAGAGAGAAGCATTGAATCAAATGGCGACCGTAAGTGCGCGCACCTTTTCCGTAGAAGAGGCAGGACGATATTCAGGGAGCTTGAATGATCCTTCGAGGATGGCTCAGAACTACGCAGGGGTCAGCGGAGCCTCCGATGATAGAAACGACATTATCATTCGCGGAAACTCTCCGCTGGGGGTACTCTGGCGCATGGAAGGCATCGACATTCCCAGCCCAAACCATTTCTCGACCATAGGTACAACAGGGGGTCCTATCAGTATGCTCAACATCAACAACCTGAGCAACTCCGACTTTATGACGAGTGCCTGGAGCGCTGATTATGGCAATGCCCTTTCCGGCGTTTTTGACCTTCGCCTGCGCAATGGTAACAGTAATAAAAAAGAATATCTCGGACAAATCGGTTTTAACGGTCTCGAATTTGGAGTAGAGGGTCCTTTTAGCAAGGGGAAACGCGCTTCTTATCTCGTCAATTACAGACTTTCTACCCTCGGTGTTTTTCAAGAACTCGGGTTTGATCTTGGCACAGGGGAATCTGTTCCCGAATACCAGGATGTGACCTTCAAAATGGATTTTCCCACTGAAAAAGCCGGACATTTTGCCGTTTGGGGGATCGCCGGGCTCAGTCATATAGAAGTTCGCCCTGTGGCCGAACAGGATTCTACCAACTTGTTCTCAGATTTGGAAAATTCAACTTTCGATGGCAGAACTGGCATGATCGGAGCGTCACATACCTACTTCTTCAACAGCACCACTTACACCAAACTCACTGTCGCAGCAACCGGTGTGCAGACCACTGGAAAACTGGATTCCCTGAGTGAAGAAACAGATGAGTATGTGCCCTCCGTAAAATTCAATCGAATCAAGGGGAAGTATGCCGCCCATCTAAAAGTTAATAAAAAACTTAGTGCCCAAAACAATCTAAGCGCTGGAGTGATCTATAATTTATTCGACATTAACTTTGGTGATACCACTTTTGTAAATGGCCGTTCCCTGCCTATTGCCGACTATCAGGGGAAAGCCTCTCTCTTCCAGGGTTACTTGAACTGGCAGAATCGACCTAATGAAAAATTGGTGATGAATTTTGGTCTCCATCAACAATTTTTTGGATTGAACGATCGCTTCTCCCTAGAACCCCGATTAGGGATCCGATATAAATTTAATGACAAACAGACCCTCAACTTTGGGGCAGGGCTCCACAGCCAGCTCCAACCCATTGTTGTTTACTTCAGCAAGGAAGATTTTGAAGGACCATCACCGAACACCAGCCTCGACTTTTCTAAAAGCACCCACTTCGTCCTGGGTTATGATTTCTTCTTCAACAACAATATCCGGTTGAAAACCGAAGTTTATTATCAATATTTATTCAACATCCCTGTAGATATGACACCGTCTTCTTTCAGTATGTTGAACGCTGGTGCAGACTTCGCCCTCCCTACGAGAACAGGTATTGAAAATGAAGGAACCGGCCGAAACTATGGGCTTGAATTGACCCTTGAGAAATTTTTCAGCCAGGGTTATTACTTTCTGATGACAGCATCCATTTTTGACTCTAAGTACAGAGGAAGCGATGGTGTTTTACGCAATACCTTGTATAACAGTAACTACGTTTTTAACGCCTTGGGGGGTAAAGAATTCAACATTGGAAAAAAGATAACCCTTGCCTTTGACTCAAGGGTAACCTATGCAGGAGGGCGCAGGTATTCACCGATTGACATTGGAGCGTCTCGTTTGTCTGGCCAGGAGATCATCATAGACGAAGAAGCCTTTTCCAACCAACTCAAAGACTATTTCAGGCTGGATTTTAAAGTCACTTTTCGACTCAATGGCGTAAAAACTACCCAGGAGTGGTCGGTAGACCTGATGAACCTTACCGACCGCCAGAATATATTCCAGCGGGTTTATAGTGCAACTTCCGGAAACATTCAAACGACTTACCAACGTGGTTTCTTCCCAAATGTCCAGTACAAGATCTATTTCTGAGTTAAAAAAGGAAAGGTGCTATTGCTTTAAGATCTCTTCAGGAACAGGCTTTTCGGCTGTAGGTATCTCATTGACAATGGAAACGATCAGCCATTGCCCATCCTTTTTCAATAGCTGAAAACTATCCACTCCTTGCTGAGGTGGCCGTGGAGACCCCGGTATACTGGCTTCATAAACCACCCAACCATGGGCGATATTCCCCATCTCCATAATTTTCAGGCTGACAATCTTTTCTACGAAACCTGTTTGATCCACTTTGGACTGGTCAATGAAGTTTTGAAAATCATCGACAAAGGCCTGCCGGGAGAAAATTTTATGCGCTGTACGGGAAACACGTAAAACGACGGTAGCCTCTTCAACGAACAAAGATTTAACTTCTTCCCAGTCCGGCGTATTGTTGGCTTCAAAAGTTACCAGGTCATACAGCTTTCGCACAACCTGTTCCGCATTAATGGAATCTTTCTGCAAATTTAATACCTGGCCAGACAGACCATTCAATCCTGAAAAAAAGAGACAAACGAATACAATGGAAAAATTGCTCATAATTCAAAGGTTGGGTAATTGAAAAAAAGTCTTAACATAAAGGGCTTTATCTTCACCTTTAGGTTCTTTAAAACCCGATATTCGGGGTGTCAGGTTTGCCCGGATAAAAAATCGACAATTGTCAATGCTAAATCTCTGCGGCCAGTTCCGCGGCCTGGCGGATTGCACGTTTAGCATCTATCTCTCTTGCCTCAAAGGCACCGCCAATGAGGTGGACTTTTACGTCACTTCCTTCCAGTTGGGCATGCAGCTCGTTAAAGGAAACCTGTCCCGCACAAATAACGACGGTATCAGCGCCCAGTACTTTCGATTGACCTCTTACAGAAACATGCAACCCTTGATCGTCAATTCGATCATAGGCGACATTGTTCAGCATCGTTACCTTCTTTTTCACCAGGGCGGCCCGGTGTATCCATCCGGTCGTTTTACCAAGTTTGGCTCCCATTTTCCCTTTAGACCTTTGCATCATCCAGATTTGCCGTGGTGAAGTTTCGACTGCTGGTTCGGCTAGTGCTCCTCCTGTCTGGTAGTCCATGTCTACGCCCCATTCTTTCATAAAAGCTTTGGTATGGAGGCTATTGGATTCTCCTTCGTGGCTTAGGAACTCAGCGACATCAAATCCGATACCTCCTGCACCGATGATAGCTACTTTTTCACCGGCCACGACTTTGCCGGTTAATATGTCGATATAGGTACAGACCTTCTCATGGTCAATACCCGGCATTTGCACTTTTCGCGGCAATATGCCCGTCGCCGTGATCACTTCATCAAAAGCTGACTGTTCAAAGGTATCTTTACCGAAGCGCGTATTGAGGTGAAGGTGAACGCCGGTTTCCTTGATTCTTGTATTAAAATACCGGATGGTTTCATGGAATTCTTCCTTTCCCGGAATTTGTTTGGCCAGGTTGAGCTGTCCGCCGATTTCGGAAGCGGCTTCGTAAAGGTGTACCTCATGTCCGCGTTCCGCAGCGATCGTCGCAAAAGTCAGTCCGGCAGGACCGGCGCCTACTACCGCCAGTTTTTTGGCTTTGGTTACAGGGAGGTAATTCAATTCAGTCTCATAACAGGCTCTTGGATTGACCAGGCAGGTTGCCCTGGTATTTTTAAATACGTGATCCAGGCATGCCTGATTACAAGCGATACAGGTATTGATCGATTCCGGTTTGTTTGCTTTTGCTTTATTCACAAAATCAGCATCGGCAAGGAACGGCCTGGCCATGGAAACCATATCCGCATGGCCGTCAGCCAGGATGTTTTCTGCTAATTCAGGTGTATTGATTCTGTTGGTGGTAATCAGGGGAATGCTTACTTCGCCCATCATTTTTTTGGTGACCCAGCTAAAACCACCACGAGGGACCATGGTTGCAATGGTAGGGACCCGAGCTTCATGCCAGCCAATGCCCGTATTGATAATTGTAGCTCCAGCCTTTTCAATTTCTTTGGCAAGTAATACGACCTCTTCCCAGGTACTGCCTTCTGGTACCAGATCCAACATCGACAACCGGTAAATTATAATGAAATTTTCTCCGACAGCTTCCCTTGTCCGACGTACAATCTCTAACGGCAACCTGATGCGGTTTTCATAGGCACCTCCCCATTCATCTGTACGCTTATTGGTTTTTTTTACAATAAACTGGTTGATCAGGTACCCTTCCGAGCCCATGATTTCCACACCGTCGTATCCTGCTTCCTGTGCCAGAACTGCCGCCCTGACAAAATCATTGATGGTCTTCTCTACACCCCGGCCACTCAACGCTCTGGGCCGGAAAGGGGTGATCGGGGATTTGATGGCAGAAGGTGCAACGTTAAACGGGTGATAACCATACCGGCCGGAGTGCAGGATTTGCATGCAAATTTTTCCACCTTCATGGTGTACAGCTTCTGTAACCACCAAGTGTTTCCTGGCTTGCCTTGAAGTAGACATTTGTCCTGAAAAAGGAGCTACCCATCCAGCCCGGTTTGGGGCAATGCCGCCAGTAACAATGAGTCCCACACCTCCACGGGCCCGTTCTGCAAAATATACGGCCATTTTTTCAAACCCCCCTCTGGCTTCTTCGAGCCCGGTATGCATAGAGCCCATTAAAACGCGGTTATTCAATTGGGTGAAACCCAAATCAAGGGGTGCGAGCAGATGAGGATAAGGATTTGCCATTATTGTTTGATTGTTTTGTCTAAAGATAGGGATGAATTTTTAATTGCGAAAGGTAATTTCGAATTACGGAGGGGAGAGACTGGAAGAACCTTTGCTTTCTCGATGGTTTATTGTTCCACTTCTTTCTCCACCAATACCGCATCAAGCATTCGTTGTTCCAGCCACTTTCGATTGGAAGATATTTCACCCCGGATGTATTTTTCAATAATAAGGCTGGCGATAGGTGCTGCATAGGTGCCGCCAAACCCGCTGTTCTCAATATAAACCGCGATCGCAATTTTGGGATCATCTTTCGGAGCAAAAGCAAAAAAAATGGAATGATCCTTACCGCTTCCTTGATTATTCTCCGCCGTTCCTGTTTTCCCGCAAATTGGTAGATCCCAGATATATGCGTTGACGGCAGTTCCCCCCATTACGGCTTTTTGCATCCCGTCAATAACAGGATCAAAATGGACTTTTTCTATGCCTACCTCATTTCTTTCAAAAGTACGTTCTTCTACAATATTACCGTCTTCATCTTTTATCCTGTTTACGAGGTGGGGGGTATAATAGTAACCCCGGTTGGCGATAATAGCAGCCAGATTTGCCATCTGGATATTGGTCATAAGCAATTCTCCCTGACCGATACCCATTGACCGAAGCCAGATGGAATACCAGTTGGTTTCTTTTTCATAAACTTTATCGAAATACTCAACGGTAGGATAATTGCCACTTTTTTCGCCTGGAAAATCCAAACCCAGACGCCTGCCCAATCCAAATTTATCGAGGTAGTTATTAAACTCCCGTAACCCTTTACGCGGTGTCAGGTAACCATATTGATCAATAATCTCCCGGTACACCGTCACAAAGTAGGCGTTACAGGAATGCTGAATAGCCATCGAAACCGAAGTACAAGTCGGGTGATTATGGCACCCCGTCAGTAATTGTCCATTGTAATAATACCCCATATTACAGCTGATGGTCCTGTTGGGGTTTAACAAGCCCTCCTGCATCCCAACAAGGGCTACCAGGGATTTGAAAAGAGAGCCAGGCGGGTATTGAGCAGAAGTAGCTCTGTTTATAAAGGGTTTGCTTGGATCCAGTCTGAGCGTATCAAAGGCGGCTCCCCTTGTTCTTCCGATTGACAATACATTAGGATCGTAAGAAGGTGCACTGACCATGGTAAGGATTTCTCCTGTTTTTGGATCCAGGGCAACGATACTTCCTGCTTTATTTTGCATGAGTTTTTCTGCATAGATCTGAAGATCAACATCCAAAGTAGTCTGCAAATTATAGCCTGATTGGGGATTGACATCCAGGGCACCGTCCTGATAAGAATCTACCTCCCGGCCCATACTGTTTTTGAGAATCCTCCGCACACCTTTTTGACCACGAAGGTAATATTCATTGTACCTTTCCAGGCCGGAAGCACCAATATAGTCCCCGGGTTTATAAATATCTGCGGAATCCTTAACTTCCTGTGCATTGACTTCCCGAATGTTTCCCAAAACATGGGCAGCCACCGGAAAGGGATAACTCCTGACAATTCTCTGTTGAACATAAAATCCGGGAAATTCATATAAACATTCCTGGAACCGGGTGTATTGTTTCGGAGATATATTGGTCATAAAAACGAAAGGAACCCTTTTGTTAAACCTTGGACTGCTCCAGTCTTTATTGATGGCTTTTTCAAAATAAGCAATATCAATATTCAATAAATGACAGAATTTAGAAGTGTCCATTTGGGGATCCAGCTGATTATAGGTGACCAGCAGGTCGTACATGGGGTCGTTGTTGACCAATAATTTCCCATGGCGGTCATATATTCCTCCTCTTGACGGATAAAGGATACGGCTTCCGGTAGATACAGCATCAGCTCTTCTCTGATAAGTATCATCGATCACCTGTAAATACAACGCCCTCCCTATCAGGATAACTGCCGCAATAACGAACATCGCCTGTATATAATACTGCCGTTCCTGAAGATTTCCGATCAATTTTAATAAGGCTTTGATTTAAAAATATATGCAACCATGATTACAAACACCATGGAGATCACAAACGAAGACAAGGTTCTCAGTAAAATATCGAGAATGTAATAATAGGTAAATGCATCAACAGAATAATAGACGAATAAATGTAAAAACATCATAGTACCCGCATACCTTATATACCAGGCTGCACCATACTGTTGCAGGGATGGAACGTGATTGGCATTATAGCCTTCACGAGGTTCAAACCAATTCAAAACAACGGGTCTGACATAAGCAGTGAATACACAGGCACTGGCATGAATCCCCGGGGATTCATAAAATATGTCGACAAATAGGCCCAGTAAAAAGGCCAGCAATAATTGTACTGGACGGGATACTCCAAATGGCATAGTGATGACCAAAATCGGGTAAATCAGTATGTGGAAATACCGATAACCTCCTATGCCCATTGAAAAGTCCTTGAAGATGAGTCCCTGTGCCAATGCAAGCAATACCAACTGAAACAATAAAGGTGCGATCGCTCTGTTATTCATTTCCTTCCTGATTCAATGTTTTCAATTCTTCACTATAGAGATTATCTACTACGTAAACATAATTGAGACTAAGCAGGTCTTCAAACAATTCTACTTTGATGGTATAATCGTTGCTGCCTTCGTCCAGGGTGAAACTTTTTACGGTGCCAAGCTTTAAATTCGGCGGGAATTTATCAGAGTAACCACTTGTCTGAATGGTATCCCCGAGTTGTATTTCAACGTGTTTTGGGATGGACTCCAGGGTCATTTCCCGGGAATCAGTACTTTTCCAGACTAAGGAACCGAAGTATCCATTACGGCTGATAGCAGCACTTACGGCCGCCTGCCTGTGTAAAATAGTCATTACCCGGGCATAATGTTCGGATACTCCCGTAACCACTCCTACTACTCCGTTTTTGGCAATGACGCCCATGTGCATTTCCACCCCGTCTTTCTTCCCCCGGTCGATGATGATATTATTATTATTCCCCAGGATGGTCCGGCTGATAATATTGGCATTAATGAAAGAATAAATGGGTTCGTCTGTTTGCTGAAAAGAAGTATCCCGGTCGGCCTGGTCGGTGTAAAAAACATTATCCAGTTTGCTTTTTAAGGCAGCATTTTCTTTTTGTAATGCCTTAATATCCCTTTTTAAAGTAAAATAGCTTGTAAACCCATCTACTTTTTTACTGACATAGCCTATTACGTTATTGGAAGAACTGAAAAAGATTCTGTTCTGATAGTCGTTGTAGCGAATGATGATAAAAAAGCAGATGCCTTCGAGCAGGAAGAACATGAAGTGGCCGCCAAACCTGAGGAAAAACTGTAGGAAATTACTCATGGGAAATTAACTGAATTTAATTATCCGGCGCACAAAGGCTAAAAAGAAAACTAAACCTCAAGATAAACGATCATTGATTTATTTTAGAAAAATGAACCATACACCAAGAATTTAGTGATTCAGGAAACCTCTGATCTTTTACTTAAAAGCATGCTCAAAAATCCTATTCCAAAGATTCCCTTAAAAAGCCAGTTATTTATAAACCACTGGGAAAAATGGATAAGGTTGCTGAACAAATGGTGACTCCGGGCCTTAGCCTTTTATGAATTAAAAAATAGCTCGTTGTTAGCTGCTCTGCCGATCGATCAAAAAGGAATACCTGTGGGTATTTTTCAACGCCAGGCCAGTTCCTCTTACCACAGCCCTTAAGGGATCTTCAGCGACATGCACAGGCAACTTGGTCTTTTGAGAAATTCTCTTGGCCAAACCAAGTAATAACGCTCCTCCTCCGGTCAGGTAAAGTCCCGTTTTATAAATATCAGAGGCCAACTCGGGCGGTGTCATCTCAAGAGCTTTGAGGATAGCCTCTTCAATTTTGGAAATAGATTTGTCGATAGCCTGGGCGATCTCCTGATAAGTTACAATGATTTGCTTGGGGATACCTGTCATAAGGTCTCTGCCATTGACTGCGTAGGGTTCTGGTGGCGATTCGAGATCCTGGGAGGCTGCGCCCACATTGATCTTTATCTTTTCAGCCGTACGTTCACCGATCAGGATGTTGTGATGACGTCGCATGAATGCGATAATATCATTGGTGAATTCATCTCCGGCAATACGGATGGACTGATCACAAACAATACCCGAAAGGGCGATCACGGCAATTTCTGTGGTTCCACCACCAATGTCGATGATCATATTACCATTAGGCTCTTCCACATCGAGGCCTATACCTAAAGCAGCAGCCATAGGTTCATATATCAGATATGTTTCTTTTGAATCTACGTGGTCAGCGGAATCAAAAACCGCTCTTTTTTCCACTTCTGTAATACCTGAAGGAATACAGATAACCATCTTGAGGTGGGAAAACATACGGCGTTTGGTACCAATCATTTTGATCATGCCCTGGATCATACTTTCTGCAGCCTGGAAATCAGCAATGACCCCGTCTTTCAATGGACGGATGGTTTTAATGTCCTCGTGGGTCTTTTCATGCATTTGCATGGCTTTTGTCCCTACCGCGATGACTTCCTTTGATAACCGGTTTATGGCTACAATCGACGGTTCATCCACAACCACTTTCCCATCCTGTATAATCAGTGTATTGGCCGTGCCTAAATCTATAGCAAGTTCCTGCTTGAAGAAGCTGAATAACTTCATTTATTTCTCCTTTATTTTATACCGTGTCTGCACACGTACTGCTTATTCTTTCTGTCAATGGATAAAAATAACCCAAATCCAACTATAAAACGCAAATCAACACAAATTTTGTGTAAAAAGAAAATAAAGATGTCCAATATTTAAGGCAATATTGCTCCTGAACTTGGACTATACCCTAAAATTAAAAATTTGATATCCCCTGTCCGGCACTGCTTAAAAATTCACTTTAGCCAATAGGGACAAATTGCCTCATTATCAAGGCAAATAGATTTAGAAGTAAGTCAGAAAAGCCATTTTTCACATTACGGGGACATTTTAAGGGTTTATCCACAATTTGTGGATTTTTTTATAGTGCATATATGAAGAAGAAAAGCTATTTTTGTGTTTGAGATCAACCCTCAAAACAACAAAAAAATCACAGCAATGAAGTTTAGCGTATCGTCAGCAGAATTACTAAAGCAATTGCAAATTGCCGGTGGAGCTATCGGCTCAAATCCTGTACTGCCCATTTTGGAAGACTTTTTGTTTACCATTTCCAATAATAAACTCACAATCGCCGCTACCGATCTCGAAACCTCTATCATTACCGAGTTGGAAGTAATGTCTGATTCAGACGGTGTGGTGGCTATTCCGGGAAAGATTCTTTTAGAAACCCTCAAAGCCCTTCCCCAGCAGCCGATCACTTTTGCTATTGACGATAGCACTTACAGTATTGAGATTACCTCTGCTTTTGGAAAATACCGGCTTGCCGGAGAAAACGGCCAGGATTTTCCTGCCATTCCGGAAGCAGAATCAACAGACTCCATCACCCTTCCGTCACAACGGCTGGCCCAGGGGATCAATAAAACTATCTTTGCAGCCAGTAATGATGAATTGCGCCCTTCTATGACCGGGGTGTACTTCCAGATAGACTTCAACAAACTTATCCTGGTGGCTACCGATGCACATAAATTGGTTAAATACACATTCACCGATATCGAAAGTGAAGTTTCTACTTCCTTTATCGTTCCCAAAAAGGCATTAAACCTATTGAAAAATGCCCTGCCCGCCGGAGAAGAAGTTAAGTTATCCTTTAATAAAGCCCATACGTTTTTCACTTTTGGAAATACGCACCTGCTCACAAGGCTGATCGATGCGCGGTACCCGGATTACAATGCGGTTATCCCGGTGGACAATCCCAACCTGCTGACGGTCAATAGAAGCGACTTCCAGAATTCGCTCAAGCGTATTGTGATCTACGCCAATAAGACAACCAACCAGGTTGTACTGAACATCAACGAAGGCAGCCTCACCGTATCGGCACAGGATCTGGACTTCGCTAACGAGGCTACAGAACAACTTACCTGTAACTATGACGGTAATCCATTGAATATTGCATTCAATGCTAAATTCCTGGTTGAAATGTTAGGTGTACTCGAATCGGAGGAAGTGAAAATTGAGTTGTCGGAACCTTCCCGTGCCGGAATTTTGTCTCCGGTCGAAGAGGTTGACGGCGAAGAGATATTGATGTTGGTAATGCCGGTGATGTTGAGTAATTAGACAATTACGAATAAGGAACCTGCCTGCTGATGCAGTCTGGCAGGTTATGAATTTCTTTGTCAAACAATTTGTAATTACAATGCGGAGGCTACTACATTTCGTGCTGAAGATATCTTTGGCTTCCAGTATTTAGATTGGGAAATATTATCTATTACCACTCCCCTTGAGGTGCTGTGGATGACCTGTATGCCTTCTCTGGTATTGGAAACCACCATAGCTACGTGAAATACTTTCCCGGCCTTGCTGCGTTTGAAAAAGATCAAATCGCCCGGGTTTACCTCGTTCACATCAATTTTTTTTCCTTCATTCGCCTGAGTACGCGAACTGGTAGATACTTTTATGTCAAAATTATCCAAAACATAATAAGTGAAACCTGAGCAATCAAATCCACGTGGATCACGACCTGCATAACGGTAGGATGCCCCCAGTTGCTCCTTTGCATACTCGGTAATATTTAGGCGCAACCTGTCTTCCTTAGATAATTTGGTATTTTCTTTTACCTCACTTTCTGCCGTATTTAAAACGGACACACACTGGGTCAGTCCAATGGTAACAAATACGAGAAGAAGGAATATTTGAATTTTAATTTTCATCAATCTGTTCTTGAAATTTTAGAACTAAACGACAGCAAAGCTGAAATTATTATTCGATGATTTCAAAGATATCCCTGTCCGGAAGAAAAGCGAATTGATCCCGGAAGCGTTGTTGGGCACGGTAGGAGAGTGCTACCGTATTAATGATCGGCTCTGACTTTGCATGGGAAACGATATCTCCTGAGAAATCAAGGCATACCGAATTACCTGAATATTCTATTCCTTTCCCATCTATCCCGATCCTGTTTAAACCCACCGTATAAGCCTGGTTTTCAATAGCCCTGGCTGTGAGTAATTGTTCCCAGGCAAATCTTCTTTTGTCCGGAAAATTGGCCACATAGATCAGTAGATCATAATTATCCACATTTCTGCTCCACACAGGAAAACGGAGGTCATAACAAATCAATGGCATTATTTTCCAGCCTTTATATTCGATCAAAATTCTTTCCTTTCCGGCGGTATAATGATGGTGTTCGCCGGCAAAAGAAAATAAATGACGTTTATCGTAATGGTGAATATTTCCTTGCGGGGTGACGAATAACAACCTGTTAAAGTAATTGCCGTCCTCCACAATAATACAACTCCCCATAATTGCCGAGGAGAGTCTGGCTGCCTGCTTTTTCAACCATTGCACAGTGTTGCCATCCATGGTTTCTGCCAGTTTTTTGGCTTGCATGCTGAAGCCGGTAGTAAACATTTCAGGAAGGACAATCAGGTCGGTCAATTCTTTAAGGTCGGTCAATTTTTGACCAAAATAATCAAGGTTTTTTTGCTTGTCCTCCCAGACCAGGGCGTCCTGAACAAAAGAAAGGCGTAAAACTTCCATGGCTTTTTTTTACAAAGAAAATGTTATTTGCCTAACTTCCCAAAACAAAAAGGGCGCAGACTCATGGAGAGTCTGCGCCCTAAAGGTATTGCTTATATCAAAAAAGATATTTTCTGACTTATTCCGCAGTAGCTTCTTCTGTTGCTGCTCCTTCTTCTCCTTCACCCTCTTCTCCTTCTTCGCCTGCTTTACTTGCCTGTTGACTACGCAATGCACGTGGCACTTCGATAGTTGCTACAGGACTTCCTCCCGGGTTCACGACTTCAACACCTTCTTCAATTTGAATATCCCTGACACGAACTGACTGACCAATTTCGAGCTTAGAAATATCGAGGGTAAGTTCATCTATCAGGTGCTCTGGAGTAGTCTTAATCGTAATACGACGCAGGTTTTGTTGCAAAGAACCACCAATCTTGACACCAGGTGCAGTGCCCACAAATTTTACAGGCACCTGGACTGTTATCTTGCGATCATCGAGCAATTCAATAAATTCAATATGCTCGATCTGTTCACTGACAGGGTGGAAGTGTCTTTCCTTAATGATGCATTTATGCTTCGTTCCGTCAATGTCAATCTCGGCTAACTTAAAGCTGGCAGTGTAAATCAAAGGTTTAACATCCTTGAAAGAAACGCCAAAGTGAGTTGCATCACCCATGCCGTACATAGCACAGGGGATCAATCCTTCACGTCTCATTGCCTTAGTAGCTTTCTTGCCAGTTTCTTTTCTTTTCAGTCCTTTAATAGCAACCGTTTCCATTATATCTGTTTTAATACTGATTTTCAACAAAAATATGCCCGCCTTGACCAATCGCTGTCAAAACGGCACGCAAAGATAGTAGTTTTTTCTAAAAAAAGAACTATCAATCAATAAGTTCTATAAAATTTCTTTTGCTCTAAGAAATAAAAGCAATACACAAATGAGCACAACAGCGGCTGACAGCCCTATTTGCATCCATTGGGTTTGTATCTGTCTGATGCTGCTTTCTACATAAAACGGGTTGGGAGCATTGGGGGTACCCCTCCCATAATTGATTTCCCAGTTCTCAAAATCGCCATTATCAAGCGTTGGCAATAACAAAGAAACCGTGAAAAACGAATCTGTCGGCGGAACCTCATAATGCACGCTATCGACCACCGCTCCTCTTCTGGAGAAAAGGCCCAGTGTTTCCTGGCGTTTATTCAGACCAAAACTAAGCCCGGATATAACATTGTAGGCCGTTGGGAAAACCTGGAAAAATTTAGAGGAGTCGCGACAGACCACCAGGTAATCGTTGGGCTCAATATTAACTTCCGGCAGGATAAATTCATTTTTGCGATCCGTCAAAACCCATCCTTCCATATTGATGATCTCCTCGGTCTGATTATGTAATTCTATCCAGTCCCCTGTTTTTTTGTTGAACGGGCAAACTTCATTGATCATAACTTTCCCGGCAAGGGGATGGGTATACTTCTCAAAAACAGCACGGATCTCATAAGTATCCGCTTCAAGATTCAACTCAAAACCTCGTACGTCTTCCTCCACCTCAACCCCTTCCCAGCCTATAAAACGGTAGCCATAATCAGCCACCGCCCGAACAGTAATCGGATATTTTTCAAAATAAATCCCTTCAAATCGATTTTGCCTGACTTCTATCTGGTTGTTTATATAAACAGTGCCTCCCTGGGTGGCTGCTACATGCACATGGCGGACAGCACCCGTAGGAAAAAAATCCATGAGTTGCATCCGCAGGTAGGCAGGGCGTTCGGCTGCAAAAGTGCGCATGATACGTACATGGTGCTGCCACTTTTCGAAGTCCAGGTTCCAGCGGTCAATGTGTCTGGGCATTTCCGGTAACAAAACCTGGTACATGTCATCGATCTTTGGGCCAACCCGTTTACTGGCAAAGGATTCATTGAGGTGATCTGCGAATCTATTGACAAAAGTCCGTTCAAATTCGGGATTTTGTAATAACTTCCGCAAAAACAAAGTACTCCAGGGCGGATTCGGCCAGCGCGGTCCGTCAGGCCGGGTATGGAAATTAAGACTATTATTTTGGTATGCTTTATCGTCATGCAATCCAAATCCCCAGTCGGTATCATAAAGTATCCAGCGCCACCTGCCATTTTCGGTCTGAGGACGCCAGTATTTAATATTTCCCCCGGCGTCCTGATTGTCAAAATAGATCTGGGCTATACTGTAATTGATGAAGTTATCAACCTCCATCTGACTTTGAACCCAATAATAGTTTTGAGGAATACTCAGGTCTTGTTCTTTGATAAAACTGAGCAGACTGGCATAGTGCTCCTTAGTGCCCCGCTTGCGGATGAAGCGATGTTCCATCAGATCAATACTGTCTTTGTCTGCATCCGAATGACTCTCCAGGAAGTATCTGTTGACCTTTTCCCGGATATTATAAATTCCCCAGTATTTACCATTGATGTAAACGTGAGATGGTCTGTATGCCTGGGTTTCCAGATCCCAGTCTTCAACAAGACTGGTCATGAGACCGTCCCTGAAATGGGATTTTCTGAAATCACTGCCGGAATTCCTCAGGACGAGGTATTTGTACTTCTTGGGTTCTCCCTTTCCGAATATGGGGTAATCTATACGTTTTTGGCCATAGCGTTCCCGGGCAACGATGGCCAGAGACTTTTGGGGGAATAACCGGCTCATGCCTCCAAAAAGGCGCAAACCACTCAAATTACTGTAAACATTCGTGCCGTCCTCTTCAAAAATATCGATGTGTACCCGCACTTCTTTTCGACTCCAGAAATTTGCCCCTGGTTTGGTCCACAAAGAATCGACCGCATGGGTTCCTTTCATAAACAGCCCATTCGTTGGATCAAACAATACGCCTGGGGTCACTCCAATAGATACGACAGGAAAATTCGTTTCGGGTTCGTTGATAAAATAGGTCTGACCAACTTCCCGCTGCCTGCTTTTGTGGCGGTACGCCAACACGCGAACCACAGTGGTCCTGGTGAGCACAATGGGTTTGGAATAATACGTGGAGCTGGTAGTCGGACGGGAACCGTCAAGAGTGTAATAGACCGAAGAGCCCGGAGCGGTGATCTCCAACTCCAGTTCATCCAAATAGAAACCAGCTGCTGCGGAGAAGTTGATTTCAATTGGTTCTTCCTGCTGCACTCCTCCCGCTCCCTGAGACCAAAGAACCGTATTTAAAACGGTCAGGAGGAAAATCAAAAATGTGATTCTTTTCAATGGCGTTGGTCTGGTTATGAAAAACAGTCCCGGGTCAATTCTTTCAAATAGGCCTGCGGGGTTTTCAAATCTCTGCAGGTCTTCAAGCTCTAATAAACCGGGATATATAGCGAAGTTATGACTTTTTTTGGTAAGTGTTAAAATAAAACTGCACTAACGCTGTTTATCCTCTTCCGGTAATTTACGCTGCCTATAGATATATCAGGTTCCGTTCTTAGGCATTTTTATGATTTGAATGTTTTTTCCAGGTTTCCAATTAAAACCAATTAACCAATTTATTTTGCACACGTTTAGATTTTCCATTCATGAAAATTTAAACAGGCTATTAAGTAAGTGTTCAAAATCATGCATTCGGAAAATGGAGGTTTTATGTTTCATGCAAAGCCATTAAAACCCGTTCCGGTGTCATCGGAGCATCTGCAAAATCAGCTTTAATGTCAGGGTTATAGGCCAGCATCGCGTTTTTTAGGGCGAACCAGGCGCCTATCCCGTATAACAAAGGCGGTTCACCTACTGCTTTCGAGTGAAAAGCGGCCATATCCGTTCCGGGAGTATTGAGAAAATGTACATCTATCTGATCGGGAACAGCATAAATATCCGGGATCTTATAAGTCGACAAAGCATTGGATAACAGGCGCCCATGATCATCATAGACAACGTCTTCCATGGTCATCCAACCGATGCCCTGGACAATACCGCCTTCGGTTTGACCGAGGTCGATCATGGGGTTCATACTGGCTCCGTAATCATGTACGACCTGTACTTTTTCAAAGGTATAAGTTCCCCGAAGGCAATCAACTTTACTGACAAAAATGGCGGTTCCGTAAACATGATAGGCGAAGGGATGGCCCTTCTCTGTTTTTTTGTCAAAATGAATGATCGGGGTTGCATAATGGCCTTTGGCACTGAGATTGAGTCGCATCAACAAAGCTTCCTTAATCAAAGTTTTCCATCCGAGCTCTGTAGCTTTTCCGTCAACCCATACCACTTCTTCCTCGATGGAAAACTGGTCTGCCTTATCCAGTTTTAGGTATTTAAGTGCAGCTATTTTCAATTGCTCCAAAACCTGGGCGGCTGCATCGATAAGGGCTTTACCATTCAAATCGGTTGTAGCGCTGGCTGCGGAAGGCGAGGTATTGGCTACCCGGGTAGTATTGGTAGACTCCATTTTGACCCGCTTCGGATTTACACCAAAAAGGGCTGCTGCTATCTGCAACAATTTTGTATTAACGCCCTGCCCCATTTCCACAGCTCCTGTACTTACCCCAATACTACCGTCTCCGTAAACATGAATCAGGGCCCTTGCATTATTCATGGGTGTATTGGTAAATGATATACCAAAGCAAATGGGCATGAGGGCAATGCCTTTTTTAATTAACCTGTTTTTCTTGTTGAAATTATCAACTTCCTGCTTTAATTTTTGATATTCAAACCGCTCCAGGGCTTCCTGCCAGCAATTGCCGGCCTCACAACCTTCCGCAATTTGCCCGTAAGGAAATTCAACGCCATTTTCCAGCAGGTTTTTTTGTTGAATTTCAAAAGCATCAATCCTGAGTTCCTGGGCAGCATGAGCGATGGCCGCTTCCATGACAAACATCCCCTGGGGCCCTCCAAATCCGCGGAAAGCAGTATTGGGAGGCAGGTTTGTTTTACAGGAATGTGCTGTGACTTTTATATTGGGCACAAAATAACTGCTCGTGGCATGAAATAAAGTGCGTTCCAGAATTGCAGGAGAAAGATCTGCCGCTGCTCCTCCATTTTGAAAATAAACTGCTTCATAAGCCTGAATCTTTAAATTTTCATCCAGGCCTATTTTATAATCACTGGAATAGGGGTGCCGTTTCCCGGTCATGCGCATATCATCCATCCGGTGCAGGATACACTTAACTGGTTGCTGCAAAAGGTAGGCCGCCAACGCTGCCATAGCGCCCCAGGCGGAAGCCTGATCTTCTTTACCGCCAAAACCACCACCGAGGCGAGTGACGTCCACTTCGATATGATGCATGGCGATTCCCAAAATTCTGGAAATAGTTCTCTGCACGACGGCAGGTCCCTGGGTCGAACTGATCACTTTGAGGTTTCCATACTCCAGGGGATAGGCGTATGCTCCCTGGGTTTCCAGATATAAATGCTCCTGTCCGCCAGAATTAGCCTGGCCTTCAAAAACATATTGACAATTGGCAAAAGCAGTAGCCGGTTCGCCTAGTTGAAAGGTCCGGGAATCAGAAAGCAGGAGGCCTTTTTCAAAAGCTACCCGGGGGTCTGTAACAATTTCCAGGGGCTCAATCTCCATAGTTATCCTGCTCACCGCTTCCCTGGCAATATCTTCTCTGGTAGCAACAACGATCAAAACGGGTTGCCCCTGAAAATGGACTTCTCCTTCCGCAAGGAGAGGCTCATCGCTGATGATCCCTCCGATCTCATTTTGCCCGGGAATATCCCTGTGACTGATAATGCGAACAACACCCGGAAGCTGTGCAGCGGACGAGTAATCTACCTTTTTGATTTTTGCATGCGCATGGGGAGAGCCATAAACCGCTGCGTGCAGGGTTCCTGTTATTTCAGGGACATCGTCGACATAAACAGAACGTCCGGTAACATGATTATTGGCATCTATATTGATCATAATTCTTTTGCATTTGGGTCAGACTAAAATAGTTCCAGTTCAGGCTCAATTTTCAGAAAATGTGCCATTACCAACTGGCGCAAAAGCAGCCTTTTATAAGCTTTCGAACCCCGCACATCGCTGATCGGAGAGACTTCTGTCTGTAATAACGCATCCATTTTCTGGGAAGCTATTTCCCCAATCTTTTTACCCTTCAGAAAAGCAGCTGTTTGGGTCAAATATTTGGGGACGGGAGCCAAACCTCCTGCGGAAATATGTGCTTCGCTAATGATACCTCTTTTATCGAATTTCAACAAACAGGCTGTATTGACAGAAGCGATATCAAGGTATGTTCTTTTACAGACCTTTTCAAAATTGAAATAATACGGTTTGGAGGGAATGTCAAATACTATTCGTTCAATGATCTCTTCCGGCTCTTTTTCCAGTTGTTTATAACCCTTGTAAAATTTTCTCAGTTTGAGGGTACGTCTTTGATGGTCTTTTTTCAAAATAACGGAGCTATCCAGTGCGAGGAAAAAGATCGTCATATCACCGATAGGAGAAGCATTGACAAAATTGCCTGCCAGTGTTGCCATATTCCTGATAGGCGTGGAGGAAACAAGTTTGATGTGCTGATCCAGATCCGGGAAAATTCGCTGCATTAGCTGTGATTCGGCGATATCGGAAACCGTGACGGATGCTCCCAGGTAACACTGACCGTTTTTCTCTTCTATACTGTTGAGTTCAGGAGCATCAAACAAAGGGGCAAAAGATTCCTGCGCCATTTGCTCTGGTTTTTGCACATATAAGTCCGTGCCGCCACCCGTGAATTTACCGGCCTTTTGGGGCTTCAGCTTTGGAATACGCCTCAGATTATCTTCGATGGCTAAAAAATAATCCGGTAAGAATTTATTGTCCACCAGCCACTCCATGGCCGTTCCTGCTGGTTTGGATGCTGTTTTTTCAGCAATTTCCTCAGCGGCTCTTTCAATAGATTTATATCCTGTACATCGACATATATTTCCGTCGATGGAAGCAATAGCTTTCTCTTTACCCTGGCCATTCAGCGCGAAACCTGTTAAGGACATGACAAAACCGATGGTGCAAAAACCACATTGCGTGCCGTTATTGTGGACAATGGCTTCCTGTACAGGCGTCAACTCTGATCCGTTTATTCCTTCTACGGTAACGATGTGTTTGCCATGTGCGTTGGCCAGGGGCATAAGGCAGGAAGTCATACTCCGGTAGGTGAGAACGTCATTTTCCAGAGATCCCGCCAAAATGGTGCAGGCACCGCAATCCCCTTCACGACAGCCAATTTTTGTACCCTTTAAACGTTGGTGGTTACGAATAAAATCGAGGACGGTCAAACCAGGTGGATGAGCAGATTCAACCCTTTGATCATTGAGGTAAAAGATGATCATGATATTATGGTTTTAGCAGGAAGTCATTCCATATAACTTCCTGGTCAGTGCTGCTACAAATTGGTATTTTACCGGCAAAAAATCAAATTTTCAACAGCTTACTTCTCCAATTCGACAATCAGCTTTTTGATCAGATCCACTCCTTTATTTAGCTGATCAACAGCGATGAATTCATTAGCCCTGTGGGCCTGGGCAATGGAACCAGGACCACAAATCACCGCCTGAAAGCCTCCTTCGGCAAACTGCCCGGCTTCAGCAGCATAGGCGACGGTACCTAATTTGTCGCTCACGGATATTTTTTTGATCAGATCAACAATCTCCAGATTTTCCGGGGTGTCCAGAGGAGGCACTGGTGGATGGTGTTCTTTGTTCACAATCCGAAAGCCCGGAAATCTGTCACGGAGAATATTTTCACGTTCGCGGCAATAAGCATTAAAATCATCCACAATTGATTGTACGGAATCCTGAGGGATTACCCTTACATCCCAGTGGAAGGAACAATGGTCTGCTATAACATTGGGAGCAATTCCCGCTTTGACGGTACCCACATGCAATGAAGTATGGTTGGGCTCAAAACGGTCATCGGTATGCCCCGCCCCGATGAGTTGATTCATTTTATTTTCCAGCCAGAGTATAAGTCTTGTTGCCTCGTGGATCGCACTCACTTCCTGTTTGATGCGGCTGCTATGCCCTGCAGAACCATTGACCGTTGTTTCGTAAATACAAATGCCTTTTTGCCCGACAACGGGTTCCAGCATGGTGGCTTCCCCTATGATGGCAAATTTTGGGGTTTCATTATACGTGGCGATGATGTCCTGGACCAGAGCAGGAGCTCCAAGGCAGCCGATCTCCTCGTCATAGGAAAATGCAAAATAAATTGGCCGTTTCAAATCAGCTTCAAGCATTTCCGGCACACAACTCATACAACAAGCCAGAAAGCCTTTCATATCACAGGAACCCCGGGCAAATAACTTGCCATCTTTCTCTGTCAAAACAAAAGGATCGGTATCCCAGGGTTGTCCTTCTACAGGTACCACGTCGGTGTGGCCCGACAGTATGACTCCACCATCCACGGCAGGCCCTATACGACAGTGCATATTGGCTTTGGTCCGGTCTTCATTATAATTCAAGTGGCAGGTCACTCCCCTGGATTCGAAGAAATCCTGTAACCAGGAGATGATTTCAAGGTTGGGCTGGCCACCGAGAATAGGAAAGGAAACGAGTTTTTCGAGAATGCTTCTGGCTGTCATGTATTAAGATTGATGATTAAAAAGTGTTTTTTGATAAATGGCCACTGGTTAAGCGGGGCCCCATTCAATGAATACGCTAAACAACAGGAACAACCAGGCTACCACCATGATGATTCCCACCAGGGGAAAGATAAATCGCAACCACCTGTCGAAAGGTACCCGACAGATGCTCAACATGGCAATCAATCCACCCAAAGCCGGGTTGAATAAATTGGTAACCCCGTCTCCGATCTGGAAAGCTAAAATAGTAGTTTGCCGTGTCAATCCCAACAATTCCCCCACCGGGATCATAATCGGTAAAGTTGCCAGGGCCTGGCCGCTTCCGGAAGGGATCATCAAATTGATTGCAGACTGTGCCAGTGACATGGCTACTGCTGATCCGTAGGTAGGTAAGGTTGACAGTGCTGCAGATAGTTGGTAAGCGATGGTATCGCTGATATTCCCCATTTCCATAACTACTTTGATCGAAGTAGCGTACCCAACCATAAATGCTCCCGGAGCCACTACAGCGATTGACTTGAGTGCTGTTTCACTGAAATCCCGGGGATTCATCCTGGCAACAATACCACAGGCTATGGAAATCATCAAAAAGATGGCCGAAATTTCATTGATGTACCAATGGTGAACAAAAATTCCATACAACATAAAAGCTATCCCTCCCAGGAAAAGGCTCAATACCAGCCAGTTATTCCCGGAGATCGAATACGTATCAATGGGGTGTGTTAACCTAAACCCTTCTGTATCCAAACCTATGCCCATGCTTTTTGATTTATCCCGGAGGATTCTTTTAAAATACCGCACATTATACCAGGCCAGAATACTCAAACCGGCGAAACAAAGCACACTTCTCAAAGCAGCACCAGAGAACATGGGCATTTCCGCGATGGTATGCCCCGTACCTACCGTGTATGGATTAATCGGTGACAAACCAAAGCCCACGGTTATCGCTGCCACAGAGATCCCCGCTGCAAGAATCAGATCCCCACCTAAAGCCAGGCTTATCACTGCGGCAATAGGCACCATAGCGATATTGTTTTCGTAGCCTACAGCAACCCCAAGGAACCCATAGAGGAAGGTCATCAGTACAACCAGGAAATATTTCTTTTCCAGGCCCAGTTTCCGGATGATGGTCCCTACCGTATTTTCAACCATTCCCGACTTTTCCAATACGCCAAACATAATCCCACTGGCCAATACCACAAAAATGATGCGGGCTGCCTGAACAAAACCCAAAGGAATCGCTGTAAAAAGATCCAGGAGTCCAACGGGTGTCTGAGCAATTACTTTGTAGGAACCCGGAACAACCCTTTGTCGGCCATCTATAAGTTCCCGCTCATAAGTTCCCGCCGGCAGGATATAACTGAGTAAAGCTGTTAGAACAATGATGATAAACAACATTACAACCGGATGTGGAATACTTTCGTACCATTTCTTTTTAGGTTGGGTTGACATAAAGGTGTTATTTAAAAAGTGAAGCCCTAAAAATAGTCAATATGTTGAAACTGCCCATTTAATTGGTATATGTGACCGCCGTTACAAAAGTTAAGAGCTCCGCGATCTAATTTTATCGGCAAAATAAACAACCATGGAAGGCAACAGCACTTTTGTTAACATCGTAATGATCGTGATTGTATTACATTTCGTCGTAGGTTTCGTATTTTTGGCAAGGAAGCTCAGTGGCAAACCACAAGAGCACGATGATAATGCCGAATAATAACAAAAAGAAGAGTATTTCCTTTTAGCCTATGGATAATTTACGTTTTGATGACGCTGCTAAAACCTGGGACGACAACCCGACCCGAACCCAAAGGTCGGTTCTATTTGCCCGACAACTCTCGGAATTGATCAAAACACATGGTTATCAGACCGGGATGGATTTTGGCGCAGGTACGGGTGTTACCAGTTTCATGCTGGCCAGCGATTTAAGGTCTATTACCTTGATCGATTATTCCCACGGAATGGTTGAGCAAATCAATAAAAAGCTGGTGGACAAAGAAGTCGATAACCTCCGGGCTCATTGTATCAACCTGCTTGATCCTGCCGTATCGATCCCTGAAACCTTTGACATCATATATTCTATCCTCACCTTACACCATATAGATGATACAGAAGGTTTATTGAATGTTTTTTTTAAATATTTGAATCCCGGGGGAATGGTTGTTTTGGTCGATCTCGATACTGAAGATGGCAGTTTTCATGCTAAATATCCTGATTTTGACGGACACCTGGGATTTGACAGGAGTGAATTATCCCTTAAGCTCAAAGCAGCAGGTTTTCAAAATATGATATCTGAAGATTTTTTCACCATATATAAAGATGAAGACGTTGACAAAATTCGTCCGTACCCTTTGTTTTTAATGAAAGCTCAGAAACCGGGTTAATCCGACAATTCAAGTTTTGCTGTTGGAGTCGTCTTATGGCTATTGATAAAGAATACACCACTTAGAAGCACTATCGTAGCTATAAGGGACTGGAGGGTAACCTGTTCATTGTTGAACATCCATCCCAGGAATAAAGCGACAATCGGATTGATCAGTGTACCGGTGGAAACCTTGTCCGGAGAAACTTTATGAAGGAGGTAATTGAAACTTGAAAAAGCGATGATAGATCCGAAAAAAACAAGATACAGCCAGGACAACCAGCCTTTTGTCGTTATTTGCTCCAGACTAAACCCATGGGTTTCCCCGGTAAGCATGCTGTAAATAATCAAGAAAATACCTCCTGTCAGCATTTGTACAGCAGTACTCATGCCTTTTGACTCCGGCAAGTTTACTCTTGATACATAAATTGAAGCTGCCGTCCAACTCAACATGGAGAGACTTACCAGTCCAATTCCCTTCAGGCTGCCCCAACTGGTCATTATTGAGGGTTGTCCAATCAAAATAACCATACCAATAATCCCCAGAAAAGTTCCGAAAATATTCTTTTTCCCAGGAACTATCCCGATCAGGATCCACATGGCCATTACCATCAACAAAGGATCGAAAGCAATCAATAAAGCAGCCATGCCGGAATCGATGAACTCCAGGGCTTTGACCAGTGCACCATTTCCAATGGATAAAAACAAAAACCCCATCAGGGCCCCGTTCTTCCATTGTTTGGTTGTAGGGATTGCTTTACCCTGAATAAACATCAGGGTGAAAAGCAAAACACCCGCAATGAGGAATCTCCACCCTGCCATGAAGTAGGGTGGGATTTCCTGAATGGCAAATAAATTGGCCAGGTAGGTGGAGCCCCAAATAAGATATATGGCAGCAAATGCACCAATGATAAGCCATTTTTCTTTCATCAATCCTTAGTATCCGTCGGGTTTAACACCATATCCTCGAATACCGTAAGCATACGGTTGGAGAATATAGCCAGGTTCCTGAATTCACCAAGTAGTCCGAGATACAGGATACTGTTCCTCGTTCCAATTTCATGGTTCTTGATTCGTCTGATTTGATTTTTCCTTGCCGTTCTGACCTTTTTGACAAAGGAAGGAAGCCTGTTGCGCAGTTTTTCAATTTCAGCAGAATCGAAATTTTTGAAAGCATTGATGGTCAACACGAACCTGTCTTTTATCTGTTCGTTGAGTCCTTTAAGCTCCTCAATTTGTTCCTCGAGTAAGGGTTTGTGATTATTATCCACATGGTTCAGGCTCATCCTTACAATATCCTGGACCACATCCCCCAATTCTTTCAAATAATCGGAAATAATGACGTACATATGCCCTGCCTCCATTTCTTCCGGATCGATGAGGTCGATCTTTTTATTGGCGGAGGATCTAATTTTTTCACATTCCCGGTTAACTTTTCTGCATTCCCGGTAATCAATATTTAACCCAACGAGGTCTTCTCTTGAAAGGTGTTGTACTGTATTATCGAGGATTTCACTGAATGCACCAAGTATTTTGGTGAGGTTTTTGGTACTCAAATCAATCGCTTTTGCTTTTGTCAGGTTTCCTTCATCAACGGATTTTTCAAAAGCAATTTGATCCTCAAGCCTCTCTGAATGCAACCGGTGTGTGCGGTAAATGATTACCCCGGCCAGGATTAGAACAATAATTATTGCGACAGTTCCCCCGAAATAGAAAATACCCGCCAAAATAAAAGCTACCGTAAAGGCTGAAAACGCGGTAAAGAACCACCCGCCAATCACTGACAATACTCCGGAAACGCGGTAAACCGCACTTTCCCGGCCCCATGCACCATCCGCAAGAGATGTTCCCATGAAAACCATAAATGTCACATAAGTAGTAGAAAGGGGTAGCTTCAATGAAGTACCCAAAGCAATAAGGATACTTGCCACCACAAGGGTAACCGCAGCACGTAATTTATCAAAAGAAGGAGCATCTTTGCCCAAATGCATGGTAGTCTTGATGAATGGTGTTTGGTCAAACCTGTTTTCCACACCTCTTTTCATGCCTTCAGGTAAAACATTGTTCAGAGCCGTAGCTACTTTTCCAAAATTACGAACGATGCTTCTGGAAACAGCGTAGGAAGCAAATCTTTCATAACCTTCTTCTTGTCTTCCCAGATCCAGGGATGTTTTCACCACAGAGCGGGCCTTCTTGGAGGTCCACAAGGTGATAACCATAATTAATCCCGCCATTAAGAGCAATAAAGTAGGTGTTGGCACTTTTCCTGCCAGGCCGTCCATCAGGAAACTGTTGGCTGCGGTACCACTCTCTATATACATCTGGTAGGAATTGTAGCCGGCCAGTGGTACGCCGATGAAGTTCACGAGGTCGTTTCCCGCAAAAGCCATAGCCAAAGCAAAAGTCCCCACCAGTACGATGACTTTGAGAATATCCACCTTGGTGAACCAAATGAGTAGCTGCAGGATCACTGCCCAACCGGCAAAGCTGATCAAAATGATCTTAAAAGAATTTTCATTTATTGATTTCACAATGTCATCACTCATAAAAGAAGCTCCTTTCGCTCCTTTTACAAGCATGAAATAGGTAATCGCGGCAATGGCCATGCCTCCCCACAGGCCTCCAAAATATTTTAATTTACCATGATAGTCAAAGGAAAAAAGCAGTCTGGATAAATACTGGATAATTACCCCCGCCGAGAACGCTACCACAACCGAAAGCAGTATCCCCGATATTATGGCCAGTGCTTTACCTGAATTGATGTAATCTCCCAGAGAAGCCGCATTAGGGTCTGTATATATTTTTATTAGAGAAAAAGCTACAGCGGCACCAAGCAATTCAAATACGATGGATACCGTGGTCGAAGTTGGCATCCCAAATGTATTAAATACATCAAGTAAAATAACATCCGTTACCATGACAGCAAGGAAAAGCAGGATGATTTCCGAGAAGTAAAAATACTGCGGATGGAAAATACCCTTTCTGGCAACTTCCATCATTCCGCTCGAAAAGGTGGCTCCTGCCAGGATGCCCAGGGCTGCAATGAACAAAATCAGCTTGAATGAGGATGCTTTGGATCCTACTGCTGAGTTAAGAAAATTTACGGCATCATTACTCACCCCTACTATTAGGTCCGAGATAGCAAGAAAGAACAGGACAATGACAAGTATCAGGTAAAAAGTTAGCATAATTACTTGAGTTAAAAGTTGGTTTATATGACTATATTCGTTTTCGGTTTACATTAAAGTACGAAACCAGACCATTGATGTGAACCGTAAGGTAATTTTACTGTTTCACAAAAGAAAGCATTTTATAAATAAAGTCAATGATTATCTACAGCTTCATTGAAATTAAAGCTACAAAGAAAAAAGTTTTTTTATATCATGATAATAATTATTTCTCCCGCTAAGAGCCTCAATCTCGATCCTGTTGATTATTCTGACCACTCTACACCGAGAATGTTGGAGAAAAGTAAGGAACTCGTAGATGTTTTGAAGAAAAAATCAAAAAATAATCTTAAGGAACTGATGGGCGTCAGTGATAAAATTGCAGAACTCAATGTCGCACGCTACCAACAGTTCGAAACGCCCTTCACGCCCCGGAATGCCAAACCGGCTATCTGGACTTTCAGCGGAGATGTATATACCGGCCTGCAGGCTGATTCTTTTTCCGACGATGACCTGGCGTTTGCACAAGACCATCTGCGTATTCTTTCCGGCCTTTATGGTCTACTCCAACCGATGGATCTCATACAGCCTTACCGACTGGAGATGGGACTTCCACTCAAAAACAGAAGAAAGAAAAACCTTTATGAATTCTGGGATACCCAAATAACGGAGTTGATAAACCAGGATCTGGAGAAAAACAATGATGATATCCTACTCAATCTGGCATCACAGGAATACTTTCGTTCTGTTAAACCGGCAGCTCTTAAAGGAAGGGTCGTGCATGTAAGCTTCAAAGAAAACCGGAACGGACAATATAAAGTGATCTCTTTTAATGCCAAAAAAGCCAGAGGCAATATGGCCAGACAGATCATCCAGCAAAGGCTTACAAACCCTGAACAACTCCGGGATCTCGATGTGGATGGTTACTATTTCAACGATTCAATGTCTAATGAATCAGAGATGGTCTTTACCAAAGAATAGGGTAAGTACTCTCTGGTTTTTAATCATCGTTCAAATTGGTTAATATTTTCTTACCAAACGTTCTGTTGACAATTGTTTGTCAATTGCCAACGTTGTAAGCATGACAAGTTGGGCTTTAACTCAGAAAAGTCATTGAATTCATCAGTTGTAAAAAAAAACAGATTTTTTGAAACTGATGCAAAAAGAAAAAACATGAAAAAGGTTATTTTTTTTATCACAGCAATGCTGTTGGCTGGCAGTATCCTTGCTCAGCAGGATGGATTTACCTATGTCAATGGCAAAAAAATGGAGTATGTGGTGGATGAATGCGGGGACACCTTACTGGTAGCCAATCTGAATGACATCTTCATTTCCTCTCCGACGAGTTTTGACAATAATGAGGAATACAAACGATATAGAAAATACAGACGTTATGCCGTAATTGTTCACCCTTATGCGGTCGAGGCCATCAAAATTTTCAGGGAGGTGGAATACGCAACACAAACCATGAAAAACAGGGAACGCAAAAAATACCTGAAAAAATTACAAAAGGACCTTAAAAAAGAATTCGCCGACCCTTTGAAAAAACTGACCAAGACACAGGGCTACATTTTGGTGAAAATGATCGAAAAGGAACTCGACAGGCCGATGTATGACCTGATAAAAGACCTTCGTGGTGCATTCACAGCCTCTTACTGGAACACTTTCGGACGTACTTTTGGTTACCGGTTGAAAGATGGTTATATCCCAGGAGAGGATAAAATCCTGGATGCCGTATTAAATGACCTGGAGTTGTAAATCAACCTAAAATATCATTCAAAAAAGGCGTGATCAAATGTTTGATCACGCCTTTTTTGCTTTTTATGAAAAATTTCAATTGCCTGTGCAACGATTAGCGAATTTTCGTCGTTTCTCTAAAGATCATCCGTCTTACTAAAAAATATATCCACAACTCAGAATGCAAAAGGTACAAAAATTAACACAGGACAAAATTATTGATTTCGTGAGCTGGCAGCTGAATTTGCCTCCATCTTGTATTTTTCCCTCCAGCAACCTTACTGCTGACCTCAATCTCGATCCATTTGATAAAATGTTATTGATTGCTGAACTGGAAAGCAGATTGAACGTATTCCTTACTCCGGAAGAAGCCGCCAATATTGAAACTATTCAGGACGTGAGCTACTTCTTTCAGAAACACGCAGCATAGCACAACAACAGAAGGCCGATAATGGAAAACCTCATTGTTTGAAACCTAAGAACTTCATTAGAGCCAGCGGTGTTTTATACCTTACCAAACTTGGGAGCTTGTAGAGCATTCGCAGAATATGCATAAGCATAGGATCAGTATCACATTTTTTTCATTGGACCATTCTTTGATTAAAACCAATCACTGAGACCATATAGCTATTCTTGTCCAATGTAAAGTGGTTTTCTCTGTATCGAGAGGAATTCTGTTTCGGAAAATGGGAATATGCAGGCAGCTGTCAATTTTGATCAGATAGTTGAAACCCCTTGAATCCCCTGGAACAACCCCTTCAGGGTCACTCCTCCGGTGGCAACCCTTTCAACCGGTCAATAGCCATTTGAAAATCAGGCTTAAAGGTCAGAGCCTGGACATAATTGCGCTTTGCCTGCTCCGTATCCCCCATTTTTTCAAGCGCTAACCCCCGGAAAAAGAAAGCTTTGTAATGGACCGGATCGACACCAATGGTCAGGTCAAACATATTTTTGGCAGCTTCCAAGGAATCAAGTTCCATATACATCAGGCCTGCATTAAAGAAGGCTTCTTCGTATTGCTGGTCAATGAGTCCAATGCTCTTGTACAACGCCAGGGCCCCTGCAATATCATTCTGATCCCGCAAAAAATCAGCTTTGGCGTGGATGATCAATGGGTCGACAGGGTCGATATCCAGGGCAGTATCAAAATACTGTGCTGCCCTTTCCGGATCAATGTCGGCATACAACTGCCCGAGGTTTATCCATCCGTCAATAAGATCCGGATCGAAGTTGACAGCTTTCTGGAAACTATTAATGGCTCTGTTCCGATCTCCCAATTCCTTAAAATTCAGACCAAACATAAAAAAGGCCTCCGCATTTTGAGGGTCGCGCTGCAGGATCTGATCAATGGTTCTCATCGACTCTTCATGCATGGTGAGGATGTGGTAAAATTCGGATAATTTGAGCAAGGTACCAATGCTGTCCGGATACATGGCAGCAACTTTCTCCATTGTCTCAAGCGCCTTTTTTGATTTATAATAATCCAGGTAAATGTCTGCCAGCAAATGGTAGAAGCCAATATTCGCTGAATCGATGGCTATGGCTTTAGTCATATCAGCTATGGCTTCGTCATAACCTTCATTTTCATAAAAAACAGTAGCGCGTTGAGCATAGAGGGCGGGGTTGTCAGCGTCTTGCGCAATTTCCTGCGACAACTTATCGATGGTTGGATTTCCTGTAAGTGGAATATCGGGTGATACATTTTTGTCTCCACCATTGCAGGCCGCCAACAAAATAACAAACAACAGACTCCAAAAAAACGTTATAGTTTTGATTCGCATGATTATTCCTGGTTTAAAAAACGTCCAAAAATATGCTTTATCCGGCATAAAATGTGGATTTTACAATTCCATTTTCCCGGATACAGCGTATACCGTCCATGGGATTACCCTTTTTCAATCAGACATTTATCCCATGCCGCATATAACTCTTTTACCTATTACCAACGGATAAGGCTCGAAAAAATGATAAAAGCAGCGATAAAAAACATGATCCTGAAAACCTGGCTATTGCTGGCATGCCTGGCTTTGGGGCCCTTTATTCATGGGCAGCCTATTGATGCCCTGCAACTTGGAGGCAGCGGAATTGAATCATTGAGCCATGTTGACATCCTTCAAAATGGCAACAAGATAATTGCCGGAACGTTTGACGAAGCGTTTGATATAAACGGCGTAACCCTGCCAAACAAAGGGGAAAGCGACGTTTTTCTGACCAGTATAAACGACCAAAATCAGGCGGAATGGACGGTGAGTTTCGGCAGTGATTTTGATGATGAAATATCGGCGATAACCCTTAGTGAAGACCAATTTATTTTCGGTACAGGCAGTTTCTGGCTGGAAACACAACTTGGAGAATTCACATTATTGGCCACCAAAAGTCCCAAGAGTCTGTTCCTCACAAAAATCGATGCTGCAACCGGAAACTTCCTTTGGGCCAAAACCATTGAAGGCTCTGATGTGAAAATTTCTTCTGATCTGGAGTTTATCAACCAGGAAAATATTATCCTGACCGGTTATTTTTCGGATACCCTTTTTATTGGGGATACCACTTTGTATGCTCAATCGGCAACAGATATGTTTCTGGCTTCCTTTAATGATGAAGGTGTTTTTAACTGGGCACGAAACTTTGGATATTCCGGAGTTAATAAAATCCTTGAAGCCGAAATTCTATCCAATGACAACATTATCATTGGAGGAGTTTTTAATGATACGCTGCAAATTGCTGATACCGTGCTGGTGGCTGAAACTTTTGACGATGATGTTTTTCTTGCCTGTATCTCTCCGGAGGGTGAAACACTTTGGGCAACCAGGGCAGGAGGTGTTCACGAGGAGAATATTGTCGATATCGAAGCCGATGATTTGGATCAGATTTACGTAAGCGGGCATTTTGTTGGTGTCATCAACCTGGACAATGGATTTTCCATACAAAGCAGTACGGGCTGGGCAGATCTTTTTATTTTAAAATATGCTCCTGACGGAGAAATTCTGGGATCCCAGAGATTTGGAGGTTCCTTATTGCAACATAATTCAGCAATGGCGCTGACTGCAGATCATATTTTCCTCACGGGAACTTACCGCGGAGAAATGACTATTGGCAATGACCATTTTAATGCCGGTGCTCAAACAGCGGGTTTCGTTTTCCGCCTTGATCACGATCTTCAACCACTAGCGGGATGGACCCTGAAGTCTTTCAGTAATAATGTATTTCCTACAAACATTTTGTCTGATGATAATGGTAATTTTATTGTAGGAGGTGGATATGGCGCTGTTATTTCGGGCATTGATATGTTAGCCTCTCCAATGGGGCTTTTTGATATATTTTTACTGACCTACCCCGAAAGCAGTGTTAATGCTATTGGGAGCAAAGAACAAACGCCTCAATTCACTGTTTTTCCAAATCCGGCATCCGAAAAAATCCATCTGAGTACCTCGCTGGAAAATTATTGGGTTGAGCTAATTGATAGCAATGGCAAAGTTGTTTTTTCCGGTGCTGACCCCACCCAGATCAATGTGCTTCCATTTTCCCCCGGGGTGTATTTTGTGCGTTTTTTTTCAAAAGGATTATTTGAAGTAAAAAAGGTTTTGCTGGCAGGTAAGTTTTGAAGCGGCCGGGAGTTTATTTGAGCAATCAATGGCCGCAATGTTGCCCAGAGAAGCGCGCAGGTTTGCAAAGGCGGGGGGATCGTTGTGAGGGGCAAAAGCAATGCTTTATTCAAAAACCGCCCAAAGTTTCCTGTTTTTACCAAAACAATCCACCCGTTCAAATTCCGGAAATTCCGGGGCAAACCGGTCCACCATATCAAACGAAAAAGCCTGTATCCGGCAGTAGAGGTTGTCGATGTAATGGATCTCTCCTAAAGTATTCTCTGCCAGACAACCATATTCGGCGAAGGCATTGACATTGTTCAGCTGAGCATCCAGGAATGTCAGGATATTTATGGAAGTGCCCCGTTGCCCAACCTGGGTGGCCCATTCACAAATATCCAGTCCTTCAGCCTTACAGATATTTGCCCCGTCACTGACGAGGAAGATCCCCCTGCGTATGGAGTCTGATGGTGAAAACAATTCGGTGGAAGATTTTAGAATATTGAGTAAAGGGGTTGTTCCGTCGGGAACAAGAAACTGGATATCCCAGATCAGATCTTTTCTCGTTTTTTCTTCTGTTGACACCCAAAGCCGCGGTTCCGTACCGCAATCTCCTCCAATCGTACCGATACCTATTTTAACTTTTGGATCTATATTGTGTAACAAATAAAGGACGGCCTCCTTCATTACCTCAAACCGGGTTTTGCCCATACATATGACGTTTTCCATAACCATGGAACCGGAAATATCCAGCATAAAAACAACCTCATCAAACTGATGGAAATCAACGGAATTGAAAACATCCTGAGGCAAAGAAACATAAGCCTGCTCCGACCTTCTCTGTAACATCGCCGTACTGTCAAACAGGAGGGGATACCGGATGCCCAGAGAATCGGTCATCCGTTTCAGGTTTTTTCGGGCTACCGGATTAGCCGGGTTGTATTCCAGGGATGCTTTCAGTGTCTCAACGGCTTTTTCCATATCAGCCTCGGTAATATGAAAATGGCGGTTCACATCCCCGCGGTCATAGCTGTTGCTTGACTGGTTCATAAACTGCGCATAAGCGAGGGCATTATACAAGGAGCTGATCAGTTTCGTATTGCCCAATTTTATTTGTCGGCTTAAACTTTGTCTGAAATACCGGGCAGCTAGATTAAAATCTTTTGCATAGGAATAAATCAACCCGCCGGAATAGGCAAGAGTAGCCTTTTTCTGCTCGTATTCAGGATCGAGTTTGTTGAATAGGTTGCTGCAACGATCAAATATCTTTACAGATCTTTGGATTTCTCCTGCCTGGGCAAGGCTTACTGCATAAGATAAAGCAATACTGTAATTCCGGGGTATAATCTCGTAGGCTTTGCCAAATTCACGGCTGGCCTCTTTAAAAAGCCCCTCCTCATAACTTATGGTTCCTCTGAAAAAATATTTATAGGCCCGCTTCTGGCTTCCAGGAGGAGCCAGAAAAGAAAACGCTGTAATTATTATAACGATCAAAGAGATCCTTGTCAACATATTTTTCTGATTGACTGCAAAGATATAAGGAATAGGGGAATAATGGAGCGAGAGCAACCCGCGGTATAATGCAAAGAGTCGTTCCGTTTAGTTGTGTCGGGACGTGCCGGGAGGAAACGGGGCAATTGAGCAAAAACAGATGTTTGAAAACCAGTTTGATTGACTCAATCAGGACATGATTTTTAGAAAGCAAACCTTTCGCCCAGGACAGGACGAGTCTTTTGTTAGATTTTGCGAAAAGGGTATCGGCTTTTAATTACGGTCCCGGTAAATTGCTACTTTCTTTTTTTCCATACTTCTATAGTTCCATTCTTTCCCTGATTCCCTTAAATATTGACCTTAATTTATTGATACTTAGTCCTTTTGTTGGTCAAAATAATATTTTGCACTAAATTTGCGCGCTGAACGAAAAACACTATGGCTTCCCAATTGGTTAAAGGCGGAGCCATTCTTTTTGTAATAACTTGAAAATCTAGAAATTATGAATCTTGCTTACGCTATTCCTGTATTTGGGATTTTAGCCTTATTATTTACCTTCATCCGCTCCGGGTGGGTATCAAAACAGGATGCCGGAACTGATCGCATGAAGCGTATCGGAGAGAATATTGCTGACGGTGCCATGGCATTTCTCAAAGCCGAGTATCGTGTATTGGCGGTTTTTGTTGTGGTTGTTGCCATCCTGTTGGGGTGGAGTGGTAGCCGCACGGAAGATTCTTCCGCTTTGATTGCTGTTTCATTCATTATTGGTGCAATTTGTTCTGCTCTTGCCGGTTTTATCGGTATGCGTATTGCCACAAAAGCCAATACCAGAACTACAAATGCGGCCAGGGAGAGTTTGGGCAAAGCCCTTGAGGTTGCTTTTGCAGGTGGTTCTGTCATGGGGCTTGGCGTTGTTGGTTTGGGTGTGCTTGGCCTTGGTTCATTGTTCTTAATTTACTCAAATATGGACTGGGAACCATTGAGAGTAATCAATGTCATCACTGGTTTCTCTTTCGGAGCTTCTTCCATTGCACTTTTTGCTCGTGTTGGTGGAGGTATCTATACCAAAGCTGCTGACGTTGGCGCTGACCTCGTCGGAAAAGTAGAAGCAGGTATTCCTGAAGATCACCCGTTGAACCCTGCAACTATTGCCGATAACGTAGGGGATAACGTAGGTGACGTTGCTGGTATGGGAGCTGACCTTTTTGAATCATATGTAGGTTCTATCATTGGTACCATGGTACTGGGAGCCATTTTTATAGAATATAATGAATTTAAAACCGCAGCAGTAGATCTTGGCGGTTTGAATGCGGTAATGTTGCCATTGGTCCTCGCCGGAGTTGGTATAATAGCCTCTATCATCGGTACTTTTTTTGTAAAAGTAAAAGACGGTGGTGATCCGCAAAAAGCATTAAACCTGGGGGAACTTATCGCCGCGGTATTGATGCTTGCAGGAACGTTTTTCGTGGTTAGGTGGATGCTCCCTGAAAGTTGGGTAATCCAGGAAGGAACTGCTAATGCAGGCCTTATTATAACTCCGGTGAAAGTTTTTGGTGCCGTAATTATTGGTTTGGTTGCCGGTTTAGGTATTGGATATATCACTGAATATTACACCGGAACAGGGACAAGACCTGTAAGAGGAATTGTGAAACAATCTGTAACTGGTGCTGCAACCAATATCATTGCCGGATTAGGTGTGGGTATGCAATCTACTTTTATTCCTATTTTGATCCTGGCCGCTGCCATTATTGGTTCTTACGAGCTGGCTGGCCTTTATGGAATTGCCATCGCTGCTGTAGGAATGCTTTCAAACACAGGTATCCAGTTGGCAGTTGATGCTTACGGTCCTATTTCTGATAACGCAGGAGGGATTGCTGAAATGGCGAACCTGCCTCATGAAGTTCGTGAACGTACGGACAAACTCGATGCGGTAGGAAATACTACTGCGGCTATTGGTAAAGGATTTGCGATCGGGTCTGCAGCTTTGACTGCTCTGGCCTTGTTTGCAGCCTTTATGGAAACTGCTAACATCACCTCTATTGATATTGCCAATCCAAAAGTAATGGCAGGTTTGTTCCTCGGTGGTATGTTGCCCTTTTTGTTCTCTTCTTTGGCTATGGGTGCTGTGGGACGTGCAGCGATGGATATGATCCAGGAGGTTAGAAGACAATTCGCCGATATTCCTGAACTGAAGGCTGCTCTTGCTGTAATGCGCAAAAATGGTGAAAAAGATTTTGACCAGTGGAGTGAAGCAGACCAAAAGACTTTTGATGCTGCTGACGGAAAAGCTGAATACAGCAAATGTGTTGAAATTTCAACGGCTGCCTCTATCCGTGAGATGGTTCTCCCGGGTATGGTGGCAATACTTTCTCCAATCCTCGTAGGTTTTGCCGGAGGTGCGGAAATGTTGGGTGGCTTGCTGGCAGGTGTTACTACAGCAGGTGTTCTCATGGCTATCTTCCAGTCCAATGCAGGTGGTGCATGGGATAACGCCAAAAAAATGATTGAAGAAGGTGTTGACATTGAAGGAACCAAATACGGAAAAGGTTCTGATCCACACAAAGCTGCGGTTGTAGGGGACACTGTCGGGGATCCTTTTAAAGATACTTCAGGACCATCTCTCAACATCTTGTTGAAGTTGATGTCAGTGGTAGCATTGGTAATTGCACCAATGTTATAAAAACTAATTAGCGTTAAAACGCAGAATGGAATATTCATCCGGGCAACTCGATTTTTTCGGGTTGCCCGTTTTTTTTACTCGAACTTGAGGCGATAAGGCCTTTCAATGCGCTGTTGTAATTCCCCGACACTGATGCCCCTCGCAAACCGGTAAAATTCCCGTCCTTCAAAAAATACCAAAATGACAGGAACCGTGAAAACACTATGCCCGGCAGCTATCACAGGACTTTTTTCAACATCCACATAAGCAAAGCTCAGTTTCGGAAAATTTTTCTCCAGCATTTGTTCTACCTTTGGACGCAACACCTTGCAAACCCCACAGTTTTGGTGTGAAAAATACAGCAGACCATTATAATCCCCGGGCATCTGATCAGGCAAGGGCACACCAACATTATTGTCCTCAGAATATTTCATGGCAATATTTTGGTTTAAGTTACAACCAAATTTTATTTTTTTTTTTGACCTGCTGACTTTAAACAGGAAGTAAAATCTTATTGTTTATCAAAAAAGGAAATCAATCCTAAAACGAAAGTGTTTCCTCAGGCAAGTTTAGCCACAGGGGTTATTTTCTTGTGGAGACATTACGTATCTTTGCAGCCGGTCAAACCTCCCGGATTCTAAAAAAACTTGGAGGCTTGAACCAAACCAAATTAAAGCCTATGCAAAAAATAAAACCATACCAGCCGGCAAACAAAATTCGCATTGTTACGGCTGCTTCGCTATTTGACGGACATGATGCAGCAATCAATATCATGCGCAGAATTCTGCAAAGCTCCGGAGCTGAAATCATCCACCTTGGCCACAACCGCTCTGTACAGGAAATCGTTAACACAGCCATTCAGGAAGATGTGCAGGGTATAGCCATCACTTCTTACCAGGGAGGGCACAATGAGTTCCTGATGTATATGTATGACCTGCTCAAGGAAAAAGGAGCCGGCCATATCAAGATTTTTGGAGGAGGAGGAGGAACCATCTTACCTTCAGAGATCAAGATGCTGCACGATTATGGTATTGCCCGGATTTATTCTCCTGATGATGGCAGGGAAATGGGGCTGCAGGGAATGATCAATGATGTTTTGAAACAATGTGACTTCCCGCTTGGGGCTCAATTGAACGGCGAACTCAAAGCATTTCCTACTCAAAACAAACACATCCTTGCCCGGATGATTTCGGGCATTGAAAACTTCCCCGAAGAGAGCGAGCAATGGCTCGGAAAAATAATTGAAAAACAGGCGGGAAAAACGAAAATTCCCGTCATTGGCATTACCGGTACCGGCGGTGCCGGAAAATCGAGCCTCGTCGACGAAATATTACGCCGCTATCTGTTGGATTTTCCCGATAAAACCATCGCTATTCTCTCTGTTGATCCTTCGAAAAGAAAAACCGGAGGAGCCTTATTAGGTGACCGCATCCGCATGAATGCGGCTAACAATGATCGGGTTTATATGCGATCACTGGCAACCCGACAATCAAACCTGGCTCTGTCCAAGCATGTCAAGGGAGCACTTGACATATTGAAAGCAGCAGCCTTTGACCTCATCATTCTGGAAACATCCGGAATCGGGCAATCAGATACAGAGATCATCGATCATTCTGATCTGTCCATGTATGTGATGACGCCTGAATACGGTGCTGCCACCCAGTTGGAGAAAATCGATATGCTCGACTTTGCAGACATCATAGCCATCAATAAATTTGACAAAAGAGGAGCGCTGGATGCGATCAGAGATGTCAAAAAACAATACCAGCGGAACCATCAGCTCTTTGACCGGGATGTGGAAACCATGCCGGTTTACGGTACCATAGCCTCCCAATACAATGACCCCGGCACCAACCTGCTTTACTCCAGGCTTATGGACTTTGTTGAAGAAAAAACAGGCATTGTGTTCGATTCCAGTCTAAAGGTGGAATCCGGAGACAGCGAAAAATTGTATATCATACCCCCCAAACGGGTCCGTTACTTATCGGAAATTTCAGAAAACAACAGGCGTTATGATGAGTGGGTTAGCCAGCAGGAAGATGTTGCTCGCAGACTCTTTGGGTTGAAAACCTCGATTTATGAACTGGAGAAACAGGATACCTCTGAATCGAGGGCTGCACTGCAAGGATTGAACAATGCTTACGCAGCATTGGAGCGGAAACTGGATGGTGAGTGTAAAACGATCATTGAGCAATGGGAAACCAAAAAAGAGGCTTACGCTGCCGACGAATTCATTTATAAAGTGAGAAACCGGGAAATAAGGGTTCCTACTTTCACCAAATCGCTTTCCCATTCGCGCATTCCAAGAATCTCCATGCCCAGGTTTAAGGATTGGGGAGAAATTTTGCGCTGGGTCCTGCAGGAAAATGTTCCCGGAGAATTTCCTTATACCGCAGGTGTTTTCCCGTTTAAACGCAAAGGAGAGGATCCAACCAGGATGTTTGCGG
Organism: uncultured Bacteroidota bacterium; assembly: GCA_942492125.1. Classification (GTDB taxonomy): domain Bacteria; phylum Bacteroidota; class Bacteroidia; order Chitinophagales; family Saprospiraceae; genus BCD1. The sequence goes on from CALODM010000031.1 coordinate 614,459, forward strand.
GAGAAGGTGGCCCTGAACGCACCAACCGCCGATTCCACTACTTGTCACAAGGCATGCCTGCCAGCAGGTTGTCCACTGCTTTTGATTCGGTAACGCTTTATGGTGAGGACCCTGATTTGCGCCCCGATATTTTTGGAAAGGTGGGGAACTCCGGGGTGAGTATTTGCTGCCTGGATGATGCCAAGAAATTATACTCGGGTTTTGACCTGTGTAATCCGAAAACATCCGTGTCTATGACCATTAATGGTCCTGCGGCTACGATGTGTGCCTTCTTTATGAATGCAGCTATTGACCAGCAATGCGAGGTCTATATTCGTGAGAATGGACTGGAGTACCTCGTAGAAGCAAAACTCAGGGAACTCTACGATGATAAAGGACTGGAAAGACCATCCTATCGCGGAGAAATCCCGGAAGGTAATGACGGACTGGGGCTGATGCTGTTAGGGGTAACCGGTGACCAAATCCTGGATAAGGATGTTTACCATGAACTAAAAGCGAAAGCCCTTTCCGCCGTAAGAGGTACTGTACAGGCGGATATCCTCAAGGAAGACCAGGCACAAAATACCTGTATTTTTTCCACTGAATTCTCTCTGAAGCTCATGGGGGATATGCAGGAATATTTCATTGAACGCAATGTCAGAAATTTTTATTCCGTTTCGATCTCTGGCTACCACATTGCCGAGGCGGGAGCCAATCCGATCTCCCAATTGGCTTTCACCTTATCCAATGGATTCACTTTCGTGGAATACTACCTGTCCCGCGGTATGAATATTGACGATTTTGCACCAAACCTTTCTTTCTTCTTCTCGAATGGTGTGGATCCGGAATATGCCGTGATCGGCAGGGTAGCCAGAAGGATATGGGCCAAGGCCATGAAGTACAAATACGGTGCCAATGACCGGTCTCAAAAGCTTAAATACCACATTCAGACCTCCGGACGTTCCCTGCATGCCCAGGAAATTTCATTCAACGACATCCGGACTACTCTGCAGGCTTTATATGCCATTTTTGACAACTGTAATTCACTACACACCAATGCCTATGACGAGGCCATTACCACACCTACGGAAGAGAGTGTTCGCCGGGCAGTGGCTATTCAGATGATCATCAACCATGAACTGGGGCTGGCTAAAAACGAAAATCCACTCCAGGGGTCTTTCATCATTGAGGAACTTACCGACCTGGTAGAGGAGGCTGTCTTGATGGAATTTGACCGCATTACTGACCGGGGAGGTGTGATGGGGGCCATGGAAACCATGTACCAGCGGACTAAGATACAGGAAGAGAGCATGTATTATGAGGGACAAAAACTTTCCGGGGAACTGCCCATTATCGGCGTCAATACCTTCCTCGGTAAAGATGGTTCGCCAACCATTATTCCAGAAGAAGTCATTCGATCAACAGATGAAGAGAAAAAAGCCCAGATAAAAACGCTGACAAATCTTCACAAGGCAATGGACACAGATGCTCAGGAAGCCCTTAATCAGTTACAATTGGCCGCTTTGGAGCACGAAAACATATTTGAGGAGCTCATCGAATGCGTAAAATGCTGTTCCTTGGGGCAAATCACGAACGCTTTGTACGAAGTTGGGGGGCAATACCGAAGGAATATGTAATAAACATTGTATATTTTTTTTAGAAGATTGTACTAATCATATGCCGAAAAAAAGCCCTATATTGGGCTATGATTGTATAATACTTTAAAACAAAATCATTACAATGAAAAGTTTATTACGAATTACACTTATTCTCGCCCTGGTCACCGGTGGCTTATCCACCCTGAAATCACAGGATTATTCTTCTTCTGTAGGTTTGAGATTAGGATCACCAATTGCAGCTTCCTACAAAATGTTCCTTGGTGGCAGCAGTAACGCCATCGAAGCATTTGTCAGCTACAGAAATTATGGCACTACGGTTCTGGGAACCCGCTACGGTTGGACCTGGATCGGTGTTGGTGCTGCTTACCAAATCCACAAAGACATCCCTTCTGTTGACGGATTGATGTGGTACTTTGGTGGTGGAGCCAGTGTTGTATTTTTCAACTATGATGACTATTATGCTGATGATTACGACAACCTTGCCATTGGTATTCAGGGAAATGTAGGCCTGGATTACAAATTTGCCGATTTACCTATCAACGTGAGTTTGGATTGGGTTCCTACTTTCTACATCAATGGGTTTTACAATGGCTTCGGTGCCGGATATGGCGCCCTTTCCGTAAGATACGTTCTTAAGGATTAATTGCGCCTTGACAAAAATGAAAAACCGTTTGGTGCACAATGCATCAAACGGTTTTTTTATGGAAGTTTTTAAAACAAGGTCAAAATATCCGTTAAGGTTTAAGGTTTTTTATCATCCTCTTTTTCTTCAGCCTCATCTTCAGCCTTTTCCTTTTCCGCTTCTTCCTTTATTTCGTCCACAACTCCTTCGATTTTATCTTCGATGACCTCTGCAGCGGCTTTGACATTTTCAACAACATCTCCGGCAATCTTTTTGGCCTTACCCAATAGGCTGTCATCCTTTTTTTTCTCTTCTTTCGGATCTTCCTGAGCTGCTTTGGCTTTTTCTTTTTTCATCTCATCGGAAAACTGTTCCATCGCATCTTCCACCTTATCCTCCATTACTTCCGCCACTGCCTTTACGTTATCAACCGCCTTTCCAAAAGCTTTTTTGGCCTTATCCATCAAGCCTTCTTCATCCCCTTTATCGTCTTCGGACTCATCCTCCTGTGCTTCCATTTTATCTTCGATCTCGTCGACGATCTTCTCGATCTTATCCTCCATCACTTCTGCGGCAGCTTTTACTTTTTCGACGGCGCCGGCAGCGGCTTTTTTGGCTTTGTCCATAAAACTATCCTCTGTTTTTCCACTTGCCATAGCTTCATCCCCTTTATCTTTCATCTTGTCTTCAATATCATCAACAGCCTTTTCGATCTTATCTTCCACAATTTCTGCGGCAGCTTTTACTTTTTCAACCGCATCTGCAGCTACTTTTTTGGCTTTGTCCACAAGACTCTCTTCTTTTTCTCCGCTGGCCATAGCCTCCTCGTCCCCTTCTTTTTTCTTCTTTTTATCTTTAAGTCCCTCAACGGCCTCTTCGATTTTATCGCCAACAACTTCTGCGACAGCTTTTACTGAATCGACAGCATCGGTAACGACATCTTCGATCTTGTTTTCAACTTTTTCGAGGGCCTCATCGACTTTCTCTTCCGTAGATTTCTTTTTGGGGGCTTCAGTTTTCTTTTTTGTTTCAACAATCGCCTCCGCAGCTTTTTCAAGTTGCTCGGCATTTTCTTCCATTTCCTTGGCCTTGCTTTTAATTTCCTCAGCAATTTTGGCTTCAGCCGCTTTTTTGGCGGCTTCAATTTGTTGGCGTTTTTCTTCCTTTTCCTTTTCCACAGTCATGCGCTGCTCCAACATCTCTTTTGTTTTATACATATCCTCGAGCTTTTCGCTTTTGGATTTAACGCGCTCTTCAATCATCCGGATCTTGGCTTCCCTGATCTGAGCTTCCAGTTGACCGTCTGTATCCTCGATTCTTTTATTCTGAAAATTGAGCTCTTCCCTGTCTCTTTTAATAGATTGTTCCATTCGGCCAACGGCAGAAATCAAACCGTTATAGCGCCTTTGCAGCCTATCCAGGTTTGACTGGCCGGAGTCTTCGGAATCACCAAACCTTTTCTCTTTAACGAGTTTGAAACAAGCATCCAGTTTGGACCAAACCCTCGATCTGTGTTCGCGGGTAAATTCGGTTTCGTGGTATTTTCTCTGGAGGCTTTTCAACTCTTCAAAGAGTGGCTTGAGGCGCAAACCTTTTTTGGCCTTTTCCTCAATATCTTCAAGGGAGGCCATAAAGCTTTTCATCTCATTTTCAGAAGTCCCCTTGAACTCTTCTTCGACTTTCATTCGGAGTTCTTTCATTTTGGCAAAAAGCTGATTGGTTGCATCGCGAAGCCCCCAAAAATGGTGCTTAAATAAATTACGGTCACGAACCTGTCCCTGGACTTTGTCCCAGAATGACTTCAAATCTTCCCAGACTTCATTATCGAAAAAATTGAGGTTATCGATTTTCTCCTTGATTTCATTCAATTCTGACTGGTACGCAGTATGCAGCTTGCTCGATAACACCACAAAATTCCATTCCGTTTGGGCTCTGAGAATCACATCCGTTCTTTCAACCTTTACGTCTTCAGGCAGAATCCCTTCCGTTACAGTAAGTTCTCTTTCGTGAATGGTATGATTTTCCGGCAGGGTATATTCCTTATCATCCCTCCATTCGCTCATCATCTTCTGGTAAACCTCCTCGGTAATTTCACTTTCCGGAAAAGTGTAAACCCTTACCTTGTTTTCTGCAACTATTAATTCTACTGCAACTAAAAGGCGTTCATCCTGGGCATTTGCTCCCCAAAGTACAAGCTTCGTCTTCATAATTTTCGCTGTTTCGTTATGTAATGCAATGTGACCGGGTAGTTTTATCTGGTATTAAAAAAACGATTTCTGTTATTTTAATAACTTGTAAAATTCATTGTCCCTGTTATTTCTTATTTCTTTTTTCCTTTGCAGTTTTCAGGAATTAACCCAATATTTTGTTTTCCAACAAATACTCGGCAATCTGAATAGCATTGGTGGCTGCACCTTTGCGCAAATTGTCGGCAACGACCCATAAATTCAGTCCATTCTCAATCGATTCATCCCTTCTTATCCTGCCGACAAAAACTTCATCCTTATCTTTGGCGAATAACGGCATTGGATAATTGTTTTGACTCAAATCATCCAAAACCGTCACACCGGAAGCTTCCTTTAAAAGCCGGCGGACTTCTGCAACATCAAAGTCATTTTCAAACTCTATATTGACGGATTCCGAATGTCCTCCATCCACAGGCACTCTGACGGCCGTTGCCGTGATGCCCATACCTTCATCTCCCAATATCTTCCGTGTTTCATGAACGAGTTTCATCTCCTCTTTAGTGTAGTCGTTTTCGAGAAAGACATCACAATGAGGCAGACAATTTTCAAATATGGGATAATGATACGCCATTTGATCCGGAGCAGGTTTTTGTCCAGTAGATTCCATTTTATACTGGTTCACTGCTTTAACGCCGGTACCCGTAAAGGACTGATAAGTGGAAATTACCAACCGCTTAATTTTGTATGCTTTATGGAGCGGTGCCAGTGCTACTACCATCTGTATGGTTGAGCAGTTAGGATTGGCAATTATTTTATCGGCTGAAGTCAAAACAGATGCATTGACTTCCGGCACGACCAATCGCTTTTCGGGATCCATTCTCCATGCAGAGGAATTGTCAATTACGGTAATTCCTGCTGCGGCAAATTTTGGGGCCCATTCCAGGGAGGTACTGCCTCCTGCTGAAAAAATGGCTACATCAGGTTTTTTATCAATGGCCTCCTGCATGCCTGTAACAGGATATGCCTGACCTTTAAAAACCACTTGTTTTCCTATTGACCGGGCTGAGGCCACGGGGATAAATTCATCAACCGGAAAATTACGTTCTTCCAATACGCGGATCATCACACCACCAACAAGACCCGTAACTCCCACAACTGCTACCTTCATGTTTTGGCTATTCAATTTTAATACAGTTCTTCATTAAATTTAACTTGAAACTGCAAATATTTAAAGCCTGCAAATTTAAAACAAAAATACGGGCATTGTCACTTTATTGCTACTTTTGATAATCTAAATCTAATATATTCCGAGAATGAAAGCTTTTTTCTCCTTTTTTATTTTGGTTTTTTTCCTGACTCAGGGCTTTTCCCAGTTGATGGACGACTTTTCCGATCAAAATATCACTGAAAACCCCGTTTGGCAGGGTGACATAGACAAGTTTACCGTAAATAATGGAGAATTGCAACTCTTTGACCAGAATCCGCAAGCCAATAATGTGGCTTTTTTGGCTGTTCCTGCATTGACTTCCATGGACGAGGAAACGACCTGGGAGTTCTTTTTCAGGATGGAATTCAATCCTTCCGGCACTAATTATCTTCGCGTATACCTGAGTGCCTCAGAGAGTGATTTCAGTGCTGACCTCGAAGGATATTACATTCAGGCAGGAAGTGGCGGGTCAGATGATGCCCTGGAGTTGTACCGCCAGGATGGCAACAGCAGTGAATTATTGGTTTCCGGTGTCACGGGTGCGGTGAGTATTGCGCCTGCGATGGCTCGCGTAAGGGTAATCAGATCTACTGAAGGGCAATGGTCCGTTTATGCAGATTACTCAGGAGGAGCCGATTTTCAGTTGGATGGTTCGGCTACAGACAATACTTATCCCATGGGGCATTTTTTCGGTTTTTATTGCCAGTATACCAGTACGCGTAATGAAGATTTCTTTTTTGATGATGTATTCGTCGCCCCCTTATATGAAGATCAGGAAGCTCCTGTTTTACTGGAAGCATCAACCGAAAATGCCAATACACTTATTTTGGTGTTTAATGAAAACCTGGCCCCTGCATCTGCCGAGACTACCTCTAATTATACCATCAACAATGGTATTGGCAACCCGGTTGCTGCATCGCTGGATAGCCAAAACCCAGACCGGGTAATACTGACTACGGACGCTGTATTTGTCAACCAAAATTCCTATGAAATTACGGTAGAAAATATTCAGGATGTGGCCGGGAATCCTTCGCCTGTTCAATCGCTTCCCTTTTCCTTTTTTGATATTCAACAGCCAGTTGTCAACGATATTCTCATTACGGAGATCATGGCAGATATTTCTCCGGAACCTTTCGGACTTCCCGAAGCGGAATACATTGAAATTTTTAATCACAGTGAAAAGGTTTTCCAATTGTCGGAATTAACATTTGCCTTTAACGGCTCGCAAAAAACATTACCGGAACATCTCCTGTTACCCGGTCAATACGTGATCTTGTGTGACGATAGCTTTGCCGCAGCTTTTGAGCCTTTTGGTACGACACTTTTTATTGGATCTTTTCCCCAGCTCACCAATGGTAGCGGTCAGTTGCAGATGCTCGGTGCTGATAATGAAGTACTTTTTGAAGTCAACTATTCGGATACCTGGTACGGTGATGCAGAAAAGGCCAACGGTGGCTGGTCTTTGGAAATGATTGACTTCGAAAATATTTATGATTGTGGAGGTAACTGGAGCGCTTCGGATAATCCTGACGGAGGTACGCCCGGTACGGAAAATTCAGTTTTGGGATTACCTTTAGAAACAACAGGCCCAATACTGCGGTCAGCTTATCCGGAAAGCAGCTTTGAAGTATTGGTGACCTTTGATAAGGCTGTAGATCCCACCACCGTTTCGCCGGGGACTTTTTCTATTTCAGAGGGCATCACTATTTTTAATGCCACGGTGCAGGACCCGGAAACAAATACCGTTTTACTTACCTTAAGTATTCCCTTATCTACAGGTATTGTTTATTCGCTGGGAGCCCTCTCTACTGTTGCCGATTGCCTGGGTAATACACTGGAATCTTCAGATGTCGTCTATTTTGGTTTGCCGGAGGCTATGGAGCCTGATGATATCGTTATCAATGAAATACTCTTCAACCCCGAAACCTTCGGAACAGATTTCCTCGAAGTGTACAACAAGTCAGCCAAAATATTTGACCTTGATGATATTACCCTGATTAACTTTCTGAAAGAGGATACTTCTTTTGTCCGGAGACATTTATTATTTCCCGGCGAATATGCCGTAATCACGGAAGTGCCTCAGGACATAAAAGACAGATACTTTGTTGAATTCCCTGATCGAATTTTTTATAGTGACCTTCCTTCGTTTGATGACAAAGCCGGTAATGTAACGATTAAGTACAACGATATTACCATCGATTCTTTCGACTACAATGAGGACATGCATTTCGGACTATTATCGGACAAAAACGGTATTTCCCTGGAGCGGTTAAGTCCCGACATCCCCACTCAAAGTTTTGGCAACTGGCATTCCGCTGCCGCCTCAGCCGGTTATGCAACCCCCACCTATAAAAATTCTCAATTTTCTGTTCCCGTTGAAGCAGGTAGCAGTATTCTTTCCATTGCCAATACTACTTTTTCGCCGGATAACGATGGGTATGAAGATATCTTACTCATCGATTATGTTACGGATACGCCTGGTTTTTTTATCAACCTATACGTTTACGATGCGCTGGGCAGGCCTGTAAAACAATTGGCTGCCAATGAATTGCTGGCATCTGAAGGTGTATTTAAATGGGATGGCACCAATGCTGACGGACAGAAATCCCGTCTAGGCATTTATGTAATATGGGCCGAGTTATTTACCACTGAAGGCACGGTAGAACAATTCAAGGAAACCTGTGTTCTGGCAGGGCAGCTGGATTAAATATGGGGTGCCGGTTTCTCGTTGTAAGTTTCTGGTAAAGACCAATGCCGTAATAGAGTTACAAAGCTCAATTGATTGTAAAATCAGCAGCTTCCAGACAGTGCCCTGCAACAGGAACCAAACCACTACCCGCTCAAATCCGACCACTCCCTAATTGCTTCGTTTTTTTTTCACTGTACATATACTATTCAAAAACAGGGGCCGTTTTACCACCAACGCTACTATGCGAATTACTACACTTCTCAATGTTTGACTTCCCCATTTATTTTTAGGGCGACTTATGGTTCGACCTGAAAATCTAAAAATCCCCGTTTAAGTTTTATCCCCGTACGACCAGTACATATACTCATACAGAAAATGGACTTAATACGCTCATTTTCGAATAATAAGGCCAAAACCTTATGAAGGCTAATTCTTATCTACCGGCATAGTCATTATGCTGAAGATAAGGCGATTAAAATTTTACTTAAAACATTATTTTTTGGGAGATGCTCATTTTCCTGTGCGGGTACCATGGACTCACCTCAGGCTAAATTGGTATTCTCCGTTTTCTCAAAGGGACAGCTTTTGGGCTGACCCGGCAATGCAACTATTTTATTAAACCTGGCATGCTGTAAACAACAATGAGTCAGTGATCCTTTGATCATCAGCAAACAAAACGGCACAGCCAAAAACCGATTTAAGTATGAGATCTTTAGTATTAATACTGCTGGGGTTGACCCTGGCCTGGACAGGTATTTCACAATCTGTTTATACTTCTCAAAAGCCCTCTGAAATGGTGCAGGAATGCAAATACGAGGGTAAAACTTTTCAATATAAAGCACTTTTTGAACCAGCATCGACTAAAAAAGACGTCAACGGCAGCCTTCGCGAATATGAGTCTTTGACAATCGATGCGGAAAAACTTCAAAGCCTCGTTTTTGAGGCTCCCGAGCAAATGACCTTTACCATACCGGCAGGCTCCCGGGAAACCATTGAACTCGAATTGGTTAAGGTGGATATTTTTGATGCAACCTTTTCGGTCGTCGAGAGTTCCACCAACCAGCCCGTGAAAATGGAGCAGGGATTGCATTATCGGGGAATCATCAAAGGAGATCAGCATTCGATTGCTGCCGTAAGTATTTTCGAGAATGAGGTGACGGGGCTTTTCAGCTCTGCCAGCCTTGGAAATGTGGTACTCGCAAAACTCAACCAAAAAAATAACATCAACGATTATGTACTTTACAACGATGAAGATGTTATCGAAACACTGGAAGCTTATTGCGAAACACCGGATGACGGCTATGAATATACGCGCGAACAACTGGATTACGTACCTTCTTCAGCTCGTGGCTCTGGCGATTGTGTTCGCATTTATTTCGAGTTAGATCACGATATTTTCAACGATAAAGGCGGAACGGTAGGAGCGACCAACTACATCACGGCAATATTCAACCAGTCAGCAACGCTTTATGCCAATGAAAATGTAAGTCTGGTCATTTCACAAATTTATGTATGGGACACTCCCAGTCCATATTCCGGTACTTCCAGTGGAACATTATTGACACAATTTCAAGCTCACCGCACAAGCTTTAATGGTGACCTGGCTCAACTGGTCTCCTACCAGGCCAGCGGGGGAATTGCTGTTTTGAATGGTCTGTGTCATCCCTATGTAGCTGCCCGCATGAGTTTCGCCAGTGTCGGTACCTCTTATGCAACCGTTCCTACTTACTCTTTTACCGTCATGGTGATGACTCATGAACTGGGACACTTATTAGGATCACACCACACCCATGCCTGCGTCTGGAATGGAAACAATACGGCTATCGATGGATGCGCCGGGTTTACGGAAGGCAGTTGCAGTAACCCCGGTTATCCATCAGGCGGGGGCACAATTATGTCGTATTGCCACATTACCAGCGCAGGTATTGATTTTAACCTGGGGTTCGGGCCTCAGCCGGGAAACGTCATTCGCTACACCATTGATAATGCTACCTGCACCCTGCCATGCAGTAATGGCGGAGGCGGGAATGGAGATCCGGTTATCTGTACCGGGAATGAGGTTTTTATTACCATTGTACTCGATGATTATGGTTCCGAAAACACCTGGGATATAAAAAACGGAGCAGGGACAATACTGGCCGAGGGTGGACCATTCGAGAAGGCCAGCGCCGGCCTTATCGTCAGAGATACGGTTTGCATTCCGGAAGGTTGTTATCTTTTCACGATGTATGACAGTTATGGTGACGGCATGTGCTGTGAATTCGGCCCGGGATCTTATTCCGTGCAAGCTGGCGACGGAAATATTTTGGCTGAAGGCGGATCTTTCACCAATTCGGAATTGACTGATTTTTGCGTACCCTACCAGGAAGGCGGGGATGAAAACTGTCATGAAATTGATTTTTCTGACTTTACCATCGACTCCTACGGCGGCAGCCAGGATGCCGGAAACTTTCAGCTCCTGAGTAACAACACTATTTTAAAATTAGAGAATAACGCCTGGAAATCCATTGCCCTGCCATATACTGTTACTGAGAACACCATCGTAGAATTTGAATTCCGTTCTACCATAGAAGGTGAAATCCATGGGTTCGGCTTTGACAATAACGGTACGATATCCTACAACAGAACCTTCAAGGTACATGGTTCACAGGTGTGGGGTTATACGAACTACGACAATTATTCCGGCAATGGCAGCTGGCAATATTACGCCATTCCGGTAGGCCAGTATTACACGGGAGATTTCGACCGTTTGTTTTTTGTGGCAGATCATGATAGCGGTCAACACAATGGCAATGCTTATTTCAGAAATGTCAAAATTCATGAAGGCAACGGCTGTGGAAGTGGCTTACAGGAGGACGGAGCAAGTGATGTATTACCGGAAGCAGCAGATGTAGCGGTTTTCCCTAATCCTGCCAGCCATGAGTTACAGGTTGTCTTCAACACCCAAACAGAAGGGCGGTACTCCCTGGATATTTTCAACATGATGGGGCAATTGGTAAAACAAGTCAATATGGAAACAACTCCAGGCCAAAACAGTATCCAGATCAATGTTAGCGAACTACCACAAGGTACCTATCTGCTGAAGATGGGAGAAGGCAATAACCGGATCAATGAACGGCTGGTGATAACACGACCGTGAGGGCAAGGTAACCGGATCCTGGTGCTGATATTTAGTCAATAAATACATAAAGAATTTTTAAATGGGGTTTCGTTTTGAAGGGGCATGCCGCCTGGTGTGCCCTTTTTATTAAGGGAAATGCAAATCCGGGTTGAATACTTGAGCAGGGGATTGAAAGATTAATGTTGACACACAAAAAGTTATCATGTCATCTTGTCAAAAATCCGTACTTTTGCCCCATCAAAAATGCAACATGAAATTCAACTTACAACATACGGACGAGGCCTCCAATGCCCGCGCCGGATTGATTGAGACGGATCACGGCAAGATCGAAACCCCTATATTTATGCCTGTGGGTACCGTGGGTTCCGTAAAGGCGGTACATCAACGGGAACTGAAAGAAGACGTCAAGGCCCAGATAATCCTGGGCAATACCTACCACCTTTTTCTCAGGCCCGGAACCGAGACGCTTGAAGAAGCCGGGGGGTTACACAAATTTATTGGCTGGGATCGTCCGATTCTGACGGACAGTGGCGGGTACCAGGTTTACTCCTTAGCCGGACGCAGAAAAATCAAAGAAGAAGGGGTTACTTTCCAATCCCATATCGACGGCTCCAGGCAGTTTTTTACTCCGGAAAATGTTATGGATATCCAGCGTAAAATCGGCGCGGATATCATTATGGCTTTTGACGAATGTCCGCCATATCCCAGTGAATATCGTTATGCCAAAAATTCTATGGACATGACGCACCGGTGGTTAAAAAGGTGTTGTGACCGGTTTGACGAAACGGAAGGTTTATACGGTTATTCCCAAACCCTTTTCCCGATCGTACAAGGCAGCACTTACTCCGATTTAAGGAAGCAATCTGCAGAAACCATCGCCTCTTTCGATCGGGAAGGTAATGCGATTGGCGGACTATCCGTTGGAGAACCTCATGAAGACATGTACCGCATAACCGACCAGGTTTGCAGCATTTTGCCAAAGGATAAACCCCGCTATCTGATGGGCGTAGGTACACCCGTCAATCTGCTGGAATGCATTGCCCTGGGTATTGATATGTTCGACTGTGTATTGCCAACAAGAAATGCAAGGCACGGTTTGCTTTATACTTCTGAGGGCATCATCAATATCAAGAACCTTAAGTGGAAAAATGATTTTTCACCTATTGACGAAAACAGTTCCTGCCCTACCAGTCAATTTTATACCAAAGCGTATCTCCGCCATTTGGTGCACAGCAAAGAATACCTGGCTGCCCAAATTGCTTCGATACACAATTTGTCCTTCTTTTTGTGGCTGGTAGGAGAAGCCAGAAAACATATCATTGAGGGTGATTTCCGGACATGGAAGGACAGTATGGTGGGGAAGTTGCAGCAGCGGCTTTAAAGTAAATTGGACATCATGGTTTCCAAAACATAAAAACAATTTTAGCCATGATCTTAATTCTCGATCTGGACGATACCATCTTCCCGGCTCAAACGCTCGATTATTCCATCTTCGAAAATGCCAAAAACATTATTGAGCGATTTACACTGGAGACTTACGGATATGTAGAGTCCGCTAAGATTATCGAAGAGGTCAAGCTCATTCCCTTTGACATCGTAGCCCGTAAGCACAACTTTCCGGAGGAAATTATTGACCAGTTTCAAAAAGAAATAGACTCCATTGACTACCAACTTGACATCCGGGTGTTTGAAGATTATCATCATTTGAAAAATCTGAACGTCGACAAATATCTCGTTACTGCCGGGTTCAGCCGTTTACAGCAAGCTAAAATAAATGCGCTGAACATTGCATCGGATTTCAAGGAGATTTTTATCGACGATCCTTTTGATCCGAATCGCAAATTTAAACAACAGTTTTTCGAGCATATCCAAAAATCGACTCATTTACCTCCTGATAAAATATGGGTGATAGGGGATAATCCGGTGATGGAATTAAAGGCAGGCAAGGCCCTTGATCTGAATACGGTACAACGCATGAATGAGTTTAGTGAGCCGTCAGAATATGCAGATCATTATATTCATAGCTTTGAAGATCTGCATGCTATCTTAATTACTTAGCCCAGGTTTCACTGCCTTCAGTTTTTCGAAACAGCCATCACTTTTATCACTATGCCGTCCTCTGCTTTCAAAGCAACAAAATAATTCCCTTTCGATAATTTGGATAAATCAATTTCATTAACACTCCCTGTTTTTATCTCTTGGCGATGAACCCGTCGACCAAGTAAATCAAATACTTCCGCAATAGCTCCAGTAGTGTTTTCAAGGATTATTTTATCCGTAAATGGGTTAGGATAAACTATCGACTGCTTTTGGCTAAAAGGAATATCTGAATTTGTCCATTGACAATCAGTTCCGTTGAAGAAAAACCGGACAAACTTGTTATTTTCGCGGTCACCCTCTTCCCATATTTCCATAGTGTAATTAGCAACCCCAGGCGGTTCACTTAGTAACAAAAACACCCTTAACAATCCGGTTTCATTGGCTCCCAGCACAAACCCCATACTGTCAATTCCCGGGATGTAATTAATATTCATATCCATTACATAGTGGGTCCAGTTTTCAGGCTCACACTCGGTTGTCAACATCCAGAGTATATTTCCTCCTACACTGTCATTTTGAACATCTATGGTTCCGTAATCTTCACCCGCGTCGACGTCAATATATACAGAATCCGCTGAAATGGTGAACTGTCCCTGAACCAGCAATAGGTTCGACAAAAATAACAAAAGGGTCATGGTGGTCTTCATGTTGTTCGAATTATTCTGATTCTCATTTTAAACAATACAAAACTAGGGAATTTTTAGGTACCCTATTCCAACGGTAGCGAGCGATTGCTTAAATTGTGGAATTGACAATCAAAGCTTTTTCGAAATACCATAATTATTGGCGTTTATTCGCAACACTGGAATAATGCAAGGGAATAACCATAGATCACCTTACCATCCCATTTAGTTTCACTGTATTTTTTGAACAAAACAGGAATTAAATATTTAGACGTATCCTGAATGGAATCCACTTACTCATGTTTTGTTTCAAAAAAACTACCTTTGCCCTGCATCAAAAAATATGCTTCCAACGTTATTTTAGAAACCTTTTTCAGGATAGACCTATTGTTTAAAGTCCATGCTCAATATTTTTGACAAATACATAGCTGCCAAGTTTTTCAAAACTTTTTTCTTTGTGGTACTCATCTTCGCGATGATTGCCTCGGTGATTGATTTTAGTGAAAAGGTGGAGAAATTTATCGAAACGGACATCACCCGTAGTCAGATCATGTTTGAGTATTATCCCAACTTTGTGATTTACATCTCCGGGTTGTTATGGCCTTTGTTTACGCTGATCAGTGTTATTTTTTTTACTTCCCGCATGGCTTTCAATTCCGAGATCATTTCAGTATTTAATGCCGGAATCAGTTTCCAAAGGCTGCTTCGGCCCTATTTAGTAGTTGCTGCGGTTTTGGCGATTATGCAGTTTGCCGGCAACCACTACTTCATTCCCAAGGGAAATAAAAAACGCCTGAGTATTGAACGGGCATTCATCTGGCAAAATAACGACAAAGGAAAAAAGTCTGATGTGCACATGTTCCTGGCGCCCAATACCAAAATTTACGTCAATTCATACAATAAAGGAGATAGTTCTGCCCGTAATTTTATGATGGAACATTATGAAGACGGGAAACTTGTTTACCTGCTCAAAGCCAATCCGGCAGAATGGCTTGGGCCTCCCAATAAATGGCGGTTACGCAACTACCAGATCCGCACTTTCAACGATATGAACGAGACGCTGGTGATCGGGGCAGGTAAGCAGATTGATACAACTTTTAATTTAAAACCTGCCGACTTTGTCGATTTTTTGAACCAGCAATCCGAAATGACCACCCCGGAGCTTCAGGCTTTTATCAAGGACAAAATCACACGTGGAACAGGCGGTACTGAAAAATACGAGATAGAATTGTATCGCAGAACTGCCGAACCATTTACAATCATGATATTGACGCTGATCGGAGTGGCTATTGCAGCCAGAAAGGTACGCGGAGGTATTGGTTTGCACCTGGCTATTGGTGTCGGGGTGGGGGCCATGTATATTCTGCTATCCCGGTTTGCCATTGTTTTTGCCACCGGCCAGGTTTTACCTCCCCTCCTCGGTATATGGTTGCCCAATATTATTTTTGGTACTATTGCCGCCTATCTGGTAGCCAATGCTCAGAAATAGGAAAGCAATCATGGCGTTTAAACACAAAAGCTTCTTCACCGAACAACTGCTCAAATGGTACCAACAGAGCCATCGGCCGCTCCCCTGGAAAGGGATTAAGGATCCCTATTTGATTTGGCTTTCCGAGGTCATTCTTCAACAAACACGGGCTGAACAGGGTTTGCCTTATTACGAAAAATTCAGACAGGCCTATCCATCCATTTTTGACCTGGCGGATGCGGATGAAGATGAGGTCATGAAGTTGTGGCAAGGGCTTGGGTATTACTCCAGGGCTCGAAATATGCACCACACCGCTCGCCATATCGCTTATGAATTAGACGGCAATTTTCCTGAAACGGTGGACGGGTTGCAGCAATTGAAAGGTGTTGGGCCTTATACCGCAGCAGCCATAGCTTCTTTTGCATTCGACAAACGGGCTGCTGTGTTGGATGGCAATGTTTACAGGGTTTTATCCCGCTTTTTTGGTATTAAAAAGGCTATTGACGATAATGATGCCCGAAAATATTTTAGTGCTTTGGCACAACAACTGATCCCTCCGGAGAATCCCGGAAGGTACAACCAGGCTATCATGGACCTGGGGGCTACCATTTGCTCCCCTAAAAATTATAGCTGTGATCAATGTTTTTTGAGGGAAAAGTGTCTTGCTTTCTCCAGCGGGGAAATTGATAATTTGCCTGTGAAGAACAAAAAAATCAAGAAGCGCACCCGGTATTTTAATTATTTCATCATCCGGAAAAAAAATACAGTACTGATCCGGAAAAGAACAGATAAGGACATATGGCAGCACCTGTATGAATTTCCATTGTTCGAATCTTCAAAACCGGTCAAAACGAAAGTTTCCCTCATGGAAGGCGCAACAAAAATTCAGGTGAATTTCGCAAGTGAGGAAGTGGAATTTGATCTGCTCGAAACCCGTAATCAACAACTTACCCACCAAAAGATCGTGGCCAGTTTTTGGAAAATACAGGCTGAAGGGCCTTTAAACATTAGCGATGGATTTATTTGGGCAGATATTGAAAACTTGAGTAACTTTGCATTCCCGAGAATGGTCTCTTTGTTTTTAGGAGATAAATTTTTACATTTAGGAAAGTAATAGGCTAAAAATTCAGAAAATGATCAACAAAGTAATCCTCATAGGAAATTTAGGCCGCGACCCTGAAGTACGTCGTTTGGAAAATGGTGCAGTCGTCGCAAAATTTTCAGTTGCTACCAATGAAAACTACAGGGATAAGAAAAGTGGCGAATGGCAAACTTTGACCGAATGGCACGATGTTGTGGTTTGGCGTGCTCTTGCCGAAAGAGCTGAGAAACAATTGAAAAAAGGAATGCAGGTGTATGTCGAAGGAAAACTCACTCATCGATCCTGGCAGGATCAGGACGGCAACAATCGCAAAACTACCGAGGTCGTCGCCAATGTTTTCCGCCTGTTAGGTAAACGTGATGGAGACAATAGTTATGGTGGTGGTGGAGGTTATTTCCCTTCCGCTGACGATGAAGTCGAAGGCACGACCTTTCAGCCCAAACAAGAGCCAGCACCCGCAGCTACTCCCCCTCCGACCTCCGAACTTCCTGGAGCTGATGATGGTGGAGATGACGATTTACCCTTTTAATGTATCAAACCAAGCGTCAACGTTTGGATATTTTTTGACTTAAGTCCTCATTTTGGAACCTGAACCGGATAGTTTTTTATATTTTTTTGAATTGTCGTTTTTCCTTTTGAGTGTGCCTTCAGTTGAGGTCATCGTCGGTATTTTTGCCATCGTTTTGCTGGTAATGAGCTCCGCTTTGGTTTCCGGATCTGAAGTGGCATTCTTTTCATTGAGTCCCAATGATTATGAAGCCCTGAGACAGGAACCGAAAGGAAACAGCCTGAGGATTTTACATCTGATGGATGAACCCAGGAAATTATTGGCAACCATCCTCATTGCGAATAATTTTATCAATATTGCAATTGTCATTCTTTCTGCTTTTGTCCTCAATATAATTTTACCGCCTACCACCTTTATTGATTGGTCCGAAAGACTAATTGTCCTATTCAGAATAGGTAATTTAACGGACAGTATGAGTCTTGCGAATGTGATCAGTTTTCTGATTACGGTAGTGGGAGCCACATTCATCCTGGTACTTTTTGGCGAGATTGCTCCAAAGGTCTATGCCAGACACAACAATGTCGGCTTGTCTAAAACCATGGCTACACCACTTTGGTTGCTGAGCAAGATATTCCACCCGTTCAGTGTTATTTTAGTTAATTGGACCTCAGGTATTGAAAAGCGTCTTGAAAAAAGAAGACCCAGTGGAAGTCTGGCCAACAGGCAGGATATCGGAGAAGCCATTGACTTGACTGCCGATGCGAATCAAACGAGTAACCAGGAAGTTCAACTGCTCAAAAGGATTGTCAACTTCGGAGAAGTCTCCGTTAGCCAGATTATCCGGCCACGAATTGATGTAACTGCGGTTGATGAATCCATCAATTATCAGGAATTGCTCGAGATCGTCAAAACCTGCGGATATTCCCGAATACCTGTTTTTGAAAAAGATTTCGATAATGTAAAAGGTATTTTATACGTTAAAGATCTGCTCGGCCATCTTAACGAAAAAGAGGATTTCGATTGGAGGGATCTGGTAAGAAAGAATATTCTCTTTGTACCTGAGTCCAAAAAGATCGATTCTTTGCTCAAGGAGTTCCAAAAAGAACGTATGCATATGGCCATTGTTGTCGATGAATACGGAGGCAGCTCCGGCATTGTCACCATGGAAGATATTTTGGAAGAAATCATTGGTGAGATCCAGGATGAATTTGACACTGAATCCGATATTGAATACAAAAAATTAGGGGAAGGGATCTTTATCTTTGAAGGGAAAACACTGATCAATGACTTTTGCCGCGAAGTAAAAGTGGATACCATAAGCCTGGAGGAAGCCAGGGGGGAGGCAGACACACTTGCCGGTATTCTCCTTGAAAAAGCAGGCAGACTTCCTGCACCCGCTGAAGAATTTAAAATTGAAGGATTCAAATTCAAAGTCTTAAAAGTAAATGATCGCCGCATTGAACAAATACGTATAGAACTGCCTAAAAATTCATAATGACTTTCAAATACAGCCTCCTTTTTATCGTTTTTTCTCTTTGGGTTTTCTCTTGTGGAAGTGACGTTGCAACAGTGCCAAAACCCAGGGCTTTTCCACGGATTATCTTCCCTGAAAAAGGGTATACCGTCTTTGAAGAAGCTTATTGTGATTTTTCTTTCGAAGCCCCTGTCAGTGCTCAGATCGTTCAGGATACCAGTTTTTTTGACGAGATGCCCGAACATCCCTGCTGGTTTGATATTTACTACCCTACTTTTGACGGACGTATTCATTGCAGCTACCGGCCAATCAATAATGAGAATAGTTTCGAAGTATTGATGCAAGACGCTTTTAATATGGCTGGCTGGCACAATAAAAAGGCCAATTATATTGAAGAGATGCTGATTCAGAATGATCAGGGGGTTGGTGGTTTTGCTTTTGAAATGAAAGGACCGGCGGCTTCGCCTTTTCAATTTTTCCTTTCTGACTCAACGAATCATTTTTTCAGGGGCGCATTATATTTCAATACTCAGGCCAGGCCCGATTCTTTAGCTCCCGTTTATGAATTCGTAAGAGAGGATCTTATGAAGATGATCGAAACATTTGAATGGAAATAAATTCAGCCAACGTTGCTCCATGTCAATCCTTGCCGAAAGTCCGGCGCCCCCAAAGTAATACCTGGAAACCATAGGTGCCCAGCCAGTAAGCTAAAGCGGTAAATGACAATGCTCCCATTGCCGCATAGGGTTTGACGGTTTGCAGGTTTATGTTGAGCAATTCATACCCGGCAAAATCCCCGACCACAAAAGCTGTGTGAATTACGAACAAAACGAATAATACCTGGATGAGCTTTTTTAGATACATTACCTGCTTTACGGCTTTGGGCTTTGCCACCGTTTTTGCTCTTTGCAATACATAGCGGTAGGCGAAATACATATAGGCATAAAATCCCAGGAGATATAAAAACTGTTCAAAAGCACCGTAAAACGGATTGTAAAAATGACGGTCTATCTTGCCCTTAAATTCCACCGACATGAAAAACATGCCTGCAAAAAACAAAAATTGGAAAATGGGTAATAAAAAATGTTTTACATCACTCACTTTTAGCCTGTAAGCTGGGTACAATGTCAGTTTAACATAATAAAAAAGGGATACCGGCAAGGTTAGGGTAAGATAGATGGGTAGAAACTTCAGGCGGGGATAGGCTTCATAAACTCCTCCAATAATCAGGATATTATGAAACAAGGTCAAACCGATGGCGATGAGTAGTATTCCAAAAAAGTAATTGCCTCGTTTAACACCCGATCTCTTAAAGAAAAACAACACCCCAACAGAAATACAATGCAAAACACCCGCAAACATTATCGCGACCAGTAAATAAAAATATATGGTATGATCTCCCATCAATACGATAAGCTAAAACAGATTGATTATTATTGCCCACAAGATATAGGATAAAATCAACACCTTCAAAAGACCGAACATTAAGTACCAAGGAATAAAGCAAAATTTTGTCTTTTAGGAGCTATTTATGCTCTTTTAAAAGACAGGATTAATGAAGTAAATGCTTTACATTTGGCACTGTATCATTTTTTCTATAGAACTGTAAGGTCTTGCTTACAAACAAAATTACCATTCCTAGTATGAAATTAATTCAAATCATCCTCCTTTCTATCCTCGTGACCGGAGGAATCTATGCCCAGCAGTTCGATGAACGGATTGCCCCCACCAGAGAACCAATATCCGATGTGCAAGTAGTCGAAATGCCCGTACAGGACAACGACGCACTTTTACAAGCTGAACTGGAAAGACGCGGTCCCGGAATCGCTCCGAAATTTGCCCTTCCCATCGATGTGCAGATCACCCCTTCAACGCATGGCAATTGGGAAACACTCAACGATGGAACCGCCGTGTGGCGCCTTCGGGTTAAGTCGGCCGGTGCGAAATCAATCAACTTTGGATTTACCCAATATTTTATGCCCCACGGAGGAAGTCTTATCCTTTATTCGACCAATAAAAAAACTGTAATGGGGCCTTTTACCCCTGCAGACAATGAAGAACACGAACAGCTTTGGACACCCGTTTTTGAAGCAGATGAAGTAGTCATTGAAGTTCAGGTGCCCGAAGTGAATAAAAATCAGTTGCAACTTGAATTGACATCTGTAAACCACGACTTCCTTGGGTTTACTTCCATTATGTCCGGCTCCTGTAATCTCGACGTCATTTGCGGTGCCGATGACGGTTGGGGAATTGTGGATAACTACCGGGATATCATCCAGTCTGTCGCTGTTTATGGCCAGGGAGGATCTACTTATTGTACTGGTTTTTTGGTGAATAATACCCGAAATGACTGTACTCCCCTTTTTATGACCGCAGACCACTGTATGAATCCTGGTGATGCTCCGACTTTGGTCGTTTACTGGAACTATGTCAACAGTTTTTGTCGTCAGCCGAACACCCCACTGAGTGGTGCGGGAGGAGACGGTTCACTCCTTGATTTTAACACAGGCTCCATATATAGAGCTCACTATGGACCTTCGGATTTTTTCCTGGTTGAACTGGATGATGATGTCTCGGAAACGGCTGATGCTTTTTTTGCCGGTTGGTCTGCTGAGCAAACATTACCGGGAGCGGATACGCTTATTGCCATACACCATCCAAGTACGGATGAAAAGCGAATAAGTTTTGAATTTGATGCGCCTTATAATGGAGAATGGGGCAGCGGTGCTACAGAAATCCCCGGCGGAAATCACGTCGTTGTTCCCGATTGGGATATAGGGACTACAGAAGGGGGATCTTCCGGTTCTCCTCTGTTTGATGGCAACAAAAGGGTTATTGGTCAATTGCATGGAGGAGCAGCAGCTTGCGGTAATAATGCTTATGATACTTATGGATGGGTAGCTGCATCCTGGGAAGGTGGTGGCACTTCAAGTTCCCGCCTGAGAGACTGGCTCGATCCGGATAATACCGGAGTACTTGTATTCGATGGTAGAGATCAGGCAGTTTGCAGTTTTGCAGTAATTGTCGAAAATCCAACGATTGGCCTGTGTGCTTCAGCAGAAGCCATATTCAACCTCAATATAAGTGAAGCGTTTACGGAAGATGTCATGCTGAGTATCGAAGGGCTGCCAGACGGAACGACAGCTGCATTTTCAGCAAACCCTGCAGCTCCCGGATCAAGCCTTACCCTGACCATTGGCGATACTGATGGTGTTCCAACCGGACAATACACCGTTTCCATTTCTGGAACAGGAGGGGATCAGACTGTAACTTCCGATTTGTTTTTGAATATTTTCGCCGGACCTCCTGATGCTATTCAATTGAGTAACCCGGCCAACAATGCTGTGGGAGAAACCCTTTCGCCTGCATTCAGCTGGGATGCAATGGAAGGCGCTTCCAGCTATCATTTTGTTTTGGCTTCCGACGCTGAGTTTACTGATGTCCTCTATGAATACGACATAACGACAACCAATGTAATGACAGGTTTGCTGAATTCGGAAACCACCTATTACTGGATGGTGACCGGTGCTAATGTATGTGGTTCAGGTACGCCTTCAGAAGTATTCACATTCACCACCTCGGCTATTTCCTGCGGGCAATTGACCGCTCCGGACTTGCCCGTTGATATTTCCGACTCCGGAGTGGTAACCGTCACTTCTGAAGTGGAAGTTAACCTGCAGGGATTCATTTCTGACGTCAGGATTGACAATCTGGAAATTCCCCATACCTGGGTCGGGGACTTAACAGTGACCCTCACTTCCCCTGAAGGTACCATCATTACCATCTTTGACAGGCCAGGGGTTCCTGGTAGTTTCTACGGTTGTGACGGAGACAATATTTCCGCCAATTTTTATGATACCGCACCCAACTCTGCAGATGATTTTGAAAATGCCTGCTCGGACGCTCCTGCCATAACAGGAGATTACCAACCTGTTAACGCTTTCAGTGGTTTCCTTGAAGAAGAAGCAAGTGGAACATGGATACTTTCCATTTCTGATGCATTTGACCAGGACGGAGGGCAACTGACCAACTGGGATCTCACCATATGTACTTCCGTACCGGATGAAGTGGCCTTATTTACTGCTGAAGATGAATTCTCTGGCTGTACCGAAGAAATGATCGTATTTGACATCCTTGCCGGAACGGGCTTCCAGGGAGAAGCGATTACTTTGTCTGCTGAAAATCTTCCGGAAGGCGCAATGCTTGAATTTAGTCAAAACCCAATTGCTCCCGGCGAATCAACAACGGTTACCATTTCCGGAGCCACTACTGCAGGTTTATATGATGTAAATATTATTGGCAATGACGGAACAGACATGGCTACATTAGTGATCAGCATGGACATTGAGGGGGCTCCTGCTCCTGCCAATATGATGATGCCGGCAAATGGTTCTATTGATCATCCGACCGGGCTCACACTTGTTTGGGAAAATGCCAGTGATGCCACAAGTTATACGGTCACTGTTGCTACTGATCCTGATTTTAATAATATCCTGATGAGCAATACGCAATCAAATGCCAGTTACAATCTTTCAGGACTGGATTATGGTTCTACTTATTACTGGACAGTTCAGACAATAGGTGCTTGTGGCAATACAGATGCTTTGCAGGCCTTTAGCTTTACCGTCATACCAGATATTAATGTTTCTGTAAACCCTACTCAAGAAGCGGCTTGCCTGACGGATCAATTAGAATTCAATATTCAGGTCGGTTCTGGATTTTCATCTCCCTTATCTGTGGATTATTCTACCTCTACAGGAGAAACGCTTAACGTCAGTTATAATGTTGATCCGGAAGATATAACTCCAGGCTCGACCATCACTGCGACAGTCAGTGGATTTGCTGCTATCACTTCGGATGTTTTTGACTTGACCTTCACTTTTGGTGACGGTACTTACACTTCTGAGACCTATACCGAAATCCAATTGCAGTATGCTCCAGGTTTGCCGGTTCAGTCTTTTCCGGCAAATGGCGCCAATTTCTTTGACCCGAATATCACGCTATTGTGGGATGGCACTGAAAATTCTGAAGAATACCTCATTGAAGTCTCAGATAGTGACCTGTTTGAAAATATTATTGAATCGGCCACGGTTCCCGGATTGCTTTATTCCCTTACACAAATCACGGAACCCGGTATCTATTACTGGAGGATTACGGCACTGAATGAATGTGGCAGTTCTGTTACTTCGCCACTTTCATTCGCATACACTGTCAATTCTACTCAGGATTTTGACGGAAGGATCGTGACGATCTCGCCGAATCCAACTTCCGGAGACTTGAATATACAACTGTCTACACCGGTTGATTACCGGGTAACGGTCGAAGTGTTCAGTATAGATGGTAAGGTGATGCAAACACAAATGCTTGAGAAAGGTCAAAACAATTTGCAGCTCAAGTTGAACGGATATGCTTCAGGAGTATATTTGGTAAAATTGACTGATGGGAATGCCCGACTTACCAGACGGGTGATCGTTCAGGAATAAATTTTTGATTTGCATATACGACAAAGGCCGGTGAAGATGTTCGCCGGCCTTTGTTATTTTATGTTGAAAAATTCATTTTGCTAATGCCTGGAGGGGTACCTACTGCCAAACTCCTAAAACCCCGCTTTTTTCAAGCTGCTTCACTTGTTTGACCACTTCAGGGTTTACTTTTGGTGCAAAGGCCGGAATCGTTCCCCGGTCGTCGAAAATTTCCACCTGTAACTCTTTGGCAAATAATTTTGCAAGATCGCCGAGGTTTCTGGCGAATCGGTCGTTCTTGCCCATTGCCATAAACAAGTCAATAACGCCTGTCCGTATCATTTCATATTTATCGGATTTCATCAACAATTTACGGGCAGACTTTCCTTTAACAGACATTCCCGCTTTCTGCATTTTATCTTTTAACCGGTCGATGGAATACCCGAGAATACTGGCACGATAAGACCACCAGTTATTCGCATCCCCTCCATTTCTGTCTTCATAAATTTTGAGGTGTTGCTGCTCACAGGCTTCCTGGCAGGAAACCAAACCCAGGGTTTTGGTGAGTTCCATAACGGCAACTACCTGGTCATAAGTAAGCAAACCTTCCTGCTCTACTTTATCTTCAATAGTATACAGCCATTGGGCATACTTTTGCTTCACCTTGCTTCTGGAATTCAATGTGATCAATTTGGCCAACTCGACAGAGATATAATAATCATCCAGAATGGGGTTATCCTTGATTTTACGTCTGGCAAAATCACGCATTTTCTCCGGCTTGCGAATACCATCCCGGAATTCGTAAACATCGTTGAGCCATTTTTTTACATTCATGGCAAAGTGATGATTGGCCAATTGCAGCACCGAATGAAGGTTACTCGCTGTAACTACTTTTGTGCCTTTTTTACTGGTTAAAACCTGAAGTTCCATATTGAGTTTTCTTGTTACAGAACAAATATAAACATTTTTGTTTTAAATTGCAAATATTTAAAACAAAAAATTAAATCGGGCTGATCTCTCTCATTTTGAAGCACTTAGGATTTTCATTTCACTTTTGTCGGTAAGATTTGATAAATTTGTCCCTGACTATCCTAAAAGCCCTCCCTATAAATTTACTTTTACCAATTGTTATCAAACAAATGAAGAATCTAAAATCGATCTTCGGGGTCATTTTAACGGCAACACTACTTTTTCCCGTTTCCGGTACAGGTCAGTCTTTCGACGCACTTTCGATTGCCACTAATTACCTGCGAGCTAATAAGTCCCAATGGAACCTGATGGACACTGATATCAAAGCTCCCCGGGTCAGTGACCGATACCGTTCAAAACATAATGCCATTGAACATATTTATCTTAATCAGACGTACCAGGGCATCCCTGTTTACAATGCCGTTGCCGGAATTCATATCAACGGTGAAGGCCAGGTAGCCTTTGCCACAAATACTTTTGTTCCCAATCTTGCGGCTAAGATAAATGCGCATCAGCCGACCATTTCGGCCAGGGAGGCGATTGACCATGCAGCCAGTCATCTGCAACTCGACTATGATCATGATTTAAGATTAATAGAAAAGCGGCCGCTGGTTTTTTTATATGAAGGAGGTGGTTTCTCCAACAGTGATATTCCGGTAAAATTAAAATATCACCCTGTTAAGAACACTACTCAGGTAAAACTAATCTGGCAATTGATGATCGACGATAAACACTCGGCAGATATATGGAACATACACGTCGATGCTCAAACCGGAGAAATTATTGAAAAATACAACCTGACCGTTTATTGTGATTTTCCTACAGGGCAACCTCTTCCCCTGTCAAAAGAAAATACCTGTCAATCCAATGATAAGGCCTCAACAAAATCGCAATCTGTTAACCTGACAGGGGAGACTTATAACGTCTTTCCCCTCCCAATAGAAAGCCCTATACACGGAGAACGTACACTATTGGTCAGCCCTGCCGATCCTCTGGCCTCTCCTTTTGGCTGGCACGATATTGATGGAGATGGCGTTGCAGATTTTGATATTACCCGTGGAAATAATGCGCATGCTTATCTGGATGTGGAAGAAAATGATTCGTCTGTTGGGGATGAACCTGCCGGTGGAGCTGAGCTCTATTTTGACTTTCCTTTTGACCCAATGCTGCAACCTGAAGAAAACCAGGAAGCAGCCATTACCCAATTGTTCTATGCCGTCAATTTTGCCCATGACTTTGCTTTTCATTACGGGTTTGATGAAGCGGCCGGAAACTTCCAGACGGAAAATCATTCAGGCGAAGGATATGGCAATGACCAGGTCAATGCGGAGGGACAGGACGGTAATGATTATAACAATGCCAATTTCTCAACACCGGCTGACGGAGCTCCCGGAAGGATGCAGATATACCTGTGGAATTCTCCCGGAGGGCAATTACTCAACGTTCTGGAACCTGAGAGCATTTCGGGTCTATACAATACCGGACATGCCATTTATGGCCCCCCGGTAACGACAGAGGCCATAACAGGTGAACTTGCCGAAGCTTTTGATGGCAGTGACATCCCTGCCCTGGGCTGTGAAACCATAATCAACCCGGAGGAAATCAACGGGAAAATAGCGCTGATCGATCGCGGGGATTGTGTCTTTGAAAGAAAAACGCTGAATGCGGAAGCCGCTGGTGCGATTGCAGTCATTATTTGTAATTATCAGCAGGGAACGACAACGATGGGGGGAAGCTTTGGGAATGAAGAGCCTGCCATCCCAACCATCATGGTTGAACAATCGACTTGCCAGATATTCAGACAAATGATCGACGAAGGCATTGCCGTTTCCATCGGTATACAGGATGATGGTTTACCCGGCAAAATCGATGCCTGCTTTGACAATGGGGTGATCGTTCATGAATATGCCCATGGAATATCCAACCGCCTTACCGGCGGCCCGGCACAGGAAACCTGTTTGTTTAATGACGAACAAATGGGAGAAGGGTGGAGTGATTTTTTTGCGTTGGTAGCTACCGTTAAACCCGGCGATGTTGGTGTCACTCCAAGGGGCGTAGGCAATTATATCAATAAAAGCGGTATTAACGGCAGTGGTTTGAGGCGGTTGCCCTATTCCACAGATATGAATATCAATGATCAGACTTATGACGATATCATAGGCACTGAGATTCCCCATTCCGTTGGTGAGGTATGGACGGATATACTTTGGGATCTGTATTGGGCTATGGTGGATATTTACGGCTTTGATGAAGATCAGATAACCGGTAACGGGGGAAATAATTTGGCCATACAACTGGTTATGGACGGTATGAAGCTCCAGGCATGCAACCCGGGTTTTACGGATGGGCGGGATGCCATACTCGCTGCGGATTCCATCTTAAATGGTGGCGCCAATGGATGTCTTATTTGGGAATTATTTGCCAGGAGGGGAATCGGGTATGATGCTGACCAGGGATCGGTCTACGACAGAAATGATGGCTTTCCCGGGTTTGAAACACTGCCCGAATGACTTCAAGAACTCAAACTGGAGAAACAAGTGACCCCTGTAATCGTCTCAGGAGAAAATATCAATGTCACGCTCAAAGTGACCAACCACAAAGAGTATGTCGCTACCGGAGTTATCGTCAACGACAAAATCCCGGCAGGTACAAGTTATGTCAATGGTTCAGCGACAGGTTATACTCCGTCGCTGGATGGCAATTTAATAACCTTTGATATTGGTGATATGCTGCCGGGCGGCTCGATAACCATTAATTATCAATTGACAACACCAACTACGGAATATTCCGAGAGTCAGTTTTTCGATGGCATGGAAAACGGCGATAATCTCTGGGATTTCAACAACCTTAGTGGCAATGCCATCTGGGACATCTCTGATGACGATCCGAAAAGTGGCATTTTCTCCTGGTTTGTACCGGACACAGAAGAAAGAAATGACCAGACCTTATACTTCTTCGATCCTTTTCTTGTACACGGGGAACAACCTGTTTTGCGATTTGCACACAAATACAATACGGAACCCGGTACGGATGGCGGTTTCGTTGATATATCCATTGATGGAGGAGATTCCTGGGAAGATGTCTCAGACCTCTTTTTTAGAAAGGAATACAGGGGCGAAATTGCCTTTCTCACATTCTCCAAAGCAGATCAAAAAGCTTTTTGGGGGGACAGCAATGGTTATGTAGACAGTTATGTAGATCTGTCTCCCTTTTCCGGCGAATATATTCTGGTAAGATTCCGTTTCGGATCTGATACGGAAGAAGAGGGTGACATGGAAGAAGGGATTGGTTGGTTTGTCGATGACATTGAGATCATGGATATGCACAATTATCATACCCAGGCTTGTGTGTCTTCCCAGGAAGGGGATTTCGTATGCGCTTATGCTCCGGGAAAAGGCACGGTAGTTAATGCCGGTGACCCTTCATCGGTAATCGATCGAGCGGCTACCTCAAATTTTGAAGTATTTCCCAACCCGGCTGAAGAAGTAATTAGTTGTTCTTTTACCATGGACCGGGCTGACCAATTCACCATCAATATTTTTTCTATGGACGGCCGAAAGCTAAAGCAATATGCGGGTTTTTGCCACCCGGGTTATAACCAGTTGCCAATGGACGTTTCAACCCTTTCCTCCGGAATTTATTTCTGTGTTGCGCAAATAGGAAATAACTGGTTTAGTAAAAAGATAATTATAGAATAATGGAAATTTACCCAAATTCATCATGGAAAGGGGCTTTAAAGTCCCGGTAAATCAAATAGCAAATAAAATCTTTTCTAATAAAATCCTAAAAGCTTACATTAGCAAAAGGGAGCAAAGAGCCCGATTTTATATTCACGATCTAAACGAGATGTTTCAGCTGTGATAGATAAATACTTAAATAAAAATCCAGCACTTCGAAATGCACTTATGGAAGCGTTGCCTGGAGCAAAATTCATAATAAGCGACGAGGGAGAATTCCTCTACCGCTTTCCAACCGGTGATCCCCCAGGCTTTCTTGCTGAAATACATGATCTTTCCGGAAAAAAATTGTCCAATGTTTTTCCGGCTTATATCTGTCAGGCAATTTCGTCCAATATCAAAAAATCTATTGACTCTAAAAAAATACAAAAATTAGAATTCGTCCTGCCTAAAGATGAGATGATTTATTTTTATGAAGCGAAAATTAACCGTTTAACTGACTCAGAAGTTATTGCAGTATTTAATGATGTTACCCATTTTAAAAAAGCGGAGGATGAACTCAAACGCAAGATGAATGAGCTTGATGAAAAAAACCGGCAACTCCAGAAATATATCGACTCCAATCTTCAACTTGAAAATTTCGCCTATATCGCCTCTCATGATTTGCGGGAACCCCTTAGAACGATCAGGAATTTTGCAGGACTACTTAAAAGCAGGTATAGTGATCAGCTCGATGAAATTGCCATTAACCATATAAATCTCATCGTAAATGGTGCGACCCAAATGAATGACCTGGTCGAAGATTTACTGACCTATTCACGGGTAAACACTGAGAATCACAGTATCGAACCTATCAATACTGTATTATTATTAAAAGAAGTCCTCAACGGGCTTGAAAGTTACATCAAAGAAACCGGCGCTGAAGTTACTATCCATGAATTGCCTCCCTTGTTTCATGCCAATCCAACCAAGATGAAACAACTATTTTTGAATCTCATCACCAATGCTATCAAATTCAGAAAACCGGATACTCCTTCGAAAGTGGACCTCTCTATGAAAGATTATGGCGACTACTGGAAGATAAGCATTCAGGACAACGGCATTGGTATCCGAAAAGAATTCCAGAAACAAATATTCATGTTGTTCAAAAAACTACATAGCAGTAAAGACCATCCGGGTACCGGACTGGGGCTGGCCATTTGTCAAAAAATTATCGAACAACATGAAGGAAATATCTGGGTGGAATCAAGCCTGGGAGAAGGAGCTACTTTTTCCTGCACCATCAATAAAAACCTGCAAAACCAGGTCGGCTAAAAAACAGCAGGGAAGTCAAATGCGCTGATCTGACTTCCCTGAATATCAATTTTTCAAGAATTCCTTCTAAAGCTTATCCGGCTTCTGCAACTACTTCCTTTACTTCAGGAATCATCCGTTGTAACATCCCCTCGATACCGGCTTTCAGCGTCATGGTTGACGAAGGACATCCACTGCATGAACCCTGCATCAAAACGGTCACTCTTCCCTGGTCGTAAGATTTGAAAGCGATATTTCCGCCATCCATTTCAACAGCAGGTTTTACGTAGGTTTCGATGAGATCCTTGATTTTGGTAACAATCTCAGCATCTCTGCCAGCGTATTTGTCACCTTCTCTTTCAGCAGCCATTTTAGCTTGTGCTTCAGCCCATCCTTCTTTGATGATCTTCTGGTCACCATTGAGGAAATTTTTGATAAATTCCTTGGCAACAACCATTATATCTTCCCAGGAATAATTCATCTCCTTGGTAATCGTGACATAATTATTGCTGATATATACCCCTTTGACATAAGGCTGATCGAACAAAGCTTTGGCCAAAGGCGACCATTCTTCAGCCAATTCAGCTGTGACAAAATCTGCCGTTCCTTTATACAACATACGATTGGTTACGAACTTGAGCGTCTCCGGATTTGGTGTCTGCTCGGAGTATAACATCAATGGGCGATTCTCTACTTTATTTTCCATTTTCTTTCTTATTTAGAATGAGTCTACAAAGATAACGTTATTTTGATTTGGAAGTTTAAAAAGAGGAGAAAAAGTGTAATCTGATAACGAAGTGTGACCTAAGGGAAGAAGGTAGCAAGGTTGTATCACATAGGCGTAGTCCCGCAAAAGTTCTACCTTTTTATTTCCGGGACCATCCATGAAAAACTAAAAACTGCAGACTAAAGACCGGAGAATATCCTGTGAGCTCAATTAATTATCTCCAATACCAAATGTTCTTCATCCACGGATATCAATTTAAAAGTTAATTCCTGGATGCCGCCCCAGTATTCGGATGTTACATAGATAAATCCGTCCTCGCCTTCCATCCAGGTACCTTGATAATCACCATAAGTTATCGGAGGAGTCCCGCACCAGCCTACATTTTTCCTTTCCAGTAATGCTCCATCTTCCAAAAATGCGATACCATAACCATTAATAAATCCATCACCGCGGTCATAGGTAACTATTGAATTTTCACCATATACCGGAGTTATCCAATAGCCTATCAAACCCTCATCATAAACGGTAATCCTGTTTTTTTCGCAACCAAGGGCGGCTAGAAATAATATGGTAAAAAACAAATATCTTTTCATTTTCAAAGCTTTATATTTTTTGATTAAGAAGGATCATGTATCTGACCCATGAACAAAATACTATTCGTCACATTATCCCGGATAAATAAAAGGAATGGTTTGTTCAGAATCATATAAGGGACAGAAGGCACAGAAGTTGTTTCAACACCAATAACCGTCACCGCTGCGGCTTCCGTACCCTGCTCATTGATCTCCAGAAATGATTTGTGCAATACTTTGCTCACAAAAAGTCCTCCCGGGCCAATCTTGGATAAATCGGCTTTTCCGGTAAACACATCTTCCATCCCCATGGCAAACAAAATGTCCTTGAGTTCCTTTTTATATTCGAGCTTGAATTTCGGCATTTGGTAATTCACTTCCTGGTTGACAAAAGACCCCATCCATGTTTCCCAGTTATTCTCATTGAGTTCCGGCACGATCCCATCGATACCTACTTCGTTTTTGGGCAAAAGCAGCGTCATGGAAAACTTTCCGTCACCGTAAGGCAGATCAACAGCCTGGAAAAGCTCATTTTCAAAATAAGGCAACTCCGTGGCACCTTCCCAGCCCATCATATCAATGGGGACAGGGCTGCCATCGTTTTTAAAAAAACTGGTTTCATAAGTAATGTCTTCATCAAAGGTGTATTGCCAATCCCCTTTGAAGTAAATGGCATTGATCAGGTACATGATAGCCGCCTGGGGAATTTGGTCGAGCACGGTAGGTATTTTACCATTGGTATTATCACTCACCCAGGTATTGATCAGGTCAACCGTGAGCGGATCCCGAAAATCTGCTTCAACCACTTCACTGTTAAAGTAGGTTGCATTGACGTCTAAAAATTCCGGGTATACCGGAAAGTCTTCATGGTACCAAATCGAATTAGCAAGGTCAAGCTGGACGGAAGGATCAAGGGTCGGAAGCATCGTCAATAAATATTTATATGCCTGGTTGACGGACTCAATATCGAGGTTTGATGTTTGAAGGACTTCCTGCATCTGGGTTTTGGTCATGCCCTCCGCACCGTTTTGGGTCATCGTCAATGCGGTGCTTATACTCAGAGGGGAAATAAATATATTATCAAAGGGTTTTTCCTCATGCAGTGATCTGAAAATATTAAACCCAAAAATATTATTAGCATCTACCAGTACACAGCCATCACTGTTCTCACAATCAAAAGTAACTTCATCCGGATTGTTATCCGGTACAATAGTTTCAGGGGTACATCGGGCAAAAAACAAAAGCCCGGCCAAAAAAAGGAACAAATAATTTTTCATGACTTCTTTTTTTTACAACTATTTCAAATACGGAATTTTTTTCACCTCTATGACGTTAGACAGCTAATACAAGGGCAAAGGTTGGAACAATTTGTTATTCAAAACAATTTAAGGGAATTATCAAAAAACAGCAATGACATTTGGCACACCTGAAAATTGTGTAATGCCCTGGAAGAACAGGTTTTGCCGACTTGAAGCCTAAATATTTTAACTGGCAGGAACCGGCCTCTTTTTTGTCTTCAAAAAAGCGACACCTTTTGACTCAAATACCTATCTTTGCCCGCTTAACAGCAAAGTAAAAGCAACAGCAGACAATGAATATTTCTTTAAACTGGCTCAAAGATTATATAGACATTAACCTGGATCCCAATAAAGTAGGAGAGATCCTGACGGACATTGGACTCGAAGTAGAAGGAGAAGAGGAGGTGGAATCCGTTAAGGGAGGACTCGAAGGGATCGTTATCGGACATGTTAAGGAATGTGGTAAACACCCCAATGCAGATAAATTATCCGTCACGAAAGTGGATATTGGCGGCCCGGAAGAGCTCGATATCGTTTGCGGAGCTCCCAATGTTGCCGCCGGACAAAAAGTATTGGTAGCCACCATTGGTACTACGTTGTATTCTCCGGAAGGAGAAGCCTGGCAAATCAAAAAAGGAAAAATTCGTGGTGAAGTTTCCGAAGGTATGATCTGTTCAGAAGATGAACTCGGTCTCGGTACCAGCCATGATGGTATTATGGTATTACCTGAAGATGCACCCGTTGGCGGATTGGCCAAAGATTATTTCAATATCGAAACAGACTATGTTTACGAGATCGGCCTTACGCCCAACCGTTCCGATGCGACCAACCATATTGGTACTGCCCGGGACCTGGCTGCTGCCATGAAAGTCAATTACGACTACAACGGTTCCCTTAGAATGCCACAGGTAGACGACTTTAAAGTGGACAGCAACGACATGTCTGTCGAAGTTGTGGTAGAAAACACCGAAGCCTGTCCCCGCTTTTCAGGCGTTGCCATCAAAAATATCCAGATCAAGCCTTCCCCGGACTGGCTCAAAAAACGCATTGAAGCGGTCGGCGTAAAAAGTATCAACAATATCGTCGATATCACCAACTTCGTCTTACACGAATTGGGCCAACCCCTGCATGCTTATGATTTTAATGCGATTGCAGGGAGAAAGATAATCGTCAAAACATTGCCGGAAGGCACCATCTTCAAAAGCCTTGATGAGGTAGATCGCAAGTTGCGCAGTGAAGACCTCATGATCTGTGACGGCGATGGTAAAGGGATGTGTATCGGGGGTGTTTTCGGTGGTATTGACTCCGGTGTGAAAGACGACACTACTTCCATTTTTCTGGAAGCAGCACATTTCAATGCCGGATATATTCGGAGATCGAGTATGAGTCATAACCTGCGTACCGACGCTGCTAAGGTTTTTGAAAAAGGCAGTGACCCGAACATTACGGTTTTTGCGTTGAAGCGTGCCGCAGTACTCATCAGGGAACTCGCCAACGGAGAGATTGCTTCAGAAGTCATTGACATCTATCCGAATGCTATTGAGCCGGTAAAGATCCAATCCTCTTATGCCAATATCAACCGCATGATCGGTGTGGATATCTCCCCGGAAAAGATAGCTTTTATCCTGGAGGCCATGGATATGAAAATATTAGAAAAGGATGATAACGGATTTACGGTGGCTGTGCCCACCAACAAAGCGGACGTAACCCGTGAAGCGGATCTGATCGAAGAGATTCTCAGGATTTACGGCTTTAACAACGTGCCTATTTCCGGACACATCTCCACCGCAGTTATTACCGGATCATTCCCTGATGCTAACGACGTACGTAATAAAATAGCTGACTTTCTGGCTGCCAACAGCTTTAATGAAATGATGGCCGTTTCTTTATCTGAATCGCGTTATTACAAAGAGATCATGACCGACTATCCTGAAGATCAGTTGGTATATATTAACAATACCTCCAATGTACACCTCGATATTATGAGGCCCCACATGGTCTTCAGTGGATTGGAAGCGGTGGTCAGGAATCAGAATCGTCAAAATTCGGATCTGCGTTTATTTGAGTTTGGAAAAACTTATATCAAATCAGAGGATACCTATAAGGAAAATGAGCAACTCACCTTGTTCATGACCGGAAAACACAGCCCGGAAAGCTGGCACAATGACGGCAAGGCCATGACCACGTATTTTACCCTCAAGGCCTATGTTGAAAATATCCTTACACGACTGGGAGTGACTTCTTACCAGGTTTCGGCTATTGCGGACAATGTGTTCGCCTATGGTCTGAATTATCACCGTGGACCAGTTCCTGTGGTGACATTTGGTAAATTGGCAGGTTCCATGGTTAAACAAATGGATATTAAAGGGGAAGTCTTCTACGCCGAATTCAACTGGGCTCCGATTTTCAAAGCCTACAGGAAACATAACATCATAGTTGAATCTTTAAATAAATATCCTTCCGTAAGAAGAGATTTGGCGCTTGTTGTTGAAAAATCGGTAAAATTTAGTGATATTGCAGCTATTGCGGTAAAGACCGGAAAAAAATTGTTACGAAACATCAATTTATTTGATGTTTACGAAAGTGAAAAACAATTAGGAGCCAATAAAAAATCCTATGCCGTTAGTTTTGTCTTCGAAAATCCGGAAAGAACACTCAAGGATAAAGAGATCGACAAAATAATGTCACAGCTCATTTCCGGCTACGAAAGCCAGTTGGGTGCTGTGATCAGGAAATAGGCTTTTTTATGGCTGGTATTTCCCGGCAACCAGGATCACATAAAAGACTTTGTGATTGGTTTTAAAAAATTTTTATGTTAATTTTCGTCGTACCGTTTACCGTTAGTTATGTCAGTCGCAGATTTATTTGAAAATATTGAACTTAAAATAAAACAACTGGCCCTCAAGGTCGAGCGGCTGGAAAAGGAAAATTTATTCCTCAAAAACGAAAACGAAAAACAAAAAGTTGAGCTGGATCTTCAAAAGGATACAGTAAATGCTTTGAATGAACAACTGTTGGACGCGCAAAAGGCGATGGCCAACAGGAAAAATGAGGACAGAGAGCATTCTGAGCAACTAAAACAACAAATGGATCAATACATCAGAGAAATTGATAAATGTATTGAATGGTTACACAATAATTGATTATGGACGGCCAAGAGGTTAAAAATATTACAGTTGTCATAGCTGGCAGGCCCTACCCCCTTAAAGTTCAGGAAAGGGACGAACCGTCCATTAGAAAAATAGTGAATGAGATCAATGAAAAAGTGAATGATTTTCAATTGACTTACACTAATAAAGACAAACAGGATTGCCTGGCAATGGCAGCACTGACCTATGCGGTGGACAACTATAAAACCCGCTTGTCTAATGTAGCCCT
Organism: uncultured Bacteroidota bacterium; assembly: GCA_942492125.1. Classification (GTDB taxonomy): domain Bacteria; phylum Bacteroidota; class Bacteroidia; order Chitinophagales; family Saprospiraceae; genus BCD1. Next base: position 650,533 of record CALODM010000031.1, read on the forward strand.
GGAAGATGATGTTTTAGTGCAAAGACTGGAAAATATTGACATCTTGCTGGAACAACTGCTCAGATAAACAGTTGATAACGCATCATTGAAACTATCGTTACGGCCCAAACCCGGGCTAAACGTAGCTACATTTTCTCCTCTATTCTCATAATTTTTTAAGGAACAGACTTAACAGGTAAGAGAGCTTGCCTGTCGTTTTATTATATAATACATAAATTCAGCCATTATGGATATGATATCAATAGGAATTGGAGTTGCTATTGGTCTGATTGTCGGTTTTTTCATTGCCAGGTTAATTATCGGCAATGCCAACAAGGGTAAGATCGAAGAGATGAATGCTAAAGCCGACCAGATTATTAAAGAAGCAAGAATGACCGCAGACAGGACACAATCTGAAGCGGAAATGAAAGCAGAGAAAATGATCAACCAGGCCGAGATCAGGAACGAAAAGACAAAACAGAAAAAAATACAGGAGGCCAAGGATAAGTTTGCAAGATTTCGGGCAGACTTCGAGCAGTACAAGAGTGACCAGAAAATCGAAATGAAGGAGCGTGAGATGGAGGTTAAAGCCCAGGAGCTCGTTCTGAAACAGACCCAGGAAAAGTTTGAAGAAACTAAAAAGAGTTTTGAAAACTTCAAGCTGGAAGTAGAGGCAAAAGAATCAGAGATAAAAAATATCCGCGAGAACCTCGATACACAACTTAAGATTGTCGCTAAGAAAAAGGAAGAACTCAGCGCTGCCAATGAACGCCATATCAAAGCACTGGAACAAGTAGCCAAACTTTCCGAACAGGAAGCAAAAGAACAATTGCTGGACGCGGTAAAAGCCAAGGCTGAAAACGACTCGCTTGCACTGCGTAAAGAAACCATCGAACAGGCTAAAACAACCGCCAATAAGGAGGCCAAAAAGATCGTCATTCAAACCATACAGCGTATGTGCGCTGAATACACCATTGAAAACACCGTTTCTGTTTTCAATCTGGAGTCTGATGACCTCAAAGGACAGATCATCGGTAGAGAAGGTAGAAATATCCGTGCCCTGGAAGCGGCTACTGGCGCAGAAATCGTCGTTGATGACACTCCGGAAGCGATCATTATTTCGAGCTTCGACCCAATCCGCCGTGAAGTTTGCCGCCTTTCCCTGAAAAGACTGGTAGCAGATGGACGTATCCACCCGGCCAGGATTGAAGAGGTGGTTGCCAAAACCCGTTCACAGATCGATGAGCAAATCGTCGAGATTGGAGAACGTACGGTGATTGACCTGGATATTCACGGTTTGAATGCCTATCTGGTAAAAATGGTAGGCAGGATGAGATTCCGTTCTTCATATGGTCAAAACCTTTTGAAACACTCTATCGAAACTGCCAACCTTTGCGCTGTGATGGCTGCCGAATTAGGATTGAACGCCAAACAGGTGAAACTCGCCAAACGCGCCGGGCTACTACACGATATCGGTAAAGTTGTTGAGGAAGAAAGCGAATTGTCACATGCCATTCACGGCATGAAGTTGTGTGAAAAATACAACGAACACAAAGTTGTAGTCAATGCCGTAGGAGCTCACCACGATGAAATCGAAATGAACAATATCATTTCTCCTATTGTCCAGGCTTGTGATGCTATTTCGGGGGCACGCCCGGGAGCTCGTCGGGAAATCCTCGAGAGCTATCTCAAGCGTATCAGCGAACTCGAAGAATTGGCACTCGCCCATGACGGTGTTCAAAATGCATACGCTATGCAGGCTGGCCGTGAGCTTCGTGTGATCGTGGAATCTGAAAAGGTTTCCGATCAGTACGCAGACGACCTCGCCTTTATGATCTCCGAAAAGATCCAGGATGAAATGCAGTATCCCGGCCAGATCAAAGTAACGGTCATCCGGGAAAAGCGAGCTATTTCGTTCGCCAGATAAATTAAACACATTAAAGTATTAAACATGAGTCATCCCAAATTTTGGCTTAGGCCAAAATTTGGGATTTTTCGTTTAAATGGTTGATTTTCAATCTTTCCGGCGAGGGAAAACGGCCTTATGGAATTTTGGGTAACAATTCTTAGTGAAGATTTTGAGCGCTGGCTCTGAGAAAGCACCCATGTCTGAGCCTGACGAAGGAAGGCGAGCCTGCCTGTCGGCTGACAGGTTTGGGTGCGTGGCCAAAATCGAGCTTAGAATTGTCCAAAAAATACATACAGCCTTGATTTTTTTGGTTCTTTTTGTATCAAGACAAAAAGAATGTAAATACCTGAAAAACAAATAGTTAAATAACAATTCCGACATCAACCTCTGAAAAATAAATCATACCTTTTTAATTTTCAAAAATTAGGTATTCCAATTTTATGGAGAAGAATGAAAGAGGCAGTTTTTTCTGGGCCTGTCTCCTGAGCTTTCTTTTATATTTTTATTTTTTTGGCATTTTTTTTCAAGGGCTTCTTTACGGGCGGTACAAGTTGTTTCAGATGACTCATGTTTTTTGTTTTAAAAACATAAGTATCTCCCTACCTAAAGAGCTTCGTGCTCTGCATGACTTTATGGTTTTTTGTACCTTTGAAAGGCACTCAATTCATAGACCATGGCCCAGGAAGAAAAAATACTCACCCTGCACCCTTCAGGAAAAAAGGGAACCAACATCTCTTTAGAAAAGTATTCCGCTATTCGAAGAGAGATCCTAGCGGTACTCCGGGAAAAGCAAGTGATCTCTTTTGAGGATATGTGTGACATCATTATCGACAGGCTTCAGCCCACTTTTGATGGTAAGGTAATCTGGTATGTTGTCACCGTAAAACTAGACCTCGAAGCCCGGAAGATCATTGAACGTGTCCCTAAGACAAGTCCTCATCAGCTAAGACTTGTCGGTTGATCTTTCAATGTCCAAAAAGAAATAATTAATCCGGAAAATGCAGATATTCCAGACCACCAGAAAAATCAAAATCAGCATTCTTTTAGTAATTTCCATGGTCGTCTTTTGGCTATTGCCAAATTTTTCCCTTGCACAGCAATATTCACCTATGGCTGAAAAATTCATTACTGTAAAAGACAGGCAGTTCTTTAAAAACGGAAAACCCTACTACTTCCTGGGGACAAATTTCTGGTATGGCATGAACCTGGGCATGGAAGGCCGGCAGGATCTTCGGAACCGGCTTACCCGGGAGCTGGATCACTTAAAATCACTTGGCGTTGACAACCTCCGTATTATGGCTGGAAGTGAGGGGCCTGATGATGCTCCGTGGAGAATGACACCTGCCTTGCAAACATCTCCGGGAGTGTATAACGAAGCATTACTCAAAGGTTTGGACTTCTTATTGGTGGAAATGCAAAAGCGGGAGATGGTAGCTGTAGTTTGCCTGAATAATTTCTGGCCCTGGTCCGGAGGGTTTGCCCAATATGTAAACTGGACTACCAGGGATTCGATCCCATACCCCCCTCCCGCAGAAAACGGTCGTTGGCTAAAGTTCATGCAATACTCAGGGCGGTTTTACAAAAACACGGAAGCTCAGGATGCATTCCTCGATCATATCCGAAAAATCATCAATCGCACCAATACTATTTCGGGGCTTTCCTATAAAAACGACCCTGCCATTCTTTCGTGGCAACTGGCTAATGAACCCAGGGCTATTCCGACCTATCCAGCCTACCTTCGTTGGGTAGAGAACACTGCGGCATTTATCAAAACCATCGATACCAATCACCTGGTAAGTGTGGGAAGTGATGGAAATGTCATCGTTCCTTTCAGCAAAAAATTTGAAAAAGAGCATCAGATTCAAAACATCGACTACGCCACTTTCCACCTTTGGATACAGAACTGGGGGTGGTACAATCCTGATAAACCCGAACAGTCCTATAAAAAGGCGGTTAAAAAGGCTAAAAAATACATCCGTAAACACAATCGTATCGCCCACAAACTTAATATGCCTGTTGTTCTGGAAGAATTTGGGATTGCCAGGGATAAGGCATTGTACGAGGCTGGCTCTCCGACCTCTTTCCGCGATAATTTTTATGCTGAAATATTTGCATTGGTTCATCGGCTGGCCTCAAAGGGACAACCGGTTGCCGGCAGTAACTTTTGGGCCTGGGCGGGAGAAGGGCGACCGGGGAGTTCCTCTAATTTATGGAAACCGGGAGATGATTTTACTGGAGATCCGCCTTTTGAACCACAGGGGTGGTATTCCGTTTTCAATTCCGACGAAACAACGTTATCCCTCATCAAAAAATATGCAGAAAAGATGAAGGCTCTGGAAAATGCCAAATAATCCCCAATATGCTATTTTAAGACTGTTGTCTGAAGTCACTATATCTATCGTCTCCAGGCGATCCCGGATCATTGATCGCCAGGAGACAATAATATCGTTTTGAAGTTAGAAACCCTAAACAACTTTTTGGGGCAATCAATTATTCTCCGCCTAAAAGCTCGGCTACCTTATTTTCGAGCATCACGCCCCGCAATCCACGAGCGATAATCTTTCCTTCGGCATTCAGCAAAACGGTATGTGGAATAGACCGTACGCCATACAAACTTGCATATTCACTTTGCCATTTTTTTAGGTCACTGATATGTGGCCAGGTCAATCCATCCTGCTCAATGGCGCCAATCCAACGGTCTTTACTGCTATCCAGGCTCACTCCGAGAATTTCGAATCCTTTGTCTTTATATTTATCATACATTTTCACCACATTGGGGTTTTCGCGACGGCAGGGGCCACACCAACTGGCCCAGAAGTCGATCAACACCACTTTACCCCGGAGATCTGACAAGGCAATTGTTTCTCCATCAGGAGACTGCCCGCTAAAGTCAGGGGCTTCGCCACCGACCATAAGTTGTTGTTTGCGGCGCAATTCATTCTCCAATCTTCCTGCAGCTTGCGGGTCTGTTGTTTTATACTTTTCAATGAACATCTTCGCAAAATGAGGGTAATTGGCATGGTTTTTCTCATTCAATGCCGCCAGGACCCCCCCGATAGCCAGCTTATAGGCTTCTGTTCCTTCCGGTACACGCTTTAGCGCGATTTCCATGATCTGCATATGTTTTTCATCCGGAAGACCTACACCGGAGATGGTTGTCGTGTAACTTTTATAGGCTTCATAGGTCCATGGCAAACGGCCGTAGATTTCTTCTTTGAAATCTGCAAACTGGAAAAACTCATTGGCAAAATAATCAAGACCATTGGTATAGTTCTGTCCGTAATTCTCAAAACTTGGGAAGATATTCAAGCCGACGACACTGGCAAAATAGGGATTAGCCTTATCCAGGGAATCAAGTAAGCCCAATTGTTGGTCATCGATAACCTTGATCTGTTGTTTGATGCTTTTTACCTGTTCTGGTTCCCGGGTTTGCTGCAACTTTCTTATCAGCTGCTGTTTGTTCCGGTTGTAAGTATTCAATTCATTCTTCAATTTGTCATAATCGCTATTAAGCGACGAGGTTACCCTCGCTGAACGCATGCGATTACACTGTCCTGATACTTTTACTTCCTCTTCCGTTCCCAGGATAACAGGTCGCAACATTTGTTCATTCATACCCACGTAATAGAAACGCGGTTCAGATTTTGGTACCATAAAAACGTACCCCTCTTCCGTTTGCTTGCCATCCATGACTTTGGAAAAATTCATTCCGTCAAATTGATACAATTTGAGGGATGCAACACAACCTTCCATTTCACAAACGACTTTTACTTCTTTTAAATCAGGTTGTTTTACAAATCCGGTCAACAACACAAAAACGGCCACAAGGCCAATAAAATATTTATTCATCACTTTTAAAAATTTTTCCAAAAATAGACTTATTTAATATTACTGTCAAAAAACAAGCCATACTTGTCTAACATAAGTTCAATCTTCACAACAAATTGATTAAATTTAGGTTGAGATTAAGAAAAGCAGAAATTTAGAATTATGACACAAAGAAGAAATGAATTCGGACTGAGTAGCAACTCAATCCTGGGAGCAATAGTGATGGTAGTAGCCTTGATCGGCATTTATTTTGTGGCAGGCTTTATCATTTCCATTTTGTATAAATGGGCTTTATTATTGTTGATCCCGGCAGCCATCATTGATTATAAGGTGATCACAGGATTTTTTAAATGGCTTGGACGCCTTACCAGAAAAAATACAGGAGCAGGTATTGGTGCTATTGTTTTCTCTGCTCTGTTTTATCCTTTTGTCAGTATTTTCCTTTTTGGCAAGGCCCTGTTTAAGCGCAAGATTAAACAAGTGGAAAAGGAGGTTCAGAAGCAACGTGATGGGGAATTTATTGAATACGAAGAGTTGCCGGAAGAAAAACCGCTGGAATTACCGGAAATTGAACCCAAGCAAAAAGAAACGCGTAAAAGTGATTACGAAGAGCTCTTTTGATAAAAAATGGTTTTATTTTTAGGATCTCCTGATTTCCCCATAAAAATAGTTCATTCGTAATTCAAAAGATCATAAAAATGCAAACCGGTATTGTCAACGGGTACTGATAAGATTGCCTGAACACCGAAATACATGACCAACTTTTTATCTGGTTTTTATTCCGGCATGAGCCTGGCGTTAATTATTGGCTATGTCGTGCTCATTTACAGTTACCTTAAATCCTGGAACGCGCTTCCTGCATGGTCTGTTCCTGCACAATGGTCACCAAAAACTTCGGTCAGCATAATCATTCCGGCCAGGAATGAAATGGTCAATATTGAAACCTGCCTAGAATCCGTTTCGAGCCAGCATTATCCATTCAGTCTTTTCGAAGTAATTGTGGTGGATGACCACTCCGAAGACGGAACATCCGATATCATTAATCGTTTTATTGAAAAACAGGTTGACCCAGGAAAGCTTAAAATTACACACATCCAATCCGATGGCCAGGGTAAAAAAGCTGCCTTGAATACAGGCATAAAACATGCAAAAGGCGAACTCATCGTAACTACGGATGCCGACTGTACTGTTCCGGAGAACTGGCTCCGGTTTTTGGGTTCCTATTACGAAACAAAACGCCCCAGGTTTATTGCTGCGCCGGTTAATTTTCACCAGGAAAAGGGTTTACTGGAGAAGTTCCAGTCATTGGATTACATGGGGATGATGTTGCTCACCGGAGCAGGCATACACGGAAAATTCGGGTGGATGAGCAATGGGGCCAATCTGGCCTACCCGAGGGATATTTTTCACGAATTGGAAGGTTTCTCCGGTATCGATGAGTTAGCTTCTGGAGATGATATGCTTTTTATGCAGAAAGTGGTTGATAAATATCCCGATGATATCGGATTTGTCAAAAACCGGGAAGCCACCGTGTATTCCCGTGCCATGACTACCTGGGGTTCTTTGCTTCAACAGCGTATCCGTTGGGCTTCCAAGACCGGAGCGTATGAACAGACCCGTTTGGTTTGGACGCAGTCTTTTGTATTTCTTTATTGTGCCCTGATTATTCTCGGCATTCCGCTTGTCTTTTTGGGCGATATTTCTGTCCCTTTCTTTTTACTGGGCCTGATCACAACCAAATATCTTACCGATTATTTTTTCCTGAAAAGAGCCAGCCATTTTTTCGGAAGGCCTGAATTGATGAATGTTTTTCCAGTTGCAGAATGGATGCATACCTTCTATATTTTTTTGACAGGGTTAGGGGCCATACTACGGAAAGAAACACTTATGGAAAGGGAGAAAGGTACGATAGATCAGATCAGCAGATCTCCAAAACGTTCGTTGAATCCGGCATTACCCTGTAAACCTCCGGTGTGTACTGCCAGGATAGAGCTGCCTGCTTCAAAGGTTTCTTGGGCAATCTGGTCAAAGATCCCGAACAGCATTTTGCCGGTGTACAAAGGTTCCAGCTGTATGTTAAAGTCCTTTTTGAATTGATTGATAAAATCAACCAACGGGGGCGTGTATTTAGCGAAACCACCAAAATGATAATCGTTGTTGATTTCCCAACCAGCATATTTTTTACCCGAGTAACCATCCAAAAGATCGGCAACTTCTGCTGTGTGGAAATTTCCCTTTAGGGCGGAATACCCGATAGCTTTTGTCCGGTTGTTTATGCCCGAGACAATTCCGGCAAAAGTCCCCCTGTGCCACACGCACAACAGATAAAATCAGGCAGCTCCGGGAAATCCTCCGCTAATTCCCGAACGATCTCTGCACTACCTTTCAGGGCAAGTTTATTGGTTCCTCCTTCCGGAAGCAGGTAAAAGTTGCCGAATTTATCCTGAAGTTGCCGAATGTTTTGTGGATCGTTTTTTTCCTGTAAGCAGATCTTGTAATAAACTCCAGTTCCATACCTTGGTCCAGGACTCTTTTCAGTGTTGGATTCAAATTTACAGGTGGACGCCTCCACGGATGATACCGATACTTTTAAACTCCAGGAGTTTTGCTGCTGCAGCGGTTGCCGCAATGTGATTGGAATAGGCACCACCGAAAGTCCGTAATGTATCTTTTCCCTGCTCTCGGGCAGCGAGAAGATTATACTTCATTTTTCGCCACTTATTGCCATTGAAATCAGGAGCCGCTTTTTTCAAACAAAAGATCACTCCGTTTCAAAAAAAGGCGAATACCCTTTTCTGAAAGCAATTTTGAATTTTAGTTCCTGAACCGTCGTGGCTGCCGCATTGAGGTTTATTCATCAATAGCCAAAGATATCCTTCATGGTCAGTTCACGCACTTCCCCGTATTCAGAAAGGTATCGAGGTCAATCCTTTCCTTGTTCCTCCCAACACGACGAAGGGCGTATTTTCTTCCCTTGATATATTTTTCAAGTGAAAATCGGCCAGATCTTGCTTTCAAACTCGTTTTCATCTTATTGTAAATATCTTCAAAGAGGGTCCCGTCATAGCCCAGATCCTTGGCAGAGCGGTGTATTCCCCAGTACATCCTGGAAGGAGCAATGCGATCGGTTTCAAGGCGTATAGCGATCAGGAATGAAGCACCTTTTCGGTCTGTGCTTCTACGATGTGCATATCTTCAATGATCGCTTTCATGGCTGGAATAGCATCCCTGGGAGTTTGTCCGGTTGTGTTCCTACATAAGCAGATAAGTAATGTGGCCGATCCTTCTTTTTAGGCGCTCCGTAATAGGCGTAAGTTGAATAAGCCAGGGCTTTGGATTCTCTGATCTCCGCCTGGAAACAATGGAAGACAAGCCGTATCCGAAATATTCACTTGTACAGCTCACGCATAGTGTATTCTTCAGGATTAAAATGAGGGGTTCCCTTGAAAGCAACATTACATCCGTTTATAGCAATTGGAAAATTCAGGAAGTAAACGACATTTTTCGTATCCAGTTCCTGGAATGATCTGTTAACCGCGCAGGTTTTATATCTTCCGGCAAATGGTGTAATTGGCTGACAAGTTCTGCAGCCTCACTAAAGGATCTTGGCCCATAATAGTATAAACAATGATCTATTCCCGGCAATGATTTTACAAGTTCGGTCAGGTCTTCAGCTTTTAGTGCTTTTAATGCTTCGGCTGAATGGACAGCATTGTGAAAGGATTGTCGGGGCCATACTTGGCGTAATTGAGTAAGCCACTACACAAAATGACTCCCCCTGTCCTGTTTGTCGTTTTCAAAGCCTTTTTCAGAGAGGATATTTGCAATCACATTATCCAAAAGCTCCTGGTCCGAAATCGCATGCTGAATAACCTGTTCCATTAATTCCATGCCTTCTTCCAAAGATTCATCCGGAAGCCCCATTCAAAGACAGGTAAGACCGGTCCGTGTGACAATAGGTTTCCAAAACTCAAACCCAGGCGGAAGAATTCCTTTTTGATTTCCCTGAGGGGAATATTTGTCTGTGCTCAGGTACAGCAATAAGTCCATCGCAATTCCCAGGGTCCAGATTGTCGGCTTGCCCATTTCAAATATATATAGTCTATCCTGAACAGGCCATTGTTATTATTGTGAACATAATCGAAAATGATACCATTGGACAATGCGGCTTGCTTGTGATGGAAGTTTTAAAGTCTGCACGCATGCACAGGTGCTAAAAGATAACGATGTTGGGCAGAATAATGCCGGGATCTAACGCGGTTGTGGGGCATGACGAGAACGGCGAGGCCCTTTTTCTGGAATACTATCCCCCGGACGTGAGGCTGACCGAAACAATAGTCAAATACTGTGAAAAGGTAGTGGAGTTGACGGGAACGAAGTATTTCGTCATAGACCGGGAAGTCAACTCAGAAGCCATCGCTTCCGAGTTCGAAGCCAGAGAATGGGGCTTGCTTTGCATGCTGAATAAAAAACCAATACATAATCGGCTTAACGGAACGTTAAGCATATCGGAGAGTTGAAGATGGTTCCAAGGTATATTCCGCCGTGGAAAGACCCGGGAAAAGGATTTCAGATATTTGTCATTGTCGAAAAAGATGACAAGTTGCTTCCTTATTGGGGAACGACGCAACATGGAAAAAATTGCCGATCGATTGGCTGAAAATTACTCGAGACGAACGGAAATTCAGGAAAACAGCTTCAAAAGAATGAAGACCATGGCGCACTGAACGTTAATTTCGGTACGAAAAAGATAGAAACCGAAGACCGTCATCACCAAAACAAATTGAAAATGCTTGAGGATGGCTCCACGTCAATTTTGAAGAAAATTGAATCCAAGGAGGAGAAAATCAAGGAGCAGGAAAGGAAAGTAGAGGAATCGAAAAAGAAGGGGCATGGAAAGCGTTTGGAGCAAAGAAAGAGACTTCTTGACGAGATTCGCTGTGAACTTGAAAAGCTGAAACAAAAGAAAAAGGCGATAGAAAAAAAAAGGAGTCTCTCGGAGATCCGAAAGACAGGTATGACAGGGATTTTCGGAAACAGAAGATTATGACTTTTCGGACGTTGTATTTGGAAAATTTTTTGCTCTTCTTCTTCTGCCTTGTCCGTCCGATCGGACATAAATTTTGAGTCTAACAGCCATTATCAGTTGTCTTTTCAAGGGCGGAGGCTACTATGAAACGGAGTTCGAGATAATATATTTGAACGAGCAGATTGATTATCAAAAGCAACAAGATAAAACTGAAAAAAATTGTCGAGGGTTGCTGTAAAATGAATCTGACACGAAAGGGAAAATCTGTTCGAATGAAAATTCGGCCCTCACCCTCTTAAATATAGGCATACAGCGTAGATGTCCATTTTTTACAGAGGATGTTGAGAGCCTGTATATTCAAGGAATCAAGAAAAAAAGCTCAATCATAATCTTGATATTTTTCAATGACACTGACAACTATCGAGTTATGCATCAAGTTGAAGCGCCACTCTGTTTATTTCTCCGGGATAGTGGTAAACATTGGGGAGAAACAATAACATCAACACTTTTTTACAAGGAGAATGCAGACAATGGCAGACAAAACCGCCCAATATGGATGGGATGCTTCAACGGGGATTTCCCTCTATGATAAAATTCGGCAGGATATGAAAACATCCATGATAAACAAAGACACCCAAGTTCGGGATACCATGCGCCTGATTATGGGGGCGTTTCCCGAAATCACTGTCCCCATCACGCTTGAAAGCGGAAAAAATCCACCCGGGCAAAAACCCCGGAAGAAATCACGGACGAGGATATCCAAAATATCATCCGAAAGTTCGTCAAATCTGAAAAAACCGTGCTGGAGATTAAAAAAGAGACATCATCTAATTATCTGACACTTTTAGAATCTTATCTACCCAAAATGGCGACCACACAAGAGATTGAAGCCTGGATCAAGAGCAATGTGGATTTTTCCGCCATCAAAAGCCCCATGCAAGCCATGGGGACTGTGATGAAACATTTCGGCAAACTTGCTGACGGCAACCAGGTCAAGGCCATCCTCCAGGGGATGACTGTTAAAAAATAATCTTTAAAACAAACGGCAATTGGTATCACCAATATTCACTTGATATCAAGTTAAGATACACAAATACGAATTTTATTTCTAATAATTGCAGAGAAGAACAGATGACACCATTAAATATTATTTTCACCCTCATAATTTCTCTGATCTCGGTCTTTTTATGCGTCCAACTCCTTAAGCTTTACAGACGGTTTAAACGGGCTTCGGACAATACCACCGCAAATAATATTTATGTCATCAAGTACAATAACATTGTAGACGAAGATGCGTTCCCGGAAGCCTGGAGAGAAACCGAACCAGCCGCCCCTCTGCCGGAAGGTCCGAAAGGGTCGGAACGCCGCAGGTACCCCAGAACTGAATTCCAGGGTTTTGTAGACTTTATAAACAAAGGCACCCTGTATAAAACACAGGCCCAGGATCTGGAGTTACTCCGGCATTTTCATCCAGTCCAGGACACCGGAAAAATACAAAAAAAACGATTTGATCGTTATGACCTTTCAAACCAAGGAGGCAGGCCCCCAGAGGCGGAACGGCCGGATCAGCCGGATCAGCCCCACCGGTATCGGCGTTAATTTTGTCCGCTGACTTTCATCCCCGGCCATTTGGACCTATACACCCAAGGCTGTAATGCCTTACCTGTCTGGAATCTCGTTTTCAAGTTACCGTTAAGTTGATCACCGGCGTTCCTTTTTTCAATTGATATTAATCAAAATCATCAATAAAATATCAGTCATGGGCCATTCAACCTTAAAGTATTACAATCAAAATTCCTTGAAAGTGGCTGAGAGGTATGAATCTGCGGATGTCACACAACTGCATGATTTTCTTTCATCCAGCCTGGAACCGGGCGGCAGACGTCTGGAGCTTGGTTGCGGCTCCGGCAGGGCTGCCGCTTTTATGGTCAGCCAGGGGTTCAGGGTGCTGGCAACAGATGGCTCCGCATCAATGGTTGAACAGGCAAAACTACACCATCCCGAACTTGCGGCGCATGTGGTTCACTTGAAACTGCCGGAGGGGCTTTCAAGTGCCTTAGGGGTATTTGACGGAATATATGCTGTTGCCGTTCTAATGCATCTATCCAGCCAGGAAATTGAAAATACAATATCTGCTGTTAATTGTCTTCTAGCTGCAAGGGGCCGGTTTGTATTTTCAGTCCCCGCCCGGCGGGATGATGTCATCACAAATGAGTTTGATTCTAAAGGTCGGCGCTTCACAACACTTTCACCGGACGGGTGGAAAGACTTATGCCTAAAATGCAACCTGCAGACTATCCAAACCATGATTTCCGAGGATGGTCTGGGAAGAAACGGGATTGTCTGGATGAACTGTCTGGCGGAAAAGCCTTAGAAATGAGTCCGAAAGAACTTAACCTGGGAGCGCGGGCGTCCCGCCCGCATCTTTACAATACTTGCGGACATGCAGGCGGGTCGCCCGCACTCGCTGCAATGATAATAAATGAATTTTGAAGAATTTATAAATCATATAAAGAATATACATGCGGGCAAGCACTTGCCGGATGCATTGTATCTTCATAAATCGGCATTAGATAAGATCCCTGCATCACTAAAAGTGTTTGTCGTTGATTCTATAGAGAGTCTAAACCTTTCAGCAAGACCTTGGACGGTTCTAAAATTATACAAAAGGGATTTCAAAATATCATTATTAAACTATCCCGAATTCTATACCGAAGCATTTCCATCTTTAGAAAGCAGCTATTCCATTGACCTGCAGGCCTTGGCTTATAAAAAGATACACTATAAGCATTCAAAAAACCCACCAATTTTACACCGAAAAGAAACGTTGTTAGATCCTGAAAATCCCAAGATACCTATTTTTAAAAAGCTAACCGAACAAGCTGAAAAAGAGGGGTTATTTGAAAAGAAACGTAAAATCGGTTTTAAAAATGCCTGGGAGAAAATACTCAAGGAAAAGGCCTCCACATCAATGGGCATTCCATCGTAAAAGAAAAAAACCAATTTGATAATGAAATCCATCGGCACAAAACAGCTATTGATAGATACAGTCTATCAACCCCGGTGCAATCCCTCTACAGGCATAATTACCTGAATGGAGAATATACATTCTTTGATTATGGCTGTGGAAAAGGAGATGACCTTAACATTATCAAAGAATTAGGCGTGACCGCATCAGGATGGGACCCTGTGTATCGTCCTGAGGAAAAATTAACAAAAGCTGATATCGTGAACCTGGGCTTTGTGGTCAATATCATCGAATCGTTATCTGAAAGAACTCAGACATTAAAAAAGGCATACAGCCTTTCAAAAAAAATTCTCGTCGCCTCAGTAATGCTTGGCAGCGATTCAATCACAAGCAAATTCAAAAAATACGGCGATGGGGTTATCACTTCCAGAAACACGTTCCAAAAATATTATACCCAAAATGAATTCCGCGACTACATAGAAAACTCATTAGGGGAATCTGCAATCGCTGTTGGCCCCGGCCTTTTCTACATTTTTCGGGATAAAATCAAAGAACAACAATTTCTGATTGATAGGCAACGCCAAAGAAAAAACTGGAAAAAAATATCATATACGGACCCTCCGGACCGCTTGAAGATCAAGCAGAAAGCCTTTTATGCGCGGCATAAAGATCTTTTGGACGATTTTTGGGAGAGTTGCCTCGAACTTGGCCGGTCGCCCCTAAATTCAGAATATAAAAAATCAGAACAACTCAGAGCTGCCTGCGGATCTCATCAAAAAGCGTTGACACTGCTGACTGACATCCATGGCAAATCAAATTTTGAGGCTGCCGAATCTAACAGACGAAATGACCTACTTGTCCATTTTGCATTAAGTCATTTTAGCCGACGCAAACCATATAACGCTATGCCAAAAATTCTACAAAAAGATATCAAGTATTTTTTTCAATAAATACACAGACGCCATCCAGGAGGCAACCGATCTTCTGTTTTCTGTAGGGAACACTGAAACAATTAAATCCGAATGCCAAAAAGCGTATGAAATGCTTGGTACAGGCAGAATGGAGGGAGATCATTCCTGGACTATACACATTGATTATGTCAATCAGCTTTCGCCAACTCTAAGGACCTATATCGGCTGTGCAACTCAACTATATGGTGATCTCTATGAAGTAGACCTGATAAAAATCCACATGCAGTCAAATAAAGTCTCACTGATGCGGTATGATGATTTTGAAGGCAAACCCTTGCCTCTTCTCATGGAGAGGATCAAGATAAATTTAAGGGTACAGAAAATAAATTTCTATACCTACGGGGAGAAATTCAAACCTCAACCTCTATATATCAAATCACAATATATCGGGGACGGCTACCCGAATTACGATGACCAGTTCAGATTTGATGAAAAACTATCTTCCTTCGATTGGCTTGATTTAAGCGACTTCGGTTTACCTTCAGACGAACTATCAGAATTACTTGATGAACATGGGATTCAACTGCAGGATTTTAAAATTAAAGAATCATAAAATTCCAAATAGGACAAGACTACCATAAGTAGTGTGGCGATCTCCTTCACTGCCGGCCCTATCACCAGACTCGTCGAAAATTTCTGATCAGGGCTTCTTCTTTGTCCATTTCAATGTCGCCATCATAAATCAGCATTCCAGGCTGATTGGACCCGGAAATTTTTTGAAAATAACGGATGCCGTTTAAGAATTCATCCTTATAGGTTCGTGATGATTTTATTTCAATCGGGGTAAAGGATGAGCCGGAAGGGTAGAGAAGATCAATCTCATGTTGATGCCGGTCGCGATAAAAATAAAGGCGCGGTTCCAGACCTTTGTTTATCCTTGATTTATAAGCTTCAGCAATCACCATATTCTCAAAGAGCCCGCCAAATTCCATATCCCGTTCCAGTTGCTCCGGGGTTTCGATCCCCAAAAGATAACAGGCAAGTCCGACCTCAACAAAATAAATTTTTGACGATTTAGTAAGGCGTTTACCGAAATTATTAAAAAACGGGGGAACTTTGAAAATAATGAATGAGGCTTCCAAGAGACTGATCCATTTTTTTATCTGCGGCGCGCTGATACCAACCTGTCTGGAAAGGGCGCTGTAATTGATCTCACTGCCAACCCGACCGGCCAGAAGTCTAAGGAAAAGCTCAAATGCTTGGCTGTTTTCAATGGCCATCAGTTTCCGAACGTCTCTTTCAACATAAGTTTGGAAATAATCCCTGTAAAACCGTCCGGGTCTTATATTCTTATCATGAAGCCTTGGCATAAATCCTTTATGAATCAGGACTTCCCTTTCAAGTTGAATATCAGTTTTTTCAAGTTCATTAAGGGCAAAAGGAAAAAGCGTCAGTAGGGCTGTCCTTCCTGCCAGGGATTGTGTAATTGCCTCCTTAATTGCAGCTGATGACCGCCTGTCAGAATATATCCCCCGGTCAGTTCGGGCGTTTCATCAACAGACACCTGAATCCATGATAATAATTCAGGGATATTTTGTATCTCCTCAAATATTGCAGGTGCAGGGTAGCGCAGCATAAATGTTTTGGGATCATCTGCTGCAACGCTGCGAAGTTCAGGATGTTCAAGATTTACATAGGTATGATTCCGGAAAAATTTTCTAGCCAGGGTGGTTTTTCCAGACTGTCGAGGACCGATAATGGTAACAACCGGATATTCCCCGGCAGTTATTCTTAATTCAGTTTCAATTTTTCTATCAAACATATTATGGACAAATATAAACTTAGAGTTTTAATTTGTCCATAATACCATCTATCAAGAATCTGTCAAGCTCACCCGAAGAGCGCTAAACTTTTATCTGGTACGGGATACAGGTTGAACGTTTATTTGATCATTTTTATTCTCAGTTTGGTTTTATCGGCTGTCAGCCGGCAGGTTGCTTTTTTTCTTGTCCTGAGATACTGCCAAGTGAG
Organism: uncultured Bacteroidota bacterium; assembly: GCA_942492125.1. Lineage (GTDB taxonomy): Bacteria > Bacteroidota > Bacteroidia > Chitinophagales > Saprospiraceae > BCD1. The sequence goes on from CALODM010000031.1 coordinate 667,188, forward strand.
CCCAAATCCGTTTATGAAAACTGCTTTCCCCTGAACAAAACAAATAATAATCATCTTCCGATTTACGCCGTACCAACGATGCATTAAGAGATATCTCTCCTATCATGAGCTTTACGTTCCGTTTTTTGCCTGGGTATAAAGGCATGTTCTGAAGGAAGGTTTCAGCAAATTTTCTGTTCAAAACAACGCCGCTGGTAAATGCCGCCGGATCAATTTTCAGAAGCTGATTGAGTCGTTCCCGTTTGAAATATCTGGATAAGACAAAATCGACCCTGTCTTTAACAAGGTGCATGAAAAAAGGATCGTTCCAAAATTTTGCGTATTCCGGTTTCAAACTGAATTGATTATTTTTTTTGACCAACACAAAACAGTCCGTGTTTGCATTGCTCATCTTTTCCAGGGGCATATTTTTCAAATGAGTCCTCACTTTAGACAAGGGAAAATCTGCCGGTATTGAATGCCTTGCCAGAGCATCCCAGTCAGACATCTGATCCGGATGGTCCAGGTAATGGGAGAAAAATTTTTTCGCAATATCATCCACCGTCCAGGATGTACCACCAAGTTGGAGCAGGGAAAGGAGTACCACCATTTTATAAGATTTGGTGGGTTTGAGCCCTGCTTCAATATGCCCTAGCAGGAAATTACTCTCCTGGGGTATACGCATATGATTTTTCCAGACCGGGATGTTACCGTCTTCACAGTAATCTTTTGCCCTGAGCCAGGACCCGAAGGGTTTGGGTTTCAGGAACTGACAGGGATCTATATCCAAGGCATTGTCCATCAGGTCCATGAGGTTCAATGGCGTATTTTTGCAGGTTATCCTTGATTTCTTGGTAGCCGCTATTTTCAGACGTTCGCTGCGGTCATGCTGCTGGTTACAATTTTTTTAATTTCATGCATCCCAGATCCG
>CALODM010000032.1:0-146762 GCA_942492125.1 uncultured Bacteroidota bacterium
CCATCCCCATTCGACATAATCCCCTGAACGCAATTCTTCAGCTATGAATAAGCCAATCATATAAGTCATTTCCGAATCTCCGGAATCATTCACCTCTATGCCTTCCCGGGTATAGATATTCGCTGCTACCGTGCTGCCCTCCTTGATCGATACATCATCTCTGACATAAAGTACCGTTGTCGGGCCATCTACATTCACGTTGCAGAATTCATCTATTCTCAATTCCCGGCGGATCATCATATTCGTCGCTTGGTTGAACACCAGGGTTGCCCCTTCTTCCAGCGTCAACTTATAGACATAAATATTGGCATTATCAATATAAAGGGTTGCTCCTTCTCCAACAATAATATGGCCATAATTGGTACCGGACAAGGTCATCGTTCCGCCATCAGGTACCGACACATGGTTGGTGTTATAATAGGAATTATTCATAAAATAAGGCAAATCTAAATCCGAATCATCTTCTGTCCAGTCGGCTACGGTGCTGGTTTCGTCAATATTGGCCTCCGCAGCAACCAGGAAGGTCTGGATGGCTGAGAAATCTTCAATATCAATTTCATCGGCATCCTCTACGCCTACACCTCCGGTGACAACCGTGGAGTTAATCATCTCCATCTCGTCATCTATGATGATGGTATGGGCGCTTAACAATTCAGTCAAGTCTTCATCAACCAGAATTTCAGCCGTTGTGGTACAAAGATTTGCATCGGTAACTACTACACTATACGATCCATTGGCATAAACCGTGATCTGATCCGTACCATCCTCCCCGGTTGACCATTCGTAGGTCAAAGGCGGAGCCAGGTCGGCTTCATTGGCTACGACGGCAGTGAGTACCTGGACGCCCTGGCACCACTCGGGCAGGTCATCCTGTTCGATGGTCACCTCAGGTAATGAATTGATGGTGATCACAAAACTGCAGGAAACAGACAAGCCCGCTGCATCGTAGAAGGTGTAGGTTTCGGTATAGCTGCCCACCTCGAAGAACTGACCCGGAGTGAAATTATTATCCGTCTGAACCACTCCGCAATTATCAGTAGCCGCAGGGGGTGTCCAGTCGACAGTTTGTGCTCCACAACGGGTGATGTTTTCCGGACAAGGTGTTGCCAGCATCGGTGCTTCGGTATCATTAACAATGATATCAAACGTGCAGACATCCGTATTGTCGCTTCCATCTGTGGCGGTACAAACAACTGTTGTCGTTCCTACCGGGAAGAAATCTCCGGACTGGACCACCTTATTGTTTTCTGCATTCCTACAGACGATGGTTGTCGTTGTACAGTTATCAGTAGCTGTAACTTCAAAGGCTATGACAGCCCCGCACTGTCCGGCATCTGTTCCGCTGATTATGGGTTCCGGCCCAGGGCAGGTAATCACCGGATCAATATTGTCTTCCACCGTTACGGTTGCCGTACAGGTCGATACCTGGTTGTTGACATCCGTTACCGTCAGCATTACGGTGTTGGCGCCGATATTGGCACAGTCGAAGGAATTCGGTGCTACGGCTAAACTCGCTATCCCACAAGCATCATTCGAGCCATTGTTGATATCGCCAGCCGTGATCGACGCATTACCGGATGTATTTAACTGTATGGTCTTGTTCTGACATATTGCATTGGGTGCAACGTTGTCTTCTACGGTAACGATCGTTTCACAGCTGGCATAGTTGCCGTTGTTATCTATAGCATAGAGGATAACAGTATTGGATCCGACATTTCCACATCCAAAAGTCTCTGGAGATACTCCTTGACTAGCAATACCACAGGCATCACTGATTCCTGCATTTATGTCAGCTACCGTTAAAGTAACGGCACCATTTACATCCAAATGAACCGTTGCTGTTTGACAGAAAACAGTTGGTGGTGTATAATCAAAAACGGTTACCGAGGTTTGGCAACTCGCAGGATTACCTACGGCATCTTCAGCGGTAATGGTTACTGTATGTGTTCCCACCCCGAGCGGGACGCCAATACCAGGGTTCTGAGTCAGAGAGGTTACTTGGCAATTATCCGAAGCAGCTGTCAAAGCCAAAAAGTCGGGCGTACTTCCGGTACAAAGACCATCTTCTGTAGTAATATCTATTGCTGCAGGACAAGTCTCATTAGGAGCAACAAAAATTTCATAATTATTGGTGTTGCTGTTAAAACTGAACGTTACGATGGAGTTATTGTCCGGTACAGTAAAAAGAAGGTTGCTTGCCGGAAAACTAAAATTCCATTGTTCGTTGAGGGCTGCTTTAGATTCATAAGTTCCTGCTGGAATTCCGGAGATAGCTCTGGTGTAAATACCATCTCCATCGATATCCTGCAGCCAGCTGCGCAGGCAAGACGGATCCCAATCTCCTCCACATCCAACTTCTTCCTGGAAGTTTCCGGCAGCTGTTACGATCTGACTGCTTACACTATCGATGATCCAGTGTGATTGCGGATCATAGTAGAACTTAACATTCGTAGCACTATTGAGGTTCAAACCAATATTAGGTCCAAAATACTGTGCATTGGCACCATAATTCTCTGACCAGGAATCATCCAGAGCTGCTTTGTATTCCCAACCACCGGCGGGGATATTGAACGTCCCTTGCCATATCTGATCTTCTGTATCAAAAGTCAATTCAATATTGGGACAATCCGGCTGCCAATCACCAACACAGCCCAACTCATCGTTGAAGTTTCCGGGAATGGATACGGAGGCAGGGTTGACGAAACCTGATGTATTGGTACCTATGACAGGATTTTCATTGTCATTCACAGTAATCAACATATCACAGTAATCGAATAATCCTGACTGATCCTGGACCCTCCATTCTATTTTCCACGTTCCGACACCAAGGGTCGCTTGAGGATTATAGGGAAGGTATGGAATGTCAAACCAATCTGAAAAGGTACCGTTATTCGGATCGACTTGTATACTTCTGTAACCGAGGGCGACAACAGTACAATTGTCTGAGTAGGTTGGCCAGGGAAGATCCACTAAGGCTCCACATTGACCAGGATCAGTATTAACGCTAAAACCAGCAGGACAATCGATACTCGGTGGAATATTATCAATAACCCTAAGGGTGCTTGTACATACATCGCTGGCGCCATTGTTGTCTGTTACCGTTAGAGTCACAGGAATATCCTGAGCCATATCACTACAATTATAGATCTCCTCATTAAGCACTATGGAAGCCAGTCCGCAATCAGCATTACTTCCATTATCAACCTGTGAAACCTCAAGGGTAGCCAATCCACCACCATCCAGGTAAATGGTTGTTGTTGGTTGACAAATGGCATCCGGTGCAGCACAGCAAGCTTCTACGGTAAGAACTGCTGCTGTCCTTGGGCTAAAACATCCCTGACATTCACATTGGGCATAAAAAGTATAAGTGCCAGGTGTATTCAAATCAACTGCTCCTTCTTCTGCAGTCCACCCGGTTGGATCAAAAGGAGATTCATTATCTGCTCCTTGCTGTGTACCACCTACGGGGGCATTCCACCAGGTAGGAGTACAATCGTCGATGCAGGTAGCTGTCAGTCCAGTCACTACTGGTCCTCCACAGGCTACAGAAGCTCCTGTGGTCGTTGGAGGGGAGAGAGGTGGGCGCATTTTAACGACAAAGATGTCATCATTACCCGCCGAGGTCAGCAGGGTAGACGTACACCCGTCGGGATCAAGATCAATAGTTTCTCTGAAGCTCCCAGTGAGGTAAATGTTGCCTAGTCCATCCAACACCAGAGAGTTGCTAAAAGCAAAATCATTACCGCCCATGCGCTTAGCAGCAAGGAAATTGCCCGAAGCGTCGAGCATACTGATAAAAATGTTAGAAAGGCCCGTCTGGGTCAGGTTGAACACCCCCGGACCGGGATCGAAATCGACGGTATTTTCGAAAGAGCCCGTGGTGTACACGTTGCCAGAACCATCTACCGCTATTGCGGAGGGGAAATCAAAACGGCCGGTGTCGCCTATTTTTTTAGCCCACACGAAGTTGCCTGAAGCGTCAAGCTTGCTGATGAAGATGTCATCATACTGTGTTGGAACAGCACCATTGGAGGTCAAGTAGAAAGTATTCGGACCGGGGTCGAAATCGGCCGTGTTAGTGAAAATGCCCGTGGTGTACACGTTGCCTAAATCGTCCACCGCAATCGCAATGCCTTCATCGTCCCAGGGACTGCCCATGTTTTTGGCCCACACGAAGTTACCCGAAGCATCGAGCTTGCTGACGAAGATATCCAGTTTAAAATTTGTAACCAGGTTGAACGTGCCCGGGCCGGGGTCGAAATCGCCCGTTCTCGAAAAATACCCCGTAGTGTATACGTTGCCCGAGCCGTCTACTGCCACCGAGCGGCCTTGGTTAAAATCGCCCCCCATGCTTTTGACCCACACGAAGTTGCCCGAGGCGTCGAGCTTATGAACAAACATGCTCCTACTCACCATGTTCGTCAGGTTGAAGACGCCCACACCAGGGTCAAAATCAACTGTCCCCCCATCGAACGAACCGGTAGTGTACACGTTGCCCGAATCGTCCACCGCTATTGATTCGCTATCAATAAGAGCGTCCTGGCCACCCATGCTTTTGACCCACACTAAATTGCCCGAGGCGGCGTCGAGCTTACAGACGTAGATATCTCTATTGATCACGAAGGGATTACCAGTATTAGATACGGGGGTCAAGTTGAATGTACCCGGGCCGGGGTCGAAATCGACCGTACCCGAAAAAAAACCTGTAATGTACACGTTGCTACCATCCACCGCAATCGATGTGCCTACAGCACCACTAAGGCCAGTACCGCCCATTCTTTTAGCCCACACGAAGTTGCCCGAAGCATCGAGCTTGCTAACGAAGATGTCAGGTCTAAGATCCCCCACAGGTGATACCGACCCCACCAGGTTAAATGTACCCGGGCCGGGGTCGAAATCGACGGTGCCATAGAATACTCCGGTGGTGTACACGTTTCCATCCGCGTCTACTGCCACCGATCTGGGTCTTTCATAACTGGTGCCACTTATCTGTTTGGCCCATACCAAATCCTGGGCGACTAGTCCCCCAGTCAGACTGAGCAGGAGACTCCAAAGTAGCAACGCCGGCAAAGTGCAGCATTTTTTTTTCAGGGTGGCAGCTAACAAAAATGGTGCCGAAGTAGGTAGAGAGCGTTTCATAATAGATAAGATTAACTGTAATATAATTAGAAAATTGTATTGAAAAGAAACCTTTGGTTCTCCAATGAGGATTTAAAATTTTTGAATGTAAATAGTCTTGAATATACGGGGTTTAATAGCCAAAAAAGCCGCTTTAAATACAAAACAGCACTAAAGTTTTTTAAAGGAGATTCCTAAGATTGGATGTGATTTTTAATGTATGTGTGCGCAAGATAGGTATTTAGCTAGAAAAAAAGTCTTTTAAAAAAAATATTGCAAAATCTCATCAAAACGAGAAACATGAGTCATCTTACCTTAGGGGCAGGAAATTAAATTTGGTAAATTTGAAATGAAAAAATAAGGAAGCGGAAAAAGACTATTATGAGTCATTTGTCATAAAGACAGTTCGGGATAGCCAGTCCCGCTTCCTTTTCACTGTTTCACCTCGGACAGTTTGTTAGGCAAAAAGCCTGAGTAAGATAGATGAGGCATAACAGAAGTTATTTTATCAACACAAATTTACGGATTTAGTATGAAACAATCTGATCGTTTTGTAGGAATTGACATATCAAAAGATAATTTTGATGTCTGCGTTTTATCACAAGAGGCTCTATTAGAAGAAGGCCGTTTTTAACAATGATGCTCAAGGTTGGCAAAAGTTTGCCTAAAAACCTCAGTGATCGGGACTTATGCATAATAGAAGCAACGGGATCTTATCATGTAGGGTTGGCATTATATTTAGTTGAGCATGATAAACGTGTTAGTGTAGTCAACCCTTTGCGTGTAAAGTATTTTTCTCGATTGAATCTCAAGAGGGCAAAAACAGATAGGGTAGATGCTTATGTTATTGCCCAGTATGCCCAAGTATTTAAGCCTGAAAGTTGGACGGCACCACCGACACATTTAAGACAACTTCAACAGTTAATGACAGTTTCTGCACAATTAACAAAACAAAAGACGGCTTTAATCAATCAACAAAAAAACTTTGAACTTGTACCAGACCCCAGTAAAGAAGCCCTTGAAATAATAAAGTGCCAAATAGTAAAATTAGAGGAACATTTACAGGAAATACAATGCCTTATCAATAACAGCATTAAAGAACATTACAAAGAATTAGAAGCTTCTTTAGGATCGATTCCCGGTTTAGGTCCCAAAACGGTAGCCACCTTAATCCTAATAACTGGAGGCTTTACCAAGTTTGAATCATATAAAGCACTGATAGCCTATGTAGGATTAGCTCCTCGGACATACGAGTCAGGAGTAAGTGTTAAGGGAGCTTCACACATCTGCAAGTTAGGTGCATCCTATCTTCAGAAAGTTACTTTATCAATGTGCTTTAAGTGCCAAGAGGTTTAACCCTGTATGTAAGGAACTATTTGAAAGACTCTATATTGCAAAGAAAAAGCCATTTAAAGTAGCCATGATTGCGGTGGCCAATAAGTTGTTGAAAATTGCATTCACAATAGCTACTACCGGTCAAAAGTTTGACCCGGAATACAGAATGAAATATCAATTAGCCAAATAAAATTTCCTGATTTTCCGAAAAAATTTGGAGATGAACACAGTTCATCCCGAATTTTTTTCACTCCACCTGAAACGCGGATATGTGTGCCAGGGTATAAATGGACCAATGTACCTGATTACATCACTGTCCATTGAAAATGCAACCTAAGTCTGGGAAATCATGTTTAGCTACATGCATCGTTGGGAAGCCGAACAAGGCTTTCGGTTTTTAAAATCGGAAATGAGTCTGGAGTCTCCAAGGTTATGGTTTTGGGATAACCGAATGAAGCTCATGGCTATCGTTACACGGGTTTATGACTTCTTGCTCAGAATGTTGAGAAACTGGAAACCTTGGGTTCAAGTCTTTTTAAGATGCTGGGAGCATAGAACAGGAAAGCGGTACCGAAATGCTTCGATACCGCTTTACAGACTCAGAATGGCCATCTCGATTTGCCTTTTTTGTCTTTGGGCTCAAAATTCGGGATGAACTGTGTTCATCTCCAAATTTTTTCCGAGAAATCAGGAAATTTTATTTGGCTAATTGATATTTCATTCTGTATTCCGGGTCAAACTTTTGACCGGTAGTAGCTATTGTGAATGCGATTTTCAACAACTTATTGGCCACCGCAATCATAGCCACTTTAAATGGCTTTTTCTTTTCAATATAGAGTCTTTCAAATAGTTCCTTACATGCAGGGTTAAACCTCTTGGCACTTAAAGCACATTGATAGAGTAACTTTCGAAGATAGGATGCTCCTAACTTGCATATGTGTGAAGCTCCCTTAACACTTACTCCGGACTCGTATGTCCGAGGAGCTAATCCTACATAGGCTATCAGTGCTTTATATGATCCAAACTTGGTAAAGCCTCCAGTTACCAGGATTAAGGTAGCTACCGTTTTAGGACCTAAACCAGGAATCGACCGTAAAGAAGCCTCTAATTCTTTGTAATGCTTCTTTAATGCTGTTATTGATGAGGCATTGTATTTCCTGTAAATGTTCCTCTATTTTTACTATTTGGCATTTTATTATTTCAAGGGCTTCATTACTGGGGTCTGGTACAAGTTCAAAGTTTTTTTGTTGATTGGTTAAAGCTGTTTTTTGTTTGGTTAATTGAGCAGATACTATCATTAACTGTTGAAGTGTCGTAATGTGTCGGTGGAGCTATCCAACTTTTTGGGCTTTAAAACCAGACCGTACTGAGCAATAACGTAGGCATCCTCTCCTATCTGTTTTCGCCCGTCTGAGACTCAATCGAGAGAAATACTTCACACTCAAAGGATTGACTACACTGACACACTTTTCTCGTTCTGATAAAAATAATGCCAACCCTACATGATAAGATCCCGTTGACTTCTATTATGCATATGTCCTGATCATAAAGTTGTTAGCAAACTTTTGCCAACCTTGAGCATCATTAGTAAAAATGACCTTCTTCTATCAGGGCTTCTTGTGTTAAAACGCAGACATCAAAACTATCTTTTGATATGTCAATTCCTACAAAACGATCAGATTGTTTCATACTAAATCCGTAAATTTGTATTAATAAAATAAGTTCTGTTAGCCTCATCTATCTTACTCAGGCTTTTTGCCTAACAAACTGTCCGAGGTGAAACAGAGAAAAGGAAGCGGGACTGGCTATCCCGAACTGTCTTTATGACAAATGACTCATAATAGTCTTTTTCCGCTTCCTTATTTTTTCATTTCAAATTTACCAAATTTAATTTCCCGACCCTAAGGTAAGATGACTCATGTTGACTATTTCTCTGGGTAAATTCAAGGCCTAACCTGAAGTTAGACCCTGAATAGTCGTTTTATTTACTCAACACAAACCGTACCGTTTGCATTTCCTCATCACCTTTCACACTCACCTGGTACATGCCGTTGGCAAATTGCGCCGGCGTCATATCAATCGTAATGACCGGTAATTCGAGTTGATCAATCACGTTTCGCATCACTTCTTTGCCGAAAGAGTCATAGATAGTGTACTCTACCTTTTGTCCAGAAAAGTCGGCAACTTCCACATTCACCACTCCGGACGTCGGATTAGGGAATATTTTCAGTTCACCTGCCTTCGTTTCATGGCTATCTCCAATGTTTTCAGGCTGAGTAATGGCGGCATTGAATTGTGCCACCTCGCTTTCCACCTCTCCACATGTGGTATTCCATCCCCATTCGACATAATCCCCTGAACGCAATTCTTCAGCTATGAATAAGCCAATCATATAGGTCATTTCTGAATCTCCGGAATCATTCACCTCTATGCCTTCCCGGGTATAGATATTTACTGCTACCGTGCTGCCCTCCTTGATCGATACATCATCTCTGACATAAAGTACCGTTGTCGGGCCATCCACATTTACATTACAGAATTTATCTATTCTCAATTCCCGGCGGATCATCATATTCGTCGCTTGGTTGAACACCAGAGTTGAACCTTCTTCCAGCGTCAACTTATAGACATAAATATTGGCATTATCAATATAAAGGGTTGCTCCTTCTCCAACAATAACATGGCCATAATTGGTACCGGACAACGTCATCGTGCCTCCATCAGGTACCGTCTCATAGTTGGTATCATAAAAGGAATTTTTCATAAAATCAGGTAAATCTAAATCAGAATCATCTTCTATCCAGTCGGCTACCGTACTGCTGCCGTCAATGTTAGCTTCTGCGGAAACCAGGAAGGTCTGGATATCAGAATTGTCTTCAATATCAATTTCATCCGCATCCAGGACACCTACGCCACCGCTGACTACTGTGGAATTGATCATTTCCATTTCGTCATCGATAATGATGGTATGGGCGCTTAACAATTCGGTCAGGTCTTCATCAACCAGAATTTCAGTTGTTGTTGAACAAAGGTTCGCATCGGTTACAACAACCTCATACAGTCCATTGGCATAGACAGTGATCTGATCCGTTCCTTCCTCGCCTGTTGACCATTCGTAGGTCAATGGCGGAGCCAGATCGGGTTCATTGGCTACGACTGCTGTGAGTACCTGGACGCCCTGACACCATTCCGGCAGATCGCTATTGTTCGATAGCCACTTCCGGCAATGGGTTGATGGTGATCACAAAACTACAGGAAACAGATAATCCGGCTTCATCATAGAAAGTGTAGGTTACGGTATAGCTGCCCACCTCAAAGAAATCACCTGGAGTGAAATTATTATCTGTCTGAACCACTGCGCAATTATCGGTAGCCGTTGGAGGTGTCCAGTCAACATTTTGTGCCCCGCAAAGAGTGATGTTGCCCGGGCATGGCGTTGCCAGCTTCGGTGCTTCGGTGTCATTGACGGTGATATCAAAAGTACAGACATCAATATTGTCGCTGCCATCCGTTACCGTACAAGTCACCGTAGTTGTTCCGACCGGGAAGAAATCGCCGGACTGGACTACCACTGGCGGTGGGCCCAACGTATTGGATCCTTTATCGGCCGGAGCTCCGCCGATGGTGCAAACAATGGTCGTCTCATCACAGTTATCGGTGGCAGTCACCTCAAAATCAACAATGGCGCCACATAGTCCGGGATCGGTACCTGAAGTAATATTGCCCGGACAACTAATTACCGGATCGATACTATCCTCAACCGTTACCGTAACGGTACAAGTGGAGACCTGCCCATGAACATCTGTAACGGTTAAGATAACCGTATTGTCCCCAAGGTTATCGCATGAAAAACTATTTGGTGACACACCAAGACTTGCAATTCCGCAGGCATCACTGGAGCCATTATTAACCTCTGCTGCGGTGATAGAACCATTACCGTCATCATCCAGTTGTACCGTGGCCGTTTTACATAAGGCCTTAGGCGGTTCGTTGTCAATTACGGTAATCGTAAAGCTGCATTGATCACTATTATCAGCCTCATCGGTAGCTTTCCAGGTTTCGGTACTTATTCCCACCGGGAAAGTAGCTCCGGAACCCAAGCCGGAAAGTAGTGTTGGGGTAATCGCTCCACCCTCAAATTCAACGACAAATAAAGCGGATTCGTAGGAATAAAAATCATTCCATTTACCGTACCAGTTGGTTACTGCCCAATCTTCTCCAATACCGGCATTGTTTGGCTCACCGTAGTCCCAGTTGGTGTAAGTCACCGGTTCTCCGGTCACCCACTGCCAGTCTCCTTCTGTCACATTATCCGTGAAACCGATCCAGATTCTGCCCGGATCCATGTTGGAGACAAAGGCATCTTCTGCGGCACTGCTGATGGTAACCAAATGTCCTCCCGCAGCGATCGCCTGTGCATTGGCATCTTCAGGTGTAGTTGCGTTGTTGGAGAGAAAATAAGCATTGCCTTCAAATACCCCCTGATAAGTAAAGCCGGGCAAACTGTTAGGGAAGTCCTGTGTGCCACAATTATCGGTTACTGTCGGCAAATCATAATCCACCAAAGCTCCACAAACGCCCGGATCTACATATCGGGTAATATTGGGCGGGCAGGTAATCACCGGATCCGTTACATCATTGACGGTAATTGTGGCGGTACATATATCCATCAATCCATTACCGTCTTCTACCGTCAGGATCACTATGGTGGTACCGACAGGGTAAGGCCCCTCGGGGTAAACGGAGAAGGTGAGCGGATCACCATCGGGATCATAGGATCCATTATTAAAATCTGCTGCTGACACCTCTGCTTTACAATCATCTGTAGCGTTGCGATACAAATTCTTGCAGTTGGCCACAGGGGGCTGGTTACAGGTTCCTACATTAACGGTCAGGTTCACTGTAGTGGTTTTAGCCGGTGCCCCATTATCCGTTGCCGTAAAGGTGATGGTATGTGTTCCTTCATTGCAGGTTGTCCCTGTAATGGAAAAATCAATGGTTGAGCATATGCCATTGGTCACATTGGCTGTGACGTTACACAATCCTCCGGTATTGACAACCGTGGTCACCGATTGATTGACTTCAGGAGCAATAAAGGTAAGATTCAGATTTTTGGTTTCCCCACAAGCCACGTTGATAGAATTCCCGGGCGGGAAGTTGTTGGCAGATGGAGGAATGTTACCTGCTCCCGAAACATTGAAGCAGAGGCATTGATAATCTAAATAATGAACACCATCGTAAGCTCCACCGGGTCCGTCGTAAGCATAGTTATTTTGATTAAATCGGCCTACCTGGACATAATCAACACCATTGCCATGGTTAATGCCCACCGTTGCGGGAATCCCTAAAAAACCATTAATTCCATCGGATGCATCACCGGTAGTCCAATCCATATCTCCATAATGGAAACACACATTCTGACCCAGTCCGGTTAAATCATCCTCATTGGTGCCGATGACTATCTGAAAGGTATTCCGCTTATCCACCTTATATTCATAATATCCAACAGCATCCCAGGTAACGATCATATTGGTTGGATTAACTTTATAATAAATCACTCCACTGTTAAGATTTCGCGTATCCACATCTCCCCAAAATGCTGCCACCATTGGCGTGCTGTAAGGAAACCCAAAAGCTGAATAAATCCATTCAGGACCAGTAAAGGTCAGGTTCCCGTTGGTATTGATCCACACCTGGTTGTAGTTGGTCCCATACAGACTAAAAGTAAACGGCAGCGTAATTGGCCCATACGAGCCATCATCATTCCTTGGAATCGAGGTAAAACCGGCATCCAGTGGAATGAAACAGGAAGTCGGTTGTATGTCTTTTTCGTTATCTGAAAAATCTGTCAAGTCTTTGTATTTATCTTCCGACAAAACGGAAGACCATTCCTGCACTGTTTGTTGTTTTTGCAGATTATAGAATGGATCATCCACAGCAGGGTCCGTTACAATTGGTGACTTTTGGACCCAATAGGGATTGTTGAATCCAACCACCAAAAGCAAGCACATCAAAAACCCCAAAATGGAATACCGGGGTATTGGTAAGTTCTTTTTCATAATAAAGTATTTAGAGTTAATTGTATTCAAAACAAAAAACATCAAGGGTGCTCCAAAACCTTTTTGCCCTGAAGGGCGCGGTGCCAATTAGTGGTAAAAAATGTCAACCAGATGACACGAGGGGGGGGAAGTAGTAACATGGGCAATAATTCAATAGCCCGGAAAATTAAATGCTTGATTAGGAGATGTCAATTAGGCAGGTCTTTTTGACAAAAAAGAAGTGAAAAAACGTTGATGTTCCCTGCTTTTCCTGGTGTCCTTGAAAGGGGAAGCTAATTGTGGACAAAAAAGCCAAAATCCCGATAATGAGATTTACAAAATAAAATAAATTGAATTGAAATGTGATGCTGCAATTTAATCAATTTTTTCAGGATAAGTCAAAGGTAATCTCATAAAAAAAAGCCTCCCGAATCAAAGACGCGGGAGGCTTAATATTCTTTCGGAATAAAAAAACTGTTTTTTTATTCCTACGGATTGAAATCTATATCATGGTTATCTGAAGCCTTTGATATATTGATTTGAAATTTCTAACTTCAAATGTCAAGATGTCAGATAAATGAAACAAAAACTTAACTCAAAAAAATAGCATCTACCTGCCTTCAGGCCTGCCTTCAGGCCTGAAGGCAGGCGCTATTTTATCAGTCAAATATTGCATTTCATTTATTTGTTTAACACAAAACGTACCGTCCTCACTTCCTCACTTCCCTTTAAACTCACCTGGTACATGCCATTGGTAAATTGTGCCGGCGACATATCAATGATGATGACCGGTAATTCAAGCTGGTTGATAACCTGGCGCATTACTTCTTTGCCTTGAATATCGTAAACGACATACTCCACTTGCTGACCAAGGAAGTCCTCCACCACCACATTCATCACGCCCGACGTCGGATTCGGGAACACTTTCAAGTCGGCCGCTTTTGTTTCATGTCCTTCTTCAATGTTTCCAGGCTGAGTAATGGCTGCATTGAATTGTGGAATTTCCTCTTCAAACGCACTACAGATCGTATTCCATCCCCATTCGACGAAATCTCCTGAACGCAATTCTTCAGCAATGAACAAGCCGATCATATAAGTCATTTCCGAATCTCCGGAATCATTCACCTCTATGCCTTCCCGGGTATAGATATTTGCCGCTACCGTGCTGCCCTCCTTGATCGATACATCATCTCTGACATACAGCACCGTTGTCGGGCCACCCACGTTTACGTTGCAGAATTCATCTATTCTCAATTCCCGGCGGATCATCATATTCGTCGGTTGGTTGAACATCAGGGTTGCCCCTTCTTCCAGCGTCAACCGGTAAACATACATATTGGCATTGTCTATGTAAAGCGTGGCTCCCTCCCCTACAATAACAGAACCATAGTTTGTACCCGACAAGGTCATCGTTCCGCCATCTGGTACTGACACATGGTTGGTGTTATAAAAGGAATTATTCATAAAATCAGGCAAATCCAGATCCGAATCATCTTCTATCCAGTCGGCTACGGTGCTTGTTGCATCAATATTGGCCTCCGCAGCAACCAGGAAGGTCTGAATGGCTGAAAAATCTTCAATATCAATCTCATCAGCATCCTCTACGCCAACTCCTCCGGTGACAACCGTGGAATTGATCATTTCCATTTCATCATCAACAATGATGGTATGGGCACTTAACAATTCGGTCAGGTCTTCATCAACCAGAATTTCAGTTGTTGTTGAACAAAGGTTCGCATCCGTTACAACAACCTCATACAGTCCATTGGCATAGACAGTGATCTGATCCGTTCCTTCCTCGCCTGTTGACCATTCGTAGGTCAATGGAGGAGCAAGGTCGGCTTCATTGGCTACGACTGCGGTGAGTACCTGGACGCCCTGACACCATTCCGGCAGGTCGCTATTATCGATAGCCACTTCCGGCAGTGGGTTGATGGTGATCACAAAACTACAGGAAACCGATAAGCCGGCTTCATCATAGAAAGTATAGGTGACGGTATAGCTACCTACTGCAAAGAAATCGCCTGGATTGTAGTTGTTATCTGTCTGAACTACGGCACAATTATCCATAGCCGTAGGGGGTATCCAGTCGACAGTCTGTGCGCCACAACGGGTGATGTTATCCGGACAAGGCGTTGCCAGCTTCGGTGCTTCGGTATCATTGACGATTATGTCAAAAGTACAGACATCAGTATTGTCGCTGCCATCCGTTACCGTACAAGTCACCGTAGTTGTTCCGACCGGGAAGAAATCGCCGGACTGGACTACCACTGGCGGTGGGCCCAACGTATTGGATCCTTTATCGGCCGGAGCTCCGCCGATGGTGCAGACAATGGTCGTCTCATCACAGTTGTCGGTGGCGGTTACCGTAAAGGCAACATTCGCTCCACACTGACCGGGATCGGTACCTGTTGTAATCGGACCAGGGCAATCAATTTCAGGGGAGATGTTGTCTTCTACCGTCACTGTTGCCTGACATTCGTTGTAGTTACCGTTATTGTCAAAAGCATATAGGGTAACGGTATTTGTTCCGATGTTTTCACAACTAAACTCAGGGTTCCATATGCCACTTTGTGCAATGCCGCAAGCATCAGATATTTCCGCAGCGACCTCTCCAACGGTTACTGTTGCCACACCATCATCGTTCAACTGAACAGTGGCTGATTGACATAATACCGTAGGTGGCGTATAATCATAAACCGTCACAGAAGTATTGCATGTAGTCATCAGTCCTGCTGCATCCTGTGCTTTAATGGTAACGGTGGTCGTTCCTACACCTACCGGAGTGCCAGCTGCAGGACTTTGGGTAAGGGAGGTAACACCACAGTTGTCATAAGCATTGGTCAAGGCCAAAAAGTCGGGTGTACTGCCAGTGCAAAAACCGGCGTATGAAGTGATCTCAATTTGTTCCGTACAAGCTTCGTTCTGAATTAAGATGATTTGAGTTTGGTTGAAAGCACTCCAAAATCTAAAGATCACGATAGTATTGTCATCCGGTACAGTAAACGGAATGTTTGCGCCACCTTGAACACCACCATCACCATAATTTTCATCCCAACTTTCGTTGATCGCTATTTTATATTCATAATTTCCAGCTGGAATACCAGTTACCCAACTTTCATAAATATCGTCCCCGTCAGGATCCTGAAGCCAGCTGCGCAGGCAAGAGGGATCCCAATCTCCCGGACAACCAATTTCACTTTGGAAACTACCGGCGGCAGTTATGATACGACTGTTGACATTATCCGTGATCCAGTTGGTTTGCGGATCGTAGTAGAATTTTACACTGGTCGCTGAACCAAGGTTCAAAGGAATATTCGGTCCGAAATATTGTCCTCCCAGGCCATAGTTTTCATCCCAGGAATCATCCAGGGCTGCTTTGTATTCCCAGTACCCGCCAGGAATATTGAACGTTCCCTGCCACACCTGGTCATCAGCATCATATCCGAGTTCTATATTCGGACACCAGGGTTCCCAGTCACCCGCGCATCCCAGTTCGCTGTTGAAATTTCCGGGTATCGCTACCGAGCCCGGATTGACGAAGGCGCTATTGTTCACACCAATGGTCGGAGGTGTCACATCCGTAACAGTAACCGTTGCAGCACATGTGGACACTCCCCCATTACCATCTTCCGCGGTAAGGGTCACACTGGTCATACCCAAAGGATATGGTCCTTCCGGACTAACCGAGAAGGTGAGCGGATCTCCATCAGGATCAGAGGAACCTCCGTCAAAAGCCGAAGCAGCTACATCCGCCTCACAATTGCTGTCTGCATTGAGTTCGAGGTTCTTACAAACAGCCACGGGTGGTTCATTACAAAACCCTCCTGGATCTGTAACGATAAAGTTTACGTTACAAGGAGTCTGGTTGCCGTTGATATCGTTATTAAGGATAGTTACCGTAGTCATTTGTCCAACGTCCGAACAATCAAAAAAGAACCGGGAAGCCCCAATACCGCCCTGCCCCGTTACCAGGCCACAGTTATCAGATTGGTCCTCGATTATTTGGGTAACAATAATTCCATAATAGAGAATGTATTCTCCATCCTGATTTAGTTCAGCGGTAAAGTTTTCTACACAGGTCAGCTCAGGCGCTTCTGTATCATTGACCGTTACGGTGAAGCTGCATGTGACCGCGCCGCCGCCAGCTCCCTGCTGGACGACCTGATAGCCATACCAGGTGCTGCTGCCATTATGCACAAATACCTGACCGTTGGCAAAGCCTACCTGCCAATTTGAAAAGGTACCTGGAGCCGATGCAGGCAACTGGCTTGTACCGGCATACGCTCCGGTAACCTTATTGATAAAATAAACCCGTTTAATCAAATAATCATAAACCATTATTTCCGCACCAGGTACTCCGCTATATCCAACTACGTAATTGTTAAGGTTAGAAACAAAAACAGGTAAACCGGTTATTGTCAACGTCGGCAAACTAACATTAGTGGTTCTGTCCACCCGGTAGATCTGCCCATTATGATAATAAATGATCTCATTATCATCGTAATTATAATCTCCCTGGGATTGGAAATCCGGTTGATTTGCAGGCAGTACAGTCGTCCCGGTTGGGAGGGCAATGCCGCTGCCATTTAGATCCTGAACCCTTATACCCGGACCTGTTGTTCCATTACAAGTACCACAGGAATTGCCCTCCAGTTGTGCAAGGTTCGGGTTCCACCAAAGCCCTCTCCAGTCATGGCCGGAGGGGAGTTCAGCAGACAATAAGTTACCGTTGCTATCATAAGTACTTAGTGTATTGTTTCCTGAAAAACTCCCACCTGAAGCTGCATAATACAGATCAAAAATTGATTATAAGCAATATCCATCATGGTGACATCAGTAAAAGGACTCAAATTCACCGTCGGCACCGCATCAGGCAAAATACTCGCCTGAGAAATCTCATAAGTCTCCGTGGTCGTCCCTACCGGGAAAGTTGCACCATCACCCAATCCGGCAGTAAGACTGGCCGGTACCGGTCCGCAATTATCCTGGCCAACGGGTGGGGTGTAGTTGACTACCGCTCCACATTGGCCCTGGTGTATTTGGAACGGTGATATTTTGAGGGCAAGTGAGCGTAGGAGGCGTATTGTCTTCTACTGTAATTGTTGCATTACATACATCACTTTCTCCGGATGGATCGGAAACTGTAAGGGTTACGGTGGTTGTACCTAAAGCATAAGGCCCCATCGGGCTTACGGAAAAGGTAAGCGGATCTCCATCAGGATCATTTGATCCATCATTAAAGTCAGCAGCACTGGCAATTCCCTCGCAGTCGCCGTTAGCATTAACGGTCAAATTCTGCAAATGGCGTTTGGTGGACTATTGGTATCCGTAACACAGGAAACATCTGCTGACCAGCCCGGATCGGTAACAGAACCATCTGAAGTAAACCGAAAGGTCAAACAGCCGGAAGCGTGCGTAGAAGTCACTGTTCCCGGACTGCCAGAACCCGTATAGTTACCAATAAGCGGGTCGCTAGTGGAAGAACCGTTATAAATCTTTAAGAAGTCGAAATTTGCCTCAAGATCAAAAAAGGTGAAAGCCACTTCCGTAAAATCTCCCGGATTATCCGGGCAAATTGTTAAAGTCAAATTTTGGAGGTTCGTATAATCACCACCGGCACCACCTGTATCATAAAAGGTACCTGAACAGGTGTTGATCGTTCCGTTTTGCATCAGGATTTCCGGGCCGCCACCGCCGGGAACGCAGGAGATCCCGGCCACCCAGCCGGGTCGGGTAACGGAACCATCAGAAGTAAACCTGAAAGTCAAACAGCCGGAAGCATGTGATGAAGTCACCGTTCCGGGGCTGTTGGTAGAAGTATAAGTACCAATTAACGGATCACCAGTGGTTGAGCCGTCATATATCCTTAAATAATCAAAGTTTTCCTCCAAATTAAAACTGGAAAAAGTAACTTCGGTTAAATCGCCCGGGTTATCAGGGCAAATCGTCAAGGTCAAATTTTGAGATTCGCATAATTACCACCAGGCCCACCAGTGTCATAAAAAGTACCAGAACAGGTGTTGATCGTGCCATTTTGCATTAAAATAATCCCCGCCGCTGCCATCGCGACAGGAAATATCCGCTACCCAGCCAGTACTAGTAACAGAACCATCCGAAGAAAACCTAAAGGTCAAACATCCGGAGGGATGGGAAGAAGTCAATGTTCCCGGAATAAAAGACCCTGTAAAGTTACTAATTAATGGATCTCCTATTGAGGAGCCATCATAAATGGTCAGAAAATCGTAATTGTTCTCGAGTTGAAAAGTAGTAAAGGAAACTTCCACAAAATCGCCCGGATTATCCGGGCAAATCGTCAAGGTCAAATTTTGGAGATTCGCATAATTACCACCAGGCCCACCAGTGTCATAAAAGGTGCCGGAACAGGTGTTTATCGTGCCATTTTGCATTGTATAGGATCTGAGCTGATGCTCCTCGGGTTCAAACAAAAAAAGCCAGAACCAGTAAAATCAAAGCAGGCCACACCCTTTGAAGGTGTTGACCAATCCCATTTTGGAAAAAAATAAAGGTCTTAACAAAAAAGGTAGAGGTGCGATACATATCTGTAAATTTTAAAAATTATTGACAAAGGAAAACTTAAGGAAATGAAAACGATCAGTTCCTAATAAAAAACCGTATAGGAATTAGGCCATGAATCTCAACAACCTTAATACCTGAGAAAATTTTTAAAATAGCAACTCAAAGGAAATGAATATACGTATTGGATAATATTGTATGTGATAGGCGATGCAAGATAATAAAAAGTTAGGAAGAAAAACCAAAAAAAAGCCTCCCGAAAAGGCATTTCCGGGAGGCTTAAGTTTATTGTTCGGTTAAATTCGGTTACGATTTCACACGCATTTTCTCTTTATATCTTATTAACTGACGCTTCAGGGTGGCGCAGGCACTATCGATCGACGCTTCGAATGTCTTGTGAGAATCCTTAACGACGATCGTTTCTCCGGGGACTTTCAAAATCACTTCTGAGATTTTATCTCTGACCTGTCCGGAGTTTTCCAGTTTTAGAAATACCTGGGCTTCCTGTATACGATCGAAAAAATGATCCAATTTTCCTACTTTTTTTTCTACGTAATCAATCAAAGCAGCATCGGCTTTGAAACGAACAGCTTCAGTGTGTACTTTCATTTTTCATTTTTTTTGTTAGTAAACTAATAACTTCCTTCTCATCATCATCCCTAAAGTTGGGATCTCTCAACAGGCTTAAAAAAAACTGGGCAAGCTCCAAAATAAATTTGCGGTTTTCCAGCTAAAAGAAATCTCAGTAAATCCATCTTTCAATTGGCATTTGAAATTTGGATTATTTGGATCTTGCCTTCGGGTGCGCCTGTTGGTACGTTTTTTTCAATTTTTCTATCGAATTATGGGTATATATCTGGGTAGCAGCCAGGTTGCTGTGCCCCAGAAGCTCTTTAATGGCATTGAGGTCGGCCCCGTTTTCCGATAAATGGGTGGCAAATGAATGCCTCAAAACATGGGGCCCCTTATGATCCAGGCTGGTCACTTTTGACAAGCTGCTGTTCACTATATTATAAACGAGTTTGGGATACATTGGTTTGCCTTTTTGCGTCAACAAAAGGTAATCTATAGACGAATCCGGAAATTCTGAATTTCTGATTTCCATGTATTGCCGAATGGTAATATCCAGTGAAGTACCGAACGGGATAAGCCGTTGTTTATTCCCTTTTCCGGTAACTTTAAGATTTCTTTGAGGAAAGTTAATATCACTGATCCGCAAGTTCATCAATTCGGCGCGGCGCATGCCTGTAGCGTATAACATCTCCAGGACCAGACGGTTACGCAATCCTGCGAAGTCCTTGTCAAATCCAATTACAGCAAAAAGCTGATCCAGGTGCTCAGGACGAACGACAGCAGGCAAACGCTTTTCAATTTTAGGTAAATTGACCTTCAGCATTGGATCTTTGGTCACCGCTCCCCTTTTCAGGAGAAAGTGGAACCACGTTTTTAAGGTAGATAATTTTCGACGAACGGAGCGCGGGGAGTAACCCTCCGTCATCATTTCCACCACCCAGGAACGCACCTGGGTATGTTTGATGTCTTCAGCCTTGGTGATATCGAAAGTGGATTCCAGATAGCTCAGGAACTGATCCAAATCATTTTGATAGGCAAGTATGGTATGCGGCGAAAATCGCTTTTCGTAACGCAAAAATTGAATAAAGGTGTTCCTGTGCATTCACAAATTCTTTTCTCGGCGCTTCTTCAGCAATGCTCGTTGGTTGAGTATTCAATTTAAGGATTTTTCCGGAGAAACACCAATTTTTTTTCACTTTTGTTTAGATTTACAAAATGGTATTTCACCTTTTTTCAAAGCTAACTTTTTGATCGTCAACAGGCTTCAACCAATTACTCCCAGGCTCATGCAAAAGGAAAAAAAAGACAAACATTTTTTACACAAACCCATTTACGAGGGTGGACCAAAAGCTATGAAGGCTTTTGTTAAAGAAAACCTGCGCTACCCAAAAGAGGCCTTTGATGCACGGATAGAAGGCAGCGTCAAGGTTAAATATACCATTGACCATAAAGGTAATGTGGTCAAAACCAAAATAATCTCCAGTCTGGGTCACGGCTGCGATGAAGAGGCTTCCCGTATCGTCAAATTGTTAAAATTCGAAGTTCCCAAGAACCGTAAAATGAAGGTTGTCTTCCATAAGAACATTACCATCCACTTCCGGCTGCCCAAAAAAATCGAGCAGCAACCAACAACGGTTCAATACAACATCACCAAACAAAAACCGGATTCACGGGAGTCGGAAAAACCTTCGGGAGGTGGGTATAATTATACGATAGACTTCTGAATTTGGAATTAAGTAGTTCGATCTCAATCAATCTTCAAACAATCAACGAAAGAACGTTTACCATATAAAACACCTATGGAAAATTTAAAAACTGCCACGATGACCTTATTGGTTCTTCTGTTTACAGGAATAAATACCGTGGCTCAAAGTTCCAAAAACCCAACCAACCCCCTTCCTGTAGCCGTCATAGGACTTTCGCACGATCATGTGCACTGGATACTCGGACGACCAGACAAGGGAGACATTAAAATTGCAGGCATTGTTGAGCCGAACCGTGAACTGGCCAAACGTTTTGCCGACAGTTACGGATTCTCAACAGACATGATTTATAACAATACGGAGGAAATGATCAAGGCCTGTTCGCCAAAAGCTGTTTTTGTATTCACCTCTATTTACCAACACCTGGAAGTGGTGGAAACCTGTGCCCCGCTGGGCATTCATGTCATGGTGGAAAAACCTTTGGCTGTAAGTGTCAAGCATGCCCGAAAAATGCAAAAACTGGCCCGGAAATACGATATTCATCTGCTCACCAACTACGAAACCACCTGGTATCCCAGCAATCACAATATCCACGCCATGGCCCAGAATGGCGACCTGGGGGACCTGCGCAAGATCGTCGTTCATGACGGACACCGGGGCCCTAAAGAGATTGGTTGCAGCAAGGAATTCCTGGAATGGTTGACCGATCCCAAATTGAACGGTGCAGGTGCCTTGACAGATTTTGGCTGTTATGGTGCCAATCTCATTACCTGGCTGGCAAATGGACAAAGACCCGTTTCGGTAAGTGCCGTCACCCAAACCATCAAACCGGAAGTGTATCCCAAAGTGGACGACGAGGCAACCATCGTGTTGAAATATCCTGAAATGCAGGGCATCATCCAGGCGTCCTGGAACTGGCCTGTCAGCAGAAAAGATATGGAGGTCTACGGAAAAACGGGCTATGCCATTAGTCGGAATAGCTCAGATATACGTTTTCAACTTAATGAGAAGAAGCAAAAGATTGTCGATAAAACCCTCGAGAACCTGGCAGCTCCATATGATGACCCCTTTGGCATGTTTGCTGGCGGTGATCAACAAGGAGATCTCTTTACCGGCCTATGATCTTTCTTCTTTAGAGAATAATATGATTGTGGTGGAAATACTGGAAGCTGCGAAGAAGAGTGCGAAAAAAGGGAAGGTGGTGAAGTTGAAGTAAAACAAAAAAGCCCCGACAGACGCCGGGGCTTTTTTTGTGGTGTGGGGCGGGTTCGAACCGCCGACACCAGGATTTTCAGTCCTGTGCTCTACCAACTGAGCTACCGCACCATCCGCTTAATAAGCAGGGCAAAAAACAGAATTCGTCAATTCATATCCTGCCTTACTTATTTAGCGGTTGCAAATTTAGATTTAATTTTTAAATTTCACAATAGTGATCTGGAATTTTTTTACAAAATTCACTTTTATTTTAAAACGACGGCATTAAATAGTATAACAAACAGCCCTAAAAAAGGGTTCCAGGTAGCAAGTATTTCCTTACTTTGTGGAAATTCGCTTCAGTCAATCATAAAAATCCGGCTTATGACCCCTTGGAGAGTAGTTGCAGCTCCTTTTTTGCTTGCCAGCTTTTATTTTTTCTACAAATTTTTTGATGATCACAGCTATGCCTATTATTTGACAGCCTGTGTGGTCATTTTGGCGAGTTTATACGTGCTGAGTCCCCAGGTCAACTGGTTCTGGTACAAACGCAGACCACCCCGGTTGCCGGATGCTTTGTTGAAGTTTTTCCACCATAATTTGCCTTTTTACCGCAAACTTCCCGTGGAAGACAAAAAAAAGTTCCTCAACAGGGTATCGCTGTATATGGTGGCTTCAGATTTCATGCCCAAGGTTTTTGAAAAAGTACCCGAGGATGTAAAAGCGGCAGCGGCAGCCTGTGCAGTACAGGTTTCTTTTGGCAAACCTGATTTTCTGTTTCCCAACTTTGAACACATCATCGTTTACCCCAAATCTTTCCCTTCCCCTCAATACCCGCGTAATATTCACCCTTCAGAAATTTACGACCACGACGGCGTTATCATGTTCTCTGCCGAACACCTGATGCACGGGATCATCCAACCCGAAAGGTATTTCAATGTAGGCATGCATGAATATGCCAAAGTATTTAAGGAATCCTACCCTACCGAAGCCTGGCCGGAGCTGGATGAATCCTACTGGCCAAAACTGGAACAGGTGAGCGGGTTCGGCAAGGAAGCCATCTTTAAATACATGAACCTTGAAGACATCACTCCACTCGCTGTAAGTATTGTATTCTTCTTTGATTTTCCCGAAAAATTCAAGTTGGTTTTACCGGAATTGTATGAGCAGTACGTGGGTATTTTTAATGTTAGTCCCCAGATCATAACTCCCGGAAAGAATTGATCATATTATCCATGGCCTGTTGATGTTCTGATTTCCTGTTGGCCAGACACCAGGCCATAACCTGGTAATAATATTCTTTGCCTTTTAAATAGGCAAATTGATAATAGATATCCATGCCGTCGAACTGGGTTTCCATATTCAGCAACCTCGCATCGAGTCCATTAATATTTTTTTCTTCAAATTCAGTTTCGCCGCTATTGCCCAATTCCATATTTATCCCCAGCATCAACAAATCGCTATACCCTGCCAGATCATCGGTATAAAGACTGTCCAGCCCGTTATCGACCAATGCTTTTTGGAATTCTGCAGCACTTTCATCGATGACTATCACATATAGTTCCTTGAAGATATTCTGATACTGCAGAGAAGCATCTTCATTGAGATCGGTGGTTCGATCCAAAAAACCAGGAATGTCCATGGAGTACCTGTCGTTGATGATAACCGTTTCATTGCCTTCCTGAGATCCACAACCAACAAGCAAAAGTATTATGGCGATGGTGGACAATAATCTGATCATGAAGTTGATGTTTTGTTGTAATTGAAGGTATTTAATCAAGAACAAGATAGTATTTTTTAACAAAAGACAGAGCCCCCTGTAAATTGTTTCAAGATAAAACAAAAAATCCCGAACCCGGCTTGCACACCGGATTCGGGACCCATAATTTATAGTTCAATCAAAAATTACTGCGCTTTCACAAAACGCCTGGTAACATTCTGATTTTCTGATTTCAAATTCAGCAGGTAAGTTCCCTGGCTGAGGTTGAGTGCAGCAATATCAATAGCGAGCGTTACCATCTCATTTTCTATCTGATCTGTATGGATTACCCTTCCCTGAACATCAACAATGGTTAATTGTACCTGCTCGCCAAAATTTTTCGGCAGGTCAATTTCCAACCAGTTTTGAACCGGATTCGGACGCAAGGTAACCTCTTGCACATCAACACCTGGTGTCAACTCAAACATCTCCTCCGTCAAATTATTATTTCTATCAATATTGGCATCGGAGATATTACCTGCCTCTCCATTATCGATAGCCTGCATCATGCTTCCTCCTTCTCCGAAGTAAATATTACTGAATACTCCTGTAGTGATGGCTCCATTAACGTTACTGGTAACGGCAGGGCCTGCGAAAATACAGTCATCCATTTCAACCTTAGCCTGGAATTTTTGCTTCCAGGTAATGCCATTATACGAAATAAAGCCCAGGAAGAAGTCTCCTGTTCGTTTGATCCTCAGCCAATCTTCAAAAAAGGCCAATGTGTATTTTAAAGTTGGAATAGCGTTGTCGTCATTCCTGACAGACCATCTGATCTTATTGGAGCCTGATCCTGCTTTATAAATCCAGACATATTTGGAGCCTGGATCATTGGACTCTCTCATCATTAATCCGGCCCATCCCTGTCCTTCCATATCTTCCAGTTTTCCACTGATCACAACTTCATCATCGCATTTTTCCTGGAAAGCATAAGTAAGGTCATCCTGACCCCAGGCTGGGAAAAAGCAATTGGAAGTGATAGTCCATTGGTCAGAGCTGCCATCATAATCAAAGGATCCATCTTCACATCCGATGTTAAACGGATTCCAGCCAAAAGGAACTGAAGGCTCCTGGCAGAAGGAACCGTGGTATCCCAATCCATATTCCGTATCAATATCAAACGCTTCCCATTGTGCACTTGGGTCAAAGGAGTCGGTTCCGTTATTATCTCCGGCCAGGACAAATGGCGCTCTTCTTAATGTTTTGTTTTGGGTACTTACACCACCGGCATTCCAGGAAGATCCGGGATCAGTGCCGATTTGACCTATAATGTCAACCTTAGCATCCTCACCACCTGCGAATCCAAGGCCTACTAAGGCAACAGCATCATCACCATTAAACCAGGAGTTACCACCGGTTGCCTCATCTGCAAGATCTTGAAATTCAGAATCGGCTAAAGTACTACAGATAACATAAGTTCCACCAGCAGGCAGGACGGCTCCAGATGCAAAACTAATGTTATTACCAACATTGGAACTACCGTTAAAGTATAACCTTACGCGATAATCATCGAGACTAATATCTGATCCGGTAGGATTGTAAATTTCAAGGCACTTGTTATTACCTGATCCTTCAATATACTCTGAAAAATACGGATAGGTACAATCTGGCATGACTGAACATGGGCCAGGTGCTACTCCCAAATTCTCCGTTAACTGACAACTTGCTTCTTCTGAGAAAAATGCGGTGATAATTAAGTCCTCAGCATTGGCGGGCATGGCGAGATTTTTAAATGGATAAGCTGTTCCGCCAGCTACAGGTGCTGAAGCAATTTCTTCTCCATTAAGCTCTAAAACCAGGTTACCACTTGAAGGTGCATTTTCATAATAAACCATGATGTTTGTCAGATAGGTATCATCCTCGCTAAAAGGAGTTCCGTTATCACTGCATCCACCATCATCCATACGCTCGAGGTCAGTTATGGCACAAGGCATGGCAGCATTAGCCGTGACCAAAATATTATCAATTCGCAGTTTTTCACCTCCTCCATTATTAAGTACACAAATCTGAATTTGAAGGGAGTTTCCAGAAATGCCTGACTGTAAAACAGTGACTGGTGAAAAATCATCTACGATGGTACGGGTGGCATCCCCCAATCCCAGGTAATTATCAATATTCACCGGGTTTCCATCAACCAAAAGGGCAATATCAATGTAATCTGAAGATTCATGTGTTCCTACTTCACTCAGGTCAACACTGAAATTCACAGAAGGTGCACCGGAAATATTAATTACAGGAGAAAGAAAACAAATTTCAAAGTCTAAATCCTGAGCCTCCAGTTTCTGGTTTACCGTTTTAAAATAATCATCCGTAGCAACAAGACCAGAGTAATCCCCAATAAGGTTCCAGTCAACCCCGGCAAAATCAGTCACAACAGGATCTGAAGGACCTACTCCTGCTACTCCTTTGCCATCTACATCAAAGGTTTCGCTGTAAAGCTGGGCCTGTACTGTATTCCAGGCCAACAAATTAATAAATAAAAAAAAGATAATGTGTCTCATAAACATTTGAGTTTTTTTTAGAAATAAATAAAATATGATGAGCCCCGGGCGGCCTTGCCCGAAACAATCAAATTGTTGATCGAAATTAATGGATTGTATTGTGTAGTATGTGTACTTGGTATGTAACCCTCTCTTGAAGGTCAAAAAGTAAGGCGATACTGTAAAAATAGATTTTTTTTTCCAAATTTTCAGTCTGCCATCAGAAATTTAACCCAGTCTTCTTTTTTATTTAACATGAGGCCTTTCCAGCCTTTCTTATTTTCTTGTTACTTTTGAGCAAAAACATTGAATACTACCTTTAACGTTTACCTGCAACTCGGCTTTGATCACATCCTCGACATCAGGGGATATGACCATATTTTATTCCTGGTGGCCCTCTGCGCCATTTATACCCTAAAGTCCTGGAAAAAAGTAATCATTCTGGCAACCGCCTTTACCCTCGGGCACTCCCTGACCCTTGCCTTATCAGCACTGGACATACTGAAATTCTCCCCCCTCGTCGTCGAGATACTCATTCCCGTGACCATTTTGTTTACGGCGGTTTTTAACCTGGTGTTTCATTTCGGAGAACCAAATGCGGAAAAAAAACCAAGAATGTGGGTCAATTATGGATTTGCAGCCTTATTTGGTCTTATTCATGGCATGGGGTTTTCCAATTTTTTCCGGTCCACCGCCTTGCCGGGGGAAGAAAACGCCTTCCTGCTGCAATTGTTTGCCTTTAATATTGGTGTCGAACTCGGACAAATTATTATTATCGCAATAATTCTGGTCGCTGCATGGTTATTTCTTCAGCAGTTCCGCATTCAACAAAAACACTGGAACTGGGTTATTTCAGGAATCGCGGCCATCTTTGCCGTCAAAATGATCATGGAGCGGATCGTAGAGGCCAACGGATAAAGGCTGTAGATTAATAAAATTCAAAAAAGAAAATGAAGTTTTACAATTTAGCTTTTTTGGTATTGATTTGTTTCCCGTTTTTGCCCCCAGGCAACACGGGAGAAAACGCTGATGCCCAATCAAAAGAGCTCCACAAATACCATGTCGGTAAATGTCTTATCGATTACAACCGGGAGGAGCAGGCCCTTCAGGTAAGTCTTTTCATGTTCCTGGATGACCTGGAAGCTGCCTTACGTGCCCAGGGAGCGGATCATTTATTTTTGTGTACAGAGCGGGAAGTTGAAAAAGCCGAAGTATACCTGGAGCGCTATTTGACTAAACATTTGGAATTTGTCATCAACGACATCCCGCAACCTTACGTTTTTATCGGCAAAGAGAGTTCGGAAGACCTGTTGGGCGTTTGGTGTTATGTGGAGGTTACCGAGGTTTCCAATATGAAAAAAATAAGCTTTCGCAATGATGTGCTCATGGAAATTTATGACGATCAGAAAAACGTTATCATCTTCAAAGGTCCGGACAACAAGGAGGCTTCTTATTTGTTTCAAAAAGGGAAGGCGGCAGCAATCCTGGAATTTTAGTCAATGCATGTAAAGAAGTGCTTGTAAGCCGGTAATTTCCTGTTTCTATGGCCAATAATAAAAACACCTGATATTATTTAATCAATATTGCGTCAATCATGAACGAACTGCTGAAAAAAATATTTATCCTGCCCATTAGGTTCTATCAGGTGGCTATATCTCCATTGCTTGGTCCCCGCTGCCGGTTCCAACCTACCTGTTCCCATTATATGGTGGGTGCCATCATGGAATGGGGTATTTTCAAAGGGACCTGGCTGGGCCTGAAGCGGATTTTCAAATGCCATCCCTGGGGACCACACGGACATGATCCTGTGCCGGAAAACCCTAAACGTCATAAAAAAATCCCAACTTTGACGGTTAACTAAAAGCATTCATAGAAAAATGAAGCAATCCAACGCATAAATGAATAATATTGATGTACCAATTCGAACCAATCGGCCAAAAGACGAGGTTCTACCGGCATGACTTTTTTAAACCAAATCCAATAATATAATGAGGAAAAACAAGCTTTTCTATCTGCCTTTCCTGGCAGTATTCGCATTTTTGATGGTTGCCTGTTCCAGCGAAAAAAAGAACGAGGCCGAACTGCGCGAAGATGACAATGGCATCAGTATCAATGTCGATGAGAATGGAGAGAAAGCCAACATTAACATCAACGAGGACGGGCTCAAGATCGATATCGAAAACGAAGACGGTTCTGTCAAGATCAATGCTGACAATCTCCAGGATGCTCTGAAACAACTGAATAAAGGAAAAGACGTAGTGGTACTGGAGCACCGCGACCTGAAGGAACTGTTCCCAAAATCCATTGGCAGTTTTGACCTGGTTTCCTCCGAAAGCCAAAAAACAGGATTCGGGGACATCAAAACTTCCGTAGCTACTGCAGAGTACAAGGACGGAGACGCCAAATTAAAACTCTCCATCGTCGACTCCGGTGGTTTGGGCCTGGCAATCAATGCCATGGCGGGTTGGACCAATATCGAAGTTGATAAAGAAACCTCCAGCGGCTATGAACGTACTACGACGATCGACGGGCATAAGGCCTTTGAGAGTTACGACAGCGACACTGAGAACGGAACCATCGCACTGTTCATCAACAACAGAGTGCTGTATTCCGCCGAAATCACCAACGGTTCAGAAAGACAACTCAAAAAAGGAATCAAGGCGGTGGATGTGGATGATATTGAAAGAATGATCAAAAAATCTGAAAAGTAAATAAAGGTTACGGGTTTCGCGTTACGGTAACATCGCGAAACCCGCAACACGAAACACGAAACCCTTCATGACAGGCATTTGGAAATATACTATCCTGCTGAGTTTTCTTGGCCTGTTGTTTTCCTGCACTGATACTCCTGAAGCATCTACCGTAACTCCTGCTTTTTATCATTGGAAAAGCCATTATGCACCAACAGATTCAGAGCTTGACTACCTCCGTGAACTCCAATCCCAAAAATTATATGTTCGCTTTTTCGATGTGGTGCAGGAAGCCGGAGAGCCTGTCCCTGTTGCAAGTTTGGAAAATGACTATTCTGTAAACAGGAACCTCGAAATCATCCAGGTAGTTTACATAACCAATGCAGCTATAAAAGCCGTAAACGAGCAAGATATCCCCATCCTGGCAGCACGGATTTTCAAAAAAATAAAAACCATTCACCCCAGGTTGTCCAATTCAGCCCTTAAAGAAATCCAGATCGATTGCGACTGGACAAATAGTAGTCGTCAAAAGTATTTTCAATTATTGCGCAACCTCAGGGCCCTGCTTGACCAACAAAAACAAAGGCTGTCTGTTACGCTCAGACTCCATCAATATAAAAATACCGAATCAACGGGCATTCCTCCTGCTGACAGGGTGATGCTGATGTTTTACAATATGGGAGAGGTGAATGAATACGAGGAAGTAAATTCGATT
Organism: uncultured Bacteroidota bacterium; assembly: GCA_942492125.1. GTDB lineage: Bacteria > Bacteroidota > Bacteroidia > Chitinophagales > Saprospiraceae > BCD1. Next base: position 30,143 of record CALODM010000032.1, read on the forward strand.
TTAAACCTCGGAGTTGCCGCTGATTACCTCCATGCCCCAAAACCCTATCCGCTGCCCATGGATATCGCCCTGCCTTTATTTCAATGGGGATGCGTATTTCGCGATCAAAAACTGGTTGAGCTTTCCAACAACCTCAGCCTTGAGGACTTGAACGATAAACTTCGGTTTGCCCAAATTTCCGACAACAGATTTCGAGTGATAAAAAGTACTTATCTTAAAGGGTATTTTCTTTATGAAGGAGATGAAATTCGGCACGAAAGTGTATCTTACGATCGATTGTTGTCGGCAGGAGAAATGTTGGCCAGCGTAAAAAATGCAGATGCGTTTACCGCAGCCTTTTATCATCTGGATAGTCTTTCCCTCAGCCGGTTCACGCCAGGGGAGTTGAATACCGTTTTACGGGCTGTAGGAAAAGGGGAATAATTCAACCTGCCCCCATATGGAATCAAATAATTCAAGTTGCGGGTTACAGGTTTCAAGTTACTGGTTGTTCATACATCCAAGTCGAAAATTCAATAATTGAAGATAAAACACAAGGAAATTTGGATTTTTTTCTACAACAATAAGTCAACAAACAACAAAGAACTTGTAGTCCGCAACCCAGGTTAAATAATCGCAATTGATGAAAAGTCTTCGTTTTATCCTGTCCACCAGAATCTTACTTTCGGCAGTAGCGTTAATCATACTCCCGCAACCGTTTTCCAAAGGTTGTGGCATCAAGGGAATTCAATTTTACGGATATGACTTTTTTGATCCGGCCATCGTTCATCCGGAAAAAGGAATGGCACCGTATCTGTTGGACATCGGAGAAATTTACGCCAAATACGTAGATGCGGAAAACACCCAGACCCGTGGAAATATTGAGGAATGGCGGGAAAGATTCTGTAACAAAGCCTCCCTCAATGACCTGTATTACATCATCTACAAGGTCAATATTTCCACTTTGCAAGACCTGCTTGACGCCATCAACAGCAGTTCTTTGAGTCTGAGTTTCATGGGAGACAAAATTGCCAAAAATTCATTTGTGCGGCACCTTTACAAACACAAATGTGACGAGGCCGTGAAATACCTCATCTTCGCCAAGCGATGTGAACCCCATGTTGTCAGGAAAAAATCATGGGAGGAGCAGCAACGGGACGTTGAAGCTATGCTCCAATTGATAGATAAAGGCAAAAAAGAGTTTCTGGAAACCCAATCTTACTACTTCCGCCTACGCTATGCTTACCAGCTCATCCGCCTGGCACACTATGCCAAAAAGTACGCCTTAACCCTGGAACTTTACGATTACCTCATGCCCAAAATCGACAACGATCCAAGCATCGTCGAAGACTGGATCGAAGGCCACAGAGCCGGCGCCATGCTGGCCCTCGGACAGCGTGTGGAAGCTGCCTATATTTTTTCCAGGATCTTTGATAAATGCCCTTCCAAAAGAGAATCGGCCTACCTGAGCTTTGATATTCGTACAGATGAAGAGTGGGAAGCCTGTATGCGCATGTGTAAAAGCCATCACGAACAAGCTACGCTACATGTTTTGAGGGCACAGGGAAAAGACAGCCGGTTGGTGGAAGAGATGAAGGCCATTTACAAACTGGACCCAAAAAATAAAAACCTGGAATACCTGGTTGTCCGGGAGATTAAAAAGCTGGAAAAGGACTTCCTGGGATATGAATTCAATGATAAAAAAGAGCAGAATAAAAAGTACTACAAAATTCCCCGTTCCATAGCTGCCAAAAGGGTCATAGAACTTCAGTCGTTCGTTCGGCAAATGGTAAAAGAAGATCAGGTTACCCATCCGGATTTCTGGAAGATCTGCGAAGGTTACCTCGAGTTGTTGTCCGGTGATTATTATTTTGCCCAAAAGACTTTTGCAGAAGCCAGGAAAATGGTTTCCAACGATACGCTTGAAAATCAACTGGCAATCCTGGAGCTGGTACTGGAAATTACGGTTATCGAAAAACTGGACAAAGTGAGTGAGAAAAGGATTTATGATATCCGTACCGATGATAAAAACTTTAAGGCAGATCCGGATTTCAAGGATTTCATGCGCGACAAAATGGCCTATGTTTATACCCAACAAGGTGACGATGCCAAGGCTTTTTTGTGTTACAGTGATATTTCCGACCTCCGCCCCTACCCCAAACAGGAGATCGTTGACAACCTGCTCAGCATATGTTTCGATGCCAACAAAAGCCTTGTGGAAAAACAAATGATTCTGAAAGCCGATGGCACCACCATCCAAAATGACCTTTTGGACATGAAGGCCAACATATACCTCAGACAATTTCAGCCGGAAAAAGCCCTGATGGTTTACAAAGAAATGCCGGATGAAACTTATTGGGACGAATACGGGCTTTTTGATCCATTTATTGAACGGATAAACGACTGCCCGACCTGTGCCCTTTCAGATACCTCCGTATTGTACAATAAAGGTGAACTGATCAATAAACTGTTGCAACTGGAGCAGGACGCGATCGTTGAAGCTGATCCCACGAAAACTGCGGAGATCTACTACGACCTGGGACTGGCATGGTACAATATGACCTGGTATAGTTACAGCTGGAAGGTTTTGGATTATACCCGCAATCCCAACAGTCTGGATCATCTGAGGAAAACAGGGTCGGATGTGAGCCCTGAAAAAGGTACTCCTTACGGGAATAAAGAATTTTTTGATTGCTCGCGGGCCTTGTACTATTTTGAAAAAGTGCTAAACCTTTCCAGAAGTGACGAACTGGATGCCAAAGCCGCCTTCATGGCCTCCAAATGTGAACGCAATGATTATTATATGCGGGAACATCTTGGCGGAGAACAGACCTTCAAATATTACAATATGCTGATCGATAATTATTCCAATACCGCTTATTACGCCAGGCTGATGGAAAAAAGCAAAGAATTCCGACAATATGTGGATGGCATTCCTGGCGGATAAAGCGTGAGAAAGGTGCTACGATAAAACCAATGTAAACCCTTGCTTCCTGTATGAGATTTTTTTAATTATCATGCGAATCAAGGGTTGAACTTTTTTGCTTAAGGCGAAGGTTATTGAACCCTTGATTGGCATTATTTATGAATGGATGGATTGAATAATTAAGGTACTGTTTAAACAATCTACTACTCATTTCATTATTTTAAAAACGTAAATACACCATGACAAAATACATTTTATTCATCACCACTTTATTATCCTTCTTTGCCTTCACTTGTGAACGCATTCCTACTTTCCCCATTGGAGAATCGTTCCGGATGAAGCCAGAAGAGCGCCGTTCCAATGAGGAGGCCCAGGTTGTTCTCCGACTGGACGAGGTGACCGAAGATTCCCGTTGTCCCAAAAACACCAATTGTGTCTGGCAGGGCCAGGTTAAAATGAGATTCACCTTGATATCAGCTGACAAAACCGAAAATTCCTTCGAGCTGAACCTGCGCAAAGACCGCCCGGGGGAAGCCATGAAAGCCTACAACGGATATACCTATAAAATGACGGCAGTTGACCCTTACCCTGTTGCAGAATCCAAAATTGCCAAAGAGGATTATTGGATAACCGTGGAAGTCGTAAAAGGTGAAGGAATAGACACAGCAGGATCTGATGAGCAGTGATCTGCTGGTTTCGCAGTATACCTTGCCGGTTATTGGTTTAAAACCGGCAACGGCAAACTTCCTCCTTTTTTTAAAAATATTCCCCTCCCTCCTTTAATCTTTTCGGCTTATATTTGGTTTACACTAAAAACACCCAATGTAATGATAGGTTCTCGATTCACCAAACACATACCTGAGGCTGACAATCGTTCTCCGTTTGAACGATTGCTGGAGCTTTTTCTGGAACTGATGGTCTATACCTCCGGTGACGTGGAGGAAGCACTTGACTGGATGGAGCAGATCGATCAGGAACACCATATCACCACGCCGGATTATACACTTGAAGACTTCCGGAAAGATCTCGAAAAAAGATCTTTCATTCAACACGACGGCACCGGCGGACAGAAACTCAGTGGTAAAGGTGAACGCATCATCCGTAAACGGGCCCTGGAGCAAATCTTTGGAAAACTCAAACGAGACGGAGGTGGCAATCACCGCAGCCCGATCACAGGTCGGGGCGATGAAGAGACTGCCGGAAGAAAACCCTACCAATTCGGAGACAACCTCAGCCATATTGATTTTACCACCAGTCTTCAGAATGCTCAGTTACGCCGAGGAATAGATGATCTTTCATTGCGGGAAGATGACCTGGAAGTCATCGAAACAGAACATAAAAGCCAGATGGCCACGGTATTGATGATCGACATTTCTCACTCGATGATCCTTTACGGCGAAGATCGCATTACGCCTGCCAAAAAAGTAGCCATGGCTCTTGCAGAACTGATCACCACCCGCTATCCAAAGGATACCCTGGACGTGGTGGTCTTTGGAAATGATGCCTGGCAGGTACAGATCAAGGATCTTCCCTATTTACAGGTAGGGCCTTTTCATACGAATACGGTAGCCGGGCTTGAACTGGCCATGGACATTCTGCGCAAGCGAAAAATGCGCAACAAACAGATATTTATGATCACGGATGGTAAGCCTACCTGCCTGAAACAAAAAGACGGGAGTTACTATAAAAACAGTATGGGCCACGATCCGCGAATCATAAATAGAACCATTAACCTTGCCATCCAGTGCAGAAAACTGGGCATCCCGATCACCACTTTTATGATTGCCCAGGATCCTTACCTGCAGCGATTTGTGGAAGATTTTACGGAAGCCAACAAAGGCAAGGCATTTTATTCAGGACTTCAAGGACTTGGTCAGTTCATTTTTGCTGACTATGAAAAAAATAAAAGACGTAGAAGATGAGTCAAATCGAACAAATTAAAACACTCGGCGAACTAAAAGCCTCAGGGTATACTTCCAAATCCGTGAAAGCAGAAATGCGGGATAACCTGATCAAAAAAATGCAATCCGGAGAACCGGTTTTTACCGGAATCCTGGGATACGAACACAGTGTTATCCCACAATTGGAAAGAGCCGTACTCTCTGGCCACAACATCAATTTCCTGGGACTTCGCGGACAGGCGAAAACAAAAATGGCCAGAAAACTGGTGGAACTACTCGATGAATATATCCCCATCGTTGCCGGCTCTGAGATCAATGACGATCCGCTGCACCCACTTTCCCTGAAAGCCAGGAAACTGATCGAAGAAATGGGGGACAAAACCCCGGTAGAATGGGTGCACAGATCGAAGCGTTATACTGAAAAACTGGCTACCCCGGACGTGAACGTAGCGGACCTTATTGGTGATATTGATCCGATCAAGGCTGCCAATATGCGCCTGAGTTATGCCGATGAGGAGGTTATCCACTTCGGGCTCGTTCCCCGTTCCAACAGAGGCATATTTGTCATCAACGAATTGCCGGATTTGCAGGCAAGGATTCAGGTTGCCCTGTTCAACATCCTCCAGGAAAGCGATATCCAGATCCGGGGGTTCAAGTTGCGTTTCCCATTGGATGTGCATTTTGTTTTCACAGCCAACCCTGAAGATTATACCAATCGCGGATCAATCATTACTCCCTTGAAAGACCGTATCCAAAGTCAGATATTCACCCATTACCCGGGCAATATTGAGATCGGCATGCAAATCACCCAGCAGGAGGTCAAACTGGCCGAACCGCAGCAAAAGGTGGTGGTGCCTGATTTGATTGCCCGGATCATTGAACAGATTGCCGTGGAGGCACGTCAGAGTGAGTTTGTTGATGAAAAAAGCGGAGTCTCTGCCCGTCTGCCTATTTCAGCCTATGAAAGCGTGGTGAGCTCTGTTGAGCGCCGGATGATTCTCAACAACGAGAAAACAGGAATAGCCCGCATCAGCGACCTCAACGCCACCATTCCGGCCATTGTTGGCAAGATTGAAATGGTCTATGAAGGCGAACAGGAAGGCTCCGTGAATGTTGCCATAAAATTGATTTCCGAGGCTATCAAATCCTTAGCACCTGCATATTTCAAAGGAATTGACAAACTCAAATCCAGCACGGGCACCAATCCTGCTTCCCAATACAACGATATCACTTACTGGTTTGAAAACGGCGGAGAAATTGATTTGCTGAATGATGCGCCGAAAAAAGCTTACGAAAAAGCATTGGACAAAGTCGGAGGTCTTCGCAAAACGGTGGAGATGATGACGGATGCCAAAGGTACAGATGCTTTTCTCATGATGGAATTCCTGCTGCATATCCTGGCAGAACACAGTCTGCTGGATAAACGTATGCTGGAAGTGAGTTATCGTTTCCAGGATTATTTCAATTCGGTTATCAAAGGATTGGGGAGAGATAATTGATGATCATGCAGACTGACGAGTGCAGCATTTGAATGGATGTTAAGAGAATATTGTTCAAGGTCTCGCCTTAGCTTTCCTATGATTGCATGGGGCGAGACCTTGTCGAATCTTTGAAAATTTTGAAAAATTCGAGAATTGCCTTATTTTGGTAAAAAGCAATTCCTGTGCACCGGCGACTCATTAAAATATGGCAAGATAAGGTTTATTACACTCGTGAGAATTTCATCCCCCTGTCGGAGACAAATTTCCCCGAAAGTGCCGGATTCAGCTATTTGAATGAGATAATTTGGGAGGTAGAACTGGTTGAGTTTGATAAAGCTGGCAAAGTTTTAAAAATAAACATTACTGATTATTACCCTGAAAACACTTTACCGTTTAGCGTCCAACGTTCCAAAGACGAAATAAAAAGCATACAGTTTAAACATTTAGACCTGGATCGTTTAAGACCATTTTTAAACCGTTATTCGCCCCTGGATTTTGATGAATTTGCCGATGAAAAAGCTTTGAAAGGTCAAACAATTCCCCGGCAACCGAAATCAGCAATTCCTGTAAACCCCGGAAACGACAGCCTTGATCCAGGAGAAACCCGCTCCATTCATTTTCGGGAATCTTTCAAATACTACTTCAAAGACGCCCATTTTAACCTCGGTTTTGTAGAGGTCCGAAAAAAGTTCTATTTCCTGAACCAACCAATGGTTTTTCAAATCTATAATTCCGAAATTTTACCGGAATTTGACTACATCAAATCTTTTTTCCCAAAGGTTTTTAACGGAAAAAAGAAATTCACGGTGGAAGTCTGGATTGAGATGGAAAACGATAAGATCCTGAAAGCCAAAGCAACCTCACCTGAAATAGATCGGATAAATGAATCTTTGATCGATTCCATAAAACAACTCCGCACTTTAAGTTTAGCCTCCCGCTTAGCTCCGGATATTGATAAAAGCCTGTTTACCCCTGATGAAATCTTCTCACAAGCCGAAGAGGATGGTATTGACGGAAATGTTTTCAAGCAGGATGGCCAGGATATTCTCAAAACCTTTCTGAGCGAAAAGGAAATCCGCAACAAAAAACAGCTCGAATACATTGCCGGTTACAAACAAAGCCCCGGACAAAAGATTCGATTTACACTCAGGCCATTATTTGGGTTTTTATTCTTTGTTGAAGGTGAAACCATGAACCACTTTTGCTGGGAACTACTCAATTCTCATGCCACCTACTTGTGGAGTTTCGACAAAACTGAGCAGCTCGAAAATCAGCTTCTGCGGGTAGAATCGTCCATCAACCTGATCCGTGATATGGGTCGTCAAAAATACAAAGACGCCTACCGTCAAAACCTCCTGGACACGGATGCCCACCTGACGGTCATAAATCACCGATATGCGAATTCACCGCTAAAAGACAGCTTTACCTATTGGAAACATAGATTTAAGGAATGTTTGGTTTGAGTCACGAATGCACAAATATTGGAGCTTGTCCAAATTTTAATCTTATGAAAATCATTTAATTCCCCCCCGGAAGCTTGGGACAGACGGAAGAATGGCCTATTGGAAGAGATCCCTGCAGTTCCGGTAATCCACCTTTCCATTGCATCCGGTTTTCCAGAAGGTTTAGCATTAAATACTGTTTTCAGGGAATTGACTGAATCAAATTTTCAGACATATGCTTAAATGTATTCATGCATTCGTGTTGTTATTCTTTTAACTCAAGCCGGAAATTACGCCATTTTCATCAATGAACATACCTTCAGAAGCGGGAGTAGCCGGCAATCCGGGCATACGCATCATCTTACCGAGTATCGGGATGACAAAACCTGCCCCTGCGGCAAATTCAAACTCGCGAACATTCACAATGAAGCCCTTTGGACGCCCCAGTAATTGAGCCCTGTCGGAAAATGAATTTTGGGTTTTTGCCATACAAACAGGCAAATTTTCCATACCCAGTCTTTTTATCTTCCGCAAATCCAACTCCGCTTTTTTAGACAATTCAATACCATCTGCACCATAAATTTCCTTGGCAATTATTTCTATTTTCTCTTCAATGGACAGTTCCCAATCGTAAAGAGCCTTAAAGCCATTTTTTCCGGATTCAAGCACCTCTACCAGAGCCCTGGCCAGGTCGGTGGTTCCTTCCCCGCCTTTGGCCCAACCTTCACTGAGTACAGCCTTCACATCCATTTCCGCACATTTTTCCTTAATGAAACGGATCTCTTCTTCCGTGTCACTGGCAAAAGCATTGATGGCAACGAGGGGATTGATCCCAAATTTCCGCATATTTTCAATATGCTTTTCCAGGTTTTCAAATCCTTTACGCACCCTTTCCAGATTCGGGATATTGTATTCTTGCTTTGGAGCACCACCATGGTGACGCAATGCCCTGACCGTAGCGACCAAAACAACTGCTGCAGGTTTCAAACCACCGTAAACACATTTGATATTCAGGAATTTTTCAGCACCAAGATCGGCACCAAAACCTGCCTCGGTAACCACATAATCCGCCAGAGACAATCCCGTTTTCGTGGCGATGATGGTGTTGGTCCCCTGGGCAATATTGGCAAAAGGACCACCGTGGATGATGGCAGGATTTCCTTCCAGTGTTTGAACAAGATTCGGTTTTACGGCATCTTTTAACAAAATGGCCATGGCATTCTCTGCTTTGAGATCCCTGGCATAAACAGGTTTGTTATCAAAGGTGAATCCGACAAAAATATTGGCTAGTTTTTCCTTGAGGTCAGCAAAATCCTTGGCCATGCAAAGTATCGCCATAATCTCAGAGGCCGGAGTAATATTGAATCCATCCTGACGTGGAATACCATTGGATGTTCCGCCAAGGCCAATGACGATGTCTCGCAGCGCCCGGTCATTCATATCCATTACCCGTTTCCAGGCTACCGTTCGCGGGTCAATTCCAATGCTGCGGGTTTTACTTTGAATATTGTTGTCGATCAAAGCCGCAAGTAAGTTATTGGCTTTTTCGACAGCGGAGAAATCTCCGGTAAAATGCAAATTGATGTCTTCCATGGGAATTACCTGGGAATAGCCTCCACCCGCTGCCCCTCCCTTGATACCAAACACCGGCCCCAGAGATGGTTCTCTTAAAACCACAATGGTTTTTTTGCCAATGCGGTTCATGCCTTCGGAAAGACCGATAGAAACGGTTGTTTTACCTTCGCCGGCAGGAGTTGGCGTAACGGCCGTTACCAATATGAGCTTGCTTTGGGCTATTTTTTCTTCATCGATCAGGTTCAATGGAAGTTTGGCCTTGTATTTTCCAAAAGGTTCCAGTTTATCGTCGCTTATATTCAATTGGGCGGCGATATCGCGGATGTGCTGTATTTTGGCCTGCTGAGCGATTTCAATATCGCTGGGTACAATGTTTTTCTTCATTTTATAATTCAATTTATTTGGCTGGTATTAGGCATGAACAGAAATTAGATCGCTCGTTCAGCCGGCCCGCAATATAGGATTTACGAAACAAACCATGAAACTTTAGCTCGTTAAATTCACCAGTGGCCGATGTACCAAAATTAATGTAAACTAAGTTGCTGGTTACTGGTTTCAAGTTACTGGTTCTGGCATCTACGCCAAAAATTCAATGATTGAAGGCGAAAATCGAGGAGATTTGAGGGGGTTTCCACAAAATGAGTGCCCCTGACCTGTAATCCGCGAGTTGAATTATTTTAATATAACTCAAACTCAATCCCCGGAATGGCATCAACCTTATAATTTACTTTTCCGCCTGAATACTTACCCGTGGGTAATTCAGCCAATTTTAACGGAATAGACAACTGACTGTCATCAATGGCAATATGCTGATCTCCATAAATATGAATGTGGGTTAGGACTACCAGTTCGTCAAAAATACTCAGATCATGGCCATGCAGTTGAAAACGATATTCCGGAAACCGGAAAACATTGGAAAAGGCACAAAAAGCATCAGAAAACCGGGCAAAATCCACTTTACTCAAATCAAAGAAGGTACCCAATGGGCGATAGAATTCTTTCTCGTAATTTTGGGTCATGAACCGGTCGTGATTTCTGCGGCTACTCAGCAATCCGATGCCTAATCGGATACTTTGAGGGATCAGCAAAACATCCTCTCTTAACTGTGAAAGCATATTATAGGTAATGGGGACCTGCTGTTCCTTGACCAGGGCATGTTGCATGGTTTCGCTGATGATCAGATCTATAGTAGCTGCTTCTTGGAGTTTTACAGTGGCTGCATCGCAAAGATATACATTGTGCAAATACTCCTCAAGGCTTAATTGCTTGAATACCTGCTTTACAAAAGCATAACTATGGGGGTTGATTTCCAACAAGGTAAACTGAATTTCCTCAGGGCTGTATTGCGTGGTTAACAATTGTACCAAAGGAGCAAAAGGACCACAACCGGCATACAAAAGTCTTACCGGACGCTGAGGGCTGCTTTTCATCAGGTCCTCTACAGCCATAAAAATGCCCTTGATGAACCGCCTGGTTCGCAACAGATCATCCAGGCACATAGCAGCCCAGGTGGTACCGATGGCCTTGCCGGTATCGGTGTGAATATTTTCGCGATACTCCTCCCGGGAAAGGTCCAGATCTGCCAGGGAATACAACAAGGATTTCCATTGTTCAACAGCTTCTTTTAAAACATAAAAATCTTCCTGTTCTGCAAGGAAAGTGGTGGTTATATTTTTTAAAACCCGGGCATAGGATTCTGAGTCTTGCATGAAGGCCTTTTATTTCAGAATGGTTGTTTGGCTAATTTAACATTTTTTTCCGAAAATGGGCCTCTTCCTCTTTTTGTGCAACTGAATTCAAACCGTTCTTCCCGAATATACCGGGAGGTCAAAAACAAAGGCTGCTAGTTTTCCGGAATTCCCGGCACTTTGCGCGCGGGATCTCCTTTCAGTCAGTTTCAAATGGTAATCAGGAATTCATTTGACAACTCAACAAAAGTCCATGAAATAAGACAAATAATGAGCTGCCGTCAACAGAAAAATTTTGAAACTGAATATAAAACCATTTTTAGCTTTCCATAAAAAATGCCGGGTCGTAAAAGTACGAACCCGGCATTTATTTTTGTTACGGCTTTCGGGTATTAACCCGAAACGCGCAGGCACCAACTTACTTAATTAGCTACCTTTTCGATCACCTCTCCTTCTTTATCAAGCATGATCGGATCCCCGACGCCAACTTCTTTCAATCCTTCAGCCTGGGATGCTGCATCTCCGATAACGAGGTATATCAGATTATTGGAGACGAGATGTTTGTCAATGATCTCTTTAGCTTTTTCGAGTGTCATATCCGTAACAACCTTTTGTTCTTTGGCCGGATAATCTTTTGACAGGCCGTAAGTAGAGATGTTTTCGAGAATACCCATTTTATCATAAAGGGTTTCATAACTCAAAGCCCTTCCCTTAATGAGCTGGCTCTTGGTTTTTTCAAGGTCTTCTTCTGAAAAATCATCTTTGTAATTTTCCAGAATCTCCTTGAACAACATAGCGGACTCTTTGGTCACATTGGTACGTACACTTGAGGAGGCGACAAAAGCACCGTTATTGATCCTGCGGGTCACGGTTGAATAAGCGCCATAGGTATAGCCTTTTTCTTCGCGCAATTGCTGGAATAAACGGCCGGAAGTTCCTGCTCCCAGGCGTTGGTTAACTACTGTGGCGGCATAATAATCATCATCACCGCCTTTCATGGCCGGTGCACCAATAATCACCACAGATTGTTTGGAGTCCGGAATGTCTACCATGTAAATACTGGATTTATCTAAAGCTACGGGTTCCGGCAACTCTGGTAAAGTAACCTCTTTGGCTTCCCAACCTTTTTCGATGGACTGCAGTGCCTTAAGGGCTCTTTTCTTTGGAACGGCACCGACAATATGGAAACTGGAAACCTTAGGGGAATAATTCGCCTCATAAAAAGCTTTCAGGTCATCAATGGTTATGGTCTCCACAGATTCTATGGTTCCTACCGTTGAATTGGATAACATGTTATCTTTTCCGTAGATCAATTTATTAAAGCAACGGCTGGCAATCTGATTCGGCTGACCATTACTTTGCTGAATTTGGGTGATGGTGCTTTTCTTCAAACGATCAAACTCTTTTTCATCCCATCTTGGCTCAAGCAACATCTCTTCCATGAGTCCCAATACAGCTTCAAAATTACGGCTGAGGCAACTACCATTTATGGTTATGTATTCGGAAGAGGTGGACATGGATATATCCGCTCCTAATTGACCGATGGCATCTTCGAGCTCCTCTGGGGTTTTATTGGCCGTTCCTTCCTGCATGATGTCTGTCATAAGGTTGGCTACACCAACTTTTGCGGGATCATCCATGAGCATTCCTCCTTTGATCCTGAGGCTAAATTCCACCAACGGCAACTCGTTATTTTCAATCCCGTAAACTTCCAGTCCGTTGGACAATTTAACATCCCAGATGGTTGGAGATTTCACAATTGGCGTTTCACCCAAAGGAGGCATCACACTGCGGTCGATCCTTGAAGGTGTTTTTTCAAAATCTTCATTGTCTTCCGGCAGTGGTGGTGGTTCTGCACCAGCCACGATGGGTTCTTCCACTACAATCGCAGTGGATGATCCTTCCAGAGCCAGGTCAGTCATACCTCTTGGCACAAAACTTGTGGCCACATAATTTTTGCCTTTGATGTATTGTTCGTAAACACGCATTACGTCTTCCTCTGTAACGGCCAGGATTTTTTCGATCTCTTTGGTCAATCCTCCCGGGTCTCCCCGAAACTCATTAAACTGAACCAACTGGAAGGATTTGTATAACAAACTGGAAATACCATTGTAAAAATTGGTTTCCTGCGTATTCTTAATCCGCTGCATATCTCTGTCGTCAATACCATTGGTCTCAAAGTCTTGCATGGCTTTAAAAATGGCCGCATGAACATCGTTGAGGTTGGTTCCGGCATTGGCACGTACGCGGATATTGAATTCCCCGGCAATTTCCCGCTCGCTGTTATAGGCAGCAACGGAAGGCGCCAGTTTTTGTTCTTCAACAATTTCCTTATACAAAGGAGCTCTCTTACCCTGGGACAACAACTCTCCCAGATAAGTCAGTGCATACATATCCGGGTGTCCGTCCTGTACGGTTGGAAAAACAAGTCTCAATTCCGGTAATTGAGCGAAGTTATCCTCATGCATCAATTTGATGGTATTTTCCAAGGTTACGGGTTGTGGCCCGGGATGAGCAACTTCTTCCTTTGCAGGGATTTCGCCGAAGTATTTTTCAATCATAGCTTTGGCGTCTTCAAAATCTATATCCCCCGAAACCACCATGGTCGCATTATTGGGACCATACCATTGGTCGTAGAATTCTTTAACATCTTCCAGGGTAGCGGCATCCAGGTCTTCGAGGCTACCAATCACCTGCCAATTGTAAGGATGTCCTTCCGGGTAGAGTGCTTTACCAATAACATAACCGGTGTGACCATAGGGCTGATTGTCTACCCGCTGGCGTTTTTCATTTTTCACAATCTGTTTTTCATTTTCAAATACAGCTTCGGTCACTGTATTGATCATGAATCCCATGCGATCACTTTCCATCCATAGGATTTGTTCCAATCCGTCTTTGGGAACCACTTCATAATAGACAGTTCCGTCGTTCCAGGTACCTCCGTTGAAGTCCCCTCCCATGTCATCAATGATCTTAAAGAAATTCCCTTTACCTACATTTTCGGAATTCTGGAAGAGCATGTGTTCAAAGAAGTGGGCAAAACCGGTACGACCGGGTTTTTCCCTGTTTGATCCAACATGAAACATGATGGCTACGGCAACGATTGGGTCGGAATCATCCTTATGCAGGATAACATCCAAGCCGTTATCCAGGGAATACTTTTCATAATCGATCGACAATTCATCGGTAGCGGCAGAATTACTGCCCGAGGTTCCATCCTGATTGCAGGAGGCGAGGCTAAAAGCAATTAGCGCAGTCATTGATAAAAACAATAATTTTGATAATTTCATATCAAACGAATTTTAAATTAAGAAGTGGAATTTTTTTTTAATGAAAAGGTTGCAAGTCAATGGGATATTGTCTGTGGGATAAATTCTCAAACCTAACTTATACAGGATAGCGTTTGGGAACATTAAGATAGCAAAAGTTTATCAGGAACAGGCTGGTTTTGGTCAAACAGGGTTTTATTTACGTCAAAAGGTCTGTTTTTATCGACAATCGGTTTAAAAAAAAGGGCAGTTCCGTTTGGAACTACCCTTTTAATTATAAGCTGAATTTCTTTTCAGAAATTATTCTTCGTCTTTTTTCTCTTCTTCTGCTTCCTCTGAAGCAGTGTCTTCAGCCTCTTCCGCTACATCCTCTACGGCAGCTTCCGTTTCCTCAACTACTTCTTCGACAACCGCCTCAGGAGCTGGTACAGCTTCCGTTTCTTTCTTCTTACCACCACGACGGCGACGTTTCTTACCGCCTTTGCTGTCGTCCGTGGCAGCGTAAACTTCGTTAAAATCAACGAATTCGATCATAGCCATTTCGGCACCGTCACTTCTACGGAAACCAGTACGCAATACGCGGACATAACCTCCCGGACGATCTCCGATTTTTTCTGCAATGGTACCAAACAATTCTGTTATGGCCTCTTTGTTTTGCAATTTGCTGAAAACAACCCTTCTGGAGTGGGTTGTGTCATTCTTAGCTTTGGTTACCAAAGGCTCGATATATTTTCTCAAAGCTTTGGCTTTAGCCAATGTAGTATTAATTCTTTTGTGAGTGATCAAAGCAATCGATAAGTTGCTCATGAGCGCTCTTCTGTGACCAACTTTACGGCCCAGATGATTGAACTTTTTACCGTGTCTCATTTTATGACGGTTTTATCTTCCCAACACTTTCCTTGAAAAAGGGGATGGCAGGCACATTCCCGATAACAATGTTATCTATCAAAGAAGGTTATTAAGAATTTTTTACAAAATCAGTTCCCGCATCCGGGAACTGCCTACATTACAATTTTTTTATTCTTCGTCCAGTTTATATTTGGATAAGTCCATACCGAAGGTAAGACCTTTATCCTGGAGCAATTCTTCAATTTCCACAAGAGACTTCTTACCGAAGTTTCTGAATTTCAACAGCTCGTGGGTATCGTATTTAACGAGTTCAGCCAGGGTATTGATTTTCGCTGCCTTAAGACAGTTATAGGCACGTACAGAAAGGTCGAGATCTTCCAAGGAAGTTTTGAGCAACTTCCGCATGTGGAGGATATGCTCGTCGACGATGTCTGCTTCTCTGGTTGTACCGTCATCGAATGTGATGTTTTCGTCGGTGATCAACATGAGGTGCTGGATCAGAATACGGGAAGCTTCCTTAATGGCATCTTCCGGGTGGATAGTACCGTCCGTTTTGATCTCGAAGATCAGTTGTTCGTAGTCGGTACGCTGTCCCACACGGGTATTTTCAATTCTGTAGGAAACATTTTTGATCGGGGTATAGATCGCATCTACGGGAATAACACCGATAGGGGAATCTTTAGCAAGGCTTTCACTTGCAGGAACATACCCTCTTCCCTTGGTGATGGTCAATTCCATCTCCAGGTTTACAAATGGTTCCATGGTACAAATGAGGAGTTCAGGGTTCATTATTTTGAACACGTTGGTGAACTCTTCGAGGTCTCCGGCTTTGAACGACTCTTTACCGTTAATGGTCAGGTAGATTTTTTCGGAAGCTACATTTTCATCCATGATGACTTGTTTCAACCGGATCTGTTTGAGGTTAAGGATGATATCAACCACATCCTCCACCACCCCGCGGATGGTAGCGAATTCATGGTCAACACCTGCGATTCGAACAGCGGATATCGCAAAACCTTCCAAAGAGGAAAGCAATACTCTCCTCAGGGAGTTACCAATGGTCTGGCCGAAGCCTGGTTCCAGTGGTTTAAATTCAAAAAGCCCCTCAAAATCATCAAATTTTTGTAGAACAATTTTGTCTGGCTTCTGGAAATTTAAAATACTCATATGAAATATTTTCTTTTTGTTCAAGGAAGAGCAAAGGAGGATTTGATTGCTTTTCCAATAGACTATTTAAACGTCAAATAGCTTTTCCTAAATTTGGAAAAGCTTTTTCTTTAAAGTGAATAAAGACACCTTAAATACAAATTTTGACAGCCGGGAAATCCGGCCGTCAAAATCATTTTTATTTAGAATACAATTCAACGATAAGCTGTTCGTTGATCTTTTCTGGTATTTGCTCTCTTTCGGGATATTCGAGGAAAGTGCCCTGCATTTTATCAGCGTTGAATTCCAGCCAAGGGAAATTACGCACTTCTTTCTTAGCTCCAACGGCATCCCTGACCACTTCGAGTCCCTGGGATTTTCCACGAACGGAAATAATATCACCGGGTTTCAATAATACAGAAGGAATGTCAGTCAGCACACCATTAACGGTTATGTGCTTGTGATTAACCAACTGTCTGGCAGCTCTTCTCGTAGGCGCCATTCCCAAACGGAACACGGTATTATCCAGGCGAGATTCGAGTAATTGCAACAACACAGTACCTGTCACTCCTGATTTACTGGAAGCTTTTTTAAACAAATTTCTGAATTGACGCTCCAATAAGCCGTAAGCGTATTTGGCTTTTTGTTTTTCCATCAACTGGAGCCCATAGTCAGATTTTTGCTTTCTTCTGTTTCTACCGTTCCCGTGTTGTCCCGGTGGATATTTCTTCTTTTCAAATGCTCTGTCGAAGCCGAAAATAGCTTCTCCAAGTGCTCTTGCCTTTTTTGCCTTTGGCCCTGTATATCTTGCCATTTTTAAGAATTACTTTTTCTGGATTAAGTACAGCGTGTTGAACGAAAATTAAACTCTTCTGCGTTTCGGTGGACGACATCCGTTGTGTGGAATCGGGGTAATGTCGTTTATTTTTGACACTTTGATTCCAGCCACATCTATCGCCCGAATAGCTGCTTCACGGCCTGAACCAGGTCCTTTTACATAAACCTGTACGGTACGCAACCCGGCATCATGTGCCGTAGAAGCTGCATCAGCTGCTGCGATCTGAGCTGCATAGGGAGTGTTCTTTTTAGAACCACGGAAACCCGCTTTACCCGCTGATGCCCAGGAGATCACCTGACCTTTTTTATTGGTCAACGTAACAATGATGTTGTTGAAACTTGCTTTGATATAAGCAAAACCTTCCGGTTCAACTTTTACATTTCTCTTTTTTGCCTTTTTTACTCTTCCCTTTGCCATTATTAGATTCAGGATTTTAAATATGAAACCGGTTCAAGCCGGCGATCATCTATTTGATTATGAATTTCTATCGGGCTCCTAAAGTCCCAACAAGCAATTCCAAAAGGTATTACTTAGTAACCTTTTTCTTATTTGCAACAGTCTTTTTCCTTCCCTTACGGGTACGAGCGTTGGTCTTGGTACGCTGTCCACGCAAAGGCAAACCTTTACGGTGACGCACACCGCGGTAACACCCGATGTCCATCAAACGTTTGATGTTCATTTGAACCTCGGAGCGCAACACCCCTTCCACTTTATAATCATTGGTGATTAAACGTGAAATTTCACGCACACTCTCATCATCCCAGTCCTGCACTTTGATATTCGGATCTACACCTGCCTTTTCCAAAATTTCCCCGGCGAGCGAATTTCCGATACCGAAAATATATGTGAGGCTAATTACGCCACGCTTGTTTCTTGGTAAATCAACACCTGCTATACGAGCCATCTGTTAAAAGATATTTGATTATTATTATTAAAACAATTCCCGGGTATTATCCCTGACGTTGTTTAAATTTAGGATTCTTCTTGTTAATAACGTACAACTTTCCTTTTCTCCTCACAATCTTGCAATCCGTCGAACGTTTTTTAATAGATGCTTTGACTTTCATTACATAAAGTTTTTAATGAGCAAAAAAATATTGTCAAATGTATATTCGCTATTGATTCAAAAAAGAGCAAACGATTTGACAATCCTTTCAGTGTCTCTATTTATATCTATAAACTATTCTTCCTCTGGTAAGATCATAAGGTGACATTTCAACAGCGACCTTATCTCCCGGGAGAATTCGAATGTAGTGCATTCTCATTTTTCCGGAGATCGTCGCTACGATCTTATGATCATTTTCTAATCTTACTCGAAACATTGCATTAGACAATGCTTCCTCAATTATTCCATCCTGTTTTATCAGGTTCTTTTTTGCCATATTTCAATTTTCGGAGTGCAAAGGTAATAAAAATTAATTATAATCTCCTCAATCGAGGGAAAAAATATTTACCTCCATACACTTGATTTCGATCTTATCCGGCAAACTCAAGGTTAATTTTAACTTCCCTCACGTGATCATTTTCCCGAATGGCGGCTTCGACCAAAGAATGATCCGACAAAATATCCGCTTTTTCTTTCCGAACAGCTATGCTGTGTTCAAAGTGAGCGGAAGGTTTACGGTCTTTTGCGTAAACAGTCCAACCGTCTTTGGAAGTGGCAACACTTTTGTTCCCTAAATTGACCATCGGTTCAATAGCAATTACCAAACCTTCCTGAAGTTTCACCCCTCTGCCTCTTCTACCATAATTAGGTACTTCCGGTGCTTCGTGGAGGTTTCGTCCCAACCCATGCCCTACGAGTTCTCTGACGATCCCGTAGCCATGTTCTTTTTCAGCATATTGCTGGATCGCAAAACTCACATCTCCTAATCTGTTTCCAACAACCGCCTGCTCAATTCCTTTATACAGAGAAGTATTGGTTACTTCCAACAACTTCATGACTTCTTCTGAAACATCGCCAAGGGCGAAAGTATATGCAGCATCCCCATAAAAACCATTCATGATCACACCACAATCCACCGATACAATATCTCCATCCTGGAAGACCATATCCTTATCAGGAATCCCGTGAACAACTCGTTCATTGGGAGAAACACATAAGGTAGCCGGAAAACCTCCATAACCTTTGAAACCAGGTACAGCACCGTGGTCTCTGATCAACTCTTCTGCCGCTTTATCTATATCTGCACCCGTCATGCCAGGCTTGATCATACTTCCAACAAGCGCAAGAGATTTGCTGACTAAAAGACAACTTTGTCTTATGAGCTCAATCTCTTCGTCCGTTTTATAAATGATCATTTTCTTTCCTGTCATAAGGTTTGGTTATTACATATTGGCTCCGATACCCTGGAGACGACTACTGCGGCCCTGGATCTTACCTGATTTGACCAAACCATCATAGCGACGCATCAGTAAATGGCTTTCGACCTGCTGCAAGGTATCCAGCACCACCCCAACAAGGATGAGGATAGAAGTACCTCCAAAGAAAGCCGCGAAACCTGCGTTAATTCCAAAAGCTCCTGCAAAAGCAGGCATGATCGCGATGAGGGCCAGGAATACAGATCCGGGCAGGGTAATTCTACTGGTGATAGCATCGATGAAGTCAGCAGTAGATTTCCCTGGCTTCACTCCGGGTATGAATGCATTCTGACGCTTGAGGTAGTCTGCATACTGGGTTGGGTTCACCATCAACGCTGTATAGACGTAGGTGAAAATAACTACCAGGAAGAAGTAAATAATATTATAGGGTGCAGAGGTAAAATCATTCAGCGAACGCACCCAGTAATTGGAAGCAACAGCGCTGTCCGCTCCTCCTGTCAAGGCTGTGATTATTGTTCCCGGCAGGAACATCAATGCCTGGGCAAAGATGATAGGCATTACCCCGGCAGCATTTACTTTCAATGGAATATAATCTCTGGCACCGGATACTGGCATTGCATTGGCACCACGACCGACCATTCGCTTAGCGAACTGGATTGGAATTTTCCGGACCCCGGTAACGATAAGTACCGTTGCCATGATGGCCAGAAGGAATGCTGCGATCTCAATAACAAAGATCAGCAATCCACCTTCATCAGATCTCAGGAGAAATTCAGCGGCCAACATATTCGGAAGCCTTGCGATGATACCAACGGTGATCAGCAAAGAAACACCATTACCAATACCTCTGTCCGTAATACGCTCACCCAACCACATGGCAAAGATTACACCAGTGGAGAGGATAATAATATTGGATAACCAGAAAATGAAATCAGGAATAGCAGGGTCAACTGCTCCCATTTGCTTGACATAAGCGAGGTAACCACCTCCCTGAAGCAGGGTAATGACTACCGTCAACATACGGGTAATCTGAGTAAGTTTCTTTCTTCCTGACTCTCCTTCTTTTTGCTGTAGTTTTTGGAAATAAGGTACAGCAAACCCCATCAACTGAATAATGATCGATGCGGTGATATAAGGCATGATACCTAACGCAAAAATGGCGGCCTGATTAAAAGCGCCACCGGTAAAAAGGTTGATCAAACCCAAAAGATCGTTAGGATTGGAGGAATTCTGCAGTGCGTCCTTCAAGACCAGGGGGTCTACACCGGGCAATACTACATAGGCTCCAAATCGATAAACCAGTAACATTCCCAGTGTGAAGAGAATACGGTTCCTCAACTCCTTGATCTTCCAAATATTTTTAAGCGTATCGATTAGCTTTTTCATCTATCTACAATTTTGTTGCCTTCAGCAACATAAGAAACCACCAATAGAGTTCCCGGGGGATAAATCTATTGGTGGTGATCTTAATGGTTATTAAACAAGATTTACACTACCACCTGCCGCTTCAATAGCTTGTTTGGCACTTGCTGAACAGGCGTGTACGGTAACATTGATTTTCGACTTCACTTCTCCGTCACCTAATATTTTCACCAGTTCATTCTTACGAACAGCTCCTTGCGCAACAAGTACATCGACATCGATGGTATCTGTTTTAAGCACATCGGCCATTTCTTGCAATCTGGCAAGGTTAAAAGGAGTATAAGATACGCGGTTAGGATTTTTGAATCCACGTTTTGGCAAGCGCATCTGTAGTGGCATCTGTCCACCTTCGAAGCCACGTCTACGGCTATATCCCGATCTGGATTTAGCTCCTTTGTGACCACGGGTAGAAGTTCCACCATGTCCGGATCCTTGTCCTCTGGCAATTCTTTTACCACTTTTTACCGAACCCGCCGCAGGTTTTAAATTATGCAGTTCCATTATCTAAATAGAATTTAAATCTTTATAAAATGACCCGAAAGGGTTATTATTTCACTTCTTCCACATTGACCAGGTGAGCTACCTTGTCGATCATGCCTTTGATCTGAGGTGTCACATCTTTGACTACACTGGCATTCATTTTTCTGAGGCCCAGTGCGATAAGCGTATCCTTTTGACGCTTGGAGCGATCAATAGAGCTTTTCACCTGTGTTATTTTAACCTTACTCATAATCCGTTTAAAATTTTAGCTGTAAGAGCTGATTAACCGTTGAATAATTTCTCCATGGAGATATTGCGTTGTTTAGCTACTGTTTGCGGGCTTCTCAATTTAGACAAAGCATCAATAGTTGCTTTTACAACGTTGTGAGGGTTGGAAGATCCCTGGGATTTTGCCAATACATTGTGCACCCCGGCAGTTTCCAAAACAGCACGCATCGCACCACCTGCAATTACTCCGGTACCACTGGCAGCAGGCTTAATCAAAACCTTACCGGCACCATATTTTCCTTTTTGCTCGTGAGGAATAGTACCATTCCATAAAGGCACCTTAATCAGGTTCTTCTTGGCATCGTCCACTGCTTTTGCAATAGATTCAGAAACGTCGCGTGCTTTTCCAAGCCCGTGACCAACGGTTCCGTTACCATCACCAACAACTACTATTGCTGCAAAACTAAAAGTACGACCACCCTTGGTTACTTTAGCTACCCTGTTGAGGTTAACTAATTTTTCCTTGAGTTCTGTTTCAGCCGGTTTAACTCTATCTCTGTTTGAGTCTCTTTTTGCCATTATAATGGAAGTTATTTATTTTTTATAATTTTAATCCAGCTTCGCGGGCACCTTCAGCAAGGGCTTTAACCCTTCCATGGTAGAGGTAACCTCCTCTGTCAAATAATGCTGAATCAACTTTAGCAGCCAAAGCACGTTCGCCGATAAGCTTACCTACTTTGTTGGCTTGATCCGTTTTAGTTCCTTCTTTGCCAACACTTTTCTCGCGGGAGGAAGCAGAAGCCAACGTAACACCCTGAACATCATCGATCAACTGACAGTAAATTTCTGTATTACTTCTGAAGACATTCAAACGAGGCCTTTGAGCTGTACCCTTGATCCGTTTGCGAATCCTTCTTTGGATCTTCTTTCTTCTCTTTTGTTTTGAAAATTGCATTACTTTAAAATTATCTGTCTTAGTGAAGGATGCTCATCATCAAACCCAAGACCATTTTTTATAAATTTTAAATCCCATGGATCGGCAACAAAAACATTGCTGGTACACAAGATCCAATAATCGATTATTAAGCGGTTTTACCTTGCTTGCGTCTAAGTTCTTCACCGACAAACTTGATACCTTTTCCTTTGTAAGGCTCAGGCTTACGGAAGGCACGAATCTTCGCAGCCACCTGTCCAAGCAATTGCTTATCAATGCTGTTCAACTTGATGATCGGGTTTTTACCCTTTTCCATGACCGCTTCCACGTTGACTTCATCGGGAATAACGAAATAGATCGGGTGAGAGTATCCAACCAGCAATTCGAGTAATTGCCCTGTGGTATTGGCACGATAACCAACACCGACAACTTCGAGTTGTTTTTCAAAGCCGTTGGTTACACCTTCTACCATATTCGACAGCAATGATCTGTACAACCCATGAAAAGAACGATGGCGCTTTGAATCTGTTGGACGCGCAACCGTGATCTCTCCATCTTCAACATTAATGGTCAGATCGGGGTCGACTTGTTGAGACAATTCTCCTTTAGGACCTTTCACGGTCACTAGATTGCCTTTACTGACGTTTATTTCTACACCGCTGGTAAGCGTAATTGGTGAATTTCCTATCCTTGACATCTTATCTCAGATTTTGACCTTATTAGTAAATATAACACAATACTTCTCCTCCTACATTCTCCGTTTTGGCCTGCTTATCTGTCAGCAGTCCTTTGGAGGTAGAAATCACTGCGATTCCAAGACCATTGATAACTCTTGGCAATTCATTAGCTCCTACGTATTTACGCAAACCAGGTTTACTGACGCGGATCATCTTTTTGATAGCAGGTTGTTTGCTTACAGGATCGTATTTGATGGCGATCTTGATTAAGCCTTGTTTTCCTTTTCCAACACCATCCTCGAATTTGTACTTCAGGATATATCCCTGGTCGTAGAGGATTTCCGTCATATGCTTCTTCATGTTGGAAGCAGGGATTTCTACAATTTTGTGACCTGCCATTTGTGCATTTCTAATGCGTGTCAGGTAATCTGCTATAGGATCTGTTACAGCCATTTTTTCTGTATTTCGCCGACTGGTTTTCCGAAGAAGGAACCTTGACGACTGTTAATAATAAATAAATTTGTTTACCAACTTGCTTTGGTAACACCGGGAAGTTTTCCTTCCAGTGCCATTTGACGGAACTTTACACGACAGAGACCAAAATCACGCATATACCCCTTAGGGCGACCGGTCAGTTGGCAGCGGTTGTGTAAACGGATAGGATTGGAGTTCCTTGGCAATTTGTCCAATTCGTCCCAGCGACCTTCCGCTTTAAGTTGTTTACGCAAGTCTGCATATTTTGCAACCATGCGCTGTCTTTTTCTTTCTCTTGCAATAAGTGACTTTCTGGCCATTATTATTGATGTTATTTCCTTACGGAATTAATTAATCTCTTTGGTTTTTAAACGGCAGGCCTAGTGCTTTCAGCAAAGCCAATGCTTCGGCATCCGTTTTTGCAGTGGTAACGAAAGTGATATCCATACCGGTGATACGACCTACTTTATCGATATCAATTTCAGGGAAAACGATCTGTTCCTTGATCCCCATGGAGTAATTACCTCTACCGTCAAAGCTTTTGTCGTTGATACCACGGAAGTCACGTACACGCGGCAGTGACACGGTAACTAGACGATCCAAAAACTCATACATACGGTTATGACGAAGCGTCACACGAGCTCCAATAGTCATACCTTCTCTGAGCTTAAAGTTAGAAACCGACTTTTTCGCTTTGGTTGGTACAGCTTTCTGACCGGCAATGATGGACATTTCAGCCAGTGCATTGTCCACAAGTTTTTTATCTTGTGTAGCATCACCTACCCCCTGGTTCAGGCTAATCTTAACCAGTCTGGGAACTTCCATAACAGACTTATACTGAAATTGTTCCATCAATGCAGGAACAACTTCCTTTGGTATATTTTTCTCTAATCTTGGTATATAACTCATTACTTAATGATTTCCCCTGATTTTTTCGAATAACGTACAATTTTCCATCGTTTTCTTTTCTTCTGCCTACACGAGTAGGATCTCCTGTTTTAGGATCTACGAGCATGAGGTTAGAGATATGGATAGGAGCCGGAATTTTTTCGATTCCGCCTGCACTTTCCTGTGATGGTTTACGGTGTTTGGTCATAATATTCACACCATCGACAATAGCTCTGTTTTTCTCAGGAAATACTTCGAGTACTTCTCGGGCGGCTTCTCGTCTTTGTATGCGCCAGCAATAACGACAACTTTATCGCCTTTTTTGATCTTCAACTTTGGCGCAAACCGATTTTTGTTAGCTTTATTTGCCATTTTGTATCTTTATTAAGCGGACTTACATTCCGAACAAATGCATGAAACGCGTGGTCATTTAATTATTACAATACTTCAGGTGCAAGAGAAACAATTCTCATATAATCTCTTCTCCGTAATTCTCTTGCTACCGGCCCGAAAATACGTGTACCTCTTGGCTCATCAGCAGCGTTGAGAATACCACTGCATTGTCGTCAAAACGGATATAGGAACCGTCTTTACGACGAATTTCTTTTTTGGTGCGTACTACCACAGCTTTGGTAACAGTTCCTTTTTTGATACCTCCTCCCGGAGCAGCTGATTTTACGCTAACGACGATTTTATCGCCAACAGAGGCATAACGTCTTTTGGAGCCTCCCAAAACGCGGATACAAAGCACTTCTTTTGCACCGCTATTATCTGCTACGTTGAGCCTGGATTCTTGTTGTATCATGACCTTTTAAAATTTTCGAATCTTCGATTCAATGATGCCTAAAAAGGCTTTATTTAGCTCTTTCAATAATTTCGACCAATCTCCAGCGCTTACGCTTACTCAGCGGGCGTGTTTCCATGATACGCACTGTATCCCCTTCATTGCAATCATTTTTTTCATCGTGGGCAATGAATTTTTTGGTCTTCTTTACAAACTTGCCATAAATAGGGTGCTTTAAACGACGCTCAACCATAACGGCGATCGTTTTGTCCATTTTATTACTGGAAACCACCCCGACTATTTGCTTTCTAAGATTTCTTTCAGACATTTCTATTGAATTAAACTGATGGAAAAACCATCAAATTATTTTTTACGCCTTCTGGCTTGAATTTTACTACGTTTTGCTTTGTCTTCTGCCGAAGCATTTTCGAGCTCCCTTCTGCGGATTTCAGTTTGCAAACGTGCAATATCTCTACGTACTTCACGCAGGCTAAGCGGATTTTCCAATCCGGTCAGTGCATGATCAAACTTCATTTTCTGATACTGGGCGCGGGTTGATTCCAACTCGCTTGCCAAGTCACTTTCCGAATAATCCTGAAGTTCTAAAAATTTCTTTGTTGCCATCGCAAATAATTATTAAAAGTTTATAATCCACGCCTTCGAAAATTTAGGTCGAAGGCATTGCGCATAAGGGAAATTTATCCTTCAAAGTCAGGTCTTACCACCGTTTTGGTAAGTACCGGTAATTTTTGAGCGGCCAGACGAAGGGCTTCAAAAGCCACATCGCGCGGTACCCCGTCAATTTCAAACATAATTCGTCCTGGCTTGATCACTGCTACATAGTGATCCAGGGCTCCTTTACCTTTACCCATCCGTACTTCCTGCGGTTTGGAAGTAATTGGCTTATCCGGAAAAATTCTGATCCAAACCTTACCTTCCCTTTTCATATAACGTGTCATCGCAATACGAGCAGCTTCAATCTGACGATTGGTAATCCGGCCATCCGGGTAATGGCTTTCAATCCGAAAGTACCAAAATCAACGGTTGCTGCCCGTTGAGCTAGTCCCTTTATTTCTACCTTTCTGCTGCTTGCGATATTTCGTTCTTTTTGGCTGTAACATTATCCAAAAATTTTAATCTGTGTTTTCAAAAAATCACCCTAAAAACCGGATATTTCAACCGAATTAAAGGCAGGTTTGAAAAAAGCTTGGCAAAGATAAGCCTTTTTTCTTTATTATTATATTAATTCCTCCGCTGATTTCTTCCACCGCCTCTTCTGCGTCCTCCACCGTCCACCACCACCGCCACCGCGTTTTCCACGCCGGTCATCTTTGGAATTTAACTCCAACATTTGGCGACAGATCACGTTTTCCAAGTACTTCACCTTTACAAATCCAGACTTTAATACCAATTTTCCATAAACGGTTTGAGCCTTCTGCAGTGCATAGTCGATATCAGCACGGAAAGTATGCAATGGTGTTCGACCTTCTTTATATTCTTCCGAACGAGCCATCTCCGCACCATTCAAACGGACCGGAGATACGGACTTTAATTCCCTCTGCACCTGCACGCATAGTAGATTGAATAGCCATTTTGATAGCACGACGATAATTGATACGTGCTTCAATTGTTTGGCAATAGACTCACCAACAATATTGGCATCCAGTTCAGGCTTACGGATTTCAATGATATTGATCTGTACATCCTTACCCGTCAATTTTTTCAACTCTTCGCGGATACGATCCACTTCCTGACCTCCTTTCCCGATGATAATACCAGGGCGAGAAGTATGAATAGTTACTGTAATACGTTTGAGTGTACGTTCGATAATGATGCGGGCAATACCTCCTTTTTGTATACGAGCTTTAAGGTAAGTTGCGGATTTTTTCATCCTCTACAACCTTTGCAGCATAATCTTTGTCCGCCAAACCAGTTGGAATCCCAACCTCTGATTATACCAAGACGGTTACCTATTGGATTTGTCTTCTGACCCATATTAAATGGTATAATTAAATTAATTTTAAACCTATTCTTTGTTTCTTCTATCTCTCTATTGTAACGGCATCTTCTTCATCCTCAGCAAATGCTTTTCACATCAGGCAGCAATGAACGATTTTCCACAATAATCGTTACGTGATTGGTACGTTTACGAATACGGTGTGCTCGACCGTGAGGAGCTGGACGGAAACGTTTCAGCATCGTCCCTCGTCAGCACTGAGTTTTGATTACAAGATCATAATCATCTGCACTTTCAGCACCACCTAATTTATGCTCCCAGTTGGCAATAGCAGATACGAGGAGTTTTTCCAGGTGAACTGCTGCTTCTTTTTTTGTAAAGCGTAAAATATCCAGAGCGTCATAAGCTTTTTTACCTCTGATCAGGTCAACGACCAGACGCATTTTACGCGCTGACATTTGTACACCTTTTAATTTAGCTACTGCTTCCATTTTACAAATATTGTGGTGGACAAGTTATCGAAGAAAATGCCTTCGAACGTCCATTAACAGTGTTATTATTTTTTCCTTAACGATTTCCAGTGTGTCCTCTAAAGTTACGGGTAGGAGCAAATTCTCCCAACTTATGGCCCACCATGTTTTCTGTGACGAACACAGGAACGAAGGTTTTACCATTGTGTACAGCGATTGTTTCTCCAACCATGTCAGGAACAATCATAGATGATCGTGACCAGGTTTTGATAACTTTTTTCTTTATTGGACTCTTTTGCTGCAATTACTTTATCCACTAATTTGTGAAAAACGTAAGGTCCTTTTTTAATAGATCTTGCCATAATTGTATAACATTATGAATGATTCCGGCTATGCGGCCGAAGCCATTATTATCTTTTCTTTCTTTTAGAAATAATAAGTTTAGAAGAAGCTTTTTTGGTATTTCTGGTCTTCTGTCCTTTGGCCATAATCCCTGTCCGTGAACGTGGGTGACCTCCTGAAGATCTACCTTCACCACCACCCATCGGGTGATCAACCGGGTTCATCGCAACACCTCTTACGCGAGGACGTTTACCTATCCAACGGCTTCTACCTGCTTTACCCAGTACCTGTAAGCCGTGATCCGGATTAGAAGTTGATCCGATGGTTGCTTTGCAAGTCAACAATATTCTACGTACCTCACCTGAAGGCAATTTGACTAATGGCATACTTTCCTTCTCGGCCCATCAAGACGCCGTTGGTACCTGCACTCCTTGCCAAGGCTGCTCCTTTGCCAGGATGTCATTTCAATAGCATGAATATGGAGATCCCAAAGGAATATCTTTCATATAGAGTGCAGTTACCGGTATTAGGGTGTAGCGTCTTTACCAGACTGACTATCGTGATCTCCTACTTTCAATCCTTCCGGAGCGATGATATAACGCTTCTCTCCATCTGCATAGAATACAAGAGCTATAAATGCGGTACGGTTAGGATCGTATTCAATGGTTTTCACAGTTCCGGGAATACCTTCCTTGTCTCTTTTAAAGTCGATGATACGGTAACGACGTTTGTGGCCACCTCCCATTTGACGCATGGTCATTTTACCATCGTGGTTACGTCCACCTGATTTACTCATCGGTGCCAACAAACTCTTTTCAGGTTTGTCGGTGGTAACTTCTGCGTACGCGTTACCAACTCTGGTACGCGTTCCTGGAGTCATCGGACGAAACTTCTTAAGTGCCATTTCAATTAATATTTCTAAGTTTGGGTTTACTCTACCAGCTTTGCGGGGTACGGCCCCATTACTGCCTTGACAGTTTTCCTGTCCGGTATAGTCCCTTTAATTAAATATCTCCGAAGAAATCTATTTCTTCGCCATCAGCCAAAGTGACCACTGCTTTCTTGTATCCGGAAACTCTTCCTTTCAGGACACCGGAACGGGTCATTCTGTTTTTGATCTTAGCAGGCATAATCATCGTATTGACAGCTTCAACAGTTACACTATACATTTCTTCAACCGCCTTTTTTATCTTCAATCTTATTAGCATCTTTGTTTACCACGAAACTGTATTTTCCGAGTTTTTCAGACAGCATTTCAGCTTTTTCAGTAATGATCGGCTTTATAAGAATTGTCTTTGCCATTATTTAATAATTGTATTTCCTCAGCGGAAAAATTAAGCAAATGTTTCTTTAATTTTTTCAACAGCCCCTTCTGACAAGATTAACTTGCCAGCTTTCATGATCTGGTAAGTATTCAGATCGGAAGCTGTTACAACCTCAGATCCCTGAACGTTGCGACTTGACAGGAAAACTTCCTTTTCATGGTCAGGCGTCACGATAACCGTTTTTTGTCCGGTCAGTTCGAGATTATTGAGAATGTTAATGAACTCCTTGGTCTTTGGTGCATCAAAGGAAAAATCTTCCATCACCACGATATCTCCGGCTCCTGCCTTAACAGACAATGCAGATTTTCTCGCCAGGCGCTTCACTTTTTTGTTCAGGTCCATGCCGTAGTTACGTGGTCTTGGACCAAAAACGCGACCTCCACCTCTGAACAAAGGATTTTTTATACTACCTGCACGAGCAGTACCGGTACCTTTTTGACGCTTGATCTTACGAGTAGATCCTGCAATCTCACCACGCTCTTTGGACTTGTGCGTACCCTGGCGCTGGTTAGCCAGATACTGTTTTACAGACAAGATAAACAGCATGCTCGTTGGGCTCAATCCCAAAAATATCAGCAGGTAATTCAATGATCTGCCGGTAGCCTTTCCCTGTGTATTTAGCACTTCGAGTTTCATACTAAATTATTTTCAGTCTCGAATGGTTTTCTAATTGTTTTTTTACCGGACACCCGCTCAACAAAAAGCATTCATTTTTTTAATGCATTGCGGTTTTCAAGAAGCCGTAACGCTACGAATATTATTTTTCAAGAATAACAAAACCTCCTTTGTGGCCGGGAACAGCGCCCTTCACCAAAATGATGTTTTGTTCAGGGAAGATCTTTACAACCTCGAGGTTGGAAGTCTTGATCCTTTTGCCACCGTCTCTACCTGCCATACGCATTCCTTTGAATACTTTTGCCGGATAAGATGCTGCACCGATAGAACCGGGAGCACGCTGACGGTTATGCTGACCGTGAGTTGCATCGTTAACCCCTCTGAATCCGTGGCGTTTCACAACACCCTGGAAGCCTTTACCTTTAGAGGTGCCAATGGCATTGACGTAATCTCCTTCAGCGAAAATTTCGTCTACGTTGATAAGGTCTCCAACAGCTTTTTCCACTGCATCGAAATTACGGAACTCTACTACTTTCTGTTTGGGCGTTGTTTTTGCTTTGGCAAAATGTCCCAACTCAGGTCTTGTAGTATTTTTTTCTTTTGCTTCACCGAAACCTAACTGAAGAGCAGTATAACCGTCTGTATCTTCAGTTTTGACCTGGGTAACCACACAAGGTCCCATCTCGATAACGGTACAAGCAACATTACGACCATTACCGTCAAAGACGCTGGTCATTCCGATTTTTTTACCAATTAATCCGTTCATCAGAATATATTTTTTGAACTCCTGCAATGTCATGACAGTATAATACATACTGATTTCATTACAGGGATGACCGTATAAGGGTTCGTATTGAGTAGCAACATGGATCTTCATCGATCCTGAAAGCGTAACTTCAACACCTGGTTTGAGGAAGTATAATACTACTGCACATCAAACCCAACAACCCCTTAACTTTGGCTCTTTTATGTTTTGTAAAAAATTACGTCAATTTAACTTGAATGTCTACACCACTCGGCAATTCCAGTTTAGACAGTGCATCGACTGTCTTTTGAGTAGGAGTATATATTTCAATTAGACGCTTGTGGGTGCGACGCTGGAACTGCTCACGAGATTTCTTATTGACGTGCGGAGAACGGAGCACGGTAAAGATTTTCTTCTCAGTGGGCAGCGGAATCGGACCCGTTACAACAGCACCGCTGTTGCGCACCGTTTTTACGATTTTTTCAGTAGACTTATCCACCAGATTGTGATCGTAAGAACGTAGTTTAATCCTGATTTTCTGATTCATGCCTGTTAAATAATAAATTATCAATTATGATATTTCTTCCCGTCTGACTTTCCTCATCCGGGAAAAGAACTTCGGGTTGGAGGTTATTTCCAACCCGAACACTAATTCTTATACGTTAACATCGCCTTTGGCTTTCTCAATTACTTCTTTTGCAATACCTGTCGGTGCTGCAGCATAGTGTGAAAACTCCATAGTGGAGCTCGCACGGCCTGAAGTCAGTGTACGCAATGAAGTTACATATCCGAACATTTCAGACAATGGAACATCTGCCTGTACAGTGATTGCACCACCGGCACCTGTTTCCTGTCCTTTGGGTAAACCACGACGACGGTTGAGGTCACCGATTACGGTACCTACATATTCTTCCGGAGTTACAACTTCCAGCTTCATGATAGGTTCCAGCAATTCTGGTTTACATTTAGGGGCAGCAGCTTTGAATCCTTCTTTAGCACAAAGCTCAAAGGCAATTGGCTTGGAATCCACTGCGTGCATAGAACCATCATATACCCGAACCTTCATGCTGTCGATGTTGTATCCGGCCAAAATACCGTTGGACATCATAGCAAGGAAACCGTCCTTGATGGGTTTTTGATAGTTTTTATCGATAGAACCTCCGACAATAGCCCAGTCGAACTGGAGTTTTTCTTTTCCGTTTTTAAAGTCATCACTTTCCAGGAATTCCTTGTCAGCAGGGCCTAATTCAAATTCCATGTCAGCAAAGAGACCGGAACCACCGGATTGTTTTTTCAAACGCTCGCGGTGAGAAACAGTATTTGTCAAAGCTTCTTTGTAGCTTACCTGTGGTTCCCCCTGGTTACATTCAACCTTGAACTCACGCTTGAGACGGTCGACGATAATTTCGAGGTGCAACTCACCCATTCCACTGATAATGGTCTGGTTGGTTTCTTCATTATAACGAACCTGGAAAGTAGGATCTTCTTCCGCCAACTTGGCCAAAGCCATACCCAGCTTATCGAGGTCTTTTTGTGTTTTTGGTTCAATCGCCAATCCGATAACAGGATCAGGGAAAGTCATACTTTCCAGTACGATTGGTTTGTCTGGATCGCAAAGAGTATCCCCCGTGCGCAGGTCTTTGATCCCTACTGCAGCTGCGATATCTCCTGCTTCCACTCTATCGATGGCATTTTGCTTATTGGAGTGCATCTGGTACAAACGGGAAATACGCTCTTTTTTACCTGAACGAGAGTTCATTACGTAAGAACCAGCCTCCAAAGTTCCGGAGTAAACGCGGAAGAAAGCCAAACGACCAACAAATGGATCCGTAGCAATCTTGAAAGCCAAGTGCTGCAAATGGTTCATCAACGCATCTGGCTTACGAATTTCTACCTCATCCGTTTCAGGGTTGATTCCTTCAACAGCATCTACATCCACCGGAGAAGGCAGGAATGCACAAACTGCATCCAATACTGCCTGAACACCTTTATTTTTGAAAGCAGAACCACACATCATAGGTGTGATGCTCATGTCGATTACCGCAGCGCGAATAGCAGCACGGATTTCATCAGCAGAAATAGAATCCGGATCTTCGAAGAATTTCTCCAGCAAGGACTTTCATCGTATTCAGCAACTGCTTCCAGCAATTCTTCCCGCTTTTCTCGATAACGAGATCCTGAAGGTCTTCCGGAATAGGTATTACCTCATAGGTCATCCCCATATCATTGTCATTCCAGATGATGGCTTGGTTGGTGATGAGGTCAACAACACCTTTGAAAGATTCTTCGGATCCGATAGGTACCTGCAAGGCAATTGCATTGGCGCCTAATTTTTCTCTAACATCCTTAACAACGTTGAAAAAGTCAGCTCCTGAACGGTCCATTTTATTAACGAAACCGATACGTGGAACTTTATATCTGTCAGCCTGTCTCCAAACAGTTTCAGACTGAGGTTCTACACCTGATACAGCACAGAACAAAAGCCATCACACCATCCAGTACCCGAATGAACGCTCCACCTCTACGGTAAAGTCAACGTGCCCCGGAGTGTCGATAATATTCACTGAGTAAACCTGATCTTTCCATTTCCAGGATGTTTTGGTAGCTGCTGAGGTAATGGTAATACCTCTTTCCTGCTCCTGCTCCATCCAGTCCATAGTAGCGGCACCATCGTGCACCTCACCGATTTTATGCGAAAGACCAGTGTAGTAAAGCACACGCTCAGTAGTAGTAGTCTTACCAGCATCAATGTGGGCTGCAATACCAATATTTCTTGTATATTTAAGATCGTTTGCCATGAGAACTGCTCCTAAAGGATTTTTTATTTATTTGTAAATGGAATTAAACTTTAAAATGGGCAAATGCACGGTTCGATTCAGCCATCTTGTGCGTATCTTCTTTACGCTTAACAGCTGCACCTTCACCTTTACTTGCTGCCATGAATCTCTGCAGCGAGTTTTTCAGCAACACCTTTACCACTGCGCTTACGGGCAAAACCAATAAGCCATTTCATTCCGATGGAAATACGACGCTTCGCGCGAATTTCAATTGGAATCTGGAATGTAGCACCTCCGATACGACGACTTCTTACTTCCACATGAGGCATAGCGTTATTCAACGCTTTCTTCCAGGTTGCATGTTCTTCTCCTCCTGTTCTTTCTTTAACGATATCCATTGCATCTGATAAAAAGCACGGAAAGTGGTTCCCTTTTTTTCCATCCAACATCATGTTGTTGACAAACTGAGTCACCATTGGATCTCCGTATCTTGGATCCGGAGCAATTACTCTTAATTTAGGTTTTCTTTTTCTCATTTTAAAACATTAGAGGTTTCCAAAATAAATGAAACATAACTTACTTAGGTCGCTTGGTTCCATATTTGGAACGAGCTTGTTTACGGTCACCAACTCCCGCAGTATCCAATGCACCACGAACGATGGTATAACGTACTCCCGGTAAATCCTTAACACGACCACCGCGGATCAGCACAATTGAGTGTTCCTGGAGGTTGTGACCTTCACCAGGAATATATGCGATCACCTCGATACCATTTGTCAGACGTACCTTCGCTACCTTACGCAAAGCTGAGTTCGGTTTCTTTGGTGTTGTTGTGTAAACACGGGTACAGACACCACGACGCTGAGGGCAAGACTCCAAAGCACGAGACTTACTGGCTTCAACGATCTTTTTTCTCCCTTTGCGAACTAATTGATTAATAGTAGGCATATACGCTCAAATTTTAAATATTTTTTACGGGCACAACATGCCCTTTTTCAAAAGCGAATGCAAAGGTAGAATTTTTCTATTGAATTACAAAAGGGTTTTTATAAAAAATTGAAGATCAAAGTTTTTTTTTCAAAAACGGTTTTGAAAAGATATGTCCGCACGGATTTTCACCAAAGCAAAAACGATTGATTTCAAAATTTTTTTATTGCAAATAGCTTTATTTGAAAAATTTAATTTTATTTTATCACTTTTTTTTTAACAAAGACAGAATTTTTGGATAAACACAACTTCACTCCTTTCTCCTAAAAGAATGTTTAGAAAATCAGGGATATTAATAAACTGAAGCCATAATCATTCTTTAAATGAGCCAAAAAATTAAAAAGTTGAGGCCTGATCTGAAATCAAACCCCAACTTTTTACCGGGAAATACCCAATTAGCGGGTTTTATATTTTTCCGTTTACCTGCTCACCACGAAACGATGAACGGCCATATGTTTACCATCCGTCAGATGCATAAAATAAACTCCTTCACTCAAAGCATCAACAGCAATGGTTACAGTACCACGGGAGACAGCGTCTTGCTTTTGATACAATACTTCCTGTCCTACTGCATTGAATAACGTGATCCCGAGATCAATCGCTTTTCCAAAATCACAAGTGACATTGACCAGGTCACTGGCCGGATTGGGTATCAGACTAATGGCTGAGGAAAAGTCGGGATCATTGGTACCGACCATGACATCCACCACGACTTCCACAATTACATCCCCGACACAACCGGATATGTCAGAAACGGTAACAGTATAGGCAGCAGCAAATACATTCTCAATACCCGCAGTTGTAGCTCCGTTACTCCATAAATAAGCATAATTACCAGATCCCCCGGAAACATCAACAGAAGCAGTACCAACACCACTCGGCGGATCTGTATCCTGGGTGGTTACCGGGATGGCTACCAGTTCCTCCATTTGAGGCAGCAGGTTTACCAGGACAGACTGTCCGGTTATGATACAACCATTGGTGAAATCAAGGCCGGTAAGGAAACCATCGGTATCTTCGGCTCCACCGAAAACGATGGGGGTGAAATAATAACTTCCTGCGGGCAACTGCATACCGTCATTGAGCAGGGCCGGAGCATAAATTTCTGCTGACAGTGGAAAATTTCCCTGGTAGGAAGCATCATTAAACGGATCCACAGAACCGGTAATATCTGCAGTGGTTACCACCCATATAAAACCGGAAACCGGGGTGAGCGGAATGACTACATCCTCCACAGCAAAGCTGGTAAGTCCCTCAAAACAAACATCCGTCTGTCCCGACACGGCCCCCATGCTAATCTCTGCACAAGTGACATTATCCAATTGGGTGAATTCAATACAAAATTCTCCGTCCGAACCGGCAAATCCATCTACCATCATAAAATATTCCTGGCCTGCTATGGTTTCTAAAACCAACCCGGCCGGATAGGGTCCTTCCGGAAGCGTACCCTCAATATCTTCATTACAAACAACAGGGATCATATCATCACAGGCATTGCCCGCATAAATAGCTATCTGGGTATCCCCAAAATCAATATAATCACTGATATCCCCACCACAATCCGTGGTGGTAATCTGGTAAACTTCTCCATCGCCGGTAAAAGTGTACCACAGGGTATTTTCAAGACTTGGAACACTGCCGCTCCCATCAGGCTCGCCAAAACATTCCCATCCTTCATCAGGATCACCTTGGGAGGTAGCTTCTGAATTGTTCCATACCGGAGAAGTCTGTGGATTGTTGACTCCTGCCCCATCAAAGCCGATAAATCAACCGCATCCATACAATCATCCGCAGCTTCGAATGCAGTAGTGATTATACGAAAGTGATAATCATCGCCTGTATTTAATCCCCAGTTGGTGCCGTCAAAAGTATAAGTCCTGCCCCCTACGGCCGGCGTAGCTTGTGTCAGCCAGGTCTCTCCGGAAGGAACTGTGTATCCGACAAAGATATCCCCCGTTAATCCGGAAAGTGATTCCATATATTCGGAAAGGTCAACACGGGTCATTGGACTTGTCACCTCCAGGTTGGCTTCCGGTGTCACCATAAAAGGAGTGATCAGGTCATCTCCCGGCAATCCGTTATTGTCCGCCCAGATGTGGAATTCAAAATCATCATTGGGCCTGTTGGAGTCGGTATAATTTCTGATCAGGGCATAAACGACATCCGTATTGCCCACAAGGGAAAATCTCACGGCACAGCCCAGCAAGCCACTCTGGGCATCCGGACCAAAAGAGTTCACAAAATCCACCGCTTCGTTATCGTAGTAAATATGATTACCATCCAGGTAATTATAGGTAGCTGTATTGATAGAATTATTATTTGCTGAAGCATCAGATGCTTCTATGTAGTAATCCACCAATGCACCTGCCTCCTGACCGGGAATAATAAATTCATAGGTATTTCCGGCAGTATTTACACCGATAACCTCAGCTGCTTCCCCACCGTTAACAGAATAGTAAAGAGTTGCTGTACCAATGCCCGAAACATCGATCAAATCGGCTGTTTTGGTAACATCCCCCAAGTAACTTCTGTAAAAGGTAGTGGGTTCATGCAAGACAAGAGGCGGGGAATTATCTTCATTGGAACTGATGATCTGCACATCATCAATATACATCCCATCTACTTCGTAGCCGCCATCCGAGAAAAAACGGAATCTTACGCGAACATCATCGCTCCCCACATATCCGCCGAGGGATTAGGTGTATTCCACCCAGGTGTCGAGATTACCTTCCCCAAGAAAGGTGGCAATATTTACCCAGGTTGTTCCACCGTTACCGCTGGCTTCAACGTACATATAATCGAAGTTCCCGCCTTCAATATCATAAATGGCATAGAAACTCAATTCTGCATCGAGGACAGCAGACAGATCCACTCCTGAGGCCATTGTTGCGGAAATATTGAGATTTGCAGCATAATTAGCTCCGGGACTTTCGGTCAGGGAGGTAGTTGGTGAATTGGATTGAGCCGTTGTCGTTCCCCAGGTTCCTTCGAGCACCCAGTTGTCAGTACCCGATTCGAAATCATCCGAGAATTCAACCGTTTGGCTGAGCGCCGGGAAGGCACATAACAGCAATCCAGGTAGTAATAGCAGCAGTAGAAGTTTTTTCATTTCCAGTCGTTTTAGATGAATTAAAGAATGGTAATAATCGCCCATTAAGAGCTGACTAAAAGTAATACCTTTTTTTAAAAATACCTGCATATTGTTTTGAAGAATAACAAACCCTGATTTTTAAGATTCAAGTTTTTACCTTTGTAAAACATTCATTTTACGGATACTCACAATACGCAAAAGAAAAGCACCGTACCCAAAATGTTTAAATCAAAGCGCGGCTCAAATTTGTTCACCAACCCCTGGAGTTCCCTGACTCCATTATTGTTTTTTGCTGCTTACTTTTGGCTTGGCTGGCAAATCACCCCGGACTACGGCATCTCCTGGGACGATTTTTTACAAAGGCGTTATGGTTTGTTTTCGTATGATCATGTGATCAGAACTTTGGGGTTAGACTGGGATTTGTATTTTCCGGATTATCAACTCGAAACATCGGCAGGCCGGCAGTACACCGTTATTTTTTCATTGATCGCCGCCGGTCTGGAGCAGCTGTTAAATATTGAGCCGGAAGATTACCACACGCAATTCCTGTTGCGCCACCGAATGGTATTTTTCCTCTTCTGGCTTTCGACCGTTTTTTTTTATAAAATTCTGAAGGAGCGTTTCCCTCAAAGGCCCGGATCAACAAATTCAATCCCGATGTTCCCTTTACTGGGAACCTTGCTCCTACTCCTAACTCCCAGGATTTTCGCACATGCGTTTTTCAATCCAAAGGACATTGTCCTGCTTTCTTTTTACATCATCAGTCTGTTTACATTTATAAAGTTTTGGAATAAACCTTCCCTTTTGACCGGAATCTGGCATGGGATCGCCTGTGCTTTTGTGATCAATGCCCGTACCCCCGGATTGATCGTACCTGTTTTGACTATTGGATTTATGGTTGTCCGGTTGGTAATCAGCGGTTCGGGAGCAAGCAGGCAACTTTTGAGAGCCCTTGTTCCCGGCTTTACAGCCTTTGTAATGGCGTTTTTGATTTTTGGCATCATTTTTTATCCCTACCTTTGGAAC
The DNA here is from genome assembly GCA_942492125.1 of uncultured Bacteroidota bacterium. Classification (GTDB taxonomy): domain Bacteria; phylum Bacteroidota; class Bacteroidia; order Chitinophagales; family Saprospiraceae; genus BCD1. Next base: position 68,781 of record CALODM010000032.1, read on the forward strand.
AGTATAGATACGCGGGTAGTAGAATCTTTTGAGTTGATGTCCAGTTTTCCAAAAGAGGTTTCAATCCTGATGTTCGGGAATTATATCCAGAGCAATCCTCCACCACTCTATTATCCTTTTGCCTGGATGGTCATTACCTTACCGCCATTAAACCTGTTTTTACTCCTGGCAGGAATAATTTGGTTTATCCGGATTTTTCTGCAAAACAGCCTGAATCCGCAATTCTGGAAAAATCCTGTTCAAATTTCGGACATCGTATTCTTCAGCTTTTTCTTTGGCCCTTTACTGGCGGTATGGATTTTCAAGTCCACCTTATACGATGGCTGGCGGCATCTGTATTTCATTTATCCGCCTGCCCTGGTTCTGGGAATGGTTCCCCTTTATCATCTTTTGGGAAAAAAGAAAAAATGGTTGAGCATTGCCATTTCCATCATTATTGGAATCAGTTGCATCCACACTACGTTCCGAATGGTGAAATTACATCCACACCAACAGGTCTATTTCAATGAATTTGTCGGTGCCAACAAAATGGAAAGATTTGAAATGGATTACTGGGGAGTAGCCTATAAACAAGCCTTTGAGGCACTGGTAGAGCGGGATACTACCGGTGAACCAATTCATGTTTTCTGCGCGAACCAACCCTGCTTTGACAATTACTTCGCTCTTCCGGAAGCCATAAAATCGAAGATCAAAATGCGTTATGGTATAGAAGTGGCGACGTATTTTTTATCCAATTTCCGCTGGGAACATGAAATGGAAAAATTTTACAACGGGGAGTACCCATATGAGGATGAGTACTTTTCCATCAAAGCAGATGGCGAGCGGATTATTGGGGTGTACCGGGTCAAGTAGCAGTGCAGGGATAGAAGCTCAGGGGTAGTGATGCTTAAAAAGTGCAACCCCATTCGGGTTATTGCCTCTCGTTTCAAAAGGTTTGCTGCCTTTGTTATTGATGTTGATTCCTGGCGAAATTACCTCTTTCCCTACTCCCTCAGTTTTTCAGCAAATTGATTTATCCTGAGTTTTACTTTTTCGGAAATAAGCTCCGCAGAACCCCAGGTATGAACATATCCGAGATAGTACATGCCGAGATACTTGGCACTCAACCTGAAGGGAGTATCAAATCCGGGCGTTTCCGTTTCTTCAGAGCCACAGATGAGCAGCGCCATAGATTTGCCGCGTAACTTTCTCCCGGTGTTTTTTTCGATTTTCAGGCAATCAGAAATCCTGTCGAAGAAATTTTTCATCAATCCGCTCATGCTGTACCAATATACCGGAGTCGCAAAAACGATCAGATCATAGTTGTCGGCAACATCTTTGATAATGGGCAGAAAATCGTCGTCCTGATTGTGGAATGCATAATCGAAAGGGGCGATATTTTTGGTATTCAGATCCAAAAAATCCGCGTCCATATTGTTTCTCAGCAAACGCACCATTTTATTGGTATTACCGTCGCTTCTGGACGATCCCTGAATGATGAGTACCCTTTTGATTTTTGTCATAACTTAGCATTCTAAAGAAAACAAAACTTATCGCGGCATAACTGCGAAAAGCTTAATCATAAGGAAGGATGGATGGGTGAAAGAGAACTATTATATTCCAGTTTCCAATTTTCCAATGCTTTGGCAAAAATAATTTGGATGCTAACATAGCATCTCGAAATTACTTTAACGTTTCCCTCCCTGGAGTTTCATTGCATCTGACTACAAAAATGCGTAAATTAAAACGGATTACAAATACATTTTAATAAATCAATCACGCCTGTTTATGAAAGCATCAATTGGAGTTTGGATCGATAAATCACAGGCAAGGATCATCTCGCCTGCCGAAATTCTTGAAACCATCCCTTCTGAAATGGAGATCAGACCCAGATACGAAGGAGAAAGCAAAGAGTACGGCCGTTTTGGCAATCAGTACCTGACACGTGAAAAAAGCAAACAAAAAAGATTACAGCATCAGGAGCAATTTTACCTGAAAAACATCTTCAATGCCGTAAAATCATTTGAACAAATCCTCCTTTTCGGACCGGCAAGCATGAAACAGCATCTTCAAAAACACCTGGAGGAAGAACATCTTACCCGGGGCAAGGTGATCGATGTGGTTACGGCCGAAAAAATGACCGACAACCAGCTGGTTGCTTTTGTCAGAGAATACTTTGAAGAGTTGGATAACTGATCAAATTAAGGGTTCTCCAAGATACTTCAATCGCTGATCCATCATTTTGAACAGGAACTTTTTATTCTGTCCTTTCCTGAGCTTAAGCTTGAGGTAGTGTCCTTCTGCGTGTATACTTAAAACATCGGTTTTAAAGACTGACAGCAAATGGTAGGGAATTGCCCAGCTGAGATTGTGATAACTTTTGGCCAGCACAACGAGGATTCCATTAGGGCGCAATTCTATACTGGCCTGGGTAAGATCCTGATTCCTGTTTACCCAGTCGTAAAAGGCGGGACTGCATTCTTCCACAACCATTCTTGAGGAACCAATAGCTCCCAATTGGATGATATCTCTGAGCGAAAAGGGTTTGCCTAATTTTTCAATGATTTCGTCCCGGACTTCTTCTTTGAAATACGTGGTATCGGCGATCATAATGTATTTTGTTCGATTTTCAATCCTATTATTGTTATTATAGGACACTCCGGAAGGGAATTTGTTCTAACAAAACACCGATTATTCTACCGGGAGTAATTCAAAGGATGGTACCCCTGCGAGAACAGTATTAACGAAATCGTCATCAGCTTTCCAGTAGCCAAAAAAACGTTTGGACAACCTCGGAGCGTTTACTTCAAGTTTTTGCCAGTTTTCAAAATTTGGAGAATGGTTAAAATTAACCTCAACCAGTAAGGGATCGATTCTCAAGCCACTACGGATGGCTTTCAGGGCACTTTCCTTGGCACTCCAGATAAGATTGGCACATAATTCAGGTTTTCCGCTAAAAGCAGTAAAACCGGCGATTTCTTCTTTGGTGAAATAATCGTCGATGAAAGCATCACTTCTTGGCTCTATCTTTTCCACATCGCACCCCAGGGCCGTTCCCGGTTGGGCAATCGTGCAAAAGCCAACACCATTGCTGTGACTTAAAGAAATAAAAACGGGCAGCGGTCCATGTTCAACAAATACTTCCGGCGCTCCATCTTCGGCAGCGCGGACTTCAATCTGTGAAAAAGTGAGCCCGGGGTGGCTCTTTTTGAGGAAAGCTTTTACCGTATTTTTCGCTGTCCAGCGCCCCAGCAACCAGTCGTTTCTTTTTTTGGAAAACTTAAACCCGGCCGCTACGGTCTGTTCCGAAGGATGTAACCAATCCTTCGTAGCAGGCACATCCTGAGAGGATCGTTTACACCAGTATACTTTCATGCTTAATCTTATTTTTAACACATAGGCACAAAGTTCAACATAAGCAAGTCTTATGCGTCCTTTGTGACTATGTGTTTTATCAAACCTATTTCATAGCCTTTTTGATCGGCTCCAATAGTTTGTTATCCATTGCCGAAGGCAACTCAACGGTTGCATAACCGGTCAATGCCAGGTAAATTTCCCCTTTTTTATCTACTACCCTGGCATTGTAGGTTTCGCCATTGTTTTCCACCAATGCAAACAAACGCGTGCGGCTGTTGCCCGGGTATTTATAGATTTTCAAAGTATCCATACGCGCCGGCAATCCCATAGAAGCTTTGGCGCCCATTTCCCATAAACCCGCAGTCTGGAAACACAACTCTATCAACCTTGGCATGGCCAGGGTATTGAGTGCCTCCGGATCATGGTTTGCGGGAAGGTTACTGGCGTAAAGTCCAATCACCTCGTCCTTGTCTTTCCAGGATTGTTCAATCACCTGATAGGCAGGTCCATGGAAATACAATTGGTAGATGTCCTCCCCACCAACTTGGACCTGTTTGGAGGATGGTGTCAGGTTGCGTTTAAGCGGTTTAAGTCCTTTTAATGGTTTATCCGTCAATCTGATCTCCGCTTTAAAATGCGTCTTCACCTCGGGCGCTTCCTGTCCCAACAATTGACGTTCGCCGAACAACTCACAGTGAGCGATCACATCTTTTCCTTCCATTTTAAAGAAAACCTTAACCATTACGTCCCGTGGGTCGGAACGGTAGAATTTAAAGGGTGCCATGAATTCCACGGACTCAACAACATTGACAAATTTATCAGGGAATAATATTTTAGCTGCTTCCGTCATTGCTTCGACCCCCATTACGCCTGGCAGGACAGGTGTACTATTGATCTCATGATCGAACAGGAACCCTTGTTGTTTAGGATCAAAAGTAGCTTTGGTCACAAGCCCTGAATACAAGCCCATGGTTTTCACCTCCCGGATCATTACACCATTGGCCTTTTGAACCAGTTGAGCAACCTCACTGTCTTCAGTTGTATCGAGTCCGCCTGTTGCGTCAAATTCCTGCATCATCATTCCCAGACTTTGGGCCACGACAACTTCCAGACCCTGTGTACCTGCAGTGAGTTCCTTACGGATAAATGGAATACCTGCTTCCGGCGGCAACATATCAATGCCTGCCTGTTTCATCACTGTTGGAATAGAACCCCTTGCGGCCATACCAATACCCCCCCAGGCCGTCCAGTCAAGGGCAATGCCCCTGGTGCCTTTACGGAGGGTTCGGAAACTGGAAGAACTCTTACATAAGAAGTCGTTGGCAGAGCTATAATCTGTCTGACCTCCGTTACCAAACCTTCCGGCAATAGAACTAAAGACTACGGTCGCCCCAATCGGATAATCTCCAAAGGAAGACAGTAAATTATACCAGCCGTCCGCCTTCACATCAAATACCAGCTCAAACTCCTGTGGAGATTTATCCGGTAATAACCGGCTGATCTCCAAACCTCCGGCATGCAACAGGACATCAATCTTCTCAGCTTTAGACTTGATGGCCTTGACTGCTTTGGCTACTGCTTTATTGTCCAATAGATTGACACTGTAATAATGCGCTGTTCCTCCTGCCTTTTCAACTGCCTGAATGGCTGCCAGGGCAGAATAACTGCGTTCAATGGCTGCCAGCTCTTTGTCGACAATGACCGGTGTCGCTTTTTCGCCAGCCGCTTTTAACCGATTGAAAATATCCCGCTTCAGTCCTTCTTTATCCTCAGCGAACTGGAGGATATCCGGATTTTGAGGATCAGGTTCTGGTGTCAGGTCCATCAGGTAGAAAGTTCCTCCGGAGGCTTTCGCCAAATCTGCTGTGATGGCAGAAGTAATACTGCCGGCAGCACCCGTTATGAGAAAGTTACTGTCCTTGGATAACTGCATGCCTTCCTGACCTTCCAGCGGCGGATGTACTTCCAGGCCTATGGTCCATCGGCCACCCTCCTTGTATCCTACTTCCACTACGCCTGTATCGTTAAGCGTTTCTGCTACCAGAATTTCTGCAAAAGCTTTGGTCTTGCGTGATTTTTCAAAATCCACTACCTTAACCTGTGCTTCCGGATGTTCGCGTTTGTAGGCTTTGGTAAATCCGCTCACTGCTCCGCCCAAAGGTGCCAGTGCACCAGCGTCATCATAACCGAAGTTTCCTCCCATGCGGGTACCTGAAACGAGAAATACATTTTTATTGCCCATCATGACCAATTCACGCATGGTATGGTAGAGCAACTTCACACGTTGATAGGTTGCTGCTTTCCATTCCTTGTATTTCAACTGGCTGATATCTCCGACGCTGTCAAGTGCCGGCAACCAGTACACACCCGTAACGGGGCTCTTCTCATTCCAGTCCGCGAGCCGTTTGGCCAATGCTGCCGGTTCAGGAACATCCTCTACCAACTGAACTTTTGCCCCGGTTTTTTGAAGCTGGGCTGCCAAAGCTTTTCCTACACCTCCCTGATCCGCCACGACAATGATATGACTGTTTTCATCTAACTGAACGCCTGATGGTTTACAATACCTCAAATCAGGGCGCAATTGTGGTACAGGTATTCTTCTGGGTATGGAATCCACTGTATCGATATCGCCTTGTACCAAAGATGTTTCCGATACATCATGTTCAGATTTTGACGCTGCCCCGGTAACCGTATCTTCTACTTGCTGTGCAGGACGACGATCGTAAACGAATTGTACGATGTGATTCAGTGTTGGAAATTCTGATAATTCCAGATTGTCATCGCGCTCAATGCCATATTCCGTACGGATTTCAGCGAACAACTCTGCCTGTTTTACGGTGTCAATGCCCAGGTCCGCCTCGAGATCCAATTCCGGATCCAGCATATCTGCCGGATAGCCTGTCTTCTCTGCGATTAAGGCGACTACTTTTTCCAAAACTCCGTCATCAGATACCCGGGAAGTTTGAGCGGGAGCTGATTCGGTCATAACGGGTGGTGCTTCCGGAATAGCAGCCTGTTTTAAATCCGGACGCCTGTCAAATACAAACTGTACGATGTGATTGAGGGTCGGAAACGCTGACAATTCGAGATTATCGTCTCTTTCAATACCGTATTCACCTCGGATCTCCGCAAACAATTCTGCCTGCTTGACCGTATCAATGCCCAAATCTGCTTCCAGGTCCAGGTCAGGATCGAGCATATCCGCCGGATAGCCGGTTTTCTCGGCGATCAGGGCAACTACTTTTTCCAAAACTTCATTCCCGGTCGATTCAGGAACACTGGTAACAGGAGCCGAAGTAACCGGCTCCTGCACCGGTTCGCTTACAGACGTTGTCATGAGGTGTTGTAAATCAGGACGTCTGTCATAGACGAATTGAACGATATGGTTAAGGGTAGGGAACTCGGATAATTGCAGGGCATCATCCCTTTCAATACCATACTCTCCGCGTATCTCTGCAAACAATTCTGCCTGTTTCACCGTATCGATGCCCAAATCTGCTTCCAAATCCAATTCAGGATCGAGCATATCCGCCGGATAGCCGGTTTTCTCGGCGATGAGTTGGGTTACTTTTTCAAGCACCTCGTTTCCGGTCTGGGCAACAGCAGGCATCTCGCTGACTACAGCCACTTCCGGAACCGCAGCAGCTACCATGGTGGGGGCAGCTGCACCTTCCTTCAGGTCCGGCCGTTTGTCAAATACAAACTGTACGATGTGTTGTAGTGTTGGGAATTCTGATAATTGTAAAGCATCATCTCTTTCAATGCCATACTCTCCGCGTATCTCAGCAAACAATTCTGCCTGTTTCACCGTATCGATGCCCAAATCCGCTTCCAAATCCAATTCAGGATCAAGCATATCCGCCGGATAGCCGGTTTTCTCGGCAATCAGGGTGGTTATCTTTTCGAGAACGGCACTGCCGGCATCCGCATTAACCGGTGCAGGGAGCACAGTTGCTGAAACCGGTGTTACCACGGGAGCTGTTGTTGCGGTAACGGTTTCTTTCAGATCCGGACGTTTGTCAAAGACGAACTGAACGATGTGTTGCAAGGTTGGGAACTCGGACAGCTGCATGGAATCATCTCTTTCAATGCCATACTCTCCCCTTATCTCTGCAAACAATTCCGCCTGCTTCACTGTATCGATACCCAGATCCGCTTCCAGGTCGAGCTCAGGGTCGAGCATATCGGCCGGATAGCCAGTCTTCTCGGCAATCAGGTTAATCACTTTATCCATCACTGCATTTCCTGCTGACTGGACGGGTTCATCTGCCGTTGCGACAGGTGGTGTACCAGCAGCTCTCGTTACCGGTTGAGCAACAGCAAGCTTTGCCAAATCCGGGCGTTTATCAAATACAAACTGAATGATGTGATTTAATGTCGGGAATTCTGACAACTGTATGGAATCATCTCTTTCGATGCCGTATTCACTGCGAATATCGGCGAACAGTTCTGCCTGTTTCACCGTATCGATACCCAGATCCGCTTCCAGGTCCAGTTCCGGATTGAGCATATCAACCGGATAACCCGTTTTCTCAGCGATCAGGTTCAATATTTTGGTCTTGACAGGATTCTCCTCAGCCTCAGAAGGAGCTTCGGCGCTTATGGTTGTAGCTGGTGTTGGTGGTACCGGAGCGGGGTTGACCGTTTGCGGAATTACCTGTGGAACTTCTTCCACGTCGGTTAGTTTGTCTGCCAACGGATCTTTGATACGCAGGGTACGTTTGAAGACTTCCATTTCAGGGTTGGCTTTATTGCCAATCTCTTTTAGCCATTCATTCCAGCGCTGCTGGTCTGCGATGCGGTATTCATATCCAAGCTGATCTGGGGCTCGTCTTACATTTTCGGCAACCGGCGTCCAGCGCAGCAAACTCATACTTACCTGGGATCCAAAACCTGCCCCCAATCTAAGTGCATAACGTACCGGATAAGCACCTCCTTTTGACAAATTGAGAGCACCCAGTTCGGGGTCAATCACCTTGAAATTGGGTACTGGTGGCACCAGGCCTGTTTCCAAAGACTTAATGGCCAATACATCTTCAATACCTACAGCCATTGCATGACCGGTCATACCTTTGGTATTGGCAATGACTATCTTATCCGCTGAATCACCAAAGACGTACCTGAGTGCATTGATTTCGGCGGAAGCACTTCCACCTCTGGCCGGCGTATAAGTTTCATGAGAAATAAAGACCATTTCGGAGGCAATCCTGTGTCGGTCAATTCCCCATTTCTTTTCGGCTTTCGCAATCATATCTTCCATGACCATACGGATGTGATCCACATCCAATCGGGTGCCGTGGAATGCGCTGTTGGCGATGGTGGTTCCCAGCACTTCACAGATAGGATTGATCCCTCTGTTTCTGGCGGAATCTCCTGATTCCACAATGATGGCAACGCCTCCCATTCCGACGAGCATGCCATGTCTGCGTTTGTCGAATGGCAAGGCAGCATCTTCCACTTTTTCATCCGTTGCGGCAGCTCCGACGGCCAGGAATCCACTGGAGAACCAGGCAATGGTATCATCTGATGTAATGTCATCCCCGGCAATAATGATAACCCGTTTACAACGTCCGGCTTCGATCCAGTCCTTGGAAAGGCCTACCGCCATGGTTGTACTTGCACAAGCCGAATTAATTTGAGTATTCGGCCCGCGGGCCCCAATATACTCGGCAAACTGGGAGTGCCCCATGGCCAATACTCTCAAAAGGAAACGCCTGTTGAAGTTATAAGGCTTGGCATCCATTTCCTGCTGAATGGTTCTGATACGCTGATCTATTTCAGCTGTCAGCCCGGTGTTGCCATTTTGGGTACTCATACTTCCCCTGATATGTTTGAGCAACGCCAGTTTTTCTTCCAATGCTCTATGCTTATAAAAATCTCCCATCTCTTTGGCATAAGCATTATATCCCGGGAAGGCAGATGCGAAAATGATACCGGTATCGTCTTTCATGCTGTCGGGCAATAACCATCTGTCCGGTAATTTTGACCCAGTGGTGGTATCTTTGTAGTGCATGACTAAAGGAATCCCGGCATCGCGTAAAGCATCAATTCCTGCTCCGATTGCCAGTTCCGTCATGGTATCGATCGCCGCTTTTCTCGATTGTGGAAAACCAAAATCCCGCACGATATCCAGATTCACTTTGCGGGCGGCCAATTTTATGACTTCATCCACCTGGGATATGGTTTCAAACCTCGGGCCTCCCTTACCTGTTTTGACAAGTCTTGTGATATTTTTCTCCAACATCTCCTGTTGGAATTCATCGGGTATCTTTCCAATAAACTGATCCCCTCTCAGTAAGCTGGCTACATTGCTATCCTGAAAAACCTTATCTACTCCCGGTAATCCCACTGCGGCTCCTGTGATCCAGATATCCTGTTCCTGGCGAACGCTTTCCCGGCCACCGTAAACAGCATTGGCTTTGTCCATAAAATCCACGAACAAACGTCCCAGTTTTTCATATCGATCACTACCGGCAACATTTGTTGCTGCAGGAACAGGCGGAGTTGACATAACAGGTGTTGAGGAAACGTCCTCAGTACTCACCCGGGCCTGAACAACGAAGGGTTCCTGATTCGCAGGAATTGCTTTTTCTATTTCTCCAAATCCCAGGCCTGAGGCATAAGCCCCACACAAACCATGGTTGAAGGATACGATGTCTCCGACTTTTGGGTGATTGGTAAACAGATTCATCACATCTTCTTTTTCGGACATGATATCTCTGACAAACCCATTTAATGCTTTTTTGGGTCCCATTTCAATAAAGACCCTGGCACCACTATCATATAATTTATTGATTCCCTTTACGAACTGTACAGGTGAAGCCACCTGCCTTGACAGGATATCTATCATTTTTTTCTCGACATCTCCATCTGTAGGATAAAAATCCCCGGTCACATTGGCAATAATAGGAACAACAGGTGCCTTGAGGCCAAAGGTAGCCAGCACCTCTCCCAGCGGTCCGCTGGCAGGAGCCACAATGGCTGTATGGAACGCATGACTGACCGGAAGTTGGGCAACATGCAATCCGGCTTCTTTACAAATAGCCATAGCTTCCAGCACAGGTTCGGTAGCTCCACCGATCACCGACTGGCCATAGCTGTTTATATTGGCAATTTCCACATAACCATTGACCTTACCAATGATCTCGTTGATCTGTTCCGGAGATCCAAAAACTGCAGCCATGATACCTTTATCATCTACCTGAACCTTCGCCATTTGGGTACCCCGGGCACTGACAGCTTCCAGGGCATTTTTAAACGAAACTGCTCCTGAAGCCACCAAAGCGCCATATTCGCCCAAACTGTGACCGATCACAAAATCAGGATCTATGCCATAAGCTTTCATCAAACGGTAAAGCGCGATATCGGTGGTAAGCACTGCCGGTTGAGTGATCTCCGTCTGTTTTAGTTTTTCATCTGCCTCGTTAATCGCTGTCTTGTCATTTTCATCGACAAAAATAAAATCGGTCAGTGGACGTCCGAGTAATGGTTTCATCACTTCATCTGCTTCCCTGAAAGTCTCGGCAATGATGGGTTCCGTTGCCCTGAGTTCGCTGAGCATATTGACATACTGAGACCCCTGACCGGTAAACGTAAAGGCGATTTTCGGCGCAGGCCCTTGTCCCAGGAATATTCCCTTGGCATTGAGTGGTTTCCATACACCCGGTTTTCCGGCTTTGATACCTTTGATAGCCCGGGCAACTTTATCTGCCAGTTCTGTTGAATCTCCGTAATCAATAGCGATACGGAAAGCTGCCTGCAAATCAGTTTTTGCGGGAGCTTTTAACTCGGGTGTCCATCCGCCTTCAATTTTTGGCAAAACAGCTTCCAGTTTGCTAACCAGTTCATTGAGAGAACCGCCGCCTTTCACAAATGCACCTCTTAAAGGAGCTTTGAGATCTTGTGGTGATCCCGTTAAAGGGTGTGTTTCCGCCATGGATACCTGTGTTTTTTGTTCGGATAAAATTTTGCCGGGAATGTATTCTTCCAAAACTGCATGGAAATTGGTTCCTCCAAATCCAAAAGCACTTACACCGGCTCTCCTGGGATCACCGTTTTTCATTTCCCAGGGCCTCAATTGGGTATTGACTGCAAAAGGTGAAGTATTGAAATCAACTCCCGGATTGGGTTTGTGGAAATTGAGGCTCGGTGGCAATACTCTTTCGTGTAAAGCCATAGCTGCTTTGAAAATACCGGCAGCTCCGGCAGCTCCCTTCAGGTGACCTATGTTGGATTTGACAGACCCAAGGGCTATGGATCCTACCGGCAGGTCAAACTCTTTATAAACTTCGTGCAAACATTGAAGTTCTGCCGCATCACCCACGGAAGTAGAGGTTCCGTGTCCTTCTATCAGGGTTGCTGAAGCGGGAGAAAGCCCCGCATTTTCCCAGCCACGCTTTACGGCCAGCTTTTGTCCTATTGGATTGGGTGCTGTGATCCCTTTTCCCTTACCGTCACTGGATCCTCCAAGGCTGCGAATAACCGCATAAATCTTATCACCATCTCTTTCTGCATCTTCCAGGCGCTTGAGAACAAATACTGCGCCCCCTTCTCCCATGACAAAACCATCTGCACCTTCTGCATAAGGGCGTGTACCCGTTGCTGATAATGCTCCGATCTTACAGAATTTCACGAAAGTGGTCGGGCTCATATTGGCATCAATACCACCGGTAACCACCAGGTCGAAGTCGTATTCTTCCAAACCTTCAATGGCAGCAGATATGCCTGCCATGGCAGAGGCACAAGCTGCGTCAGCGATATAATTGGGTCCGTGGAAATTATACAATGCGGCGATCCTGCCGGCAACGATATTCGACAATTCTCCGGGCATGGTATCCTCCGTAATCCCCGGATAGAACTTATCCAGATTTTGGTACATTTCTCCCAGGATCTTTTTGCGGGTATCTGCCGGTAAGGTAGCAAACCCTGCAGAGTCGGTCAGCATTTCAGCATATTCGGGGAAGAAAATTCTGGCTGCGGAATACAAGTGCTGGTCACCGCCCATCGCCACGCCTAAAATGACGGCAGTCCGGTCCTTATCAAAGTCCTTATCCGGATATCCGAAATCCAAAAGCGCCTCCCGGGCAGCTGTAATAGCCCATTTTTGGGTATAATCCATCTGGGCAGCTACTTTGGGAGGGATAGGCAGTCGCCATTTCATGGGATCCCAGCCATCTTCTTTCACCCAGCCACCGATTTTAGAATAAGTCTTGTCCGGAGCTTTGCGATCAGGATCATAATATTTGTGAACATCCCATCGGTTTTCAGGCACTTCAGCGATACTGTATTTGCCTTGTTTGATATTGTTCCAAAAGGAAATTTTGTCCGGTGCATCAGGCATTACCGCCCCCATTCCGACTATAGCTACAGCTTTGTGCAATGCTTTCTTCATGGTAAGAGATTGTTGATTGTCGATTGTCAATTGATGATTAAGCATCCTGGTGCTCCTTTCCGGGGTGGCAGGTGGCACCAAGCGTTGTTTTTTTTTGATCAGGCGACTGCTGCGGCCTTTCGCTCATACAGTACGTCACAAATGGCATCCATATCTTCCAGAAGCCCTGTTTGTGTCTGGTAGATCTCCGTGAGGTTGAGTTGGTTTTCAAACTGGCGGACCTCCTCAGGTGACAGTGTATCGGCACCGAGTATCCACTTCAACCCATCCTGCCCTACTTTCATGACGGCCTCTCTGGCATAAATACGGCTCAACAGTGCCAGGGCTTGTGCGTCAAATCTAGCATCAGCCTTTTCATGCAATGTACCTTCGGCAGCTCTGGCAGCACGCCGTGCCATAGATCCGGCACATTCCGCCCAGGCCACGAGCTCCCCGATTCTAAATAAGATATGTTGATTTCTGGTAAGTCTTCTGACTCTGGCTCTTTCGAGCAATTCCGCAAGGGTATGTAAACCAATGGCGGCAATACCGGCTCCGACATTAGGGTTTTTGGCGTGAAGCCGTTCCATTTCCACTGCTTTTTCGTGGTAGTACTGTCCTCTTGATTTGAGATGCAATTGCCAGCGGTCACGGCTGATGGTCATTTCCATGATTTCGGAAGTACCTTCATAGATGGTGGTGATTCGCACATCGCGTTTGTGTTTTTCCACCATATACTCTTTGGTATACCCATAACCTCCCAGGGCCTGAATACTGGCATCTGCTGCCATGTTACCGGCTTCGGTTGCCATGTATTTGGCGATAGCCCCCTCTGTATTGAGGTTGCCTTCATTATTATCAATGCGTTCTGCAGTTTCTTCAACATAAGAACGGGCTGCTTCCAGTCGGGCCACATGCGGAACGATCAATTTATGGGTATATCCTTGTTTTTCAGAAAGAGGTGTTCCCCTCTGAATGCGCTCCATAGAGTAAGGGATTGCTTTATCCAATGCTCCCCAACCGCCACCAAGGCCGAAGGCTGCTACCATAAGTCGTGTATATCCGAAAACGAGCTGAGCCTGGAACAATCCTTTCCCTTCTCCTTCTCCAATGAGGTTTTCAACAGGAACGAATACATCTTCCAGTGCCAGGGCAGCGGTATTACTGGTACGGATACCATGTTTGTCCTCCGGTTTTCCATAAGAAAAACCTTCCGCTCCTTTTTCCAGTACAAACCAGGTAGGTCCTCCCGGAGCTTTGGCCAGGATGGTGTACAAATCGGCATAACCACCATTACTGATCCACTGCTTATTTCCATTGAGTTTATAACCGATGATCTTACCATCTTCTTCAACAGGCGTTGCGGTGGTCCGTAAAGACCCCAGGTCAGACCCTGCATCAGGTTCAGTAGCACCATAAGCCATCAGGAGGCCCTCAACGGCCACTCTGGTCAACCATTTTTTCTTTTGTTCTTCGGTAGCACCAAAAACGATAGGATCTGCACCGAGGAAGGTAGCAAAGATTCCGGTGGCCACACCAAGGTCTATACTGGCCATGGTTTCACAAACGCGGTAGGAATCCCAGGCACCCCCGCCCATTCCTTCAAATTCTTCAGGGATAAAGATCAGGTGAAGCCCAAGGCCGTCACCACACATTTGACGAATTTCGTCTATTGGAAATTCATCATTATGGTCCAGTTCTAATAACCTGGATACCGGAAAGCTTTCTGTTGCAAAATCCTTGATCGCCTCAACGATCATATCGAGTTCGCTTTTGTCAATTCCTGTTGCCATCTTTTAATCAATTGATTGTTAAAAAGAATTTAGCCGGGACAACAGGTGTTCAATTTTTTGAATAGAAAGTTTAGAGAGAATGATACTTTCTATCTGGTGTTTTTAGCGTTAGTAAAAATAGTAAAAAGGAATGAGGGCTCAAATTATAACCCTTTTTAGGAAAATGATAAAAATGACGTCCAACAACAAAAATACACAAGCATAACAATTTGATTATCAATCAAAAAAGAGAGAATAATTTCTCAACCCCAGAAAGTTCTGATTGATAAAAATCATGGTTTGGCCCGATAAAGGTCACCAAAATGAGGAGTAAATTGCGACTCTTAGGGTGAAGGTGAGCCCAAGGATTGTAGATTGTCCTACCCGGAGTGAAACATGAATTAGCTTGATTTTTAGTTTAGCATTCATTTTTTAAGCCATAAAAAGAGGACGCTTCAAAAGTTAAGTTCCTACTATATCGGAAAATATGGTTTTTACCCTGCAAACCCTGCTGACATTTCTATATATCCCCTTATCAAATTCTGCATTTTTCCGGCCAATGGAATGGGATTTCACCTAGTTACATCTGCGTATAGTGACTGCAAATAACTTTTGAGACAGCTCCAGTCTAAGGTGACTCTTTGGTCTGCTTTACTTGCGTTTTAAAAAAATTGACAATCCCTTTTTCCTCAAAAAAACATTCCTTTATCTACCGGAGCCGTCGGCTTTTGGGCAGGATTATCGATGGGCTCGTCATTTTTCTCGCGTGTTGAAATTTTGTATGCAACAACAGATGCCAAAATGATGAAAATCGCCCCCAGTACCTTATTGATTTTTACCACGGTAAGATGGCTAACGCTGCGAACAACAAATAAGGAAGCAATAAATGCTAATCCCGCAGTCACTAAACCATAAAATAAAACGATGGCGCCGCCTGCAAGCATTTGCCCTTTACCGGCTCCGAGGAATTTGGCGACAAAAAGACCTCCAATGAAACATACGATTATGGTGAGTAAGTAAAGCAGCAGACTTGCGGGTTTGATTAGCTTGTTCATATGATAAAATTATTTTTAAAAAGAGCTCACTTCTATTGCAGGATGTATTGCTTGATTAACATGTAGAATTAAAGCTCAGAGGGTTAAATTAGGTTTAATTTAACCCTCACCACTGTTTTTATGAGTGGTGAGGGTCAGGTTTTTACTCAATTTTCTTTGCTACAAAATCCCCTCCCTGGTGTAAAGTAAGACTAACGGTTTTACCACTTTCGTCCTTATTAAATGTAATTTGCGCATCAACTATCTTACTATAAAAACGATTTTTGGAAGCCGGAAAAATCTCACTTTTCTGTTGCCCTGTCGGGAAAATGAACATTTGATTACCCTGTCTGGATATGGCCAGGATAAAACCGGGTTGCAATTCATATTTTCCCACATAACTTTCCAGCACATCTTCAGCAATGGATACCTTAGTTTTTATCTCTGACTCCTCCAGCCCCAGCTTTTTGAGCATGCTTATCCCGTTTTCATTATTGGGATTCAATTCGATGGATTTTTTGTAATTTTTGACGGCCAGATCATTCTCTCCGTTTTCCATGTAAGCCTCTCCCAGGCTATCATAAACGTTGGAGGAGTTTGGAAATAATCCCACATTGAGTTTAAAAATCGCAATTGCTCCGTCGTAGTCTTTGGCATTCAAGTACTCATAGCCTAATCCATTGATGCCCATTTCATCCAGTTCATATTCATCCAATCCTGCGTCAACCAGTTTTTTAAAGTCATTGATGGCGGTTTCGATATCATTTCCCTTGAGCATTTCAGCCAGTTTACCTGACAAAGGAATTTTAGGCAGATCAAAATCCTCACCATTTAAGATATTGGTAATCGCGGTGTTGATGTCCCCCATAGCCAGGGCATCACCTTTATTGGTCAGGATCACATGAGCATTATTTTTACTCAAATCCCTGCGAATAAATGTCCGGTAACCGTTCATTCCACCTGAGTGACTAACAATTTTTCCGTTGTCCGTTTCCTGGATACCCCAGCCATAGCCATAATTGGATATTTCACCGCTATTGAGTTTAACGGGTGTAAAAGCTTCTTCCAGGGTTTCTTTCTTAACCAGCTTTTCGGTATACAAAGCCTGGTCCCATTTGTACAGATCGTCAATAACGGAGTACATTCCACCGGCGCCGGAAGTAAGAATTTCATAATCATTATATCCGCTGATATGATGGTGGCCTTTGGCACGGTTAGCCACTTCAGGTTTTGATTCATCGTATACCAGTGTGCTTTTCATTTTAAGCGGCATAAAAATATTCTTCTTCATAAATTTGTGAAATGGCATCCCGGAAACTTTCTCAACAATCATAGCCAACAACACATAACCTCCGTTGCTATAAGAATACTTTTCTCCGGGTTCAAAATCGAGTTTTTCCTGCTTGACCAATAAATCCTTCACATCAGCATTTGTCAAATCAACTTTGTAGGCCCCCAACCGGTAATGATCGGGAATACCGGAGGTGTGTGTCATCAGGTGACGCACCGTTACCCTATCTGCATAATCCGGAAATTCCGGGAAGAATTTCGTCAATTTATCCTCGTAGGAAAGTTTGCCTTTTTCTTTAAGCATCATTACTGCCATCGTCGTAAATTGCTTGGAAACGGAGGCCAGATAAAAGGATGACTCCGGCTTGAGTTTTTCTTTTGTTTCCATGTCAGCGTATCCATAAGCTTTTCGGAATATAACCTTCCCGTTCTCGGAAACGAGTATGGTTCCGTTGAACAGGTTGTTTTCAAAACAGTGGGTCATTAATTTGTCCAGTTGTTCCGTTTTGGTGGTGGATTGAGAAAAAGTGGGTGCAATGAACAAAAGCACTGCTAAAGTCAAGGTGATTAACTGTTTCATTTTTTTGAATTTTAAGTGATGGTAAATAAATATAATGGGAGGAAGGTTCGTAATTCAATCTAAAAGTACGAAAAAATGGAAAGGGATGGTATCATTGGATAGTTCCTATTACCTGATCAAATCTTAAAGCGCAATCCAGATTAAGAAAATGTAGGATAGATAAGCAGGCCTGAACATTTTGGAACCTGTACCGAAACACCCCCCTTTTATTGACAAAAACAATTCCATCATCAATAGGCCAATCCAGATTTTTGGCCAGTAAAAATTGATCACCCTTTTTAAGAAAAAATGATGTACATCCGTTAACCTGGCCCGGAATAAGCCAACTTAGAATAAATAATACCCCTAGAATTTTATTAATCGGAATTGAAAAATCCAGTTTTTCCATTATCATTTTAATCAGGCTCATAAGTAATATCCAATTTATAAAAAGCAGGAGTTAGTATCCATATCAGCAAAAAGTATTTAATGCATTTTAGATAATAAAGGTATTTCAAGGTGTTTAAATACGTTCACAAACGGCTATAAACGATTATAACCGGCAGTAACCGGCTAACTTCCGACTAATAGCTTCCTTCTCCCTTATTTTTGTTAAAAAGCTGGTGTTCCCATATCAGCCAAATTGATAAACCTTATAAAATCAAATCATGCAAGACCACAACACACGCTCAAGAGTGATTTATGACAACTTAATTACAGAATTCCTTGACCTTGGGTTAGACCCGGAGGAATTGATCCAATTTGATCCTGATGAACTGGTATATAAAAACCGCCTATTATCAGACTTGCTGAGGTTTACCAAAAAATACCTTCGACACAGAAGCCGGGAAGTGATGGAACTTACGAACGATCCATTCCCGCCTGTATTTCCTTTTATTTCTCCGGAAAGTGACTGGTATCGTTTTGAACGGTGGATTCGCGGGGAAAGTGTTCGGGAAACGATCAGGGCTCAACTGCCGGAAACGCTGCACATAAAAACCTCAGCCGAACTTTCAGAAGAGGAATTGCCCGGGGCTATTAATGATTTGACCACAGCCTTGGCATCCCAAGGGTTTTACGTCGATCTTAAGGACATTCCCGACAGGCTTTATTATGAGTATATCCTCGAGTGGATTGAGGAGGAGCAGGAACTTTGCCTGGAGGGCGGATGGCATCTGGATGGTTGTACCGGTTATTGTCCGGGCTGTGTTCAGCGGCCCTGGTGTGATACCGGCCTTAAAAACGTATGGCAAGAAGATGAAGATGCGGGAATGATGGCACTTCCCGAAGAATTAAAAAATTATCTTTCTGCCAGTCCGGTCTCCCTCGCGGTGATGCTTCGGGATGAAATAAAAGGAAACGATGCTTTTTGGATCGATGACCGACCGGATACTGGAATGTCGGATAATTGGAGGCCAATGGGGTTGTCAGTTAATTGACCAGTTGATTGTTGCTTTTTACAAAATCTTTTGAGCTATACCGTAAAGCTGCGCGAAGGCCCGCTATGTTGCGCAGAGGAGCGTTCTTAATAGATTTTCCTGGAGACTATTTACTTGACCAAACATTCTGCCACCCGGAATATCCGCCCGTTTTCAAAGTATTAATCTAATCTCGTTGGTTTATCAGGGATAATCCAGCTATTGTTCAAGGAATCTACAACACCATGCATTTCTTCTTTCACTACCCTGTCAATTATTCCAATCCCTTTTTCTGCCATTTTTTCAAAGGTATCAATTCCGTTATCCGGGAAATTTTGCCTGGTTCTGTGTATATCAAACCTGTTCGAGAATTTCCTGCTAAACGCATCTTCAATACCCTTCTTTCCTATCATAAACCCAAGCAGTCCTCCCCAGGTAGCCGTGGGATTATCAGAATCCCATCCAGTCAGCGATCCGATCTTAATGGTTTCAACAATATCCCCTTTGCCATAAAAAAGGCTTACCAGGCTGGCTGCAAAATTTATTCCCGATGCAAAACACCCATTACAGTAAAGGTTTTTGGAGGTAATATGATAGCCCCCTTGTTGTTCCACCTGGTATCTGTAATAAATGGAATCTCTGGTTTGCTCCCATGAAATTCCCGAATCATATTTCTCCCTAACGAAATCATACATATCCCCGGCATAGGAGTCATCAGGAAGCACCCTACGGGATTGATCGGCCATCCAAAACAGTTTTTGATCAATAGTCAGACGACTATCCGCTGAGGAGGCCAGGGCATGCATCATTACGTAAAACTCCGCTATGTGAGCAGCATCCTTTCTGGCTGTTGTTCGGATAGGCAGGTATGCCATTTTGAGGGCAATATCTGCACGGGCAGGTGCCAACAGGCCGAATATCTCAGTCGTCAATTGGGCATCGATCATTTCAAAATGCTCATTCCTGGCAGGATCACTGGTTTCCGGAGGAAGTATTCCTTCCTGCATAAGATCGAAAGCTTTTTGATTGGAAACCCATAAATAGTTCTCCTCCTCCTGCCTGATGTGTTTTAACCACCCGTTCCGGATCTGATCAGGTGTTAAACGAGTGGTCTTATGGGTATACAACAAATGCTGATACATGTATTCAATATCCGTATCATCATCTGCGCCCCATATCTCATGGGTATCTCTAAACACGAAATCAATGACAGGAGATAGATCACTTGGCAAACCTGCTCCCCAGATACTTGGCTGATCTGGTTTCCCCCAATCCGCTCTTGTATAAAAGTCTCCGGTTTTAATATCGCCGATATTACCAATTTTATCCATCTCGGTTACCAGGCCTGTCCAGTTGGCAATACATTGCCCCAGCCAGAATCCATACAACTGGTCAGCATAGTCTTTCCGGGATATCGTGATCTGTGCAGAGTGATCATCATTTAAAGCCAAACCAGGCCAGCTTCCAGAACTTTTTAAGTGCTGTTGCCCAAAAGAGACAATAACCATCACCATTATTGTTCCCAAAAGATTTTTCACAATCACGTTTTTAGAGATTTTTTAAAAAATAAATGAAAAAGATTGCTCCATTTTTCTAATAAACAGAACGGAATCTATTCTGGTCAAACTGTTTTCAAGGCTAATCTTTTATGACTTTAAAAGTGAAATTTTCCTTGCCTGAAACCAGGTTAACGTAGTATATGCCTTCCGGCAGATTCTCCAGGTTATTTATTTTTATGTGCTCGTTGTTAACTACTGCAATACTGGTATGGACTAATTTACCATCCGTTCCATAGATCTTTACAGTGACTGTTTTCTCAGCGATCGATTCAAAACGTACATTTAGCTCATGGCTAAACGGGTTGGGATAAATATTTATGTTTCGATCTTTCTGAATTTCATTATTTGACACCGTGCTTTGCTGATAAATCCTTACGTAATCAATTTCCATGGCACTTTCATTGAAGGATGCTTGAATATTTGGCAAAACAGCTACATTAAGCAACAGGTACTGTTCCAGGTCAAAAGGCCAGGTATTTTCATCTTTCACGGGCGGATCATAGGTATAATGAACATTATCATCTACGCTAAAAACCATTTTTTCGGCGGTCCATTCCAGGCTATATACATGAAAATCGGTTGAAGCAGTTCCTATATTCTGACCTCCCAAATTCACGGTTCCCCCAAAGCTGGAGGGTGTGTGTATGGCACTCTGCACATAGTTTTGATTGTTCCCCCAATGTTCCATAATATCAATTTCTCCGCAGGCAGGCCAGGGGGTTGTTCCATACCCTTGATTATCCCAATAGGCTCCATCTTCGTCGATATTTACCCCCAACATCCAAATTGCGGGCCAGGTTCCAACCCCTGTTGGCAACTTTGCTCTGACTTCCACCTTGCCGTATTTAAAAGAAAATTTAGCGTTTAACCTGGCAGAGGTATATTGCTTTGTAACACCCTGATCGGAATAGGTCTCTTTTTTGGCAACAATCTTTAACACCCCATTCTCGACGAAAGCATTATCTGTACGATCAGTGTAATGTTGTACTTCCCCATTGAACCAGTTTTGTCCCTCCGGAAGTTGTGTTTGAGGAAACCAATTGATGCTATTAATGGCACCATCCTCATCAAATTCATCCGACCAGATCAATTGATCAAAAACAGGAACTGTTGGTAATGTCCCATCGTAATTTACATCATCCAGGTAAGCAGTAACATGATCCGTATTATTTTCTCCATTTATCTGAATCACTACCCTGTTGAAATCACTTCTTTGGGTGGGAGGTGCTGAATTAGGATCTAAATTGATATAATTATCATTTTGAAAATCAAATGTCACTGTCTGCCATTGATCTGTCGAAATTGGTTTAATAATTTCACTTTGAGTTGACCATGGGGCTGTCAGGGTTCCATTCTGCAATTTAAGGGAAACCTGGTTCGGCTGACTTCCTGTCAAGCTACCGGAGGGTACATAAATTTTCAATGAAAAGGTATGGTGTGCACTCAAATCAAAATTTGTTGACACCTCAAACCTCACATTAGCATATTGCCCGCCAACATCGTTATATTCCAATACGGTAGCTGATGTATTGATCCCGGTTTGATAAGGGTTATTAAAGGAAGTATTGATCTCACATTCATCTTCCTGCCAGGTGGTAATGGTGCCATTACCTTCAAAGTCATCCAGAACTGTTAATCCCTGCGCATTTAAGGACGCGGACCAAACCAACAACAAAAGGATCAGGTGAATATATCTCATATTATGTAACTTTTAAATAGTTTCTTGCTCAATAAAAAGATGCCGTTTCAGCATCCTAAGATTTTTTAAAACCAATGTATAAATTAGCCCTTTCAAGCAAAGCGGTATGGAATTCCCGGGCCACGTCCATTTCAATTCGGGCAAACCAGAAAATCTAACTACCAATCATCTCCCCCTTAAATCAAAAAGGTATTTGATCCCGGAAAGCGTTCTTCTGTAACAGGCAAGGTAAAGAAATGTAGTACAGAGGTAGTCAAACAGCCATTAACCCCCTCTCCGACAGGCTATCGATACAGGGTTTCTCAACACGATTGGCAGCCAGGCGTCATAAAGCGATTCTGTATCTGCTTTCTCCGGTCAAATCTATTATCTTTGCTTTGATTTGGTATTGGGCATTGGCGAAAGGGGATGTTTTCAGCATATAACCTTCCTGTAATATCCATCCGCCAAGCCCCATACCTCTCAGGAGTATCGCATCTCCATTTTCTTTTACGATAACTTTTCCTTCTCTACTCAAAAATGTTTGTCCATTACTCTACTACCCTATTTCCTCAATCAAGTACAAACGATGCCTTCATTGTATCTCTGGAATTGCCCCCGACCATGACATCAAAATCACCTGGTTCGACAACAAATTTCCCCTGGTTGTTGAAAAATCCGAGTTCTTTATCGGTCAGCTTGAAATTCACGGTTTTACTTTCGCCGCCATCCAGATGGATTTTCTCGAAACCCTTCAGTTCCTTTACCGGTCTGGTTACCGTGGCATAAGTATCGCATATATAAAGCTGAACGACTTCTTCCCCAGGCACCTTACTTATATTTTCAACCGTCACTGTAACGTCAACAGTTCGGTCTTCATTGACCTTTAACTGCAGGTTGTCATATTTAAATTCGCTATAACTCAGTCCGTACCCAAACGGATACAATGGGTCATTGCTTTCATCATTGTAATGAGACCAAAAGACAATTGGCTGCGGATTGGGTCTCCCTGTTCTTTTGTGATTGTAATAAATAGGTACCTGTCCAAGGCTCCGTGGGAAAGTTACGGGCAACTTACCCGAAGGATTATAATCACCGTAAAGTACCTGGCTTATCGCATGCCCGGATTGAGAGCCCAAATGCCAGGCTTCTACAATGGCTGGTACATTTTCTTCTGCCCAGGTCAAAGCCAGAGGGCGGCCATTCATGACCACCAGGACGATGTTCGGATTAACCGCATAAACGGCCTCTAGCAACTCCTGTTGCAAACCGGGTAAATCGATTTTGGTGCGACTCCTGCCCTCTCCTGACTGAAATCCATGTTCTCCGAGCACCATAACCACCACATCGGCATTTTTAGCGGTTTCAACGGCTTCCTCCATTCCGGTTTTGTCCGTTGAGTTTATATCGACCAATTGTAAAAAATTCGGCTTGCCATTGAACAAATTCACCCCTTTTTCATAAATGAGTGTATTGCCTTCATAAGCGGTCATTCCTTCCAAAACTGAAATAGCAGAATTGGCATCTGCCCGTGCCCGCCAACTTCCTAATGGACTGTCCTTATCTGCTGCCAAAGGCCCGATAAGGGCAATTTTCTTGCCTGTTGTAGGAAGAGGAAGTATTTTTTTTTCATTCTTGAGTAAAACAATGGACTTCTTAGCCATATCTAATGCGGCAGCCATGTGGTCCGGATGTCCCGGCAACTCTTTTTCTCTGTCCTCATTGCAATATTTATAAGGGTCATCAAAAAGCCCTAATTCGAATTTAACTTTCAAAATTCTTCGTACAGCATCGTTGACTTTTTCTTCCTCTACTTTTCCATTTTCCACTAGGTTTTTAAGGTGTTTGATATAAATGTGGGACTCCATATCCATATCGGTACCGGCGTTGGCGGCAATTTCAGCAGCGTGAACGCCATCTTTTGCAAAACCATGGACGGTCATTTCAGCAATAGTGGCATAATCCGACACTATTAAACCATCAAAATTCCACTGCTCTTTCAGAATATCAATTTGCCAATGAGGATTTCCCGTAGTCGGGACGCCATTGGTTTCATTAAATGAATTCATCACCGTAAGAACACCTGCATCACAAGCCGCCTTGAATGGAGGCAAGACTATATTGTACAAAGTGGAGAGACCAATATCCACCGTGTTATACTCCTTCCCGGCTTCCGCGAAGCCGTAAGCTGCAAAATGTTTAGCACAGGCGGCAATGGTATTTTCCGCGGCAAGATCATCCCCCTGTAGGCCACGTACTCTTGCCTGTGCCACCAGACTACCAAGGTATGGATCTTCTCCTCCGCCTTCCATCACCCTACCCCAACGGGCATCTCGAGAAATATCCATCATGGGGGCAAATGCCCAATTAAGACCTACTGCAGAAGCTTCAATAGCGGAAGTCCGTGCAGATTTCTCAATAGCTTGCATATCCCAGCTGGCTGCTTCTGCCAAAGGGATGGGAGCCATGGTTTTGTAGCCATGAATCACGTCATAAGCAAAAATCAATGGAATGCCCAGCCGGGAATTTTCGACGGCCAGTTGTTGCATTTTCCGGATCCTTTTTACCCCCAACACGTTCAACATGGATCCAACCTGCCCTGTTTTGATATGTTCATACTTATTTTTGTTCTCTCCGAATATAGGTGCAGGTCCTGTGACATCAAAAAAACCGGAGTATTGGTTCATTTGACCAATTTTCTCTTCCAGAGTCATTTTGGAGAGTAAATCTTCTATCTTTTGGTTCATTTCATTTTGGGCATTTACTGACAGAATAAACATCAGGCATGCCCATGTGGTTAGGAAAGTCTTTTTCATTTAATTTAACAATTGTGTGTGCTGTATAATGCAGCATTGAACATTAAAAAATTCAACCGTATTGCTCTGCGGGAAGGCAGACAATATTGCAAAACCTTTTTTTATCACACTGGTCAAAAATGGCTAAAAAAGGTCGTATTCATCTTTTAGAACCAGAGTGTATTAATCCTCCTGAAAAACCCGGATATAATCGACAATCATCCGCTGCGGGAATTGAGTGGTCGCATCAGGATATCCCGGCCAGTTGCCTCCAACGGCTATATTGAAAATAAAAAAGAACTCATCGTTAAAAGGGTAAGGGTATGCGTTGGAAATACTGTCATCGGTAATACTGAAGAATTGGTTATCATCAACAAGAAATCTGATGGAATTATATTCCCAGATAATGGAAAACACGTGGTATTCGTCAGAGAATTTACCACTGCTCAGGGTATACCCCTCTCCAATGAAATAACTCCAGCTTTGCCCTTGCGGACCTGAGTGAACTGTTCCGTGTACAGTAGCAGGTTCATGTCCTACCAGTTCCATGATATCAATCTCGCCACAGGCCGGCCAGCCTACGCTTGAAATATTGTTGCCCAACATCCACAAAGCAGGCCAGATCCCCTGTCCTTCGGGTAAGATGGCCCGGATATCAACCCGTCCAAAAGTGAAGGTTTTTTTGTCTTTGGTAACTATTCTTGCAGAAGTATAATTACTGCCCTGGTATTCTTCTTCCCGGGCTTCAATGATCAGGTTGCCGTCAGACAAATAGGCATTATCTTCCCGGTCTGTATAATTCTGCCATTCATTATTTCCCCAACCGGAAGCTCCCAATTCATAGGTCCAGTCATTGGTATTTAAGGTAGATCCATTAAATTCATCCGCCCAGACGAGGTCGTATCCGGCATAACTTTCCGGAGTGATGTATCCATCTTCGGGAACATCGACAAAGGTGTCGTCATTGCGGATGGTCCCGACGCCTTCACCATTTGAAATGGTTGCATTGACCGGATTGGATAAAACGACTTTAAATTCTTCATCCTGCTCTTTAAAAATGTCTCCGACGATTTCGACATCAATAAAACCTTCTCTTTCTCCTGCGGCAATGGTCAGGGTTCCGGAAACAGCTAAAAAATCAGCACCAGCCGCAGCGGTTTCTTCTTCTGTAGCGTAATCCACCTTGATATCCCCTGCAAATTCCTTGCTGGTGGAAACTTTGAAAGTGACGGTAGCATTTTCCTCTCCTTCAAAAACGGTAACACTGGAGATGGATAATCTGGGGTAATCTTCAGATGGTTGATTATCATCCTCTTTATCCCCACAAGCGATGACGGTTACTACCATTATGATCATAATAAAAAAGGCAAATCTCTTCATGTCTTTTTTTGAAATTAAGCTGAAACGGGGAGATGATTTCAACAATTCCGAATCATCTCCCCGGTTTTCAACATACTATTTATTTGATACTCAAAAACAAAAAAACGGCTATTCTGAAACCAGGGTAAACCGCCAGACAGATCCACCCAGGTCGGCGTAGATAAACAGGCGATCCGCACTGATTTCAGCAATACTGTAGGTTACCGAAGATTGTGGCGTAGTAACTTCTGATGAAGTTCCTACTTTGTACAACCCGATAAAAGCTCCTTCTCCGATGACACTCAATGAGGTTTCCGTCACACTAAAGGTATGTACGCCTGAATCCCAGGCAGCATATTGAGCAGGCCAGTCCGCACTATCATTACAACCAATTTCCAAACCAAGGTCTGCAGGCCATACAACGCCGCTTCCGTTCTCATCAGCCCAAAAATCACCGTTATTCTTGTATTCGAAGGTTCCGTCGGCTCTGAAAATATATTCATCATCCCATTGGCAAGCCCTTGTGGTAACATCAGCCAAAGAATTTCCCCACCAGGTCTCTGTCAGGCTTGGGCCAATAGCTTCTGCATCAGCCTCAGGAGCCAGTTTCCAAACCTTTTCATCACAGCCGGTCAACAATTCAAAATTGCCAAAACAGGCATTGGGGTCATCCTGTGTTACCGTGACTGTCTGGGAGGCTGTACCATATCCTCCACGATTAAACGTGGTCATGGTCACTTCGTATGTTCCCATAAACGGTATGGTCACTTCAACATATTCCCCTTCCTGTTTTCCATTACCCTCAATGTTCCACTGGGTAATAAAAGCTCCGGAAGTCGTATTTTCCAGAATGAAGTTATTGGGAGTATCGCCCTGGGAAATGGTAAAGGAAGGATTAGGCGGAGGGCCTAATTCCGATTTATCCTCTACAAAAGGCTCACAGGAAAATAAGCCGATCACCAGGAAAAACAGTAAACTATATTTAAAGTAATTCATTGTTCTTATTTTTAAAAATTAATATTAATACCCAGGGTTTTGCTTGAGATTACCTTCCGTAATATCAATTTCCGTTTGCGGAATGGGCAAGACTTCATGTTTTCCAGCTGTAAATCCGCGATCCCCGAGTTCTGCAACTGCACGTCCGGTACGCACCAGGTCAAAAAAGCGATGTCCTTCTGTAGCTAACTCAAAGCGACGTTCCTTATAAATTAAGTTTAACAAAGGATCTCCGGACAGTCCCGGAGGCGCTGGCTGCAAGCCTACTCTCAAACGCACCTTATTCAAATGCCCTACGGCGATATTATTATTACCACCGGCTCTGGCATAAGCTTCCGCGGCCATGAGGTAAACATCTGCCAGGCGGATTTCCCGCACATTGTAAGTCCAGTTAAGGGCGGGCTCTCCATCGAGGGCTCTATCCTCCTGCAAAGGAGCATTTTTACGAATGAAATAATTCGTATTTTGATAACCTTCTGAATAGCTTGCCCCCTGGTTTCTGAGCGCATTTCCATCAATTATGGTATGAGGAAAACGAGGATCTGACTGCATAGCTTCCACCAGTTTTTCAGTAATCGGGCAGAAACCCCAGCCCACAGCATAAAGGGGCCCGACATAATCACGCATGCCCCAGAACTGAACATCGATATTTCCCTCCGTTCCGTTGCCAAAATTAGCCCAGCCACCACGGTGATTCGAGGAATAACTAATTTCAAAGACAGATTCCTGACCAAACTCATTGCCCAGTTTGAAGATATCTCCAAAATTAGGTTCCAGCTGGTAATGCCCGGAAGTAATTACTTCCTCAAAAAGTCCGGCAGCCTCCAACATGCGGGAATCGTCATTCTGATAAAGAATAACTTTACCCAACAATGCATTTACCGCACCTTTGGTGATACGTCCCAACTCAGCTCCGGAAACAGTTTCCGGAAGGTCAAATGAATTGCGGGCATCATTCAAATCTTGTTCGATCTGTGCATAAACAGCCGCAACAGGCGCCTGGGTTTGCGTATAGATCTCATCGGCAGAAAGTGTTTTGGTAATCAAAGGCACCTCACCGAAAAAACGTACCAGGTCGAAATAGAAAAACGCCCTAAGGAATTTTGTCTCAGCTATCGTACGTGACTTAAAAGCTTCATCAAGCCCTTCCGCTTCTTCAATTTTTTCCAATAAAAGGTTGGCTCTGTAAATACCACTGTAACCCTTATTCCACAAACCTAACTGAGGGCCGATAAACGGGTCAAGCGTGAAATTATCATAAGCAACCCAGCTTGGCTGGTCAGAAGCATCACTACCTCCTGCATAGGTATCATCGGAAGCTGCATTCAACAACCCAACCTTCATGGTATAGCCGTTGGTACCTCCCCACTGTAATACATCGTAGGTGGCCACCAATGCCTGAAAAATTTCCTCTTCGGTTTGGTAAAAATTGATTTCAAGGTCCGTTCCTCTGGGCTCGAGCTCCAGAAATTCCTTGCCACAGGCCGTCAGCACTATGGCAGTAATGAAGAGCATTAAATATTTATTCTGAATTATTTTTTTCATCATCTGTTATTTTTAAAATGATAATCATCAATTTCTTTAATCTGAATTCAACCACTTAGAAAGAAGCATTGATTCCAAAAAGGAAAAACCTTGCCTGTGGGTAAATCCCCCTGTCAACACCGTAACTGCCTCCTCCGATCTCAGGGTCAAAACCGCTATACTGTGTGAAAGTCAACAGGTTATTTCCGGAAACGTAAACGCGAATCTTGTTGAAACCGATCTTATTGACTGCCAGCCTTGGAATATTGTATCCCAATTGTAAGGTCTTAATTCTGAAGAAAGCACCATTCTCTACATAGAAATCAGAACTGCGGCTGAAGTTTTTATTCGGATCATTCATCACCAGTCTGGGGTAGGTGTTCGTAGTACCCTCTCCTGTCCAGCGATCTAATGCATCAGCCGTCATATTCGCCATCTGGAGGTCAAAACGACGTGTCGCTTTGAAGACCTCATTTCCGGCAACTCCTTGTCCGAAAACAACCAGGTCAAAACCTTTCCATCCCACAGATGCATTGATACCATAGGTCCAGTTAGGCGTAGGGTCTCCGATGAAACCTCTATCCTCAGGATCGATCAGCCCATTGTCATTTAAATCTACAAAACGGAAATCACCAGGACTTGCTTCCGGTTGGATCAATCCACCGTCAGCGTTGGTATAAGCATCAATTTCAGCCTGATTCTGGAAAATTCCATCTGTCTGGTAACCATAAAAATATCCAACAGGTAAGCCAACGGCAGTACGGGTAATTTCCAGACCCTGCGGACTAAAGGTTTGTCCAGGCAAAAATTCCTTATCCGCTCCGAGATCGGTTACTTCATTTTCAATATAGGAAATATTTCCGGAGATGTCAAAATCAACGCTTCCAAATGTAGTTCCGTATCCTACTTCAAGTTCTACCCCTCGATTGGACATTGTTGCAATATTGCCGATAGGGCCGCCATTACCGACATACCCCGGAACCGCAATACCGAGCAACATATCTGAGGTTTTCTTTTCGAAGATATCAAAGGCCACACTGACTTTTTTGAAGATCTTGGCATCAAATCCGATATTCGTCTGGGTAGTTTCCTCCCAACGCAAATCGGGATTGGCAATAGCATTCGGGCTCACACCATTGGTCAGAACGTCGTCGATACCAAAAGTGTAGTTTCTTCCGCCACCAACTGTTGAAGCATACCGGAAGTCACCGATCTGATCATTACCATTGACACCCCAGGAACCACGAATCTTGAGGAAGTTGATTGCCGGGTTGTTGAGGAGAAAATCTTCTTCGGTAAGTACCCATCCCAAAGAGAACGATGGGAAATATCCGAATTTATAGTTGGATCCGAATTTGGAAGAACCGTCTACACGCATGGTTGCTGAGAAGATGTATTTACTCTTGTAGTTGTAGTTAACCCTTCCGAGATAAGAGGCCAGTGTACCGAGGTATTCATAGCCGTAAAATGTCTGAGTTTCCGCAGGAGTAGCATAGCCAAGCGAAGCATCGTCAATATTATCCACTGGAATATCGCGAACGTTACCACCAATTCCTTGTCCTCTGTTGCGTTCCGCAACTGTACCGGCCAACACACTGAAATAGTGGTCCCCTAATTGTTTGGTATAGGACAATGTATTTTCCCAAATCCAGTACAATCCTCTGTTTTGGTCGCGACTGTAACTGGTGATATCTGCTCTGTTGGTGGAATTCAGGTAGTGAATCGGTGTAAATCCTTCTCCATACCAGAATGCCATATCCGTACCAATACTGGAACGGAATTTTAAACCATCAATAAAAGTTATTTCGGTAAATACATTACCTACGATCTTATCACTACCTCCATACCCCTGCTGGATAGACAATGCAGCAACGGGATTTAAAACCTCGGATGTTACCAAATTAGAAATACCGTATGGAATGCCGTCCTCATTGGTTACCACATCAAAGTTGGAGAATATGTCATTACTCAAAACGTCAGGATCGGTTTCCAACAAAGGAGTTATCGGATCAAGGTTAATAGCACGACCCAGTGGAGAACCAAATTCAGAGTTTGTTGAAACCCCGGTAGATTTGGTCCTGGAATAAGCCAGGGTATTCCCAAATTTGATATGCTTATTTATATTGTGCGTAGAATTGAGTCTGACCGTGAATCTTTGGTAATTGGACTGACCGTCAGAAACGATACCCTGCTGGTCAAAATAACCAAAAGAAACAAAATACTGGGATTTGTCGCTACCTGCAGAAATGCTTAGCTCATGGTTCTGCATGGGTGCATTTTGATTAAAAACGGCATCCTGCCAGTCTGTACCTTCTCCAAATTCCTGAGGATTTTCAAACAAAATATTTCCTCCGGAAGCTACAGAAGATTCGTTCATCAAAGTAGCGTATTCAGTAGCATCCAACAAACTAAGCTTCTTCCAGGGAGACTGGGTGCCATAATAAGCACTGTAGTTAACTTCGAGTTTGTCCTTAGCGCCTTTTTTGGTAGTAACCAAAATTACCCCGCCCGCAGAACGGGCTCCATAGATAGAAGCCGAGGCAGCATCCTTCAATACTTCTATAGATTCAATATCGCCCTGGTTGAGGAAGTCTATTCCTCCACCTACGGGAACTCCATCGATAACATAAAGTGGTTCGCTGTTATTGATGGAACTTGTACCGCGAATCCGTACGGTTGACCCTTCTCCCGGTTGCCCGGAATTGGAAACTACCCGCACACCCGAGGTACGTCCTTTAAGGGCGTCTTCTATTCTGGGATTAGGCATATCTTTTAGATCATCAGCTTTAACTTTGGTAATGGCCCCGGTCACCACAGCTTTTTTCTGTGTTCCGTAACCTACTACTACAATTTCATCCAAATTGGCAATATCACTTTCCATTACCATATCAATAATGGTCTGGTTGCCTACGGTAACCTCCTGAGAAGAAAATCCGGTATAGGAAAAAACCAAAACGGCTTCTTTACTGGAGACGTCCAATTCGAATTTGCCATCAAAATCGGTTACTGTACCGTTAGTTGTACCTTTTTCTAAAATCGTTGCCCCGAACAAGGGCTCGTTGGTATTCGCTTCTGTTATGGTTCCAGTGACTTTTATTTGTGCCCCAAGCGATAAGGTGCTGAACAATAATAATAAAAGTAATAGATATTTTTGTCTCATAAAATTAGGTTTAGACAGGTATGAAGAGTACAAAACAGAAGGAAAAGGACCGGCCCAAGCCGATCCTTCCTCCTAAGGAATTATTTACGATTAACTATTATCCTTTGTGTTTGTTGTTTGCCGTCAGTTTCTACATTGATGAAGTACAATCCATCTTCCAGTGCAGTAACATCTAACGTATGGTTAACTGTTCCAGCCGGAATTTCGATTGCCTCAACCAACTGGCCAATGGCGTTAAACATGTGAATGGTTTTCATACCATTAAACTTGTTTCCGAAAAGGATCTGCGTTTCGTTCTGTACCAAAGTAGGTCTTACCTCGAAAAGGTTACCCGCATAATCCAGGTCATTCACACCTACAGTACATCCTGTACAAGTACCCCATACAAAACAAGCAGAAGCATCTCCCATAACTTCCAATTGACGATTGACGAAATCACCATCCTGGAACAAACAATCACCTTCTACCGTATCCCAAAACTCCTGGCCAGTCCAGTTGTCATGCGTAAACTTATAGGCGTAAGATCCGCCATTGAGTGGTAGAGTGATTGACCAGATACCATCACCATCATCGTCGTTCATTGGATTGGCATCCCCGCTCCATGCGTTGAAAGAACCTGACAAATATACCTGGGTAAATGATTCAGCATAACCATTCATATCCACTTCCAAAGTGATATCTCCTGCATTTGGATCAGCACAGTCAGCATTTGGTGTACAAAGGCCAAAACAAGTAGCTATAATGGTATCCTGCATGATAGGTCCCATCATACGGTCGTTGAAGTTGTCCGGGTTGGCACAATCCTGACCTGCAATATTTTCTTTACAGCTATAATCAGGACATGCACCATTGGTGAATGTATAGAAAGAGGAGAATCCTACCGGACGTTCAATAGTCAATGAGTGTGTACCATCACCGTTAGATGTCAACGGGTAGTCACCAGGACCTCCAAAATTGTTACCACCGGCAATAAAGAATCCATCTTCTGCAGGTACCACAGCACCCTGGCCAAGCGTAATGGTAATCATAACCCCTTCGCCGCAGGCGTAACAGCTGTTCCAGCAAACAG
Organism: uncultured Bacteroidota bacterium; assembly: GCA_942492125.1. GTDB lineage: Bacteria > Bacteroidota > Bacteroidia > Chitinophagales > Saprospiraceae > BCD1. The sequence goes on from CALODM010000032.1 coordinate 101,700, forward strand.
TAGGTAAAGTTTCTTCTACAGCTACTACTACAACCCTGTTATGAAATTCGCCACTTGGGTCCGTAATGGTACAGGTTTCGAATCCGTTGAAGCCTTCCTGGGCAGTCCAGTTGTCCAGAGTAAACTTGTATTCATAAGTGCCAGGTGCCAGGTTCAGAGTCGTTGTCCAGGTACCATCGCCGTTGTCCGTCATGGGGTTGCCATCTCCTGACCATTCGTTGAATGAACCACTCAGGTAAACTTGAGTAAAAGGATCTGCATAATTGCTCATGTCCACAGAAAATGTCATATCAACAGGATCAGAACTACCACCCACAACTTCGAGGTTATCGAAGTAATAAGTACCATCTATATGAGCCAATTGGAAGTCGAAGAACAATACTGCTCTGGCAAAAACACCTCCAAGAGCAGGCGTTTCCGGAGCTTCAATGGAGTTGGCAGAGATATCCCAACAAACTTCTGTCCAGGTCTCTGTCTCTGTAATTTCCTGGGTTGTAACCCAGTTAGCAATAGACCCCTGTTCCAATTTCAACGCCAAAACAGTTGTTTGAGGGACCCAAACATCCATGCAGATTCCTGTAGCACCAACCAGGTTGATCGGTGTGGAAGGATTAGGCTCCGAGAAAGCACCCTGCCAGGTCTGTCCGGAAGCAAGTGTGTTAAATTGACCGACCATGGCACTTGTATTGATGCCTGACTGATCAGGATTTTCAATGACCAACGTGTGGTTCGGATCTTCAAACTCAAGTTCACTTCCGAAATACTGGAAGAAAGTAGAAGTTCCTGCTTCTTCGAAGTCCAGAATGACTACCTGAGCCTTAATAAAAGTGAAGCTTAAAAGAAAGCTTAGAGTAAAAAGTAAAAACTTTTTCATAACGATACGATACTTTAGAGATTAAAAAAAATTGAATTGATTGTATTCAGCCAAATATAGTTTTCGAGATTCTATCAAAGGTAATAATCGGGTACGACAATTATACTACAGCCGCTAACTCTTTGTAATACAATGGTCTTTGAAAGGAGGAAACTGTAGAAAAACGGGTAAAACGCTTATTGCTCTCCTTTAAAACCTGAAATATATTTGAGTAGATCCTCCTCATTTCCCAGGTCGAGTCGTTTCTTCAACCGGTATCGGCTTTGTTCGACGGCACGGGTGGAGACATTGAGCAGGGAAGCAATTTCCTTGGTGCTGAGGTTTATGCGCATAAGGGTACACAAACGGATATCGTTTTGGGTAAGGTTAGGGTGGTGACTGAGCAAATCCTTGACAAAACTACGATCCACCTGGTTGAAGTAAACATTAAACTCTTCCCAGTAATCTTCACTTTCCAACTCGCGATCCAACATACGAACAAGTTGTGGAATCTTTGAAATATTTTCATTTTCAGAAGCCTTTAATGCTTCCTTAATATTATTGAGCAATTCATTCTTGTGGGCCATTTGGGCGGCCGAGGACATCAGTTTGGCGTTTTTGGCATTCAATTCGGCGGCCAGTTTTTCATTGCGCAATTGTAAGATTTCACTTTCGGCCTGAAGCATTTGTTGCTTGTGTGCTTCTTCCCTTCTTTTTATGATGAAAAACCCGGCCAAAAAAATAATTCCAAAAAGAAGAACGAATACCAGGATTTTAAACCACAAGGTTTTCCAGAAAGGGGGGTGGATGATAATACGAATACTGGCCTCTGAATCTTTAATGCGCACCCTGAAAATAAATTCTCCCGGATCAAGGTTGGTATAGGTAACACTGTTTTGTCCGGGGTTGGTTTCCTGCCATTCGTCATTAAATCCTTCCAGTTTGTAGGAATAGATGTAATTAAAAGGGTCTATAAAATCAATGGCAGAAAAATCAATAGAAAAGGATTTGTCCAGGTAATTGAGATTGATCACACTGGCTTCTTCAATAGGTTCTGTCAAGATGACCCTGCCATCTGCCAGTTCACCAATAGAAACCCTGTCATTTAAAACCTTAAGGCTGGTGAAAATAATGACGGGTGCATCCAGCTCTTCTTTGACCTGCTCCGGTCGAATGGTATTGAGTCCGTTTATTCCGCCAAAAAATAATTGTCCATCTTTGGCGGTCAAAATGGCCATTTGATTAAACTGATTATTGTTCGGTCCGGACGGAAAATAAAAATTCCGGATAGCGCCTGTCTGCGGATCAAAGCGGGTGATGCCTTTAAAAGAGGTGATCCACAACTTGCCGTCGTGGTCTTCCGTGATTCCCATAACACTATTGGCCAAAAGTCCTTCTTCCGTCGTTATTCGCTCAAACTTACCGGACCCCAGCCATTTATTGAGGCCACCACCCTCGGTACCTATCCAGATATTACCCTGACTGTCCTCGAAAATGGCCCTGACTTCATCATTACTTATAGAATGGACATCCGTGCTGTCGTATCTGAAATGTTTGAAACTTCCGGAGACTTCATCATATAGATCCAGGCCGCTATCCACTGTGCCTGCCCATACCTGATCATCACTACTGATAAAAATAGTCATGACATTTGCTTCAGCAATACTCCTGGTGTTTTCCGGATCGTGATTAAACGTTTGTAACTCCCCGGTAGTGGGATCCAAAACAGAAATACCTCCTCCCAGGGTTCCGATCCACAATTTCCCATCCCTCCGCTCCTTGATCGTCCATACGTTATTGCCACTGATGGCATAAGGAAAATCATTTTCCCGCTGATAATTAACAAACGAATCATCAGTAGGATCATACCTGTCCATCCCTCCGTTAAAAGTACCAATCCATAAAATTCCTTTACTATCCTCATAGATGGTCTTGATGATATTACTGCCAAGGCTATTGGAGGTAAGCGGATCATTCTTCAGGGAAGAAAAGCTGAAACTGTTTTGGTTTTTATCAAACCAACTCATGCCTCCGCCATCGGTCCCTATCCAGATTTTACCCGCTTCGGTCTGTAATAAGGAGAGAACAGACCTGTGCTCCAGTTCATTCCCCGTTCCTGACCTGGGGGTAAATAATTGAAATCGGGTTTTATTATCTTTGTAAACATTCACTCCGCCGTTGTAGGTTCCCATCCATAGGTTGCCAATGCGATCTTCCAAAAAACAGAAAAGCGCATTACTGTTCAAAGCGCCCGATTCGCCGATCTGGTAATTGTATTTTTGGATTTCGCCCGTATCATCGTCATAGATATTGAGTCCTCCGCCGTCTGTTGCAATAAAGAGCCGGCCATCCCTGACCCGTATAATATCTCTGACCAGAATAGAGCTGATCTGGTCCGGTCCGGTCCCTACGGGGAAATGGGTATAATGCCGGGTCCTGATATCCATTCGATATAATCCCGCACCTTCTATTCCTATCCAGAGCCGATCGGATTCCATATGAAATACTTTGCGATAACCATCCATATTGGAATCGCCAGGAATATCGACATTACTCAACAAAAAGCGATCACTCCCGCGAGGCATATAATTAAGGCCCTGACCACTGGTGCCAACCCATAGGTTGCCAGATGCATCTTCTGCCACATCAAAGGCAATATTATTGGCTAGACCAGCATTCTCATAAGTGAATTGCCGGGAAGCCTTTGTTTTGGGATTATATTTCAGAATACCCCCACCGATAGAAGTTATCCAGATGTTTCCGGCCTTATCCTCAAAAAAAGAAGATATCTCCATGCCCGATAAAACCTTAAACTCCTCGCGTGAAGACAAATTGACAAAACGGTCATTCAAATTGGCCTTAAAATTGATCCCGTTTTTTCGGGTGCCCACCCAAAGGTTGCCGCTACTGTCTTCAAACAAAGCGGTAATGATCTTTCCTTTAAACCCTTCATTGAAAGGCTGGCTGTTGTCCGAGTGGTAAACCTTGAAATGGTAACCATCATATTGATTTAAGCCATTCTGAGTCCCCATCCAGATATACCCGTATTGGTCCTGTAGCAGACAAAAAACCGTATTATGAGAAAGTCCGTCATTGATCGTAAGCTGATCAAAGTGCATGAGAGGAGTTCTTCCCTGCCCAACGACATTACCAGCCAGCAGGACTACCCCGACCAGCAGGAAGTTTATAATTGATGACCTGAATTGAATGATAATAGTAATCGTTATAATTTCAATTCAGAAAGATACATAAAATTTTCGGACAATTTATGATTTTACGAATCTGGAAAATTTCAAGATATTCCCGAATTTTAGTCGTAAAAAATAAACTCCGGCCGGTAAAGAATTGATATCCATGGCATAATGTCCGGATGAAATATTGGTAATGGCCCGGAGTTTATTTCCATTCACATCCAGCAACCATAAAACATCTATTTTTTCATGGGAAATATTGATGTTGATGGATTCACCAGCCGGATTTGGGTATAGCCGGACACTGGGATCGGCTTCAAGTTGTCCAACGGCAACGGATTGACAGTCAATCGCCGTACCTGCCGTTTCTGTTAAAATGCCGTCACTGACAAACCAATGTTCCCATTCGCCCCCGTTTCCGGCAGCCCAGTTATTCAAATCAAAAGTTTTATCCCCGACAAGTGTTCCTTTTACTTTATAGACCTTCAGAGCCAGTCCGTTCCGGTCCCAGTTGAGGCTCTGTCCGTCCATACAGGTTTCAGGTGAAAAGTCTTCCAATTCACAATTAGGCTGGATGAAATAGATATTATCATCGTATTGGGGATATTCACCGAAAATGCGGGCCATGCCATTGGTATCAACACAAACCGCCGTGTATTCATCACAGGCAATGCCTTTGCCCGTAACTCCGAAATCTGTGATGATTCGAGCCAAAAAGGCCAAATGCCGGCCCTTGCGGTCAGGATCGTCATAGTGGGTGTCGGTAATCACATCCCACAAATATTGATTCGTCAAAAAACCGGCAGAGTCAACGGTAACTTTTGGATGGTAAGGGTTGCTCAGGGCCGTTTCAGAAGTAACCGTTCCGTTTTCGGCGGAAAAAATGTAACCGCCCATAATAGCCATTCCCGCACTGGTACCGCCAACCGTAATATTCCTTTGGTTGATGCCAAGGTTTATCAGGCTGTCTATTGGCGTATCGCGCCAGTAGCTCAGGTAATCCCACTGATCCCCGCCAGCAAACCATATGGCTTCCGCCTGGCTTATGCTTTCATGTACATAGGGATCAAATGCCGCCTCCGGGCTGTCAAAAACTATCGTTTCAACCGAATTGACAACGATCCCCAAGTCACTGTACAAATAATCATTATAACCATTGGACCCGCTGGTTCTCAACACTAGGATATCTCCGCCGTTGGCTCTTTCCAGGAACCATTTCATGGCTTCGTCGTTCTCAGAGGCGCCACCCATCATACATACTCCTCCATCCGCTGAGGTAACCATATCAGTTTCATTACCGGTGAAATAGGAGGTATAGGTTTGGCCAAAGATGATTTGGCAGCATAAAAGCAAAATCACGGTGAAATTTAATCGCTTCATTTTGTTATTTTTTTACGTCAAGATCAAAAGTATCTCCAGGCAGATAAACACTTAAATCCATGGCTGCACCACCGATCAATCCGTTGCTGACTTTTTTATTCTTTAATGGATTTTTCAATACGACAACCTGAGAAAGCCCTAAAACGACGGCTTTATTATTTTGAACAAGGATGGCAGTGGATTCGTCAATTCCGATCCCTGTTTGTTCGGGGTATTCCAAAACGACGGTCATCAGCCGGTTCATCCTCATTCGGTAGAGGAAATGTTGATCGATGATGGAATTTTGTAATAAACCAAGTCCCGGTTTGATGATAATATTGTCAGCTTCAATCGTTCTGAAGTCGCCCGTATATTCCGGATATTTCTTTTCATCCCCGGTGATCATCAGCTGGCTCATAACCGCAGCACCGGCACTGGTACCGGCAATGGTTGCCCCGTTTTCATAGGCCTTCCTTACCGCCTCTTCGATACCTGTACCGGCAATAGCATCCATGAACCTTACCTGGCTGCCACCAGTGATGTAGATCAACCTGGCATTGCTCAAAGAGTCGAGGGTGTTTTCAGAGAAACCCGGAAAAGAAAAGGTTTTGAGTTTTTCCCCGGACAATTGTTGCTCCCTGAATTGCCTGATGGCATAATAAGCAGCCGTATCCGGTTCGGCACTGGACATAGGCAGTATCATGGCATAACCGGCTGTATCAATACCCGAAGCCTTTATCAATTCTACAACCAGTTCCGGTGGTCTTTTCCCTCCTCCGATGATGAACAATTTCCCCTTGATGTTATTCTCTGTCTCAGCGTTGAAACTCCCGCAGGCAAAAAATATCAATACCAGAGATACGGCCGCCCATTTTAGTAAGGTTTTCATAAAATCAATGTATATAAATAACGGCAAAAAACAGGAAAATCATGGCCAAGGCCGACAGGATCAGAAACGCCGGAAACATCCATCGAAACCATACATTGTAGGGTATTCTGGCTATGGCCAAAACGCCCATCGTCACCCCTGAAGTAGGAATTATGAGGTTGGATAATCCGTCTCCGAACTGAAAAGCCAGCACAGCGACCTGCCTGCTAACACCCAGTAAATCACTCAAAGGCGCCATGATAGGCATCGTCAGGGCAGCCTGCCCTGAGCCGGATGGAATAAAGAAGTTGAGCAAACTTTGAAAGACAAACATCATCTCAACCGACAAGCCCTTTGGAAGTCCGTTGGCCAGAGAGGCAAGACTATTGAGCATGGTATCAATGATGCGCCCGTCTTCTGCCACTACAATCAACCCCTTCGCCAATGCGATTACCAGAGCAGGTACCATCATATCTTTGGCTCCTTCTTTGAAGGACTCAATGGCTCCGTCCAAAGAAACGCCCCCGATCACGACAGCCAAAATGCCAAGCGCCAGGAAAAGCCCGGTAATTTCATTGATGTACCAATCCCATTCGGAAACACCAATCACCAAAACGACCAAACTGAGGAGCAACAACCATAGCACCCATTTGTGTCTTCGGGTAAAATCTACAATACCTTCATTGGTCTTATGATCTTCCCGACTCCTGTCCAGTTCAAAAACAGGACTCAACTCAGGATTCTTTTCGATTCTCCGGGCGTACCGCATAACAAAAACAATGGCCCCCACCGTCATTACGCCCCAGGCTATAATTCGATAAGACATGCCACTGAAAGGAGGCAGTTCCGCGATGCCCTGCGCTACGCCAACCGTAAAAGGGTTGAGGAAGGCCCCGGCAAAACCGGCTCCGGCACCAACAAAGGAAATGGCTACCCCGACAATAGAATCATACCCCAGCGCAATGCCCAAAGGAATGGTGATCATTACAAAAACCAGCACCTCTTCACTCATCCCGAATGTAGCCCCTCCCAGGGAAAACATGGCCATCAGGATGGGAATGCTCCACCGTTTGATGTGCTTGTTTTTTTTACTGGCTTCGAGAACGGCATGGATACCGGCATCCATAGCACCGGTTCGATTGATCATTGCAAAAGCCCCACCGATCAGGAAAACAAAGGCAATGATCTGTCCGGCACCGATAAAACCCCTTATGGGTGCCATAAGAAAAGCTCCCAAACCCTGAGGGGCTGCTTCTATGCGTTGGTAAGAATCAGGAACCACAACCTGCCTCCCGGCCATTTCCACACGGTCAAAAGTACCTGCAGGAATGATCCAGGTGAGTATTACAAAAACGAGCAGAATGGACATCAGGATGATCAGGGTGTCCGGAAATTTCTTTTGTTGAGCCATAGATAAAAAATTGAGTCCTCCAGTCTTTCTACCGCTTCGCACTTTTTTGTGGTAAAAAACCTGGAGGACAAAAATAATCCATTAACGTTATCTATCGAGTAACCTTAACTCGTTTGGTCATGATCTGGTTGCCGGCATATAAGGTCAGATTATAGATTCCTGCGGCCAATTGACCAACAGGAACATCAAAACGGTATTGTCCCACCGGTTGAACACCCCGGTCCCATTTGCTGATCACCTTACCCTGCAAATCTCTGATCACAATGCTCACATTGGCTTTCTCCACCAGTTCATAGCTCAACTCCGTAACCGAGGCAGCCGGATTAGGAAATACATCCATCTGAGAAACAAAACGATTGACTTCGCGGGTTGAATTGGGTGTACCTACGTACAAGTTGTCTACCCAAAGGCCATAACCATTGGTATTGGTCACATTCAGAATAGCCAGATAAACAGTTTCTCCGGCATAATCTGTAAGATCAATTGAAACATTTCTGAAATCATCAGAAACTTCATCAGCTACCATGAGTAAAACTGCACCATCGGACTCAAAACTTTCAGCTGTCGGATCACCGGTATTGATCAAAACCCAATAATCATCCGGATAATCGCCACTGGTGGTGGCTGATTTTGCATCGAATTGAAAAACAGCCCCCTCTTCAATGGTCAACTGTGGTAAAATAAGCCAATCCATGCAAGGGCCTACTTCATTACCACCTTCGTCTTCATACCAGGAAATACTCAGGGCAGCAAAACCGTCAAAGTTGGCGCTTTGTGATGCGATCCAGGCTGTATCCGCCCAGGACACTTCTTCAGGCAAGGCTGGCGTAAGCCCATCCTGGTTGATCAATGTAAAAGTTTCAGGAATGACTCCTGATTCGAAATCCTCAGCATAATTTTGAGCGGACAAAACGGTCTGACATGCAAAAGCGAATAGGATTGTCAAACCAAAAAGGTGTAACAGATTTTTCATATCCATTAAATTTTATAGTTAAATAATAGAAATTTTTCAAAAAGAACCGGAAACGAAATTGGGCAGAACAGCAAACCGACATCCAAACGCCAATGAGTAAAACCCTGTAACATCAAACTTCGGGTAAATCGAAGTAGACCATTCTGCGGAAAAGGAAAGATTGTATTACTAGCAATCAAAAATAGGCTGAAGTCCTTTAAGGTTGAGTTGTTTAAAGGACGGAATGGAAGGAATGATCTTTTCTATGTAGATAAATGAATACATCGTATTGACTTGGAAACGTAAACAAATATGAATATTTTTTCGCAAAAAAGTAAGCATAAGGTTAAAAAGTTTCAATGGTATCAATTTTCCCAGACGATTATTTTGCCAAGAGCCCAAAACCTTTTAATATTGTGGTAAGCCACGGTGATAAAAAAATGACTGATTTTTTCCACATATCAAAAATAAAACCCACCATTCCCCGGTGTAAAGCCCTGAACCTGATGGGGCTCCAGCCTATATTTGATTGCTAAGCCAGGGCTCCGTTTCCTTTCCTTCCTGTAATTGGAGTTTACCGCGTGTGAACCTCCTCCATGTTCCTTAACGTAAAAATTCTCATCATGAATCACCTCAAATGTATAATGAGTTGTGTGTTCCTGTGCATGACCTTGATGGCATTTAGCCAGCAAACCATTAAGGGAACTGTTTATTCAACTTCCGAAGGAGACCTTCCTTTGCCGGGCGTTAATATTGTCGTCAAATCCCTTCCCGGTATCGGAACCGTCAGCGACTTTGATGGCAACTTCGAATTTGAAGTTCCCGCTGAAGCCCAAATACTGGTTTTTTCTTATATCGGTTACGCTCCACTTGAAATTGACATCGCCACCAGAACCAACTGGCAGGTTTATATGTCTTCCGATGCAGCTTTGCTCGATGAATTTGTGGTAACGGCGCTGGGCGTGGAAAAAAAAGAAAAATCGCTTGGATATTCGGTCAGTGAAATCGACAATACGGCCCTTGCCGAAGCCAGGGAAAACAATGTCATCAACGCCCTGAATGCCAAAGTTGCCGGGGTAAATATTACCAGCACCTCCGGATCCCCGGGAGCATCAGCCAATATTGTCATTCGGGGAAGAGCTTCCATCAATGACAACAATCCACTGTTTGTTGTAGATGGTGTCCCTATCGACAACAGTTATGCCGGTTCCAACTTTATTGATCATTCCAATCGCGCTATCGATCTCAATCCTGATGACATTGAATCCATTTCCGTCCTGAAAGGAGCATCAGCAACTGCCTTATACGGTGTACGGGCGGCCAATGGGGTCATCGTTATTACCACCAAAAAAGGCGGACAGGAACAAGGAAAGATCCGTTTTTCCCAATCCCTGACTTTTGACCGGGTCAACCAAATTCCGGAACAACAAAACCGCTTCGCCCAGGGCATCGAACAAGGGGACGAGGTGATCTATCTCGGCCCGCTGGAAACCAACCGCAGCTGGGGTCCGAGAATCGATACGCTGAGGTATGACGGAGATGCTGCTTATCCATACAGCAGTCAGGGCAGAATCGTTGGTCAAAGTGATCCGACAGCGACCAACACCCCGGTAGTGCCTTTCGACAACCCTGGCCAATTCTTTCAAACCGGGATCACTTCCAATACGCACGTGAGCGTCCAGGGGGGCAATGAGAAAACCCAGTATTACACCTCTTTTGGTTATTCCAATCAGACAGGAGTAGTACCCAATTCCGATTATAAAAGAATTTCCTTGAAATTATCAGGAGGCACAGCCCTAAGCGAAAAACTCAAAGTGAGTGCTTCCACCAATTACGTAAATTCTGGTGGCAACCGCATGCAGCGGGGCAGCAACCTCTCCGGAGTTATGTTAGGACTGATGCGTTCCCCCGTAACCTTTGATCTTGCCAACGGACTGGAAGATCCGGTCAATAATCCACTTTCCTACGCTTTTGCGGATGGTACACCCCGAAGTTATTGGGGAGCCTATGACAACCCTTTTTGGTCGGTCAATAAGAACCTCAGCCAGGACAAGGTGAATCGTTTGATCGGACATGTACAGATCAACTATGAGATCAACTCCTGGCTGAGTGCTTTGTACCGCATTGGCCTGGATTATTATTTTGAGGAAAGAAAAACCCATTGGGACAATTTTTCCAATGAGTTTGGCACCGGGGTCATCTGGGATGATCTCTACAGTTTTAGCAACCTGAATTCCGATTTCCTGCTCAATGCCAACCGTCGAATCGGAAAATATTTTGAGCTCAATGCGGCCATCGGGCACAATTATGTTGCTCAAAGAACCTACAACAACATCACGGAAGGAGAAACCTTTATTCTACCTGATTTTTATGACATTTCCAATGTAGCTCAAGTGAGTTTTGCGGATGACAATATCCGGAAGAAAAGGCTTGTGGGAACCTTTTACAACATCGAAATGGCGTATAAGAATTTCCTATACCTGACCGTCACGGGACGATGGGACTGGTCCTCCACACTGCCGATTGAAAATGTGCCGTTTTTCTATGATTCCTACAGCACCAGTTTTGTCTTTACTGAATTGCTCAACCTCGAAACCAACCCATATTTTTCTTATGGTAAACTGAGGCTTTCCTATGCCAAAGTAGGCGGTGATGCCTTTCCTTACGCATTGAACACCTATTATGTCAACCGTGCTCCGGTGAGAGGCCAAACCTCATTTTTACAGGAGAACACCATTGGCAATCCTGAACTCAAACCGGAATCCACTTCAAGCTTTGAAATAGGAGCAGATTTACGCTTTTTACAAAACAGGATCAGTCTCGATATCACCTACTACCAGGCTTTGAGTAAAGACCAGATCATTTCAGCACCGATCACCTACTCCAGTGGATTCACCTCGGCTACCGTCAATGCCGGGGAAATTGAAAACAAAGGCATAGAATTGCTGGTCAGCGCTTCGCCGGTAAAACAACAGGATTTCCATTGGGATATCAAATTGAATTTTTCGGCAAATGAGAACACCGTAATCTCCCTGGCAGAAGGAGTGCCTGACCTTAGTTTTTCAGGTTCCGGAGTAACATCCACCTCAAACCGTGCTATACCCGGGCAGCCCTATGGCATTTTATACGGCACGCGATGGTTGAGAGATGAAGCCGGAAATATCCTGGTCAATGATGAAGGATACCCACTCTATGATCCTCAGGACCCCGGTATTATTGGCGATCCCAATCCCGACTGGCAGATGGGCATACACAATGCTTTTAATTACAGAGGATTACGGTTGGCATTCCTCCTTGACATTCGCAAGGGCGGTGACATTTTTAACGGGACCTTAGGTGTCATGAAAAACCTGGGTATTCACAAATCCACCGAAAGCCGTGAAGAAGCAGTGATATACGATGGTGTCAACGTCAATACGGGCCTGCCCAACGATGTGCCCATCCGGCTTGATTCAGATTTTTACAGTCGGTATCCCTTTGCAGGAGTTTCGGAAGCCAATGTGGAGGACGGTTCCTGGGTAAGGTTAAGAGAGGTCAACCTCTCCTACCGCCTGCCGTCGACATGGCTCGGAAAAATCGGGTTGGATGAACTGGAGGTCGGTTTAAGTGGAAGGAATTTGCTTTTATTTACCGAATACTCCGGTGTGGATCCGGAAACCAATCTCGCCGGGGCATCCAACAGCTTTGGCCGGGAATGGTTCAACTCCCCCAATACAAAAAGCATTGGCATCCATCTTAAAGCCGGTTTTTAAGGGATTCAATTTATGCAATAAACCAATTGTATCAACCAAAAAAAAATGCATCATGCAACTAAAATATAATTCGCGAATACTCCTTTTTTCCGCTGTTTTCCTGAGTATTTTCCAGTGGACCTGTAAGCTGGAAGAGACCAACATCAATCCCAATGATCCCACCGATGTGCCACTCGAAGTTTTATTACCACCAGCCCTGGCATCGGGAGCCACCGCCATGGCTGAAGATGCGGCCGTCTATGCAGGTATTTTCTGCAACTATTTCACCGGAGTGGACAACCAGGCTTTACCGGTGGAAGGGTATCTTTTAGATGAATCTTTTAACATGAACCCATTGTGGCAGGATTTTTACACTACGCCGTTGATTACTTTCAAAGTCATAATTGAAAAAGCCGAAGCTGAAAAATCGCCGCATTATGCCGGAATCGCACGGACAATGCAGGCCATGGTACTGGGGACAGCTACCTCCCTTTGGGGAGATATCCCCTATACCGAAGCCTTCCAGGGAGGCGAAAACCTGAGTCCACAATATGACACCCAGGAGTTTCTGTATGGAGAGATCCAGGACCTGCTGGATCAGGCCATTGTTGACCTTTCGGAAAGTACCAGCGTTTTCTCCCCGGGTATGGATGATGTGATCTATGAAGGTAACCTCTCCCGCTGGAAAAAAGCAGCCTATGCCCTGAAAGCCCGGTATCACATGCACCTCATCAAACGGGACAACAATGCGCCCCAACTGGCACTGGATGCCCTCAGCAATACATTCCAAAGCACCGAAGAAGAGCTTGTTTTCCCTTATGGGTTTAACGAAGCCGATCAAAACATATGGTATTTGTATTTTCAAAACACCCCTTATATCCGGGTAGACGATTATTTTTACAACCTTTTAAATGGCGCAAAAGATCCACGCAGGAATTTTATGATCAAAAGCTCTTTTGGCATACGACGGGTTGGACCCTATTATGCCGGTGAATTTTCGTCCGTACCATTGATCAGTTTTTCAGAAATACTTTTCCTTAAAGCAGAAGCAACGTTACGGACAAGCGGGACAGATGCAGAACAATTGCTTCAAGAGGCTATGCGTATCCACCTGGGACAAGTCACTGACGGAACGATAACACAGGACAGTATTGATAATTTCATTGCCCAAGTGGCTACCTTTTCCGGAGACTTTGAAAGCGATCTTTCGATGCTTATGACCCAGAAATTCATCAGTCATTTCACACAGATCGAAGGATGGACGGACTACCGAAGGACTGGTTACCCGGAACTGACCCCGAATCCCAATGGCGACCACCCCCAAAACCCGGGAGGTTTGGTTCCACGAAGGTTTATTTACCCTCAAAATGAAAGACTATTTAACGCTTCATTCCCACAACCAAACCCCAACTTACAAGACAGATTTTGGTGGGATGACTGAGCGATTCTTCGAGTGAAACGAGAAGATAAAAGTCCAGTGGACTTTTAAGCGAAGGAACCGCGAAGCGGAGGGGAAGCAGGAGCGATTCTTCGAGTGAAACGAGAAGATAAAAGTCCAGTGGAGCGGAGGGGAAGCAAGAGCGATTCTTCGAGTGAAACGAGAAGATAAAAGTCCAGTGGACTTTGTAAGCGAAGGAACCGCGGAAGGCGGGAGGGGAAGCAGGAGCGATTCTTCGAGTGAAACGAGAAGATAAAAGTCCAGTGGACTTTTAAGCGAAGGAACCGCGAAGCGGAGGGGAAGCAGGAGCGATTCTTCGAGTGAAACGAGGAAGATAAAAGTCCAGTGGACTTTAGGCGAAGGACGCGAGCGGGAGGGGAGCAGGAGCGATTCCCGAGGAGGGGGGAGAAGGAACTGCGAAGCGGAGGGGAAGCAAGGAGCGATTCTTCGAGTGAAACGAGAAGATAAAAGTCCAGTGGACTTTTAAGCGAAGGAACCGCGAAGCGGAGGGGAAGCAGGAGCGATTCTTCGAGTGAAACGAGAAGATAAAAGTCCAGTGGACTTTTAAGCGAAGGAACCGCGAAGCGGAGGGGAAGCAGGAGCGATTCTTCGAGTGAAACGAGAAGATAAAAGTCCAGTGGACTTTTAAGCGAAGGAACCGCGAAGCGAAGGAACCGCGAAGGTTTCGCCCTTGACCAAGGGGTTATTATTTTACAAACAAAACAAAAACAAGCCTATGTCGACATACAGTTTGGCCATTCACGGCGGAGCAGGAACAATATTAAAATCGAGTATGACAACGGAGCAGGAAGTTGAATACAGACAGGCTCTGGCGAATTCCCTGAAAGCCGGTGAGGCCATTTTAAAAACCGGCGGTAGTGCGATAAGTGCCGTTGAGGCAGCAGTATCTTCCATGGAAGATTGTCCCTTGTTCAATGCAGGCAAGGGGTCCGTATTTAACCACGAAGGCCTGCAAGAAATGGAAGGATCCATTATGGATGGCAAAACACTGGACGCGGGAGCCATAACCATGGTCAGGAATATTCAGAACCCGATCCAACTCTGCAGAAAAGTGCTGGATCACTCTGAACACGTATTCCTGAGTGGGCAGGGAGCCATGGACTTTGCTAAAGAACACAACATGGTTTTCCAACCGGACGAATGGTTTTATTCCGAGTTCAGAAAAAGACAACTGGAAGCAGCCAAGCAGGAAGAAAAAAGCATACTGGACCATACCCCCATTATTAAAAAATACGGAACGGTAGGAGCTGTTGCCAGGGACATTAATGGCAACCTGGCAGCAGCCACTTCCACAGGAGGCATGACCAATAAAAAATACGGCCGCATCGGTGACAGCCCGTTAATCGGTGCGGGAACCTATGCCAACAATACCACCTGTGCAGTATCCTGCACCGGACATGGGGAGTTTTACATCAGGGGCATGGTCGCCTATGATGTTTCTTGTTTGATGGCATATAAAGGTTTGAGCCTGGATGAAGCTTGCCATGAAGTCATCCACCATAAGCAAATCGACATTGGAGGCAGTGGCGGATTGGTTGCCGTTGACGGTAATGGCAACCTCGCCCTGCCCTTTAACTCCGAAGGTATGTATCGGGGCTGGGTAAAAAAGGGGGAAGATGCTGTGGTGAAGATTTATCGTTAAAGTAAGGCTCCCCCTATAAAAATGACAGCAAACTTATTTGAGGGCTAAAACGGATTTTCAGAGATTATATTACTCCAAATTCTTCACCCTCATCTCATAACTCCATTCGTTAAAATAAAGGTTGCGATCCTGGGTTTCCACTCTCTCCCCTTTGGAAATCTACTGTTTCACTGCGAAAATATTTTTTGGGAGGGTAAAAGGAACGGGAGTAATCGTCATTGATAATGAGCCGGTATGGGTCAACCCCACAGGTATAGAAGTATTGCACATCCTCATCATCCGAATTTATCCTTTCAAAGGACTGATCCACCGGAACCCAGCCGAGGCCTTCGAAGTAAACTTCTGCCCAGTCATGCAAGCCTACCTCCCCGGGGATGAGGATCCAGCCGGATTGCCACTTGGCCGGGATGCCTTTATAGCGGGCCATGGTCATAAACACATTAATTTTTTGTGCTGTATCTGCTGATTGTAGAATAGTTGACAATTGCTTCCACTCTGTGGAACCTGGAATTTTACTTCCAATTAATAAATCTGCATAACCTGAGATAACAGTAAGAATGTTGTTAAAGTCATGGGCAATGCCTCCAGCAAGTCTTCCAATGGATTCCATTTTTTGTGATTGAGACAGTTGTTCTTCAAGTTTCTTTTCTTTTGTAATATTTCTTTTTACAGCAGCAAAATGAGTTATTTTATTTTCATTGTTTTTATTGGAAAAATAATGCATTTTCAACAAAAATATCTCCATTTTTACTTTTGTTTACAAGTTCATTTTTCCAAACATCTCCAGATGTTATTGTTTCCCAAATGTCTTTATAATATTTATTGTCATGATGTCCACTTTTAAGAATTGAAGGCTTTTTTCCCAATATTTCATTGGCTTTATATCCTGTTTGTTCCTCAAATGCAGGATTTATATATTCAACATATCCTTCAATATTTGTTATCATCAGAGATTCATCCATTTGTTCAATAACATTATATAAAAGCATGTAAGTTTCCTCAGATTCTCTTATATCTGAAATATCTTCCAGAGCTCCTTCAATAAACTCATTTTTTTTACCATTATTGTAAATAATACCTGTATCTCTTAGCCCAAATGACATTTTGTTTTTTTTTGTTTTCATTTGGAAAATATTAGTTGTAATTCCATCTTGTTTCAAGAGATAATTTGATTAACTCTTTTTTTTCTATCAATAAAAAATTCAAATACATTATGCTTCTTTTAATTCTTGAGGATTTTTAAAGCCAAAAATTTCAGCTAGTTTTTTGTTTGCAAAAAGAATTTCTCCTTTTTTATTTGTTCTATATATTCCAACAGGTAAAGTATTTATTAAATTACTATATTCCACTTCGCTTGCAATTAATTTGTCCTTAATATATTCATCATATAGAGAACTATAAGTGTAGTTTAAAATTAATTTTGTCAATTGTTTGTCAATATCTAAAAATGTATAATTCAATTTGCTAGATAGTAAAATAATCATTAATAAATTTTTTTCTTTGAAGAGTAAAATGGAATAAGTAAATAATTTTATATTTATTGCCATTTTCTAAGTTTATGAAAAAAATGATTATCTCATTATTTTTCAAGCAAAATATATTCATTTTTACTACTATTTCCTCATGTTAAAAATATTTTTAAATTCATTTGATAAATTTATTTTTTGGTTTATGTTATCTAATTGATATTTTATAGGTTACCAATTTTAAACCAGTTTTTGAATTTAAAATAAATACACCCACCTGAAGCGTCCATTGATTGTTTTAAACTTCTTAAAAGTTTAACACAAATTTTATTTAAACATATTGCATCAAAACTTATATTTTGTTTATCAATTATATGAGAAATTTTCTTAAATATATAATTGAAATTTTCTTCATTTGAATTTGTTTTTTTTGTATTTGATGTCATTTTACCCATATCAATATTTAATATTTTTACAATTAGTTTAACCGCTTTTCTAATTTAATTGTAGCATTAAATGTAATAAAATTTGATGTTTTTTTTTAATTTATATGAATAAGTTAAGAAGGTTGTTTAAAGTTGATTGTAATTTGAATGGATTAAATTAAAAAAGCCGGCTAAATTAATAACCGGCATTTTGTTGATTTTGTAAATTAGATTCTAATATCTATTACGTGATCTAGGTCTTTCTTCTCTTGGACGAGCTTCGTTAACTCTTAAATTTCTTCCGTTAAATTCTGTGTTGTTAAGAGTTTCAAGTACTTTTTGAGCTTCTTCATTGTTTTCCATTTCAACAAATGCAAAACCTTTTGATCTTCCAGTTTCTCTGTCGGTAATAATTCTTACGCTTCCAACTTCTCCGTGAGCACCACATAGTTCCTTTAACTGATCTTCAGATGCGTCATAAGGAAGGTTACCAATATAAATATTCATTCAAAAAAATCCTCCGGTGGTTTAATAATTTCTAATCTTCCTGCTCATTCGATAAACCACATAATGAATGACAGGTAATTGTAAAAAAACACACGTATATTGTTACTTTTAACAAAATACTAAATAAGTATATCATGACATTTTGAAAATGCAAGTAAAAAATTTATAATTTCAACTATAAAATATTACTTTTTATTTTCAATTTTAGACCATGAGTCTTTTAATGCAACTGTTCTATTAAACACTGGCACCTCTTTAGAGGTGTCTTTTTTGTCCAAACAAAAATATCCCGTTCTCAAAAATTGATAATTTTTTGATGGATTGGCATCTTTTAAGCTTGGTTCAAGTTTGCAATTTTCTATTGTAACAAGCGAGTCAGGATTAATGTTTGTAAGGAAATCCTTTCCTTCCTCGGTATCATAAGGGTTTTCTTTTGAAAACAAATGGGAATACATTCTTACTTCCCCATCAATGCAATGTGGTTTTGAAACCCAGTGAAGTGTCCCTTTAACTTTCCTGCCGTCATTAGTCCATCCCCCTTTTGAGGCTGGATCATATGTGCAATGAAGTTCAACTATATCACCTGTATTTTCATTTTTAATTACTTTTTCACAAGTCACGTAATAAGCATGTTTAAGTCTAACTTCTTTTCCTGGAGCCAATCTGAAATATTTTTTTGGTGCATCTTCTCTAAAATCTGTTTTTTCAATATAGATTTCTCTTGTAAATGGTATTTTTCTTTTTCCTGCACTTTCATCTTCAGGATTATTAACTGCATCAAATTCTTCAGTTTCATCTTCAGGGAAGTTGGTAATTATAACTTTTAGAGGATCTAAAACAGCCATTACACGCAAAGCATTTTGATTTAAATCTTCCCTTAAACAATGTTCAAGTAAAGCAAAATCAACTGTAGAATTACTTTTTGCTACACCAATTCTTTCTGCAAAATCTTTAATAGCAAAAGGAGTATAACCTCTTCTTCTTAATCCTGATATAGTAGGCATTCTTGGATCATCCCATCCTGAAACATGACCTTCTTCAACCAGTTTTAGCAATTATCTTTTACTCATAACTGTGTAATTAAGATTTAGTCTAGCAAATTCAATTTGTTGAGGTTTATAGGCACCCAATTGATTCAAAAACCACTCATAAAGAGGTCTATGGGCTTCAAATTCAAGTGTACATATTGAATGGGTTATTCCTTCAATAGAATCTTCAAGACCATGTGCCCAATCATACATTGGATAAATACACCATTTATCTCCTGTTCTGATGGTGTTTAGCATGTAAAATTCTATACATAACAGGGTCTCTCATGTTGATATTTGGATCACTCATGTCAATTTTAGCTCTCAAGGTTTTAGAGCCATCAGGAAATTCTCCTTCTTTCATTCTTTCAAATAAATTTAAATTTTCTTCAATTGAACGATTTCTATATGGACTATTTTTCCCCAGTTCTTTTAAAGTTCCTCGATATTCTCTCATTTCTTCGGCATTTAAATCACAAACATATGCTTTTCCCTTTTTAATCAATTTTAAAGCATAATCATACATTTTATCAAAATATTCAGATGCAAAAAATAAACTATCTTCCCATGAAAATCCAAGCCATTCAACGTCTTCAATTATTGATTTTACATATTCATCTTCTTCTTTTGCCGGGTTTGTGTCATCAAATCTTAAATTGCATTTCCCATTATATTCTTCTGCTAAACCGAAATTTAAACATATAGATTTGGCATGACCAATATGAAGATAACCATTTGGTTCAGGTGGAAATCTTGTATGTACTCTTCCTTCATATTTATCTGTTTCAAGATCTTTGTTAATTATTTCTCTAATAAAATGTATAGTTTTTTCTGTCATTTCATCCTCTCATAATTTAAATATCAGCTAATAATGTTAACACAGAGAAGAGGGAAATTCAAAAATAGCTGTTAAAAGATTCTCTTAACGTTTTTGACATATTTATTTGAAATTTTGGTGATTGAAGTTTGGTAATTTGTTTATTATTTGTATAGGAACAATAAACTCTTTTAAAACCAAGAGCCTTTGCTTCTTTAATTCTTTTTTCAGCTTGGCTAACAGTTCTTAATTCCCCAGAAAGTCCAACTTCTCCTATAAACACATCTTCGGTTGCAAGAGGTTTATCAAGGAAACTTGAGGCAACTGCAAATGCTATCCCCAAATCTGCACCAGGTTCGTTTATTGAAAATCCTCCTGCAGCATTTACATACACATCATCTCTTTGAATTGCAAAATCAAGACGTTTTTCCATTATTGCAAGAAGCATTTGAAGTCTGTTAACATCTACTCCAATTGCCATTCTCCTTGGATTTCCAAAACTTGTTTCTGATACCAGAGCTTGTATTTCAACAAGTAATGCTCTACTTCCTTCAACCGCTGAAATAATGGAAGATCCTGTTGTTTCAGGAGCTCTTTCAGAAATAAAAATATCAGAAGGATTGGTTACTTCCACCAGACCAACTTCAGTCATTTCAAAAATTCCAATTTCATTTGTTGAACCAAATCTATTTTTTACTGCCCGGATAATTCTTCTTGCATGAAATCTTTCTCCTTCAAAATAAAGAACAGTATCCACAATATGTTCAAGAGTTTTTGGTCCAGCAATAGAACCTTCTTTTGTTATATGTCCAATAAGAACAAATGGGATTTCTGAGCTTTTTGCAGTTATTAAAAATTTATGAGTGGCTTCTCTTATTTGTGAGACAGTTCCTGGAGCTGAATTTAAATCTGGAGAATACATTGTTTGAATTGAATCTATTATGACAAAGGATGGATTTTCCTCTTCAATAAGTTTTAATATCCCGTCTATTGAGATTTCTCCAGACATTAAAACATTGTCAGACAGGGCATTTATTCTTTCCCCTCGCATTTTTATTTGTGAAGGGGATTCTTCTCCTGAAAAGTAAAGTACTTTTTTCCCCTGATCAGCAATATTTTTGCAAACTTGAAGCATTAAAGTTGATTTTCCAATACCTGGTTCTCCTCCTAACAAAACAAGGGAACCAGGGACAAATCCACCGCCTAAGCTTCTATCAAATTCAGAAATTCCAGTTTCGATTCTTGTTACAGTTTCATTTTCAACAGCACTTAACGGTAAGGGTTTTGCAAGTTTCGATAATGAAGATTGACGTTTTCCCTTATTTTTAACTTCTTTTATTTCAATAAATGAGTTCCAGCTATTGCAATCAGGGCATTTACCCATCCATTTTGTTGTCTGATATCCACAGTGTTCACATTCAAATTTAGTATTTTTTCCCATAGAACTATTTTAATGAAACAGCTGACATTAAATGTTTAAAGTAATCATCTCTAAATCTAATACCAACACCAAAGAAAAGCTGACTTCTTTCTTTTTCAAGAAAATCATCATAACCACCTATAATATAAAAATCTTTATGAATTTTATATGATGCAGAAAATTTTAAATGAGCACTTAAATCATTTTCTCTTGAAAAATCAAAAGCTTGAAAAGAAAGACTAATAGGATTATTTGACTTTGTATTGTAATTTATTCCAAATCCACCTTTTGATTCAATTAATCCTATTTGAACCAGGAAATCGCCAAAATTTTGACCAATTAGAGCATTGTAAGTGAAAGAATCTTGTGTTCTTACTATTGTTTCAGTGTAATCATCTCTAATTGATCCATCAGGATTGGTAATTACATGATGAAATTCGTAGTTTTTTGTTTTTCCATAAGGATCATCAATTAATTCAACTTTATAAGCTCTTTTGCCTTCAGGAACAATATCAACAGAAAAGTAGCTTTTATTTTGCTTAAGATCAAACATATATTCAGTTCTAAATCCTAAATATAAACCTGTATCCTTAAATGTTCCAAGGTAGTCACTTGCTCCATCCGCTGCTTTTTTTATTGAATTTAAAGTATTATTAAAGTTTGTATGGGTTTCTTCATCATTTACCAATTTTCCAATGGTTCCTTTTCCTGTGCTAATTTTTTTAGAAATATCTTCAATATAAACAAGTGTATCGTTTAATTTTTTTGTACCTTCTTTTGCATTGGCTATAGTTTCGGTAATATTTGCATCATTTTTATCAACTAAATTGTTCAAATTGGTTGCCAATTTATCAAGTTTTGAAGATAAAATAGGAATTTGTTGTTTTAAATCAGCTGTAAATGATTGAATATTATCAATAGAATTTGAAAAATTATCTTTATTTCTTTCTGTTATTGCTCTTATCACAGTTGTAATTCTATCGATATTTTCTAAAATGTTTGCAATTTGTTCCTCACCTTTATTGGTTCCAACAGTATTGCTTAAAGAAGTTGTGATTGTTTTTACATCTTTTGCAACTGAATATACAATATCCATTATATCATCCATTGTAACTGATTTGTCGCTATTTAGAGAATCTCCTTGACCTACAAAATTTCCTTTGTTTTCGCCTGGATAGACTTCAACATATTTATCACCTAAAATTCCTTTTGCCACAACTTTTATCTTTGAACTTGCAGGCAGTTGCACATTATCATATATTTCCATAACAACTTTTGCCTTTCCATCTTCAAGAATAATATCCGTTACTTTTCCTATCTTTACCCCTGCCAGTCTTATGTCAGTATTTTTATCTAAACCTTGAGCAGTTTCAAGAATTGCAGTTAAAGTATAAAATTTACCTTTTTGAAAAAAGTCAAACTGGCTTGTTTTCATAATCAAAACACCGATAACTATAATAGTTATTAGAAAAAACAGCCCAACCTTACTTTCTGTATTCATTTTTCACCTCTATATATAAATTATTCATTATTAATTCTGCCTTTTAAGAAGCGTTTTACTATATCGACATCGGCTTTTAGGAATTCATCTGGAGTTCCTATAAAAACAATTTTTCCTTCATGAAGCATTCCAATTCTGTCTGCAATCTCAAAGGCACTTACCATATCATGTGTAATGGTAACTGTTGTAACATCCATACCTTTTCTTAAATTATTAATTATCTCATCTATTTGATCCGTCATTACTGGGTCAAGACCTGTTGTTGGTTCGTCAAAAAGTAATATTTCAGGATTTAATGCAATAGCTCTTGCAAAACCTGCTCGTCTTCTCATTCCGCCAGATAACTCAGCAGGACGAAGATTTTCATTTCCTGTAAGACCAACCATTTCCAAACAATGTGCGACTCTTTTTTTGATTTCATTTTCAGAAAATTTTGTATGTCTCCTTATGGGAAATGCAACATTTTCAAAAACTGACATAAAATCAAATAGGGCAGCTTCTTGAAAGCTCATCCCAAATCTTTTTCTAATTTCAAACCATTGATTTCTGGTAAATTCTGTTACATCTTTCCCATCAACATATACTTTTCCTTTATCAGGGGAAAGTATGCCAATAATGTGTTTTAACATGACTGATTTACCTGTTCCAGATCCACCTAAGATGACAAAAGATTCTCCTTTTTGGATATTTAAGGAAATACCATCAAGAACTATCTTTTTACCAAATGCTTTATATATATTTTCTAGTTTTATCATATTGTTTTGCCTTTTTAAAATATAAGTTTTGACAAGAAAAAGTCTGAAATTAAAATTAATAATGAAGCTAAAACAACGGCATCTGTTGTTGCTTTACCAACTCCTTCAGCACCACCAGAAGTTCTAAGTCCTTTATAACAGCCAACAATCGCTATTATATAACCAAACACACCTGCTTTGATTAATCCTGACAATACATCTTTATATTCAGTAAATTCATATACCTTATTTAAAAACTGATCAGGGTTTTCACCAAATACATTTACCAATAAGAAAAAACCACCATATATTCCTATCATATCTGCAATACCAACAAGTAAGGGTAGGGTGATTATTCCTGCTAGTACTCTTGGTACGAAAAGATATTGTACAGGGTCAACTCCCATTACTTCTAATGCATCTACTTGTTCTGTTACCTGCATGGTGCCAATTTCTGCAGCTATAGAAGAACCTATTCTTCCTGCTACCATTAGTGCAGCAAGGACAGGGGCAAGTTCTCTGGTTAAAGCAACACCTAAAAGTGCTCCTACCATTGATTCTGCCTGAAACCTTTTAAAACCTGTATAAACCTGGAGAGCCAGAACCATTCCTGTAAAAAGTGCTGTTATTAAAACAACAGGAGTTGAATCAACACCTACTCGTTCCAATTGTTTAAATTTATTTTTTATATCAAATGGTTTCTTTATCATGAATTTTAATGTTGTTTGGTTTAAAAGAGCAAAATCGCCGGATGTTTCAATAAATGAAATCACTTTTTTGCCTAAATTTTCAAGAAATTTCAATATTTAACCCCTTAAAAATTTTATTAATAAAAATATAGTATATTACAAAATCAGTAATTACAATTATTTTTTTACTATAAAAGTGCTTTCAATTACAATAAATTCTTGCATCAACCCCATTTTTATAAAGATTCATTATAAGTTCCCAAACAATGTTTAAATTTTATTTAAAGTTTGAGTTTGAGTTTGAAAAAATTGATTTATTCTTTGATAATAAAGAGTTAATTTCAAATTTGATTATTTTTAAATTTTATTAAATACAAATTTTTACATAAAGCGTTCTAATTATAAAAACTCAAACTAATACTTAAGTTCAATCTTTGCTCAAGTGGGCGTTAATTACAACTTAAAGTTATGGATATTTTATAGATAAGTAAGAAAATGAGGTGATGTTAGCAGTAAATTCATAAGGTTGATTAGAAAAAAAATTATTTTTAAAAAATAACTTGACATAACTTCTTTATCAATTAGAATATAACCTAACAGAAAAAACATAAGGAGAAAATAATGTTTAAATTGACAAAAAAAACTTTGTTTTGTCTTGCAATTGTCTTTGTCTTGTCATTCACCTTAAAAGCTGAAATTAATGTTGAAGCTCATTGGACACCTTACACACCTCCACTTTCGTATCCTGATGGTACAAGTGTGTATATTATTCAAAAGGGTGATACTTTATGGGATCTTGCGGAAAAGAATTTTAAAGACCCGTATCTTTGGCCTCAAATATGGAAAGCAAATAACTATATTAAAGATCCACATTGGATTTATCCAGGTGACCCACTTGTTTTTACACCTGTAAGTATAGTTGGTGCTGTTGATGAAACAGCTAAAGAAGGGGGCACTACAGCTACTAACGCAGTTGATGAAAAAGTTAATGAATTTACAAAGCAAGAAGAAGCTGTTGAGCCTGAAATGAAAACAGGTGAATCTGAAGATAAATCTATTAAAAAGGCTAAAATCATAGAGCTAGCCTATGCTGTAGATATTCAATGTGCTTTATTTTTACATGAAGATAACAATTTGGAATCAACAGGCATTGAGACATTGGCGAAAGTTGTTGAGGGAGAAGACAGGGCTATGATGTTTTCAAAAGGAGATGTTATATTTTTAGATTCAGGTAGTAATAAAGGACTTGAGGCTGGAAAACAATATCAAATAATAAGACTAATAAAAAAGTTATGAAACAGGTGCCAAAAGGTGCCGATGAAGAAATATTAGGTTTTGCATATCAACGTATAGGAATTATCAAAGAATTGTTGGTTCATGTAGCCAAATCATCTGCCATGATTCTATTTTCATGTGATAAAGTGACTCAAAATGATTTGATAGTACCATTTGAAGAATATGAACCAATACCTTTAATCATCGACTATAAACCATATGATAGATTTACAGAGGTTCCTGAGGGTGAACATTATTCTTTTATTGGAGTATCTGATTCAAGGGAATCATTGGTGGAAGATGACATGGCAATAGTAAATTGTGGTTCTGAGGAAGGTTTTGTTCCTGGTGACTTATTTGCTGTTTATTCTTTGACAGAAGGTGGTAATCAATATTATGTTGGAGATGTGGCAATTTTATTTTCAAATGAGCATTCTTCTACTGTTAAGGTAATTTCCGGAATAAAGGAAATTAATGTTTCAAATAGTTTTATTGTGAAAAGACCTTAAAAGCTATTTAAAAAAACATTTTAGGCGTGGATTTAGTCCACGCTTTTTTTATTTATGATATAAATAAATATGAAATTAATTACTTCACATATTGGTTTAGATTTTGATGGTTTTGCTTCTTGTATATTGTTGTCAAAACTATATAAGAATTCATTGGCATATTTACCAGGCGCATTGGAAGGTAAACTAAGATATTTTAT
Organism: uncultured Bacteroidota bacterium; assembly: GCA_942492125.1. GTDB lineage: Bacteria > Bacteroidota > Bacteroidia > Chitinophagales > Saprospiraceae > BCD1. Next base: position 127,737 of record CALODM010000032.1, read on the forward strand.
TTCGAAAAATCAAAAATTATTAACTAATATTGTTTATGAAGTTGATTTATATAAAGTAAAAAAACTTGTTATTGCTGATACTTCATCTAAAAACAGACTTCCTCATGTTCTAAATTTGCTGGAAAAATTAAATTCTAAATCAATAATTATTTATGATCATCATGGTAAAGAAGTTTTAAATATAATTAGTGATCAAAAATATATTCAACAGACAGGGGCAACAACTTCAATAGTGGTTTCACAATTAATTGAATCAAATATTGAAATCACTCCTTTTGAGGCAAGTATTGGTTTACTTGGAATATATGAAGATACAAATTTTTTATCATTTCCCGGCACTACTTACCATGATTTAAATGCTGCAGCATGGCTAATGGAACAGGGGGGAGAATTACAGCAAGTAAATTCAATTTTAAAAACAAAATTTTCAAAACAACAAATTGAATTATTAAATAAGGTAATAACCGGACTTGAAAGATTTTCGTTTAAAGGTAGAGATATTGCAATTTCTACATTTGTCTCAGATAGGTATGAGGCAGATGTTTCTTCAATATTACACAGGGTAATGGAGTTGGAAAATTTGAAATTATTTTTCTGTATTTTCCAACTGGAAAATAAAACATATTTAATTGCAAAAAATAATTATGAAGATATCGATTTGAAAAAGCTAATCGGACAAACATTTAAAGGGGGAGGGCACTCATTTGTATTTACTGCAAATTTTAAAAAGAAAACAATTTTTGAAATTAAAAAAACAAGTAGATGAAATTGTAGCTACCATTCCTTCTTTATTAAAGGCAAAGTCAATTGCCAGACCTGCTGTTTACACATTGACTGAATTTGATAATGTTGATATAGCTTTTAATATGATGAATAGATTAAGAATTAATTCAATAGCTGTAAAAAATGCAGATAATGAGGTAATTGGAGTTATTTTAAGACAAGATATTGATTATGCTATGTCTCATAATCTTCATAAAATGATAATTAAGGAATTAATGGATGTTGATGTTTTTTACGTTGAACCAAATACCGATATTGAGGAAATTAGAGATATCTTTTTAATTTCAAATAGAAAACTGGTTTTTGTTAAAATGGAAAACAATTTAACAGGAATTATAACCAGAACGGAAGCTTTTAAAAGGGTTTTGATTCACAACAGTAGTTCTGTTGAAAGCTTTTATAAACACAGAATTAAAAAAAATATTACCTGAAAAATATATAAAAATTTCTTTTGATATTGTTTCTAATACTGCAGAGGAATTAAATACTGAGGTTTTTATTGTAGGAGGGTTTGTAAGAGACTTAATATTGAGAAAAAGAAATTTTGATTTTGACTTTGTTGTCACTTTTGATGGAATAAAGTTTGCCAAAAAACTTGCTGAAAATTTAAATGCAAAATGTGTTGAACATGAAAAATTTAACACTGCATTGATAATATTAAAAGATGGTACAAGATTGGATATTGCAACCAGCAGATTTGAATACTATAAAAAGCCAGGAGCACTTCCAACAGTAGCAAAAGGACATTTATATCATGATCTATACAGACGTGATTTTTCAATCAATGCGATGGCTATTAGTTTAAATAGGGTTGATTTTGGACAATTGATTGATTATTTTGGTGGAAGAAAAGATTTAAAAGAGAGAACAATTAGAGTTCTTCATTCTCTAAGCTTTGTTGATGATCCAACCAGGTTAATTAGAGCAATTAGATTTAAAAATAGATTTAAATTTAAAATAGGAAAAACAACTGAAAGCTTAATGAAATCAGCTTGTTCAAATAAGGTTTATCAAAATATTTCAGGTTTTAGATTTTTAAAGGAAATTAGTATTTTATTTTCTGAAGAAAATGCATCTGTAGTTTTTAATGATTTAGAAATATTTGAAGTACTTCATTTTATTGATGAAAAGATTAATGTTGATTCATACATAAGAGATTTAACCTTAAGAATTGACTCTGTCATTTCCTGGCATAAATTGTTATTTAAAACATCAGAAATAAGTTATTGGATTCTATATATGTTTGGAATTTTAGTTCATTTAAAAAACAAAGAAATTGTAAATGTTGTTGAAAAACTTAATTTATTAAAAAAGCAATCTGGTTTACTTTTAAAATATAAAAGAACCATTAGGTATTTGGAGTTATTTTTTAATAGTACAAAATCAGATAATTGTAAAGATTCTAAGATATACAATGCATTTAAAGATATTGAACCTGAATTATTGCTTTTTGCAGTTGCCTATTTTGAAAATGAAAAACATAAAAAAATGATTAGTAAGTATATTACCTATCTAATTGATTTTAAATTATTAATAAATGGGGATGATATTATTAAATTGGGAATTGAAAAAGGTCCTGAAATAAAGTTAATGCTTGATAAAGTTATGGAAATATCAATTGACAATAAAATTTCAGATAAGAAGTCCCAATTGAAAATATTAAAAGAACAAATAAAAAAAGATGCACAATAAGTACATCTAAATTTTATTAGTTACAATTAAAATATTATTCATAAATCAAAACATATAATTTTTATAAATAAATCAACCACCTTTTGAATCATTTTCCAACATCATACTTTCATATTTATCAAGAAGGTTATCTAAATCAGCAGTCATTAAAATCATGTCATGTTTTTCACCATGAGTGTCAATTATAAAATTTTTAAGTTTAGCTTCTTTCGTAAAACCAATAGATTTAAAAATTTTGAGTGCTTTTTTTTGTTCAACCATCATTTCAACTAGTAATTTTGAAAGGTGGATATTTTGTGATTTGAAGAAAATTATTTGGGCAAGATAATGAGAAAGACCTAAATGTCTATGTTTTGAATCAACAATTAGTCTTATTTTGCCAATATGTGATTTCCAACCAAAATTAGACCAGTAAACTGTAGCAGAACCAACAATATTTTTTTTATCATCCCATGCCACAACGGATACTCTTGTTCCTTTATCAATAGTTGCAACTCTTTCCTTTACAAATTCTTTGTTATCAACATTGTATTTAAGGTAAAGTTTATCCCTTTCATTTAGTTTGTGTAAAAATTCATAATACTTTTCAAATTCAGATGCTTTTAAATAATCGATTTTTACAATTTCATCATTATTCAATTTGAAATCATGCGGAAAAGTCAATGTTACCATAAAACCTCCTATTATGGGGATTGATTGATTAATATATTTAAAATATATTATTTAGAATAAAATTTGTCAAGAGATATTATTATGATATTACCCTGTTTTTTTACTTATCTATAAAATATTCATAATGTTAAGTTGTAATTAACACTCACTTGAGCGAAGATTGAGTTTAAGTATGAGTTTGAGTTTTTTTATAATTAGAATGCTTTATGTAAAAATTTATTTTTTTACACTAAATTAAAAAATAATCAAATATGGAATTAACCCCTTATTATCAAAGAATAATTCAACTTTCTCAAACTCAAATGCTCAAACTCAAACTTTAAATGAAATTTAAATATTTATAATGTTTGGGATTTATAACCCTAATACAGCGATAGAAAATTATTACAACTTAGGGTTATAATCAATTTTTATTAAAATGGGGTGTTGCTAGATATTACAGCAAAGGCTGTTATAATATTTTACAACAGCCTTATTTTTATTGTGTTAGGAATAATAATTAATTTAATACTTTTTGGACAATTAGTTTAGCAGACTCCATAAAAGCCTTGGAAACTTCTGATTCAGGTTCAGAAATAATAACAGGTTTTCCGTTATCTCCACCTTCTCTAATTGAAATTGTTAAAGGGATTTCTCCAAGCTTTTCTGTTTTCAATTGGTTACCGGTTGATGAATGTTCCCCACTAAAAATATAATGTTTTGTTTCACAGTTAGGGCATATAAAATAACTCATGTTTTCAATAACCCCAAGTACAGGAATCCCTATTTTACTAAACATTGTAATAGCTTTTTTAACATCTAAAAGTGCTACATCTTGTGGAGTTGTAACAGCGATTGCTCCTTTTACATTGACATTTTGTGCCATAGAAATTTGAATATCTCCGGTTCCTGGAGGAAGGTCGGTAAGAAGAAAATCAAGTTCTCCCCATTCAACATCCTGCAAAAATTGTTGTAATGCTTTAATAAGTAGTGGACCTCTCCATATTACAGGAGTATCGTCATCTAACATGAATCCCAATGACATAACTTTAATGCCATAAACTTCAATTGGCTTAAGTTTTTCATTCTCAGTGACTTCAGGAGTGCTGTCAACCCCCAGCATTAATGGAATACTTGGCCCATATAAGTCAGCATCAAGTAAACCCACTTTATATCCTAATTTAGCCAAAGCTATGGCTAAATTGACAGAAACAGTTGATTTGCCAACTCCACCTTTGCCACTACCAATTACAAGGGGATATTTAACATTGGGAATTAAGTTGACTTTTTCAACATGCCCATGATTATTTTCTTCAATTGTTATATTTACTGCAGTTTGAAAAACTTCAGGAATTGATTCAAGTTTTTCTTTGATTTCATTCGATATTGAGTTTTCGTGTTCTTTTGCACCTGCTGGTAATGAGATATTAACTGCCACAACTCCGTTATCAGAAATATTTAGTCCTTTTACGCCTTTTAATTTAACAATAGAACTGTTTGTTCCTGGAACCATAACAGTTTCTAACTTATCATATATAGTAATTCTGGATATTTTTGCCATTAATCACCTCCGGTTAAATATAATAGCACAATGAAATAATAAATTGTATTAACTTGATGAAAAAGCTTAAAAAATAGTAAAGAATTATATGTAATAAACTAAAAAAGATAAAGATATTCTAAGATGCTTATGTTTAAGAAATCTTAAGAACAAAAAACATAATTATCTATTTAATTGTCACATTTAAATTGCAGAGTTTCTTCTCTAAGCTTGATTCCAATTAAATTTAATTCTTCAACTGATCTGTTTATTTCAATTAACGTGCTTGCTATTTCTTCTGTGCTTGTTACGTTCATTAGAGATAGGGATGTTACAATTTCAGTTGCCTCTACAATTTCTTTAATTGCTGTTGCCTGTTCTTCAGAGGCATTTTCAACTAAGGAAACCATATTTGCTGTTTCGTTAACACTTTTTGTAATTTCATGTAAATGAATATCTGCTCCTTCAATAACTTCACTGCCTTCATTAACATAGCTTGCACTTTCCCTAATAAGTTCGGTTATATCTTTGGCAGCAGTTGACGATTTTTCAGCAAGTTTTCTTACTTCTTCAGCCACAACAGCAAAACCTTTTCCATGTTTTCCTGCTTTTGCAGCTTCAATAGCTGCATTTAAAGAAAGTAAATTTGTTTGACCTGCAATTTCGCTAATTATATTAACAATACTATTTATTTTTTCTGAAGATGCTTTTATGTTATTCATTGATAAAATAGATTTTTTTACAGAATTATTAACTTCTGAAGTACTGCTCATTATGTTGTTAAAAGTATCAGACATGGTTTTTATGTTACTATTTTGTTCCTGCATATTTGAACTTATTTCAGTTATTGAAGTTGTTATGGTGTCAACTGAACTATTGGTTTCCGTGATATTTTTAGCTATTTCAGTTGAAGTAGAAGAAATTTCTTCCATTGAAGAAGATAAATTGACACTCATTTTTGAAAGATTATTTGAATCAATTTGAACAGATTTAATAATTTTATTTAAACTGTTTAGAAATAAATTAAAATGATATGACAATTTTCCTATTTCATCTTTTCCTTTTAGTTTTATTGTATGAGTTAAATCTCCTTTGGCAGCAGATGAAAAAATATTAAGAAATTTATTGATAGGTTCTGTAATTAGCTTTTTTGTAAACAAAATTAGAATAAAACATAATGTTATTAAAGATAACAATGTTGCAATAATCATTGATTTACGGATTAACAAAGAGTGGCTCATAATATCATCTTCAAGAACTGTTATTGCAACAAACCAATTAGTATTATTTACTTTTTTGAAACTGAGAAATTTGTTTTGGCCTTTATTATGATAAGGCAAAAATCCTACCAAATTTTTATTAAAAACTTCTTTAAATATTTTTACATCTGATTTTTTAAATAGTTTTTCTTTATTTGGATGTGAAATTATAGTTAAGTCTGAAGTATAAATTTTGGCATATCCTTTTTTTCCTACTTTTATGGGAGATATGAATTTTTTACTAAAACTGTTTAAATTAATAATTGAATATAAAAATCCAGAATGTTTTCCTTCATTTGTTATAGGAGTTACTAAAATAAATGCAGCTATGTTGTTTAATTTAAAAGCATTGGAAACATAAACACCTAAACTATTGCTAAAAGATTTATTATTTGTATAAGTTAGCAATTTGTTTGTTTCAATTTCATTTTTATTTGTGGAAACAATTATATTATTATTTAAGTCAGAAATTATAAATTCCAAATATATATCACCATAAAGAGATTTATAAAGTTCAAGTCTTTTTTCTGCAGGTAATATGGATATTTCCATATTTGCAGAAGCTCTTTTTATATGTCCCTGGTCACACATAGTTTTGGACACAAATACTCTCTCCGATAGCCAAAGATTGAGTTGTTCAGTTATTAAAGATGTAATGTTTTTCATATTTTCAATTTCAGAATTTTTAGATGTTTTATATACTGAAATAGAAATATAAGTAGTAGTTAAAATTAATAATATTGCTATAGCTGTACCTACAACAAAAGACAGTTTTGTTCCAATTTTTAAATTTTTACAAGTCATATTATTGTCCTTTATATTTAGTAATAAATATAATATATAATAAAATATTAAAATTTAAAGTTAAATTTATCCACAAATTTTAATGTTAATTGTCTTTACTTATAATTAACTCATTTTTTATATTATGCTTTAAACTTGTTTCAACTTCTTTTTGATAAACAGTTTGGTCAAAAACATTTTGCAAAAAGAATAAACTGATAAAAGCAATTAAACAGGCGATAATTGGAGTGGTAACCCAGCCAGAGGCAATTCCTCCAAGAACTTTTATTTTTATATTATTTCCTCCTTTTACAACTCCTATTCCTACAATTGCACCAACTACAGCTTGTGAACTTGATACAGGAACCAGAGGAATAGAAGGTAGACCATGAGATTTGAGAAATGTTTCTAATCCTTGAGATGCAAATAAAAATAAGACCAATGACTCAGCTAAAACAATAATCAACGCTGTTTCCGGGGATAATTTCATCAAATTACCACCAACTGTTTCCATTACCTTACCTGAATAGGTGAAAACTCCAATAGAAATTGCAATTCCACCAATTAAAAATAGTTGTTGAGTTCCGGTTAAAGTGAATAAACCTAAAATTCTTAAATCTTTAAAAGGTGCAACAGGAACAAAAACGCCCATAACATTTGCAATATTATTTGCTCCAAGTGAATATGAACCAAAAGCTCCAATTAAAATAAGTCCAAATCTTGTATATAAATCCATTTTTAAAAGGTGAATTTTTATTTTGCTTAAATATTTTTTAAAACTAAAGTACAAGATAGCAGCAAAAATTCCTGATAAAATTGGACATATTACCCATGTGGAAACAATTTTAGCAAAAGACTCATAGTTTGTAGGTGAACCAGAAAATAGATTCCAACCTACAATTGCACCTACTATTGCTTGTGATGTTGAAACTGGCAATTTAAGTCTTGTCATCCAATATACGGTAATTGCAGCAGAAAAAGCCACCATAAAAGCACCTGCAATTGCATTTACCGCTCCTAATTTCCCCAATGTGTGAGAAGCTCCTGCACCTGACATTACTGCTCCAATTATTACAAAAATACTGCAAATAAGAGCCGCGGTTTTAAATTTTATCATTTTTGAGCCAACAGCTGTCCCAAATACATTTGCAGCATCATTTGCCCCAAGTGACCAACCTAAAAATAGACCACTTGACAGAAAAAATAAAAGCATTTAAATTTCCCTTTTAATTGTATAGATTGAAAGTCTGTCAGCAACTTCTTCAGCTCTATCTGAAATTTGTTCAACATGATGAGCAAAATATCTTAAATGAATTTTATGACTCAAAGTTAAATCTGTTCTAAAAATGTCTCTTTTAAGTGTATTACTTATTTTATCTGCTTCTTTTTCAAAGAAATATACTTTATGTATATGGTTTTTTACACTATTTAGATCATTGAAAAATGCTCTGCTTGAAGCTACTATAGCTTCAGCTGCTTTAACTGAAAAATCTGACAATTTTATAAATGTCTTGTTAAATTGTTCAGGGATCTCAGGGATTTCAACATCAAATTGAAATAAAGTTTCTTTGGCAGTATCAATTACATTGTCCATTGATTCAAGAAGTCCAAGTACATCACCTCTGTGTTCAGGAACTAAAGAATGGCTATATAGTTTGTTTTCTACCTCTCTTCTTGTGACATCAGCTTCATTTTCAAATTTATCAATTTGTTTTATTCTTTCAGCAAAATCTTTTTCATTTTTACCAAGATAGTCTTGAATACCTAAGTGGAAAACAAGCATTCCGTTATTGATTGCATTTAGAAACTCATCAATTTTAGCTTCCAGTGATTTAGATTTATTAAAAAACAAAATTGGCCTCCTCAAATATTATGCTGAGTTTTTTTGATTTATGTTTCCTCATCAATTTGCAAGTGGTTTGTTAATTAAACCAATTACCCTTTTAATTGCCTGAAGATAATTGATATTTTCAATTCCTTCCAACCCAACATCTTTTATTGTTTTTTTTATGTCTTCAATTTCTGTAGACTCAGAGTTAATTGTAACAACTTTTGCCCCATTTATTAACACATTTCCTGTTTCACAAATTGTGTTGTTTACCATGTAAGCAAATCTTTCTTTTTTAACTTTAACAGCTTGTAAATCAGGATGATTGTCTATTATAGATAAAAATTCATCTAATGTGTACTTACTTTTTTCCAATATTGGAATATTTACTTGAAATGCAGGGAAAACTTCATTTTTTAAAACATCTGCACTTATTGGAAATTCTCCTTTCATTAAAGGATTCCACTGTTCTAAACCATCAACTGTTTGTACATATGTTTTGATGTCCATTTTGCCATCTCTAATTTTTGTATTATTAATATCATTTGTTTTTGACATTATATAAATTTCTTCTGAATGTCTAACCCAAAGTTTTTCAGGAACAGGTGTTGAAAGTCTTGCCATTTTAAGGTTTTGTTTTGAAAAATCCTGTCCAAAAGTCCTAAATTCAAACCTTGGTTTTGATATTTCTCCTATTTTCATTGTTTCTTTACTCATTTTATCTCCTAATTTATTATATTTGTATCCATTTAGGATTTATTGATAACTTAAAATAAACCAAGTCCGTTTGGGGTTATACCCATCCATTTGAAATATGTCATTGCACAAACTATACTTATTCCCCATGCAATAAACATCATTACAATTCCAAACTTAAAAGTGTCTGACCAGCTGTATTGATCAGTAACATATAAAAGGGCAGCAGGTTTACTGTTATAAGGTAGAACATAAACATGTTCAATGAGAAGTGCAACAGGAAATGCCAGGCTCATTACAGAAAAACCATATTTTTGTGCAACTCCAATTGCTATTGGAACAAAAATTAATGTTCTCATAGTTTTAGATTGGAAAATTAAAGCACTAAAAAGCATTGTGCCTGTTAAAATTAAATAAAGAATCCAAAATGGTGTCCCTTCTCCAAGCCCCATAGCATTAAAAGCAGAGTTTACTCCAATTGCAGCAAGACCTGTGAATTTTAATGCAGCTCCAAGAGTGTATGCTCCTGCTGAGAATAAAAGTAGATGCCATGGAATATCAACATCATTCCACTTTACCACCCCAATTTTAGGGGTAAGTGATACCACTCCTCCTAAAAATGCAACAGCAGTGGGACTGATTCCATGAAACTTGTCAGTTACCCAAAGTAATAAAACAGCACAGAAAATAAGAACTGAACGTACTTCATTTCCATTAACTTTACCCATGTTTTTCAATTCTGTTTTAAGTCTTTTCATGCCTCCTTCAATGTGAGGCTCTTTTTCTTCTTTTGAAAGTGGAAATATCCATTTTGTGCCAACAATCCATCCTATAAACATGATTGAGATGGAAATTGGCATAGCAATTTTCATCCAATCTGAAAAATAAATATCAGAACCTATTGCACCACCAATGAATGCTGCAGCAAGTAGATTAGCTCCTGACCCTGTAAGAAATGCGCTTGCTCCCATATTTATCTGAAAGAGATTTTGTAAAACAAGATTTCTTCCAAAGTTATTTTTTTCTTTTCCACCATTTGCACCATAAATGGCACAAACTACCATGAAAATAGGTAATAAAATAGCTGCTTTTGCTGTTGTTGCTGAAATAAATGCAGAAAGTATTAGATTAATAACAATAAAACTAATAAAAATTGATGACGCATTTTTACCAAATCTTACTATAAACCAAAGAGCAAATCTTTTTGCAGCACCTGTTTTTACAAGCATGCTAGCCAATATAAAGGACATTATATTTAACCACATTACTTTGTGCCCAAGTTGATGATATGCATCTACTTCAGGTAACACCCCAGTTAGTACTAAAGCAATAATTAACATTAAAGAAGTTAAATAGTTGGGAACTGCTTCTGTAATCCATAAAATAATTGCAGCCAGGAAAATAGCTATCATAGACGTATTTTGCCCTGAAAATACAATAGGACCAACTGTGTCATAAACTGATTTAGCTTTTGCAGGTAAAATTGAAGGGTCAATATTTTGCAGAAATGGTAATTTTATAAAATAATTTAATATTATAAAAACTATAATTGCCAGTGGTCCTCCAATTTTTCTCATCCATGTTTCGAAATTGGAAATTTCTCTTTTAGGTAACTTATTGAGTTGATAGTGACTCATATCCAATGGATCAAATTTTTTAACATCTAAATCCGCTGCTATTACTTTATTTGATACCTCTAGCTTTTTTTCAATTTTGTTATCATTTTTTTTATTCATATTGTCCTACTGTGAAAGACTATTTAATGTTTTTTACCACTTTGTATATGGATTTTTCATTAACATAGAATTATAGTATTTTGGGTCTCCTGTGACCTCTTTACCTAACCAATTAGGTTTTTCAAATTTTTCATCTTCAGTTGAAAGTTCAATTTCAGCAACTATTAAACCTTGGTTCTCACCATAAAATTCATCAATTTCAAATATATGATTATCATTTTTTACATTGTATCTTGTCTTATCTATAACTCCTGGTTCACAAAGATTAAGTAATTCTTTTACTTCACTTACAGGAATTTCTTTTTCCCACTCAAACCTTGAAGCACCAGTATCATTTCCAATTCCTTTAATTGTTATATACCCTTTATCTCCTTTTATTCTTACTCTGACGGTTCTCTCAGGAACAGAGGAGAGGTATCCTTGTGTAATTCTAATTGGATTTTCTTTTGGAAAATTACTTCCTTCATTTATTAAAAATTTTTTTTCAATTTCTTGTCCCAATTTTATCTCCTTATAAATATCAGGACAGGCTTGAACCTGCCCTGATTGTTATGATGATACTTTTAGTTATTTTAGAATAAGTATTGGAATCTGAAGGCAATAATATTTACGTCATCATTTCCGAGAAAATCGCCATCTCCATCTGCAAATTCATCATGATCAGAAATAATGTAATTTAAAACAAGTTTTACATTGTCATTGGCGTACCAGTTAATTCCCAAAGTAATATTGCTTTCTTCTCCACCTGTAATGTCAGCGTCAAAGTCATTTAGATTAATGGTGCTGTATCTGAGAGCAACTTCCCAGGCTCCTTTTTTACTAATTGGACGGATTGCACTGAATTCACCTTCATTTTGTTTGTAATTTCTGTTTTCTCCTGTAATAAACCAGCTAACAAATGCATAATATCCATCAAAAGAAGCATCAATTTCACCGTCCATTCTGTTGTAATCAGCTTTCATATATTCTGCCTGAAAAGAAAGAGGACCTTTTGCTGTTGCAAACTCAAAACCTAATAAAGAATAATCTTCCAGATCTTTAACTTTTGCATAAGCATATCTTTCCATAAGGTGTAATTCTCTTGCTCTTACTTTTATAGAATCTTCACCTGCACCAGGCTTCAGGTTTGCGTAAGAAGCACCAAGATGAAGAACAGTGTCATCAGAAATAATTGGATTGAAAACAAATCTTCCAGCCCAGCCGTATTGTTCGTCTGCTCCATCTTCTTCCCCTGTTCCAACTTCTTGTCCCCAAACACCACCAAATGCTGTCCAGTTTTTGCCCCATTTGTTTACACTTAAACCGATTTGACGACTTGGAACAAAACCATTGATTAAAGCTCTTTCCATAAAAGTTGTCCATCTTGAAGTAGTTACGTCATCCATTGTAATTGGCATTTTGTGATTACCAAATTTAATTATAGTGTCTTCAAACCCAATATAAGCACCCCAGAAATCTTTAATTTCAAGCTCATTGTCAGCAAGATCAAAATCAAATTCACCTGCCCAATCACCGTGCAATATAGTTTTAATAGCAAAACGAGCTCTTCTTGTTTCAAGACCATTATTTATTCCTTCACTGTCAGCTCCTTGAATAAAACCTCCGTCAATCATGATTCTTCCGTCAAACCATAATTTGAATTGACCATCATCAGATTGATGAACAAAGTATCCTTTGTCCTGAAATACATTTAACTCTGTTTTTTCTTCTGCAAATGAGAGAAAACTACAAGTCAATACTACAAATAAAATACCAAAGATTAGTTTCGTTGATTTCATTTTGACCTCCTAGAAATCTTGGAAATTCGTTTTAAATTGAAAATCCAAAAAAAATTAAAGCAAAACTTATGCCAAAAAATTTTTAAATTTCCTTTTAATAGATTTTAATATAGTTATTTAATTTAGTACAAGAAATAATTAAAATTTGACGATAAATGGTCAATTAAGTAACGAAAAATCGACAATATGCCGAAAATTCGTTATAATATTAATGTGTTTGCTTGAATAATTTAAGATGCATAAACTTTAAAAATAGAAAATAAAAGAGTTATCTTAATCGGTATAATAATTGCTTAGAGAATAAATGTAGTATTTGTCTATTTTGTTAGAATTTAAAATGTGGGAGATAAAAGTGAGTAGGATAAAAATAGTTTTCATAGCAATTTTTATAATCATTTTATTTTTTTCAATATTATTTTTTAGTGGATTTATTAGAGATTTTTCAAAAACAAAAATTGAAAAAATAATTCCACCAAATATTGTTAAAAAACAAGTAGTATATGTAGGAGTAGTTTCCAGATTTGCACCTCCTTTGATTTACAAAGGATATCAACCTATTATGGATTATTTAACTGAAAATACAAACTATGATTTTCAATTAAAACTGTCTAATTCATATGAAGAGACAATAAATGATTTAATTAGTAAAAAAATTGATATTGGTTTTATTGGAACTTACATCTATCTAAATGGATATGAGAATAAAAATATAATTCCAATATTGGCACCGAAAAATAGCGAGGGTTTACCTTTTTCAAATGTTGTTTTAATTTCCAAGAAACAGCACAAAATATCTGAAATTTGTTCACTAAAAAATTCAAAAATAGCATTGCCTTCAAAGCAGTCTTTTGCCTCAAATTGGTTTTTAAACAGTTTTAAAGACAATTGTGGTGATCTTAAAAAAAATAAGATTGAAATTAAGCATTTTAATTACCATACTTCAGTAATATTTCAGGTATTGAAAGGTAAGTATGATTTTGGAGTAGTTAAGAAAAGTATTGCAGATGAATTTACCAATCGTGGACTTGAATTACTTTTAAAATCTGAAAAAATACCTGCTTCACCTATAGTAACTAGAGTTGATTTGGATAAAAGTTTAGTTGAAGAATTTGTTAAAAACATGTTAGATATAGAAAAACATAATACTAAAATACTTGAAAAATTTGACAAAGAATTTTCAAATGGGTTTGCAAAAGTTGATGTAAGTGACTATGTTAAATTTAAAAACAGAAACAAGGATAAATATTTTGAGAAATAAGAATTTTAAAATAAATAGTTTAAAATCTAAGTTATTATTTACTACTTTAAGCATTATATTTGTAACAATGCTTTTATTGTCATTAGTTACATTCTACTATTGGAGAAATCTAATCATTGATAAAGAATTGAAAAATGCAGAGTCAGTTACTGAAGCATTTTCTGTATTTGTTTTAAATACAATAATATACGGGGAAACTTTGTCTTTGGATAAAGAATATATTATTGATAGTTATATCTCAGACATTATTGGTAAAAATAGTGAAATAAAATTTATTGATGTTTATGATGTTAACGGAAATATAATTGCTTCAAATGATTATAACAATAAGAAATTAAATAAAAATAATATAAAATTTGAGAAAACTTTCATAAAAACAACAAAAGTGGACAGAGGGGAATCCAATTGGTTTATTCAATGTACATATAAATTGGCAACAGGTAAAAAGAGTTGGGGTATTTTGTCAATTGGATTCAATGGAAACAAAATGAAACAAGAAATAAACTCATTATTTAAAATTTTGGTTATTTTTCAGTTAGTTATATTATTTGTACTATTTGTTGTTTTGTATTTGTTAATAGACAAGATAACAGCATCTTTAACAAAATTAACAAGTTTTGTAGAAAATTTGGAATTTGGTTTTTCTGATAAAATTATTTTGTCAAAGAGGCAAGATGAAGTTGGAGTATTAACAAATTCATTTATAGGTTTACAGCAAAGATTAAGGAATTCCAGAAAAAATTTAATAAAGGCTGAAAAACAGGTATTTCACGCAGAAAAGTTGGCATCAATTGGAAGATTGGCATCAGGAGTTGCACATGAAATAAATAATCCTCTAAACGGTATTAAAAACTGTCTATTTACAATAAAAAGAGAGATTGATAAAAATGATAGTACAAATAAATATTTAGAACTTGCAGAAGAGGGATTAAACAATATTGAAACAGTTGTAAAAAAATTGTTAGGTTTTGCACGAAAACAATCAGAAGACGTTGTTTCTATAGATTTAAATACAGAAATTAAAAAAGTTTTGGAACTTCTAAATTACAGGTTGGTCAATGACAATATTTTACTTAAGCTAAATATGGATGAAAATTTACCTGAAATAAAAAGTGATTCAATGCTTATACAGGAAGTGTTGATGAATATTCTCTTGAATGCATATGATGCTGTTGGTAAAAATGGAGAAATAGAAATATCAACAAAAGGATCAAAAAAACACATTAAAATTTCTATTAAAGACAATGGAAAAGGAATACTTGATGAAGATTTGGATAAAATTTTTGAACCTTTTTATTCCACAAAAGAACAGGGAAAGGGTACCGGTTTAGGATTGTCTGTTGCCGCCAGTATTCTGCAGTCACTAAAAGGGGAGATTTATGCAAGGAATCATGAAAATGGTGCTGAATTTACCATTATTTTTCAGTTGGAGAATGAAAAATGAAAATATTATTGGTTGAAGATGAAAAAATTACAAGAATTACATTAACTGATATCTTAACATCAGAGGGTTATTATGTTACTCCTTGTGAAAATGGTACAGAAGCAATATCAATTTTAAAATCTGAAAAATTTAAAGTTATAGTGACCGATTTAAGACTTCCAGGGACAAATGGAATGGAAATTTTAAAAAAAGCTAAAGAAATCGATGAATTTGTTTCAGTAATAGTAATGACAGCATATGCTACAGTTGAAACAGCAGTAGAAGCATTAAAACTTGGGGCATATGATTATATTACAAAACCTTTTTCCCCCAATGAATTATTAAATATGCTTTCTCATATCAAACAGTTAGATAATGTAGTTAAAGAAAATAAAGAACTAAAGATGAGAATAAAATCTATTGAAAATAAAGAAATAATTGGTAATTCCCCTGCCATAAAAAATTTAATGAAGACAATTGAAATTGTTGCAGTTCAGGATTACTCAATTTTAATACATGGAGAAAGTGGCACTGGAAAGGAAATGATTGCAAAAGAACTTCATCAAAAAGGAGATAGAAGAGATAATCCATTTATTGCCGTAAACTGTGCTGCAGTTCCTGAAAATTTATTTGAAAGCTTGTTTTTTGGTCATGAAAAAGGTGCTTTTACAGGAGCTGATAAAAGGCATATAGGTTATTTTGAAAGGGCCAATAAAGGTACAATTTTTATAGATGAAATTGATGATTTTCCACTTGAATTACAGGTGAAATTGTTAAGGGTAATTCAGGAAGAGAAGTTGAAAGAGTAGGGGGAACATCAACAATTAAAGTTGATATCAGGATTATTTGTGCAACAAAAGTAAACTTAAAAGAAATGGTTGAGGAAAAAAAATTCAGAGATGATTTGTATTATAGACTTAATGTAATTCCTTTATTTATTCCACCATTAAGAGAAAGAAAAGATGACATTCCACTTTTAATTGAGCATTTTTTAAATAAATATAATGCAAATGAGGCAACAAGATTAAGAATTCCTGCTTTATTAGATCAACTGCTTAATCATCAGTGGACAGGAAATGTTAGAGAACTTGAAAATGTTGTACAGAGAATTATTGCACTTCCAAATTTACAGGATTTAGGTTTTGAACAAACGGCAAAAACAAAAAAACAAAGTGAAACTAAGGATATTGATAATAATGAAATAGAATTTTCTAATACAATGGGATTAAAAGAATATTTGACAATTCAGGAAAAAAAATTGATAATTTGGGCTTTAAACAGATGTAATAACAATATCAGTAGTGCAGCAAAACTACTTAAAGTCCCAAGAAGTACATTAAGCAGCAAAATTGAAAAATTGGAGTTGGACAAAAATGAAATTTAAAGGAATTTATTTAATATTAGATAGACAATTGGCAGGAAATAGAAGTTATGAAGACATTATTAAACAAACTTCCAAATTTGGAGTCACATATTGTTCAATTAAGAGAAAAGAACATTGAAACATTGAATTTATTGAAATTGCAAAGAAATTGACTGAACTTTGTACGAAATTAAATGTCACTTTTATTATCAATGATAGGGTGGATGTGGCTTTGGCATCTGGTGCAGATGGAGTTCATTTAGGACAAGATGATATGAATGTTGAAGATGCAAGAAGTATTTTAGGAAAAGATAAATTAATTGGAATATCTGCAGGAACAGAAGACGAATTTAAAAAAATCAACCATCAAGACTTTGACTATATCGGTGTGGGACCTGTATTTGGAACACAGACAAAAAGTGATGCAGGAAAAGCCATTGGTGTTGAGTTTGTAAAATATGTTCAAGAAAACACAAAAAAGCCAGTCATTCCAATTGGTGGAATAGACAGTGACAATGTAAAACAACTGAAAGAAATAGGAATTGAATGTGTAGCGGTTATCTCTTCAATTCTGAAAAGAGATGATCTTGAAGAAGCTGCAAGGGAATTTGGATTTGAAGATTTTGATTGAATAAAGTAGGGAAGTTCTCGCAGAGGGCGCAGAGTGGGGACGCAGAGAATTATAATTAAGAGTTTAACACAAAGGCACAATAGGCACAAAGTTCACAAAGGTTTCTTTTGAGCGCTGCTTGTCCAGCTAAACTTGAAAAGTACGGCTGGGAAGGCGCAAGAATGGGGAATTCACCGCAAAGTTTGTAAGCGCTGGGTTCGCAAAGGTTTTTATGAGCGCTGAATGCGCTTAAGGGGAAAGTATCACGCCCGCTTCGCTCAAGCCGCAAAGAACGCTAAGGTTTGGGAGTATGAGCTCTTAACGAGCGAAGTAAGAAGTTTTACCACAAAGAAAACAGAGGTTTGGGAAGGGAAAAAGAGAAACTTTACTTAATAAAATCAGCGAAGCTGTCATCTAAACTAATCACTCATCACAAGTCACTTCTCGGTAGTGTAAACTTATTTGTGTAAACCTCCATTCAGAGGAACCAAATGACAATATTTCCCCCAGGGGTACCCCTGGGGGAAAACTTATTTTTCAAAAAAATAATTTGAAATTGTGTAAAATTGTTAAAAAACTGGAGGAAACATGAATAAGAAACAAAAGAATAACTCCATAGGAGATTTATTCAAAAACGCAAATATTAAAGACCTGGATGACTTTAATAAAGTATTACAGGCAATAGCCAAACAAGGAGTAGAAGCTCTCTTATCTGGAGAACTAACAGATCATCTTGGCTATGAAAAATATGACTATCAAAATAAAAATACCGGCAACCGCTGTAACGGTTTTAGCAGGAAAGAATTAAACTCCCAAATAGGAAAATTTGCAATAGAAATCCCGTGAGACAGAGAAGGGGATTTTGTAAAACAAAACTGATAAAAAAGGGACAAAAAGACATAAATGGATTAGATGAAAAAAATAATATCAATGTATGCTAAAGGAATGAGTGTAAGAGACATAAAGTCACACATATTGCAGATATTTACGACTACCAGCTATCTCCTGAATCGGTGAGTAACATAACAGACAAAGTACTTCAGAATTGAAAGAATGGCAAGAAAGACCTCTTGAACCAATCTACCCAATAATATTTATGGATGCCACTTTCGTAAAAGTAAGAAAAAGAAGGACGAGTGAAAAATATTGCCTGCTATGCAATATTGGGGATAAAGCTTGATGGTAAAAAAGAATGTTTAGGACTTTGGGTTTCAGAATCAGAGGCCGCTAGTTTTTGGTTAACAGTAATGAATAGTCTTAAAAACAGAGGTGTTAAAGATATTCTTATTTTTGCAGTTAATGGTGTAAAAGGTTTGCCAGAAGCTATTAACACAGCTTTTCCTCTATCAGATGTTCAAAAATGTATAGTTCACCAAATAAGAAATTCATGTAAATATGTACCTTGGAAAGACAGAAAATCAGTAATAAAAGATTTAAAGTCTATTTACCAAGCTCCTTCAGAACAATCAGCTGAGCAGGCACTTCATTATTTTGCTGACAAATGGGATAAAAAATATGCTTATATTTCTAAGTCATGGTTTGATAATTGGGCTGATTTATCCACATTTTTCAAGTTTCCTGAAGATATAAGAAAGTTGATTTATACAACTAATCCTATTGAAAGTT
>CALODM010000033.1:0-2302 GCA_942492125.1 uncultured Bacteroidota bacterium
CGTTATCCTATAGTGCGTGGCTTTACACCGCTGGCCGGGGTCCTCTTGGTGAGAGACACAGCAACGGGATTGCCCTTGTCAGCCAGTCCGTGAAAAAAAGGTATTGGGATCAGGCTCCATCAAAAGAATTATTCACACGCATATCCTTTTTCAATGTTAAACTGTGTTGTTAAAAAGAAATTCGCCGTTGGCTTTTGGGTCCCGTATCGGGTTGATGAGAAGAGTCGGTAAAACTGTCTACCATACCATACGGGTAAATCCGCGACGATTTTTCCTCTAGCAGCTTCCAATGGTATGTTGTTCATTCCTGAAATTTGATTTGGAAGCGTTAAATAAGTGTCCGAATCACAGGTAACATCTGTCCCCTCGTTCGTGTACTGTGGATTCTCACAGAGATAATCTTTCGGGTCTGAAGCACTGCAGTTTGCACCTTGCGTCTGCTTGAAGTTCTTACAGATAAGTTGATATTGCTGAACAAACCTGGGGTAGTTACCCGCAATTGTTTGATCAATTGTAGATTCTATTCTGTTAACAGCTTGCTTGT
Organism: uncultured Bacteroidota bacterium; assembly: GCA_942492125.1. Classification (GTDB taxonomy): domain Bacteria; phylum Bacteroidota; class Bacteroidia; order Chitinophagales; family Saprospiraceae; genus BCD1. The sequence goes on from CALODM010000033.1 coordinate 545, forward strand.
AGATACTTTGAAATGTTGGGATTTTCAAGAGTCTGTTGATCAATGGCCTCTTGTCTAATTTTCCTGAATTTAAGCCGAATGTATCCATCTGTGTCGTCCCCATGACAGATCCGCACTCAGCACCCCCGGCGATACTCCCCAAAACAGTGTCGTAATCATTCGGGATAAAAGAGACAGTCTTGTTCTCTTTATCGAAATAAAGTGCATAGTTGTTTTTACTGAACCAGTAACCATCCCCGGTGCTGATTGAAAAAAAGGCCACATCAAAGACGATTGTTATCAAAAATGACTGATAGTCAAACTTATAGGTTATGTCGTTATCCGGATCAAAAGGATTATCCCAATCTTTCGGGGGCACACCGTTAATGATCCAATTTTCAAGCGGGCTTGTCTGCCCGTCAGATGAAGAGGTACTTAAAAAGTTTAGGTTATATATGAACTCCCCATTCGCTTATTTTTTTTGTAGTTTGAGGAATTTTTAACTCACTGTACTTTCGTGATTTGCTTTTTTTTGCGCAAAATCAATTCCAGATGGTTTTTCGCTCCACATGTTGAAGAGCGAGAAATTTGTTGCCACATAAACGAATTTCACCCTTTCCGACATCGAAATCAGGATTTTTTAGTCAGGTTTGGTGAAATTCTCCGAACTGCGTTTTGAAATGAGCGAATGGGGAGTATGAAAGCAGCAAAAATATTTAATGCTTTATCAAAATGCTTTTCTTTTCCTTGGTAATCGTAAATGGGTTTATACTTATTTTTACCATCCCAAGGCTCATTTTTTATACCAAAAGGAATCGACGGATCACAGGGTTCCCCTGAAGCACAATTAGTACTACCGGCCTTATCTATCGTCTTCGTAAATGACTGAAGGTCACAGGAACCACGCGTATCAATATTAAGCCCGGCAAAACAGACATTTTGTAAATTTCCTTTCCACATGTAACCTTTCGTATTGCCAAACCTCGTTTTCATATAGGCTTTGCTGTTTACCGGTTCCAACATTTCGTAATATCCAAAGTCATAACAATAATAACCACTCTCACATTTTTGTGACGCATCAAGGGAGTTATAGGCATTTTCGGAATTTCTGTCTCCCTGTATTGCGATATAGAGGTGCGCATGACTGATATGAGGTACCAAGGTAAATTGATTCTCAGCTGTTTTATCCAGAAGGTCACCTAATGTTTGAAAACTGTATATTTCCCTGGCCTTACTCATCTGTCCCTTAAATGACTTCAGGTCCAGCTTGTCATACCCGTATAAATATTGTTTGTCACCGGTTTCGGGATTTTTAAATTTTAATTTGAAGTTTGCCTGATGAAACACACCATCGCCTGTTGCATGTGGTCCACACCCGTTACTCCCGGATTCCGGGCATATTCGACTGGTATTCCCTTTAAGTTTCAATTGAATATCGGAGAGCGTTTCCGGCGTTCCTGATGCCTTGCCGTCTTTCATGGGTTGAAAAATAAATTTATTGACCTGGATATATTGGTCGTTACTTGAGTTGGTGTTGAAGTTATTTAACAGATAATTCCATTGTGTCGGAGAAATATACAATAAGATTACAGGTATTGAGTTATTGTCGAACAGCTTTTCGGCCTCAACCTTTGGGTTTTTAGCTGAGGCTGGATGTGTGAAGATCAAAAGAGAGAAAACGAAAGATATAAATTCTGTTCTGACAATGTTCATCATGCGCTTAATCATGAGCTGACTCCTTGTGATTTCCTTACGGTAGCAATCTGTTTTTGGGTGGTC
>CALODM010000034.1:0-90956 GCA_942492125.1 uncultured Bacteroidota bacterium
TTACACATGATCCTCATACATGCCCCAACCCTTGCCCTCGTTCGTGTGATCGAGCAGGAAGTCAAAAACCTGTCGTATAGTCGCTCTCGAGGTGAAGATTTTGGAGAAAGGCCATGGCTTTCTTCCGTGCCCAGCAACTTGTTCACGTCGACAGAGAAATCCAAACACCGCAATTCGCTCGCTACATTTACGGACGCGGCAGCGGATTTTCTCGACTGGGTCTATGCGGACCACATCGCCTTCTTCAAGAAGTGGGGTATTTCGAAATATTATGGCAACCGCAAGCCCGAGCACCAAACCAAAGAGCTCCGCATTGCGCAGCTCAAGAAGTATGGGAAGCCCGCCTTCCTGGCTGATCAGCAGGTGGCGACAGCTTGTGTTACGCTCGCCATGCAGGCGATGGAACGCGGCTTCAACGCCACCGGCATGTCGAACACGTGGCGGAAGAAGATCAACGACCAGATGAGGATCGGACAAAAATTCTACGGCACCGATTTGCAGATCATGGTCCAGCAGCTTGGCTGGAAGATCTGTACTGGAACCCTGATCCTAGCAAGAATGCGGAGTGGGACGCAGAGGATAAGAAACTCAATCCGCCGAAGGACGCCGGCAAATGGAGGCCTGAATGGGGCGGCCACGCGCTCCGCTATGCGAGTGCGACAAACAAGGGCATCTACTACGACTCAAAGGTGGACAACGCCACCAAGCTCGTGGGCTTCAAGAAATCGCCGGCCCCATCTTTCAAGGATGTTCCGATCTTCGTCGGCATTGCACACGCTGGATATCATGTATTTCCAGGTCGCGGCGGCGATGTCATCGAGGCGCATTCCATGCGGACTATGGGACTCGATCGAGAACATCGAATTCTCGAAATTCAATCCAATGGCGTCGGGTGGCGGCCCACGCGATGGACGGCATCGCTAAAGTATCGCTCGGGATTGATCTGCGTTCCGTCCGATTTTTAGCGGCGCGAATGGCGAGGGCGGGGAAGATGGTCGATTTTTCAAGCAAAAGTCGTCGTATCCCGAACTGAAGTGACTCACTTATAAGGGTGCAGTCCAGCACTGCCGCCATGACTTTGCAGTTTGAACCGGTTCACCGGAGGGGTGCGCTCCACAGCCGTTCGTAAACTTTCTCGCAGTTCAAGAACTGCAAGATCAAATCATGCCAAAGGGCACCTGAGTTGACGTCTTCCACGGCGGACGCCGTTCGGTAAGAGCCCGATACACCGCAGTAGGTATCTCCCGCCGAGATGATTTGTAGCAGTCGCCCAATTCAGTGGGGACAGCACCCGGAGGCTTTGCGCGGCTTCTTCTTTGCCTGTATCAGATCGAGCTGTTTCTGGCTCAACTCAGGCATCTTCTTCGGCGCCATGGCGAGCCGCGACCTCGACGCCATGGCGGGCCGCGACGGAGCAGCGGCCGGTTTGTCGAAATTGCCGGCCTGATAGTCGTCCAAGCGATGCTTGTTCTTCTCGATGAAACTCAAGAGCTCCTTGTAGGTGCCGCAAATGACATCCGGCTTCTTGCGGACATAGCGGGCAATGCGCTGCATGGCTTTCCAGTAGGCGCCGCCGTTCATCTGCGAAAAGTGATGCCCGATATGTATCGGCGCGCGAGTGCCAAAGTAGTTGTTATTGAAATACTGGACGTAGCTCTGGACCATCTGGTCTTCGTATTCCTTGAACTTTTCCTTGGGCCCATCCTTGCCGCCCGATTGGGCGACGTAGAAATTATGGTCCATGCTGAGAGTGTTCTTGGGCGTGCCCGCGACGTTGATGGTGGCCAGCGGAAAATTCCACACGCCGTCGATCTGCCGCGGCCAATATCCCGTGTTGTTGACGAGGCTCGTATCGTAGTCGATGCCGTGCTCCTTTAAGGTTTTCCACAACGCCTTGCGGTCGCCGACGCTGAGATAGGGTGCCCGGAAGCCCGACACCTCCTTGGCGAAATAGTTCTTCCACCCTGCTGGTTCGGCGGCCTTGTTGTATCTCTGCTGCCAGGTCTCCGACATCCTGCTCGTGAATTGTTGGAACTTCCTTTTCCATTGGCCGAAGGTGTAGTCCCTGCCGTCAAAATGCCCGTTGGCGTGAGAGCCGATTTCGTGGCCTTCCTTCATCGCAAGCTCTCTCAGCCTTTTCCGGCGAGCAGGATGTATACCCAATGGTTGTCATCAATAAAAACCAATAAATCGACCAGCTATTGAATTTCATTTTTTGCTGTAAAGATAAAAGAATGTTGCGGGTTACTGCTACTGGTTACATAGTACTGTTACTGGTTACCGGTTACTGGTAGTGCTACTACCGACTAAAGACTCCCGACTGATTTCGCAGGTACAAAAATTCTAGGTACTTTTGCAGTATGTCTTCCAGGAACCACATATTGGATACACCGATAGAATATCTCAAGGGAATTGGCCCTAAAAGGGGGGAATTATTGCGTAAAGAACTCAACATCCACACCTTTGGGGATCTCTTGCTCCAATACCCTTTCCGATATGTGGACAAAACCCAGTTTCACAACATCAATCAAATAAATATTGACAGTGGCAATGTTCAGTTGAAAGGTGTTTTGCGCCGGCTGACTGCATCCGGACAGGGAAGGAAAAAAAGATTACACGGGCGATTCAGAGATGCTACCGGAGTGATCGACCTGATTTGGTTTACGGGCATTCACTGGCTTGAGAAGTCGCTTGTTGTCGGGAAGCAATATGTGGTCTATGGACGCATCTCGGCCTTTAAAGACCAACTGAACATCGCTCACCCGGAAATGGAGGAGGTCAACGAGGAAAACAGCCAGAAAGCTGCCACTTTTGCCCCTGTATATCCAAGTACGGAGAAGCTGAATACCAAAGGTCTTGAATCCAAGGCCCGCCGCCGCATTATGGTCACGCTGCTGGAAAAAATAAGCGCAGCCGATCTTCCCGAGAATCTGCCCCAAAAAATGGTAAAAGCATTCAGGTTCCCCCCTCACTTTACCGCCATAAAAAACATTCATTTTCCCAGGGATAAAGCCGCGCTGCAAGCTGCCAGCAGACGGTTGAAATTCGAGGAACTTTTCTTTTTACAACTTCGGTTGTTGCAGTTAAAAATGGGAAGAAAACAAGCCGTTAAAGGGTATGTTTTTGCCCAGGTGGGTGATTTTTTCAACCGGTTTTTCCAGGAAAAACTGCCCTTCGAATTAACGGGTGCCCAAAAGCGGGTAATCAAAGAGATCAGGCGCGACCTGGGTTCCGGCATTCAGATGAACCGCTTGCTGCAAGGAGACGTCGGCAGCGGGAAAACCGTAGTGGCATTGATGTGTATGCTCATTGCACTCGACAATGGTTTCCAGGCCTGTATGATGGCTCCTACCGAAATCCTCGCACAACAACATTTTATTTCTATCAGTGAATACGTGGAAGGCCTGGATGTCCAGGTGGCATTTCTTTCAGGAACTGTCAAAGGCAAAACACGCAAAGAGTTGCTGGAAAAACTCATCAGCGGGGAGATCCATATCCTTGTAGGGACTCATGCGCTGATCGAAGACCCGGTTCAATTCAAAAACCTGGGACTGGCGATCACGGACGAGCAACACCGCTTTGGCGTAGCGCAGCGGGCAAAGCTATGGAAGAAAAACACTCCCTATCCGCCCCATGTGCTGGTGATGACGGCCACCCCTATTCCCCGGACGCTTTTGCTCTGACCCTTTATGGAGACCTCGATGTATCCGTTATCGACGAATTACCTCCGGGCAGGAAAGTCATCGAGACCATTCACCGCAACGAAGGCCATCGCCTCCGGGTGATTGGGATGATGAAAGAACAAATTAAATTAGGCCGCCAAATTTATGTGGTCTATCCGCTGATCGAGGAATCAGAAACACTCGACCTCAATAACCTCCAGGAAGGATATGAAGCAATTAGCCGTGATTTTCCAAAACCGGATTACCAAATAAGTGTTGTTCATGGAAGAATGAAAGCCAAAGACAAAGATTTCGAAATGCAACGTTTTGTCAATGGTGAAACCCAAATTATGGTGGCAACCACCGTTATTGAAGTGGGGGTGAATGTTCCCAATGCCACCATGATGGTCATTGAAAATACAGAGCGATTCGGTTTATCCCAACTCCACCAGTTGAGAGGACGCGTGGGACGAGGCGGGGAACAATCCTACTGTGTTCTCATGACAGGTTATAAACTCAGTGCTGAGGGCAAAGAACGTATTCAAACCATGGTGCGAACCAACGATGGTTTTGAAATTGCCGAAGCAGACTTAAAATTACGCGGCCCCGGGGATATTGAGGGAACAAGACAAAGCGGCATACTCGATCTCAGAATTGCTGATATTGCCAAGGATGGCCGTATCCTGCAAACTGCAAGAGAAGTTGCTGCCCGCATTCTCGAAGAAGATCCCCATCTCGAAAAGCCGGAAAACAATCCCATTAAACATTACCTTCAAAAAAACAAAAAAGTACTGAAAGGATGGAGCAGGATTTCGTAAATAACCATTAAACCAATTCCATTTATACTTTTCACCAAACCCCTTGAACACTTTAAAATCTTTCAACAAATAATAAGTAACCAACAATATGAACAGAATACTTCTAAGTGCTCTAATGATGTTTTTTCTGCTGGTCTTTTCGACACAAGGTTCTGCACAACGATTTAAAGCAGCAGCGGTAATTGGTGCCAATTTCAACCAGATTGATGGTGATGACCTCATTGGTTTCCATCACCTGGGACTCCAGGGGGGGCTAAAAGTCTATACCATTTTTACCGAACGCTGGGAGATGGGACTCAGCATTTTATACACCCAACAGGGCAGCAAAGCATCAAGCGATGACTTCAGTCTCAATTATGATAAACTGCAATTCAATATGGTGGAAGTTCCGGTACTTTTGCATTTCAATGAATGGAAATTTAAACTGGGAACCGGTTTTTCCTTTGCGAGGCTGATCAACTTCAAAGTTATCGACGTCACGGGAACAGATATTTCTGCACTTCAGGATTATAATTCGAACATTTTTTCCTTTATTGTGGAAACAAGTTTGATGGCCAATGAACATCTTTCTTTCAACCTCAGATGGTCAAAATCCCTGAGCAATTTTCAGGCGAACCCGGACAATGGAAAGTTTTTCAGCCGGGTAATCGGGTTGAGAGCATTGTACCTTTTTTAAAACAAAATCAAATCATTATTTTTTAAAATAAATTCAGATGCGACAAATAATCATGATGGCTTTTCTGGCAGTTTTTATTTGGGCTTGTGGTTCCGGCACCGGGGAAGAAAAGGCAACCACCACCACTCCTGCCAATGACCAGGCCGCCACAACGGCTTCCCCGAATACGCTACCCGGCTATCCTCAGGAAAAGGTTAAAATATTGTTTGACAGCTGTGATTATGTTGATGTAATTTTCTATTACGAAGACTTTTCAATCAATCAAAAAAACCCAAAAGATATTCGGGGCATGTTGAGTTATATTTCCACGGCTGTTCCGGCAACCCTCAACTCAGGTTGCCAACCAATCGGAAGAATATTTTTTCAGATCAACGGGCGCAATGCTGCTGAAGCAGACATCTTTTTTCAACAGGAATGTTTGTATCTTCTTTTTTATGAAGATAGCAAATACACTTATTCCAATAACCTCACCCAAAGCGGAATAAACTTTTTCTCCAATATTTTCGCCCAGGTGAATGCCCAGAAAAATGCGGCTCAGCAAAATTTACAACAAGGCCAGTAAAAGAATTTATGTATAGATATGCCGTCATAGACCTGGGTACCAATACCTTCCATCTCCTCATTGCCGAGGATGACGGGGCTGATGGTTTTAGGGAGATCTACCGGGAACGGCGTTTTGTAAAACTGGCAGCCAAGGGAATTGAAACCATTTGTCCGGAAGCCTTTGAACATGGCCTTGATGCCATGTCGGACTTTCGGGAAAAACTCAATGAATATGATGTAGCAACCCATATGGCTCTCGGAACAGCGGCCCTGAGAACAGCTTCCAACGGCGGAGAATTTATCCACCAGGTATACGAGGAATCGGGAATTCAGATTCAGCTGATCAGCGGTTCCAGGGAAGCACGCCTGATCTATGCAGGGGTCAACTATGTTGTACCTACCCGGGAAGACCCTGATCTGATCATGGACATTGGTGGCGGAAGTGTTGAATTTATCATTGTCAATAAATCCGGAATCTTATGGGCTCATAGTTTTCCCGTCGGCATTGCAGTTCTTTACCATCGCTTCCACAAAAGCGAACCCATTACGATGGAAGAACGGGAAACCATCCACGGGTTTCTTGAAGAACAACTTGAACCCCTGAAAAGAGCCATAAAGCGGTACAGTATTAAACGGTTAATTGGTGCGGCGGGATCGTTTGACGTATTGCAGCAACTGAGTTTCCAGGAAGACCCAACCAAGTCTTTTTCCATCTCTATTGATCAGTTTAAAGCCTTTTTTCAGACGATTGTTTCTGCCTCCTATAATGAACGCCTCGGTATGGAAAACCTCCCTAAAAAAAGGGTTGACATGATCGTGGTAGGTTTTATCCTCATGCAATTCATCCTGAAAAAAACAGATGCCAGGGAAATTGTTTTTTCGCCCTACTCTATGAAGGAAGGCGTTTTACTGCAAATGATCAATGCCGGAAAAAAACAAAGAGAGGGAGAATTTCGCATCTTTTACAATCACAGTATTTATCCGGAACTTTTACGGATGGAAAGTCGCAGGAAGCGACTATTGATCTTGCTGGGGCTTTCGGCTACACTGCTTGTTGTTCTGTTGATCCTCGATATTTACATCAATATTTTTTTATTGACATTATTGTTATCGCTGCCCGTTGGGGTTTACATATTTTACCTGGCTTCCCGAATCAGGAAATTCATACTCACTTTCAAACCCAGGATTGTGAACCTCATTCTTCGTTTCATGAATGAGCAGTTGGTCAATTACCGTGATTTGAATTATGACTCCAAAAAATTCATCGACAAACAGCGGTTTCTCCACAGCGGTATCTTCAGCACAAAAGCAGACTTCTACAAAGGCGAAGATTACATTACGGGCAAAATAGGCGAAATGGATTTTGAGTTGTGCGAACTGGATGTGAGGGAAGTTTCACCGGTAAGCAATAAACTTCAAACCATTTTTAAAGGGGTATTTTTGCATGCCATTTTTAATGAAGAAACCGAAGGTAAGATCATTCTTTGGCCACGCAGCAAAAGGCAATACCTTACCCGGGCGATAAAAGATTTTACCTGGCAACTGGGCCAAAACGTCGATCACGAAGTCCTCAACGATTCTTTCCGGGAAAAGTTCATCGTTTACGCCACGGAAGACACCCACGTGGTAAGCATACTTTCTGACCCCATGCAGGAAGCCATTGTGCATTTTATTGAAAAGAACAAAAAGGATGTGTACATCTCCTTTATCAACAAGAAAATATATGCCGGAATCACTTCGGATAAAGATATCCTGGAACCCAGGATATTCAGATCAAATTTAAGTTTTTCGCTGGTCAAAGAATTTTACAATGATATTGAAATGGCTTTGAGCATCGTTCAGGATTTTGACCAGACCCATTGAGGCGTTTTGTCTGGTAATACTATTTCCCGAAGAAATGGTATTGCTGAAAACACAAATTTGGGGAAACCTATAATTCAAAAGTCAAATTACCGTTATTGCATTATGTGCACCAATAAAACTCAGCTATTATTATGTGGAAAAAGATTGGACTGTTAAGTATCGTATTGGGAATGGCTCTATTATCTGTAAGTTGTAAAAATTCAGCTACTAACGAGGCAACCGTCGAAGAAGGAGATATTGATAAAGAGTTGAAAGAACCAGCTATCGGCCCTTCCAGGGAACAGTTTTCCTTTGACCGGCTGGACAAAGACATGGAAGTAATTTCCATGAAAGATGAATACAACAACATACTGGAATACAGCCGGAATAAACTGGATTATGCCAAACACGGATTGTTCCTCAGGAAAGATTCCCTGGGACGAATACTCGAAGCGGCCCACTATATCAATGACACCTTAGATGGTATGCGGACCATTTTTTACCCGGAAACAGGCACCCGGCAGATCGTGGAAAACTACGAAAAGGGTAATTTCAACGGGCTTTATCAGGTATTCTACCCCAATGGCAAACTCCAACAGGAAGGACACTACATCCAAAATGTTATGGACAGCATATGGGTCAGGTATTATGACACCGGTCAGGTGATGGAAGAAGTGATGTTCAGAGATAACGAAGAAAATGGCCCTTTCAAAGAATATCACATCAATGGAAACATCAAAGCAGAAGGCACCTTCAGAGAGGGAGATAATGAACATGGTTTATTAAAGCTCTTTGATGAAAACGGAGAACTCGTCAAAACCATGAACTGTAAAAATGGTATCTGTAAAACCATTTGGAAAAAAGAAGAACTTCAGTAAGCTGTAACCTGCTCAACAACCTTTACCATGACTAAAAAACTACTAGTACTCCTAATTTCTACCATCATTCTCGGGGAATCCATGGCTCAAACAGGGGGACAAACTACCTACGAGTTCATGAATCTTCCGGCTTCGTCCAGGATATCTGCTTTGGGCGGACAACTCATTTCGGTGGCGGATGAAGATGTTGCTTTGGCCTACCACACGCCTTCCCTGCTGAATGAAAAAATGCACCGGAACCTCAGTTTCAACCAGGGCTTTCATGTTGCCGGAATCAAATTCGGTTACTTTGGCTATGGTCATCACGTGGACAAATGGAAAACGACCTTCCATGGCGGCATACAATACACCAGTTACGGCACTTTTGACCTGACTGATGACCGTGGAGATGTACTGGGCGAATTTAAAGCCAATGAATTTGCCATTACTGCCGGTGCAGGTTATCGCTGGCAGGAACGCCTGACCCTGGGAGCCAACATCAAATTGATTACTTCTTCTTTTGAATCCTATAACTCCATCGGGTTGTCGACGGATCTCTCAGCCACTTATTCAGACACATCAAAAAGGCTTACAGTTACCATGATTGCCAAGAACCTGGGCACTCAATTATCCACGTACGACGAGGGAAATACAGAACGTTTGCCCTTTGAAATGCAGGTGGGTTTTTCAAAACAACTCAAATATCTGCCCTTCCGTTTTTCTGTAACTTACCGTTATTTTGATAAATGGGACATACTGTATGACGATCCGGAAGCAGAAGATGAAATTTTGTTCCTCGGTGAGGAACCTCAGGAACGCAGTCAGGCCTCTGTTTTGCTCGACAATTTATTCAGACATTTTGTTTTCAGTGGTGAGTTCTTGTTGGGTAAAAAGGAAAACCTCAGACTACGCCTCGGTTACAGTCACCTCAGGCAAAAAGAAATGACCATTCAGAACTACAGAGGATTCTCAGGTTTTTCCTTTGGGTTTGGTGTAAAAGTAAAAACCTTTCGCCTGGATTACGGGCGTTCCAATTTTCACCTGGGCCAAAAAGTACACCACATCGGAATTTCCACAAATCTCGGAGATTTTGGACAGGGCAGGAAGGGCAATTCGGGGGCATAAATATCAGGCTTAACAGGCACGGCCTCCCAATAAAAAAAGGTCATTCCGGTTAAACTGTAAGAAGCGGTAAATAATGCGAGCCTGTCAAAATGGGACAGCAAGGGTAGCCAAAACTACGGAGATCCCGCCTAAGGCAAGCCCATAGTGACCGCATGATTTCAAAGGCTTCAGACCAACATTTAATACGCCCGTTCATCCCTGCCTTCCATAAAATTGATGAAAGCTTTATTCACTACTTTATTTCCGCCCGGGGTAGGATAATTTCCGGAGAAATACCAGTCTCCTTTGTTATCCGGACAAGCGACATGCAGGTTGTCAATCGTTTGATAAATAACCTGAACTTCCACCTCTACATTCGGAGGCGTTATGATCTCGGCGATTTTATCTGAAACTTGTTCGTAAGTAAATTCGTTGTAAAGCTCTATCAGTTCATTTTTAACCGCTTCTTTGGGAAGTTCCACCGCTGTTTTACATCGTTTATAGGTTTCGTCCAGCAAATGTTCCTTATTGTTATCCTTGAGCAAAGCGACCAGTGCTTTAAAAGCAACAAATTCATTGATCTTTGACATATCAATACCGTAACAGTCCGGGTAGCGAATCTGTGGAGCGGAGGAGACGATGATGATCTTTTTAGGTTTCAACCTGGAAACGATCTGAATGATGCTGTCGCGCATGGTGGTTCCCCGGACAATCGAATCATCGAGCAAGACGAGGGTATCTTTGTGGTTTTTCACAATCCCGTAAGTCACATCATACACATGGGAGACCATATCCCCACGGGAGCTTGTATCAGCGATGAATGTCCTGAGTTTGGCATCCTTGACCACGATCTTTTCCACTCGCGGTTTCAGCGCGAGGATTCTGTCTAATTCCGGAGAATCCAGTTTGTCCCCTAAATTCAGGATCTGTTGATGTTTGAGAAAATTGAGTTGTTTTTCCAGTCCTTCCACCAAACCAAAAAAGGCCGTTTCTGCGGTATTGGGTACTGCTGAAAAAACAGTATGTTCAAATTCCCCGTCAATAGCCTTCATGATATCGTCGGCCATCAATTCTCCAAGCTTTTTTCTTTCGAGGTAAATATCGCGATCTGTACCTCTGGAGAAATATATACGCTCAAAGGAACAAGCATTACGCTCCAGCGGCTTGATGAAGGGCTTCAGTTTTACTTTGCCATCGTGTTTTACTATTAACGCATGCCCCGGAGGTAATTCGTGGATATCCGAAAAATGAACGTCAAGGGTTGTCTGAATGGCTGGTCTTTCCGAAGCAGCCACTACAATTTCATCATCCTGATAATAAAAAGCCGGACGAATTCCCGATGGATCCCGCAGAAAAAAGGCATCCCCGTGACCAATCATACCCCCTATAACATAGCCACCATCAAATTTTTTGCAGGACCGTTTCAGTATTCTGCGAACATTGAGTTTATCAAAAATAAGCTTATTTACTTTTTCATTGGGATAATCATTGGGTTTGTACCAGTCCACCAGCCTTTCTACCTCATCATCGATAAAATGGCCGATCTTTTCGAGTACAGTTACCGTATCGGACTTTTCTTTTGGATATTGCCCCAGTTCGACCAGTTGTCCAAAAAGTTCATCTACGTTGGTCATGTTAAAATTTCCTGCCAGGATGAGATTTCTGGTAATCCAGTTATTTTGTCGCAGGAAAGGGTGACAGGTTTCAATGGAATTATCGCCGTGAGTTCCATACCTCAGGTGCCCCAGCAACACCTCACCGACATAAGGCTTATTGGCTTTTAACCATTTGGGGTCATTCAGCTTGTCTTCCGGAAGGTCTTCGAAATGCCAGTAAACCTGTTTAAAGAGGTCGGCGAGATAATTGGAAGCCACACTTCTCTTTCTGCTGATATATTTCTTCCCGGGGGAAGGGTGTAGTTTGATCGTGGCCAATCCGGCTCCGTCCTGACCGCGGTTGCGTTGTTTTTGCATCAACAGTCGCAACTTATTCAGGCCATACAGAGAAGTTCCGTATTTTTCCTGATAATATTCGAGTGGTTTTAACAAACGAACCAATGCTATCCCGCACTCGTGTTTTATCTGCTCGCTCATGAAGTATGTATAGAAGTGTTGAAAAGCGCAAAGTTAAGCCTTAGTAAAGAAAAATCACGCATTTTTAAAAACACTATTTTGGATTAGTTTTTTACTTTTGCAATAAAGGTGGAACATAAACCCCGTCGCAGTAAACTTAAAAGTTGTTTGTCAGGTTTAAAGTTGGTAACCTTACTATTGCTCACCTTTAAAAAAAATCAGGCATTTTTTTTGTATAAATAATTCATTTTCAGATAATTGATAATTTTAAACAGGCGAAAATTTAACACTTAAAATGGTAAAGGAACTTAAAGTATTGACTGCCGAAGAACGCGAAATTGTAATTGATGCGGTAGCTTTGGTTACGTTGCTGATTGCCGGAGCAGACGGCAAGATTGATGCACGTGAAAAAGAATGGGCTACCAAACTCGCAAAAATCAGAGGTTATAAAGAAAAAGTAGAGCTCAAACCGCTCTACCGGGAAGTTGGCGAAAATTTTCAAGAGCGATTAAACTACTACCTGGATAAATTGCCTGAAGATATATCTGAAATGCAACACCTGATCAGTGACAAGCTGGCTAAACTGAATGTTATTCTGCCAAAAATTGACAGTTGGTATGCGCAGCTGTATTATGAAAGCCTGTTGAGCTTTGCCAAGCACGTAGCCGAAGCCTCGGGAGGAATCCTCGGGTTCATGTCCATCGATGCCAAAGAAAAAGAGCTTATCAAGCTGCCAATGATCGACCCTATTGAATTTCCGGAATAATCCACTTATAACCGCAGTGATTTCCCGGAATCAAGACCTGGGAACCTGCATAAAACCCGTGGTTATTGGATAATAAAATTGTTGACAATATTGCTGATGCTTTCAACTCGGATCTGCCGCCGGCAGAATCGATGGATGAGTATTTGGACAAAATCATTCCGGAGGTCAAATCACATAGTGAAGACCTAAGGGAAGAGCAGTTCTACGTCGGAAAACATTGGATCGAGTTTCGGGATTCTGACCATTTCCATCAGGTAACCATGCACATCTTCAATCCCGATGGAGAATATATCCGTTCCATCGACGGAAATTACCAGGTAGGAGAATGGCGATACCTCGAGAATAAGCTGATTTTTGGTTTTCATGGTTCCCAGGGGGAGATTTTTGAACTGGCATTTCTCGATGGCGAATTTTTCATTCTCAAAAAACACGGCAATCCAAAGGCCATGAAAAGGCGATACTTCTTATTGGTCAAAGAAAGCCTTGCCCGCAAGTTAGAATGGCGGGAAGCTCTGGAAATGTTATTCAACAAATACAAAAACAGCAATACCTTTTATATTACCGTCGCTGCAATCATCCTGCTGATCATTGCCATATTTGTAGCGCTGTCGTGATCCATTCTCCGGATGAGGATTTGCAGGATTTTTTATTTTCGGGGTGATTTACCTTATAAACGCTTTGCCAATCGGGGCCTTTGCTTCCAAAGTTTATCTATGATCCAACAGGCAAGTGATGAGCCTGGCAATAATTCATTGCTTATACCAAATGTGGTCATCCAACTTAATGACCGCCTTCAATTCCGGCATAATCCTGTCTTCAACAAAAAAATCACGTTCCTTTCAAAGGAAGGCTTGCACTTGGCAAATAACAGGAATGTGCCTCAATCCTGTTATTTTCAAATATCACTACCCTGATGCAGACAAAAAAAATCCCAAACTCCGACCTCAATCGGAATTTGGGATAATCACTAAACCAGAAAATCTGAATGCTTACCCATTCATGGAAGCAAGGAATTCTTCATTACTGGAAGTATGTAACATATTCTTCCGCATAAACTCCATAGCTTCCACAGACTTCATGTCTGCAAGGTGTTTACGCAGGATGATCATGCGCTGTAAGGTATCTTTATCGAGTAACAGATCGTCCCTACGCGTACTGGACTGCGTGAGATCGATGGCAGGATACAGTCGTTTGTTGGACAATGCACGATCCAGTTGAAGTTCCATATTACCTGTACCCTTGAACTCTTCAAAGATAACACCGTCCATCTTGGAACCGGTTTCGATCAGTGCTGTGGCAAGGATGGTCAATGAACCTCCGCCCTCAATATTCCTGGCAGCACCGAAGAATTTCTTAGGTTTATGTAAGGCTGTAGCTTCCACACCACCGGAAAGTACTTTTCCGGAAGCCGGGGCAACCGTATTATAGGCTCTGGCGAGGCGCGTGATGGAATCCAAAAGGATAACCACATCATGCCCGCACTCTACAAGTCTTTTTGCTTTTTCCAACACAACGCCAGCTACTCTCACGTGATTGTCCGCAGGCTGGTCAAAAGTGGAGGCAATTACCTCTGCATTGACACTTCTCTTCATATCGGTCACCTCCTCAGGGCGCTCATCTACGAGCAAAACGATCAGGTAACATTCAGGATGATTTTTGGCGATCGCATTTGCCATATCTTTGAGTAGGAAGGTCTTACCCGTTTTCGGCTGGGCTACGATCAACCCGCGTTGTCCTTTACCGATAGGCGTAAACAAGTCGATCATCCGGTTACTGAAGTCTCTGCCTGTCGGTGAAACGGTCAATTTTAGCTTTTCATCCGGAAAAAGCGGAGTGAGGTAATCAAAAGGTACTCTGTCACGAATATCCTGAGGATTGAGGCCGTTGATCTTACTTACCCGAAGCAGGGCAAAATATTTTTCACCTTCTTTTGGCGGACGAATAGCACCTTTGATGGTATCTCCTGTACGCAAACCGAATAATTTGATTTGGGAAGGAGAAACATAAATATCATCCGGGGAGGTCAGATAATTATAATCAGAAGAACGGAGGAACCCGTAACCGTCTGGCATCATTTCAAGGATACCTTCGCCTTCAATGATACCATCCAGTTCAACATCGAATTTAGACGCATCATCTTCCGCTTTTTGGGCAAAACTCTTTTCCTCAGATCTGTCGCTCTTCTTGTATCTTGGAGCTCTTTCCCGGTCTCTTCCCGATTCTCTTTCCCGGTCTCTTCCCGGTTCTCTTTCCCTTCCTCTTCCAGATTCTTCCTTTGGAGTGTCAGCATTTTCTGACTTCTTTTTGATACGAGAGGGCCTTTTTTTATCGGCTTCTTTATCATCTTCAGAAGTCATTTCAGGCTTTTCCTCCCGGCGGCTGGGTTTTTCCGATTTATCAGCTTCTTTTTTGACTTTTTTTCTGGGTTTTGGAGCTCTGGGCTCTTCCTTATCAGGAGTTTCGCTAGCTCCTACAACAGCCTGGTGATCCAGTATTTTGTGGATCAGTTCCTGTTTATTTAATCGCTTATAACCCTTGAGGCCCAAACGCTCCGCCAGATCCTTTAATTCAGGAACCAGCATGTCATTCAATTGCAAAATATCAATCATAATATTTTTTGGTAATTTCTTTTTCTTAAATCCCGGTTGGCGGGATAAGGGTGACTAATTAGTTAAAATAGATTTTGATCTTTTCAGATAAAGGAGGCTTAATCTATTGAATTGTAGTTTATCAGAAGCACATGGTTTTCAAAAAATACAATAATGAAAAGGAAATCAAGCTTTAGTATCTAATGTAAACTTCCTGATGATGTAGGGAAAAATACAAGAAATGGAACTTATTTCTACCGTTCAAAATTTATACAAGGAAACTATAAGAATTATTTGTAATAATAGTGGAAGGTAGAATTGGCTTGGTGTGCTTTTGTGATAAATGCTCCGCAAAAATACATTTAATTTTTGAATTCAAATAGTATCTTTGCAAAAAATATCTAAAAGACAAATATAAAACGCACATCTGTTGTGTGTTATTATAAAAACCTTCTAAGAAAATACGCTGAATTTATGTTACAACTTAGCTTTCTCAAAGAGAACAAAGAAAGAGTAATCCAGGGTTTAAAAACACGCAACTTTAAGGACGAAGATCTCAAAATCGTTGACCAGGTCATTGAATTGGACGACCTTCGGAAAGCAACAAAGACCAGTCTGGATCAAGTACTGCAGGAAAAAAACAATCTGTCTAAAGAAGTCGGTCAGTTATTCAAGCAGGGGAAAAGTGACGAAGCAGAAGCGATCAAAAATAAAGTCGGTGACTTAAAAGAGCAGATCAGTGAGCTGGAAAACACACTCAAAGCAACCAAAGCACAACTGGAAGAAGCTCTTTACACCATTCCCAATACGCCACATCCATCGGTACCAAAAGGAAATACCGACGAGGACAACGAAGTTTACCGGCCCTGGGAAGGCGATATTCCTGACTTGGGAGAAGGCTCCCTCCCCCATTGGGAGCTGGCTAAAAAATACAATATTTTCGATCTGGAATTGGGTACCAAGATCACGGGAGCCGGATTTCCGCTCTACCGTGGCAAAGGCGCCAGGCTGGAAAGAGCCCTCATTAATTTTTTCCTGGATGAAGCTACAGAGGCCGGATATGAAGAGATCATCCCGCCCTTGATGGTGAATGCCGACAGCGCACGCGCCACAGGCCAGCTGCCGGATAAAGAGGGACAGATGTATTATGTAGAAAGAGATGATTTTTACCTGATCCCAACGGCGGAAGTACCTGTGACCAATATTTACCGGGATGTTATCGTGGAGGAAAAAGATTTCCCGATGAAGTTTACGGCTTATACGCCTTGTTTTCGCCGGGAGGCAGGCTCATACGGTGCCCATGTGCGAGGGCTGAACCGTGTACACCAGTTTGACAAGGTGGAAATCGTTCAGTTCCAGCACCCTGACAAGTCTTACGACACGCTGCATGAAATGCTGGCACACGTGTCTGGTGTACTCGATAAGCTGGAATTACCTTACCGGATTTTGAGACTATGTGGCGGAGACCTCGGTTTCACCTCTGCCCTGACTTTTGATTTCGAAGTATTCTCAGCCGCTCAGGAAAGATGGCTGGAAGTGAGTTCTGTATCCAACTTCGAGACCTATCAGAGCAACCGGTTAAAAATCCGGTTCCGTGATGGCAAATCCACCAGACTGGCGCATACCCTTAACGGTAGTGCCCTGGCCCTGGCAAGAATTATGGCAGCCTTGCTTGAAAACAACCAAACGCCCGAAGGCATTGTTATTCCAAAGGCTTTAAGGCCATATACGCGTTATGATATTCTGGATTAGGTTTTGTGACCATTGTTCAGGTTCCCAGTCAGAATATTGAAAACGGACCAGGAGCCGTATTCTATTAGTTCACAAAAAAAATAACATGGGCGGAGGATACTTAGGTTATATTATTTTAACAGGAATTTTGTCATTGATAGGTATGGCGATAGGCAACCGGCTGAAAAGCAAATTTGCCTATTATTCCAAAATACCGGTAAGATCTGGCAAAAGCGGTCGTGAAATTGCGGAAACAATGCTGCGCCATTACAATATCCACGACGTTCAGATATTGGAAGGTCGCGGCAATTTAACGGATCATTACAATCCACTGAAAAAAGTGGTAATGTTAAGTCCCGATGTTTATCATGGACGCAGTATTGCCGCTGCTGCCGTTGCAGCTCACGAATGTGGGCATGCCGTACAACACGCCACGGCCTATACCTGGTTACAATTACGATCAGCGATAGTACCCGTGGTAAGTTTTGCCTCAAAAGCACAGCAATTCCTGTTGCTTTTTGCGCTTGGAGCCTTTGGGGTAGGCAATAATCCTACGCTGATTTTGATAACAATTGCTACATTTGCAATTACGGCACTTTTTAGCTTTATTACGCTGCCGGTAGAGTTTGATGCCAGCCGACGTGCTCTGGCCTGGCTCGACAACAGTAATGAAATGGGTACTGCCGAACACGATGGCGCCAAAGATGCCCTTTGGTGGGCTGCTATGACTTATGTTTCAGCCGCATTATCTGCACTCGTTGTATTACTGTACTTCGTACTCCGGTACCGTGATTAATAAAATAAAAAAGCAAAGCCCGACTGCCTGGAATTTCAACACCGGCAGTTCTATTTAAACTAAAATTACAGATATGGTTAATCATCAGGAAGAGATTAAAAAATTAATGACTGAAACAAAAGGTGCCATGGTTCAAGCCATTGATCATCTTGGCAATGAGTTAATTAAAATTAGAACCGGAAGAGCAAACGCCAGCCTGGTCGCCAGCCTTCTGGTTACATACTATGGCAATCCAACACCGCTGAATCAGGTTGGAAACATCAGTAATGCGGATTCCCGCACCCTGGTCATACAGCCCTGGGAGAAAAACATGATTGGACCCATCGAAAAAGCTATTTTTGAAGCTAACCTTGGGGTTACCCCTCAAAACGATGGTGAAGTGATCCGGATCAGCATTCCGCCTTTAACGGAAGAACGCCGTAAAGACCTGGTTAAACAGGCCAAATCACTGGGCGAAGATGCCAAGGTTAGTATTCGCAGTGCAAGGCACAAGGCAATCGATAGCATCCGAAAAGCCGTCAAAGACGGGTATCCTGAAGATATGGGACATGATAAGGAAGCCGAAGCTCAAAAACTTACCGATAGTTTTGGGGAAAAAGTCGATGGGCTGGTGAAAGCCAAGGAAGAAGATATCATGACCATTTAATAAAATACTGAATAATCAGTACCCTAAATAGTATCGAAACGGATGAATGCACAATTGTTCATCCGTTTCGCAGTTTTTCAATACCCGATCATGGCCACACCAAAGACAGTATCTTTTTATACGCTGGGCTGCAAACTCAATTATGCGGAGACCTCTTCCATTGGGAGAATGTTTGAAGAAGCCGGCTATGGAGAAGTAGGCTTCCACGACGGAGCCGACATTTGTGTGATCAACACTTGCTCGGTCACCGATTTCGCCGATAAAAAATGCCGAAAGATCGTGCGCCAGGCCATGCGCAACAATCCACAATCACTCGTGGTGGTTACCGGCTGTTATGCACAGTTGAAACCGGAAGAGATATCCGGTATTCCCGGCGTTGACCTGGTATTGGGTGCCGCCGAGAAATTCCGCATTCTGGATTACATTGACGACTTGTCAAAAACACAAAACAAAGGCATGGTCAGTGCCGGAGAAGTCAGTGCAGCCAAAGATTTTGTCAACGCCTTTTCTTTTGGGGACCGCACCCGGTCTTTCCTTAAAGTTCAGGACGGTTGTAATTATAAATGTACTTTTTGCACCATTCCCAAAGCCCGCGGCGCCAGCAGAAGTGATACGGTGGACAATGTTGTTGCCAATGCCCATAAAATTGCCGATATGGGGGTTAAGGAAATTGTGTTGACGGGTGTGAATATCGGTGATTTTGGAAATGGTACCGAAGTTATTGAGGGTACTAAACCAAAAAAAGAAGCTCTATTTATTGACCTCATCAAAGAACTGGACAAAGTGGAAGGCATCGACCGTTTCAGGATTTCGTCCATTGAACCTAATTTATGTTCGGACGAAGTCATTGAGTTCGTGGCGGGTTCAAAACGTTTTGCACCGCACTTCCATATCCCTTTACAATCCGGGAATAATAAACAGCTCCAAATGATGAAAAGGCGATACAAGCGTGAGCTGTATGCACAAAGGGTGGAACAAATCCGTAAACTCATCCCCCACTGCTGCATTGGCGTAGACGTTATTGTGGGTTTTCCTGGTGAAACGGAAGAAGATTTCCTGGAGACGTACCGCTTCATCAATGAACTCGACGTGGCATATCTCCACGTATTCACCTATTCAGAAAGACCCAACACACCGGCTTTTGAAATGGCCGGAAAGGTCCCCATGGAGGAACGCCGCCGCCGGAACAAAATGCTGACCATCCTGAGCGAGAAGAAAAAAAGGGCTTTCTATCAAAAACACCAGGGAGAAACCAGGCCTGTCCTTTTTGAAGCTCATAAAGACAAAGACCTTATCTCCGGCTTCACCGATAATTACATCAAGATCGAAATGCCTTTTGTAGAAGGATTGCTGAATACGATAGAAAAGGTTGAACTCAATGATATAAGCCCCGACGGAGTTATGGAGAGTAAAATACCCAATCTGGTATAAACAAAGGTCAACACCAGGATGCCGTTATCCATCAAATCCTGGTATTCCCGTTATTGAAACTCCTTTTTGGGTACCGTCAGTACTTAAGACTACCATTTCAACACACGTTTCCTTTTACAGACCCATCCGTATTCAAATGAAATATTGAAATGAATTACCAGAAAAAACAATCATTGGTTAGAGGAATTAAAATATCTAGTCGCTCCGTTTTTCGATTAAATTATATAGTCCATAAATAGAAATTATCCTAATTTCGTTTTCTTGTTTCCCCATTTCCTTGTATCATTGAATCATTATTTCATTAGTCAAACAACTCATGTACCCAGATCTCTCGTATATTTTCCACGACCTTTTTGGCACACCTGTTGATGGTGGACTCTCCCTAATCAAAACCTTTGGTCTGCTGCTTGTTTTGGCCATTTTGACAGCAGCTTTTTTCCTCAACAAAGAGTTGAAGCGAAAAGCAACAGAAGGCCTGTTCAAGCCAATGCCGGTAAAAATCATCAGTGGTGCAGGAGCAAGTATGGGGGAGATCATTTCGAATGCAGCCTGGGGACTGGTCCTGGGCCTGAAAGTACCTCATGTCATCGCCAATTACAACGAAATGTTGCGGGATCCTTCGGGAGTCCTGCTCAATCTTCAGGGCAACTGGCTGCTCGCTATTCTCGGTGCAGCCGTCTTTGGCGGATATACCTATTGGCAGGGACAGCGAAAAAAACTTCCCAAGCCTCAGGAGATAACCCGGAATACCTATCCCCATGACCTCATTGGTCCGATCACGATGATAGCTGCGATATCGGGAGTGGTAGGTGCCAAGGTTTTTGCTATCATCGAAGATTTACCTGCCTTTTTTGCTGATCCGGCAGGTATGTTCTTCTCCGGAAGCGGCCTGGCCATCTACGGGGGACTTATCGGAGGATTCCTCGGCGTATCGTGGTATTTGCGAACCAAGAAAATTCCTATCATTCACGTATTGGATGCAGTGGCACCGGCCTTGATCATCGCCTATGGTGTTGGCCGCCTGGGTTGTCATTTTTCGGGTGATGGTGACTGGGGCATCGAACACCTCGCTGCCATTCCGGATTGGTGGATACTACCGGATTGGTTGTGGTCCTATGATTACCCGCGCAATGTAATAAATGAAGGGGTGCTGATGGAAGGATGCACCAACAGGTACTGTCACAAACTTGCTGCGCCCGTCTACCCTACTGCCTTTTATGAAACCCTGATGGCTTTTGCCATTTTCGGAATCCTGTGGTTGCTGAGAAAGCGTATCACCATTCCGGGCATGTTGTTTTTCATCTACCTCATCTTCAACGGCCTTGAACGTTTCTGGATTGAGAAGATTCGCGTCAATATTGATTACGACTTACTGGGGATGAAGGTTACCCAGGCGGAGGTTATTTCAGTGGTGCTTTTTCTGATCGGAATTGCGGGAACCGTGGTGCTCTGGCAACGATCCAAAAAAAAGGCAGCTTGAGAAAATAAAAAGATCGATCTTCAAGGCCTGCACGCTCCACGGAAAGACAGGCTTTTAGCTTTGCCTAAAATATGCTTGCAGAGCTTTGCGCCTACTGTAGGGTGAAATGAGCGTACTGCGTTGAAGTCTGCAACAATTGCTTTTTTGTTTTTGGGAATTGTGCTTCGGACATCGGGGGCGGTATGCTCCAAGGACAAGTCCTTCCTTCGACAAGGAAACAATTTTCATCCCTCCCGCAGGCTGCCCAAAGGTGTCTCCCTGAGGTGGTTTGCCATAAAAACATGAGACATCCCGAATTTTTGAAAACTGATTTTTTAAAAATTAATGGAATGTTTCAATTTCGGAATTGCTTCGGTGGGGTATTAGTTTTCATGAAAGCACTACAAAGCTTTGAAAAACAACTACTTGTTCTTTAGCTTGGCATCGCCTCGAGCCGGCTAGGCTTTTACTTTTGGCATTGCCCCAAAAGTAAACAAAAACGCTAGAAAATCTAAACTCCTCCGTCAAACAGCAAGATTTTCAGGCAGCCGCCCCCCAATTATTCATGTACGATTTCTGTCAAGTCGGGAATTTTATTCAAATGCCTGTAAGTCAATAAATTACGAAAAATCCCGAATTTTGGTCTAAGCCAAAATTCGGGATGACTCATATTTCTGCTATTTATTTTTCATCGTCCTGCTCAAACCGTTTGTATTTTAAGCGAGGTATGGGTTTCAGTTTCTTTTTTCGAACACCATCATTGAAGGATTTTTCCTGGAAGCCTTTTGTCGTTTTTTGCTTCTTCTTACTAGAACCTTTCATTTGTTTAAAAATTTATTAATTTTTGATAATAAAGTGATTAATTCAAATTATGGTTAACAAGTTGCTTGCTTCTGGTTGCCTTATTTTGTGGAAGATCCCTCAAAATTCCTCGATTTACTCCTACAATCATTGAATTTTTGACGCAGATACTCGAATCTGTAACCTGAAACCTTTAACCCGCAACTTAGATTGATTAACAATTTATAGATTATATTCTTCCTCAAAACCATATGCTTCTGCAATATCGTCCAAAGAAATGTAATTTTCTGATATTTCTTCTTCTTTTTGCACGTTTTTATAACCTGTTTCCCCCACGTTAAAGTCCAAGAAGATATCCTCAAAAAACTGGTCAGACACCTGAGTTTCTGTTATCAAACTATTGGTTTTAACAGGATCAGCCAACAGGCTTTTCTTATCCATCAGCTTTCCGGTCACCTCACAAATGCCAAAACGCTTTTGACGGATCCTCCGCAGAGCTTTTTCCAGTTTTTCAATTTTCCCTATTTGGGCCTGAACCAGTTCCGTCAATAACTCGATATCTTTCATGATCAGGTTTTCGTCAGCCCATTCCTGCTGTTCTCCGCCCATCATATCCGTAAAATCAAAAATCTGTTCCTGGTAAAAATGAAATTGTTTCTTGGCCTGCTCCAGTTTTTCATCAATAACCTTCCTGAATTCAGACAACTCTGATTCGGTAAAATACCCTGTTGTTTTTTCTATGGTCAAATTCATAATTTTTATCTAATTCGTTGCTTTGATTCAAGCGTACTCCGTCACTTGAAATTGAATTTGATACATAGACGTTCACCAGGAAAAAGGTCACCTTTTTTTTTGAAAAATCGGGTTTCCCTAACAAAAAAATCAGAAATTGTAGTCTTCTTCAAAACCCAAATCATCTGCGATATCATCCAACGAGGTATAATTGGAAGGCTCATCGTCCTCTTCGATCAGAGCCAGATCATCTGCCTCGTCCTCATAATCTAAAAGTTTTATGGCTTTTTTCGGGAACGATGGTACCGGCACTGCAGGAGTAATCTCAGGTTTATCACTTTCTTTTGAATTATCCTGAATAATTACCTTATTCTTTTGTTCCAGAATATTTTTCGCCTCCAGGCTAAGCCTGGTAGTGGGTGCCACAATCAATCGTCTTTTATCAATTAACTCCCCTGTTACTGTACAGATACCATAGGTTTTATGCCTGACACGCATTAAGGCATCTTCCAACTCCCCGATAAATCTCTTTTGACGGTCTGCCAAGTCGTTGAGCATTTCCAGGTCACCGATAATCATAGCCCCTTCCGACCAATCGTGATGATCATCATTTATATGTTCGCCAAGATCCTGAATTTGCTCCTGGTAGTAATTCAATTCACTCTTCGCCCTATTCATTTTGAGCTCAATGATATTCTTAAATTCATCGAGCTCATCGTCTGAATAACGATTATTTTTTTTCATCTGTTTAAAAATTTATTAATTCTTTGAACTTGTCTGCCGCCAGGCAGATCCAGGATCTTTTTAAATCATACCCTTATGTGAAACTTATGATTAATAACTATCATGGTCGCTTCATTTTCTTAAATTTAAGCGATTGATTTGAACAATTCCAGCCATTGAAGTATTTCACTCTCTCGTTTTGGCACATCATCTTTAATCACCAGGAGTGGAATATTAATATTCCGGGCCACACCTTTTACCGATGAGCTGTTAATCCATTTTGTGATAAAATTATTTTTACGCATCATCATCACCACGATATCCGCCTTTTTACGCCTGGCAAATTTTTCAATTTCCTCCCGGAAGTTACCTTCTACCGAATCCACAAGAATGTTTTTATTGCTCTTATAGGTTTCACTCAAAATTTCCATATTCCTTAAAACATTGACCATGTTTTCGTTGGGTTCCACAACATGCAAACAATGGATTTTAGCCTCAAAAGCCGTGGCCCATTTTTTCAGGTAATTAATGGCCGCCAGATCCCTGAATTCAAAGTCTGTCGTGTACACAACATTATCTATTCCATTAAAAACAGCACTATCCGGGATCATCAAAACGGGACAATTAACCTTAGACAATATTTCCTGTGAAGTTGATCCGAAGATCTTATCCATGACATTATCTTTACCAGTCATTCCCATAACCACCAGATCAATGGCTTCCTTAGCAACCAGTTTCTGTACAGCTGAAGCAACAAAGTCCGGTTCTGTTAGACAGTCTGTTTTAAGATTCTTATAATCTGCGGGCAGGTGACTCTCGGCAAAACTTACAAGTCGTTTATTGGCAATGTCTCTTAACTGTTCATTTTCTTCTGACGACAATAATTTTAATTCCGGCTGATCAAAGGCATTCAATAAAATCAACCGTGCCTTAAAAAAATAAGCGATATCTGCCGCATACTTGAAAATTTCAGGTGCGTGAGTAGAGAAATCAGTAAGAAAAAGGACTTTTTTCATTTGTTTATAAAATTTTTGAAGAAGACGAGCGGGAAAAAAAGGTCACTATTCGAAGGTGGTCTTTGAATGAAAACAGCCATTTACTCTTCCAGAACCCCACAATCACAAATAGAGGAATGGGCTTCCGCATCAGACCGGGAAAACATTGTAGCAGCTATTATCCTCCGGCGCGTTTCTATTTTTTCAAAACCAGGATAGATGTTTTTCAACAGGGTGGTATCTCCTTTTGCATCAATCACCTGCAGACTATAGCGAATCTGTATTGGGGTGCCGACAGGAGCATGGTAGTAAACCCGCCACATATCCCCTTCTCTCATGCCTAAACACCCATTGGAATATGGTTTCCCCAGGGTCTCAGGGTTGGTGGTAGGGTGGATCAACTGGCCATATCGTTGACCATCAAGTTCAGGTTCAATCCAGGGAGTACGCGGTAATTTGGTTAGATTTCCATCATCACGACGGGTTTTGTAATATTGTTTGTTATTGCCGGGATTTATAAAAACAGGGTTGCGGTTTACCCGGACAATCTGGCCAGTTCCCGTTTTGGTGCGCAAATCCACCTTACGTCCGGCCATAGCGAGGTATTTTTGTTCTACACGCCCTACGCGAACAGGAAAGGTGTATAAAACCTTATCGTTTTCAATAATGCGCAATGTGAACTCCGGAATATTCACATCAATCCTGGTGTGATCAAGATTTTTCCAGAGAGAATCCGCCATGAGCGAATCGGGTATTAAAAGCTGATCCCCCTTCCGGAGGGCCGGCAATGCTTGCGGGTCTTCATTAAAGATACCTTTTTCCTTCAGATAATAATAATCCGTATGTACCAGGCTATCGATCAGCCAGGGGTTGGCATGGGCGATCAGATATTCATTAAGCGGATAGTTTATTGTTGTGTCCAGATGGGCAATCAGGGCATCCATGAATTCGAAATATTCCCGAATGGGAACCTCCTGGTCGACATCATAAAAAACAGGCTGAAAACCTTTGGGAACTTCCATATCCGAAACAACAACCGGTGTTTCGTTCTGGGGTTTACAAGTGACCAGTAAACAAAGCAGAATGAGGGCAAAAACCTTATGCATTTGCCGCAAATCCGGTTGTTGAACACTCCTGTTGGTCATGTTATTAAGTTTTCATAAATGCCTCACCAAACCATCTGATAATTTACAAAAAAACGGACAATAATGCTACCATGTTTCCATCACTCTTAAATCGACCCCCAAACCAGGCTTATCCACCGGATAGAGTATCCCGTTTTTAAGATTCAGGCAGCCAGCAGCCGGATCTTCCAGTAATTCCATATGTCCGTCCAGATCAGCAAATTCGACATTGGGCCTTGACAATGCGAAATGCAATCCGGCGGCAATGCCCAGCGCACTTTCGTCCATACACCCCACCATGGCTTCCATCCCGGCTGACTTGGCCACCGAGTTGATATGCATAGCGGAAAGGATTCCTCCAACCTTCATCAATTTGATGTTTATCATATCTGCCCAGCCATTACTGGCAATTTTAAATACATCCTTTAAGGTGAGTAAACTTTCGTCGGCCATGATGGGCAAATGGCTTTTTTCGGAGACTACTCCCATTGATTCGAACTCATACCGAGGGGTAGGTTGTTCCACGATTTCAATATTACATTTACGGGTTTCCTCTACGAATCGGATCGTTTCATCAATGGAATAACCCTGGTTGGCATCAAACCGGAGCCGGATATTTCTTCCCAACAACTCCCGTAATTTCACCATTCGTTCCACGTCTATATCGACATTTATTCCACCCTTTATTTTGAAAATAAAGAATCCCTGCCTTGAATATTGCAAGGC
This sequence comes from uncultured Bacteroidota bacterium, assembly GCA_942492125.1. Classification (GTDB taxonomy): domain Bacteria; phylum Bacteroidota; class Bacteroidia; order Chitinophagales; family Saprospiraceae; genus BCD1. The sequence continues at coordinate 26,093 of CALODM010000034.1, forward strand.
CTTTTCAAGTGTTGTGTCAACCGGCAAAATACCAATAGTTATGCTGGTGGGTATAGAATCCCTGAACCCTCCCAGTAATTGATATAAAGGCAAGTTCGCTCTTTTGGCAAGTAGGTCATGTAATGCAATATCCACCATAGCCAATAAGGAAGGACTGTCTGGGCATAATTTTCTCAATTCCTGGATATGTCTGGCAATGAGGAAAGGATTTTTGCCGTATAAAAAGGGTTCAACCTTTTCACGAAATTTTGCTATTACCTGAGCCGGAGTCTCTCCGGTTACTTCCAGGTCCGGCGCAGCGCACCCCCAGCCTGTTTGCCTGTCGTTGGTTTGAATCCTTAAAAAAATATTAGTGGCCTCAGTAATGGTTTCATAGGCAATATCATAAGATTCCGTCAAGGGCATCTTGACTTCCCAAACTTCCAAATTTTTGATAACTGTAAACATCAATATCGTTTTTGATAGATTTCTTCAAGATCCATTCCGCTGATAGCCTCCACAAAGGCTACCAGGTGTCCGATCATTATTTCCCATATTTTTTTTCCTTTTTCCGCAGTGGCAATGGTTGGGTCCCCCATGGTACCGTCTTCACTTATTTTTTTGGTTTGAACGTACCAGGGAACATAGTTTCTAGAACTGAAATCCAAATACCTGTTACTGAATTTGAGGGTTGTATTTTGAGCCTTGTCCATACGGACCAGTTCCGGTCTGATCGCGAGTGTTGTACTCGTTTCAACTTCCCCTGCATGAATATCATTATGTGTGGAAGTCATGGGGGCAATGTCCGAATCACTGGTCTCTCCAGTATCCACACAAACGAACATGCCGGTGTCCCGGTTAATCATCTGGGCGGCAAAATTAAGTGTAGGTGCATTATCACCATGCCCATTGATAATGATCAGTTTCTTAATGCCGTTTCTGTGCAAACTGACACCAATGTCATAAATATAACGGGACATTGCTTCATTGGTAATACTAATGGTTCCCGGAAAATCATCGTGATGATAGCTGACCCCATATGGTACGAGTGGCATCACCAGAGGTTTTGGATCACTACAGGCCTCCGCCACCTTCCTCGCCAGATAATCCGCGTCAAAAGCGTCTACATCCAGGGGCAGATGGGGACCATGTTGCTCGATAGCTCCCACCGGTAACAGGGCCGTGTCCGTTTCTTTGGTACGGTGTTCAGCCTCTTCCCATGTCAAATGAGCCCAAAGATAATTGGCAGCCCGGGGTTTTTCCTGGTCAAACTTTCGAAAAGATTCCAGTGCTTCTGCCGGTTCTTCCGTTTCAAAAGGATATGGGAGGTTCATTTCCCCTGCTTCCAGGAGCTCAAAAGGTTCCCATTTTCGATTGACTCTTCGGATGGCACCATCGGTATATGCCAACAATATAGAAAAAAGTGGCCATCGCAAATCAAAAGGAATTCCGTCAATGTGGCTGCGTTCCTTGTCAAACCGCAACTGCATGATTTCCGGATGGGCTTTTGCTTTGGAAGTCAGCAATCCTTTCTCCTGAAGCAAATAATACAAATGCGCGGCATCCGAACCAATTTGCTTTACCTTTTTCACTGCCAGACCATTCAAAGCCTCTTGTATCTGGTTTTCGGTATAACCGCAATTTCGGGGATCAGCATCCAGCGCCGTCAACATCCCCACAATCCTGCGGCATTTTTCGCATTTTCCGCAAGGGTAAATTCTTCCATCCCGTTCATGGGTAGCATGGCAGGAGGTCTGGTGACGCTGAAGATCGGGGTATCTTTTTACCAGCGTTTTCATAATTAGCATTTCTGACATTGACCGCAAAATGGAAAACTGGCTGATGGACCAACCTTTTTTCATAAAAAAACGGGTAACCGCTTCATCGAAAAAACCGCTTTGATCATACAAGCCGTTGTAATGCGTTATCCCCTGGTAATTGCCCCGCTGAGAACTATCGTATTCATCCCCAATGACCAGTCGACCGATACCATGCTTTTTCATCAATGGCAACACCCCAAACAGGAATACGGCTACCGTCCACAATCTTATCGGATAATCATCTGTCCGCAACTTCGAGAAATCCTGCCGTACAAATGGTAAGTGGCGTAACATCCAGGCAAATATCCTGTCGGAGTTCATCCAGACCCGGCCAGTATTTTCATCATTTTCTTTGAGGAACCGGTACCCGTTTAAAGCGGTAAACCAATGCCGACCACTCTCATTACCGAAGATCGGATACACCTCTTTTCCCATTTCTTTCAGCAGGGCATAACTTAGCAGACTGTCTTTTCCGCCGCTTGACAAGACACAATGCTTTCCCCGGTCAGTAGGCCAATAAGACCATTCCAGAGGGGTATCTCCAAATTTCGAATTGACAAATGCTATCGCTGCCTGCGTATATTTTTTTTGCTTTTGAACGGTGAGATTTTTGACCTCCTCTACCAAAAATACATTTGGCTGAAAAATCTTATTGACGAGAATCTCCCTGGAGGTATTCTCCATCATATCGACCAAAAACCGACGATCCGTATGATCGAAAAGTCCGTCAAAAGTGATATTCCTGCAGAACAATCCATAATTCAGGGCCAGTTGTGCTCCTATCATGGAAGCGAGGTTTCTACTCTCCGGGCTAGCCGGATCGAATACTTTTTCCTCATATTTATAGATCAGTTCATTCGTATCCCTTTGTCCATTGTTGACTACGGTATAGGGCATTGACAAACGATCTGCTTCCATTTTAACCGGGCCGATCAACAGCTGATCAATGACCACAAGGGACGGATAATTGATGATGGGTTCTTTTATTACCATTGGATTTTATTTCTACCGGGAAGAGATTGGTTGTTTTTTTAAATATTTTTTTACCACGCCAGCCAGTCCATTGGCGCCTTCCAAGAGCACATCAAAGGTCGGCAACTGGGTTTCTTGGTTGATTTGTTCACAAACCGCCGGGACGTCCTCCTTTCGGATATTTTCGTGATTGACGGTTACCGCAACCACTGGTTTTGCGGAAAGCAATTCCATAACTTTGATCTGTTGTGTTAATGGATGGAGCTGGTATCCCGGAAAACCGTCATATTCTTTTCTGGCAGGTGCATGTTGCATGATTACGATATCTGGCCTTCCTGCTGCCAGTATTTCAAACCCTCCGGGATAAGCAGGATTCATCAGACTACCTTGTCCTTCGATCACGATTACCTCGGCTCCGTCCTTCCAGGCAGCGACAACCGCATGTTCAATTTCCCCGGCCACAAAATCATTGACGATACTGTCCATTACCAGGCTGAATTTTGCGCCTTGCATCCAGGCGGTTTGCCCGGTGCCGACCATTTCTGTCCTGATTCCCAATTCCCGTAAAGCGTGTACGAGTAACCAGGCGGTGGTACGCTTGCCAACAGCACTATCCGTTCCTAAAATGGCAACCTTCAGACTGGAAACCTTTTCAATATCTCCTGAAAAAAAGTGCAAATCTTTCCTGTGCGGCGGCTTGCGAATGTCATTAATTGTCACTCCCCGCTCAGCTGCGAGCTTGTTGATCTCCATATCTTCAGAAAGGAAATCGTGCAAACCAGAAACAATATGAAGGTTTAATCCAATGGCATTGAATACCTCTTTGCGTGCCGCTTGCGGAAGCCTGCCCCCGTCGGGAGCCAGGCCAATGATGAAAAACTGGGGTTTCAACCCATTTGAATTCGCAGATTTCACGGCCGCTTCAAGGCTGTCAAAAATCGGAATGCCTGAATAATTATCATCCAGGATCTGACCGGCATCCTGACCGGCATAGCGACTATCTATAACGGATAAAACGTTAAACCTTTCCGTAAAACGGACCAGGCCATGGGCTGTTTTGCCATTAGGCGTATTAAAAGCACCTTCGCAATAAACGATAGCGTTACCGTCAAGGACTTTTTTCATTTGTTTAAAAATTTAGTGATTGATGATTTTAAATTCAAGTGAAACCACTTCGGTTCAACATTTATTTTCTACTGGTCAGGATAACCACAAAACGATCGTTTTGAACTATATCTGCCAAAGGCGGTTCAACAAGAGCTGCCAGCCCTGCTGTAGAAGCCGGAAGCACATTTAATCCTTCTTTGTCTTTCAACATTTTTGACAAAGCGATCATTCTTTTATCCGTAACATCCTTGGCCCACCCTTTTGATTCGCGAATCGCCTGCAGGGTAGCTTCCCCGTCAAATGAATGCCAGTTAATGAGAGGTTCATTGATCTCGGTTTCCCTTATCTTAAAAGGATTCAAATCCTCGCAGGTAGTTTTATTATTCAAAAAAGCATTGACGATAGGATTCTTTTTGGCTGAAGATCCGGCTACCATAATTGGGATGCGGGAAGTTTTTCCTCTGTGGTATAAACTTTGAAAGCCCTTAAAAATGCCTGTTAGAACCGTTCCGTTAGAAACAGGTACAGCCACTATTTTAGGGGCATCTCTCAGTTCATCGTAAATTTCATAAGCCATTTGACCATAGGCTTTTAACTGCAGGGAGGTATTATCACTGCCGGGGTTAGCATCATATAATTCGTGTTCCAAGGCATATTTCTGAGAAACATAGACTGCATTTTCATAATCTCCGGGGACTCTTATGATACGGGCTCCCATTTCTTCCATGGCATTCACCCTGTTGGTCCGGTAATGCTCCGGTATAAAAACCACACATTCCAACCCGGCATACTTTGCCGCAAGAGAACAGGAAGTGCCATAATTTCCGCAGGTAGCCAGGGAAATACCTTCAAACCCCCGACGCAAAGCATCTTCAGCCTGCGCAAAAGCAATACGGTCTTTTTGGGTACCGGTCGGATTGCCTCCCTCGAATTTCAGAAAGATTTGCCGCACCCCTAATTCCCGTTCGATATTCCTGGCTCTGATGAGTGGTGTATCTCCAACTTCCGAATCTGTAATAAACTGAAAAGCTTCAAGCCTTTCTTCCGGATTATGACTCTTGTCTCTTAATCGAAGATACTGTTGATCCAGCTCCTTTTGAATGTTAAAATTATCTATTATCGGTTCTTCCACTTGTCAATAATGATTTTAATTAAGATTATGTCTAAAAAATTGATCCCATTAATTCCCTGAAAACAGTATTTAATGCTCCCCCTTCTGGAAAACCGGATGAAAAGGAAAGGCGGATTACCGGAACTCTGGGTATCTCTTCCAATATTCCATTTTTCCATCTGTCCTAAGCTTCCGGGTGAATTTACCATCAAAATCAAATAACTGGTTTTCAGAAGATTAAAATTTGGACAACCTCTAAATTGAGTAATGCTGCGATCAGCATTTCCAGAAAGACTGAAAATGCATTCCGGGTCACAATAAATACAAAAGGAGGACAAAAAATAATCCTGGGAGGTTTTCATGATCACTTTCCCTGAATATCTTAAAGTTGTATCTTTGATTTATGCAAAACAACTATTTGAATAGCCCGGAATTCTGGGATTCTGTTTTAAAGAATTTACCGATAGGAGTCCTCGTCATTGATCTGGAGGGAAACGTATTGATGTGTAATAACCAAGCTTATAAAAACCTGGGAATCCCTTCCAAAAGTGGCGTCCCAGCACCTTTCAATTTACCAGACTTCCTCGAAAGTATGCCTGCCTGGGGAAAAGTATTGAAAAGTCAACTCAAAAAACAGGAAAAGCCTTTTGACCTGTATCCGCTGTTGATCCGTGGCAAACACATACGTTTCAAAGGTAACCCTTTTGCCAATGGAACAATCATTATTGCGGAAGACATAACGCGCAGAAAAAAACGCGAGCAATCCAATCTCAAAGCAGTACTGGAAGGCCAGGAAAATGAAAGAAGGCGACTGGCCAGGGAAATTCACGACGGCATTGGTCCGGTTATGTCCATCATCAAACTGCACCTGGATGCCGTAAAGTCAGAACTGGTGGAAGCCCCTGAAAAAACCCTGAATAAAATCAATACAATGAGTGAACTCATTCACCAGGTGTCCGATAATATCCGGGAAATATCCCACGATCTCATGCCCAGTGCGCTGAAGGACCTGGGCTTGGTAGCCGCCCTGGAAAATCTGTGCCTGAAAACCAACGAAAGTAAAAAAATGCACGTTCGTTTTTATACCACCGGGATGACTGAAAACCTCGACAATCAAATTGCACTTTCCATCTTCAGGATTGCCCAGGAATTACTCAACAATGCCATCAAATATGCTAAAGCCAATAATATCAATATCCAATTGATCCGCCATCCGAAAAGCGTATTATTGATGGTCGAAGATGATGGCATAGGGTTTGACAAATCTGAATTAAGCCAGATTCTGGAAAAAGGCATTGGGATCAGAAATATTCAAACCAGAACCGCCGCCCTCGGCGGACGATTAAATTATGACACACAAAATGGCAGAGGCGTTTTGGCTACTGTTGAAATACCCTTAACAACTTAAACATATGATAAACATACTCATTGCTGACGATCATAAAGTATTTCGGGAAGGGATTATTTCCATTCTGAACGAAGTGGAAGACATCACCATCATTGCCGAGGCAGGAGACGGCAGAGAAGTTATGGAACAATTAAAAGCCGTCAAACCAGATCTTATCCTGATGGATATTTCCATGGGAGATACCAGCGGTATTGAAACGACCCAACTCGTCAAAGCCGCTTATCCGGATATAAAGATATTGGTATTATCCATGCACGCTGAAAGTGGATATATTGTCAAAATGCTGGAGGTTGGCGCATCAGGATACATGCTCAAAGATGCAGGAAAAGAAGAAATGATCCGGGCTATCAGAACAGTGGCCGAGGGCAATACCTACTATAGTCAAAAGGTTTCTTCGGCAATTATAGAACACATCAAATCACCCGGAAAATTAAAATCAAAAAAAGAAGGCGTTCCATTGACCAAAAGAGAGACCGAAATCCTGCAGCTCATTGCGGAAGAATATTCAAATCCTGAAATCGCCGAAAAACTTTTCATCAGTATCCGCACGGTTGACACCCATCGTCGAAATCTCCTGGAAAAACTGGGTACCAAAAATACCGCCGGCCTTGTTAAGTATGCGATTAAACATGGCATTATCGAATAAAAAACTGCGAGAATTACCTAGAAATACGAGAATTACCGCTTTTTCAAATTACGCTTTTTAACACTTACCTCCCCTGCGAAACAGCTATACTTTTACCTCAACAAATAAAAAATAGCTGTCATGCAAACCCTTGTAGTTGAACATATGTCAGATGAGCAGTTGGTAGCTCGGTATCAAGCGACTGGCGACAATTGCTTTTTTGGTGAAATATATACACGTCACTACAAAAAAGTATATCATACTTGTCTGAAGATCGTGAAAGATCGGGACATTGCCGCTGACCTCGTCCAGGAGGTAATGGTAAAGGTAATGGAAAAACTTCCTTTGCTGAAAAATGGCTTTTTGCTTGGTTTCTGGATGTACAGGATCGCCCAAAACCAAAGTATAGACTATTGCAAAGCTCAAAAGTATTACCGTACTGCTTCCTTAACAGAAAGTAGCAATACACCGGAAGCAACAGCAGACCTGACAGATTTGCAAAAAAAAGAATTGTGCCTGGACAGCCTCGAATCCATGTTGGAACAATTGAATGATTCCGATCGCGAGTTGCTTTTGAAGAAGTATTTTAAAAATAAGACGGTAGAGGATCTGGGCCTGGAATACCAGGTGTCAGAAAGTGCCATCAAAATGCGACTATCCCGTGCAAGGAACCGACTGGCTGCCCTATGTCAGGAAGAACCGGTTTTTATGGAATATCAATCCAGAAGGTGACCTGTTTTTAAAGCATCGTCTTTCTCAAAACACAACTAAACGATGATGAGAAAGGCCCTATTATTTCCTTTTAACAGCTTTGAGAACAATCCCGGGAATTTTTTATGTGTCATGGCGCTGGCAATGGACCTGAAAGCCCCGGTCATCTGTTACACCTATTTGCCAAAGGAAAGCAATGAAGCAGACATTGACCGGGCTTACATGCAAATCCTGGGTCTGAAGGGAGTTTACCAAACTTATTTAAGCTCATGGGATGCCAAAGAGAAGCCGCTGGTAAAAATTATCGTTTACAGAGGAACATCACCCAAAAAAACAGCCCTGTTCCAGGATATTAATTTTCTTAACCTGACCATGATCCAAGGAAGTAATGAAACTGCCTGAATCCCATATTGACGATTTTGAAAACAATAAAGGAGAGAAGATCAACGGTTTTTTAATCAAAACCCCCATTTATCTGGGCCTTGACCACAGGCTTTTTAAGTTCTTGAGGATCAATGCAGGTGCCACCCTGCTCGAGGACGGCAACAGCACTCAGGGAAATAAAATATTGGTCAGACCATTCCTGGGGCTCTGCGCTAAAATTGATTTAAACATTGGACTCGGACAGTAACAAAATAACCATAAAATTATGACAGACACGACTAAAAAAGAAAGAGGCCACTTTTATCGCTTTGGGATATTTTACATCCTCCTGCTGGCCTCCCTTGCCTTTTCAGGCTACTTGTGGATTACCAAAACCACTGCGGTCAAAAAGCAGATAGAAAATTGTGAGACAGCAAGAACTGCTTTAATAGAAGAGGTAAATCAACAATTTTACACCAATACAGCCAGCCACCTCGAATTAACCATGAAACCCCTGGTTTGGGCAGTACGCAGTGAAATGACCAGAAGTAATGAGGAACAAGTGAATCAATATTTCAGCCAACTGGTTAAAGAAGAAAAAATACTGGAAGTCATCCTGATCGATAATGATAAAAAGATATTGATCTCTTCCAATAAGAAAAATGAAGGGACCACTTTTATGTCGGAATATGTAGACACCATCATGAATTCGAGAGAAATGACAATGCTGGGCGATTCGTCAAAATTAATGATTTCAGCTCCGGTTCTTTCCATTGATCGCAGAATTGGCGTATTGGTAGTGAATTATAAAAATGACGTTTTTCAGCTGAAGTAAAATTTATGGGAAGGCTGGCAGACCGTTTCTTTCCCTCTTTCGAAACATCTGCCCGCTTCCTATATATTCATTTCCTCATCTTCCGGTGAAAATATCCTTGCCGCATACGGAAGGCCAGGCGACCATCATTGCGTTTGATGGGGACACCCAGTACTTCTCCGCAATCCGGGCATTCGAGATTGGGCAGATCGCCGGGTTTGGTGATGGAGTTGTCGTATTGTAATTGTTCAAGTTTGGGAGGTTCCAGGATTCTGCTGAGGTAACAACGCAGGATTCCCCCTTTGCCCAATTTCAGGTAGGCAAATACTTTGTGCCCGCATTTACCGCACAAAATGTCATAGACCTTGTCGTTACCGCTGAAGCCTTTGGATTTATTTATTTTTTTGCCCATTAATTATTAATCACCTCGATGTTCTTTAATTTCTTGCGAATCTCATAGACCTGTTCCGGGGAAAAGCCACAACGAACGATACTCAAGGTTTCCAGCCTTCGGGGACAGTAGCAATAAGCTGTCCTTTTTTATCAATTATCCGTTAGGCTTTATCCTCGTATCCTTCGTATACGGTAATATGATTTTGTGCCTTCCCCGGGAAAGGCAAGAGGAAAATCAACAACCACAAAAAGTTAAAAAAGGAGATCATGTATGTGAATTTCACACAGTTTATTGCTCAAAAGCCTTTTTGGGCAGATAAACATGACCGTCCTTATCGGCATACCCCTCAAAATTGCCTGTTTTCACCCAAAAGACAGGGCTGTAATTTTTGAGTTTCATGGCTTCAAACCGGGCATCAAATAGCAATTCGCCCTGACGGGAAGCGGCGCCTTTTTTGTCGCCTTTTATCAACTCAAAATAATTCCGTCCACCCTTTTCAGTAACCATGTCGTATTCAAAAGGCGTCAGGATTTCGCCATTATTGTTGATAATACCTGTCTTTCCCTCCTTCTGGGCAATTACATAATCGACGCCATAACCCTTATCAGAATAATACCGGTGGTAAACCTTGATTACCTGGTCGATCCCGGCAATGGTATCTTTCACCTCTGTTCTTTTGCGTTGATAATTGGTATAGGTTGTTGTAAACTCCAGACACTGCCGGCCGTCAATTTCGATCATTCGGGTGGTAGATTTCGGTGGTGGTGGTCCCGCTTCGGCCTCCTCAATCATCATATCTTCAAAAATCAAATCCTCATCCTCCATACTTCCTCCAGCGGTTTTTTTGACCGGGTCTCCCCAACAATCCATCACAAATGCAGAACCATCCTCCCGGGTGAGTTTGACATCGGGATAATCTTTGTAGGCATCTTTCAGCCTGGCTTCCTTATAAATCGGTTCGGCAATGATCTTGCCATTTTCGTTAATTGCCCCGTATTTCCCATCCTTATTGATGATGGAAACCCCCAATTTACCGCCCTTAAAACGACTGATAGATTTGTATTCTGTTTTGAGCAGTTCTTTTCTGTTTTGGGTTTTCACCAACCCATAGCGGCCTTCCGGGTTTTTCACAATGAGGTATTCCCCATTACCATAAAGATCAATAAAACCATAACGGATTTTGGCGGCCAACTTGCCATTCCGCTTTACAGCTCCCTGGAGTCCTTCCTCACTGGTCACTTTGGCCAGGGCATCCCTTTTATCATTTCTCGTAAAAAGGGAAATCTCTTTGTACTTCGGTTTGATGACAACCTTTCCGGTTTTATCAATGGCTCCCCATTTGCCGTTTTCAGCATAGGGAAAAACGGGTGATAAATCCTCTTGAGCCAAAAGCGGGAAAATCATTACACAAATGAGCAAAGTCAACATCAATTTTTTCATAGCATTCAATTTTTTAAAACATCAGGAACTTTCTTTATCAGCATCTGGTTTGGGATGCCAAGATAAAAACTAATTAAGAATCCAGTCCCAACGCATTTGATTTTAAGGAAACATTAAAACTTTCCAATTCAAAACAGCTACAGGGCTTACAAAAAACAGTACACCATGTGTGCCTCCAATAACAGCTGGCAGTTGCCACGTTTCGTCCTTCGCGGACGATCAACCTTCATGCTATGTGTTAATCAAAAGGAGAATTTATCATGGCCAATCGAATCAAAAGATTGCGTTTGGAAAAGGCACGCATGGACAAAGAGGCTCTTTTCCGCAAATTACTGGCCGAACAAAAACAAAAGGCCAAAAAAATCAAATTAACCCCAATCGTTGCTCACCAACTGGAAGTAGCTGAATATAAATTTCAATCACTTCCCGTTGCTTTGAGAAAACCACGTGTTGCCCATTTATGTGAAAATTTCATAGAATTTATTGAATCTCCCAAAGGAGTAAAAAAGGATCTTTACCAGAAAGCTTCTAAAAAAGCAATACTCAGAGAAATCCTCAGACATAAGGGATTGCGAAAGATAGCAGAACGCCATTTATTCCGGTGGATTGCCAATTTCATTCATACTTGTGAGATTGTGCGGCCAATAGCAGAATGGAAGGCTCCTAATATCAGCGATCCCTATAAACTTTGCTGGAGTTTCTTTCAGCATATCTGCATCAAATATCCGGATCAGTTTCCACGATGCCTGAAAAACAGCTTTTTCTATGAGGCTTTTTACTACAAAAGCATCTATGACGAAGGAAAGCGGCAATGGGTTTGCAAGTATCATGAACTCAACATAATTTTCCATTTTGCAGCAGGTGACGGGCTGCAGAGCTATAAGGATCAATACAGCTATTCCGGTAGAATGAATTTCCATTTTCAGCGATTGCCAAATTCTATTGAATACCCTTATGATGGTTTGATGTGGGCTGCCCTGGCGGCATGGGGTATTCCTACGATCTACATTGAAGATTTGATTGAAGATGTGAGCAAGGATCATGTTATGCAGTCTGAAGGCTTATACAGATTCCTGGCCAAGCAACCAGGCATCACTTTAGAAGTCATGAAACGTATCCAGATTTTTCACAAATTCCAAAAATTTGAAAGAGCAAGGGTTTTTTCAATGGAGGTTGACCCTTTATTTCCTGATTTCAGTTTCAAAAAAAGAACGATAAAGTCTGTTTTGCGCCTTGTTCACAAATGGGACAAATGGATCGAATTACACAAATCTGAAATATTGAACAAAGTGTTGGTGATTTCTCCAAAAAATGATTTTCAACAGGAGCAATATACCATTGAACAACTGACTGTTCCGGCAGCCATCATCCAAGAAGGGCAGGCCATGAAGCACTGCGTTGCCAATGAGTATTTACAATCTTGCGTGGAAGGTAAAATGAGCATTTGGTCCATTTGGGAATCAGTTGGAGAAACCGAAATTAAAAAAAGACTGGCCACCATCGCCATTACAGATGACAACAAGATTGAGGAGTTTCGTGGCAAATGCAACATGGAACCGCTGGGTCGTGTCAAGCAGGTCGTAAGCAATTGGATGCAGCAAGAGGGGATTGAACAGGAATGAGCAAAGGTGCTTTGACTACTTGTGTTTGATCTTAAGCACCAGAATTGTCCCAATAAAAAAGAAGGTTACCGCATTGGCAATAATTACCGGCAGATCTTTCATTAGAAAACCATAGATAAGCCATAAAACGATACCAACGACCAATAAAATGTAAGTTGTCAGCGAAAGGTCTTTGGTATTTCGCGTTCGAATCGTTTTTAAAGCCTGCGGAATAAAAGCGATGGTGGTACAGGCAGCTGCGATAAGCCCAAGAATTGTAACGGCATTAAATTCCATGATCAGGTGTTTTATAATCGGCTGCAAGATAGTAGAATTATTCAATCGGGTATAGGCAAGTTTTTGATTCCTGTGATTTTTTTACGAAGCCTTTGATAAAATCTGATAAAGGTTTTTACTTTCGTAGTTTCAAACAAAGTAATCCAATGCCCGTTATAGCATCCCGTTTCCGCAGATCGCCTTTTTACCTGATCAATGGACATTTTCAATCGGTTTATCCTTCCCTTTACCGTAAAGTGAGTGGTGTTGAATACCAAAGGGAAAGACTGACTTTATCGGACGGGGATTTTGTGGATATTGACTGGCTGGAGGGCGGACACGACAAGCTTTTGGTGATCACCCATGGCCTGGAGGGCAACGCTCAACGCCAATATGTAAAAGGTGCTGCCAAACTTTTTGCCCAACACGGATGGGATATCCTGGCATGGAATTGCCGATCCTGCAGTGGAGAAATGAACCGGGCGTTCCGCCTTTATCATCATGGAGACATCGACGATATTACCGAGGTTATCGCTCATGCTCAAAAAAAGAAAAATTACCGGGAGATCAGCCTGATGGGACATAGCATGGGCGGCAGTATCACTTTAAAATATCTGGGTATAAACGCCAATCAACTGCCAGCAAATATCAAAAGCGCCACTGCATTCTCAATACCCTGTGATCTCGAAGCAGGAGCTACCATTCTCAACGAACCCTCCAACAAACTGTACTTCAATAAATTTCTTTCGAAGTTAAGGGTCAAAATAGAGCATAAGGCCCGAACTTTCCCAGGAAGACTGGATCTTTCCAATTTTGACAGGATCGAAGTTTGGCGGGATTTTGATGAATTCTTTTCGGCGCCCATGAATGGCTATAAGGATGCTGCTGAATTTTATGAACAATGTTCTGCCATCCATTTTATGGGAGCGATCAAAATTCCGACCCTCATCTGCAATGCCAAAAACGACCCTATCCTCCCAGCGGAGTGCTATCCGCTCGATTTGTGCGACAAACACTCCAGCCTATTTCTTGAAATTCCCAAAAGTGGCGGACATTGTGGCTTTCTGCAACCCGGAGACGAGTTTGCTTATTCTGAAAGACGGGCGCTGGAATTTGTGGAACTAAACGGTGAAGGGTGAACGGTGAACGGTGAACGGTGAACGGTAAACGGTGAACGGTGGATGGTGGATGGCACAACAAAAAAAGCCCTCCACCAAAGGGCAGAGAGCTTTTTTGTATCTGAGAACCCGAAACCGGGTCTGTATTCAATTACTTCTTACTATCGTCATCGTCGATCATATCTTTCAACTCTGAGAATACATCCAGATCTCCAAGAGTATCTTTCTCAACTTTAGACTGCTGACGCTTGACGGCAGTTCTTGTTTCTTCTCTCTCCTTGGTTTTTTCAGCTTTTACAGCCTGATCGGCCTCGCGGCGGATGTCTTCAAGGTAACGAGAGTGGGAAACGATGATACGCTTGTCGTCTCTGTTGAATTCGATGACCTTCACAGTCAATGTCTCATCAACTTCAGGAAGTGTATTGTCATCTTTTCTCAGGTGTTTGATCGGTGCGAAAGCTTCCAATCCGTATGGCAACTGTACGATACCACCTCTGTCGTCACGACGGGTGAGGTTAGCTTCGTGATAAGAACCTTGTGGGAATACATTTTCGAAAGTATCCCATGGATTCTCTTCCAATTGCTTGTGACCGAGTGACAATTTGCGGTTGTCTTTATCGATTTCCAAAATAGAGATATCGATGTTTTCTCCGACTTTGGTAAATTCTGATGGGTGAGAGTAACGCTTGGTCCAGGAGAGGTCAGAAATGTGAACCATCCCGCCAATACCTTCTTCCAACTCAACGAATACACCATAAGGCGTAAGGTTTTTAACCTCGCCGCTATGTGCACTGCCTACAGGGAAACGCTCTTCGATATTGCTCCAAGGATCGTTGCTCAACTGCTTGACGGACAATGACATTTTGCGATCTTCTCTGTCGATGGTAACCACTTTTGCTTCGTATTCTTCTCCCAACTTGAAGAAGTCACGAGCATTTACAGGCTGGTTGCTCCAACTCACTTCTGATACGTGGATCAAACCTTCGATACCAGGCTGTATTTCGAGGAATGCACCGTAATCTTCGATGTTTACGATCTTTCCTTTCACTACAGAACCTTCATCGATCTTCTCTGTCAGCACCTCCCAAGGATGTGGCTGCAGCTGTTTCAGACCGAGAGAGATACGCTTTTTGTTCTCATCAAAGTCGAGTACAACAACGTTGATCTTCTGGTTAAGTGCCAATACCTCATTCGGGTGACTGATACGACCCCAAGAAATATCTGTGATGTACAACAATCCGTCAACGCCACCAAGATCGAGGAATGCACCAAAGTCGGTAATGTTTTTAACCAATCCTTCGAGTACCTGTCCTTTTTCAAGGCTTGCGATGATCGCATCACGCTGGTCTGCCAAATCACTTTCTATAAGTGCTTTGTGAGAAACAACGGCATTTTTGATAATTTCGTTGACCTTAACAACTTTGAATTCCATTGTTTTTCCAACATAGGCATCAAAGTCGATAATAGGCTTGATATCGATCTGTGAACCAGGCAGGAATGTTTCCAATCCACTGGCATCAACGATAAGACCACCTTTGGTTTTGTGGATAACAGTACCTCTGATAACGGTACCGTTCTCGTAAGAATCGAGTATGCTTTCCCAGGCACGCAACAATTTGGCTTTCCTGCGGGAAAGTACCAGTTGTCCGCGTTCATTTTCCTGCTCTTCTACATAAACGTCAATGAAATCGCCAACAGCAAGATCCGGACTGTCACGGAATTCAGATAAGGAAATCAATCCGTCAGACTTGTAATTGATATCCAGCACAACATCACCGGAATCAATGCTGGTTACCCTGGCTTTAACGATTTCTCCTTCGAGTACATCGTTGAGGGTAGATTCGTACTGTGCGAGATATTTTTCAATCTCATCATCTGAATAAGGCAGGGTGTGTTTGTTGGTTTGTGACCAATCAAAATCGTCGTGTGCTGTTTGCACTTCTTCGACTTTGTCAACGTCCAATTCCAATTCTTCTTCTTCCTCTTCCTCTTCCTCGGTACCTTCCGCAACAGCTTCTTCAGCTTTTGCTACTACCTCTTCAGCAGCTTCTTCTACCGCTTCAGCAGTTTCGGCTACTTTCTCTTCGACTTCGGCAACGGCTTCTTCTACCGCTTCAGTCACCTCTTTGGCAACTTCTTCTACTTTTTTTTCAGCAGCCTCTACCGTTTCTTCAACGGTTTCAGTTACCTCTGCGGTGGTTTCTTCCACCGTAGGCTCCACTGACTCAGGTGTTTCGTTCACCTCTTCGTTTGTGTTTTTTTCTTCTTGCATTGAAAGAATGCTTTTTGAATGTTAAAAAATAAATTTCATCTCATGGATTTGGTACTTATAACTTATTGAAAGTAAAGCATTTAAATCCATACCGTAAACGGCCGCGCAAAATTACAACTTTTGCCGGAGAAAAAAGAATAAAAATTTAGAATTTATTGTATAAAATGCTGGTTATGAGAGCAGGGGGAACCGCATAGATCACATAGTTGTTGGGGGAAACACATAGGCACATAGATCACATAGTTGGAGGGGGAAACACATAGGCACATAGATCACATAGTTTGGGGGGGGAAACACATAGTTTGGGGGGGGAAACACATAGGCACATAGATCACATAGTTTGGGGGGGAAACACATAGGCACATAGATCACATAGTTTGGGGGGGAAACACATAGGCACATAGATCACATAGTTTGGGGGGGGGGAAACACATAGGCACATAGGTCACATAGAGGGGGGATTACGAGTTCTGTAAATTAATTTCATTAAAATTTCATGAAGGTCTTGCGCAATAATTACAAAAACCCCTATATTTGCAGCCGCTAAAAAGCATAAGTCCTGCGACATTGTGCTAAAAGTTTAAAATTGCGTTTGGTCATGGCGTGGTAGCTCAGCTGGTTAGAGCGTCGGATTCATAATCCGGAGGTCGAGAGTTCAAGTCTCTCCCACGCTACGAAAAAAAAGGCTCGTCTTTCGACGGGCCTTTTTTAATTTGCAATGGACAAGTTTCAAATTTCAAATTTCTCCCCGGCATGGAGTAGCTCACAAGGCAATGCCTTTGCGTAAGCCTGAGCAGAGAGGCATAGGCGTTGCCTTGTCGAAGGAAAAATCTTCCTGTTTTTATATAAAGAAATGGTTCAAAATTAAATTTACATTTTCCTGCGAGAAACCGAATTACCCCACCGTCCAAAAAGTGATCTAATTTTCGTAAATTTGTTAGGGAGGCCAATGGACTGTTTCTAATTGGTTAAAATGCCCAAAGGTCTCCTGAGGAAATATTCGTTGACGAAAGGCTTGCCATGATCAGCAACTTTTTCACATACCGCATAGAAAAAACCGGCAAAAAATCAGCACGGTCCACCGGTGAGGCCAACCTTTCGATGGCTGTGGTTGCTCTCCTTAAAGAAAATGGTGACCTTATTTCAAAACTGGAACTGAACATCGTTGAGGCAGGAGACCTTTATGAGCAGATTATAGCCGGGGAAACTGTAAATCTGGACAAGTGTTTTATTGAAAATTTTTCATTGTCTGCCCTGCGGGAAAAGAAAGGATTGAGGAAAAGTCAATACCTGGATATCAACGGATTTATCGCCACGAATTCCGTTTTTTGTTCTGAAGGTGAAATCGACTTTGCTTTTGCCCGGTTTTCTTCCGGAGAACTGGATCTTAGCAATTCTCTTTTTCTGGGCGATATCAATTTCACCCACAGTGATTTCGGGGACGGAGACTTCAAATGTAACAATACCTATTTCCACCAGGGAGCCGCCATTTTTTCGAAGGCTCATTTTGGAAAAGGCCTTTTATCTTTTAAAAATTCGCGCTTCAACGATGGTAATAAGCCATCCGGTAAGCATAAAAAAGGAACAGGGAAACGCAGCAGAAGAGGCAAGAATATTCTGAATTTCGAGGATACTTCTTTTGGCTCCGGGAAGATAGACTTTACCCGCTCAAACCTCGGTAGCGGAGACATCCTCTTTTCCGGTGCGAGGCTGGACAACCGGGATTTGCTCTTTGTCAGTGCTGAGTTCAATACCGTTCGAATGGCTTTCAAGGGGATGGATTTCAGGGAGGGAAAGCTCGATTTTCGTTTCGCAAATTTCAAACGGGGAGACCTTTTCTTTGACCGCTCCGCCTTTGATAAAAGTACCATTGATTTTAGTGGTACAGAATTGCAGAACGGAAAGATCAGTTTCAACCGAACGGAATTTGAAGTCAACGAGCTGATCTTTGAATCGAGTGAAATGGACAAGGGCAGGATCATTTTCAGAAATAATATTTTTAAAGCAGGCACCCTCGATTTTAATTCGGTGCAATATCGGGCTTCAGACATTTTGTTCGACAATGTAAATTTTGGAAAATGTACCGCCTCCTTTTCGAAAGCCCGGATCAACCATCTTTCTTTTAAGTCCTGCCAGGTTAATGCTTTTTTCAATTTACAACTTCAACGTTGCAGAATTGTGGACTTTTCAAATTCTGTGGTAAGAGATATTGTGGACATGAAGCCCTATGGATTCAAGACGGATATTCATTCCTTGAATCTGTCCGGCTTACTGTTACTGGGACATTTTCATGTGGACTGGAAAGCCAACAACGTTAAAGACCTGATACTGGATCAGGAAACCTCCCAACGAAACAAGTCAGAACAGTTCAGGATATTAAAGGAAAATTACCGTTCTCTTGGTCAATACGATGCCGAGGATGAAGCTTATGTCGAATTCAGAAGGTCGGAGGCTAAAGCCGACCTGGAAGCCGCGCTGGAGGAAGGAAATCTCCTCCGGAAATTTAATGCATATGTTGTCTACGGATTTAAATGGCTGATCTTTGATAAAATAGGCCTTTACGCCACCAGCCCTGTCCGGGTTTTGATCAGTATGGTGGTCACTTATTTGTTTTTTGTATTCATTTATTTTATTTTACCATTTGTGGTTGATGCCAGAATTTATCCCTCCGTAGACCATGGGGATAATTTATCTCAACTCCAAATAGCCTTCTACCATAGCGTCGTTACTTTTTTGACCATCGGCTATGGAGATTATTATCCAACGGGAATATTCAGATGGATTTCGGGCTTTGAAGGGTTTACAGGCTTGTTCCTGATTTCGTATTTTACGGTAGCTTTTGTAAGAAAAGCATTGAGGTGAGTACAGAGGTTACTTTTGATTTTGAAAATTACCTGTGTTGCGAGTTGCGGGTTGCCCATTTGCAAAAAACGTTCAACCTATATTGTAACAAAAAAACCTGGAACCTGGAACCTGGACCCTAAAATATAACAAACAACATTTTAAAAAAACACCAGATCATTCAACCCTGCTCCTAATTTGGTATGCGATTTTTTATAACACATATCCTGCTTTTGATACTTTTTATGCCCTCGGCTTTTGGCCAGTTGTCGGAAGATGTGATCAAGGCTAATTTTATTCTCAATTTGGCGCTACTCGTTGAATGGGAGGAGGATACTATTGGTCGTTACAACCTGGGCGTATTCGGCGGGGACGAATTATTGGAAGCTTTGGCTGCAAAGTCGCAGGATATCTCCTTTAAAGGGAAAGGCATTGATGTCGTTCAGCTCAAACAGATCAATGAGATACCCGGAGTAGATATCCTCTATGTTGGGAGAAGAAAAAATTACGGCCTCGAAAGAATTCATGAAATTGCGACCAACAATCAAATATTGATGTTTTCGGACAGTTGCTCAAACCCTGACATCATCATGATCAACCTGCTTGACCTGGATCAACCCGGCAGTCAGTTTGAGATCAATAAAACGAATTTAAACAAGGCCGGATTGGTAGTAAGCGAAAGGCTGTTGTATTTAGGAGGTACAGAAGAAGACTTGCGGGAGATGTACAGAACTTCGGAGCGTGAATTATCCAATGTACAGGAGGCATTGGAAGCACAAAAAGCTGCTTTGGAAAAACAACGGCAGGAACTTGATTTAAAAAAACAGGAGATCCTTTCCTTAAATGAAGAAATATCCCGGCAGGAGAATCACTTAAAGTCCATGATCGCTCAAGCCAACGCGCAACAGGATTCCCTCGACCTGAAAATAGCCTTACTTGAAATCCAAAAAATAAAGATCACTGAACAGCAAGCAGATATTGACAACCAGAACAACCAGTTAGCGGAACAACAAAAGCAATTGCAGGCCGGAACCGATTTCCTCCATCAGCAAAAACAGGAAATTGACAAACAGGAGCAACGATTAAAGAGCCAACAAAACGAAATTCAGGCGCAAACTCAAACGCTGGCGCGGCAGGGCAAAGAAATCGAAGACCAAACCCTGCAAATCGAAAAGCAACGGACTATTCTTTATTTATTTATTGCCTTCTTTGTGCTCATCGCTGGTATGATCTTCTTTATTCTCCGTGCCTACCGGATCAAAAGACAGGCCAACCGGCAACTGGAAGAAAAAAACCTTGCCATCACCCGGCAGAAGGAAGAGATCCAGGCACAGCAAAATCAATTGAAGAAAATCAACCGGAAAATCGAAAAGCAAAACGAAAACATTAAAAGCAGTATCCATTATGCCCTAACCATTCAACAAGCTCTAATGCCCTCCAAAGAAGCATTGGATAAACTGTTTGAATCCTTTGTGATTTATCGTCCAAAAGATATCGTATCCGGAGATTTTTACTGGATGAGCCGGGTCAAGCCCGAAAACGGAGCCAATGAAAACATCTTTTTAGTGATGGCCGATTGTACCGGCCACGGAGTTCCGGGAGCTTTCTTGTCGTTGATCGGCATCAAGCTACTGTCGAGTATTATCAATGAACGAAAGGAATATGACCCGAAGGTTATCCTCGAAATGTTGAATATTGGTATCCAACAGGCTTTAAAGCAGGAGACCATAGGGAGTGATGACGGAATGGACGTTGGCTTATGCCGAATAGAAAAAACCGATGAAGGCAGGATAAAACTCATTTATTCAGGTGCAAGGCGCCCACTTTATTTTACCAGCAATAAAAAAATTAATATCTTACACGGAGTCCGAAAGACTGTGGGCGGCAGGTTTTTTAAAAAGCAGGTTTTCACCAATCAGGAGTTATGGTTGAACCCGGGTGACAGAATCTATCTTTCCAGCGACGGTATTACCGATCAAAATGCTCCTAACCGGCAAAAATTTGGCAGCAAAAGACTGATAAGGGTGTTGGAAAACAGCTTGCACCTCTCTATGGCCAAGCAAAAAAAAGCATTGGAAAAAGAACTGGATAGCTTTCAGCAAAATGAAAAGCAACGTGATGATATTTCCTTGATGGCAATAAAATTTTAATCCGATATGGAAAAAAATAACAAATTCAACCTGGTGGATTACCACTTCCGATCCCAACAGGAAGTAGTCGTTTCCTACAAAGGGCCATTTGATAAAGATGCCATGGCCATGATCGGGAACTATATCCGGGGCCTGATTTCTATGAATCCCAAAGCCAGCAAAAGAGTATTTAAGGTCTTCATCGAACTGGCTCAGAATATTGCCCAATATTCTGCAGAGAAAAATATCATCGGAGAATATGTGGGCGCAGGAGTCGGATCAATCGTCATAGTGGATTATCCGGATTATTATCAGGTGGTTACCGGCAATCTGATCAAAAACGACAATCTGGGACCCGTGATCGACAAATGCGAACTGGTCAATACCCTGGATAAAGAGGGGCTGAGAAAACTCAAACGCGAACAACTGAAGCAAAACGATCATACCCGGACCGGTGCCGACATCGGGCTCATCCAATTGGCTATCACCTCAGATAACCCTTTGGATATTGAAGTTAAACCCATTGACAAGAAATGTTCGTTTTTCACCATTCGCGTCAAGATCAATAAATAAACCTTTGAAAAAATGCAGAATCTGGAAATAAAAGGCAGCCACGGGGATTACGAAGTCCCCACAGTTATTTTTAATGCAGCAACAGGGGTTTGTGAATTACAAGGAGAATCCTACCTGGAAAAAACAGCCGAGTTTTACACTCAACTACTCGACTGGCTGGATGAATATATTGCAGAGGTGAATAGACCTATAACGTTTAATTTCAGGCTTACTTATTTTAATACGAGCTCCTCCAAACGCATCCTGTACATACTCCTCAAACTCAAAGAGTATGAAGACAATGGCGGAGAAGTAACCACCAACTGGTACTACGATGAAGACGACACTGATATGGAAGAAGAGGTGGAAGATTTCCGGATTATTTCCAACCTGGAAATCAATGCTATTCCCGACTCCAGTTTGCGATGGGAATAAGGATCTCTTTGCCATTAAGTTTTCTTAAAAACCAAAGATTACCTTACGCCTCTTTTAACCGGAATATTATATCCATTTGTTATTCAAATAGTTCGTAAAATGAAAAGTATAACCTTACTGATTGCTCTACTGTTCTGCTCCCCTGGCTATGGTCAAAACAACAGCCTGAAAATTCTGGCGGATGGTTTCAAATCAGATAATGGTCAAGCCCTGTATATGATTTTTAAAAATTCAGATGGATTCCCCACCAACCTTGACAAAGCCTTTCGAACCGGTAAAACAGCAATCAAAAACAAGAAATCAACCACAGTTGTTACGGGTTTACCAGCTGGTGTTTATGCGGTGATCATCGTGCATGATGAGGATAAAAGCGGCAAATTAAATACCAACTGGATCGGTATGCCAAAGGAAGGTGTCGGTAGTTCCAATAATGCCAAAGGTATGCCCACTTTTAAAAAGGCCGGCTTCACCTTTAACGGGAGTGGTTTTCTGCGGATAAATATGGTTTATTTATAACGAATAAGGCGTCACCTCGAAGGAATCCGGGGTGACGCCTTGAGACATCCAAAACTTAAATCCTAATCACTTTTCTAAGCAACATCCCATCTGCTGACCTGATGCAAATGGTGTAAAGACCAGATGCCCTTCCAGGAGCCACCCAGGTTTTGGTATAATCCCCCGGCAATAATCGGCCGACAAACAGGGTTTCTACCACCTGTCCCTTCGCATCCATTATCTCCATGGAAATATCCTTTGCTACCGTAAGACTAAATTCAAGCCTGGTCTGAACCTTAAATGGATTAGGAGAAATATTATGCAGTTCGAACCCATGGATAGCGGTGAGCTGTTCCTGAGTATGCGTAATAGCCCCCCATGGCGTGGTAAGCCAGGGCTCAAAAAGTACATAGTTACTGACCTCATTACCAAGCCCCGCCGCATTTTTTTCGGGATGATAAGGTCCGCTGGCATCCCCCCACCAGGTACTTCGGGCATCTACCTCAACGGAGCTATCTCCATTGATTATACCATGGCTACTGTTGTCAAAAATATCATTTTCGATTAAGTTCGGGAGGGATTGGGCAGCTGTATATACCCCTACTGCATTATTATAGATCATGTTTCTCTCCAACAACGGGGAAGCATTTTCAAGGTATATGCCCCGCTCCGGTGACCAGGTAATGGAACTGTAGCGAATGGCCAGAGCAGAGGTGTAAGCGTTGACGATTGCTGAGGTATAATAACCTCCTCCGTAACCAATCCAGCAATGTTCGAGGTTATTGTTGAAGCTGCTGTTGAAAAACCAGATGGCTCCCCACTGGTCAGCACCAGGTTCTGTCGTAAAACCATCGCCATTGGCATCACCATCATGCAAATCGTCCGCCAGGCAGGTGAAGATTATGGGCGCATCTACGGTACCCACAGCTTCCAGGCTGCCATTGATAAAAAGGTCGTCATAGTAGTCATTGAATTTGACGGTTGTTCCGGGTGTAAACGTTAACACAGCTCCTTCATTTACCGTAACATCCTGCCAGATGATAAAAGGAAAGCCCGGGTTGGCATCAAAAGTTACGTCTCCCGCAATGGTGCCTTCCAGACTAAAGCCATTATGGGCAGAACCCGTACTGCTGTTCCCTGAAAGGATGATATCGGATTCATTGGCGTTTAATATGGCCAAGGCCGCAAAATTGATATTATCGATAAAAACATTATCCGTAAATAACAAGTCAACTGCATTATCCAAATGATTGAGATAAATGCCATCTGTTTGATTACCGATGAAATGATTGCCTTCAAATAATGGGGTAACTCCTTCACCATAAACTCCTCTTTCATTGGAATGGGCAATGGTAGAATTCAGGATAGATAAATCCGAAGTATAAATATTAATCATTGCTGAAGTATTATAACCACCGCCGTAGCCTATCCAGCAATGTTCCAGGTTATTGTTACTACTGCTGCCGTAAAACCAGATAGCTCCCCACTGGTCAGGCCCTGGATTCGTTTCCGTTCCGTCGCCATTTGTATCACCATCATGCAGGTCATCAGCAAGGGAAGAAAAATTAATGGGTGAAGCTTCGGTACCAAAGGCGTTCAGACTACCATAGACAAACAAATCGTCATAATGATCATTGAATTTGACCGAAGTCCCCGGTGTAAATGTTAATACAGCTCCTTCATTTACCGTAACATCCTGCCAGATGATAAAAGGAAAGCCCGGATTGGCATCAAAAGTTACGTCCCCCGCAATGGTACCTTCAAGGCCAAAGCCGTTGTGGGCAGATCCCGTACTGCTGTTCCCCGAAAGCGCAATATCAGAAAGGTTTTCCTGTAAAATAACCACTGCCGCAAAACTGAGATTATCACTGAATACATTGTCTGTCAATTGTAAATCAACCTCATTGTCCAGGTGAAAAAGGTAAATGCCATCTGTCTGATTCCCAATGAACTGATTCCCCTCAAATGACGGGGAGGCTCCTTCGCAATATACTCCTCTTTCTACCGAATAGGCTATGGTGGAATTACGGATAGACAGGTCTGAAGTATAATCATTAATCATCGCTGATGTATAATAACCACCACCGTAGCCTATCCAGCAATGTTCCAGGTTATTGTTGCTGCTGCTGTCGAAAAACCAGATGGCTCCCCATTGATCAGGGGCAGGGTCTGAGGCGGATCCGTCACCATTAGCATCGCCATCGTGCGCATCATCGGCCAGGGCCGTAATAGTGATTGGCGTTACTCCGGTACCAACTGCATTCAAACTACCATAGACAAAAAGATCGTCATAATGATCATTGAATTTGACGGTAGTGCCCGGCGTAAAGGTAAGGGCTGCACCTTCACTTACTGTTACATCCTGCCAAATGACAAAGGGAAATCCAGGGTTGGCATCAAAAGTTACAGAGCCAGAAATTGTTCCTTCCAAACCAAACCCGTTATGGGCAGACCCCGTGCTGCTGTTCCCTGCCAGGAAAATATGCGATCTGTTTTCATTTAAAACGGCCAGAGCTGAAAAGCTGAGATTATCGCTAAAGACATTGTCTGTCAATTGCAGATCAGTTTCATTATCAAGGTGATATAGAAAAATACCTGCCGTTTGATTACCTACGAAATGGTTGCCTTCAAAAAGCGGTGAAGCTCCTTCACAATACACTCCCCGTTCTGCAGAATAAGCAATGGTGGAATTACGGATAGTCAGGTTGGAAGTATAAACATCAATCATCCCGGAAGTGTAATACCCACCCCCGTAACCTATCCAGCAATGTTCCAAAATATTATTGGTACTGCTGCCTGAAAACCAGATGGCCCCCCATTGGTCGGGTAACGGGTCGGTCATTCCGTCACCATTCGTATCACCATCATGCACATCATCAGCCAGGGCAGTAAAGGTAATGGGATCATTACTCGTGCCACTGGCTAAAAGGCTGCCATTAACAAATAAGTCATCATAGTGATCATTGAATTTTACAGTTGTTCCCGGAGTTAAAGTAAGAACTGCGCCTTCATTTATCGTGACATCCTCCCAGATAATAAACGGAAAAACCGGATTAGCATCAAATTCTACTGATCCGGCAATGGTACCTTGAATACCAAAACCATTATGGGAGGATCCGGTACTCGAATTACCAATCATAGATATATCGCTTTCCGTTTCGTTTAAAGCGGCAAAAACAGCAAAGTTGCCATTATTAGTAAACGTATTGTTGGAAAAATTCAGGTTTACCTGCTTGTCCAGTTGATTAAAAAAAATACCATCCGTCTGGTTACCAATAAATTGATTGTTTTCAAAAACCGGAGAAGCAGCATCACAGTAAACACCTCTTTCTGCCGAGTAAGCAATTGTTGAATGGCGGATAGACAAGTCGGAGGTGGCCGTGTTGATCATAGCGGAAGTATAATAACCACCACCGTAACCAATCCAACAGTACTCAAGTGAATTATCAATGCTGTTGGCGCCGAACCAAATAGCCCCCCACTGGTCAGGACCGGGTTGAGTAGCAGAACCATCAAGGTTCGTATCACCGCCATGAGCATCATCTTTGATGGACGTGAAAACTACAGGACTTCCGGAACTACCATTGGCGATAAGCCTGCCGTTGACAAACAGGTCATCGTAATGATCCTGAAATTTCACAA
Source organism: uncultured Bacteroidota bacterium (assembly GCA_942492125.1). Taxonomy (GTDB): domain Bacteria; phylum Bacteroidota; class Bacteroidia; order Chitinophagales; family Saprospiraceae; genus BCD1. Next base: position 52,198 of record CALODM010000034.1, read on the forward strand.
TCACCCCTGCTTGTATAGTTAGGATCACCCCCTGATCGACAGTGACATCATCCTGAACTATATAGGGACTCCCTGCTAATGTCCAGGTAGTATTCGTGTTTATGCCTCCACTGACATTTGTCTGTGAGAAGAGAAGTAATGGTAAAAAAATGATACTAAAAGATAGAAAAAATAACGAAATTAGTACGGAAAGTTTTTTCATGATACCAGGATTTGTTTTAAACAATAGTCAAGTTTTTAAGGTATTGGGAACTCTAAAAAAAATCAATGATTTTAGTCACCATATGTAGCAAAAAACGGGAAAAATCTCCTGAAAATCCTTGACTGTGCCGGGTGCTGGTTTGTAAGGTGTAAAAGCTTCAACGCTTCCATTACAATATTTGGATGGAAATGAAGCTTTTTTCTAAACCGGAGTAACAGAAACAGCAGCACCGTACCAAAATCCTTCCATACCGTGATGCATCAGTCGTTAAAAATTTTAGACAATTTCGAAAATCATATTTTTGAAAATGGATAAGGTGTACACAGTGTATCAGAAAAAAAAAGCCCGAATTTTGCATAGTGCAAAATTCGGGCCTGCTTATCATTTAAGGTGATTTCGATAGTTTAGGGTAATAATTACTTCGCTACCAATTCGATAGAAAGATCAAACTCATCATAAATGGTCTTGTCTCCCAAATTGTCGAAGAAGCTGCCGGAACCGTAACGTACGTCATAATCAGAACGGTCGATTACCAAATCAGCTTTGGCTACTTTCTGGCCGTTCACGTTCTTGACGTTGGCGAAAAATTTGATTTCCTTGGTGATTTTTTTGATGGTCATATCACCTACGATTTTGTAATCACCTGGAGTTCCCTGAGGAATAACTTTGGTGATTTTAAACTTCGCGACCGGATGATTTTCCACACCGAAAAAGTCTTTTGATTTCAGGTGACCTTCCAGCTTTCCCTTGTATTCTCCGGTAAGATCCGTAACGGTGATAGAAGTCATATCCATCTCAAAGGAACCGCCAGTTAACTGGTCTCCGTTGAATTCGAGGTCTCCGTTCTGCAGGTTTATGGTTCCTGTATGTTGTCCGGTTACCTTATACCCTTTCCATGTGATGGTACTTTGTTCTACGCTGGCTTTGTATGTTTCGACAGGTAGGGTCGTGAAAGCAGATGCTGATAATACCACTGCTGCGAGTAATAAACTTTTGATCGACATAATTATTTGTGTTTAGTGATTGTTTGAGTTAGATATTTCTAACAAAAATTAATTAATATTGTTGTGATTAAAGTTGTATATACAATTGTTTGTTCAAAAAAAACTATCCTCTTAATTTATCCAATAGGTCACTTAAAGTAGATGCTTCACTATCTGAAAGCACTTCCGGAAAGTAACTATAAAAATCATCCATTTCAGGTTGCATGTCTTCGAGTAATTGTAACCCCTTGTCCGTGATGGTAATTTCTACTTTACGGCGATTTTCCATGCACTGCACCCGTTCCAGCAATCCCTTAAGTCTTAACTTTTCCACCAACCTCGTTACATTACTGGTTTTTTGCATCATTCTATCTTGCAAATCCTTTAAATTTACCGGACTCCCCTTCTGGCCTCTCAATATTCTCAAAACATTGTATTGTTGCTCAGAAAGATCATGCCCCTTCATAAATGCTCCCATCTTGTCTCCCAGCCAATAGTTGGTAAAGATAATATTGAGCAACATCTTCTGATGAGGACTGGTAAATTTCTTCATCTTTAACTCTTCTTCCAACTTCATATAGAACTTCTTAACTGATGTATATACAACAAATGTATGTACATTTAAATTAAAAAGCAAATTATTTTTGAAAAAAATTCAACAAAAGTCCTTACTTTCCAAATTAAACCGCTGCCAATTCAGTGCATTTCACCTCGGAAAAAACAGACATGAAATTAAGGATCTATCTCTTGCTGGCTATATTATCAGGAATCACAACAATTATTTCAGGACAGGAGCTGATACCATCTGACTGGACCACTATTGGCAGAGGTTCTATCGGTTTTTCCACAAATGTTGTCCAGCTCAAAGAGTGCTTCATCCATGGCCATGACACTTTAACAGATAATTACCAGATTCAATTCACCGCCATTACTCCGGCAGAGGAAGAGCAGGTTCAAATCTGGTCAGGATTTGGATTTCAGGACCGGGATAACCGGTACGCCCTCGGATTAAGGGGAGGCAACAGCAATGATCTTTACCTCTGTCGGTATGAGACTTTGGGAAAGGATAAAATGCTGGCATTGGCTCCAATTGAATTTGAAGTAATCCCCGGGAAAGCTTATCCATTTAATATCATCTTTTCAGAAGGCACTATCTGGGTTTACCTGAATAATGAAAAACAGGCCCGCATTATCGTCAAAGATGAATCTCCACTGCTAAAAGGTCTCCCTGTATTGGGTGGAGGATGGATACCGACCATTTATCGTGATTTTTCTATTACCCCCTTATCGAAGGAAGCGGTAAAACAAATAAAAAAAGATTCTGTCCAATGGAATAAACAGCTCAGTGTTGAAACAAAAGAAATTATTCGTCAAAAAGCAAGGGCGACCTACAATTCCAAAAGGATTGCAAAAATCAGTTCAGACAGAACAGAAGTTTCCTTAAACGGCAACTGGTTATTCAAACCAGCCTATGAAATTGACAATGAGGCTATCGTTACTTTGCCGGAAACAGATGATCAGGACTGGCACATTTTGGAAGTACCCCAATTCTGGAACCCGGTAAGGAATTGGTTACACCTGCAGGAATCCGGTTTACCACATATGGGCAGCGGTGTTTCGGACAATTACCGGGAGCAGGAAGAGACCCGGTGTGACAATTACACTTTTGATTATAAAAGAACCCGTGCAGCATGGTATCGTCACTGGATTGAATTACCGGAAAACATCAAGGACAAAACGGTAAAAATTCAATTTGATGCTGTTTCCAAAATTGCCGAAATTTATGTCAACGGAAACTACGTCGGGGGTAATATCGGTATGTTCGGTTACTTTGACTTTGATATTTCAAATCACCTGAAACCCGGCAAAAACCTGATTGCAGTCCAGGTGAAGGTCAGAAGATCTGAGAAACCCAAAGATGCTGAAAAAAATGTCGCACGTGCTGTCAGTGTGGATATTACCAATGATATGCTTAATTCTTTGCCTCACGGCATGTTTGCCGGAACGGAGGGCGGAATTTGGCAACCAGTAAAGCTGATCATTACCAACCCTGTACATGTGACCGATATTTTCGCACAAGTGAACATGGCCGGCGGTAATATTCACGTCAGCTGTTATAACCCAACCAGCACTCCTGTCAGGAGAACGCTTAAATTGAAAATTCAAAAAACCGGCGCAACCCGCCCGCTCTATGAATCAGGAAGCGGAAAAGAATTTGTTGTTCCGGCTGGTGACACCGTCTCTTTTACCTATAAACTCCCGGCTTTGGAACCAAAACTATGGTCTCCGGAAAATCCCAACTTATATAAACTCGATGTCCAGATATGGGAAGGCAGAAGGATGGAAGACCGGAAGCTTATCACCATTGGATTCAGAACATTTGAAGTCAGGGGCAACCGTTTTTATCTCAACGGAAATCCCTATTGGCTTCGCGGAGCCAATCATCCTCCCTGCGGCATAGCTCCCAATGACAGCTTACTGGCCAATCGGTTTTTCAAACTCATGCATGAAGGTAATCAAATGGTTACCCGTTCTCACGCCAGCCCTTTTACGCAGACCTGGATGGATGCAGCAGACCGACAGGGAGTGGCAGTAAGTTTTGAAGGTACCTGGCCGTGGTTCCTCATAAAGAATATGCCGGACAAGGAACTCATCACCATCTGGCGAGAGGAATTTATCAAGTTGGTGAAAAGATACCGAAACCACCCCGCTTTGTTTGTCTGGACGATCAACAATGAGATGTCGTTCACGATGTTTTACCATGGATTGCCGGAAGAACAGCGACTGGAAAACTGGACCATCATATCCGATGTGATTAAAGAGATCCGCAAGTTGCACCCTGGCATTCCCATCAGCGGCGATTCGGGGTACAACCGGGTTCCTGAAGATTATGAAAAAAACCTAAAACCCAACGGCATCGACGACGGGGATACCGATGACCGCCATGTATATTTCAATTGGTACAACCGCGATTTTTTCCAGATTTTTAATGGCGAATTTGGAAAACGAATCTATTGGTCGCCAGGTGCCAATCCGGATCGGCCCTATTTCGGCCAGGAAGTATCTACGGGGTACCCCAATAATGATGTTGGGCATTTTTGCAGAAAGTACATTTATCAACATTATGTTCCTCATGCTTATTACGGAGATTGGGCCTGGGAAGATCACGACCCTTCCCTCGGGTTAAAAAGGCATGCCTTTATGACCAAGGAACTGGCTGAAGTGATCCGCAGGACAAGCCCGGAAGCGAGCGGCCTATTGTTATTTGCCAATGTGTGCTGGTACCAAAATGTTTTTCAATACGACAAAATTAAGCCCTATCCTGTTCACCATGCCATTAAACTGGCTTACCAGCCGGTATTGCCGAGCCTGGAGTTGTTCGGGCGGAATTTCTATGCAGGCAGTAGCTTCGTGCCCCGGTTTTATATAGTTAATGATGATATAGCGGGGAATGCCTTAGAAAATTGCAGCTTTGAATGGCAAATCAAATACGATAACCAGGTATTGGCGCAGGGTGTAAAAACCCTTCCTAAAATCAACCATGACACCAAATTCCTTGACTCTATACGAATTGATTTGCCCAAACAATTGCCAGCAGCAAAAATCAATGGCCAAATCAAGGTTAACATCAACCAAAATGGCGTCGCTATCGCCAACAATGAATATGACATCATTTTAAGTCAACGGGATTGGGTGGCTCTTCCTCAACATTTAGAAGGCAAAAGCATAGGTTTATTTGACCTTACCGGAGAGACCAGAGCCCTTTTTGAGCATTTGGGCATAGCTTTTGTCGAACTAGAAGACCTGACCCAAATGCGGTTTATACGGCTGGACGCCCTTGTTGTTGCCAATTTGGATTCAGGGGAAGAGGTTCCTTATAATTGGGAAGACGTTAAAAACATGCCTGCCAGAGGTGTCCCTACCCTATTGATCCATCCGGGTAAGCATTTGCAGTGGTTGTACTGGTGGCATGTGGATGAAATTTATGAAAGAAAAGGCCGCATCGTGCATATGAAGGTACCGGAACATCCGGTTTTTAAGGAGATTGAACCTTTCGACCTCGCCTGGTGGCAGCAGGAAGGACGTGAACGTCCCAGAGCTTGCAGGCGATCTTACCGGTTCAAGAAGACGGATGGGGTAACAGCTTTATGTTCCTACCTGAGACCACATGTTTACATTTCCAAACCGGAAGAAGAGTTACCGGAAATGAATGGTGTGCCCCTCGTGGAAATGCAGCACCAGGGCGGGAAACTTATTGCTTCAGAGTTGGAGCTGAACAGCGGTGTTAAAGACCCGGTGGCTGCCAGGGTTTTTGTGAATATTTTGACTTATTTGCTGGAAGATTAGTCATTCAGGGCATGACTTGTAACGCTTCCTATAGGAAAGTCATAACCTTGGCGAAAAGGCAAGTAGGGGTAAATGCAAAATAATGAACCTGACTGCAGAGGCAGGCGTAAAATGTAGCGTTAAAACAAATTCCTAACCCATTCCCTTTTCGGCAAATTTAAATCTTAGTGAAGATCACCCTTAGGCCCCGAGTTTGCCCTACCTGGAAATCACAAAAGATTTCAGGAGAACCGTATGATTGTCGGGCGCCTGAGCACGCAGGTAATAGACCCCTTCCGCCAAACCACTCACATCCAGCGATTGCTGTGTCAACTTATTTTTGTGCTGCAATTCAAAATTGCTGAGCACCTGTCCCTGAACTGATAATATCTGAAACCGAAGGATTTCATCGATACCACCCCTTATTAGGATTTCTGATTGATTATTAACAATATTCGGCCATAACTGAACGGTCATCTGCTCATCACAATTGGTGCTAGCTGAAATAGTTGAGCTTACAGATTCCTTCCCGTCAAAATCCACCTGTCTGAGTCGGTAATAATTACTTCCAAAGGGGTTTTCATCCACAAAGGTATAAACGGTTTTTTCAAGGCTCGCGCCTTGAGCAGCTATTTCTCCAATTGCTTCAAATAATGAACCATCGCGACTCCGCTCAATAATAAATCTTTCATTATTGGATTCTGAAGCAGTTGCCCATTCGAGGCTAATCTTACAATAATTACTTGTCACTTCAAAATAGGAAAGGCTAACCGGTAAAGGAGCTAAACCGGGATCATTAAGGAGAAAAGTATGCAAAGACTCCGAACCGAACTCTCCACCTGAAAGCACAAGGTTTCCATCTGACCAGACTTTAAAGTGTCCGTATCCGTAGGAACAACAAATTCCATCGCCATAGGCATCATAAATATTGAATTGATAACAGCCGTTTTCTGTTGCCGTTACATTAGCATCCGGAATGGTGCTTTGACCATCGGTATAGGGAGGGCTGTTCAGAATAACTATCCCGTTTGGATCGACCACCTCCCATGATATTTCGGAAGCATAATTATCGGGATCAATTTCCACGGTAAGCTGTGCACTATTGGCTTCAGGAGCAGCAGCTACCATAATGTTTTCCTGATCGCCATTTGGCCTTGTATCGGTATATCCGTTAGGGTTTACAACTTTGGCTGTCCAGGTACCGATGGTCGCAGTCGGGTAGGGAATGCTTAGGATATTACGTTCTGCATGATCCAAATACTGGCTTGAAAAGCTTTGCGTATGAACAAGCGTTCCTGAAGGGTCTCTCAATTCGATGTCAAATGAATTCAATGTAGCCGTTCCTGCATTATATACCTCGACGGTGAAATCCGCTGCTTCGCCGGGACAAACAAACACGGTCCCATGCCTCAGCAATAATGTAGCATCATGCACCTTGTTATCAAAAGCTCCGGGACACATATTTCTTACATTATTCCAAAATGCCCATTTACTGGTTCTAGGGATCTCTGTCGCCGTCCCTGCACCGCAATGAAGGAATAAAGTTGGGTAACCGCCAAAATTATAGTTGGAAGCCACAGAAGGGCCCCAACCTCCCGGGCCGATTATCGGATAGGGAGTACCGGCTGTCCAATCCCCCTGGGAGTCCCCCCCACCCATCAGTTGTGACACAGAAGAGTATTGATCGCCATCTATAAAAAACACCATAAATTCATTCGTTCCATCAGGACCGAAATCGTGATAGAGCTCTTCCATTACACCCGTCTGGTGCCAATCCCAGCAAGGTGGACACCAGTGCGCGGACAAGTCAACGAGTACTGCCTTATTGTTGTGATCGGAAATGTCGTGAAAGTTCCCCTGGTAATCATAAGCTGTCCAGGTCTGGCCAGTGGCGGCAAGTGCGAAAATTAAGCAAAATACGTTTGGAAGTAGTAGTCTTTGCATTTCGTGAGATAGTTGTTTGGATAATGATAAATAAAATTTGCGACATCAAAAAACTGATGGCCGTCATAATTTCGTTTTTCTTCTTCAAATAACGAAAAACCGAAGTCCGCTCTTTCTAAACCGATTTGAAACAGTGCTAAGACTGGATGAATCATTCTGCAAGAATCCGCATAATGCCCAAAACCTTTACCTTATGTCAGCCAATTAATCATTCCTGATTTTAGATCAACCAGGAGGTCAACCCCAGTGGTTTTGGAATATGGAATTAAAAACACCCAACTGGATTCTTTTGTGTAGTAAAACGGGTTTCTTTGATAAGAAATGGTTATATTTATAAAGGGAAAATGAACACAAGATAACCTTTCGTAGCCGCCACACATTTCGATTAGTCAAAATCTGTATAGCTAAAAGCTGTCATTAATTTCATCCACTTCCTTAGCGAAAAGCCACCTCAAAAAAAAAATTAATTCCTAAATTTTACGAAAATGAAAAATAACACTAAATCGATTATCGGGTTGGCAGCCGTTTTATTGCTAGTGGCAATCGGTTGGGGTATTTACCAATCTTCCATCAAGCAGCAAAAAGTCCGCACTATTAAAAAACTCGACACCAAAGTTCTTTCATTGGAAAACCAGAGAGATTCCATGAAAATGAGGGTTGACAGTCTGGAGAAAATTTACACACAGGTCTCGAAAGACTATGTGGTTTTGGAGAGTGTCATCGACCAGGCCAAAAAGGAGATTCGACAGAAAGAAGCGATCATCAGGAGCCTTAAGAAAAGTAATTCTGCTGAGATTGACAGCCTGACCAAAAAAGTGGAAGGAATGTTGTCTTCTCAGAGGGACTTACTTATTACCATCGAAGAGTTGGATGCAGAAAAATTGAGTCTTTTGGACAAAGTAAGAGCGGCACAGGAGGAAATGAATAGCCTGAGTGCCCGTTTGGATCAGGAGATGGAAAACCTGGATAAGGCCCAATTCAAAGGCACCTCTTTCCGGGCAGATATTGAGAAGCGTAATGACAAGGTAACGGCAAAAGCCGGACGTGCCCGGGAGATTAACATTAGCCTTGAGCTAAACAATATCCCGGAGCGTTTTCATGGTAATCAACCGATTTACCTGGTTATCACTGACGAAAAAAGCACACCGATAACGACCAATACCGCAACCAAGGCAACTGTTGTGGTTGACAACAAGAAAATGGAATTGTTGGCTCAGGGTGTCCAGGAAGTAGATATTACGAAGGATCAAAGTATTTCCTTCCGTTATGAGTTGGATGACAAATTGGAAGCCGGCGTTTATACCGCCAACGTTTATTCTACCGTTGGGATATTGGGTTCGGTGAGTTTTCAATTGAGGTAGGACTGCTTAGAGGAGGTTTATTTTTGTAATCTGTCGGAGCCGAAATAGCTTATTTTTTGGCGCTTTATTAGGCTTAGCGTATCAACTCCGTTTAAAGTCAAATTGGAATTCTGACAAAAATTGACTAAATTTGTCATGACAAAATAAATCACGATGAATTTAGGCACAATTTTGCGGGAACAAAGACTGGCAAATGGCAAAAAGATCAAAGACATTAGCTATGCCACAAGGATAGATCAAGCCATCATAAGTAAAATCGAAAATGGCAGCCGTATGCCTGCTGAAAAACAATTGTCGTTATTGGCAAAAGCCTATGGTATGTCTTTTGCTGATATGCAAAAAGAATGGCTCATCCAGAAAGTGATAGACGTCGTCAAATATGCCGAACTTCCGGACGCTATTCTTGCTGCTGCCGAAAGTAGAATTGAATATTTGATTTCAGAAAAAAAACCTGGCAAAATTGAATTGTCAGCAACTATCCAGCAACAACTGGAAGTACTGGATCGATTGAAAAACCAGTGGATCGCTAAAAAACCATTGGCCGGCACACAACTGGCTAAACTTCAAGAGTATTTTAACATAAAAAATACTTACGAAAGCAATCGAATAGAGGGAAATACCCTCACTTATCAGGAAACCCAGTTAGTGGTTAATGAAGGGCTGACCATTGGGGGTAAATCCATGAAGGACCACCTGGAAGCCATCAACCATGCTGAGGCGGTAACTTATATTTATGAGTTGGTACAAGGCTTTTCGGAGTTTAATAAACGTGTCTTACTGGATATCCACAGCCTGATCCTGAAATCTATCGACAGTGCCAATGCAGGCCGATATCGCTCAGTACCTGTCAGAATCTCCGGAAGTGAACATATTCCACCTCAACCGTTTTTGGTTGCAAAAATGATGGAGGATTATTTTGTTCATTACCAAAGCATTAAAGACCAGGTACATCCGGTGATTGTCGCAGCGGAAATGCATGAAAGGCTGGTGAGCGTCCATCCGTTTATTGACGGAAATGGTCGCACCTCACGTCTGGTCATGAATGTCATCCTGATGCAACATGGCTTTCCGATCACCTACCTCAAAGGAGATGATACCAACCGGCTGAAATACTATAGCACCCTTGAAAAGGTACAGGTGGAAAATAATCCCGTGCCGTTTTACGAGTTGATTATCGAACGTGTCAGGGCCAGTCTGGAGGAACATTTGGAGTTGGTGTAGTTTTTTTTGAGTGAAAAGTAAAGAATGAAGAGTGCAAAATGTAAAAATTTTAACTTTCCAAACGATACAAAACAGGCTTACTTGGACTGGCATCCAACTCCAAACTTGTGATCTGCATATTCAGCAAATACAACCCGTCCTCAACATCCTCAGGGACATAAATAAGTTCTGTTATCGTCGCCCAATCACGAACCTTGCCCGGATATTGCCAAAAAGCTTTGTGGGCGAGTAATTTCCCTTCGTCCTCCTCTCTGTCCACAGAAGGCAAATCTGTCAAAAGGTGATCAACCCCTTGCTCCACAAGATAGGTTATCGCTTCATGGTGAAAATAAGGCGGATTGCTTCCCGAATAGTTTCGGGCCAGTTTAGAATCATCGTTGGGCAGAGACCGAATGATCAAAGCCTTTACCTCCGGCTCCTGAAAAATCTGTTCGAGTTGTTCCTTAACGATAACCTGGTCTCCGTTTGCCAGGATGGATGGCTCAACAGTAACCAGGTGTGCGAGGTGATGAAATTTTTTCAGACATTGATTAATGGTAAATTGTTCTTTGGCGATGTGCCCCACACATTCTGTATGAGTGCCATTGCCATGGGGATTGAGCTTTACATTTTTGAAATTCAACAAACCTCCTTCCGCTGTGGAACCGACAAAATCACCGGCGACCACCGGCCAGATCTCTACAGGCGGAGCATAAAAACAATTCACCTTCCCCTCCCCTGCTTCCAGGGGGATGGAAATGTCTATGGGCTGATCGAGGGCAGCTCTATAAGTTTTATGATTATGTGATAAATTGATGTTCATCATACAGGATTAATTCCGCGCATCTTTTCCCCAGGCAAGTTTTTTATGCAGGGTCTGCATAAAGCGGACATCATTGAGTTGCACAACCTTCACCGGATAGTCATTTTTCCTGATGGCTAATTGATGTTTTACGGTCACTACATCAAATCTGGAGTCGAGGGTAGCCAGGTAATTCTCCGTTCGTCCTTCAATTTCAAAAGAAAGTACAGAATCATCCGGGATAACGATGGGGCGGACATTGAGGTTGTGTGGAGCAACCGGCGTTACAACAAAATTTCCAGATCCGGGAAAAATGATCGGCCCGCCACAACTCAGCGAATATGCTGTTGACCCGGTGGGCGTCGCGATGATCAATCCGTCTGCCCAGTAAGAGTTCAGATACGCCCCATTGATGTAGGTGTGTACTGTGATCATAGAAGAAGTATCTCTTTTCAATAGTGTAAAATCATTTAGTGCAAAAGGCTGACCGTTGAAGAGTGGAAAATTGGATTCCAGATAAAGCATGGTCCTGTCCTGAATGGTGTACATCCCCTTTTCCAAACCGGTAAGTGCCTCCCGAATTCGCTTCTTTTCAATGCTGGCCAGAAAGCCAAGTCGCCCCAGGTTGATACCCATTATGGGGACCCCGCTGTCCTGGACAAGGGTTACGGCATCCAGTATGGTACCATCCCCGCCCATGGTAATAAAAAAGTCAATCTTTTTGACGCTGAAATCCAGATGGTTTTCAAAGATCCCTACCTCCCTGCGAAAATCAATTAACTCTTTTAATTGCTCATAAAAATGGATATAAACGAAAGGTATGATTTCCTTTTCATACAGCACATCGAATAATTCCTGGATATAGGGAATATCCTTTTTCTTAAACTTCTTGCTGAATATAGCTACCTGCATGATTTAAAGATTCGACTTAAAGTGTAAAAATAAGCCTTTTTCGCCAAGGTGATTAAAACTGTATTCCAACCTGAAAACAATGTCGTAAAAAATTATGACATCAAGGGCAGGACCACCTCCCCAAAGCAACTTTTTATTTAATGGATTAGCCCCTGTATCAAAAGGATCATTGGCGTAACCCCAGCCACTGGCAAGCCTCAGGAATATCCGGAAAGGAATGGCCTTAAGGGACTCAAAAGGCATTAATCTTCCAAAACGAATTTCATTTTGCGCGATCTTATACCGGAAAAAAGTTTTCAAAATCGCGGCATCAATACCATCCAAAATATAATATTCATACCCCGGCACAGTCGTGCTACTTGAACCCATTATATGACTATCCTCAAAAGGTGGCCGGGCACGTAAGGGGGTCGTTCTGCCGTAAAAATTGTAGCCGGTACTCCATCGTTCGTTAAACTCGTGATAAAACTCATGTCTCAAAGCCAAAAACAACAAATTTTTATCCTGGAAGATGCCGAGGCCCAGCTTGGTTGCTTTCGCCTGAAAATAGACACCATTCATGGGGTAGGCAAAAACATCCCGGTAATCATAAGTGAAGGCATAAGAAAGACTGATTGCTCTCTCTGCTCCACCTCCATTAGCAAAATACAAAGGATTGAGTTCCTCATAGACGATCGATGCGATGGATTTGCGGTTATAAGCCAATCCCCATTCATGGATCAAATGATGCCCGGGTCTGTAGGACAGCCCCAGGCTTCCCGAAAATCTCTGATAGATAAATCTGTCCCCGTCGGCAAAAAACAATTGTTTGTTGTTTTCGGTGAGATGATTGACTTCTCTTCTTCTCTGATAGGAAACAGCACCCAACAATCCGAGGGTTTTGGCTTTATTCAGGTAAGGGAAGGCATATTTCAATCCATATTGTCTCACATATCCATATTTGGCCTGGAAATTTAACCGGTCCCGGTGGCCTGTCAGGTTCATATGGGTAAAATCTATTCCCAGGTTTATCCGGTTAAGATCTCTTTGTTGTTCTACCCACCAAACATTGAAATTTCTGTCTACCCACTCAAAAATAGGGACGGGAAAAATGTACCAGGCTTCCTGAACATCTACCTGAACGTGGATTTTGTTGGTGGCACCTTCCCAATACTTAAAAAAAATGTCTACTACCGTGAACAAACTGGTATTCACCAAAGACTCTTTACTACGTTGAATTAAACCCGAAAGGTCTCTGATCGCAATACTATCTCCCTGCTCGAATAATAATTCCCTTAATACAACTCCGGGTTTGGTATGATCATTACCCGAAATGGAAATTTTGTCAATCACCACTTTTTCCTGTTGTCCGAACAACCCCACACCAAAGAGCAGTAAGCACAGCAATATGCTTATTATCTTCAGTGAGCAGCATGATGTAGTGTAGTTTTCGGAAAACAAGGCCTTATATTTTAAACAAAGAAACTGAACTCAGGCGTGGTATGCAACTTTAGTCTGATTAATTACGGATGAGGAACCTGCCTCCTGACCTCGTCAGACAGGTTGCGAATGATAAATTTTAGAGAATACGATTAAGAGATGTTATGTTAGTATCTCTAATTGGGAATTCAAAAATTAGAATCCGTAATTGTAATTGCTGCATTCCACTGGTCAAAGTTCCTTTTTTCGATCATTCCAATAGACGAAGGGTATAATAAAACCTCAAAGTTTCATGGAATCATTTAATAACTTCTTCCAATCTGATACCTCGGGATCCTTTGAGCAGTACCAGAATATTGGAGAATTTTTGCTGCCTGAACCAATCTCTTGCCATCTCCGCCACATCAAAATAGAGTCGGCCGGAATCTTGAACAACCCGTCCAAATTCAGCCCCAACGAAAACGGTCAGGTCGATATCAAGGCTGTCTGACCATTGAACAATTTTGCGATGCTCGGATTCACTGGATTCCCCCAACTCCAGCATATGGCCAATAATGGCAATTTTTTGACGACCTTCCCGATCCATCAGGGAGAAGCTTTCAAGGGCTTTTTCCATGCTGACAGGATTGGCATTGTAAGCATCCATGATATATGTATTTCCGTCTTTTTGTATCAGTTGGGAACGATTGTTGCTTGGCTGGTAGTGCTCCAGTGCCTTTTTGACAGAGGTATCAGGCACTTCAAAAAAACGGCCAACCGCAATAGCGGTTAAGAGATTATTGAAATTATAAGCCCCAACAAGTTGGGTTTTAATCGCCATATCGCCCGCCGGTGTTGACATGGATATTTCCACAAAAGGAGCAGTTGATATTAATGTCACCTGATCATCTTTGCCATAACGCACTTTTTTAGCAACAGCTGCAGCCATCTCTTCCAGGTGTAATTCGTTTTGATTAATAAATCCTACCCCATCATGAGCGGCAAGCCAATCATAAATTTCGGCTTTGGTGATGATAATGCCTTCAACACTGCCAAATCCTTCGAGGTGTGCTTTTCCAATATTGGTCACAAAACCATGTGTAGGGGCACAGATTTGGCAAAGGAACTCAATTTGCTTTAATCCATTAGCCCCCATTTCAATGACAGCAATTTCGGTATCCTCCGGCATCGATAAAAGTGTCAGGGGGACACCGATGTGGTTATTGAAGTTACCGGAGGTGGCATGGATCTTATATTTTTCGGACAGGACAGCGGACACCAACTCTTTAGTCGTAGTTTTACCATTGGACCCGGTCAGTCCCAGTACCGGAATATCAAACTGATCACGGTGATGCCTGGCGAGTTTTTGCAGGGTTGCCAAAACATCGCTGACCAGGATACATTTTTCATTGGTGGCCACCTGCGGATCATCCACCACAGCATAAGCTGCTCCCTGATCAATGGCAGCAGCAGCAAATTTATTGCCATCAAAATTTTCACCTTTTAAGGCAAAAAATATACTCCCCTCACTGACCTTCCTGGAATCGGTGCAAATGACAGGATGTTTTCGATAAATCTCGTATAAGGTTTCAATACTCATGCTCATGTTTTTTTAAACAAAAAAAGTCCCCTTTGGATATTCCAAAAGGGACTTTTTTTCAGTAAGAATAAAATACCAACATGTTTGTAATTCCTAGTATCTTCTCTTACCTCTTTTATTTGTCTTGAACTGGTTACCGCTGTCCATATCATTTCCGGAAGGAGCACCTACTCTAACCATTGCACAACGGAATCCGAGGTCGCGATCAGCTTTATCCTCATCTTTGAAGCGACGGGAACCTGGAGACAGCCAGTAAGCTCTGTCCTGCCAGCCACCACCTTTGAAAACTCGTGCTTTATCACCGATCAAGGTGTATCTTCCATACTCATAGAATACCTGTGACTCCTGGTCACCATCCATGTAGTTGTACACCTGACCACGCTTATAGTTCTCCCGGTCAGCAGCTTCGTCATCCTGAACATATTCGTAACGGATACGTCCGAGAGAATCAGTACCATCAGGCAAGCCGTTTTCGTCGAGTACTTTTTTCTTGAATTTATTACCACGGTAAGGGTTGAGATCGTGTCCCTGGGCATCGCTCAATGTGATACTGGTCAATGGTCTGTAGAGGTCGAGTGTCCACTCGTTCACGTTACCGGCCATATTGTATAGACCAAAATCGTTAGGAAGGTAAGAACGAACAGGTGCCGTAGGACAAGCATTATCGTTCAGTTTTCCGGCAAGTCCCATGTAATCACCATGACCTTTTTTGAAGTTGGCCATGATCGCTCCCTGCTGCTTGTCACGCTTCTGGTAACGGACGGTATTTCCGTTCCATGGATAAATTCTTCTATCGGAGATCAATTCATCTACGCCACCGACCTGGTTACCCTGGAGAGCCAATGCTGCATACTCCCACTCAGCTTCTGTCGGCAAACGGTATTCCGGCAGCAGGATACCATCTTCAAAACGAACCCGGCGTTCACCACCGGTACGGAGGTCTTTCATGTTCTTGCGAACATTGCCTTCATACTGCCCGAGCAAGTAAGCATCGGTATTAAAGTTTTCGTCGTCGATTTGCTCATCGGGGTTGAGGTTAAGAATACCCGCTTCCACAAGCAACATCTCATTTACTCTGTCAGTACGCCATTTACAGAAGTCAACGGCTTGTAACCAACTAACGCCAACTACGGGATAATCATCATAGGCCGGATGGCGGAAATAAGTTTCAACATAAGGTTCGTTATAGGAAAGTTCCTCGCGCCATACAAGGGTATCAGGCAGAGCATTCAGGCGTACTTCCGGATAGCTTTCACCGAATACACGGTGGAGCCAGTACAAATATTCTCTGTAGTTACTGTTTGACACCTCTGTTTCATCCATGTAGAATGAAGAAACAGTGACCCTTCTTGGGATAGTATTCCAGGAGTACATAACATCCTGTTCTGTGCTACCCATGGTAAATGTCCCCCCTTCAACGAGTACGAGGTTTGGTCCGGCTTCCTGACCTTTATAGTCAGTTTTTTTCTCAAAGCCACCCCATTTCTGGTCATTCATTTTCCAACCTGTGATGTCGGAACGCTCACTGCGACCGCATGAGCTTAGTACGAGTACAATTCCGAAGAGAATTGCATTTAGTTTTAACAAATTTTTCATTTTCCTTCCTTAAATTTTTGAGAAATGACGAGCAAATATAGTGAAAATGTTCTTTTTACATCGGGCTGATTCAAATTTAACACTTAAAGCCTTTTTTTTATCCGGTTTTGTCAGCAATCTATCATTATTGATAAACCGATTTCGAAGCAAATTATTGTAGTTTAACAAAAATTCTGTCTTAATCGGAATAAGTTTTTTAAAATTCGGTGCTTTGGTCCAATTTTGAAAGCCCCAAATTTGGTTTAATTATCCCGCAAAAAAAACTTTCCGGGACTAAAATCAACCATTATCAGTCAAAAAATGACCGATCACCATTGAAATGAGCGTTATTTTTAGAGCTTATCTAAATTTTTTAATCTGCTCTTAATTGAGAAAGTTAAAACAGTCTACATATCGCCTTGCAGCTTTCCTGCGCCTGAACTCCTTGCTGTCCTCAAAATTAAAACTCAGCGATATTTCATGAGTTCCACCCGTTCCTCCCGGCGCACTGGCCAATTCGGAAATGGTGAGATCAAAACTATATCCTATACGCATCACACCTACCTTATATCCTACAAGGGCAATAACGGCGTCAGGGTTAGAAAAAGTATGCCGGTACCAAAGTCCGCCATAAAACTGCCTTAACCCTGCATATACTCCACCGTTAATCTGTCCAAAATCACCTTGTTTGACAAACATCAGGTTGGGAGATATAAACGTTGGAGGACGTCTGTTATTGCCTTTTTCGAGAATTACTTCCCAACCTCCGTGAACGGTAAACCTCAAGGGGAGTCCGGCCTGCAGATTATTATTGATCAACAAAAGGTCATCATCAGGCGAATTGAGATGCTTGACGGAAAACCCGGCATGAAACTTCGGACTGTAATAAAGGACTCCCGCAGAAATGTCGGGAACGGTCCTGTTGAGGGATTCGGGACGAACCTCTTCACTTATCAGGGTATTACCAGCTCCATCGGTCTGGCCATAGACTTCATCCAGTTGATCGGGAAAGACCAAACGATCCCAATCAACGGAAGATTGAATAACGCCTGCCTGCACCCCGAATTTCACTACATGCTCTTTGCGAATCCGGACCTTATATCCAAACACCCCGGAAATCCTGGTGCTTTTGTAGAGTTTATCTCCGGCAGCATCCGTCAGCACAATCAAACCAAAACCACTGTTAAGGGCTTCCACGGACTGTTCGTAAGTAGCCGCATAAGTAGCATAGGCATTGGGCAGATTTGGATATTGATTGCGGTAATTCAAAGTAATTCTTGGCGCATAGGTAACACCTGCAAAAGCCGGATTGAGTTGCAAAGGAGTGGAATAGAACTGACTAAAAACGGGATCCTGTGCTGACGCAGAAATGGTAATACACAATAGCCCAAGTAGAAATATTTTATTCATAGTATGTTGAAGATACTTTTTCAAACGTAAATTAACATTTTAGTTAAACTAAACTTCAGGCTAAGGAGGAGGCAAAGCCTGCCTGCATTCCTCGTAAGACAGGGCAAAGGTTTATTTTCCAGTTTTGTGTAGTAGTATTTCCATGGAAGGAAGGACCCGTGAATTGCCATCAATAAGATCATTACGGCAACTCCTGAGCCTTAATCCTGGCCCTGGCTTATTGTTAAAAAGCCACATTTTTTATTTGGCAGCTTGATAATTTTCAGCAAAAAACGATTTTTTGAAGACATTTGCAACATAAAAATGGTAATCTATGCGACCATAAATACTTCACGAGTGTTAAATTTGGCAATATGCATGATGCAATAACGTTCTCAGAACGTTTATAGTTGATAGTTGCGTATGTTGAATTCGATATGTGGTCAATTATCTTTTAAATTAATGGCAAATACCGAATTTTTAACACTCAGGTCAAAAACACCAGAATGTTGATTGTTGAAAATAAACATTCTCTTTTTGAAAACCTTTATATAATAAAACAACTCTCGTTAAACCTATTATTGTTAAACGGATGAAATTAAAGACTACTCTCTTTCTGTTGGCATTATTCTGCCATATAAATGCCTTTTCCCAAATCAATGTTTCCGGTACTTTAAACTGGAAAACCGAAGTCGCTGAATTAACCATCGCCGGCGAAAATATCCAAATATGGAAATTTGACGGTGGTATCACCTCCGACCTTTTCGACGGACTACCTTACTTTCTCAAACAATTTGATCTGCCTTCTAAGGGGAATTTCGAAGTGGAAATCATCGATGCTCAATTCGAACCTTTCCCCATGAAATCCTCTGCTGCGGATCAACATCTGAGTGAAAGGCTTGTTTTCAAAAATACCGTAGGCAGGGACCGTAATCAATATTATGGCAAAATAGCCTTCATTCCGATTGTAAAAAGAAACGGACAATATCAACGACTGACAAGTTTTCAATTCAACATACGCTTTACCCCTCAGCCTGCCATAACTCTCCGGGGACCTGAAAATACCGGGACTTCCGCTTTGGCTGACGGCGATATTTATAAGTTATCTATCAGTCAAACAGGCGTTCACAAACTTACTTACGCCTTTCTCAAGGATCAAATGAACATAGACATCGACAATGTCGATCCGCGCACTATAAAAATTTACGGTAATGAGGGGGGCATGTTACCTTTTTATTCCGAAGCCGAACGGACTGATGACCTGGTGGAAAATGCCATTTGGATATTGGGAGAAGAGGACGGTAGCTTTGATGCCGGAGATTTTATTGTCTTTTATGCAGAAGGCCCTAATAAATGGCAATTTGATGCAGAGGAAGCGGTTTTTAACCGCCAACAGAATATCTATGACACCCGAAATTATTATTTCCTGAAAATAAGTGCCGGAAACGGGATTCGGGTTCCCGAACAAAACAGCTTGCCTTCAGCAAATTATTCTTCAACTGAATTTGACGACTTTTATCGATTTGAAGAAGAAAAACTCAACGTATATCATGAATGGTCCAGGGCCGAAGGTTCCGGTCAGCAATGGTTTGGCGATTATTTCAAAGTTGCCCGCAGCTATGATTATGATAACATTTTCAATATTCCCAACCTGGTTACTTCAGCGCCGGTGAAGTTAAATGCCCGGATGCCTTTGCGTGCTGACGTAAATTCCCGGTTCAACCTGACCATCAACGGGCAAATCATCAATAGTACGTACGCATCCAATATCACTATCCTCTCAGGCAAGAATGACAATATCATCGATTATTTTAAATGGGCGACCATCAACGAAGAAATTTTGCTCAACTCCGGAGATATTGACATTACTGTTAATTACCCTTTACCCAATTCTTCCAATCCCAGCGAGGGCTGGCTCGATTATATTCAGATCAACGCCAGGAGACAACTGACCATGACGGGGGCTCAAATGGATTTCAGAGATATTCAAAGTATCGGGCAAAATACTACCAAATTCAGCTTGTCGGGTGTTAATGCCAATTTACAAATATGGGATATCACTGACCCGCTCCAAGCCAAAAAGCAGGAAACCATCCTTAATGGCAGCAAGTTTGAGTTCAACGTGGCAACTACCGAACTCAAAGAATTCATTGCTTTTGATCCTGCTCAGAATTTATTACAGCCAGGTTTTGTGGATAAAATAGCCAATCAAAATATTCACGGCTTAACCGATGCTGACCTGGTGATCGTTTATCCTTTGGAATTTGAAGCCCAGGCGTTGCAACTGGCAGAACACAGAAGCAATGCAAATGATTTTTCAGTGGCAATGGTTCGCGTTGACCAGTTGTACAACGAATTTTCCTCTGGCAAACAAGATCCTACAGCCATTCGCGATTTTGCCAGGATGCTGTATGACCGTTCCGACAATTTCAAATACTTACTGCTTTTTGGAGATGCTTCTTTTGACTTCAGGAATATTTACGGACTGGATCACCACTACATTCCAACCTTTGAACGGGACAGCCCTAATCCTTTATTCAATTTCCCCTCAGATGATTACCTGGGAATCCTTTACCATGAGGTTACCAATGATCCCCTGGGTGGGAATCTGAATGTGGCTGTTGGTCGTTTTCCTGTTTCCAGTGAAGAGGAAGCACAGGAAATTGTAGATAAAGTCATCGAATACGATGAACACCCTGAACGCATGAAAGACTGGCGTACGAGGATGGTATTCCTGGGAGACGACGAGGACAGCGGCACCCATTTTGACGATGCCAATATAGCTGCTGATATTGTCCGCGACTCCTTTCCATCATTTAATGTTGATAAGTTGTTTGTCGATGCCTTTCCGCAGGTTTCCACTTCCGCCGGAGAGCGCTCGCCCGATGTCACCTCAAGTTTGAATAAGTCCATTTTTAAAGGTGTCCTGGCAGTTACCTATCTCGGTCATGGAGGACCAAAAGGGTGGGCCCAGGAACGGATCCTGAATATTTCTGATATCCTGAATTGGAAAAATGAGGAGCATTACCCGCTTTTCATCACCGCTACCTGTTCCTTTACGGCTTTTGATGACCCATCATTTGTCTCGGCCGGCGAAGAAACTTTCCTGAACCCTCAGGGAGGAGCCATTGCATTATTTACGACAACCAGGGCCGTCTATGCCAATGCCAACTCTACCCTGACCAACGAAACGGTAAGGCAATTGCTTACTCCGGCTACTGATCACAAAAAAACCTTAGGTGATATTTTTATCGCCTCCAAAAATGCCGTTGCCAGTGTAACAGGCCTCAATTCCAGAAAATTTGCTCTCATGGGAGATCCCTCCCAGGTTGTCGCCGTACCACAATACGACATCTCAACTACCAAAATCAATGGCGTGGATGTTTCTACTTCAGAACCGGATACCATCAAGGCTTTGGAGCAGGTGGTTATAGAAGGGGTGGTACTGGATGAAGCCGGTAATATTTTTGAAGGTTTTAACGGCACCATTTACCCAACTATTTACGATAAAGACCAATCCTACTCAACTCTTCAGCAAGATTCCGGGAGTCCCTACAGAGAATTTAAGATTCAGAAAAATGTACTTTTTAAAGGTCGGGCAACGGTTGCCAACGGCCGATTTAGTTTTTCCTGTATCATCCCCAAAGACATCAATTATGAATTCGGTCCCGGGAAAATAAGCTACTACGCCGCAGATACTGATCAAATGATCGATGCGGACGGTTATTCAAAAGATATTGTCATCGGAGGCATTTCCGCCGAAGGATTTGCCGATGACCAGGGACCTAATGTGGAGGTATTTATGAATACAGAAGATTTTGTATTTGGCGGTATTACCAACAGCGATCCAACGTTACTCGTGAAATTATCGGATGATAATGGTATCAATGTGGTCGGCAACAGCATCGGCCACGACCTGGAGGGGCTGATAGACGACAATACGCAGAATACCCTGGTGTTGAATGATTTTTATGAGGCCGAATTGGATGACTATACCAAAGGGAGTGTAAAATATCCCCTTGCTGACCTGGCGGAGGGGCGCCACACCATGCGTGTTAAAGCCTGGGATGTAGCCAATAATTCTGCCGAAGGATATACCGAATTCGTGGTAGCTTCAGACGCAGGCGTCGCCCTGGAGCATGTTTTCAATTATCCAAATCCGTTCTTTGATCGTACTTGTTTTCAGTTCGACCACAATATGCCTGGTGTAGAAATGGATATCCTGATCCGAATATATACGGTGTCCGGAAGATTGATCAAAACCATAGAACAGACCATGATCACAGATGGAGCCATTCGTCAGGACGATTGTATCGAATGGGACGGAACCGATGATTTTGGAGATAAGATCGGTAAAGGTGTTTATGTTTATAAGGTACTGACAAGAGTAAGAAACTCCGGAAGTGACGATTTAAAAGGAGAAAGTGCCTTTGAAAAATTAGTTATCCTAAAATAAAAATCCTTTTTTTTCGTAAAAGTGGCAGGGTCTTTGATATTGAATTAAGCAGAAAAGGTTTTATCCGGGGAAAGTGTGTTGATTGTTGGTGCAACAAAAATTTGATTAACCCGGTAAAACATTAATGTTTAAAGTAGGAAACGGCCAAAAATGTAACCAAGCGGTCGTTTCAATACGCCCACAATGCGTCAATAAGGACAGGAAATATTATATTTGCGTGATTTTTGACCAAACGCAAAAGTTAACAATAAAACATTCGATTTATACATAGAAAATAAAACACTGTAAAATTTAAAATCTGAAATTAAAATGCAGCGGTTGTTTCAGGCTTTTTTTCACCCTCTCCAACTGCCTGTGAATTCATTCAATTTTTCTTTTCAGAAATGGCGCCAGCGTGATCATAACGAGGTGTTGTTACTTTTAAATGAGGATAAATCGGTGTTTGAATATTTTGTAATTCATTATTAAATGCTTGAATATCTCATGAAGAATTTAATCTTTGCTACTTCTTTTTTAATGGTTATGCTCGGCTTTTTCAACACAGCAGAAGCCCAGTATTGTTACGAGGAAAACGGAAAATACTACAACCTCGACGGTACGCCTTGTACCAATGCTGTACTGACAGCAGTTCCTTTCCTGCGCATTGTTTCCGATGCCCGTTCAGGAGCGATGGGTGACGCAGGGCTGGCTATTTCACCGGATGCCAATGCCATGCATTTCAATGCCTCCAAACTTGCTTTCATTGAAGACAAAGCCGGTTTATCTGCCACTTATACGCCATGGTTGCGTTCTTTAGGGTTGAATGATGTATATCTGGCCTATTTGTCAGGTTTCGTGAAAATCGACGACCTTCAGGCCATTGGATACAGCTTACGTTATTTCTCATTAGGTAGTATCCAGTTCACCGATGCCAACGGTATGGCGCTGAATACCGGAAAACCCAATGAGTTTGAAGTAGCCATGGCCTATTCTCGTAAACTGACCGATAATTTCTCCGCTGCGCTTACAGGAAAATTCATCTATTCCAACCTGGCTTCAGGCCAGCAGACAGAAGGTGGTGATGTTATTGAACCTGCTTTGGCTGGTGCGGCAGATATTTCTGTTTACTACAAGAATGAACTCAAATCAGGTGATAACCTCAACTTTGGTTTAGCCATTACCAATATTGGATCCAAAGTAACCTATACCCGTTCATTGCTGAAAGACTTTATCCCAACGAACCTCGGGATCGGAGCTGCTTATGAATGGAATATCGATGATTACAATACCTTGACCATTGCAGGTGATGTGAATAAACTTCTGGTGCCAACACCTTGTCAGGGGGACGATTGCGATACAGACGGAAACGGACCCGATTATAAAGAAATTGGATCCATTTCGGGTATATTCACTTCTTTTGGAGATGCGCCGGAAGGATTCAGCGAAGAGATGAAAGAATTGATGTACTCTATTGGTGTGGAATACTGGTATGACCAGCAATTTGCTGTTAGAGCCGGTTATTTCTCTGAGCACGCTCAGAAAGGAAACAGAAAATATTTCACGGTTGGACTGGGATTGAAATACAACATCTTCGGAATGAACATTTCTTACCTGGTTCCTACGACTACGCAGCGTAACCCGTTGGATAATACATTGCGTTTTTCACTGTTGTTTGACTTTAGCGCGTTTGATGCGGATGGGGAGTAAGGAAAATTGGTTCTGGTTGCTGGTTTCCAGTTAACTGGTTGCTAAAAAAAGCCTCCGGCGGTTTGTAATACCTCGGAGGCCTTTTTTATTATGTGTTCCCCTAAGTACTTCATTATTCGTCATTGGATATTCATAATTCTGCGTTTCCGTACTATTTACTGAACCGCAGAATAATGAATATTGAATTTCCAATCAAGAAGTTGAGTCAACAATTTAGGCAGGGGGGAATTCTTTTATTTGTTTATACGCTTTTGTTTCGAAAAAAATAACTACGGGCCAATAAGCCGGATTCTGTAAAACTGCCGAGGCAGCATCTCTGTCATTTATCTAGTCCAGGGCTCGCGCCCGGGATCCATCTGCCTACCCCTCCGGACTTTTCTGGCGAAAAACAGGCCGAGTCAGCCTGACTTCCTTCCGGGAAGACGAGCTTCCCTTCGGGATGATCCGAATGTACATGGCATTTCAACCCACAAGGTTTACCAACCGGAACTGTTGCCAGCCCGGCCGTGCGCTCTTACCGCACGATTTCACCCTTACCCGTTAAGGCGGTGTATTTTCTGTTGCACTGTCTGTCTCCCGAAGGAGCCCAGCCGTTAGCTGGTGTGGCACTCTGCGTTGTCCGGACTTTCCTCATTTCGATTTTCATCGAACCGCGACAGAGTAGCCCGTAGTCATCGTAAAAGTAACTTTTTTTGGGAAAAGTTCCTCCTGAAGTGAATCAATAATGGTAACGACACTGTAGGATGAGAACTGCACCTTCTTCGACTATGTAAATCAACCGATGCTCAAAATTAATTCTCCGGGACCACCAACCTGTCAGATCGTATTTTAAAGCTTCAGGTTTACCTGATCCTTCATGTAGTGTGCGTTCAATTTCTTTGATGAGGTTATTTATCTTTTGGAGTATTTTCTTATCCGTTTTTTGCCAATATAAATAATCCTCCCAGGCGAGGTCAAAAAATATCTTTTTCATTCAGGGAGTCTATTCTTCGATCAATGCTTTTTCTTTCCCTTTTCCTTTTTCATATTGCTGAATACCTTTCAAAAGCCTTTCCGCATTTTTAGGGCTTCTCAATAAATAAAAAGTTTCCTGCATAGCATCGTAATCACTTTTGGGCATTACAATGACATCTTCCCCATTTTTCCGTGTAACCTGAACCGGTTCATGTTTATCCAGGACCATATCCAGATAATACTTCAACTTTTGCCGGAAATTACTATAAGTTGTTATATCCATTTAATAATTTTCCACAAAGATATAGGAAAAAACAGAATTGTACAATATCCCTGTACAACACAAGCAATTATCGATCTATCCTGTAATCAAAGTTTCACTCCCCTAACTTGCTCTCCAGCTTCTTCAGCAGCAATTCCGAAGCTTTCAGGGAAGCAACACCCTCTTTGATGATGATCAGGTATTTATGGGATTGTTTGAGTTGCAATCCGAGCTCCTTACCGCCAACAGGTAAGAACGCTATTATTTGATTAAATATCGGACTCTCATAATAAGGGGATTGCGGGTTATCGATAAAATAACAGCGAAGTTTATTATTCTTCAGGATCACCCGTTCAAATCCGAGGCGTCTGCAGTGCCAACGCAATCTCAAACCATCGAAAAGTTCCTTGACCTGTTTGGGTAATTTTCCAAAACGGTCGACCAGCATTTTCGTAAAGTCATCAATTTCCTCTTCTGTTTCCAGGGCATCCAATTGAGTATAAAGGCTCAATCGCTCCTGGATATTTTGGACGTATTCGTCCGGAATGAGCATTTCCACATCGGTTTCGATTTGCACCTCCTTAACATAGGTCCTGTTTTTTCCCAGTTCTTCTTGGAAGAGTTCCCGGAATTCATTTTCCTTCAATTCCTGGATGGCTTCCGCCAAAATACGCTGGAAAGTCTCATAACCGATATCGGAAATAAATCCACTTTGTTCTGCTCCCAGCAAGTTGCCGGCACCACGGATATCGAGATCGCGCATGGCTATCTCAAATCCACTGCCCAATTCAGAATGTTCTTCGAGTGCTTTAAGGCGTTTTCTGGCATCGGAAGTGAGCACAGACATCGGCTGACTGAACAGATAACAAAATGCTTTTTTATTGGAACGCCCCACTCGGCCGCGCAACTGGTGCAGGTCACTCATCCCAAACTGATGGGCATTGTTGATGATCATGGTATTGGCATTCGGAATATCCAGGCCTGTTTCAATGATATTGGTACAGACCAGTACATCGTATTTCGCGGTCAATAAAATCAACAACGCTTTTTCCAGGTTCTTTGGCTTCCATTTGTCCGTGGGCCATCCGCCACATCCACATCCGGGCAAAGCGTTGGACCATGGCTGCGATATCCGGCAGGGTTTTCACCCGGTTGTGTACAAAAAACACCTGCCCGCCCCGTTGACCTCATAATAAATCGCATCCCGGATCAGCTCTTCGTTGAAAATACGGACTTCCGTATGGATCGGCTGCCGATTGGGTGGTGGTGTTCGGATGATCGAAAGGTCCCGGGCTGCCATCAGGCTGAACTGCAGGGTTCGCGGAATGGGTGTTGCCGTTAGGGTCAGGGTATCTACATTGACCTTGAGGTTGCGCAGTTTTTCTTTGGCCGCTACGCCGAATTTTTGTTCTTCATCAATGATGAACAGTCCCAGGTCTTTAAAGTCAACATCTTTATTCAGCAGACCGTGGGTGCCGATTACAATATCGATCTTTCCTTCTTTCAGTCGTTTGAATATTTCTTTTTTCGTTTAGCCGTGCGGAAAGCGGTTGACGTAATCTACCGTTGACACCCCAAATTCCTTCGAGGCGCTCTTTGAAACGTACGGTAATGCTGCAGTGCCAGGATGGTCGTTGGTACCAAAATAGCTACCTGTTTGCCACCAACGACTGCTTTGAAGGCGGCCCGCACCGCCACCTCCGTTTTCCAAAACCAACATCCCCGCAGATCAGCCGATCCATGGGGTAGGCCTTCATCATATCTTCTTTGACGTCCTGGGTAGCCGTGAACTGATCGGGGGTGTCTTCGTAGATAAAACTAGCTTCCAGTTCGTTTTGCAAATAGCCATCCGGCGGGAAAGCATGCCCTGGGCGAGGCTTTGCGTTTGGCGTATAGTTTGATCAGCTCCCGGCAATATCCTTGACTTTCTTTTTGGTGCGCGCCTTGAGGTTTTCCAGGCATCGGAGCCCAGCTTGTTCAGCTTGGGAGCCGTACCGTCCTTGCCAGCATACTTGGATAGTTTATGCAGCGAGTTGATGCTGACGTACAGCAGATCATTGTTTTTGTAGACCATGCGGACCGACTCCTGCATGTGCCCATTGATATCGATCTTTTCCAGGCCGGAAAAGCGTCCGACACCGTGGTCGATATGCGCTAACAAAATCGCCCGGCTCCAATTCGCGCAACATTTGCAGGTTGAGCGCCTGATCTTTGGTAAACCCTTCTTCAGTCTGTAGCGATGGAAGCGTTCGAAGATCTGGTGATCCGTATAGCAGGCTACCTTCAGGTCCAGGTCAATGAAGCCCTCGTGGATGGCTTTGGTGATCGGATGAAACTGCGACATGGGCTTCCAGGTCTTCGAAGATGGTGTAAAAACGCTCGATCTGTTTGGGGTTGTCGGTAAAAAGGATAATTCTCGATCTGCTTTTGCGCGTATTCTCGTTGAGGTTCTCGATCAGCAGGTCGAAATTTTTATTGAAACTAGGCTGGGGTCGTGCCGCAAAGCTGATTTTTTGCTGAACGGGCGTTGGTTGGGCATGATCCGTGAAAAAAACCAAGGGATGGTCTTCTAAATCACCGACCACTTCTCCCGGGCGAATAAAGGCCCGATCCCGAAAAATTTCGGCTAGATCACCCTCGTCAAGAATAGTAAGGGTACTGGCGAAGTCTTCGGCCTTCTCAAAACAAGTCTGTAGCTTGTCGAGCGTCATCTGCAAGTCGCTGATCCAAATGACCGTGTCTTCCGGCAAGACCTGAAAAAGGGATACTTTTTGCTCCTGACTGAATCTGGTGTTGATGTTGGGAACAATCGACACGTGTGCTGATCGTTCCGTACCGATAATTGGTCCAGTGGGATCAAAGGTCCGGATACTTTCCACTTCCTCGTCAAACAGTTCCACCCGGTAGGGATAATCGTTGCCGTAAGAGAAGATATCAATGATCCCTCCACGCACACAAAACTGCACCGGGTTCGTACACGAAATCCTCCTGATGAAACCATATTCTACCAACACATCGGTCAGGGTGGGTACATCGAGGTCCTCGCCAACTTTCATTTCAACTCTATGCTCTTCCAGGAACTTTGGGGCGACCACTTTTTCGAAAGCGCCTCCGGATAGGTATGGATGATCTCACTGCCTACTGCGGCCGTGACTTTATTGATCGTTTCTGTACGCTGGAGCATATTGGTATTGTCCAACACTTCAAAATTCATGGGGCGGCGAAAGAATCCGGAAAAAAAGCGTACGGACCTTTCATGGAAAATACCTTCCAGGGTATTCTGGATATAAGCAGCATCCTCCTTGTCTGTAGCGAATGAATAAGTGATGGCCGGCATCGGCTATGATCGTTCCGGACAGGATCAAAGCATTCCTGCCGAACCGACCATTCCTTTGAGTTGTAACTCTGGCCGGCTTTGCCGAAGCGGATTGCTTCGTTTTGGCTTAAAGCCTTGACGATCTTCCTCGGTGCGTGTTATCTTGCCGGAAGACTTCCAGCAAACGCTCTAAATTTTTCACGGGGGCGAAGATAAACCCTTTAGAAGTTATTACAAAAGCCCAACGGGTTAATTTGCCATAAAAAGACTATTCTTATCTGTTTTACCCTGTATTTACGGGGCCTTGGACTGAAAAAGATATTTGTCATTTAATCGGTCTATTATTGCTCGTAACTTGAACTTTCGTAATGCCTGTACCACTTCCTTCTTTTAAACAGGCAATATTCCCACTTCAATTCTTACCGGACATTTCCATACCGTACGCTTTTCTTGTATGCCCAATTGTTACCCAAGCATTATTGTATAAGTATCTCATCAATAATTGACCTGACCACTGACTTCTCAATTTACGGACCACCACGCTGACCTGGCCATAAACGGAGTTTTGATTTACCACAAACAGAAGGCTCCATTTGGGTTGAAGTAAATATTCTTGATAACAAAAAAATGAATCATCATGGGAGGATTTAAAATAACAGGGCCTTTAGTTTGGGATGATCCTGTTTTTGTTTTTCTGAACCGCCCATGCCCAGTTTATTGAAAAGATCGCTGGTCAGCAGTTCAGGGAACCAGGTTGCTTCGGGTGTACTCAAACTGGAGTGGTCTGTTGGGGAAAGCTTCACAGGCAATTTCGCTATCCAGCAATTTCCGGCTTACACAGGGCTTTCATCAGGGCACCGGTCTGATTCAATAAATTACACAACTCTCCGGACTGCTGCAAAACAAGATATCGTATTCTTTCCCAACCCGGTCAGCAACCGGCTTTACTTCCTGAAAAAAGGAACCGATAGTTTTGAAATTGAAATTCTGGAGGTAACAGGACAACAACTTGGCACCAAAGAATGGAATAGTATCAATACCTCAATAGATGTTTCCTTGATGAACAATGGTATTTACCTGTTACGGATCAAAGACGACCTGGGCAACTATGCTTTTTACAAGTTTATCAAACAATTTTAAATCGCAAATAATGAAAAAGCTAAAATATATTATTCTTATCGGGTTGCTTTTAACGGGTTTTGGGATGGTTGCCCAGGATGCCCCCCTGGCATTCAACTATCAGGCGGTTGCCCGTAATATTGATGGCGATCCCATGATGAACACACTGCTTGGGGTTCGCATCTCTTTATTATCCTGACAGCCCTGAAGGAACGATTGTTTTTGTCGAAAGGCATGCGGTGATCACTTCGGGACTGGGGAACTTTTAAATTAATCATCGGCGATGGCGAAAATGACTTTGGCATCTGTCCGAAATTGACTGGGGCAATAAAAATATTTTTGTCCAAACCGAAATAGATCCAGATGGCAGCAATGATTATACCAACATGGAAACCGAGCAAATTACCGTCAGATACCTATGCGCCGTTTGCTGCAGAAGGTGGTGGATCTCCCGGGCCCACAGGGACTGCAGGGACCTCAAGGTCCGCAAGGGAAACAGGAGAAGATGGCCCACAAGGTCCTGAAGGGCCACAGGGACCACAAGGTCCGCAGGGGGAACAGGGACCACAAGGACCTGACGGTGGCCTTCACTAGATCAGCTGCAATTTTCAGCAGATTCTTTTCCCCTCCCATCCTTTCCATGTTGGAAAAGTACTGAAAAGTGCGGTGAAGGTGGTAGATTGAATCAGCAGCATATCTCCAGTGGCGTGGTCCCCAGTGTCTCCATTTTCAAGCATATTTTTGCAAAGCTCCACTGCTCTTACAAAAGGAGAGACTGCCTCCATGCATTTGTTGCTCTGCTGTTCAAACTGTCCATTCAATTTCACCCTCGATTCTTGAGAGCAAGGGCTGCATAAAATTCTGTACTCACAAGATTTTGCAGATCTGATTTTGGGTCTGGTGAGTTGAGCACTCTGGGATGCATGCGGATAGCTGATTTGTTGTGGCCAGCTCTTGTTAGTAATTCTGAAATACGCATCTCCAAGTACTGTTCATGCCCGTCAGGGTCCGTCACGAGATCTCGGTAGGCATAAAGGCATCTCAAGGCACGACGAAAATGCTTCACCGCCACCAGTGCAAGTTCTACTGAAGGATGCATAGTTTCTCTAAGTCTTTCATCTCCATACATCACAATCCATCCAAGTGCCTCAAGGAGCACGCCCACAGCATGGGTCCTTTCCAGAAGAGATTTGATTTTGGCTTTGTCCCTCTCCGAGTCTGCCTGACTGTTAATTTCACGAGCACTGAGCATGAATTGGTTAGCAAGTTTTACCACTACCAATCGGAGTTTGAAAGGTTTGATATCCGGGCGACGGCAGCACATCTTTTTCACTCTGAATCGTTTCTCTTCGTTGTCCAAAAACCGGACGAAAATCTTGTCACTTTCACCTTTATCTTCATCTCCTTCAAGAACTCTACTCAGCTTGCCATCAAACTCCTCATTGATGGAATGAAGCTCCAAAATGGATCCCTTTGTGGTGGAAGTTCCTCCCAGAGTGGGGGCTGGAGTACAAGCTGTAGATGCCGCCATCTTGTTGTGACGGAAGGCGTCGCGACGTTGTGGCTTTTGGCAATTCGAATACTGCTAAATTCACCTTCAAAATAAAGGTGACTCTTCGCGGGCGGCGAGGTGTCAACGTCTGTGTGCCTCAAATTTCGAATGCCGTGAGACAATACAGTGTAGTAGCAGCAGCAGAACAATCGATACGAGTCTCTTGGCTACGAAGAGGACGAGGATGTGTCGCTGCGATCCCTTCCTTTCATCGTCTTGCGTGTGTCCGTATTAGTAAGTGAGGACAAATGCATAAGTACGTACGGTGCATACTTAGTATCAACGGAATTCATTGGCTTGAAATTTCGAAAATCAACGCCGATCGGATTGATGTGGAGAAGAGAAGTGTGGATCTTTCTATCGAGAGGAGGTGCAAAAGAGGCTATCATTAAGCGGACGACAATCATACACAGCAGCAGCATGAGGAGGATGCCGCCGTCCGTCATGTCGCTGCTGTTGTGGCTCATACTGTTGACGATCATAACAGTTGCAACCTCATCGGCAGATATCTCCATCGTCCAGAGGATGATGACACATGTCTCCAAGTGAAATCGGATGATATCAACAAGAGACTGTGTGTTGCCGATCTCAAGAAAGCAGTAGCAGCGCTGAAAGAAGCGCGTCGAATCTAAACCTCGAGCAGATCTTTAGCCCAGCAGAACTTGAAGTTCTCGCTGCCGTCACCAAGGCTTTGGGAAGCATCATCGGCTGAAGCAACAAAGAATAACGACAATGAACCGTCCCCCACGTGTACGGAACCAACTTGCCCTCGTCCGACAAACAGACTCTTCCACAAGACGTCTTGACACTAAGCGTGGCCGAACCAAAAGACAATGTCACTGAGCGGAAAGTGGAAACAGCAACAACCGAATCCCCTGACGATCGTCGAGCTCGCTAATGATCGAAACTTTGACAGATTTCGATTGCACAGACCGCGAGTTTGACGCTTTGGCAAACGATTTTGATCCCCACGAGGCGGCCCGCGTCTATCACAAATGTCGCCTGCTCGTAGTCAGGAACGTCTTTACGCCGGAACAAATGGAGCTTTACAAACACTTGACAGAAGACTTTGTGGTCGGTCAAATGCTACCAAGCTGATGACAAAAACCGCCAAAATTATTGGGCTCAACTTGTCCAACGACGAACGGGAACAAAAAGTTTTACAGTCAACGCAACAAGGGCAAAGTGGGAAATTTTGCATCCTGACTACTTTTTTGACGAGGTGGACGCGATTTCCGCGTTGAACCAAGTGTTGCATGACATTCTGGGCGATCCGCTCATATTGGGTGACGATGCCACCTTTGGTGGAAAGGAGCGTTATTGAGTGAACCGTATACAGATGCGGGCCATTGGCACACGGACGATGTCTTTTTGTTTGGAGATGATTCTCATGGTACAGTCGGTATTGCCGGACACGACATTCCTTCCGTGGCCGTCAACCTCGCGACGCCGTTGGTAGACTTGCCGGTTGATAGTGGATTGACGGAATATTGTTTAGGAACGTCGCACTTGGCGGGTGTGGGTGACCTGGAACCAAGCAAAACATGGCAATGAATGAACATTTCCAGGAAAATGTACGCGGAGCACCGGCAACAGTTCAAGAGATGTCCTCCGAGTGCATGGAGAGTACCCGCCGCCGTCAAGCCTGGCGATGTCATTCTATGGGACTATCTGATAAAGCACCGGGCTGGGGCCAGACTTGAGCAATCAGACACGCCCTTTGCTATTCTCCACGTTTGGCCGAGGATGGTACAAGGACGATAACTTTACGCCGACTGAATGGGGAGGAGCATCTGGAGGAAGACCTGTTCTTGGCACCAAGATTCATGGCCGACATTGAGGATCCATACGATGGATGCGATGAGTATGACAGTGACGACGAGGATGAGGACGAGCTTGTGGAATGTCCGCCTCCGACCACCAAGCTGATTGAGAAAGAACAAGGCCTCATGGAAGACATTAGTAAATTTATGAAGCCCAATTTTGACAAGGAGACGAGAAAGCAAAGGCAAGAATGGGATGACGAAGAGGATTTCGACCAAACTATTTTCGTGGCCTTGTCCAACAAAGCTGATTGGAAACCCCGATGCCACATTCATTATCAACCGTGGCCAAAATGTATTCAACGAATGGCAAAAGTTCCAATGGATGACTATGGAGTCGTCCGTCTCGAGGTCGGCACCGACATTACAGTCATGTCTGGTGACAAGGTCGTCCAACAGTGGAAAGTCACACCTAAATCTCACCAAATTCTATCAGCAAGCAATCTGTGGGGCTGTAAGCTAAGGCGATAATTTACGATTAGAAATAGTTTCAGCATAGTGAACTGAACTTCGAGGAAGATTTTAGACTGATTGAGGCTTCAACGCCAGACGGACCGACGCAAACGCGATCTTTGCCCTGCCGCGCTAAGACGACGGTGCTCAACCTTGGAGATGCTGAGCAAATAATTTGTGCAGACAGCAGAAAAAGGCTTAAACCTCGAATAATGTCCTTGACAAAGTTCTCAGTGGAGAGATTGGCACACCGGAGACGAAAAAGTTCTTTGACTTATTTCTGCAATCAGAAAATCAAGTCGATGATCAGTTACAGAGAACTGCTGGTACGTAAGATGGTTCAACTTCAAATTTGTCGCCACTGTAGCCAACCCACAGCTTCTTTCTTTCTCTTGTGCAGAGAGTATGAAGAAGTGGTTCCGTCGACAACACATGGTCATAAAGAGAAAGATAGCAACTCAAAGCATGCTGTTGCTGATGAGATGTCCAACGAAGATGCTCAAACTGCCCACATCACCTCTAACAGTCGTATTGACTTGTCATTTTGACCCAAGTACCAGGTTTAGTGATGGGGAGGGTTTGACCTTGCTGTATATTCTTGCTGAATTTGCTGATGGCTCCACAACATCCAGTTTTAGGAACCAGGTCAAAATTGGACAACAGCTGATTGATGCTGGTGCAGACGTCAATGCTAGAGCTGAGCAACGAGATTTGCACTGCACTCCTCTTCATCAAGCCTGCCTTTATCGTGTTACGACAAACCTTGACTTTGTCAAACTCTTGCTGGACAATGGAGCAAATTTGAATGCTCAGAATGACCTTGGAGAGACACCTCTAATGTATTGTTTGGCCATTTGCGGCTGGGGCTGCCAAGCTTCTGGTCCAGAGCAATGACATTGATCTGAACATCAAAACAAGAGATGGTAGAACTGCTCTGGCCATGGTCCAATGTGTTATTGGTGACATTGAACAAGCAGAAGGCAACTCCAGCAACAAATTCATTGAGTCGCAGCTGAAAGAGCTGGAGGAAATGATGGTTGTCCGTGGAGCTGCGGTTGGGTAGGACACTGTATTCATTGAGCACTGAGCTAGGATCCAAAAACCAAATCTCTTAAGAAGTCTAGGTCATTTTCTAATATTTCAGCATGGAATAGAGACTCACAAAGCAGCTGTAATTTTCGAAAGTTTGAATGCAGAGGGATCGTCTTGAATCGTCGTGATGCGAGCGGACGACGGGACGCTTCGGAAAGGGTTCGGGTGATCGTATCTTTGCGATCTTTTCACACAACACATCATGCTTCGGCACCAACTCTCACTGTTCCTCTTAAATTAAGCTCAGACGACACTACCTTCGCGTCTTTCAAAAGGACAACCTCGACAGAGACGCTAGCCATGCTCGCCCTTCGTGGTTCTGTAGGCGCTCCGCCGCTGCTACGGTATGCTTCAAACGCTACCTTTCGACATCGTCACCCTCCGATGACGAACCAACACACTTTTTGTCGCCAGTTTGGCCTCACCTGACCACTATGCAGCCTGTTCGTGGCCAAGGCATTTACTTGTATGATGCAAACAACAATCGTTACATGGATTTCACCAGTGGTATCGGTGTCACAAACACAGGGCATGCGCATCCAAACGTCGTGAAGGCCATTCAAGACCAAGCATCGCAGCTAATTTTTGGACAAGTGAACATTGTCGTGACGCCGCAATTTATGGAACTGTCGCGAAAACTACATGACATTATGCCCACGCCAAATATCAACAGCTTTTTCTTTGCCAACTCGGGTGCGGAAGCGACCGAGGCAGCTGTCAAGTTGGTGCGCCATGCCATCAAACAAGCGCAACATTATCGTGATGCAAGGCAGCTTTCATGGCCGCACGGCGACAATGCATGGCCATGACCACGTCCAAGTACATTTACAGAGAAAACTATCAACCCTTGCCCAGTGGCACTTTTTTCACCACCCTTCCCGTACGCGTATCAATACGGCTGGGACGAAGAGACAACAATCGACTTTTGCCTGCAAGAATTGCAGCGCTTTGGTGGCGACCAAAACGTCTCCTGGAGAAACAGCCGCGCTGTTCTTTGAACCCGTCTTGGGAGAAGGTGGTTACGTCCCAGCACCCCCACGCTTCTTGCAAGAGGTGCGAGACTTTTGTACGCAACACGACATTTTGTTGGTGGTGGATGAAATCCAAACAGGCATGGGACGAACTGGGGAATGGCTTGCCATGCAACATTCTGCTATTGAACCGGATGTGCTGCTAATGGCAAAAGGCCTGGGCAGTGGCATGCCCATTTCGGCCGTGGGAGCGTCGGCTGAGCTCATGGTGAAATGGAAGGTGGGCACACATGGAGGAACGTACGGAGGAGGTAACGCTGTCGTTGCTGCGGCGTCATGCGCCACCATTGATACGTCACAATCCGAAGATTTATGTGGTAACGCGGCAAGAATGGGTGCGTATCTATTGGAAAGCAAGTCAAATTCAAGAGAGGCATACGATCGTGGGAGATGTACGTGGATTGGGATTGATGGTGGCTGCCGAGTTCACTCATGCCGATGAGCGCCGGCTACGATGTTGCCAAGGCGGTACGCACCAAGTGCATTGACAACAAACTGCTGATTTTATCTTGCGGGACGTATGATTCTGTCATTCGTTTCATTCCGCCGCTGGTGGTAACACAACACGAAATTGACGTGGCTTTGGACATTTTCGAGAATGCTGTCAGAGAGGCTACAATGTTTTAAATGGTCACCGTTTTGGTACGGACATTGATCCGAGTGCTGTGGGTGCCATTGACTCAACAGCCGACATTCGGGGAAATACACACTATAAGGTACCAAGCACGACTCCTGTTTACTATCGTCCCGTTCTGGAACGCTCCACTATGAGTGCTACCATAGATCTGGAAGGTGCGTGCCGGATATGTTGGAACTGCCATCTGGCGAGATCGTTCACTACTAGTCAAAGAGTAACAATACGTTCAGAGGCTAAAGCAGCAAAGACGACACGTAAAATATGCAGTACTTGAGCACTAGAACGACTCGTCATAGGGATCTTTGCCTTTACAGTACCCAAAAGATTTGACGTTGACTGCGAAGGAAAGAAGTGATCTAGTATACTCTAGTACCCTATGTAGCTACGCACTTGTCCCATACCATTATACGGACACACGCTGCCAATCTTATCTCTCGTTGATTACTTTGCGGCCAACAGCTTGGAGCGCAAAACATGGTCATCGAATGAATCCAATAAATAAACGATAGAAGAGGTGGAGCAATTGCCGATCATGAGCTGCTCATCTGCTCATGATGCAGATACTGAAGAGAAGCGCTTGCGATCGAGGATGAAAGTGTTGTTGTTCCTTTGGTTCCAGCAGGAGACAAAAAATGTGAATCCAAGCAAAGGCAAACCCCAACTCGTTATCGTGGCAGCTGCGACTGGAAAAGGCCCGGGTTTTCTCTACTTTCTGCTCCTTCTCTGACGTTGCTTTCGCTTGTTTCCATGGCAGCGTTTGCTGGTTGGAGGAGTAACTCGTACCACTACCACCAAGAAGAATCCACCCATGCACATTCGAATAATGCTGATGTTGATGCTGCTGCTGTCCCCCAGTCCTCGCTAATGCCCGATGCAAGCAGTGACAATCCTCAACCAACTTTGTGGATCGTGGGCGGATCGCATGCTGTCAACGTCTCGGGTTCATATACCTTGGAACAATTTTCCAACGTTTGTGGTCCCAGGCAACCAGAATTCGGTAGCAGTGACTATGACAAAGGACCATCCACAAACGCTTACCATGTCGAATATAAAAGAAACGCATGCAGCGCACTTTCTTTACGATTGGGATCTTATGCTCGAGGAAGACACAAACTTGACGGATCGAGATCTCATGGCAGAGTACTTTGTACATAAGCACTGCAACAAGGACGCAGTGCGCTTTCATGCTACCTGGGCAAATATAGAGCATCCAGAAACTGTTCGAAAAATCTTTGACATGATGGGAAACGAAACTGTGGCTCCCATTTTTGTGGTATTGTCTGAGACTGCCATTCGACAAATTCACAAAAGCGACAGTGACGCTCTATTTGACGCAATACAGGAGTGGACCGTGCGTTGGAAATGTGATGGCGAAGACGGCCGTGCACGTATGGTGTCGTTGAAGACAGTGCGCATTGTCGGAACCTGGGGAAACGCTGGGGAGGAGCTGTTTCCGAATCAAGTCCATTTCATTCCTTGCGAAAGCCTAAAGGCCAACCTCGCAGACTTCCAAGAACGGTGGAAGAGATACTTGGGACTGCGAAAGATACAAGATGCGAACTTACCACAGGAGCTCTGCTTGACGAGAACGATGGCGTCACGGCGACAACATACTGGACTGGAATATACTCCAACCAAACGGGAACGGGAGGTGACAAGCAACGATGCCTTCCTACGGTAACGCATTTTTTTCATGGAAGCATGGCAGCTCAAAATAAGAAATCAGACTTTGTTATGTGGAGAAGAGCGGAATTGCTCTTGTTCGACCTGGATCAATCCCACAAATGCTCTCGGGTACTACTACGTTCAACCAACATTTGGTGGCCGAGATACACATTCATTGAAGCTAGAGTTCCAACAGAATTTGGAAGGATCGTTTAGCATCAATGGCACGGCACAATGCGTGAAGCACAAATAGCAAAGTGGTCGTGAAAGGCATATTCAACAAGATGGTATCAGCATGTCAGTACGAGTGGATGGATGAAAAAACAAAATATTTTGAGCGAGTAATGCAGTATTGCCTCAGGTCTATGGTGGACTGGTCGGAGCAAAGACTCGGGCAGAAAAGCGAGCAGCCGCGGCTTACCCAAGGTACTCTGATCCAATCCCAAAGCGCCGCATAAATCATACCTAATGCGCCACATATTCCAATCCGAAAGCGCCTCTTCAGAACATACAAGTCGTAGAATAGTAGTCGATCACAGAACCAAATAATGGGGTTGGCCGGATAAAATACACTGGTTACGCTCTGTTTTTCCATGCGATAATGACTGATACCGATTGGAAATTGTGCACGGAGGCACCAAAAGTTTGCTATCGAACATTTTTGTCTAGCTAGTAAATAGCTCCTTTAGAAAAAGATCGCTGGCGCTACACAATTCTCCATCTATTGATACAGACTCTCTATCCTTGTTGTCTTCTGTTCCTTCTCCAGTCAAGTGAATGTACCCAGCAGCTCCATCTTCACTGCAATGCCCCAAAAACACATCGGGCCGGTACATTCCGCTCGCTCCTTGTCCAGAAATCGTATCATCCTTGGTCAAGCCGTACAATTGTCGTTCCAGGTCGGCTCGCACCCGTGCCATGCCCTGACCACCATCAAGCAGTGATCCACATCCACCCAATCGGTGTCCATGACGGAAGCAAAGCCCGATCCATCCGGCAATCGCGCCCGTGCGGGCCACCA
>CALODM010000035.1:0-555397 GCA_942492125.1 uncultured Bacteroidota bacterium
TGCATTACCTCGACTTCCTTTTTATAATTGGTGAATGCTTCAAGGATTGCTGCGGCCACTTCATCCTGGCCTTTCCTGGTGTACAGGTAATTTTCTTCTTCGGTGTTGCTGAGGAAGCCCGTTTCTATCAAAACACTGGGCATGGTAGTTTCTTTCAAGACTACAAACCCGGCCTGTTTTACGCCGCGGCTTTTACGATTGGTAACAGCCTGGAATTGATTCTCGACCTTTTCAGCAAAAAGTATGCTCTGTTCCAGAAAGGCGTTTTGGAACATGCTCAGCAAAATATGCCCTTCAGGAGAATTTGGGTCATAATCGTAATTTTTTTCATAATCTGCTTCGAGCAGGATAGCGGCGTTCTCTCTTTTGGCTACATCCAGGTTGTGCTGGGCAGTATGGAGGCCCATTACATAGGTTTCAGTACCATTCACGTGGCCGTTTCCGGGCGGCATAGAGTTGCAGTGAATGGAAATAAAAAGATCCGCATTGTTCCTGTTGGCTATGGCTGCCCTTTTGTGCAGGGGGATAAAAACGTCCTTGTCTCTGGTGAGGATAACTTTCATACCCGGATGGGCATCCTTGATGGCTTCTGCCAGTTTTTGGGCAATGGACAATGCGATATGTTTTTCTCTCGATTTCTTTCCCAGGCAACCCGGGTCATGCCCCCCATGGCCAGGGTCTATAACAATGGTTTGAATTCTGTCGCTGACTTTTTTATCCTGGAGTAACCGGCTTATTTCCTGCAATGAAATGGTCTGTGAACAATGGGGTAGGTTATTTAAGGTCAAATCATTAGCTTTGTGCGCAAACGAGCTGCTTTGTTCCAAAGAAAAATTGTTAACAGTGGCGTTGTTAGTGTTGAAATGTGAAGGAAACGATAAAGAAACGTTAAAGTCAATTGGAGCATTTGTCAAAAAAGACAAAAGGATCGTTTGGATTAGGACAGCAATTTTGAACATAATATGTTTTTTGAGACCTTTAAACTTTGGGGAAAAATCGGGATTGAGTCGACATTAGTTTAATTGTCTGGCTAATTACCTGCAAAATAAGATAATTCTCTCTTTGAAAACAAAACTACTATATATTATTTTTATTTTACTTGGGATGGTGAAATTGTTGCCTGCCCAGGTAAATCCTGATCCGGATTCTACCGGGGTCATTGAAAAAAGAGAAAACCTCCGACCTGAAATTCCTCGAGACACCATTCAGCCCGGGTTTGATCCCATTGCCGTAGATACTTTGACTCCCGGGGCCATTGCTGCACCTTCCAGAATTTCCTACAAAATGTCTTCTGATTCACTGGATGCCGAGGTTGTTTCCTCTGCCAGGGATTCCATGATAACCGATATGGTCAATCAAAAAATACATTTGTATGGAGAGGCTACGGTGGACTATAAGACCATCAATCTGAAGGCGGCACATATTGTACTGGATTGGAGTACAAGTATCGTGACAGCAGAGGGTATGCCTGACAGCACGGGGAGATTGGCTAATTTTCCCGTATTTAAAGATGCTACCCAGGAGTTTCAGGCGAAAAAAATGAAATACAATTTTCAAACTGAAAAAGGAATTGTTTATGATATTACCACCCAACAGCAGGATGTTATAATTCATGCTTCCAGATCCAAGTTTATTAGTAACCCTCCCAAAGATTCCACGGAAGAGAAAGAGGATATTATCTATTCAGAAGATGCCATTTTTACAACCTGTACTGCGGACGAACCCCATTTCGGCGTTCACAGTAAAAAGCAGAAGATCATTGCTAATAAAATGGTGGTTTCCGGTCCTTTGAACCTCGAAGTTATGGGCATCCCCACTCCTTTATGGTTGCCTTTTGGCTTTTTTCCGGTGACAGAACCCCGGGGTACCGGCTTGTTGTTTCCCGAGTTTGATTTTTCTGCCGATCAGGGAATGGGGCTGAAGGGTATTGGTTGGTTTTTTCCGCTTGGTGAACATTTTAATTTATCGCTTCGCAGTAATGTTTACTTTTTTACCGGTACCTGGGGTGTTTCTGCAGCGTCCCAATATCGAAAGAAGTACCGGTACAACGGTAGTTTTAATCTGGGGTTTGACGACAGACGGGTAGAGCAGGAGAGTGACGGTGCTATAGCCAGTTCTAAATCTTTTTCGATCCGCTGGACACACAATCAGGACAGGTCAGCTCATCCGACAATGAATTTCGGAGGATCCATTAATTTCCAGATAAATGACTATCAAAGTACCGTGAGTAACCGGGCCAATGATGTATTGAACAACTCGCTCAATTCAAATCTTAACTTCAGCAAGAGTTGGCGTGGGAAACCTTATAATTTTAATGCTTCATTTAGTCACAGTCAGAATACTTCCAGTAAAAGGATTACGGTAAATTTCCCTAAATTAAATTTCCAGACGCAAACCCTTTATCCCTTCAGGAAAAAAACAAGGTCAGGAAAAGCAAAATGGTACGAAGACATCACCCTTAAATATACTTCCGAAGCCAAGAGCACTTTTACCGGGGTAGATTCAACCTTCTTTACCGAGCAAACCCTGAATGATGCAAAATATGGGGTGAAACAAAATATTTCTTCAGGAACTTCTTTTAAGCTGCTCCAGTTTTTTAATTTTAATCCGAGTGTTCGCTACGAGGAGGTTTGGTACTGGAAATCTTTGCGCAAAGAACAATTTGAAGATATCCAAATCGATATTGATACCAGCCAAACCGGCGTAATTACGCGGGATACATTGTCCTATGGTTTTGCCCGGGATACATTGCTCAATGGATTTGAGTCATTCCGTACCCTTGATATGTCTGCTTCCGTCAATACCCAGATCTTCGGTACCTTGCTTTTTAAAAAGGGCTGGCTGAGGGGATTGAGGCATGTAATAAAACCTACGGTTGGTTTCACGTATTCCCCTGATTATACCGCCAATCAGAATTGGTTTCGGTCGGAAAGAGATTTTGATACTCCGGATAAGTTACTCGAGGACCCTTATTCCATTTTTGAAGGGGGTATTTACGGTGCTCCCTCTGATAATGGTATGCAGATGAGGATGACTTATGGTTTTGTCAATAACTTTGAAGCAAAGTACTACTCCAAAAAAGATTCGACCGAGAAAAAAATTAAAATTTTTGAAACCATCAATGTTGGAGGTAGTTATAACTTCGCCAGTCCGCAATACCAGTGGAGCGTCGTATCTGCAAGCGGCCGGACGCGCTTGTTTAAAGGCCTTACCAACTTTACTTTTCGCTTGAATTGGGATCCATATCTCAACGAGGTAAACGAGGCAGGAACCAGGAGGCAGCGGGTTGAAAAACTGTATTTTGCAGAAACAGGAAAGCTGCTGCAATTTACTGGCGGTACTTTTTCCTTTGCGAGTAATCTTACGGTATCTAAAATCCGGGAATTGTTCCAGGGAAAGGAATCCGAAGTGGTGGAAGATCGCCGTGATCAGAAAAATGAGGAGGAGGATGACTTTTTGAGTTTGTTTGAAAATTTTCGGATAGCTCATAATATGACTGCCCGCTGGGAACGGACTTTGGCGGATAAGGACACCTTGTTGATCAGTACCAATTCCATAGATGTCCGGGGAAATATTCAATTATCCAAAAACTGGTACATCACCATTGGTCGTATTGGTTATGATTTTATCAACCAACGACTCACTTATCCGGATTTGGGATTCAGAAGAGATATTCATTGTTGGGAGGCTGGTTTTAACTGGACCCCTGACAGACAGGCTTTTAGTTTCTATATTCGTGCCAAGGGAGGAACTTTTGGATTCTTAAAACTGCCCTACCAGCGAAATTTCCGGGATGCCGAAAGGGCCAAAAATGCCTTTTAATAAAAAGGAATGTGTTTTTTATTTTGCCATGGGCAATAAAAAAGATTGCGAAAGGATATTACGTTTGATAAGGTCGTAGCTTCTATATGTTGAGGAAAGTATGAAAAAACAGAGGTTGTCTCAAAAGTAATTTGGAAGAAATATTAACCCGATTTAGAATAATATCCTTTTCCATTTATTAAACCGTTACTTTTGAAATAACCTCTTGTTTTTTTGGGAAGGAAAAAATTAATCAGGAATGGCCGTTCCATTTATATCACCCATCTTAAATCCAATTACCTCAACAACAACATTGTCTGAGGTAATTTCTACTTCGATTTCATTGAAAGTGGTGGCTGCTGGAAAATCCGTTAAGCCTGCTGGAAGGAATTGCCAGGAAGGGACAGGCAAAGCCGTGTCTATTGCCAAAATGAGCTTCCGTAAAAGCACAATGTCAAAAACAGTAATGCTTGTGGAGCTATTTACATCCGCGGCATATAATAAATACGGCGAACTGATTGGGTCAACAGCCAGAATATGCTTCATAATTAAAACAATATCGAAGGTGGACACACCATTCAACGGACTATCATTCTTTTCAAATGCGATCTTATAGGTATCTCCTTCATTCAGTCCTGCAAAAGTGAAATCAGAACCGGAGGTAATGGCCACTACATTATCATTGGCATCATACAACGTAATGGAAGTAGCTTCCACAGCTTCATTGAATGGGCTTTGGATAGTTCCGGAAAGGGTGGCAACCTGGGCCAAAACATTTCCGTAAAAAAAGGTTAATGTTAAAAGGGTAATTATATTTTTCATGATAATTTGTTGTTTAAGTAAGAGCCACCATCGTGGCGGCTCTTTATGAGAGAAACACGTTTATGGGATTATATTTTTGAAATATTCTTAACAACTATGCCTTTGTCTGTAATGATCCTGAGGAAGTAGCTCCCCGTTGGAAAATCAGCAACCTGCATGCTTAAAACGCCTTTCGTTTTTCTAATCACCTTTCCTTGTGCATTATAAAGTTCCAGTGATAGTATTTGCGTATCGGCAACAGATAGGAACAACCTCTCTGATACAGGGGACGGGAATACCTTTACCGCCTCTTGCAAGTCCGGATTCAGGATTCCTGTTGTTTCATCAATGTAGGTTGTACTTTCTATTGGGGATACAGCTATTTC
The DNA here is from genome assembly GCA_942492125.1 of uncultured Bacteroidota bacterium. Classification (GTDB taxonomy): domain Bacteria; phylum Bacteroidota; class Bacteroidia; order Chitinophagales; family Saprospiraceae; genus BCD1. Next base: position 4,989 of record CALODM010000035.1, read on the forward strand.
CTGTTCTGTTACGTTTATTATCTTAACATTTTCGATGCCTAATTGCATTTCGGTCAGGTTACCACGGAAAATGACATCCTTGATGGTTATTTCCATTACGCCTATGTTGCCGCTTCCGCTAACGTTAATACCATCTGTGCGGGTAAGACCTATATGCAATTCTCCTGCTTCATAATCTTCCCGGTAAATAGTCAATAGATTTTCACCTGTGGTACCTATCCAGGAATTCTCAAAATGAGCATGAGCCGAACCCGGGACAACCATTTCAGGATCAAAAGTTATGGTAAATGCAAGCCCGTATATATCTGTCGCCGGGAAAGCTTCATCACCAAGAACAATGTCAAAGTAGGCGGTCTGATTGGTGGTTACCGTATCCCCGGAAACATAAAAAGGAGCGTTTTGTGTCAAACTGGATTCCCAGCCTCCGGGACCGAAACCGTCTTCATCCCAATTTTCATTGGTGGCTCCCCAGTTGAGCGCAATAGCGAGGGTATCTGCCGAGTTTACCTGGCCGTTCCCATCGGTGTCCATGTGCTTGAAGTTGACATCAGACAGCGGAGTATTTTCGGTCCAGTCCTGAACATAAAAAGGTGTCCAGTCTGTGCTTACGACTCTATCCACTCCCGTTGCTCCGTAAGCAATACCAAGATTCAGGATGTCGTATTGATTGACAATTCCATTGATGTCGGTATCTCCAGGCCACATTCCGTCGAGAACAATGATCCCTCCACCAGATGTGTTGACATTTATCAGGTTGGCATTTATACTGACAAATTCTATTGGAATGGGCGTGTCGGTAATATTTACGGATTCGACCCCACCGGGAGTCAACACTTCAAAACATAGTTCAAACAGGGGAGTATCTTCAGTAATCGACGTTCCGTTTTCAAAATCATTACTGAAATAGGCGAACCTTAAGGCTCCTTCTTCAGCCGCTGCCGTTTGTGAGCTGAAACTAATATCTATACTGGTTTCATTTTCGAAATAGTAATTCTCAACTCCCAGGAAATTCAGAGCCTCAGGGTTCCAGTTCATGCTGAATTGCATGGCGGCCAATTCAAAGAGGTCAAGAGCTCTTACTTCCACACAAGCAGTTTCCCCCTGCACACCACTTGTAGTGGTAACATAGACGGACCCGTCACCAACACTTTGATTGCCGACAATAACGGCGCCTCCAGAGGTAGTTACAGGCACTTCTTCGTCCATGTTATTGTAAACTTCTATCATAGTTGGAGCCCCGGTAATGCTCACAGGGGCAGTGCCTGTCGAACTTAAGGCTGTAAAACATACTGAGAAAATCGGAGTACCATCATTTATACTCTGGCCCTGAAGATTAAAATCTACCCAACTGAAAGTCAGCTGGCTGCCTGAAGGCATACCAAAATTTGATGCGGTCATGTCTGGTAAATTCATATTGGACACTTCCTCAAAAAGCAGCAAAGACTCATCCCATTCCATACTAAATTGCATGGAAATTATGTCGTTGAAATTCCCGGCCACAACATCCAGACAAATACTTTCACCTGGCTGGACCTCTGATTGTTCGGGTGAAACAGCCAAAAACAAGCCATTGTTACTATTACCACAATCTGACTCGGTAACAATGGTTTCGGAACATCCGGTGGCATCTGTAACAGTAACCGTGAAAGAAACAGGGTCATTGGTAAAAGGAACTGTAACACTGCTCACATTGGCGAATTCAGGGTTGTTTACTGTTTCTGTAAAACCGTTGCTCCATTCATATGTCAATGGTGGAATACCTGTCCAGGCAACTACAGAGGTTGTCGTAGAAACCGGGAATTCACATTCGTAAGCATAGGCCAATAGCAAGCTTCCTCCCACAAAAAATGACTGGGTGGCAAAGACACCTGATTCCAGATCAGTTACCGTGACATTGTAATGGCCAGAGGTCAATCCGGAAATATCCTCTGTTGTAGCTCCGTTATCCCAGCTAAAATCATAGTTTTGACTTCCCCCCGTCACCGTTATGTCAATACTGCCATCGGTTTGATTGGTGCAATTTACATCTGTTACAACCCCGGAGATTTGAGGGGTAAATGAGCAGTTAACCTGCATGTCACTCAAAATAAGCTCAAAGCCATTTTCATCAGTTATGGTGACGCTGTATAATTCATTTGCCTCAGGGTTGGTGATATTTAAAGTACCAACCGTCCCTTCTGTTGTCTGAACTGTTCCATCACTCCAGGTATAGGTATAGGGGGAGCTCCTCCGCACCACAATACAACATGGAGATCCGCTTCGGTCAAATCAGGATTGAAGTAGGTACAGTCATAGGCATAGGCTGCCAGTCCGTCTTCCATCAATACGTCAAAGCTTTCCGTAAGGCTGCAGTTGCCTTCGGTAATGGTCACTGAATAAGTGCCAGGGTTCGAAATTGCTATATCTTCTGTGATTTCCCCTGTATTCCACAGGAAAAGTGGATTGGCTCCATTGGTACCGATGTCAATAGATCCATTGGACATATCGCAGCCTATTGGGGTGACAAAAGCATTGGTGAGGGTTAATGTTTCTGTTGGAACCTCTACCTGAAATTCCAGGGTACTGGCATCAGCATCACTTATTGTTAGGTTGTAAACGCCGGCGGCCAATTCAAAAAGCGACCCGTCTGATGAAATAAATCCGTCGGGACCTTGCCAGGAATAAGTAAAGGGACTGCTGCCTCCGGCAACGATCAGTTCTATACTCCCGTTTTGATTGCCACAGAGATCAGGAGTAACCGATGAATTGAGTACCTCCAGAGGCCCTTCCATTGCCGAAATGGTAATAGAACCTGCATTAAAATCAGCATTGAGTAACTGGTCATTGTTATCGATGATCTCAATGGGGGTTGGATTTCCGGTGAAGGATAGGGTAGTAGTAGTGTTTTCAGCACTATTGGCACTGAAGCACAGCGAAAAAATTATTTCATTATCCGGCAGAAAAACACCGGTCAGGGTTGGGTCAACCCAGGAAAAAGTAACTGCTCCCATGGATGTAATATCTCCAAAGTTTACCGCCGAAAGCGAAAGAGCAGACAAATTGTTTGAGCCTGTATAGGTCAGCAGACTATTATCGTATTGCATGCTGAATTGCATTCCGACGATGTTTTCAAAATCTGTTACAGAAACATCAATGCACACCTCGTTACCGGAATTAATTCCGGCATCAGAAGCACTAAAGGTTTGCCCGTAAACCTGAGGTGAAATTGCCACTGTCAGAAAGAACAAAAGGGCGACCAAATAATCGAGGAAACTTTTTTTCATGTTTGAGATAAGTTTTAAAGGCTTTAGGAGTTTTCAGATTGTCCGGAATTTCCGAAAATACCTTTTCGTTTATGGAAAAATAACTTTTACGATACAAATGTATTTCAATAAAAAGCAGAAAAAAAGTACAAATATTCAATATTATAAATTATTATTGATGTTTGTTTTATTATAATATATTGATATACAATTAATTAATTTTAATATTTATATATTTTTTAATGAAAGGCTCTAAACTTTTTTTGCTGCTTTCTGCCCTCGGGGACCGGGAGCTTAAGCGTTTTAAGGAATTTGTATTTGCAGATTTCGTCAACAAGAATAAAAAGGTACGTCAATTGTGCACTATTTTGTTGAAAGCGCTACAGGGTGATCCCGATAAGCCATTACCTAAAAAGAAAGTATACCATCAGATATTTGGGGGAGATGAGTTCAATGATTTGCAACTCAATAATCTCATTGCCCAATTGTTAAAAATATTTCACCTCTTTCTTGGGTACTCTGTTTATAATGAATCACCCCTGCTGAGACAGAATCTTATTGCCCGTTCTCTCATACAACGGGAGCAATACCTTCATTTTGACTCGGTAATAAGGCGATACAGTCAGTTAATCGATCAAGCGGATTATGCCAATTATGCGAGTTTTCATAGCGCCTATGAGTATCATGAAGTTTTGGATCATTACTCGCTGAGTGGGGACAAACGTGCGATCAATCAAAGTTTGCAACAAAAAAATGATGCGCTTGACCTGTACTATTTTTCCAATAAGTTGAGAATTGCCTGTGATATGTACAGCCGGAATAACGTGATCAACGCAGGTTATGAACCCACTTTTATTGCTGAAATAATGCAACGCTATGAAGCTGACAAAGCAAATTATGATCAAATTCCCGCTATTAAATTATATTTGATTACGATGAAAATGCTGACTGATGAAGCGGAGCAGGATTATTTCGCCTTGAAGCAATATTTAGAAAAACATCATCCTTTATTCCCGCCGGAAGAATTAAATACCATCTACAGTTATGCGCTCAATTATTGTGTGCGCAAGATCAATTCAGGGCGTTCAAATTTTTACGCAGAAATCTTTTCTCTGTACAAGGCATTATTAGCCCAGCAACTTTTACTGAATAATGGTTATTTATCGCAATGGGATTATACCAATATTATAACGGCTGCATTGAGGTTACAGGAATTTGACTGGACGGATCAATTTATACAGGAATATAAAAAATTTCTATTGCCTGAAGAAGCATTTAATGTCTATACCTATAATTTGACGACTTTGTATTTCACCAAAGGAGATTACGATAAAGCATTGGAGTTGTTACACGAGGTTGAATTTACAGATCCGTTTTACCATGCTGCTGCAAAGATAATTCAGTTAAAAGTTTATTTCGAAATGGGGGAGTCCGAAGCCTTGTTTTCCCTTGCAGAGGCTTTCCGGCAATTTTTAAAGAGGAATAAACAACTGTCCGCATACCAAAAACTTTCCAATCTGAATTTTATAAAAGCAACTTTGTGGTGCTATAAATCAAAACTAAATTCGGAATTCCAAACGATCGAAAAAAGTGAGGCTGTTCACAACGCTATTTGGAAGAAAATCCAACAACTGAAACCCCTGGCAAATGCAGCATGGTTGTCGGAAGTTAGCCGGTTAAAAGGTTAAAGAAAATTTGGGAGAATCCCATGAATTAATGAATATTATTTCATATGTTTGTCGTTGCTTGAATATAACTTTTATTTTGAGTTATTGTCTTTTCTCCATCTTAATTTTAATATTCGGGGAATTGCAACCAATTTTCCTCTTTTATGAAACTTAATTTTCAAATCTAAACTTTAGCACATGGGTACTAATGGACAATCATCGTGGCTGGACTCAGAGGCCGGGCAGGAGCTTGAGCAACGGCTGGCCACGGAAAAAACCCTAAAAGCTTTAGATCATATCCTGGAACGCATAGAAACGATTGAGAAGGCTGTAGATGGCCTTTCAATGGCTATGTCTCGTGGTCCTGGTCTGGTGAGTATGGCTGCTGATGTTGTTGATGAAAGTTATTCAAAAGCTGCAGCACGTGGCGTGGATATCGATCAACGACTTAAAGCGGCGCTCGAAATCGCCGAGAAACTGACCGCTCCGGAAATGGTTGAAAAGCTTGATGGCTTGTTTAAGTTTGCCGATCAGCTTCCGGGCATGGTAAGTATGGGCGCAGATATCGTCGATGAAGGATATCGCAATGCCTTTGCCAATGGAATTGATATTGACAAACGCCTTAAAACAGCACTTGACCTTGCTGAAAAGCTCACTTCTCCCGAAATGGTAGAAAAACTTAATGGCTTGTTTGATTTTGTCAATCAAGCTCCCGGCATGGTTAGCATGGTAGCTGATATAGCCGATGAAACTTACAAAAATGCAGTTCAGAAAGGTATTGATATTGATAAGCGCCTTCAGGCTGCATTGGAAATGTCAGAAAAACTAACAGCACCAGAGACCGTTGAGAAATTCTACGGTATGCTTGAACTGGCAGATCAGTTGCCGGGAATGATGGCAATGATGATGGACACCTTTGACGCTGAAATTAGAAAAGCTGTCAACGAGGGGCTTGACCTCGATGCCCTGAAAAGTGTTCTTTCCGGAGTCACGATGGCTGTTTCCAAAGCCAGTGAAATGCCGCCGGCCAGAGTGGGTGGTCCCTGGGGATTATACCAGGCTATGAAAGACGATGACCGTCAGAAATCGTTGAGTTTTTTGATGGATTTTGCCAAAGCTTTTGGCATTTATATGAAACATCGGGACATAGGATTCAAACCGCTTAAATAACTATTTATCAATTGAAAAAAACAAAACTAAATAAATCATGGCACATCACGAAGTTGTAGTTGTCGGAGGTGGTAGTGCAGGCCTTGCTGTAGCTGCTCAGCTCTTAAATCAAAAACATGCACCAGAAGTTGCAATTATAGAACCTTCTGAAAAACATTACTATCAGCCCATTTGGACACTCGTAGGCGGTGGTGTTTTTCCAAAAGAAATATCCATCAGGGATCAAAAGGATTATATTCCATTAGGCGCCACCTGGATACAGGATAAAGTTGCTGCTTTCGATCCTGGCAATAATAGCCTCTCTGTTGAGGGTGGAGAAACCATCACCTATGACTATTTGGTGGTTGCAGCAGGAATTCAAATCAACTGGGATGCCATCCCGGGACTTAAAGAAAGCGTAGGAAAACCCGGTACAGGCGTTTGTTCCAATTATGCTTATGACACGGTAGATAGTACCTGGGATAATATTAAAAATATCCAGTCGGGTACAGCCTTATTTACCCAGCCGGCAACTCCCATAAAATGTGGTGGTGCTCCGCAAAAAATTATGTACCTGGCGTGCAATCATTTCGATCGGGAAGGAATTCGCCCTAATGTGGATGTGAAATTCATGAGCGCCGGTGGCGGTATCTTTGCTGTTCCTAAATATGCCGCTGCGCTCAACAAAGTGGTTGAGAATTACGGTATTGATGCTCAATACGGGCACAATCTTGTTGAGATCCGTGCAGATAAGAAAGAAGCGGATTTTGAAGTAATGGCCACCGGGGATAAAATCACCATGAAATATGATATGATACATGTAACACCACCACAAGGTCCGCCAAATTTTATCAAAAACAGTCCTTTGGCAGCGGAATCAGGTTGGGTGGATGTAGATATGTATACAACACAGCACAAAAAGTACCCCAATGTATTCTCCCTGGGGGATTGCAGTAGTTTGCCAACATCCAAAACGGGAGCAGCTATCAGAAAGCAGGCACCAACGACTACCGCTAACATTATGAATATGATCGCCGGAAGACCTTTGAGTGCTGTTTATGATGGTTATACTTCCTGCCCGCTGGTAACTGGCTACGGAAAATTGATCCTGGCCGAATTCTCGGGATATACCGGAGAACCTAAGGAGTCCTTCCCGTTTAACCAGGCTGAAGAGCGGTATAGTATGTATGCCCTTAAAGCCTATGGATTGCCGAGAATGTACTGGCATGGTATGTTGAAAGGACGAGAATTCTAATTTACTTCCTTCAGTCCACTAATAAAAAAGGGCGTCCGATTTATGTCGGAACGCCCTTTTTTGGGTTTATATATTTGGCTTGCTTACTTTTTGGTACTTAACCCAAAAGGTATGTAGAGCAAACAGGTTCCCATCAAAGCTGTTGCTGCAAAAACCACAGCAACTACCGCAAGAATTATCCCAAGTGTGGAGGTAATAGCGATCACATCCAAAAACAATAATACAACGATAGCCAGGGCAACGATTAAACGGATTGTTTTGTCAATGTTTCCAACATTTTTTTTCATGATATTCAGTTTTTATTCCCACCTGATCGGGGAGATTATTGAACGAAAAAATATTTTATCAGTATACCTACACCGGAAAGTATAGCAATACATAAAAAACAAACTAGAATGAATTTATAAATTTTATTCATAAAGTCTTAAGTTCAGTTACAAAAATAGGGGAGAAGCAGGATATGAATATGTAACTTTTGTTACGTAGGGACATTTTTATTCTTCATCATGCATGGTTCCAACTCTATTTTATTTCGGGAAAGCCGTATAAACCCTTCTTTTTCAATTTGTTTGAGTAATCTGGAAATGACTTCCCTGGATGTAGCGAGATCATTGGCTATTTCCTGGTGGGAAATATGGAGTAAACTGGATTGTTGACTTTCGGCTCTTCTTTTCAGGTGATTGATGATGCGTTCGTGCATATTTGAAAAAACGACCCCTTCAATGGTTTGAATCATTTCTTCAAATCGTTCGCTGAAGGTATTGATAACGAATTGTTGCCAGCTGGGATACTTTTTATTCAGGTCATAAATCATTTTGGAGGGAATGGTAATCAAAGTTGAGGACTCCATGGTTATCGCTCTCACCTTGCTTTTTTCCTGTCTCAAAAAACTCGTCAGTGTCATGGCGCAGGATTGTCCTTCCTTGATGTAATACAGGAACACTTCTCTGCCGTTTTTATCTATTCGGGATACTTTAACAGTCCCTTTGAGTAAAAGGGGAATGGCGTTGATATATATGTTTTCATGCAGTATTTCTGCGTTTGGGGGTAGTTGAAGAACCATGCTTTTATCCGCCAATTCTTCAACCAGATCTAGTTGATCAAAAACTGGAAAGTGTTGTCTTATGATTTTTATTTTTTCATGGTTATCCATGTAAAAGCTCTATTTTATTTCGGCCGAGCCTGACTTCGCCATCTTTTTCCAATTGTTTTAAAAGCCTTGAAATGGCTTCTCTGGAAGCATTCAAATCGTAGGCAATTTGCTGATGGGTTGCATTGATGATTTTGGAGTCGGTAGCTTTAGCTTTTTTTTCCAGGTAATTGACAAGTCTTTGGTCCATTTTCTGGAAAGCGATGCTGTCAATGGTTTTTATCAATTGATTCATACGATCGTCGTAAGAGAGCAATATGAAATTCTTCCAGCTTTGATACTTGCTCATCCACTGATCCATATAGCGTATCGGAATGGCGATGATGGTCGTGTTTTCTTCCGCTACTGTTCGAATTTCACTTTTTTTATTCATCATGCAGCAAGTGAAAGACATGGAACAGGTTTCCCCCGGACTTAAATAATAAAGGAATAATTCATTGCCTTCTTCATCTTCCCGGGAAACTTTTATGGATCCTTCGAGAATAAGGGGGACAAATCGAACATAACTGCCATAATCCATGATAATCTCTTCAACATCAAAGGTCATGATTTTACCAACGGTGGCAATTTCTTCCTGTAATGCCTTTTCGGCAACCTGGGGATATTTTTTTTGCAGTAATTGCAGAATTTGGAGGTCCATTATTGTAAAGGTTAAGGATTAGCTTGAATTTCTTAATTGTTTAACTTGCCGCGGGAGGATTATATTTGACATTTGCACTTATCCAGACAGAGCGCGCCAACCGGAATATTACCACGAAAAAAATGGCAATAAAAGCTACCAGCATTCCAAACGAAGCCATAAGGCTAAAGTCAAAAACCCAGTGGAAGACCAATAAAAAACCTATGCAAAAGAAAGCTGTAAAAATGTAGGAAATAAACATGGCACCATAGTAAAAGCCTGGCTCGGGTTCAAAATCCTGGTTACAAACAGGACAATGATCGTGCATTTCAAATGATTTTTTAAAGGAAAAAGAACGGGTTTCGTAAAGGTTGCCTTCCATACATTTGGGGCACTTAAATTTAAAAATGCTATAAGCTTTCGAGCCTTTCCTGAATAATCCCATCGCGGTTTTTATGTTGTTTGAGTGCTGAAATTATAGAAATGTTTACATGTTACAGGAGCAGTTTTCCAGGCATTCCAGGATAAGGGAAACATCTCTTTCTTTTAAGGAATAATACATACTTCTTCCCTCACGCTTAACACTGAGGATACCCTTAAGTCTCATGTTCTGAAGGTGGTGTGAAGTCAGGGACTGCTCTGTGTCGAGCATGTCACAAATTTCGGAAACTGATAATCTTGGATGTTGTTCTAACAAATGAATCACTCCCAGGCGCATTGGGTGCGCAACGGTTTTTAGAATGAAAGCAGTTCTTTCGAGCTTTTCAGCAAGATCATTGTTTATGACTTTTTTGTCTGTTTTTTCCATAGGTACAAAGATATGAAAATATGTTCATGCATACAAGGATGCTGTCAGACCAATTTACAGGGTGTCCCGATATACAAAAAATGGTTTAATACATGGGGAACAACCAAATAGTGAGAGAGTTCTCAGATTTTAATAACTCTTTTACTTTCAACGGTGATTCCAGAGCCTTCAGCCAGCATGACTGATTCGGGATCCATTTTGTTTAGGAATCCAAATTTATTCCCATAGGTCAATTCAAAATCTGCATCAATCTTGACTTTTTCAATAGCATACTGGTGCCATCTGGGGTGGGTAACCTGGTATTCGTTGGTTTTTTGAACATTGACTTTTGCGTAGCCCCAGTAGTGTTCTGTAATGAATTCAGCTTCGCTTTCAAAGGGTATTTCACTGCTTAATCTTGAAGCAACAACCTCAATCCTGTTCCAATGGTTTTTAATTTTCCAGCCATATTCAATCCTTTGAGTATCCTCTGCGAATTCCCAGGTGTGTTTCATGGGAAGGGTTTGATAATGCTCTTTATAAATGGTATTAGCGACAAAAGTAAGTGCAGGCTTTGGAACGATCTCTTTGATAAAAACAACCCCGCGGCGCCATTCATTGCCAACCCGCCTTCTGACATAAAACCGCAAGTTGACTTCCTCGAAATTTACATGGAAAGGTATTTTTATCCCCAGGAGTTTTGTCTCAACGAACATAAACCCCACAAGGCTTACATAACAGCGGTCATTCCAGAGGTCTAATTCAGTACCAAAAGGTAAATATTCTTTCAAGACGTCTGGATCAATGACATAATTTGCCAGAATTAATTTTCGCCATTCCGCTTTTAGAAAACTCATTTTGTCGTGATTGAAATGCTTCTGAATCAGATGAAAATACGGACAAAGATAACGGAGAACAGGACTATTGCAACAGATTTTAAACAAATCCTGTTTATTCAGGCAATAATCAGCAACCAGTCTGATAAAACAATGTGCCATTCCGGAAGTCCGGAATGGCACACGAAATTTATCAACAAAAACTACATTTTTATCAATTCAACAACTCGTATATACCGGCAATACCCTGCCCACCGCCAACACAGGCAGTAACCATGCCGTATTTTTGATTGCGCCGCCGCATTTCATTCAATAATTGAGTACTCAGCTTGGCACCGGTACACCCAAGTGGATGCCCCAGGGCAATAGCACCTCCATTGACATTGACAATATCCGGATTGAGCCCGGCCTCCTGAATGACCGCCAATGCTTGTGCCGCAAAAGCTTCGTTGAGTTCAATTTGCTCTATATCGTTGAGCGTCAGGCCTGCGGATTGTAATGCTTTGGGTATGGCAGCACATGGGCCGATACCCATATACAGCGGGTCGACACCGGCTACACTGCAGGAAACCAACCGGGCAATGGGTTGAAGGTTCAGCTGTTTGACCATTTCCTCGCTAACCACCAGGACAAATGCAGCTCCGTCTGATGTTTGAGAAGCATTCCCGGCTGTCACGATCCCATTTTTGGCAAAAACAGGTCTTAGCCTGGCCAAAGCTTCGGTAGTGGTGGATCTACGAACACCCTCGTCCGTATCCACGGTATGTTTGGAACTGACTTTTTTATTGTCTTTAACAAAAACTTCCTCAACAGTTACCGGCACAATTACATCTTTGAATTTTCCTTCATCAATGGCATTGGCTGCCTTTTTGTGAGAATTGTAGGAAAACTCATCGGATTGCTCGCGGCTGATGCCATATTTCTTTCCGACGGCTTCAGCAGTAATGCCCATGCCCACCATATAGTTGGGCGTTTCATTGGCTACTTTATAGGCAGGAGCCAGTTTATAACCTGTCATAGGGATCATGCTCATGTTTTCTGCACCCCCGGCGAGATAAACATGTCCCATACCTGCTCTGATCTTGGCAACAGCGATAGCAATGGTTTCCAGGCCTGAGGCACAATAACGATTGACGGTCATCCCCGGGACACTTTTTCCCAGCGCACGCAAAGAAATCTGCCGTCCGATCTGGAATCCCTGCTCCCCTTCAGGATTGGCACACCCTACGATGACATCATCGACAAGAGTTGGATCCACTTCAGGAGTGTGATCCATAAGGTATTTAACTACATCAACTGCCAGGTCGTCCGAACGGTAGTTTCTGAAACCACCTTTCTTGGCTTTTCCGACAGCTGATCTATATGCTTTTATGATATATGCTTCCATGATTGTTGTTTTTTTTACCACATAGTCACATCGTTTTACTATTGATCTATGTGTCTGTGTTTTTAATTACGCAATGGCTTATTGGTGGTCAACATATGCTGAATTCTTTCCATCGTTTTTTGCTCACCGCAAAGACTCATAAATGCTTCTCTTTCAACATCCAGTAAGTATTGTTCAGACACCTGTTGCTGACCGGTCAGGTCGCCTCCGCATAGTACATAAGCGATCTTTCGGGCAATTTTTATGTCGTGTTCACTGGCATAGTTACCAAGTTTCAGCTCATTGGCTGCCACATAGAGTGCAGCCATGCCTGTTCTTCCCAAAACCGTAATATCTTCCCGCTGGATAGGTTGCACATAGTTGTCGGCCATGGATAATACCATTTTTTTGGCTTCAGCGATATTGCGATCCTTATTCGTTACAATGATATCCCGGCCTTTGATCAGGGTACCGTTGTTGTAGGCTTCATAACCTGAAGTAGCTACATTGGCCAGAGCTATGGTTTTAAATCTTTCGATGAGGGTTGGAATCTGAACATCTCCTTCGAAGAATGCATCTGATGCTCTCAGTGCAAATTCTTTGGTTCCTCCACCTCCGGGCAACAGACCTACACCAACCTCTACCAGACCAATATAGGATTCAGCTGCTACGGCTGCCCCATCACAATGCATAAGCGTTTCACAACCACCTCCAAAAACATATCCCTGGGTCGCTGCAACGACAGGAATGCTGGAGTAACGGCATCTCATGGTTGTTTGCTGGAAAAGGTTTACAGCAAAATTAAGCTCGTCAAACTCCTGAGCGTAAGCCAACTGGGCTATTAACATCAGATTGGCCCCCACAGAGAAATTGGTTGCATTATTGCCGATGACAAGACCTTTCCATGCACCTTCTTCAGCAATTTGAATGCAATCGTTGATGCCACGTAAAACCCCTTCCCCGATGGAATTGTGCATACTGGTGAATTCGAGATTAAGGACCCCGTCTCCAATATCATGCAGGGTGACTTCAGTGTTTTTATAAACAGGGGCCTGAGTTCTGAAATTATCAAGGATGATAAATTCCTCCGTGCCTGGAATGGTTTGGTAGGCTCCGCTCGTTATGTCGTAGTATTTCCGTACATTATTCTCCCTTTTGTAAAAAGTGGTATGACCTTTGTCGGCCATATCTTTGACCCAATCAGCCACACTTTCCCCATTGGATTCAGCCATTTCGATCCCTTTTTTCAGCCCGATAATGTCCCAGTACTCAAAGGGACCAATTTCCCAGGCAAAACCCGCTTTCATGGCGTTGTCGATACTGAAAATATTATCAGCGATCTCCGGAATACGATTGGAAGCGTAGGCAAATAATCCCAACAAGGAATTCCGGACCAATTGCCCGCCTTTATCTTCGGCATTGAAAATAGTCTGGATACGTTTGTCCAGATTGTCGATGTTTTTTGATTGTTTCAGACTGGAGAGGTCGGGTCTTTTACTCGGGGCGTATTCAAGTGTTTCGAGGTTAAGGGCATTGATGACGGTCCGACCAGCTTCATCTTTTTGTGCGGTCTTTTCGTAAAACCCTTTTTTCGTTTTATCCCCCAGGAATTTATTTTCCAAAAGGAATTCCATATATTTTGGCATGACAAAAGTCTTGGCCTGTTCATCGTGAGGGCAATTGTCTTTGATCCCCTGCATTACCTTCGCGGCCACGTCATGACCAACGAGGTCACCCAGACGGAAAGTACCTGTTTTAGGACGTCCTATTGCCGGACCAGTGAGTTTGTCCACTTCCTCAATACTGAGCCCAAGTTCCGTGGTCAGCTGGTAGATCTTTGCCATCGAGTAAACACCAATCCTGTTGCCGATAAAAGCTGGCGTATCCTTGGCCAAAACCGGTTGTTTTCCTAAATAGACATCCCCATAATACATGAAAAAGTCTATTACTTCCTGGCTTGTTTCCCGGGTAGGAATGATTTCGAATAAACGCAGATACCTCGGAGGATTAAAAAAGTGGGTACCACAGAAGTGCTTGCGGAAATCCTCACTTCTGCCTTCTGTCATCATGTGGATGGGAATACCCGAAGTATTGGACGTGACCAAAGATCCGGCTTTGCGATAATTGTCGACCTTTTCAAAAATTTGTTTTTTGATATCCAGTCTTTCAACCACCACCTCGATCACCCAGTCACAATCTTTGATTTTCGCAAAGTCATCCTCAAAGTTTCCCGTGGAAATCCTGGAGGCAAAGGCATTGTCATAAAGAGGTGCAGGTTTGGATTTAATGGCCTTTTTTAAGGATTCATTGGCCATACGATTGCGGGCTGCAGGATTATTTTTTTCTTCCTCACTCAGGTCGAAAGGGACTATATCCAGCATCAAAACCTCCAGGCCTATGTTGGCAAAATGGCAGGCAATACCGGATCCCATAACTCCGGATCCCAGTACAGCAACCTTTTTAATTCTTCTACTCATACGTCTATTTTGGAGATGAATAATATTTAGCGAATTTTCGCTAATTGCAAATGTACAAATTCTATTTGATTTTTACCAATGGAATAATTTTTGCAGAAATACTGAAAAAATGTTAGCTTGAAGCAGAACATCAAATTCGACCAAGACCATGAGAATAATTATACCAGTTTCCATGATAATAATATGGCTTATTCCATGTTGGGGATGTCAGGATCAAGCACCCAATTTTTCTGGTACCCTGGTTGATCTGGAGAGTGTCGAACTGAATGTTGCAAGGCCTGAAATTGCGGGAGAACAGTCCAGGGATTCTATTATTGAAACCCCGTTTTTTAAGTTTCGTTTTCTGGAAACCAGCTTAAGTGTCTTGGAAATGAGAACTCTTGTTGAGGAAGTCGAGACCAATTTTCAGAGATATTCGAAGCAGATTGGTTTGACGAATGACAACCAGCCGGTTGAGTATTTTATTTACCCTGGTATTGAAAAAAAAGGCATTGCCCGACAAAACGGAACCATTGCGCAGGTGAGTCACCAGCAGCAAAAAGTTTTTGTCGTTTCCGGGAGATTTTTTCAAGGTCACCTGCTTTGCCCTGAAATTGAATTATTGCTTCGACGCGAATTCGGAGCACCACATCATTTGGCGTTGGAAAAAGGGCTGGCCATTTATTTGACCCCCCATTGGCAAAAACGAGGATTTGATCACTGGGCAAAGCGTTTGTTTCACTCTGGTAATTTGCCGCCTTTGAAAGAATTACTGGACGAGGAATGGTTTCAGAAAGAATCGGATTTGGTGATGGGATGCGCTTCAGCCTCTTTTATTGATTTTTTGATTGCCCAAAAAGGACTCGATAACTTCCTTTCAGAATATACAGACCTGAAATTTGATGCGACCGGGATAAACTTGCTGCAATCGAAATGGGAGGCTTATCTGAACCATAAATATGGAGAAGCAAGACCTATGGAGCGTCGAAACGGAGTACCCCGGTTAAAGGGGTTCAACTTCGCTCATGAAGGGTATCGCGTTTACAATGGATACGGCTCGAAAATGGCTGAAGAGTCGATGGCCAAAATGCTTTCTCTTGGATCCAATGCAATGGCTATTGTTCCTTATTCCTATATGCAGTCAGATGCCGTACCTTCGTTTTTACCAATAATGGAACGCGCCGGCATGGAAACGGATGAATCTGTGGTTGCCACCCATTTGCAGGCGAAAGCATGGAATGCTTTCACGTTACTCAAGCCTCAGATTTGGTTGAGGGGAAGCTGGCCCGGTAATATAAAAATGCAAAGTGATGCCGACTGGCAAAAGTTTTTTGAGTATTACCATCGGTGGATGAGGCATTACGCTTTGTTGGCGGAAATATGGGAGTTCGATATGCTTTGTGTGGGTGTCGAATTTGCCCAGGCAACCAAATATAAACCTGAGGAGTGGCGGGCATTAATCCGCAAGTTAAGAGGGATCTATTCCGGGCCTATGACCTATGCCGCAAATTGGGGTTCTGAATTTGAAGATCTGGCGTTTTGGGATGAACTTGATTATATCGGGCTGGATTGTTATTACCCGCTGAGTAAGGATGAGAATCCAACCAAAGAAACGCTTGAAAATGGATTTCAGGAAACGGTCAGGAAAATTGAGGGAGTCTGCAATCACTGGGGAAAACCAATGATTTTTACGGAAATCGGATTCCGAAGCGTCGAGCATACCTGGGTGGAGCCCCATGAAGAACCCAAAGGCAGAAAAATTGATGAAGATGGGCAGGAGCTTTGTTATGAAATTGTCCTGAGTCAGGTATTGAATGAGGAATGGTGTCGTGGTATATTGTGGTGGAAATGGCCCAGTTATACCAATTATGATAACCGAAGAGGAACAGGCTTTACACCAAGTGGCAAGAAAGCTGAAAGGGTAGTGGAGCGTTGGTTTTTGGAAAAAACGCAAAACCATTCGGTTGGAGAATAATTCAGGAGTATTGGAATCATCGGGGAAAATTAAGAATAGACATCTATAACCGGAATTTTTCCCAAATCCCCATTACTTCTCTATTTTTGTCCGGCAATATTTTAGACCGGTTGGTCACCAGCCATAACCACCTTAATTAAATGGATTATTTACAACAAATACGGGATGCTTCGGAATATATCAGTAAACGAACTGCATATGCCCCTAAAATTGGTTTGATCCTGGGGTCCGGATTAGGAGAAATGGCTGATACCATCGAGTCCGCCGAACATTATGCCTATAGAGATATTCCTCATTTTCCCGTCTCAACGGTTTCCGGACATAACGGAAAGCTGGTGATTGGAAAGTTTGAGGGAAAGGAGGTCGTTGCCATGCAGGGGCGTATACACTATTATGAAGGGTATTCCATGAAGCAGGTTACATTCCCGGTCAGGGTCATGAAATCACTTGGTGTTGATGTGTTAATTGTAACCAATGCTTGCGGTGGCCTCAATGAAAAGCTCTATGTAGGTGCACTCATGCTCATCCGTGACCATATCAATATGATGCCTGAAAATCCGCTCAGAGGCCCCAATCTGGATGAATTAGGTCCTCGCTTTCCGGATATGTTACACACTTATGACGCTGATATGATCGCCCTGGCTAAGGAAGTCGCCCTGGCTAACGGGCAGGAAGTTTTTGAAGGGGTACATTGTGCTGTTACAGGGCCCACTTTTGAAACCCACGCCGAAATGCGTATGTTAAAAATCATGGGTGCTGATACCGTAGGCATGTCAACCATCCCCGAGGCCATTGTTGCCAAGCATGCTGGTATGCGTATTTTAGGCATTTCGGCCGTAACCGATATGTCCGGAATGGAAGAAGTTTCGCATGAGTCGGTGATCAAAGCTGCCAATGAGATCAAGCCTAGATTTATTAACCTTATCAGAGGAGTTGTTGGAAGAACTGAATTTTTCTAATCCGTGCTTGGTCGGATCAAAAATAGCTGGAAAATTCTGTTAATCTGTCTTGTCGTTACAGATATAAGCTATGCTTACCTTCAACATGCTTCCATGCCGTTCGATGGGGATTTGATCCCTATTATTTATCCAAGCGATCATTACGCAAGGGTGTTGGAAAATCCTTTTGGCGAAGCTGGTTTATTCCGTGACGAATATTATGCCGCTCCAAAATTAGGTTTTTTGTTCATTAAGCGATGTATCATACCTTTTCAATTGCCTCGTTGTTTGAAGAACGTCAGGAATTCATGAGTCCGATAGAGAGAATTATGCGCGGGGGAAGACCCAAATTTGATCCAGTTGAACTTACTGGGGCTTTGTCCCTTAGTCACGAACTCTGGGAAAAGCACTAATTGGCAAAATTGGCTTATCGGTTGTTTTTTAATAATGCCACTGTTCCAGAATTCAGGCTATTATTTTGATTCGATGGGAATTATCGATCAATCCATCACTTATACCTTCTTTTATGCCCTGCCGCTGAGTTTTGTGCTGCTGTATGCCTATCCCTTTGTTTTTCAGAAATCCTGGCGCTGGAATTGGCCAAAGTTTTTATTTGGTTACTGTTGGGTATTATACTTCCGCTTAGCGGAGCCCTCGTTCCCGGGATAATCCTGGTCGGAACGTTTACTTTTTTGTTAAAATCTTTTTTTGGATTTACCAGGAGGCATCTTTCATTGAGGCCAGAGAATTTAATCCGGTGGATGCGAAAAAGCTGGTATCGCCCTGAAATTTTCCTGGGAACTATCGTAGTATCAATGAGTATTTATTCCCTTTACATCGGCCGGAATAACATTGAAGGCTTATCGGCAAGTTTGTCTGTTTGGGAACGTTACCGGGTCATGCCGGAAGGGCTGATACAATTGCTTTTTCAAAAACCGGGGTTCCTTATGCTTTTCGGGGTAATAGCCATCAACGCTTTATTGATCCGGAAGCTGGAAGAAAGGCAGGTATTTTTCAATATGCTAAAATGGGTCGGTATTTTTGGTTTGTTATATCTATTGCTGTTGCCACTTGGTGGTTACCGCGATTATCGGCCGCTAATTGTTCGCAGAGATACGTTTATGCCGGTTCTATTCGGATTGATCGTTGTCTACGGGTATTCAACAAGCCTGTTGTTACGTTCCTTAAGAGGGAAAAGTTTTTGGTTTTTTGGCGGGATGATAATGGGTGTGATAAGCATTTTCACCCTGGCGGATATATCCGGACTCGATAAAAATAAATGTGAAAAAGAGTGTCTTGAAATATTGGCCGGTAGCAACGAAAACATCACCAGGTTGCCAGCTGATTGCACAGTGATGAACTGGACGATAAGAAGAGATCCTCAAAAGTCAGTCAATATTGCCGAGATGATCCATTACTGGAATATTACAAATTCCGTTAGGTTGTATTATCAGGAGTAGCGGGTTTTGAATCAAGCGAATGGCTAAAAAATCATTCAATGAATCCCCTGAAAACAGTATTTGATGCTAGAACTTTTCATTCTGAAAAACAGGATGAAATGGAAAGTTGGATTGGTGGAACTGCAGGTATCTCTTCGAATATTCCATTCTTCCAACTATCCTAAGTTATTGGGTGATTTCACCATCAAAATTAAATAATTGAATTTCAGAAGATATAACCTGGACAAGCTTTTTGCTAGCTAGAAAGCCATCAGTTTTTTATAAACAGATTCCATAGGCAATCCCATGATATTGGAATAAGTACCTTCTATTTTGGAGATCTTGCAATGGCCGATCCATTCCTGGATGGCATAAGCTCCTGCTTTATCAAAAGGTTGATAATGGTCGATATAATAGGTTATTTCTTCCTCACTGATGGGTTCAAAATGTACCCTGGATACGGTGGAAAAGACCTGGGATTTTTCATTGGACAACAAACAAACCCCTGTGATCACTTCATGCATTTTTCCGGAAAGTTTTTTCAGAATACGAATGGCATCTGCCCGGTCTTTGGGTTTGCCATAAATGGTATTGTCCTGGATCACAATGGTATCCGCTGTTAACAGGATTTCACCGTTCTTCACCAGGTGTTTTGCGGCCATAGCTTTTAATTCCGCCAGGTAGGCCGCAACTTCTCTGTTGGGCAAATCCTCCGGGTATACCTCTTCAACATCAATTGTTTTGATCTCGAAATTAAAACCTGCTTCTTTGAGCAACTGATGGCGTCGGGGGGACTTGGAGGCCAAAAGGATCTTCCTTTTCTGCAATTCCATTGGATTCATTTAAATGATTTTTATACACAGTAACATTAAGACTCCTGCCAGCATTAATACTTTGATCCATTGGCTTACAATGTAGAAGTCTGATCTTTTCACTGCCCGGTTGAGTTTGATTAAAGACCAAATTCCTGTGGCTAACAATATGGGTAATACGACAAATCTGCCAATGAGATTTAAGGCAGGCCATGCAAGCCAACCGCCTGTAATGATCATCAGCAAAAGGGAGACGCCAAAGAACATACTGGTTTTTTTGACTTTTTGGATTCCGAGTAATACGGGTAATGTACGGTATCTTTGTTTGGAGTCACCTTCAATATCCTCAATGTCTTTGACAATTTCCCGGTATAGAGTGGCGTAAAATGCAAACAACATATACGCCCAGAACAGAATTAGTATTTTTACATAAACCTGGGGTGCCGATTTACCCAATTTCATAAGACCATCCAGCTCTGCAAAACCTATTATTCCTGCAACACCGGCAGCAAATGATGCAATGATCAGATTACCTACCAGCGCCATTTTTTTCAGGTATTTGGAATATATAAAAAGGCTGCCAATGGCCAGCGGATATAAAACTATCAACTCAGGCTTTCGAATGTAAAATGCCAGATAAATGGCCAAAAGGAAACCAAGGGCACTAAAAGAAAAATAAAGCCAGGTAGCCGACTGGAGGCTGATTTTATTGTTGACAATGACTGAATTGGCATGGTTGATCATGTCGGTTTCGTAATCCAGGATGTCATTGATGACATATCCCCCGGCTGTTACCAGGAGAGTAACCAAAGTGAATAAAAGAAATTGCTGGAATGGTAAAGTTGGTGTTATTTCTTCTTTGGCAAATTGCGGTAGCAGGATATGAAAATAGAGGATGCCCTGGGTTATGGCAACAATTACCAGGTTGGGAAATCTTATTAGCCGGAAAAAATGTAGCATAGAGTGCACATCTTTGTTTGGGGCAAAGATATTCTTTTTTTGAAAATAATGAGATTGCGGAAAAACCGGATAGGAAAAGATGAATTAGTACCAGACTTCCTGTAACCTTAAGACCTTTTCAATAACATCTCTCACACAACCTTTGCCCCCCTCAAATGGGGAGATATAGCTTGCAATTTCCTTGATTTCCCTGATGGCATCTTTGGGACAGGCCGGCAGGCCAACACGACGCATGACCTCATAGTCCGGCATATCATCACCCAGGTATAATATGCCGGATTCTTCCAGTCCGTAATGTTCAACAATTTGGTTGTAAACAGCTATTTTATTACTGATCCCGCTGTGAATTTCAGTGATTCCAAGTCTCTTGAGCCGATCATTTACCCCAATAGAATTGCCACCGGTAATGATGCAGATGCGGTAACCTAGATCCAATGCACGCTTCATGGCATAGCCATCCCGGACGTTCATTGTTCTAAGCAGCTCTCCTTTTTCTGTTATGAGCAGATTGCCGTCGGTGAGCACACCATCTACATCAAAGATGAATGTATTGATCTCGTTGAAAGGCTCCAGTAAATTCATTTAAGCAGGGTTAAAGGTTAGGGAATGACCATTATTGATTATCACGCCACTCATAAACCCATTTAGCCTGGATTTGCTCAAGATGCCCCTCATTACATTCTTCTCTTTTACCGTTAAAGTTTGGGATTTCAAGAACCCAGTCGATCAATTCGGTAAAACGGATACGATATATTTTACTCTCCGTGAAGTCATCACCAAAGCGTTCATACAATTGCATCGCTATGTCTTCATGATCGCTCCAGTTGATGGGCATATCGTCAATATCTTCAAAAGCCATGTTTAATTAAAATTGGTTGAAAAAATAAAAAAATCTAATCTAGTGTTCGTGACCAATAATTTGACCTTGGTCAGGAATGATAACTTCAATTTCCGCATCCTCCTCCAGGATCTCACACTGGCAGGCCAGACGTGATTCCAGCCTGGGGTTAATGGCGCGGTCAATAAAATCTTCTTCTTTGTCCGAGATTTCTTCCAGGCTATCTTCTCCTTTTTCTACATAAATGTGGCAGGTACTGCATGCGCAGACTCCCCCGCAATTATGATTGAGATGAATATGATTATCCTCAGTAACATCCAGGATGGTATCGCCTACCTTTACATTTTTCACAATAACTGGTTCGTGATCTTCCTCTTCAAATAAGAATTTTATAGTAGCCATGTTCTATTAAATGTTCAAACGATTTTTTATACAAAAAAAGTTGCAGAAATTTTGCTGCAAAAGTAATCCAAATTTTAACAAACCTTCTATGATTTTGTTTTTTCTAAAGGTCAATATTTTTAAATCCTCCAAACCAGATTAATTTAAACTCTGCAGGAGTCATGTCAGCCAGATTGAGTAAACCGGTTCGCAGATCTAAAAGCGTTTGTCCATTATAGAACAAACGGAAGATGGTATTTGATTTACCATTAGAAGGTGCATTACTGCTTACCCGGGTTCGTATGGGTAGTGGTGGCAGGTGAGAAGAGTAAAATAATTGTATCCCGTCTTCATTTTTCAGCAATTCGTTAATTCCGAAACCTTGTGCGGTAAACCTGCTTTCTGTCTTTTGGAAATCAAATTGGACATCGAGGGCTTCCAACAGGTTCTCGTAATGATGAGCCAGGAAACTGATTTCTTTCTTTCCCCTGCCAAGGATAAGAGATTCGAATTCGATGAATACTTTTTCTTTGGATTGTTCCGAAAAGTATTTCGACTGTACACTTGCGGTCGCGAGGTTGATATAGTGATCAATGTATTCAGAGCTTATACTGTCAAACAGAGGACTGAGCTGGTTGAGGTGCCGACTCAATTCCTCCAGGGATTTTTCCTGAATGAATTTATCAACATTGCCTCCGGATTGGACATTATGGATATTCCCCAGGTCGGTTTTTTTGATTCTCAAAACGGGATAATTCGAATGTGCCTGGTATTGCCCACTGATACTTAATATCTTGTTGTTAATGTCTTCTCTTAAGGAAGTAACCCGTTCTTTGAAATGGTAAAACTCCCAGTTTTTAGCGGCAACTTCACTTCCGAAACTGTCTTCTTCTTCTGCATCCTGGTTGTCTACCTGGTTAACCTGACGCTCCAGTTTTTGAACAGCTGATTGAAGTTTTTTATAATAAGGGCGTGGATTTTCCGTATAATTAGGTCGCTCGGGCAGCCAGTCAGGTTCTCTTGGAGTGCAGAACTCGAGTGGATCAATGACCGGTTCAAGCTGGCCGTTGCGTAACAGGACATGGAATATAATGGGCGTTTTTTCATCGGCGCTGACGAGGTGCTCCGCTGAAAGCCGGGTAAGGTCATTTTCGATCTGCCTTTTCAGCGCGCGGCCTCCCATTTTGGGATCATAGCCTCTTTCGGAAACCCATGCCAGGGCTTCTTCGGAAATGTTCAGGATGGTTGTTCTTTGAACAAAGCCATCCCGCTTTAGTAGGTCCTTGATCTGCAGTTGGGCAATGCGGGTTATGTGTTCAGGCTTGAGGGAATTGAAGATGACTATTTTATCGATCCTGTTGATAAGTTCAGGGCGGAAGAAGTTTTCTACAGCTTTGGTATAAATAGCATGAATATTCTGAACAGAATTGCCGAATCCAAGGGCCCGGGTTATATCACTCGCCCCAATATTAGAGGTCATGATGATGATGGTATTGCAGAAATCAACAGTCCTGCCTGCTCCGTCGGTCAGTCTTCCGTCATCCAGGATTTGAAGCAACAGGTCGTGTACATCAGGATGAGCTTTTTCGATTTCGTCAAAAAGTAAAATGCCAAAGGGATTGTACCTCAATTTTCCCGTTAAAAGGCCTTCCGGTCTCAAGGTTGTTCCCGTCAGTCGTTGGGCTGCAGAGGGATCAATAAACTCATTCATGTCAAAACGCATGAGTTTTTGCTCATCACTCATCAGGTATTGACATATGGCTTTGGCAGCTTCGGTTTTTCCAACGCCCGTTGGTCCGATAAATAAGAAAGAACTCAGAGGTTTTCCACTATCTGTAAGTTTGGCTTTCGTCAGGTGTATGGCATCTGCCAGGGTATTCACGGCGTCTTCCTGGCCGATGAGCCGGGCTTTTAATGCATCCCGGATTTCCTCTTTTTGGTAGGTATGGTTTTTTTCCACCAACTGCCGGTCCAGTCCGCTCATATTCCTGAAAGCGTCTCTTACCTGAGGGGCATCAATCACCCCAAACCTGTGTCCGGCGGCCAGTTGGTTGAGTATTTTTATGATACTGCCGGGTAAAGCATTATTTCGTAAAAAAGTACGGTGGAGGTCCAGGAGCTGACTGATGGCATTGATGGTAATGGACAAATAATGCTCCATTTCGAGGAGCTTGCGTTTTTGAAGGACTATTTTAACGGCTGTTTCCGTATCGGGAGGTTGCAGCCTGATGACCTGGAATAAACTGGCAAAGCCTCTGTTTTTTTCCTGGATGATCTTCCATTCATCAACGGTCGCGATAAGCAATACCTGGATGTTTCGCTTTTCAAGGTAAGGCTTGATGATGTCACTGAAAGTTAAATCACTTCCGGCTGATTTGCCAACGCTGAGCAAAGCAATAGGATTGTCAAAAAGTAATTTATCAGGTAATTTGTTTTTGCCCTCGGGAAATCTGACAAATTCGATGATAGCTTCCAGCCTTTTCTGCCAATACCCGACAATGGACATCCCGGCGATAATCCTGTTGGGGTTGAGGTGCCAGATGTTCTGTTTCCGTTGGCCATTTTTTTCAGGCTCAGACATGTAACGGTAAACG
Source organism: uncultured Bacteroidota bacterium (assembly GCA_942492125.1). GTDB lineage: Bacteria > Bacteroidota > Bacteroidia > Chitinophagales > Saprospiraceae > BCD1. Next base: position 29,453 of record CALODM010000035.1, read on the forward strand.
GCTTCCTGGAGAATGCTATGCTTGCCGACACCCTCAGGCCCTACCAAAGCTATCGGAACATCATTTTGACCGTACAAAAAGTGTTTGAGCCGTTCCACTTCAGCTTCCCGTTCAAAAGCCCTGCCGAGATCATCAGGAAAAAGGCTGTTGTAGTCAAAGCCCACTTTTTCCACTTCGCTGGCTCCGTCAAATTGTTCCTCTTCGGCCATGAAGGCAAAAAAGGACCCCAGATCCGGCTGTTCGTATTTGAAATCTCCTTGTTCGATGTTTAGTTTAATGGGGAGCTGGGTGATGAATTCTTTTTTACTGGAAAAATAGTCGGCAGCAGCAAAGTCCTCCGGATGGTCATTTTTTATTTTTTGCAGTAGGTTCCTGACGGCTTTTTTTACATGACCTTCGAAGTCGATCTTGCCCTTAACGTCCTGGGGAGCAATGAACATGTAATGTTGGATCTGGGGAAGGTAGATGAAGGTATAACCGGAATAACTGAAATCTACTACCGAGAAAAGGCCACTGACCCAATCACGGCCAAGTTTCATTTCCAGTTCTAGTTGCCGGTAGGTGAAATCAGGTGAAAATAAAAACCAGAACAACCTGTCGGAATGAGATCTGTTCAGTTTAAATCCGCGGAAAAATACTTTCACTTCCTGGCGGAGCTGACTCAGGGCCTTGGAGAACCTGGGGTGCACGGCGACAGGGAAGGGGATAAACAAGGGCTTTAGGTAATACTGCGTTTTACCATCAATGTTTACATCCCTTACCAGGACAGGTAATTTGAAATTTATTTGCGCCAAACCTAATTGTCTATTTCTTTGATTTTCAAAGCTTTGGAGTTATAAATTTTAGGAGTGTAACTCTTGAGTTGTTCATTGGTCACACCAGCCTGATTGGCTTTGCGAATAACCTGTTTATAATCCATTTCCAGTTCCCGGCTAAGGTACAATAAATTGGCCCAAGCTTTTTTATTGTCCGGCTTTATTTTCGTGATTTTTTGGTTGGCAGTCAAGGCCGTTTCATAGGCCCCAAGCCTAATGCTGGATTCTGAAAGAATGTTGAGGGCTTTGAGATTTTCAGGATCCTGACGCAATCTTGCTTCTGCATTTTTCTTGCGTTGAATTTCTGTTTTCAATTTCTTATTATAGTCGTCTTTTAGAGGAATTACCTTCTGTCTTTCAGTCGGTTCAGATTCAAGATCGGAAATATCTTTGGCAGCCTTATCTAATTGGTCTTCCTTTACATAAATGGTAGCTCTTGATAATAAAGCAGTTTTGTCCTTAGGGTCATTTTCTAATTGTTGATTCAGGTCTTCGATGGCTTCAGCGGTTTCGCCAGTCTGGTATTTAAGCATGGCCCTGTTCAGCAACGCAAAGCGATAATCGGGATGTGTTTCCAGGACTTTATCGTAAGAGGCTATGGCTTTCTGCTGCTCACCGATTTCCATATAGCTGTCAGCGAGTGCCATGCCCCACAATAATAATGTACTCGAATCGGCTGGAGCAATATTCCCAAGCAAAGCGATAGCTCCTTTGGGGTCCCCCATCTGTTGGGAAGCAATGCCCAATAATAGCTGTTCAATAGCTGTTGTGGCGGCTCCCTGGGTTGCAATACTGGAAACGGAAGATACCGTTATCGGTTCGAGGTTACCACCTATGTTGATTTGGTCAAAAGCAAACTGATCGCCGATGTTCAGAAATTTGTAATTAGTGGTGGTAATGATCTGTCCTGAGCTTTTTCTTTCATAACTTCCCCAAAGCACCAACCTGATAGTGTCAGCGCAAAATTTGGTGTATTGTTCTGCTTCCTGACTGTTGGCAGGAGCGATCTTCTCATCTTCCTGTTTTAAATACAGCTCCGTGTCGGTGGTGAAAGACAAAGTGTTTTTAAACCTGTTGAAACGCTGACGGTAGGATTCTTCAAAAGAGGCAATCTCTTCACCATAGTGGATGAATGGAAGCAGTAGAATATTGAATTGAGAGGTTTCGTCAAAATCGGGACATCCGTTTGTTACCTCAGTGGTATCGTCAGGTTCGTCATCGAAAAAATTATCTTTAAAAAAGTAACCGGCTATAAAAAGCAGCAAAATCGCTGAGGCGGCTATCCAGCGCCCTTTTTTAGATCCTTTTGGTTGCTCAGGGGATTTCAATTCCCCTTTTTCCAGTCGTTCCAGTACATCTGTCAGGGATTTTCCAATCCGATTGACTGCTAACTGGGCATTTTCATAACTGACCAGGCCGAGGGATTCGTCTTTTTTGATCTTGGAGAATTGAGATTTTAGTTGAAGCACTTCATTGGCCAGGTCCTCGAATTTATCATCACTCTCGAGAAATATAAATAATTCGGATAAGGCTTTTTCCGTATTCCCTCCCCGGAAAATAGACTTTACTTCGGCAATAATTTGGGTTTTATCCATCAGTTATTTTATGTCTTCTGATTTGGCGAACAAACAAATTTAATATTTTTATGCAGGCACCGGAAAAACAAAAATAAAAATTTGCATTTTAATTCTAAATGTCCATATCTTTGGCGCTGTCTAAAATTAATACTTTTTTGATGACAAGTAATAAAAATACACAATTTTGGTGGTGGCATAATCATTCGTTACATCGGGTGAAATGACGCGCCAGTTTTGGAGAAAATAAAACAACGGCTTGTCAGGTTCGCCTGGTGAGCCGTTTTTCATTTTACAAATGACCTAAATATTATATCTCATGAACGCCACCGTTGACAAAAAGCTTTCCATTAAGGCTGTAAGCTATCGAATGCTGGCCGACACCAACACCCCGGTATCTCTGTTTTTGAAATTGAGGGATCATTATTCTGATCCTGTGCTTTTGGAGAGTAATGACTTCAAGAGCAGGGAAGATTGTCGGTCTTTTTTGGGACTGGATGCCATTGCAACCTTTCAGGTACGGAATGGCCTGATCAGTATTTCAGGGTCAGCCGTTGAACCCAAAGAACAAAAAGTTATTGACCTGGATAGCGTACCCGGTGCTTTACAGGATTTTATTCAGCAGTTTGATGTTCAGTACACAGAAGCCGAAACGGAGCTAAATGGTTTGTTTGGTCATTGTAATTTTGACGGGATCCAATATTTTGAAAGTCTCCAATTTCCCCGGGAAAAGAGAAAAATAGATATACCGGATATTCGCTACAGTTTTTACCGGTTCATAATCAGTATCAATCATTTTAAGGATGAGATGGTTATTCTGGAAAATTTATTGCCCGGACAAACCTCTGAAATGGAGCGACTACTCAGGTTTATCAATGGCAATAAATATGCAACCCATCAATTCAGAATTCAAGGGCAGGAGACCAGTAACCTGACCGATCAGGAGTTTCGCGACATGGTTACTGCCGGAAAGCATCATTGCCAGGTAGGCGATGTTTTTCAGATCGTCTTTTCGAGGCAGTTCTCACAGCAATTTGAAGGAGATGACTTTAATGTTTATCGTGTTTTGAGGTCTATTAATCCTTCTCCTTACCTCTTCTATTTTGATTATGGCGGGTATCGGATTTTCGGCTCCTCTCCGGAAACACAGATGCAGATAGACAATGGAATCGCCCGTGTCAATCCGATTGCCGGAACCTATAAAAGAACCGGTGACAGTGTGGACGATGCGCTGAGGGCTGATGACCTGGCCAAAGACCCTAAGGAAAATGCGGAACACATCATGCTGGTAGATCTTGCCAGGAATGATCTCGGCCGCCACGCTTCCAATATTACCGTAAAACAATTGAAAGATATCCAGTTTTTCAGTCATGTGATTCACCTGGTTTCCAAGGTAGAAGGTGAATTGGATGAATCGACCAACCCGATAAGGGTTTTTGGGGATACTTTCCCGGCAGGAACGCTTTCGGGTGCGCCAAAATACCGGGCTATTGAACTGATCAATGCGTATGAAAACCAAAACCGCAGTTTTTATGGCGGTGCACTTGGGTTTATTGACCTTTCCGGAAATATGAATCAGGCGATCGTCATACGCTCTTTCCTGAGTATGAATAATCATCTCTTTTACCAGGCAGGTGCCGGGATTGTAGTGGACAGCCATGAAGAAAAAGAGTTGCAGGAAGTAAATAATAAGCTGGGAGCCTTGAAAAAGGCTTTATTGGAAGCAGAAAAACTATAATTAAAAATTACCCGACTAATGAAGATATTGATATTGGATAATTACGACTCCTTCACCTATAATCTCGTTCAGTATATCCAGGAGATCCTTGACCAAAAGGTGGATGTTTATCGAAATGATGCCATAACACTGGATGATGTCGGCAACTACGATGCCATTGTATTATCTCCAGGCCCCGGGTTGCCCAAAGACGCAGGTATAATGCCGGAGTTGATCAAGAGGTATGCAGGGAAAAAGCCTATTTTAGGGGTCTGCCTGGGACATCAGGCAATCGTTGAGGCCTTTGGGGGTGACCTTGAAAACCTTGAGCGCGTTTATCACGGCATAGAAACACCGATTCAGATAGTGGGTGGGAAAAATGACCTTTTTGATGCATTGCCGGATACCATCAATGTAGGTCGCTATCATTCGTGGGTTGCCAAAAAGCAGGACCTCCCGGAATGTATCGAAGTTACGGCAGTGGATGAAAAGGGTGAAGTAATGGCTATTCAACATAAGGATTTCAAAATCAGGGGGGTACAATTCCACCCTGAATCCATCATGACCAAAGATGGGAAAACCATGTTGAAGAACTTTTTTAATCATTGTGTAAACCGGGCCTGAAAATATTAGCTACCATGAAGGAAATCCTCAATCATTTATTTGAACATGCTGTCCTCACCAGGGACGAGGCAAAAGATATTTTGTTGCAAATCTCCAGGGGAGAACACAGCGATGTTCACATAACGGCATTTACTACCGTTTTTCAAATGCGCCCTATAACCGTCGCAGAGCTTCAGGGCTTTAGCGATGCTTTATTGGAGCTTTGTATGCCCTTCGAAACAGGCGGAATTGATTCCATCGATATTGTCGGAACCGGCGGAGATGGTAAAAATACGTTCAATGTATCAACCACATCGGCTTTTGTGATTGCGGGAGCCGGGTATAAAGTTACGAAGCATGGCAGTTATGGCGTTTCTTCCAATGTAGGATCGTCTAATGTGCTCCAGGCATTGGGATACGATTTTACCAACGATCAATCCACTTTACTCAAGCAATTGGAAGCTGTGAACATTTGTTTCCTGCATGCGCCTTTATTTCATCCGGCCTTAAAAAATGTTGTGCCGGTGAGGAGGCAATTGGGGATGAAAACCTTCTTTAATATGCTGGGTCCTTTGGTTAACCCGGCTCAGCCAAAATGGCAATTGTTCGGGACCTACAATCTTGAGTTGTCCAGGTTATACCAATATGTAATGCAGGAAACGGATCGCCATTTCTCCATTGTTTTTGCAATGGATGGCTACGATGAAATCTCTTTGACAGGGCCGATCAAATGGAGATCGAGGAATTCAGAACAAATGCTCTACCCAAAAGATATGGGAATGCCCACCTATGCCCAGGAGGATCTTTTTGGCGGGCATACCCCGGAGGAAGCACAGGATATTATGCTCAGCGTGTTGCAAAACCAGGCGACACCAGCCCAAAAAGATGTCGTCATTGCAAATGCCGGACTTGCTATTCATACCATAAAACCGGAACAAAGTCTGGAGGATTGTTTGTCGGAGGCCAGGCAGAGTATCGAAAGTCAAAGCGCTTATAATGTACTCAAAAAACTGATCCAAAAATGACCATACTGGATAAAATAATTGCCCATAAAAAGATAGAGGTTGAACGGGGTAAACTTAAATTACCCATAGCAACGTTGGAAAAAAGTCCGTTGTTTAACCGGAATACTTTCTCCTTAAAGTCAGCCCTTCAGCGCACGGATCATTTGGGAGTCATTGCTGAATTCAAAAGAAAATCTCCTTCTAAAGGACTGATTAACGGAGAAGCTAACGTGGAACAGGTGACCATGGATTACATTAAAGCGGGTGCCAGTGGGCTTTCCGTGCTGACAGATGTTGATTTCTTTGGCGGAAGTAATGAAAATCTGGTAAGGGCCAGGAGGGTAAACGAGCATCCGATCCTGCGGAAGGAATTTATCATTGATGAATATCAGCTTTTGGAAGCCAAAGCACTGGGGGCTGATGTGATTCTGTTAATCGCAGAATGTCTGGAAGAAAAACAGGTTTACGATCTGGCTAAATCTGCCAAAAGTCTTGGACTGGAAGTTCTAATGGAAATCCATAGTGTGGATCAATTAAAAAAAGTTAATCCCTATTTGGATATTGTTGGCGTGAACAACAGGAACCTGAAAGATTTTTCTGTGAGTATTGAAACCTCCCTCGGTTTATTTGAGCAGATTCCGAATGATTTTGTCAAAATTTCGGAAAGTGGTCTTAGCAATGCAGAGGCGATCGTCACCTTATGGCAGGCGGGATTTCAGGGATTCCTGATCGGGGAATATTTCATGAAGCAACCAGATCCTGGTTTGGCATGCAAGAAATTAATCGAGGAGGTAAACTTTAGAAGAACGATAACTGCGCATAATCGATTGTAAAACAAACAATTTTACCAAAATATAAATAATGATCATAAAAGTCTGCGGATTAAAAGAACCGGATAATATTCAAGAAGTTTTGAAGGTGGCACCTGATATGGTAGGTTTTATTTTTTTCAATAAATCTCCAAGTATTGTTGAAGAGAATAAATTGTCAGGATGGATTGAGTCGAAAGAAGGACTTTTTGGAAACATTAAACGTGTTGGTGTTTTTGTCGATGCCATTATTGACATTGTTCTGTATACCGTACATGACTTCAAGTTGGATTTATTCAGTTACATGGTTCTGAAAGCCCTGAATACTGCAGGGAAATACAGGATTACTGGAATTTCAGTTCCATCAGGAAAGCGGCCTTTATCAAAGCTTTTTCCGTGGATGAGGCTTTTGATTTTTCCCTGACTGAGGCCTATGAGAACATTTGTTCCTATTACCTGTTTGATACTAAAACACCTCAACATGGTGGCTCAGGACGGAAATTTGATTGGTCTGTCCTGGAAAAGTACCAGGGACAGACTCCTTTTTTATTGAGCGGGGGTATTGGACCAGAAGATGCAGAGGCCATCCTTAAATTAAAATTGCCTCTAATGGCAGGTGTTGACATCAACAGCCGTTTTGAAACAACACCAGGAATGAAAAATATTAAAGAAGTGGCAGCTTTTATAGATGCCTTGAGATAAAATAATACTCATGCTCAGACCTATATTGGTCAAAGTTGAAATTTAATTTTACCATGATTGCGATTAATGAAAGAGGGTATTATGGTGAATTCGGAGGAGCTTATATCCCTGAAATGTTATACCCTAATGTAGAAGAGTTGCGAAAAAACTATATCCGGTTGATGGAAGAGTCTTCTTTCCAGGAAGAATTCCGGGACCTGCTTAAAAATTATGTTGGCCGGCCTTCTCCCTTGTACCATGCCAAAAGATTGTCAGAACATTATGGTGTTCAGATTTATTTAAAACGGGAAGATCTCAACCACACCGGAGCTCATAAAATCAACAATACCATAGGACAGATTCTTATGGCCCAGCGATTGGGAAAGACCAGGATCATCGCGGAAACCGGTGCTGGACAGCATGGAGTGGCCACGGCAACTGTTTGTGCTTTGATGGGGATTGAGTGTATCGTTTATATGGGAGAAGTGGATATTGCACGGCAGGCTCCGAATGTTGCGAGAATGAAAATGCTTGGGGCGGAAGTAAGGCCTGCACTCAGCGGCAGCCGGACCCTCAAAGATGCCACCAATGAAGCCATTCGGGACTGGATCAACAATCCGGTGGATACGCATTACATCATTGGGTCTGTCGTCGGGCCTCATCCTTATCCGGATATGGTTGCCCGCTTTCAATCTGTAATCAGTGAAGAAATGCAATGGCAATTAAAAGAGCAAACCGGCAAAAAAAATCCCGATGCCATCATCGCTTGTGTTGGCGGGGGCAGTAATGCAGCGGGAATTTTTTATCATTACCTCAATGAAAAAGATGTCCGTTTAGTGGCAGTTGAAGCTGCAGGATTAGGGGTGCACAGTGGGGAGTCGGCTGCTACAAGTGTTTTGGGAACCAAGGGGATTATTCACGGTAGCCGGACATTGTTGATGCAAACCAACGACGGACAAATCGTCGAGCCCTATTCCATTTCTGCAGGATTGGACTATCCGGGGATTGGTCCTTTGCATGCACATTTGATTGATACGGGCAGGGCAGAGGCGGTGAGTGTAACGGATGATGAATCACTGGAATCAGCCATGCTGCTGACCAGGTTGGAAGGCATTATTCCGGCACTGGAGTCTGCTCATGCCTTTGCGGCATTGGATAAATTGTCTTTTAAAGAAGAAGATATTGTCGTCCTTAGCCTTTCGGGTAGGGGAGACAAAGACCTGGCCACTTATATTGATCGCATGAAAAAATGAAGGGATTAAAGGACATATTGTTACTTGGAGATCCACGTCTGTATGAAAAATGTACAGACGTGGATTTTTCTGAATTGGGAGCGGTTGAAAACTGGGTTGCAGACCTTCATAATGCGATGCAGGAAATAAGGGCCAGGTATCATTTTGGAAGGGGTATTGCAGCTCCGCAGTTGGGAATCATGAAAAGGCTCATCTACATCCATATTGACCAACCTTTGGTTATGATTAATCCATACTTTGAGTTTAAGAGCGAGGAGATGTTTGAATTGTGGGATGATTGTATGAGCCTGCCCAACCTCCTTGTTCGGGTGAAGCGCCATCAAAAGGTCATCATGCATTACCGGGATGAGCATTGGGCTCCCCGGACGATTGAGGCAAAGGGAGACATGGCTGAGTTATTACAACACGAATACGACCATCTCGACGGCATTTTATGTACCATGAGAGCAATAGATAAAAAAGCATTAAAATGGAGAATTAGCGATGTTTAATGGACAGCAGGCCTGACTTCCATCATTTCCATCACTTCTGATTCCTGTTCAATCCACCAACGCAACCTCGAATATACCTGTTCTTCCGGGAAATAGTTGAGTGCCATCTTTACATAAATATTCCCATGTTTGGCTTCACTTGCCCATAATTCTTTGTAAAAACGCTTGAGTTCGGGATCATCATGTGCCTCGGAAATGAGTTTGAAGCGTTCTCCACCGCGCGTTTCCACAACGGAGGTAATCAACAATCTGTCGAGAAATCGTTCTTCTCTTCCGGAGTGACAGCGTTTGATCAGTTCTTTCATATAAAGATCTTCACCGATGGAGTGATTGAGTTGCAGTCCTCTTTTTTCCATGAGTTTGTAAACATCTCTGAAGTGTTCCAATTCTTCGATAGCAGTTTCAATCAATTCAGGGATAATCTCAACTCTGTCCGGGAATTTGGCAACAAAACTCATGGCAATTGCCGAGGCTTTACGCTCCCCGTTGGCATGATCCTGTAAAAAAGTGTCAAAGTCATTCATTACTGCTTCCACCCATTCCCGTTTGGAAGGGATGGCGACGTCAATATTTAATTTCATTAATTTGTAAGTATTTATAGATCAGCATAGTGGATAAAAGCACCTTCGTAATTGAAGGCATTTTTTCCCGCTATTTTCCTGGAAATCATTTTAATGTACTTGTTTAATACATCATCCGTTACAGACAATGGTTGACCATTGGTAATGGCACCGGTAATATAACCATGCAGTAGGGCTTCGTAGGTTTTATTCAGTAAATCCGGATGGCCAAAAATGTCTGCCCCGATTATTTCATTTCCGCTGGCGATGATCATACCGATGGTATTGTCTCCTATCGATTTTTTGTTGAGTGCCTGAAGGTAGGCTTCCCGCGTTGCCTTGAATTTGTCAGAGGATTCTAAAGCTGCGTAAGCCCTCGAGTCCGATGTTGCTTCATTACTGGAAGTCACTTCCGCTACCATATCCCATACCGCTTGTTGGTTACCGCTTTTTATACTTTTCCTAACTCCGTGAGAAGCTACATTGTAATAGCCGGAGAAAGCAGCCATGCGATCACCATGCTGGTCCTCCGCTGGTTGATCAGTGTGGTATGTCCATCGGCCCTGTTCCACACAAAAAACGGGAATATTCCTGATGGAATTGGCCACGATGATTTGATCTTCGCCAATTGCTCTGTCTTGTTTACCTCCCTGGACTACATCCCCCGACATCAGGAATACTGGATTGGGCAGTTTATTTTCAACGGTGAGCTGGTTGACAGCTCCCGAGTCTTCCCTGCGACCAAAGGGCTTGTGTTCCGAGATCCGAAACCTGGGTTGGTGCAATGCTGTTTTAAGTACTTCGAACTCTGCAGCAATGGCATTGGATTCAATAAAGGAGGTTGGCGCTTTTACAAAGTATATTCTCAGATTTTCGTATTCCAGAAAATCCGGATTTACAGTGAGACCTATTTCAGGAGAGTCAACTGTATTGTTTTCACCACCAGATTTGATTATCCTGATTGCAGGAGTATAAAAATAAAGAAGTCAGGAGAAGCCAAAAAATATTTTTCATTGGAATGCAGGTTTATTTTTACAAAATTAACGAAAAAAGGCAATTAATCTTGTGACCTTTATAATTTTGCGCTTTCTAAAACAGATTAGATGGAAGTTTCGGTTCGGTTCAGGGCTTTTCTGGTTTTGTGTACAATGATGATTTCGTTGAGTCTTTTTTTATTCAATGACCTGATGACGATATGGTCGGGAGCGGAAGCGGCATGGCTGGGCGAAAGCCTTTCCCCGGAGAAAACATCATTTCTACCCCTCAAGTTGATGAAGCTGCTGGCCCAGACACAGGAAAACTTCCCCTTTGTGCCCCGAATTTCCGGGGCAGTATTGTTTTTGGCTTCCATAGCCGGGTTTTATTATATCGCTAAACCTTATCTTGGGAATATTGTCGTTTTGTTAACAGGTCTTGTCTTGGGAGCAGGATTTATGATGCCTGTTTTGGCTAAGGTGGCCACCCTTGATATCTGGAATTTTGCTTTTCATTTTCTGGCTTATTTTACCCTGATCCGGTACATCAAAAAGCCTGCGATGGAATGGCAAATACTATTTTATGGATTAATGGCCATTGCCTTATTGGTGCAGCCGGTAGCTGCTTTTATTTTTTTGTTGGGCAGTTCTGTTGTATTGTGGTGGAAACATCCGCAAGGTAACCGGTTAGTTAAGCTCAATCCATGGGTGGCCGGCGTAATTTTAGGGATTATTTTTCATTTTTTGGGGCTTTTACAGTGGCAAAATGACTGGCAGTTGTTTGCAGCGTCGGGCAAGGATTTAGGGAACTATCTGCTATTTAATCTGATAGGGATTTTGCCCTTTATTGGATTTTTGGCAGGCGGAATTCTGGATTTGTTTTATAAGTTAAAACGCGGGGAAGAACTGGCATTGATCATTTTCGTTTTGATCCTGTTTTCCATACTTGCTCAATCCCCTGTATTGCAGGCAGCTTTTGCTTTGTTGATTGCCAAACAGATGTTGTTGTTTTATGATGAACGTTATCCCTTTAAATCCTGGGTGAGGGCGGTGACCATTATTCATTTGATCTTTGCATTTGGTCTTTCAGTTGTGTTGATGCTTAGCGGGGTTACTGAGTTTGGCGGCCTTGGATTTCGTTCCGGGCTCATTTTTTCTTTTATGTATTGGGCCGTAGGTGTTGTGGGGGTTTTTGGGCAGTATGGCACACAGCGAACTATGTTGATTGGAGGTCCGGTGGCAAGTGGTGTGCTTACCATGCTCATTTTCTGGATGCAGCTTTATCCATTGGTGGAAAGCAGGCGCAATTTACCCAAGCGGATTGTCGAAAGTATTGAATCCGCAGAAGGGCAAAAGGAGATTACTTCAATTATTATTACGGATTCTACCAGCCATAAGTTTTCCAACCTGCCTGTTTATCTGGGACTTGGTTTTCCGGAGGCGGAAATAGTCTCTATGGATTTTGAAGAGGGCAAACAAAATTGGGAAAAAAGTTCAAATAAAGTTTGGCTAAATAATTGGAATCCCGAACGTGATTCATCAGAACAGGTGCTGACCATTGAAGGATGGAATGACCAGTTAACTCCGGAGACATGGACCATTTACTTTCCAGCCTCAGAAGTAAACAATTGAATTACAGGTTTCTATAGGCGAGGTAAATCAACAACATAAGTACCACCGTCCCTATAGCAATAATTCTAATAAGCTTTTTTTCTTCCTTTTTTCTTTTGGTAGCTTCTTTAGCTTTTTTTATTGATGATTTTGACATCGATATATAATTTTAGATAATTATTTAAAAAATCAAAAGCCGATGCACCCGAATTGCTTTCTACCACACTAAAGTAAAAAAACAAGTGTGGTTTACCAATAATTTACCCAGACTTATTTTACAGGAAAAAAATTAAATCGAGGCGAACTATCGTCTGAACACCTGAACCCTGGCCAGCCCTTCCGAAAAATCCCGGACGTCCAGAAATCTTGGGGTCATAAGGGTTGATCCTTGTTTATTAATAAAAACGACTCCTCGGTCGGAAGCCACGCGAGCCATGTCCTCTTTGAAATCCCAAATTAAATAATATATTGGCGGAATTACTTCTTTGCCAGCCAGATCCAGGTAACCCCATAATTCGTCCTTTTGGAAACCTGCCAACCCTTCTGAGTATTTATAAACGAGATCAAACTCAGCAGAGGTGATCAACCGGCCAGTGCCATCCAAAAAACCGAATTTTCCATTTTCTCCATAGGCCCACCGGCCATCATGTGCATACCAAAGAGGATCGTATTGAGGTTTTACCACAAATGTTCCCTTAGGATCAATGAGCCCATAACCCGTTTCGGTAGCCACAACTGCCAGGCCCTCATGAAAATCTTTTGCAACGGTGAATTGCGGAGGAACAGCCCATTGGCCTTGTCGGTTGAGGTACCCGTAAAGGCCATCTTTCCGGGCTCTGGCCAGCTCTTCATGGAAACCTGAAATCTTTGCATAATCAGGTTTAATGACCCAATTTCCCTGCTGGTCAATGAGACCGTATTTGCCATCTTTTTTTACTTTGGCCATACCATTTTCAAAATTATAGGCTTTGTCAAATTGGGGCGGAATTACCAAATTTCCGGTTTTGTTACAATATCCAAGAAGACCATCCTTTTGAACAACTGCGAGGTCCTGATGAAAATCATTGGCAGCTTCCCATACAGGTTTTACAACAACTTTTCCATCATTGTCGATAAACCCATATTTATCTTCTGTGGTCAAAATGCGGGCAAGCCCCCCTGAGAATGACCATGCTCCTTTGTATTGAGCAGGAATGGTCTCTTGCCCGGTTGGGTCGATAAATCCCCATTTGCCTTTTTTGCGGATTACGGCCAGACCTTCTGAAAAATTTCTGGCATCATCAAAATTATCCGGGACTACTAAAGTGCCTTGTTGATTGATGAATCCCCATTTGTAAATCTCTTCGGTATAATCTGTTTCGGGTAATGTTGCTCCCGGAGGCATGGGGTCTTCGTAAGGTTCATTAGCGCAGGAACCCACCGCAAGGAACAAAAGGAGAAACCACTTCTTCAAATAATTACTGTTAAACGACATCGGATTCGGGCATTTCATTGCAGGTTCTTCAATAGGAGATTTTTGAGTTAAACTTCGAAATCTACACCACGCCTGATCAGGTCTTCATAACGTTCCCGGGCCAGTTGCTGGTATTTTTCATTATCAAAACTGTAGAGAATGGCAGGCCTGTGGGCTACATTTTTTTGCTTACCAACTTCTTTGAGGACACCCATTTTCATGATTCGACTCCTGAAGTTCCTTTTATTCAGATTTTCAACCCCCAGAACGGTTTCGTATAAACTTTGTAGCTGGGACAGCGGAAATTGTTCCGGCAGTAATTCAAAACCTATAGGTTGGTATCTCACTTTTGCCCGGACTCTTTTTAGGGCAACTTTCAGGATATCCTCATGGTCGAAAGCCAGGGGAGGTATTTTCTCCAGATCGAACCACTTGGCGTTTTTCGCATCGGAAGAAGCTTTAATGTCGTGTTCCGATAAATTTACCAGTGCATAATAAGCTACGCTTATCACGCGACCACGGGGATCCCTGCCAGGCTCCCCAAAAGTGTATAGTTGTTCAATGAAAATATCTTTCAACCCTGTTTCTTCTTCCAGTTCTCGCAGTGCAGCCTGTTCCAGGTTTTCATTCATATCTACAAAACCGCCCGGCAAGGCCCATTTGTCAATAAATGGCTCACGGGCCCTTTGAATCAGCAAAACCTTCAGGGCGCTCCTGGCATCAAATCCAAAAATAATACAATCAACCGTTACGGAAGGACGCGGATATTCATAAGTATAAGGCATGCTGTTTTTTTTTCGGGTATATTTTGAATAGCGAAAAATTACTTAAATCAAAACCGGCACCTGCAATTTTTCAATCATCGCTTGCTTGGTATTGAATAGCCTGGTCTCTAACCCAACAGTGTATCCAATGGCAAAGGTGTGTTCGAATAAAGCTTGTTGTTTTAGACTATGCTCCCGTATTTGATGAATATCAGGAGCGTTATACACCAATTTGCCCTGGTCGAAAACAGGAACCAGCAAATCCGTTTCTTTTATGCTTTCAAAATTAAAAATTCTTCCCGTTTTCATTTCATGAACTTCGGAATTATTCAAAAAATCCTCCTGGTTGTAAATGACATCTGCCACAGGAAACCCTTTTTCATTGTAAAGTCTTCTTACTTGTAATATGCCCGGGTTGGATATTTTGCCCCTGTCTTCAGAAAGTTTGATCTTGTATTGCCATTTTCCAAAATCATCTTTTAGAGCAGCCAATTTATAAACGCCGTTTAAGGCTCCACTTCCTCTTGCTGTAACCAATCTGGTGCCGACGCCCCAAATCGTAATAGGAGAGTTATTGGTTTTTAATTGGTGGATGGTATGTTCATCCAGATCATTGCTTGCTACGATAGCAGTATTGTGGAATCCGGCCATGTCCAGCATTTCCCTGGCTGTTTTACTCAATTCTTCCAGGTTGCCGCTGTCTAGTCTTATTCCATTGAGGGGATAGCCCATTTTTTTGAGGCGATGCCCTGTCTTGATCGCATTTTTCACCCCTTCAATGGTATCATAGGTATCTACCAGAAATACGGAATTGTTAGGCATCGCATTGGCATAAGTATCAAATGCTTCCTGCTCAGAAGAAAAGCTCATAACCCAACTGTGTGCATGAGTGCCTCTGACAGGGATATTAAACAGTTTTCCGGCCAGGACGTTGCTGGTGGCGTGCACACCACCGATATATGCTGATCGACTGGCGGTAAGTGCACCATCAATTCCCTGGGCTCTCCTAAGGCCAAATTCAAGAACGGTGTTGTTTTTGGCAGCCCGGCTGATGCGGGAAGCTTTGGTAGCGATGAGGGTCGAAAAATTTATCAGGTTTAAAAAGACTGTTTCCAGTAATTGAGCCTGTAATAAGGGCCCTTTAACCCTTAAAAGGGGTTGTTGGGGAAAAACAACTGTTCCTTCTGGAATAGCATCAACAGTACATTCAAAGCGCATTTGCTTTAGGTACCTGAGAAAATCTTTATCAAAAAGTGGACGGCCATCATTGCCCGCTAGGGACTCCAGGTATTTGATATCATCCTTTTTAAACCTGAATTGTTTTAGATAATCTATAACCAAATCTAGTCCTGCAGCGACTGCAAAGGGATTTTTGAAGGGGTTATTTCTGTAAAAAAGATGAAATACTGCCTCCTTTTTATGAATCCCGGACTTCCAGTGGCCATAAGCCATGGTCAATTGGTAAAGATCTGTCAGCAGACTGAGATCCGGTTGATAAATTTTTGAGAGGTGTGAGCTCATTTTAGCTTAGTTTAATTTTGAAACTAAGGTAGGTGCTTTTCTGACAATCTCCAAATATTGATGGATTTTTTAACATTTTTTAGCTGTTCATACAACTTATTGTACGCAACTTTACACTTTAAAAAGCTTTTACAAAGTATTTTGTTTTGTAAAGGCTCAAAAGATTTGGGGGGATAATTATTTTTATTTTCCAATTTGGAGTACGATTCAAAACTTAGAACATATATAGGATGCGGTTGACTTTTTTTTTTAGTTTTTTGGCTGACAGCCATTATTTCGGGAAAATCACAAGATTCCCTGGGAATGGAAAAGTCCTTTTCCATGGATTTTTTTCAGGAGCCCCTTGATAATGGTTGGTGGGAAGTGATTTCTTATGATGGTAAATTCCGGTTAACAGTGCCCGGGAAAATGCAATTGAGATCTGATACCATTTTGACTGATATTGGAAGATTGAATTATCATGTTTTTTACCACGAACATTTCACTGAATCTGACGAGAGTACGGCAAAAAATCCTGAAGAGAACCTCTTGTTCTTATTGAGCATTTATGAATATCCGCTAAATTCCATACACTCGGACAGTCTGGGTTTATTGGAAAATTTTTTTGAAGCGACCATTGACGGCGCTGCGCAAGGGGTGAAAGGGGAGCTGATTTATGCGGACGACCTGGAATTAAAGGGTATCCCGGTAAAGTATGGAGAATCAATTACAATGGAGATAAAGATGTTATCAGAACTCACGCTTACCTGGTGAAACAACGTCTCTATTTGCTGTCTGTTGTTTCCAATAAAGCCTTCAGTATTAACGCCGCCAATGACCAGTACTTTAATTCTTTCAGGTTTTTTGAATGACTTTTGCCATTGGGTGGTCAGACAGGTTTTGGGATGCTTTGGAATATGGGCTGTTTGACTTATCTTTGGGAAGAATCAAACAATGGTTTTGTACCTTAAAAAACCTTAGAATCTATGCTGGCCCTGCGTGAACTCGTTCTGATCATCATGAACAACCGATTGCTGAATCCGGATCTCGCTGATTTTTCAAATACCGCTGATGACAGATTCAGTTCCTTTTTTCGGGGAATTCTTGAAGAGGATTATCCGACCGAAGAACATGCTGCCCTTGCTCAGTATGGAACAGGTAAAAAGGCGCCTGCCTACCAAAAATTCAGAAAGCAATTCAAGAAAAAGCTGGTTAATCACCTCTTCTTTTTAAACCTCCAGGGCCAAAAAGTATCAGATCGTCAAAAGGCTTATTATTCCTGTTATCGTGATTATGCAGCAATGAAAATCTTGCTGGGACAAAACGGCTGGAATGCTGCTGTAGACCTGTGTTTCAAAATATTGAAGCAGGCCAGGAAATTTGAATTTACTGATCTGGCAGTGGAAACCACAAAGACACTGAGGTTGTATTACTCCACCAGGGAGGGTAATTTGAAGAAATACGAAAAATACAATAAGGAATATATCAGATTCAGAAAAATGCTCACGGTCGAAGAAATGGCTGAAGATTTATATACTGATTTGGTTGTCAGGTATGTGAAAAGTAAATCAAAAGATCAGGAAGCACAGGAAAAAGCAAAAAAATATCATAAAAAAATAAAAAAATATTTAGTTGATTGTTCTTCCTATTGGTGCCAGCTTTGTGGCTACCTGATTGAACTCGCAAGTTATTCAATGTCAAAGGATTATGATGATATAAATCAGGTTTGTGACAGGGCTATTGAATTCTTTGAGGCCAAAAATTACCAGGCGAATGTTGCCCTCCAGATATTTTATTATCAAAAAATTGTAACAAAAACGCAACAAAAAGATTATGAATCCGGTATAACCACAGCAGAGAGAGGGTTAACCTTGGTAGAAGAAGGATCTTCCAATTGGTTTTTGTACCAGGAATGGTATTTCCTGCTATCTATGCATTCGGGTAATTATGCAATGGCATTTCAAATTTTTATTACGGTTATTAAACATAAGCGGTATAAATTTCAGCCAGCCCAGGTAAAAGAGTATTGGAATATCCATGAAGCTTTTTTGTATTTCCTGTATTTAATTGGAAAACTTGAGGGGGAGGAAGAAAAAGTAGTTTTTGAAAAATTCCGGTACGCAAAATTTTTAAACAATACACCTATATTTTCGAGCGATAAGCGCGGAATGAACATTCCAATTCTCATTGCTCAGACAATAATCTTGATTGCTCGTCAGGAGTTTACCAAAGCAATGGATAAAATTGCTTCTCTCCAACGATACACATCCAGATATCTTACCCAAAATGACGCATTTAGAAGCAATTGCTTTATTAAAATGCTTGTCCAAATTCCGATTAGTGGTTTTCATCCTGTTGCGGTTGAAAGAAAGGCAAAGAAGTATGTTGAAAAATTACATTCTGTGCCTTTAGAAGTATCCGAACAAGCGAGAGAAGTAGAGATCATTCCCTACGACGACTTGTGGTTGATCATTAAAGAATTGCTCGGGAAACAAAGCTAAAAAAATTAGGATTTTTTTATGGATCCTATGTATATTAGATCATGGAACAAATTTACAACCATTCCCTGAAGTAGGCCAGTACTTCATTGAATCCATCAATATTTCATGATCTTGACAGATAACTCGTTGGTTTAGTGAAATCGACAGGTTGTCAGTTATTAAGCGGTAATTAATTAAACAAATCATAGATCATGAAACATTTACGAAACACTATGCATTCCTGCCGGGAATCCCTCTCGGCGAACACTTCGGTTAACGATTTTCCAAAAATTATTGTAGTAGACATTGTTGGTCCATAGTATTTTTTAGTACTTATTAAGTAATTGATTTATAATAATTTAGGATTTAAGTGTTTAAATTTTTTCGATTATTTTGGGTACTCTGAATACGATTTGTGTCCATGGAATTTGCCTTGTATGTACTTAACTTTGTAGTACAATAACAAATCATAATCAAATTTAGCTTATTAGCTATTTAAGATATTACAACTGGAATAATATTACAAAGGGGCGAACAATTATTTGTTCGCTCTTTTTTTATGCCTCCTCCTCGGGATCGACATAAAGGATGTCATAAAGGATTTCGAAAAATTCAGGAAACTCCGGGAGGTCGTTGTGATGTCCACCAGCTATTTTATAAAGTTGTATTTCAGGATAATGAGCCTTTAAACGTTCGCTTTGATTGATAGGGAACAGCCGGTCTTTTTCACCGTGAATTATAAAAACAGGACAGGAAATATTTTTAAGATATTGGTCGGTTCGGATGTCGTAGCGCAATAAGGTTTTTAGTGGAATCATAAATAGAAACCGCTTCAGGTTGTGGTAAAAGCTGTAATAAGGGGAATCGAGAATGAGCATTTTGACGTTATTCCATGAAGCGATTCTCGCGGCTATGCCACTACCCAGCGATCTCCCGAAAATCACGATTTTCTTTTCAGGATACTTTTGGGCCAGCCATTTGAAAATGAACTGGGCATCGCTGAACAAGAGCGTTTGGGTTCTTTTACCCTGGCTTTTTCCGAAGCCCCGGTAATCCATCATAAAGAAATCGTAGCCATTACTGACAAAGTCCCGGGCAAATTTTCCCCATCCTTTTATACTGCGGGAATTTCCTTTTAAATAATAGACCACGCCCCGGGGATTAGGTACTTTAAAGTAAATCCCGTTGATCCTTCCTCCGTCTTCCATGTCAAAATTAACCTCTTCAAAGGGGAAAGGGTATTTGTACTGGAAACCGGAAGGCAGCTTTTCAGGACGGAAGAAAAAGAGGTCCTGAAAAAAATAGAAAAAGAGGCAGAATCCTAGATAAATCAAGCCAATTATGAGGAGCATTTTTATCACGCTGGGTTTCGTTTTGTATGTAAAATAAGGAATAATATTTTAAAGGAGGCAAAGAGACTAGGGTTGTCCGTTTAAAGCCTCTGCCAGTTTCAGGTGAAAGAGGCCAAATTTTCTGAGATTTTTATGACGTCCTTTTGGGATAACCACAAATTTGTCTTCTGGCTTAAGCAGCGGTTTCAGTTTTAACGCGGACGATAAAGGGGTAATCCTGTCGCGTGTACCTGCAATAATAATTGTCTTGCATTCGACCATCGGGATCAGGTGGGTGTTTTTTAAATTGAACCGAAGGGGAAAAGGAAAAACCAGTGGGCGCAGGGCTTTTTGAAAAGCACCTCTTATTGAATCAAAAGGTGTTTCCAGTATTAACAGGTCAGGCGTATGTTTTGTAGCTAACTCGGTGGCAATCGCTGATCCAAGGGAACGGCCGTAAAAAATTAAACGATCATATTTTTTTGTCAGGTGTTCCTGTGCCCAAATTAAGGTACACCAGGCATCGTCATAAAGACCTTGTTCGGAAGGATACCCTGTGCTTTTGCCAAAACCCCGATAATCGATCATCAGGACATCATAGTTTTTGCGGGTAAAATCTATGGCATATTTCCCCCAGCGTTTCAGGTTGTCGGAGTTACCATGAAAATAGATGACAAGCCCAAGGGGACGCTTTTCAGTTTGAAAGTAAAGGGCGTTTAAAATATGATTATCATAAGTGGTGATGAAGTGTTCCGAGAACTGGTTCTTAAACTGATAGGTGAAATTCCTGTCCAGATGCCTGGGTTGGAAAATGATAATTTCCTGTAATAAGTATACCACGGCGATAGCACCTACATAAAAAATGATGATCCCTGCAATTATTAGGACAGCTGACATAGGAAACAAATGTAAATATTTGCTGGGTAGTAGGCAAAGAAAAAGGCTGGTTCTACACCGAACCAGCCTGAAATAATGTTCATGGGACTAAAAAATTGAAAACACTTAGTCTGATGCAAAGTTACAAATAATTTTACCTGTGTCAAGCATAAGAATGTTAAATGTTAAGCTTCTAAGCCCCCGTTATACTTTTATTCAATTTCAAATTCGGTTGCTGAGGTATTTGTCTCCATCTTGATTTCAACCTTATAGGTACCTTCATAAAGGTATATTTTCCCGTTATCCGCCTTTTCAATTTTAATTTCTGCGCCCTTTTGAGTATGGCCTTTATTGATGAAATTGCGGTAATTTTCCAAAGACATTTCTTTTACAGAAAGATCGTAGGTTGCATAATTCAAACCTTTTGTGGCCGATGTTTCGAATTGGTAAAGCAGGTTGTTTTCATCCGATTTTATTTGAATGACGGCCTTGCCCGCATTGGAAACATAAAAAGGTATCCGTATTTCCGGTTCAGATTTTCCGAACCAGGAATGGCTCCCCCAACTTTGAGAATACCGGGGATTTGGGATATCAAAAGTGACCAATGGAGTTCCAAGAACTTCCTTTGTGAGCAACTGTAAGGCGCTTACATCGGCAAGATAGAGCGAACGCCCGTGGGTGCCAACTATCAGTTTTTTATCACGAGGGTGTATGACAAGGTCATGTACTGGTACGGCGGGAAGGTTATTGTTCATCAGCATACTCGTTTTCCCTCTGTCCAGACTGACATACAACCCGTGATCAGTACCAATATAAAGGATATCCTGATTGGCAGGGTCTTCTTTGATGACATTCACAGGCTCAACGGGCAGGTCAGCAGCGATCCGTGTCCAGGTTTTTCCGTAGTCTTCAGAAACATAACACATTGCAGTGAAATTATCCCAGCGATAACCGTTGAGAGATACATAGACACGGGATTGCTGAAACGCAGAGGCCTGGACTCTGCTGACCCACATGTTTTTTGGCAGACCGCCGGATATATTTTGCCATGAATTTCCACCATCTTTGCTCACATGAATCAGGCCGTCGTCAGAACCAACATATAAAAGGCCAAATTGTAAAGGAGATTCATGTATCGTCGACAGGGTGGAAAAAGCAACATCTCCTTTTCTGCCTCCGGTAGTCAAATCGCCGGATATAGCTTTGAAATCTTTACCCTTATTCATTGACCGGAATAATTTATTGGCTCCGAAATACAAAATATCCTGGTTGTGGACAGACAGATGGATAGGGGACTGCCAGTTCCATCGCAGGGGGCTTTCTCCCAGCTTATGTCTTGGCGTAATACGATCAGTTTCACCCGTCAGGGTATTAATCCTGAAGTAATTGCCAAACTGGAATCCGGTGTATACTGTTGAATTATCCCGGGTGTCTACAGCTACCTGCATGCCGTCACCGCCCATAATCATTTCATATGGGTATTGACCCGTTTGATGCCAACTGCTGCTCTCTTTATTGGTGTGCGGACCTTTCCAGACGCCATTATCCTGCAGCCCGCCATATACATTGAAGGGGCTGTCCATATCGACTGCAATGGCGTAAAACTGACCTACGGCAGGTGAATTTGACTTGATCCAGTTGTCTCCGTCATCATAAGAAATATTGATGCCACCATCGTTGCCCAGAATGAGGTGTTTGTCATTGTTTGGATTTATCCAAAGGTCGTGGTGGTCACCATGGACATTGTCCCCATTGATTCCATGGAAGGTTTTGCCACCATCTGTTGATTTTATTACCGGAACACCCATGACGTATATTTTGTCAGGATTTTGACCGGATACCCTTATCTGTCCAAAATAATAACCATAGGAATAATAAATATTGTCCAGGTAATCATCGTGCGTAATTTTCCATTTTTTGCCCCCGTTATCAGAGCGATAAACCTGAAGGCCTACTACTGGGGTATCAAATAGAAGCGAGTTGGCATCATCAACGTATTCTACTAAAGCATAAGGAGTAATCGTGCCTTTTTCTATTAAACCTTTTATGTGTTCAAAGTCGTATTCTTCGGGAAAATTGTTCTGTTTCAGGTACGCTTCGACCAAATAAGGCTCTATTTTTAGAAAGGTCTCCTTATTCATATTGCGCAACTTATCTTTGGTCAGGCCTTTGTCAAGAGCACTGTTTGCAGGCCGACGGTTCTGGTTATCTACGGAAGCATAAAGTATTGTTTTCCCGTTTTGAACACTGGCCGTGAGGCCTATACGACCGGCCCCCTGGCCGGTTGGGAATTTTTCCCCCATATTTATTTTGGCCCAGTTATTTCCGCCGTCTGTACTTTTATAAACACCGCTGCCAGGGCCTCCTTCTGAAAAATTCCATGCACGTCTTTCACGCTCCCAGGTGGCTGTATATAAAATGTCCGGATTCAGTGGATCAATTATTAAATCTACGGCTCCGGTATTGTTGTCAACAAAGAGTGTTTTTATCCAGTTTTTGCCACCATCAGCTGTTTTATAAATGCCTCTTTCCGCATTAGGAGAATAGAGATGTCCCAAAACAGCTACCCACACAATATCAGGATTGTCGGGGTGAATGACAATTCTGCCAATATGGTGACTTTCTGCTAATCCGGCATGCTGGAAGGTCTTTCCACCATCAGTACTTTTGAATACTCCCGTACCTGCGTAAGAAGATCGGCTTGAGTTTACCTCTCCGGTTCCCAGCCAGATAATGTTATTTTTCCAGTTAACTTCGACAGCTCCCAGGGTCATGACCATTTCGTTTTGAAATAATGGATTAAAACTGGTTCCATTGTTGCGGGTTTCCCAAAGACCTCCAGAGGCATAGGCCACATAAAAATGAGTTGGGTCGGCAGGGTCAACTGCAATTTCAGAGACACGACCGCTTTGCACGACCGGGCCTATTTGTTTAAATTCTATGGCATTGACCAGGCTGGTAGATCCTAGTTGTTGGCGTTGCTGGTAACTGTCAACTCTTTCTCCGGCAGGTGTGAAAGCTGGCTGATCATTTTGTGCCTTTAGTACGGATGTGATCAGCAATAAACAAAGCAGAAAAATTGGTCTTGTCATTTTTGCTGTAAATTACGACGACAATCCATTTTTTCAAAACCAGAATTCTCCTGGTTTGCTGAAAACGTTTTGGGCAACATCATCCCTCGCCTTTACGTTTTGGAATATTTGTCGGCTCAAGCCTGTAAACATCGAAGGTTTCATTTCCGGTCAGTTCATCGGCTTCCAGTATCGGTCCGCTGTTGAGTTTTTTGGTTATGTTGTTAAAGTAATTGATAATGAATTGATTATAAGGGTTTTAGGGTTATTTTTCAAGGGAAGTGAATTTTTATTTCTTTTTACGCAAGTTAATTTCCGGTTTGTCATCCAAAATGAACACTGGACTGTAAAAGAAAAATTATGAGATTGAAACCAATACTTCTTTTAGTTTTATTAACGCTCGGCTGTTCCACCGGAATGAAGTTGGTAGAAAGCGTTTCCGAAGAGCAATTTTCTGCTTCTACTGTTTTCCATTTTGATGAAAAAAGCGAACTGAATTGGTTTGTAAGTCATGACGACGAGCATTTATACGTGCGGTTGAATTCCGCCAAGCGCACAACTCAAATGAAAATACTCAGAGCAGGACTGCATTTGTATTTTGATCCTGGTGGGGAAAAGGCAGAATCAACCTATTTAAACTTCCCTGTTTTTCAGGAACGTCGGGTAATGGATCGTGATGGGGAAGGAGTCCGGCCTGTGACTGCCAGACGCGGGGGAAGGGGAGAGCGACCGAAGTTTGATATCAATAAAACCATTGAAACAACTCAACCGGAAGCTGTTTTTGTAAAAAGGGATCAAAAAGAATCCTTTAATTATAAGACAGAGGATTCAGCTATTCGTATTGAAATGGAAGGGGATACTTCGGGGGTCTTTCACTTTATGGCTGCAATTCCCCTGGAAAGGATATTACCTGAAGGGCAGAGCCACCTTTCTAAATTGTCCATAGGTATTGTTTCCGGTGCTTTTGAAATACCGGTAAATCCCGGTGGAGGAATGCAAAGGCCTGGGGGGGAAACACCCGGAGGAAATCAACGAATGGCTGAAATGCAGAAACGGATGGCAGAGATGGCGGATCCTGTAAGGATATGGACTCAAATTAAATTTTAGAAAAATAAATTCCTGACTTCCAAGGACAGGGAAGATTTTTTATCCTAAACCAATTCAAAAAACTTTAAACTTATGTATAATTTTTGCTTAAGGCTTGCAGGTGTTCTGGCGATTTTTATCCTGACAACTACATCTGTTTTCGGTCAACCCGGTGGTCAGCGGGGCATGGTGATCGGGAAGGTAATTGATGGACAAACCAGTCAGGAGCTTGAATATGCCACGGTTTCTGTTTTTTCTCAATTAGATTCAATGCTTGTAGGAGGCGATGTGAGTGATAAAAAGGGACAGTTCCTGGCAAGAGATTTACCCATGGGGTCCTATTGGGTAGAAATAAACTTTATGGGCTATGAGCCTATTGTCTTCAAGAATGTCAAAATTACCCGGGAAAATAATCTGGTTGACCTGGAGACCGTCAAACTTGTTTTAGCGGCAGAAAACCTTGAGGAGGTTACCGTGACCGGGCGTGCCGATTATGTGGTGAATAAAATTGACAGGAAGGCCTACAATATTAGCAAATTGGCTGTAGCTTCCGGAGGGACTGCCGATGAAGTTTTACAACTAATTCCTTCGGTAGAAGTAGATATTGATGGTAATATTAGTTTGCGGGGCAGTGGAAATGTCACCGTGTTAATAGACGGGAAACCTTCCGGAATTTCCGGGGATAATCTGGCTTCCTACCTGGAATCCTTGCCGGCAAATACGCTTGAAACCATTGAAGTAATTACGAACCCTTCTGCTAAGTATGATCCTGACGGAATGGTGGGGATTTTGAATATTGTTACCAGGAAGAAGAAATTACAGGGAACACACGGTTCGGTAAGTGCATCAACAGGGATTCCGGCAATGCACAATCTTTCCGCGATGTTTAATACCAAATCCGGAAGATGGAATTTTTTGATCAATGGTGGCTTTAATTACCGGAGTGGGTTTTCCAGAGGAAATACCTATCGCGAGAATTTTTTCGATGGTGACACCACCGTATTGAGTCAGGTCACGGATGGTGGCCGCTTCGGGCCGGGAGGTATGTTAAGTTTTAATGCTGATTATCAATTATCGGACAAGAGTAATTTATCAGCAGGAGGGGCTTACAATTTGAGAAGTTTCAATATGACAGAAGAGATTACAACGGATAATCATTATGTTGGAGAAGATCCTTTTGACCTGTATCTCAGAAGTGCTGACAGGGAAATGCAAATGAACATGTTCCGCTATAATCTGGCTTTCAGGCATCAGTTCAACCCCGATGGACATGAACTTGTTTTGGAGGCTACTCAATCCATTATGACACATGACTTTTCTGGTGCATTTGAAGAAACCCCGCTAAGTTCAACCATGGAGCCTTTGGATTTTATATCATTTGAACAAAATAACCTCACCAAAGCCAGGGGGACAACAACAACCCTCCAGGCAGATTATGTTTTGCCATTAAAGAAAAACAATGCTTTTGAGGCCGGTTACAAAAGTATTTTAAGAAGTGACCGTAGTGATTTCTTTTCAGAGTCGCTGGATACCTTACAGCAAATTTGGTTGGATGACGTCAGTCTTATCAATGATTTTATTGCTGACGAACAAATCCATTCTGTTTATGGTATTTATAAACAAAACATTAAAAAGTTTGGAATTCAGGTGGGGTTGAGATTAGAACAAGCGGTGCTGGATGCAGAGTTGATCACCACAGAAGAAACCTTTCACAATGATTATTTAAGTATTTTCCCAACAATTCACATGAATTATATGCTGCCGGATGCTCAACAATTAAAAGCAAGCTATAGCAGGAGATTGAACCGTCCTAACCACAGAGTTTTGAATCCGTTTGCCGACTATACTGACCCCTACAACATACGGAAAGGGAACCCCTTTATTTTACCGGAGTATATTGATTCCTACGAGGCAGAATATGAAAAGATCTGGGATAAATTCTCTGTGAACACCTCTGTATATTTTAAACAGATCAACAATATGATCACCCAGATCAAAACTGTTGATGGAGATGTTTCCCTAACGACTTTTGATAACCTTGGGACAGGGCGTAATTATGGAGTTGAGTTGATTGTCGGAGGAGATATTACCAAATCGTGGAATTTCACCTGGAGTTCCAACGCTTACAGGACCGAACTGATAGGAGAGGGGGCGAATTCCGAGCTCAATGCAAATGGCTATGCATTTAACACCAAATTATTATCGAATTTTTATTTACCCAAGAATATCAATGTCCAGTTGTCTGGAAATTATCGTTCCCCTAGAATACTTGCGCAAGGAGAGATCAGTGAGGTTTATTCTGCTGATTTGGCCGTGAGTAAAAAGATAATGAAAGATAAAGGAACCCTGACCCTGCGTGTCCGGGATATTTTCAATACTCGTGAATACAGCTTCATTACGGAAGGAGAGAATTTTTATCAGGAGAGTAACCGAAAACGGCAGAGTCAATCCATTCAACTTGGATTTAGCTATCGTTTTGGTAAATTCAGGAATATGGGGAGCAAAAGAATGAATGGCCGGGACAGGGAAGATTCGGGAATGGATGGAGAAGCTATCGAGATAGATTAACTTTTATCCGTTTTCAGTACCAGTTGGCAGCAGTTAATTACTGCTAACTGGTACTGAAACCATCAACTTCTTTAGGCCTGAGGTTTAGTTTCCGGGATTTTTTCGAAGTGTTCTCCTCCCTGAACATCAAACTGGAGGTCGTTGAGGTCACTGAAATCCAGTAATCCTTCAAGACTTAAGAGGACAAACTCTTCTTCACCATCCACAAAAAGCAAAACGTTGGATATTTTATTATCCCCATTGGTTTTTACCATGGCACGGATATTATCTTTTCCTTCCCTAATTCGAAGTATGTCTTCAAAGGCATCTTTTTCAACGTCTTTTACCAGTTTGTCAAAGTCTTTGGGTCTTACGCCATCAGTTCCTTCAACAACCAAAACGCGAAGCTGAGTAACTTTTTTCATGAGTTGCTCCGCTTTTTCATCATCAACGGCATTGCTGGCAAGTTTGATCAGCCAGCCGCGAACCTTAACATTGGTGACGTTTTCCTGGTGTTTGTATTTATTGTAAAACTTATTGATGGCCCTTGTCTGTCCAAAAGCTGGAACCGTGAACAGAAAAGCCAGGGCGATAATCAGGATATTTTTCATTTGTAAAAGATTTTAATTCTTTTCCAGAACATTACCGATTCAGCCGATCAGGGTCAGACCATTTTTTTGAAAATACTTTGGAAAAGAAAACAGGTGAAAAATTGCCCGGTTTTAAATGTAAAACCGGGCAATGAGAGGGTTAGGTGTTACTAAAATTATCTTTCGTCAATCTTGTTGATAAACTCAGAAACTTTTTCGAGTTTGATATTACCGATGAAACTGATGATGGCAAAATCGGCTTCCCCTGTTTCTTCGGAACCCCCACCGGCAAAGAGTAACATTTCCTGGATACTGTCATCAGCACC
The DNA here is from genome assembly GCA_942492125.1 of uncultured Bacteroidota bacterium. Taxonomy (GTDB): domain Bacteria; phylum Bacteroidota; class Bacteroidia; order Chitinophagales; family Saprospiraceae; genus BCD1. The sequence goes on from CALODM010000035.1 coordinate 57,569, forward strand.
TTGCTTGACATAGATGTCTACATTCTGCTTATCTTTAGTCCTGACGGTCATCAGCACCTCATAATCCTTGGTGTTGATTTTGCTTTTGGCTTCCTGGTAAAACACATTGGGCGTAACATCGGTCGTTAAAATACGAAGTTCTTTCATGTCTTTGGCAATTTCCATGACTGCGGCCAGTTCATCTTCATCAATATCTCCTTCCTCAACGTCCAGATTGGTGAAAACCTCATTCATGATATTGAAAAATTTGGGGCTGATGTAGACCACGGTAAAGCGTTCATCATCGACATATTGTTTAAAGTACTGGTCGATAGCATTATTTTGTGCCTGGACCATTAAAATAACGCCTAAAAAGAAGAGTGCGCTGAGACTGATTTTCTTGAAATTCATTTTAATTCATTTTTATGTTTAACAATTGTCGGCTCCTTAAAAAAGGCCGGGTGATTTACTTAAGAATAAGTTTCCAGTTGACACGGGTTTTACTCATTTCCTTGGCAACCATACCTGCTCCTGCATTCATCTCCAAAGAGGTTTTGGTAAGGGCCATTTTGGTTACTTCAAGTGCTTGTTCCGGGGTTTTGACCTCGTATTTCGACCAGTCAATTGCTTCTTCGGAAGCTATCGGCTGAGTAACAGGAACTGGTTTTTCGTAGAAGAACCAGGCTGCAACTATAAAAACGATGGCTGCTGCAATCCTACTGATGGTTTTAAGGTTCAAGCCGAATATCCTGGCTTCTTTTTTCTTTGGCTCGATTGTTTTTGGGAGGTTATTTTCGAGATTAATACGCTCCATTAGTTTTGCATCAAAGTCATCCGGGAGTTTCTCACTCGCAGATTCGTTGAAAAACCTGAACAACGTAGTATATTCTTCAAAGTCGGGGTGTACCTCACTGAAAGAAAAGTAATCTTTGAGTTGTTTCTCTTCCTGGAGGGTCGTTTCCCCGGCGAAGTATCTGTCGAGCAGTTTAGCGATTTGTGAATTATTCATAGAGACTCGATTTTGTCAATTTATTACGGATGGCTGTCCGCGCTCTGAACAAATAGATTTTTACCTGGCTTAAAGGGATTTCTAGGGCATCACTTATTTCTTTATAACTGAGTCCTTCAATATCTCTTAATTGCATTGCGGCCTTTTGCTTTTCAGGCAATTCGGCCATCAATTTTTTGATATGATCAAAAGTATCTTTCGACTGGACAATTTTTTCTGGAGTATGGTTGTCAGATCCATTAAAAGAAGTGTCTAGTTCAACAACCCTTTTGTGCTTTGATCTGAGCTTGTCAATGGAGAGGTTCCGCGTCATTCGCATTCCCCAGGCCTCCATATTGGTGACTTTATCCCAATCCTGTTTATTTTGCCAGATCTTTACCAATACTTCCTGTACAATGTCCTCAGCTTCAACACTACTTGCCGTAATGCTGAGAGCAAACCTGTATAGTTTGTTTTTTATCGGTAACACCGTTTCTGTAAAAAAGTCCTGTGACATTTTGCATTGTTGTTACGTTAAAAAGACGATGTGATTTTTAAAAGGTTACAGTAAGTTAATAAAAAAATATTTAGGGGTTAACAAACCACAGATTCAGAAAGCAGGTGAAGTTGTAGATGTTCTCTAAATTGGACTTCCTGGCTGAGGCGGGGAAGGCCACTATGTTCTATAGGTGCCTATGTGTTTTAAAAAAGACATAACACTTCTCCGATGCCTCCTGCTATTTATTTACCTTTGTCCGGGAACAAAAAACAAAAAGACAAGGTTTCCGTTTTATTGAAGAATGAAGAAACTTGACAAATTACTTATCAAATCCTTTATCGGGCCATTCATAGTCACCTTTATGATTGCCACCTTCGTATTATTGATGCAATTTTTGTGGTTGTATGTCGATGATCTGGCAGGAAAGGGACTTGGGATGCTTATTGTTTTCGAGTTGTTGGGATATAAGTGTGTCGGCTTGATCCCAATGGCAATGCCCCTGGCTATTCTGATTTCTTCCGTAATGGTATTTGGAAATATGGGAGAGCGATATGAGTTGTCGAGCTTTAAATCAGGGGGTATTTCACTGGCAAGAATAATGGCGCCGATCATATTTCTGGGAGCCATGGGTTCTTTGTTTTCTTATTTTTCCAATAATTATCTGATTCCTGTTTCCAACCTGAAATTTGGTTCCCGGATGTATGACATTCAGCATCAAAAACCTGCCCTGAATCTGGAGGCCGGGGTTTTTAACGATGATTTCGATGGTTTTGCTATTCATATATCAGAAAAAATGCCGGATGGAAACACCATTAAAGATGTGCTTATTTATGACCATCGGGATGCGAGTAGTGGTTTACTCCGGGAAATTGCGGCCAGGGAAGGGGAAATGTATGCGGATGACAACGATAAATATTTCGTACTCAATCTCAAAGACGGCAATCAATACGTTGAGCAAAAATCAGCTACCCGAAAAGGAAAAAATAAAGGCCAGACATACCCTTTTATCCGTACTAAATTCAAACGATGGACCAAGTTGTTTGATATGGGGGAGTTTAACCTTAAGGAGAGTGATCAGGACGTGTTTAAAAAGCATCACAAAATGCTCAATATCTCCCAATTGGCTGAAGCTGTGGATTCCATCGGTGTAACCCTTGACAAAAAAAGGGTAAACCTTTCCAATCATTTTTCAACCTATATAAGTCTTTTGGACAGGGACTCTACGTATGTGGCCGAAATGGCCTCAAAATATGACCGATACGGTGATTTGCCCCCTGAAGCAGATTCGGTTTCTCTCCCTAAGGACTCTGTTAGCCAAGATACTATTCTCCAGGATTCCTCGGACATTTCCGAGAAATCTGTCAAAACATTGCTCAAAGAGTCAAAAACGACTACAAAATCCCCAAAAGTTAATGCCGAAGATATTCCTGATAAAAAGGTTCAGCCCAAGAAACCCATTCCGCCCAAAAAGCGGATAAGCCCAATAACCGTTGAGAAAAAAAAGAAGGCAAAATTCAAGGGTCCGGAACCGATGAGTCAAAACCTGGATAGTTTGGACTCTATTACCTCTTTGATCCAAACTTTCGATGAGGATGAACGCCAAAGACTTTTTTCAAAGGCCAAAACTTCCATTCGCAGTATCCGAGGACAGGCCGTATCTGCTGTCAGGACCATTGGTGATATCAGAGAAACAAGAGTGAAATACATTTTTGATCTTCATACAAAGTACAGTATGGCTGTGGTCTGTTTCATTTTTGTTTTTATCGGGGCACCAATGGGAGCGATCGTGCGTAAGGGAGGGTTTGGTTACCCTATTTTGATTTCCATTGTATTTTTTATTCTGTTTATTGTGCTCACCATCTTTTGTAAAAAGGTTGCCGAATCATTCGTTTTAGATCCTGTTTTAGCTGCCTGGTTGCCAGGTATAGTTTTGTTTCCAATAGGGTTGATCCTCACCATAAAAGCTATGAATGATTCTAAACTGATAGATCCAGATCGGGTTGTAAACCTCATAAGGAAATGGATCAGTAAAAAAAACCTGTCCAAATGATTTTGATAAGACAGAATCGCTATTTTTTTATCTTATTTGGTTTGTTCCTGCTTGTCGCTGGGATACTTTTGTTCAATATAGAACAAGGAGACGCAATTCGTTTTTTTAGTGAGCGGCGTAGTTTTGCAGGAAATATTTTCTTCAGATATTTTACCAAAGTTGGAGAGGAATGGGCATATCCGGTGGCAATAATCATATTGGTCTATGCTTTGAAACCGCGTAATTACCGTTATTTTCTGTATGTACCTTTTTTGGGAGGTATTGTAGCACTTGTTAGTTATTATTCGAAAACTTATTTCCGACATCCCAGACCTTTATTATACTTTGAACGCAATGGCATGCTGGACGAAATTACAAGAGTAGGGGAGGTAACCTTATATGGTGGTTTAAATAGTTTTCCATCCGGACATACCATGTCCGCATTTGCACTTTATACTTTTATGGCTCTGGTGATCCCGAATAAAAAAATTGGCGGTATCTTCTTATTCATTGTCGCACTTTTGGTTGGTGTTTCCAGGATATATCTGGTGCAACACTTTCTTAAAGACATTTATCTTGGTGCAGTATTGGGCGTCTTCATTGCAACTACATTTTATTACCTCGAATCCCGGGTGGAATCCAGCCTTGCCAAAAAGTCACCTAAAGTCTAGGTGCTCCTGAACAAAAAATCCTGAATTCCGGTCATGCCGGAATTCAGGATCATTTTATAAAATTTAAGTTTCGATCTTATTTCTCTGCGCTTTTAATAGCACTGAGATATCTTTTGAATTCTCCCCGCACCTTTGGGAACAGGAATAATAATCCGATCATATTCGGAAATACTAATGCCAAAATCATGGCATCTGAAAAATCAATAACTGCATCTAGTTGGGAAGCTGCACCAATGACAACAAAAAGCAGAAACATTACCTTATAAACCATTTCTGTGGTTTTGGACTTGCCGAAAAGGTATAACCATGCCTGGGTTCCGTAATAGGACCAGGTAATCATGGTGGAAAAGGCAAATAGTACAATGGCTATCGTCAATACAAATGGAGCATTAGGTATTGTAGCAAAAGCTTTGGTTGTCAGATCAACTCAATTAAGTCCCTCCGGGTTAATATGGTTACCAGTGATGATGATTACCAGCGCAGTCATAGTACAGATTACAACTGTATCAATAAATGGCTCAAGCAAAGCAACGATACCTTCACTCGCAGCAAATTTTGTGTTTACAGCAGAGTGGGCAATAGCAGCTGAGCCAACACCGGCTTCATTGGAAAAGGCAGCTCGTTGGAATCCAACGATCAGGGCACCCAAAATACCACCGCCAACGGCTTTGGGATTAAAAGCTTCAGAGAAGATCAGGCTGAATGCATCATCCAGTTGGCCGATATTCATGAAAATAATGGCGAGTCCTGCAAGGATGTACAATCCTGCCATGAAGGGTACAATCTTCTCTGTAGTACTTCCTATCCTTTTTATGCCTCCTACAATGACCAAACCCACAAAAACAGCCATTATGACTCCAAGAATGGTTCCTGAATATCCTGAGTCCCAATTGAATTGAGTAATGATCTGTGCTGCAGCCTGATTGGACTGGAACATGTTTCCACCTCCAAAGGAAGCTCCAATAACCAGCACGGCATAAATCAAGGCCAGGACTTTTCCAATACCTGCAGCTCCACTTTCTTTGAATCCCTTGGTCATATAATACATAGGGCCACCGTATACTTTTCCTTTTGCATCTATATCACGATATTTTACCCCAAGGGTACATTCGACAAATTTGGAAGACATACCCAGTAGCCCGGCAACTATCATCCATAAGGTAGCGCCCGGTCCACCGGTGACAATGGCCACTGCTACACCGGCAATATTCCCTAGGCCAACCGTTCCTGATACAGCAGAAGTCAGGGCCTGGAAGTGACTTACTTCTCCAGAGTGGCCTTCATCTTTAATAGTGTGGACCACATCTCCTTCCACTACATTTACAGTATCGGTAGTCGATGGGCCACGTCCTTCCAGAGAATCGTATTTCCCCCTTACAACCTTAATAGCTGTCGAGAAATGCCTGATGTTGACAAAATTGAAGGCTAAGGTGAAGAATAAGGCTCCTCCAATGAGAATAATCAACACAATAGGCAGATTTAAACCATCGCCCAGTGGGATACTGGTAAGTACAACATTGATCCACCAGGTGGCAATGGGCTCAAATGCTTCGTTGATTTTCTCATCCCAACCTTTGGTAGCCTGGTCCTGGGCAAAACTTAATAAAGGCAGGAATGCACCCGCAACTAACAGTAAGATTTTCTTCATGATCACATTTAAATTTTAAGCGGCCTGTTGTAAAATGCAGCGTGAAAGTTATTAATAAAACAAAGGAGTTTATCCTCTGGTGATGATGTGGCCTTTAATTCGGAGCGTTAAGATATTTTATAATTCCTTTTATTCAAAATATGAGTGGAAAATTTTGCATTTGGAATTTTTGAATATACCTGGATTTTACCGAATAGATCGAAATCGATCACAAAGAAGAGCGGAAGAATTATTTTTGATCTTAAATTGGCTTTTGATACCTCCACGCATTTGCCCTAGCAGAGACTGAGAACAAAAGTCTGAGAACTGAGAACTGAACCACTGCTCAAAATTATTTTTTAATACCGGTTAATTCGGTCTTACTCTCAAGCTGGCCTCGTTTATTATAGGTTTCCTGTTTAATGAGCCCGATGTCTTTGCTGTACCAGCTGACGATGCGATAATTTTTGCTTATCAACATGTTCAAACCCACATTGTAGGTCAATTTTACACAGTCGAAGTTGCCGGCTTCTGTAGATATTTTTTCCATTCCTTCCACGACTCTGTTGGTATGGTCGATGGCCATGGTGATAATGGTTATCCCATTGGTTCCGGCCTTTATTTGAGTATGGACATCAGGCAATTCCTGGCCTTGTTTCAGGTCGGAAGGTAACACGAAGGCGTCCCCGGAAATATCAATCTCCATATTCTCAAGAGAAGCTTTCATATTTGGAGCCATAACCTCAATAATATCCATGGTCAGGGTATTGTTTTCACATAAGACTTTATAAGAGGCTGATGAAATTTCGTTGCCTTTTCTGTCCTGGTTTTGAATCTGAATACTGGCGGAAAGACTCCCATCCTGATGGCTGGTGATTTCCTCTACCGTATGTACTGATTTGCCGGTTAGCTTGTCTTTTTGGTCAAAATAGGAATAACCCAATACGGTTTTTTCCTTGAAGGGGAAATAAGTGGAGCATTGCTCCTGCGCATAAACGCTACCTGTGAAAATAAAGGAGATGAAAACTAAGAGAATATTTTTGCCGCAATTCATAATCAATATTTAGTTGGTTATTGAAATTCTTTTCTGGTTCCGGAACACACATTGATACAAAGATAATTATTGCTTCTGTTCCAAAGCAAAAATCTCGAAAGCTAAAAAGAAAACAGAAGAGAGTTTATTGTGTGAGTAAAACAAAATATGGGGTAATTGTCTTAAATCTTGGTTCCAACAAACATAATCCCCCAAAAAAAACTGTCGTCTCGATAGAACATCGAAACGACAGCAGCAGCTGGAATTTTCCACTTCATTCTTAATATCTCCAGCCTAATAAATTGAACACCCAATTGACCATGACATAAATCTGTATAGCCGCTTGCTATTACAATGGTAAAAGTAACATCATTCGAAATGGAAGGAAATGACTAATGTCAGTATAAAAAAGTGACTTTTGTCATACTCTTGCTCTGACCATATTTTCTTTAATTTAAAGTGTTTTAAACGAATCAAAATTTGGAACTTTGATCAAACTGTTTTAGTTTGTCATGGTTTCTGTTCGGCTGTGCTAATTAGTCATTAATGTATTCATTATCAGTAAATTGAGGTAAATAATATTCCTATGCGGTATGAAAAAATTGATCGAAACCTTTTCTTGAAAAACAGAAAGAATTTTGTCCGGAAAATGGATGGCAACGCCATTGCCATTTTAACTTCCAATGACATTATGCCCACGAATGCTGACGACGTCATGGATTTTGTTCAAAATGCAGATCTTTTTTACCTCAGCGGAATTGATCAGGAAGAATCTGTGCTGTTGATGTATCCTGACGCTTATAATGAAGCTTACAGAGAAGTACTTTTTATCAAAAGAACGGATGAGGTTATGCGTCAGTGGGACGGGGATAAACTGACCCCTGAACAGGCCTATGACATTTCAGGGGTCAAAAATGTGAAATGGTTGGATGAGTTTGAAAAATACGTTCAGTTATTTGCTTTTGAGGCTGATAAGTTTTACCTGGGGCATAACGAACATATCAAACGACTGACTAAGGAAATGACCACCCGACAGGATCGGATGATTGAATGGATAAAACAAAAATATCCACTTCACCAACTGGACAGGGTTGCAAAAATTACCAGGCATTTAAGACCAGTGAAGTCCCCTGTTGAGGTTGAGCTTATACGAAGGGCCGCTGAGATCAGTGCTTTAGGGTACGAGCGGGTTAAAAAAGCCATAAAGCCGGGGATCAAAGAGTACGAATTGGAGGCCGAGCTTGTCTATGCTCTGACCAAATACGGAGCCAATCGCCATGCCTTTAAACCTATTGTTGCGAGTGGCAAGAATGCTTGTGCCTTGCATTATAATTCCAACGATGATGTTTGCCGGGATGGAGATATGCTGTTGCTGGACTTTGGCGTAAATTATGCTAATTACAATTCGGATATTACCCGATGCCTTCCCGTCAACGGAAAATTTACAGCCAGGCAGGAGGCTGTATACAGAGCTGTTAAACATTGCCTGGAGGAAGGATCAAAAATGCTGACTTCCGGAACAATCCACAAGGAATATGAAGCTAATATGGCTCTATTGGTAGAGGAAGCATTGATTGACCTTAAATTGCTCAATGCAACAGAGGTCAGGAATCAGGATCCTGAAAAACCCTTGTATAAAAAATATTTTATGCATGGAACGGCTCACCATCTTGGTATTGATGTGCATGATGTTGGTCTTTACAGCAGGCCATTGGAACAAGGCATGGTATTTACCTGTGAACCAGGGATTTATATTACTGAAGAAGGGCTGGGGTGCAGGCTTGAAAATGACTACCTTATCACCATGGGTGATCCTGAAAACCTGACGGAAGCCATTCCTTTTGAACTGTAAGATATCTTAGAAAAGCCATGAGGCGATTTCTTTTGAAACGGCTTACCTTTTTTTGTTAATGGAAAATGAAACCTTCTTTAAATGGATCTTCAGGGTTGATAACGAAGGTATGCATGCCGGTAACAAAAGCAGTGCCTTCTACCTGGGGGATTACTGCTTTGAAACTGCCAAAGTCTTCTTTCCTGACCACACTGCCCCGAAAAACACTGCCGGTAATACTTTCAATCAGCATACTTTCTCCTTCCTTGATTTCATTACGGGCCTGGTGAATGGCCATTCTTCCCGAAACACCTGAACCCGTGGGGCATCTGTCCACTTCTCCTTCAGCGAAAATGCAAACATTGCGACTATCAATTCCTGGTGATACCGGGCCTCCGATGAAAATGGTCCCATACAGAAAGCTGAGGTCCTCTTCAAAAGGATGCAGAATGTTTTTATCTTTCTCCATGACTGTGCGTTTTATATCCATACCGGTCTGAATCAGTTGACTGTAATTCTCGGGAGTCAGCTGAAGATCCAGCTGATCGGAATCGACATAGGCATAAAAAGCACCTCCGTAGGCCAGGTCATAACGGACTTCCTTATTCAAGGCTTCGACAAATACTTTTCGGTCAAGGCCAACCACAAAGGAAGGTACACCGTGGAATCTTACGTTTTCGACTTTTCCGTTGGTGATTTTCGCATAGGATGTAATCCTTCCGCAAGGGGCATCGATTTTTAGTTCAGTTTCCGGAAAAGTGGGTTCCACCCAGCCCATTTCCACTGCCAGGGTGGTGATAGCAATGATCGCATGTCCGCACATCGTACTATATCCTTCATTGTGCATGAAAAGGATACCAAAATCAGCTTCCTCATCATTGGGAGGCAGTAAGAGACAACCATACATATCTGCATGACCACGGGGTTCAAACATCAGACCTTTCCGCAGGTGATCGTAGTTTTCCTTGACATAACGTCTGTATTCAAGTATATTATTTCCCTTGATTTCCGGAAAACCTTCAACGATTACCCTTAAAGGTTCACCTCCCGTGTGCATGTCTATAGTTCTTATTGTCAGCCAGTTACCTGGTGTAGGGTAATCTTTTTTTGACTGTATTTTGTCGAAAGTATTCATGCATTTTGTTTTTGATATTCCTGATAATAATAGTCCGCTGCTGCTAGGTCTTCGAGGGCGTGTCCGACAGATTTGAAAAGGGTTATTTCTCCTCTTGATTGTCTACCATTCGAACTACCTGCGCATAGTTCAAAAAGATCCGCTTTAATAGATTTTGGGTCCAAAATTCCCTGCTTAACGGGGATGACGATATCCCCTGTTTCCTTAAGCCCGCCTTTATAATTATCCAGGAAAATACTGGATTTTAAAACAGCATCATCATCTGCTTCCCGCATATTGGGTTTGTAGGAACCAACAAGGTCAAGATGTTGACCGGGCTTCAACCATTTTCCGGGAAAAAGTGGTTTTTCTGAAAGGGTGGCACAACTGATAATGTCAGCTTTTGTCACCGCCTGTTGAAGATCTTCAGCTACAGCAATGTCAAAACCTTCCGCTTCCAGTTTATTGGCAATAGCCAGGGCCTTTTCAATTGTTCTGCCAAATATCCACACCTTTTTGATCGGGCGGACACTACAATGGGCCCTGATGAGATCTGGAGCGAGGCTTCCGGTACCGATCATCAATAAAGTAGCAGCATCATTCCTGGATAAAAATACAGAAGCCAAAGCAGAAGCGGCCGCTGTTCTTTTATTGGTAAGGGATTTGGCTTCCAGGATGGCTTTTATAGTGCCCGTCTGACTATCGAAATACAGGTAGGTGCCCTGAATGGTTGGCAGTTTTTTTTCGCTGTTGTGGGGACTAACTGCAACGATTTTCACGCCAGCACTTTTACCGGGAGTCCAGGCAGGCATTAAAAGCATACTGGAGTCTTTTTCAAAACCAGGATTGGGGAAGTCGTGGTGGTGCCTTAGGGGAACGATCATCTCATTTTGTGCAAATGCTTTTTTTAGAATGTCAGTCAGAGTAGTGAAAGAAGTATTATTACTGATGAATTTATCATCGATATAGGGAAATGGGTCCATCGGTCTGTTTTGGACAAAAATAGAATTTCTTTTAATAAATCAGGTAGACGGTTCCGCTCATAACCTGATCGTAAAGTGTTCCATCTATTCTAATTCCTGTAAATTCAAGTTGCCAGGCGTAGGTCCCTGCATTCATAGGTCTGTATTGAAAGGTTCCGTCCCAATGTTCTTCTAACTTTTGGGTTTGGAATAACAAATTTCCCCACCGGTCAAAAATGGACAATTTCATGGATACAATATCCTGTGCATAAACCCCAAAAGTATCATTGATCCCATCGTCATTAGGGCTAAAAGCATTGGGAACGTAGATTTTGGTGGGACAAATATTTTTTAACAATACAGAATCCTGGCCTAAACAACCCAGGCTATTGGTTACCATCACGGAATAAGCGCCTTCATCGATGACGCTATAGGAGGGATTAGTAGTTCCGTCCTGCCATAAATAACTTGAAAAGATACCCGGATTGAGGGAGAACTGAACCCGGTCATTACAAAAAATTGTATCAGATCCAAGGTCAGGATCCGGAGTAGGAAGCACTTCCACCCAGGTATGTGCGGGGTAGGTGGAGCAACCGGAGATCGTACCGGTTACGGAATATTCCCCTGACATTCCTGGTGAAGCATTGTTGATTTCAGGGAATTGGTTCTCTGAAAAATAAAAATTTGGGCCGAGCCACTCAAAAGTTGCGCCGGGAAGATCCGTTGCACTCAACGCAATGTTCTCCCCCTCGCAAATTAAAACATCTTCACCAGTGTCTACGGCTTGCCTCAAGGTGACCATTATGTCTTTGTAGAGGGTATCCTTTGTTCCCAGGCAATTGTCGGTAATGATTAGGGTGACAGGATAGGAACCTAATTCCGGGTAAAAATGAGTGAATTGACTTTCCGTTGAAAAATGGCCATTTCCCAAATCCCAAAAAAAATCATACCTGACTGGAGAAAGTCCGGTATCGAAATAAATCGTGTCATTCAGACATCCACCGTCTGGAATAGGATTGGCATTTATCGGTTTGAAACTTGCACCGGCACTATAAGCATAGGATTCCACATCACCATAACCATAGGCTGTTGCAATGACCCCGCAACCTTCAGAAATGATGGTATGAGATCCGGTTGGAACCGGCATTTGAGCAAAAGTGAATTCACCATTTTCCCCGATGATTTGTGTGGGGAAATTGTCCTCAATGACCATGCCGTCCAATGTCACGAATGGAGCATCGTCGGTGGACATAATGACATTGATATAGGATTCAAAAATATTTTCCAGGCTGGAATTATAAACCGTTAAAGTATCCCTGGTTTGTTCAATACTATTCAGCAGAACCATGGAAGGGTCACCGAAATTGTGACCATTACAGTTATTACCAACCAGGTATTGTGCGATCAAAATAGGATGATTTGCTTCAATGAAAGAAGCCTGGGACTGGGAAAATTCCACAAATTCTCCGGCATTAAGGTTGTAGGAATAGGTAACCGTGGAATTGACCGTGACATGGGTCCCGTTTTCAGCAGCCATAACTCTAAAAACATCATAATTCATGTTTAAATGCGGAACCGTAACAAACCTTTTGCCCCAGGTGGAAATGGGATACATTTGTTCGAAAAGATTATCCCGGGCCGCACATCCATTCGGAACTTCCGTCCATTGGTTTCCACCGAAAACGACAAAGGGCTGATCTCCTTCAATATAGGTGCCGCTTAAATCCTCTGACCAGGATTTTCCCTGTACCAGAAAAGTCTCGCCTGGATCCAGGTTTATATGGATTGTTTCTCCGGCTAAATGTCCCATTTGGGTGTCATCACTTAAGGTTATGTCTAAATGGGTATCTTCCTTTACGCCGACGATTAAAAATTCAGACGGGTAATCGTTTCCCTGGATAAATACCCCGGTATAACTCATCACGTAATAGGAATTTCCAATGGAGGTGGTTGGTAAAACAACCGATGCTTCTGAGCGATAATTGTGGTATTGGTGTAAATAAACAGACACCGGTTGGCCTGCACTCAAATGGATACCCCTGGAGGTTATAATTTCCGATTCCGTAACTTCTGTGAAGGCCGGTAAATTGATTAGCGTAACTTCATTGGCATTTACAGAAAAAGAGGTTTCCCAGTTTTGTAAAGGGACCTTTATGGCTCCGGAAGTATTGTATTTGGAGGTTATCATGACCACCTTGCTATTGGAATTCTCGTCTCTGTGGTGCATAAATCCAAACCAGAAATCGGTGCCCTCATTACTTTGGGCCTGAGCAAACAATGGCAGGATCAGCCAACAAATGATACTGAAAATTATGGCCGGGAAAACTTTCATGGATTAAAAATAGGATAAAAAATAGAATCCTACACAATCCCGGACTTTTGGGGTTTTTTGTCTTGTCGGGAAAAAACAGAAAGGAAGAAGGATATGCCAAATGAACGGATGGAATATGAAATAAAAATACATCGGGTACTTTATTTTGTTAAGCCAACTTCTGAGTCTAGGGTTGTTCTGTTGAACACAGGGTAACCCCTTCCTTTTTACAGGGCATTTTTATTCTTAAAAGTCACCAAAATGGCAGATAAAAATCATTGTTAAAAACCGGAAAATCCTTTAAGCTTGAGTATTGTTTGTACATAGCAGGTTTTTGAAATGTCAAGAGAGGAAAATGATGGGAAAACCGGCATTCACGAACACCTTTGAACATTTAAAAACAAACAGATGAAAAAGCTGATTTTCCTCCTCGTTATTTTCATGTCGGCAAATCTTCTTGCCCAGGATCAGGTCATCTTAAACTCCAGGGACGTCATTGAAGGTGAGATCCTTAATGATGAATTTGGGGCGGTGAAAATGGTCGTAACCAAAGATGGCATAAACGATACCATTCAGATATTAAAAACCCAAATAAAGGATATAGTTTATAGCCCGGATGCTGTTTTAAACCGTCCGGTCACTATTGGGTTTGCTCCCGCCCTTACTTTTTTGGGCGTTAGAAGTCAGCTCAATGAAGTGTTGGTATCCAATAATTTTGACGGTAATTATAGCAGTTGGTTATTTGGGCCTACGACCTCACAGTTCCCAAAAGTGACTTCCTTTCTTTCTTTGGCGCTTGATGGCAATTGGCGCGTGGATTACCGGTATGGATTCGGATTGAAGTTTGGGGTATTCAATCACATCCTGGCCAAGGGTTATAATTATGACAAAGGTGGGCAGGTGGAGTTCAATTATCTCGATGTTGGCCTGATCCCTTATGTTCGCTGGTATACCAGTAACAACCAGATTCATTTTGACCTTGGTCCCAGTTTTAATCTGGTTTCCCTGAAAGGAGGGGACCGTTCCTGATGTTTACCAGGAAGGACCTGAGTCAACCCATAATTTACACCTTGGATTGAATATAAATGCAGGGGTAGCCATTTACGAAAAAAGCCATTCCTACCTTCATCTTAACCTGGGGTATCAAAAACTTTTTGGGGTAGCCAAATTGAATCCCATTTATTACAAGGATTCATTTGAAATGACAAAGATGGTTATTCCGATGGAGGAGATTCGCATGAGTCAGTTTTCCATCGGGTTGACTTATGGCCGTAAATTCAGGGAGTTTTAAAGATGTAAGCCGCAACCTCACAAAGTTTTTTTATGAAAAAAAATATCCTCTGTTTCTTTTTTGGCCTGCTGGCAATTGCTGTACATGCCCAGGATGTGATTACCTTGAATAATAAAAAGGTACTGGAAGGAGAGATCATTCGGGATGGTTTTGGGGCGATAACTCTTCAGGTAGAGAAGAATGGTGTTCTCCAAACATTCCAGTTATTAAAAGACCAGATTCGTTCTATTGATTACGATCATTTTCAAAGACGGCTATCTGTAGGCCTGACGGCAGGGAAATCATTTTATGGTGCAAGGCAATCCCTTGCTGATTTGTTCTATGAAAACGGCTTCAGAAGGTCATACGGGGTTAATTTTTACAATAGGCGAATGCTGCTGGGGGTAGATATAGCTTATTTGTTGACTCCGGAGAATGACCTGGGGTTGATGATTATGACACAGGATCATTTCCGTGGAAGTGCTTACGGAGACAACGGTGGATTGCAGTTTTACTTCAACAATTTCTCCATCCTGCCTTTTTACCGCAGATACTTTTGGAAGCATCGTTTGAGCTTGAGGGCAGGCCCTTCCTTCAATACCATTAAATTCTGGGCAGAGGATGATTATTATTATTACTCCTCCAGCCGCGGGGGGGACGTAACCCAATCCATACCAGGCCTTTTCTTTGATGGATCCATAGCTTTATGGGAGCTGAAATCCTCGTCGTTAAGATTCTTTATCAGCTATCATCATATTCTGGGAGAGATAAAGGTAGCCGAATTGTCCGGTACAGACTATAATGGAAATTCAGTACTTTACCTGGAGGAAGGATCTTTTAAAGCCAATCAGGCTTCCTTTGGAATCTCGTTTACAGTTAAGCTAAAATAAATCTGAAAATCAGTAGGTTATAGCTATTTTTAAGTTGATTTTTTTCTCTAAATTTTGTATTTTGGGTGGTTGTCTTTATAACCAAAACCCCTTATTATGGCTACTCAACGTATCCTCACCGGAACGGTGTTTGACAAAAACACTAAAGCGAGATATCACAACGCTACTTTGCGGTTAGAAGGTCCTTCTCTTAAAAAATCAATATTCACAACCTCGGATGATGATGGGGATTTCAAACTGGACTTATCTGATAAAGAAGCCATTCCTGACGGAAAATACCAACTTTCTATATTCCATTCCCTGGCCATGATGGAAAAGCCCTTTTACGAGGTGCAAGTTCCCTTTGAAGAAGGTAAGTCGAATTTAAATGTTTTTCTAATTGCAAAAAAACGTTATTCTTCTACCTGGGGTATTGTCTTTGGTCTTTCTTTGGCCCTTCTTTTATTGTTACTCAGTATTTGGTACATTCTGCTGCACAGGAATATAAAGGTACCCCTTGATTCCGGATTGGTAAGCTTGGTTGAGTTGACAGAAAAAAGTGTCTATAGCTTTAATAACACAGATACCATACCTGCCCAATCAATGATCTTTGGACTTTTGGAAAAATCGGATACCACTTTCCGCTCAGTAGCTGCCAAAACGGGTTTGGATTCAACGGATTATGCGGGTGTCATAGGCGCTATGTTCAGTACTGCTCGTACTGCAGCGGCCAATAATCAGATCAGTGATTTGAAATTATTATTGACGGAGGGGATTATTCCTCAGATAAAGGAGAAACCCAATTCCTACTTCTGGGAGCAATATCCCTGGAGGCTTGCAGAAATTCTTTTCTGGGCATTGATCGCTACTGTGGTAAGTATTCTGATAAGCACAGGCTATTATCTGTTCACAGGTAAGTTTATTACGCTGGGTATTTCACACCAGATTGCGCTTGTTTTTACAGTACCTATTTTGGCATTATTGATTTCCCTTGTTTTGTCGTTTATTAAAGTGGATATATCTTTGGGAGAAGCATCGCTGAGTCTTGACCTGACAGACATCAGGATATCCATTTTGGTTGCCACATTTATAGGCCTCGCTCACTGGGAAGCCTGGAATTACATGAATGATCTGGCGGATCGGTTTTTCAAAAAATTGAATACCAAATCTGAATCTAACGGAAATGATAAAAAATAATTCCTTATAAACCCAAAGGCAAAATTAACTAACAGCTCCGATGACAGGGGCATATTTCCCGAGAGTTCCTGCACGCAGAATGATACCTATTCCGGTCATTTTCAGGTTGTTTTCCAAAGCAGGAGCAAAATAATCCCATGCCCGGGCAATTCCTCCGCCGATAACAACGCCGGTGGTCGCTGTGTCCTTTAGCCAGGGTCCGAGAAAATCAGAAAGATTTTGGGCAAAATCCCTGAAAATCTGAATGGCTTGCTGGTTACCGTTATTGAAAAGGTCAACCAGTGGTTTAACTCCTTTAATCTGCTGACCTGTTCTTGCTTCCCAGGTATTTTCGAACCAACGGGTAGAGAAATATTGGTCGGCAATGCCTTCCGAAAATGGTTGATTCCAAAAGTACCCCCCTTCTGGCATACCTTTTCCTTCAAGGGTTGGTTTTCCGTCAACCAGGAAGGTGGATCCAAAACCTGTGCCAAGGGTCAAAACCCAAACTCGTTCTAGGCTTCGTGCCGCCCCTGATTGGAATTCACCACAGGCAAAGGCAGCGGCATCGTTTTTGAATACAATAGACAATGCTTCACCGCCCGGAAGGTTTTCTTTAAGATATTGTCTGATGTTCACTCCTTTTAAACTGTTGTACTTGGGAACTCCTTCAAAAGAGGCAATACCGTTTTCATAATCAAAAGGCCCTGGCATTGCAAACCCTACCTGGGTGATTTCCCCGTATTGGTATTTCTCCAAAAGCTTGGTAATAAAATGAGTCCAGGTATTTAATATTTCCGTTTTTGGCCCCAAAGGATCAATCGGCTGTTCTTCATAGGAACCAGGAACCAACTCGCCTGTTTGCTGATTGACTATACCACCTGAAATATGGGAACCGCCAACGTCTATACCTATTGAAAATGCCATAGTTTATTATTTTTTTTTAGAGCTGAAAGATAGTGATAATGGATAAAAAGCCGATTTTTTGAGGCCAATTAAAATCAAAAAATTAGATACTGTATTTTAATTTTTGTTTTTCATTTCCGATTATTCTTCCCGCATAATATTTTTTACTTTCGTAATGGCTTTTTAATCAAGTTCGAATAAAACAGAATTTATGTGGACAGACAACTTTTTTGTTGGATGGATGGACAGGCAAAGATTATCGAATATGACTAAATTACCTGGTTACAGCTTTTTTTATGTGATGGTGTCCCTTATGATTTGTACTGGATGTTTGACAGACCATAAGGCAAAAGAAGAACGGGTTGGTGGGTGGATTGAGGAATTTCCCAATGTGTTGAATTACAAAGGCATTCCGGATTCTGTCAAGGACAGATCCGTTTTTATTTTTTCTGACCTCGGGGCCTGGATGGGGTATGCTTTACCTGAAGTGAAACAAAATAGACTTTTGGGAAGCTTTATTGGCCCGTTTTTAATGACCCGGGACAATGGGGTTTGGATTGATTCCGTACTGACCAGGTTTGAACTATTGGATAATAACAATCAGGTTATTTCTTTTCGGGAGGCTGAAGTCCTTGAAGTCGCTTCATATCCTGGGCTGTTAAGACAGCAATTCTACTTGCCTGATCATGAATTGGCGATTGTAGCGGATCTTTTTTTCCTGTCAGACCGCTCGGCGCTTCAACGGTTTAGAATTACCAATAATAATCAGGGAGACAGCAAATCATTCAGGGTCAGATTTTCTGGGAAAAGCTTTTTAAACGGAGTTGCTTTTGATACCATTGCTTCTGGTATTGAAATCGCTTTTTCAGGAACCGAACACCTGGGGTTGATTGCTGTAGATAGGGATGAAAATTGGGACATATCCATCGGAGAAAAAACCCATGATCTTAAGTCTGGATTAAAGAGGATTAAGGCTGGTGAAACGATCGGGTTTTGTCTGGGACATGCTTTTTGCTTTAACGAACAAGAATGGAAAGAAGCGGCTGACCTCCTGCAAAAAGCCCTAAGGGATCCGGAAAAGTATTTTCAGGTTATTGAAAATCAATGGGAGTCCTACTTGACTGCCATATACCTTGATCTCAACCGTGAATTATATTCAGAGGAGCATTTCGTAGTTGCAGTAAAATGCCTGCAAACCCTGATGTCCAACTACCGAAGTCCGGCAGGGCAGTTGAAGCACAGCGGATTATTTCCCAGTTATAATTATCAATGGTTTAATGGCTTTTGGGCGTGGGATAGCTGGAAACATGCTGTAGCCCTGAATTATTTTGACTACGATCTAGCCAAAGATCAGGTTCGGGCAATGTTTGATTTTCAGGACGAATCAGGTATGGTAGCCGATTGTATTTATCGTGATAATTTAATCGAAGAGAACAATTGGCGTAACACCAAACCTCCTTTGGCTGCCTGGGCCGTTTGGGAGATTTATGAAAAAACCAAAGACCAGGATTTCGTAAGGGAGATATTGCCAAAACTGGAACTTTACCATAAATGGTGGTATCAATTCCGGGACCATAACAACAATGGCCTTTGCGAATATGGTTCTACCGACGGAACACTGGTGGCAGCAAAATGGGAAAGCGGGATGGATAATGCCGTGCGATTTGATGAAGCGGGCATACTGAAGAATTCAGATCATGCATGGTCGCTCAACCAGGAAAGTGTGGACCTGAACAGTTACCTTTTTGCGGAGAAAAAGTATCTGGCAAAATTGACGGCAGCGATAAAAGATATTCCCAAAAGCGAAAAATACAATAGGGAAGCCAGGCTGCTGAAAGATATGATCAACCACAGGTTTTATGATGCAAATTCCGGGTGGTATTATGATGTAAACATGCAGACCGGTGAATTCGTGAAAATATTGGGAACGGAGGGATGGATTCCTTTATGGGCAGGGGTAGCTGATTCAGATCAGGCGGAACGAATCCGGCAGACCATGTTGGATACCACCAAATTTGCGACCTATATTCCTTTTCCTACCCTGGCTGCAGATCATGTGAAATTTAAGCCCGATAACGGATATTGGCGAGGCCCGATTTGGCTGGATCAGGTGTATTTTGCCATTCGGGGCTTGAAAAATTATGGATACGAAGACGATGCTCTGCAATTAACCAATCAAGTCCTGGATAGACTGGAGGGACTAAAAGGCAGCGATTTACCCATCCGGGAAAACTATCATCCTTTATCCGGAAAAGGAATGGAAGCGAATCATTTTAGTTGGTCGGCCGGTCACCTATTGATGTTATTGTGTGAATAAAATCCTGTCAATAAAAGCGACATGTAAAAAAAATAACAATGAATTTAGAAGAAGTTGAAAATTTGATCCACAAGTATTTCGGACTATCGGGGAAGTTGAAAAAGCTGCAGGGCGAGGTAGATTTTAATTTTTATTTGGAAACAGAAGAAGGTAAATCATTTACGGTAAAGTTAAGTCGTCCCGAAACAAAAGAAGAAGCCATTGCTTTCCAGGCTGCTATTATGAAACATCTTTCGAAGTCGGGCTTTCCCGTGGAGTTTCCAGCGGTTATTCCTGCAATTGATGGAGCTCCTTATATCCATCTGGGAAATGGACAATTTTTAAGAATTCAGCGATGGGTACCCGGCAGGATGTTATCCGAAGTAAATCCCCGAACAAATCTATTGTACAGATCATGGGGGCAATTATGTGGAAATTTTTCTGTTCACCTGGCCAACTTTGACCATCCTGCTGCCCATCGGTTTTATAAATGGAATCCTTCAGAAACACTTTACTCCAAAAAGAACCGGCAGTATTTCCGGGAACCGGAAAGATTGGAAATAGCGGATTACTTCTGGGGACTATTTGAAGCACTGGCCTTGCCGGTATTGGCTAAACTGCGGAAAAGTGTCAATTATAACGATGCCCATGAGCACAACTTATTGGTCAATTATGATTTTCGTGATCCAAAAATAACCGGAGTGATCGATTTTGGCGATGCCCTTTATTGTGAAACCATCAATGAATTGGCCATCGCCTGCGCCTATGCCGGAATGTTCTGCCCCGATCCTGTTGCTGCTATGGCCGAAGTTGTGCAGGGGTATCATTCGGTTTTCCCGATAACAGAAACCGAATTGAAAGTTTTATTCCCTTTGATCTGTGCCCGGTTGATGATCACCGTAGCTAGTGCCGCTTATAATAAACACCAGGAACCCGACAACAAATACCTGCTGGTCAGTGAAAAACCGGCATGGGATTTATTGACTCGCCTGCGAAACGTTTCTCCTGATTTTGCGCATTTTGCATTCAGAAGGGCTTGTGATATGATCCCTTGCCCTGAACAACGAATATTTGAACAATGGATGGTTGAAAACCGTTATCGATTTGCTTCAATACTGGATTTTAAAGGTCAAAAACCTGTTCATCTGGATTTAAGTGTGGGAAGCCTTGATTTAGGTAATAATGATAATTTCGAATCCATCGAATCTTTCGAAAGGACAATAAGGCGTATACTCGATGATGAAGGGGCAGCTTTTGGCCAGGGTGGGTACGGAGAAGTCCGGCCATTTTACTCTACAGATGCCTATAAAGTGATGGGCAATTCCGGTGCTCAGTGGAGAACGGTGCATCTGGGGCATGATGTTTGGATGCCGGAAGGAACAGAGGTCTTTGCTCCTTTTGACGGGATGGTGCATAGTTTTCAGGACAATGCCAATGAACGAGATTATGGCCCAACCATTATTCTCGAACATGAAACTGAAAATGGTCTGTCATTCTATACTTTATATGGTCATTTGAGCAGGGAGTCTTTACATGGCCTGGCTAAAGGAATGACTTTTAAACAAGGTGCAAAAATTGCTACAATTGGGCCCCCGCCTGAAAATGGCAATTGGCCTGCCCATTTGCATTTTCAGGTTATGCTTAATATGCTGGGAGAGTCGGGGGATTTTCCGGGGGCCTGTTTTCCCGGCGAACGTGAAATATGGTTGAGTGTTTGTCCGGATCCGACAGTTTTTTTTGAAGAAGCACAACCGGCAAAAGCCTTTTTGGAAAAAAAGGAAATTCTCTATTCCAGGGGGCAAAACCTGGGAAAAAGTTTAAGTATCTCCTATCTGGAACCATTGCATATGGTACGAGGTTATAAACAGTATTTATATGACGTTACGGCCAGGAGATATTTGGATACCGTCAATAACGTACCCCATGTCGGTCATCAACATCCGCGAGTGGTAAAAGCGGCTTGCAGCCAAATCGGACTGCTCAATACGAACACGCGATATCTGCACGAAAATATTGTACTTTTTGCAGAAGCGTTGCTCGAAACATTTCCACCAGAGCTGGAGGTCGTTCATTTTGTCAATTCGGGAAGTGAAGCCAATGAATTGGCATTGCGCATGGTGGAAGCCCACACGGGACAAAAAGATATGATCGCTGTGGAAGTTGGGTATCATGGTAATACCGGTGGTTGTATAGGAATCAGCAGTTATAAATTTGATGGTAAAGGAGGTAAGGGAGCACCAGCGTTCACGCAAATTGTTCCTATTCCGGACACCTATAGAGGTTTGTATAAAAATGACCCAAAGGCTGGAGAAAAATATGCGGCTCATGTTGGGGAATCCATTCAGACGATAAGGGATAAAGGTCGTGATGTTGGAGGATTTATTTGCGAAAGCATCATCAGTTGCGGCGGGCAGATTGTCTTGCCGGAAAATTATTTAAAAGAAGCATATGCTTTTGTTCGTGCAGCAGGAGGTGTTTGTATTTCAGATGAAGTTCAGGTAGGTTTTGGTCGTATCGGCACTCATTTCTGGGGGTTTGAATTGCAAGGAGTTGTACCGGATATCGTTACGCTGGGAAAACCCATTGGTAACGGTCATCCTTTAGCGGCGGTAGTTACCACGAGGGCTGTGGCGGAATCTTTTGCCAATGGGATGGAATATTTTAACACCTTTGGCGGCAATCCTGTTTCCTGCGCCATTGGTAGGGAAGTGCTGAAAATAATCAAAGAAGAAGACCTTCAAAACCATGCACTTGATGTTGGAAATTATCTGATCGAAGGCTTAAAAGAGCTGCAGCAAAATTATCCGGTTATTGGAGATATCAGGGGCCATGGTCTCTTTCTCGGATTTGAGTTGATCAAGGATCCGAAATCACTTGATCCCGGTGCGGAAGAAGCAACTTACCTGGCCAACCGGATGAAAGAACGTGGTATCCTGATGAGTACGGACGGCCCTTATCATAATGTGATCAAAATTAAACCTCCGTTATGTTTCCATAAGAAAGATGCAGATTTTTTATTGGAAAATCTGGCAGTTGTTTTGGCAGAAGATTTTTTGAATTCAAAAACAGCCAGGCAATGAAAGGGGGGTAGATGGTTTCTCAATGAGCGGCCAGCTTCATTTGCAGGAGCGGGCAGTTCGTTAATGAATAATTGAATTCCTTAATGACTCCTTACAGATTTTACAATTATGTTGTATAAAGCGAGGAAAGTGTACTTGATATCTGTCAAGAGGGGCTCTTTTTCGTAGGCTTTCAGATACCGCTTTTCTATTTGGATAACATCATCAAGGGTTTCCGGGATTTCAACATACAATGGAGGAATCAAGCCTGGTTTGAAGCGAGTACGGTAAACTTTATATTCGTGAGGATAGAGGTTAAAGTAATGAGGGCTTAATGGCCGTACTCCGAATAATTTCACATCACCCTTAAGCCAATTGTAGAGCATGGGCAGTTCATCTATCCAGTACTTTCGAAGATATCTGCCGATCGGTGTAATTCTTGGATCATTTTTAAATTTGCAGCCTTCTCCAAAGCCATTTTGTTTGAAAATATATTCCTGAATAAATTCGGAATAGGGGTACATGGTTCGGAGCTTGTAAATTTTAACCTTTTTTCCATTTTTGCCTATTCGGTTCAGGCAGATGAATGCCCCACAATTGGGCTTTATCCTGAAATCCGGTTCTGCGGTTTTTTCGGCTGTAAAGTAAAGCAGGTTAGCTTTTTTCTGAGTCTCTTTTAGGGAAAAGCCGCAAGAGAAAAGCCGACCGTAGGCTTCCATTGCTGAAATGACACGGTCGGTTTTCCCAGCCAGAGAATAATAAGAACGGCTGATGAGCGAAATTTTAGGTAAAACCTGCTTTTTCAAAAGATCGAAAAACAACTTAAATTTGTTGATTGGCCAATTTGAACCGGCCTGGATTCTGCTTTTACGATCTTCACAGGTTTCAAGACAACCAATGAATAAACCACCTCTGTCCAGGTGTTGATTGACTGCTTTGAAAAAGGCGTTAATGTGAGGGATATCGTTAATCCGTAGTAAACATACAATGCAGCCAACTTTACCAGAGCCAGAATGGTTCCGGGTTACTGCATGAATGAAATTAAGCTCAGAAACCTTTTCCAACAGCACAACACCACCACGATGTTGCCTGTTCACCCAACTTTCAATATAACGTTGAACAGTTCCCGGGATGGCAACTCCGGAGCCTGGCCGTTCATTATTTCTTGCTAGCGTTTGTTCATAGATCATGGCATGAGGTCGAGTTTGTTTTCAAAGGATAAACCTTTTCCCGAAAGAAAAGGTGTTATCCCAAATTGATTTAACGGAACAATTACAATTCGGGAAACACGAAAAAGACATACTTTAATCGGTTTTCCAATTGCGTCCTTTTGAAAGGGGGTAGATTTTTAATTCCTGTTCGGAAATTTAATCAATTTTAAGTCAATAATAGATTGAATTTCAATTAAGTGTATGTTTATAAATATCGGGAAAGTGTATCTGAGAAATGTAAATTTGCTGGTATTTAATACAATAAAATTAAGGAAAATACAGCTCACTATCCTGCCATATCATCCCACTATCCTGACATAATTAGTCAGATGAACAGTAAATTGGAATAAAGGGAAAAAAAGGTTGGAAAAGAAGATTCCAGGTGGTTGGTACTTTTACCCTGAAAAGCGGTAATGACTCCTTTCCGGACATTTATTCGGAAGAGAAATATACAGAAGGCCGGATATTAAAGCGGGCTTCATATAGGAGGGAGAAATAGTCTGATCTCGAGTAGCCTACATTAAGCGCCACTTCTTTTAAAGTGTCAAAAACCTGGTCTTCCAGGTATTTTTTAGCCCTTTGCAGCCTTATCTCCGTAATATATTGGTTGGGAGTTTTCCCCGTGACCTTTTTTATTTTTCGGTAAAACTGCCGCTCACTCATATACACGGCAGCGGCAATATCAGCTACCGTCAGGCTGCGTTCACTTAAATGTAAATTGATGAAGTCATTCACCTCTTTTAACCAATGATTGTACAACAGGGGAGGACTGTCAGTTGGAAAGGCCTTGTGCATTTTTTTGGGTTTTGTTTAAGGATGATTCCTTTTTGATTTATATTTTTTCAGCCAGTATTTCACAAGATTTTTGAGGTTTTGAAGATATTTTTCTTTCAACCATATATATTGAACGTCTGTCCATCTCTGAGGGTGAAAGGTAAAAAGGACCTTATCCGGGAATTTATTATTGCCAATAGCCCGGATGATCTCCTGGGTACCATGATACTGAAGTCCGAAATGATTGGTTACTTCATCCCGGATACTGAAATTATTACCGTCCCATCTTCGGCCGGTGTCGGTCAAATAAAAAACCCTTTCAAAGTCAATATCAAAATAAGGTTCTCCTGCAATGTCAAATTCACGGTAGTCGTGTGATTGCCACAGGTCACGATTGTCGTATTTCGAGCGGGGGCTTCCGTGCATGCAAATACTCCTGACAGGAACGACTTTTCTCAAACGGTATAAATGTTGGTTGAAAAGGTCAATAGCTTTGGCAGGGTCTCCGTTGGCGAAATCCATATCCTCATAATGATATCCGATTTCATGGCCCATGGAAGCTATCTCGCGGATTATTCCCTCATCAAAACTTTTTGGGACCATTCGAAAGTAATAAGTTCCCCGAATGCCTCTGTCATATTGGATTTTCGCAAATCTCAAGGAATTCAGCTTGCGGTCATCCACATCATGACGAAGGATAACGGTTCTTGTTTTCGGCTTTTGCAGGAAATCATGAAATGTCTGGAATTGGTATCCGCTTTTTTGCAGTTCACCCAGTAAGCAAAGATAAATTTCAATGGAAAAGTCTTTCATTTCATCATATTTTTTTCAATTTAAAAGCTCTTGTTTTAGAACAGCCATAATCTTTTCAGATGCTTTTCCATCCCCATAAGGTCTTGTGTTGAATTGTGTCTTGTTTTGTTGCATGACCTTTTCTTTTATGGCCTCTGCCGTACGTTCTTTTACCAAAACATTGGCTCCGCACATAGTAGTTTCTGTCCATTCCGTCTCTGGTCTTAGGGTTATGCAAGGTCTTTCCAGAAAAAATGCCTCCTTTTGAATTCCTCCTGAGTCGGTAATGATTTTAGCGGCATTTTTTTCAAGTGTAATAAATTCGAGGTAGCCAAGGGGAGGAGTCAGTTTTATGTTTTTCCCGGGAGATATATTAAATTTGGATAGATTTTTTTGGAGTCTGGGATGAGCTGGTAGCACAACCTTTTTATCGAGACCTGAAAGCGCCTTAATTATTTCGCGGAGTTGCACTGCTTCATCTACATTGTACGGACGATGAAGTGTACTCAAATAAAATTGATCCGCTTCGATGTCCAGTTTGCTGAGAATTTGGGTTTTCTTCCGGGCGAGTTTTATTGCCCTTAAGGCCATATCGTACATCACATCACCACTGAACCAGGATCGATCCGATAATCCTTCCCTGTTTAAATTTTTCATGGCGGTTTTTGTTGGAGCAAAAAGCAGGTCTGCCATATGGTCGGTGGCAATACGGTTTATTTCTTCCGGCATACTCCGGTTAAAACTTCGTAGTCCGGCTTCAACATGTGCAATCGGAATATTGAGTTTAGCGGCCACAAGAGCACCGGCGAGTGTAGAATTGACATCGCCGATAAGCACCATTGCTGCGAAACAACTATGAAGGCAAAGATCCTCTAAGCCTATCATTATATTGGCTGTTTGTCGTGCATGTGTCCCCGGGCTTATATTCAAACAATAGTCGGGTTTGGGGATTTCAAGCTCTTTAAAAAATACGGCAGACATCGAGTCGTCGTAATGTTGCCCGGTGTGTAGGATCCTGAAATTTATATCGGTTGTTTTTTGGGCGGCACAGCACAATGGGGCCAGTTTAATGAAATTTGGCCTGGCACCAACGACAAATAGAATGGTTGGTAACATATTTTTATGTTTTAACTTCTACTAATATTTCTTTTATCAGAAAATGGTACTGATGTGGCGTCAATGACCAGAATCAGGGAAAAAGCAACGGCTGCAATTAAGATAAAAACCAGACAAAAATTTAATAAGGGAATTAGGAGGCTTTGAGGGATGCTTTTAATGGGTTTGATTAGAAATTGTTTCATGATTTTGTTATATTTGTTTACGCCATTGCCTGTTATTTTTAATGAAAAAATTAATCATTTTCGATTTCGATGGCACCATTACCAAAAGAGATTCGATGCTCGAATTGACCAGGTTTCACCGTGGTAACATTCCCTATTTTCTAGGATTAATCTATCTCTCGCCCATACTGCTTCTTTATAAAATGAGGTGGATTTCCAACTGGAAAGCCAAGCAATTCTTCCTGACCTATTTTTGGGGGGGGATACCTAAAGAAGAATTTCAATCCATCTGTGAAAAATTCACCCTTAAAAAGCTTCCAGCGATTTTGCGTCCCGGAGCCATTGAAGCTCTGGAAACATTTAAAGAAAATCATGACCAATTGGTCGTAATCAGTGCTTCTGCTGAAGATTGGCTAAAACCCTGGGCAGAAAAAAATGGTATTTTTGTCATTGGCTCCCAACTGGCTGTTCGGAACGGACGTATTACCGGAAAACTGGAGGGTAAAAACTGTTATGGGCCCGAAAAGGTCAAAAGACTCAAAAAAGTATTTGACCTGGCTGATTATACAGAAATCATTGTATATGGTGACAGCAAAGGGGACAATGAATTATTTGACCTGGCAACTACGGTTCATTACAAACCTTTTAGAAATTAGTTCTCTGGGCTGGTCAGGTCTAAAAGCATCAGTTGTTTTTCCGGTTGATGATACAATATCTTATATTGGGTTGAAATTTTTTCGAGGAATAATGCCAGTTCTTTTTCTCTTGCATAGCCTGTAGCTGCCAGTAAGGTAGCCCCTTTGTTTTTATATTGCTCAATCATTTCCACATGCCATTCTCCTTTTTGAACAGACCATCCCTGCAAGCCGGAGTAATAATAAAGAATGGGGCTGAGATCATTTCCCCCCTTATGAATGGTGTATCCTCCGGCAAGAATCATTTTTGTAGCACCAGGTGCTTTTTCTTTAATTTGTTCCGCCAGTAGCCAATTGTTTTGATGTACCGGAATTTCCTTCCCGGGCACAGCATAAATATCAAATCGTTTTATTGGAAAAATGAGCAGTAAACCTATGGCCAAAATCAAAGCCATCGAATTGGCAGTTTTCATACTGACCCTTATTTTTTGTAACACCGTGGAGATGAGGATCATGAGCGTAAATGAGCCCAGTACTATGAAAAAAGCAGCTGGTGGAATGATGGTCAATTGACGGTAAGTGGTATCGAGGTTCCCTTCAGCGACAATCAGAAAAAATAATACTACGGCGATCAGGTAGGATAACAATAAACGTCCCTTTTTTAAATACAGGGAGGTGATCACGCCTAAGAAAACCATAAATAATCCCCAATTGCCCAGCAACATTCGTTTCATCCGGAAATACATGGTTATCCACCAGTCCAGGTCACTAAGCATGCTAAACGTCTGAAATTTATTGTGTCCACCAAATTGTCCGCCAAATACCCCAAACACATCAATATACGTCGTTGCCAGATGATAAGCATGGATGTACCACCAGACAGGGAGTACCAGGCAAATGCCCATAGCCAACACGAAGGCCAGATAATTTTTTATTTGCAGACCGAATTTGCGGTAATGAATCCATAAAAATGGCAGCCCCAGATAAAGGCTTGTAGGTTTCAGGGATAAGGCCAGTGAAAATCCAATTATGAATAGCAACAAATGCCGGATTTTTTTGGAATCCACCCACTCAGCATAATAGAATATCGAAAACACTGAGCACAACAGCAGTAAGGGTTCCGAAAAAAGATACCTGTTGAATTGGTTGGATAGGGGCAGCAAACCTACAAGTAAAGCTGTGGATAAGGCTAAAACGGTGTTTGTTTCTCGTTCTACCAATTTGTAAGTAAAAAAAGCGAGCAATAAAAATGATAAAAATGTCAGCATTCTCACGGAGTAGGCATTCACGCCTAAAAAGGGATACAGTAAACTGGCGAAGAAAGGGACAACAGGTAATTCCATTGCCGTAATCCGTGGTGATTCGGCAGGCCAGGCAACCTCCGGATACAAGAATTTATAACCATTTTCAAAATAGTTCTTTGAGATCATGATGTGATCAATTTCTTTCCAGTCTGTCCGGTCAATCGCCGGACTGTCGATGTTGGCAAGGCGCAGGGCTGCGATTAAGATCAGCAATAAAGCCAGAACTGCTTTGGCCTTTTTCGGAGAGAGCCATTTCGGGTTTTGCCAGACTTCTGATTTTTTATCGAAGTCTTTCAGTATTTCAGGAATCTTTTTCATTTTATGGCTTATAGGATCTGGAAACGATTAGAATCATAATAACTGTTGCTACATATAAAAGACCATTGATCATAAAAGCCTTGTCCTTGATCATCATTTTGGTGGGATCACCACCGTCCTTTTTAATATACACCAGGTACAGGTATCTGAATACACCATAAATAACCAGGGGAGTGGTGGCCATAAGCCATTCCGTTCCAAACCGGGCAACTACTTCCTCTGCCATGGTGTAAAGAGAATAGGTGACAATGGCAGCTCCGGCACTTACGAACATAAGCCCGTCGAGAAATGGCAGGTTATATTCCTTAAGGCATTTTCGATGATTTTTAGCGTCAGCTCTCAAAGTGGCTATTTCATGTCTGCGCTTTCCGAATACAAGTAGTAATGCAAGCATCAATGTGCAAATAAATAACCAGGGCGAAACAGCTACTCCGATGGCAAAAGCGCCACCAACTGCCCGGAGTAAAAATCCCGTAGCAACGATCATTACATCCAGTAATACGACCATCTTTAACCCCATGGAATAAGCAAAATTCATCAGGGCATAAAAAGCGATAAGCAGGAAAAATGAGATGTTGATCAAAAAGGCAATGGTTAAACCTGATCCAAGGAGCAGCAGGGAAAAAACTGATGCTTGGCTAACAGGCAAAGCTCCGGAAGCAATGGGGCGAAATCGTTTCTGGGGATGGAGGATATCTGCCTGCCGGTCTTTGATATCATTGATTAAATAAATGCCACTGCTGACCAGGCAAAAGGCAATAAATGCTCCGATACTTAATTTAACTGCTTCGACATTGAAAAAAGATAATGAAAAGAATAAAGCGGCAAATACCAGTACGTTTTTCACCCATTGATAAGGCCGCATACTGATGATAAGGTTACGTAACATATCCTTCGTTTAAAG
This sequence comes from uncultured Bacteroidota bacterium, assembly GCA_942492125.1. Classification (GTDB taxonomy): domain Bacteria; phylum Bacteroidota; class Bacteroidia; order Chitinophagales; family Saprospiraceae; genus BCD1. The sequence goes on from CALODM010000035.1 coordinate 87,407, forward strand.
GAGGGGTTATTGAGTAATCAGTACTTTTTTGGTAAGCTGCTGACTATTTGTTTCAAAAGAAAAAAGAAATAGGCCTGATGGGAAATTCTTCATTTGCAGGTCGTGATATTTGTAGTTGATCGTTTTTTCCAGTACTAACTGACCTTTGGTGTTATATACCTTTAATGAAACAGGAGCATCGTAACCCTCGATTTCAATTCTGAGTTTTCCCGTAGCATTTGGATTGGGAAAAATATTTATGTTAAATTCAGTTGGGTTTTTAGGAATAGAATCCGTCAGTTCATCCATGAAAACCCGGAAGGTCTCCAGGCGTTGTTGTCCAAGGTTTACCCTTAATTTTCCTTCTTCCACAAGGGCTGACATCAGGTCGGTCTCCAGGTGAGTAGTTTTGGTTCCGGAAATCACCTCGCCGGCAAAATCAACGGTTACCGTTTGGTTTATGGTATCCATATTCCATAATCTCAGGATCAATCCTCCTTCATTTATTCCTTCTTCGGCAGGTTTGAGTGCCCAAAGTAAAACCGCCGGATTATTAATTTGGATCAGGGAAAAAGTATCCTCCGGAAGTATGGATCCCATTGATTGAACATAACCGCTGACCAAAGGATTTTGATGTTCCAGGGCAAATTTCATGGAACGTTTGGCATCAAAAGCATCATTATAGGTAACCAGGGCAAAATCATTTTTGAAGGTTGTCAACCCATATTGATTGAGAATGTACGGATTGTCTGTCTCACGTATAATTCCCCCGATCATTACATTGATTTGGGGACTATTCTCATCAAGGAATTCTCCCAGGCTGTTTCCCGGTTTCATAAAGGCTGCTCCAATATTGGAAAGGGTAACTCTTTTGGTTGAATTGCCGATATCTGCAAAGTGGTTAAGCGTGAGCCAGTCGTACCTTACGGGAAGGTCGGCATCGGCATAATGGCCTCCGTTCTCCTGGTATTTTGCTTTGAGAATTGCACCAAGTTCTTCATGCCAGATAGTCGGATCTTCAAGGTTAAAGGAAAAGCTATAAGCACGAATTTCATTGCCAAACTCTTGATTGATCTCATTCTCAATATCAACCCTTTTCAACTCTTTGTATATAGTTATGCGTGTTGTATGCTGGAGGGGATTCGGGGATGTACATTGAAGGGTGGCAGAAACAGGCCCATTGCTCAGTACAGTAAGATTTCCCTCATTACCGTTTCCCTGGCCGAAGTCATTCAAAAAACGACCGTTTTCCTCCAAAACAAATTCCTGGTTTACATCCTTGTCAATCAGACTGGTGATGACTCCTTCCGAAGATGCGGTAATTCGGTAGTAATCATTTTCAAAAACGTTATTTTCAAATGTTGCGGTCCATGGAAACCCACCATTTTCACCTGTTTGTATTTCATAGACTTTATAGCCTAAGGAAGGTACATCACTGGCGAAAATCCTGAGCTTATTATCTTGAGCAAATATTTGGAAGGGAACTTCTGCGGATGAGGTGATGTCTATTATTTTGATGTTTTCTGATCCTGAATAGGCTATCTCCACATAATCAGAGCGCGACCAACCCAGACTGTTGAAAACAAAAAACCTGGTATTGTTTGAAGAGTTGGTAATGTTAAAACCAAGTGCTTCCAAAGAGGTTTGCAAAAGTTGATCCACATAGGTAGAGACCTGTTGTTGTAACGAAATTTGCCATTCATTTCTTTCAGGGTAACAGCAGCCCCCCAAGCCGAAATTATGATCCCAAAAACTTCCCAGGGCCCTCCAGGCTTGTTCTCTTTCTGCTTCGAATCCACTATAAAAGTCTGCTTCTTCCAAAGAGACAATACTGGCCAGGGCTTCTGCCGTTCTCAGCTTTTCCACGGAATTTCTGATCCTGGCAGTGATCGGGGCAAGGGTGGCACAATTCAGATCCCATTCGTTTCCGTAACTAAGGGCTTCTCCGGGAATATTCTCCAGACCATACTGTGATTCGATGTGTTCGAAGAAATCCACCTCATTGGAAACGTAAATCAGGGTTTCCTCATCTTGATTGTCAATGGCAAAATTGTGAAAAAATATCCGTTGTATTGGAAAGAGCATCTCCGGCATGTCCAAATGCACCAACTATATTGTAAGGGTATTCATCGGTATTACATTTATCCATGCAATCGGTAAAAACGGACGAAAGGTCCCACGCTTCCGCATATCCTCCTAATCCATAAGGGTGATAACCCCAGGAATACCATTTCATTAGGACCCCTTGTCCGTCAAGTCCCGAATATTTATAAATTTCATGATTTCTATGAGCCAGCTTTATCGGTAGAACAGTCGAAGCACAGCTGCAAACACCTTTCCAGGAGTAACGAGCTCCTGACCCTGCCCACAGGGATGCCAGCCCTAATGGTTGAGTTTGATTTTCCATACTGACGGCAAGGCTCAGGTCCAGATCGTAGGATCTGGCAAGTTGACCGGGCCAGTACATTCCTCTGATCACGGCTTCCGTCGGCTGACCGCCATAGGTAGAGACTAACCAGTTGAGCGGCATACTCATATGTCCGCTTTTTATCCTGTCGATTAAAACCTGAAATTCCTCCGGAGATTTGTTTTGCTGGTATTCATAAACATACCAGGCACAGTCCAGGTTGTACCTGTTTTGGTGTGGTAACGGCAGGTTCAGGGTTGATTCGGTGAGGTTTAAGTAATAGTCAATCTCATTGATGGCCATATTGCTATAGGATTCATCATTGGCAGTCCAATAGTAGTCCGTATGGTTATCATTGGCCAGGTAGACATGTTTTTGCTGTGGAAAAATTTCTCCGGCAAGAAAAACAATTAGTAATAGGCATAAAAACCTGTAGTGTGTTTGTTGGTAATTTTTATTCATGATGGTGTGAATTTGACCATTGGTTTTTGAAGGTAACCTGGACGAAATGACTAAAAACAAAGGTTATCCACAACAGGATAAATGGTACGATGATGATGAAATATCTCTGAATAGACGCAATGAAAATACTTCCGCCCCAATAAATCAGGATCAGGAAGCATACTGCTATTATTTCAAAGGGCAGATATTGCTTGTTTTTCCAGGCTGGGAGTATTGTTAAAACCAGCGGGACTAATAAGATCAGATTGAAAAATAAAAAGAAGTAAGGTCTCAGACTCTGATGGTAATAGGAATTAGGCCCATCGGCTACCAGTCTCAGGGCATTGGCAATGGCGTTATACACATAACCGCCAGGGTCTTTTTTTATATTTTCTTTGGCAATATGAAAAAACAGGTCATTGCGTTCTATCCACGGTTTGGTATAGGCAGAATCGTATAGAACCAGATGCCGTTGATCCATTTCAGGAAAATCCCTGTTCAAAACAGAGGTGGACTCAATCCAGTTCCCGTACTCCTGATCCAGATGAGAGGACATCCAGTAGAGCTGTTCGCCTCCATTGGAAGACCAATACCATACTCTTCCTGTCATTTGATAGGTGTACACCAACCATGGAGTTGCGAGGCCATATCCTAAAAGCAGTAAGGTTACCCATTTTAAAACCACTTTTTTTCTTACAACCAGGAAATATACAATTCCCGTTACTATTCCCGTTAAAACCACGAGTGCAAAGAATACTTTAACCCAGATCAGAAAAGCCAACAGGAAACCGGGAATGATCATTTGCCGAAAGGCGAACCGGTTGGATCTCAGGAGTTGTAAGGTCAGGTAAATGAAGCAACAGAGCAGGAATAAGGATAAAACATCAGAAAACAATAATCTCATCCATTTGAACATAGGATAATAAAGCCCCATAACATAAGCACTTATCATTGCGGTTTTGGCCGGCACATAAAAGATAAGCGATCGATAAAGCAAGAATACAGAAAAGAACACCATCAGGGCGTTGACTAATTTGGGTACGATCAAAGGGAGATCAAGGGCCAGGAAGGCTGCGAGAAATAACGGATACCCGGGTCCATTCATGAGATTTGGATTCTCAGCATTTGTGTAAAATCTATTCACGATGTTTTCCGCAAACATATGGTACCGTACTTCGTCTGCATGCAATTCGTTTTCGGCGAAAATCAGCACATAAACGACATATATTAACAACAGCGGCATTAACTTCAGTAACGGTTTACAGCTGTCGGGGGAAAACAGTTTTTGTTTCATTTTTCAGAATTTTCTTTTTCCTGGAGCAGGGTGGTGTTGATATGGAATAATTCGTCAAAGTATCTTTTGTTTTGTAAAGACAGAAAACCGATTCCCAGGACTTGCAGTGCTACGATCAGCGTAATTCCACCGACCATAAAAGAGTATGGTCGTTCCTGGAAAACCCGGGCTACTGCCATGCCGAACCGATCTTCGATATTGCCCATCCCGATGGCAATTTCCGGGAGAACCTGGAAGGTTTGAATAAATATCCAGGCAATGATATAGAAGGCGATGAGCAGAAAAATAAGCCCAACGGTCATGAAAAACATGTAAGGCCGGAAAATAAACCCTGACATAAGCCCTCCGGCAATACCATTAAATATGCGGATGCCAGAGGTGCGTTTTTTACCCAGTTTTTTTTGACTTGTCCAGTCCAGATGAGCGGGGATTTCAACAATCTTGGCACGTAAAATCTGCCCCTTGAAAATGATCTCCGGATTGATGGAATAGGTAGTTGATTTCAGATTCAGTTTTTTAAGGAAGCTCCGTTTGTAGGCACGTACCATGCCGGTGAATGTTCTTATTTTACCGGGAGCCATCCATTGCATAAGCCAGTTGACTACCTTGCTGAGCAAGAGTCTGAAGAAGGGTACTGCAGTGTTACTTCCTCCTTTCATATAGGGGGAAGCGATCACAATATCGGCATTGCTTGCTATGATTTTCGTCAGCATCTTCCCGATATGTTTTTCTGAATAGGTCAGATCCAGGTCCATAACAATAACATAATCCCCTGAAGCATTGCTGAAACCTGTTTGAAGTGCAGCTCCTAAATTCCGGTTATCCTGATGATGAATCACTTTCACCTCGGGATGGTGTAATGAAAATTCATCTGCAATGGCTCCGGTACCATCGGTGCTTCCGTCATCAATGACCAGAATATCCCAATCGTACTGGTCAGAAAGGCCTTCCATATATTGGCATAAACGAAGCAGGTTTTCAACCAGGATAGCCGCTTCGTTGAAGGCCGGGGTAATGATGGAAACCCCTGGTTTGGGGTTAGAACTACTGCTTGATTTTTTTGACTTTTGGTCAGATTTGGAAGTAAAGAAAATATTATCCTGCATACTGGATACTTTTAAAGGTTGATTCAATTCATTTCAAGGGTTTTGAGCCTTGCAGTTCCCATTTTTTGAGCTTCCTGAAAATGGTTGAAGTAACTTCCCATAGTTACCAACTGGTAGTGGTTGCTTAATTTTTGTATAACATGATTAAAAACCTTGACTTTCCTTTCGCTTGGAATATCCATACCCGGGAAGAACTTCAATTCCGGTATTTGATCTCCACCGATGAGATCCAGAGGGTGCAATAAATAACTAGGTTGTGTTCTTGTAATCCTGCACATCAAAAGGGCTGTATCCAGGTATAGATCCATCAGCCGGAATGATTTGCCGCTCAGGTAGAGTAAATAACTGAAATGAAAAGGTGTTTTGACCAAAGGAATGGTGGTGACCGGTATTTCCATCAGGGATTCGGCTTTGTTCAACTGCCAGTAATAGGGTTTTAAAGGGCGAAAGCCATCTTTGAAAGAGCCAAATAATCCTTTCCTGGTTTCCTTTTCTTCCTTCGTAAGATCAGCTGTCCAGAAATAGTACATTCGTGCGAGCGGACCAATATAAGTAGGCAGGGTGGAGGCGTCGTATAGGTATTCGTTTTCTTTCAATACCTCCAATAAATTCGAGCTCCAGCTGAACCCCGGACCTCGAAACCCCTTTGGTCTTTGGCCGGTTGCTTTTACAATAGCCTTTTCAGCAGTAATTATCTCCTCCGTAATTTTTTTCCTGGAAAAGGTGTGTAACCAGGAATCGTGATTATAGGAATGGTTCCCGGTTTCATGCCCTCGTTTAACAATCTCTCTTAAATACTCTTTATTACAATCCTCATCGGCATCTCTTCCAACTATGAAAAAGGTTATTCTCAGTTCTAAATTATCCAGCACCTCCAGAACATGGGGAACAAAGGTATGGAGGTAAGAAGGATATTCCTCCCAACCCTTATCTCCATGGATTTTCATGTAAGTCCATTGATTGTCCAGGTCAAGTGATACGGCTGCTTTGGGTTTAATAGGATGGTTCATAATTTATAGTTCTTTTATTGGCTTCCTTGATAATAGAGGGGAATTCTTTTTCAGCGAGTTCGATCGTCTCGTTGACGTTCAGCGTGCCATTGACTATGTGAGCAGAATTAAGGATGTAAACACCTGGTATAGAAGTTTTTATTGAGGGTAAACTGTTTGTGTAATTTAATTTGGGTAATGCAAAAACATAGGGTGTTTTGGCTATTTTGATTGCTTCTATAGATTCAGGAGTCAATTTGGGGTACATGTCCAGTAAAGCATTTTTGAACAGCATAGCTATTTGATGCTCTTTCCAATGATAAATTGGATTTTTGCTGTTGATATATCTGGGCAGATAAACGAGATGTTTGCCTCCGAAGAATGCAGGATCTACGATGTTGGTCATTTCAATAATACCGGTAAAAGGGGTTTGATCGGTGATATTGGTGACATAAAACGGGGAGATCCTTTGGTTGAGTAAAACGGAAGCACAAATGACTCCCAGGTATTCGATTTCCTTATGTTTTTTTTCTTCTTCGGAAGTTAGTCCCTGGCACAGTTGCCCGGCTAGTTTGGAAGGCAAAGTAACTATTACCTCATCAAATTTTCTTTCCTGTCCTTTGTCATTAATTACGGACACCAAACCCTTGTTTTGGACTTTTACCCGGGTGACCTTTTCTCCTGTCACAATATTTACACCTTGTGATTCCAGTCTTTTTTCAAGGGCATTTATTATTGTGGCGTACCCTCCGGAAACGTAGCCAAACATTTCTTTTTTAAGCCCTGTTCTTCGGGCTTTGTACATACGTTGTATGGTGGTCCAGATGAAAGTAGCGGAGGTTTTTTCATAATGATCTCCGAGTTTTGCCCGGAGCAATGGTAACCAGATTTTTTCAAAAGTATTTTTGCCTGACCATTTTACCAACCAATCCGCAACGGTGATATGTTCTAGGGGTTGCCAGTTTTTAATTCGGGAAGCATAAAAAATAGTGAACCCCAACCTTAATTTGTCTATGAATGAAAGGGGAGGGAATTGCAGGAATTCCAGTGTATTTGACATGGAGTACAGTTTTCCGTTAGTGAAAAAACCAGTCTTCGTTTCCACCCAGTTCAAATCTTTTTCCAGGTCAAGCATTTGGAGCAGACTTCTAAGCCGGGAGTCTGACAATAGAATAACGTGGTAAAATTTATCCCATATTGTATCTCCGATTTTCCAGGTGCCCGTAAGTCCTCCGGGTTTGTTTTCAGCCTCGATAAGGGTCACTTCCTCTCCGGATGCTGATAGTTTTAAGGCCAGATACATGCCTAATATTCCGCCACCCACAATGCCCCACTGTTTTCTTTGTAAGTTCATATGAAAAATATTTTCTTAAGAAAAAATATTTTGGATAGGAGTAATCTCCTTGGTTTGATCCATTAGGTAAAACAATATTGCTTCACAGCGGAAAAAGCCATGGATGGAATAAACCCATTGTATTTCGGGACGAAGATCACGGCTCCCGGGTCGGCCAGGTCGCAACCGGTTTCACAGGTGGCTGCCAGATGTTGAATTTCCCGGAAAGTTGCTCTGTTTCTTGGGTTGAAGCAATATTGATCATTTAGGAAATGAATAATTTGCAAGACTTCGTTGGAAAGGCCTCTTTCCATGACTCTGAAACCATCATATACGAATTGGATAAATTTCTTATCTGGTTTTTTGATGCCCCGGCCAATGCCAGTATAACTTACACCTGCAGATTCCATAGTGGATCGATCCAGCAAATTACAACCATCAATGATACCTTTGAGGTTTTTAGTCCGGTGAAGGATCATTTCGATATTATCCGAATAGTTTTGATGAGCTGTTGCAAAAAACAGGTATTCTGCATTTTTTATCGCCGAAATCAGATTGGTGGTAAAATGATTTACCAAATTGGCTTTTTGAAGATTTTGATCGTCAGTTTTTACAAATGGGTCGTGGAGTAGGACTTCCGCGCCCTTTTCCAGTAATTTTTTGGCCAAAACCAAAGCAGGAGAGTTTCTGGTATCTTCAGAATTAAACCTGTAGGCTGTTCCCAGAATTGCAATTTTTCTGTTTTTTAAGTGACCAAACTTTCTTTCCGCTAAACGGATGGCTTCGGAAGGAGAAGCATTGTTTATTTTCCGGGCTTTCAGGATCAAACTGTTGGAACTATCAGCGCTTTGTTCGATTTTTCGCCACCACAATAAAATTCCGTCCTTGGGCAGGCAATGCCCCCCGACCCCAATGGTGGGGATTAACATGCCTCCCTTTGGAATTGCCGTAGGATTCCCGGAAGCCTCATCTTCTGAGGAGAGTTTTTCATTGACTTTATCCCGGGTGTAATAATAGTCAATATTGTTGTTGTCACAATACCTTACGATCTCTGTTGAGTAGGCGATTCGGACATCCCTGTAGGCATTTTCAAGAGTTTTTACAATTTCGGCGGAAAGGCTGTTGGTCAGGTGTAACTCCCCTTTGGTAACAACGTGTTTGTATACTTTTTGAATGATTCTTGCAGTTTCGGGATGTAACCCGGCAACAATTTTATCAGAATTCCTTATGCGATCGACGAGCCTTCCCGGCATTACCCTGTTTGGGCTATTGCCCAGCAGGATATTTTCACCTTCAAAAAGACCAAATTTTTCGAGATACTCCCGGATGACAGTGTCCATAGTGGAGGGGGCGAGGGTGGATTCAAAAACAATTACAGGGACTTTACCTACAGGTTTTTTTTGAAGCGCTTTTGCCATACATGTCAAAGCTTCTAAAAGAGGACCATAATCCGGCTGGAGACCTTTTTTATCGGTTTGAACACAAACCAGGATCATATCCGCATCAGCTAATTCATCATAACGGTGTGTGGCAGATAGTAATCCTTTTTCAACGGCCCGGGAGACTATTTTATCCAATTCGGGCTCAATACCGCCAATGACTGATTCCCCCCGATTAATGGCATCCACTTTCCAGCCGGAATTTTTGGAATTGCGTTGGACGACAATTACCCTGGCCGGTCCGTTTTTATCCAGGTCGATTTCAGCATCTGCTAATAAGGCTGCCATGGGCATACCGACAATGCCGGGCCCTATGACGGCTATTTTTTTTAGTGCCCAGTTGATTGGATTCTTGTGATCAAGGAATATTTTCATAACGATAAAGGAATTGATATTTGGTAGAAGAATATGTTTGTTTTTGCAGTGCTATTGGTCAATGAACCGGGTAAACCAAAGTTCCAGGCAAAGGGCCCCCCAAAGAGCCCGTCCGTAGGGACGTTCAGTTTCAATGAGTGCTTCTATTTTGGCTGGAGAGAATATGCCTCTTTCCCGGCAACGTTTGGACAAAAGGATATCTTTTATAAAGGTTGAAGCTCCGTTTTTGGCCCATTGGGAAAGTGGAACGGGGAATCCCATTTTATCTTTGCGTTTTAAAATAGGATCGGGGAGTATATTTTTTACCGCTTTTTTTAAGATATATTTCAATTCTCCGCCCTTGAATTTCATAACTACGGGCATGGAGGCGATCAGGTTCACGATCCTTTTATCCAACAAAGGAACACGGGATTCCAGGGAAACGGCCATACTTACCCTGTCTTCAACCTGCAATAAGCCCGGTAAACTGCCGAACATGTCGAAGTTGGTCATTTTGTTGAAGTAGGATTTGGTGTCTGGATGATTGAAGAGTTGCTGGAAATGCCTGAATATCTGCTCTTTGTCAAAATTTTGCCGGAATTCTGCTGTGTAAAGATCCAGGACATGCTCACTTCTGTCGATAAGATGGAAATACCGTCTGTCCATTTCCTCAAAGGCCCCTTTTCTCCAAAAGCTGCGCATCATTGGCACATATTGTTTGAGGGCGGATAAATTGGGTACAATAGATTGCAGGGAAACAATGTGTTCCCCCTCATCATTGGTTTCGTAAATAGCTCCCTTCAGTGCCTGTTCGAGATAGGCAATGACATACCGCGTGTATCCTCCGAAAATTTCATCGCCGCCCTGACCGCCCAGTACCACCTTTACCTGCCCGGAAGCCTCCTTTGAAACCATGTATTGGGGGAATAAGCCCGGGCCAACGGTTGGTTCATCCATTTGCCAGATAAGCATAGGGAGTAAATCGGTAAAGTCTTTATCGCTCGGAAAAACCATGTGCATCTGTGCTTTGCAATGGTCCCCAACAATTCTGGCGTAAGCGGACTCATCAAATGCTTTTCCTTCTTTAAACGCTCCTGTAAATGTTTTTAAGCCTTTGGGGGCATAACGGGAGGCGAGAATGGTAACGATACTGGAATCCATGCCTCCACTGAGATAGGTTCCTACCGGTACGTCACTGCGCATTTGTATTTTGATGGTATCTTCAAGTAATCGTTGAAGTTCATAGACAAAATAATCCAGGGTGTGATGATGATCTGTTCTGAATTCAGGTTCCCAGAATTTGACAAGTTTGTTTTTTTCTTGTTGCTGTAGATCAATTACCAGGTAGTGGCCGGGTAGCAGTTTTTTGACGTTCTCAAATAAAGTATTGTCCCCTAAAACGAACTGAAAGGTAAGGTATTCATTGAGGGATGCTTGTCTGAATTGGCTATTTACTTCGGGGTGAATGAGTATTGCTTTTATTTCAGATGCAAATATTATCAGGCCGTTTTTTTGAAAGATATACAAGGGTTTTATGCCAAAGTGATCCCTTGCAGCGATTAGTTTTTGTTCTTTTTTGTCATATATGAGGAAAGCGAACATACCATTCAGTTTGCTTACGGCCTCTTCCCCATATTCCCGGTACATTTTTAAAATGACCTCTGTATCGGAATGGGTTTTAAATTGATAACCTCTTTGGATCAATTCCTGCCTAAGTTCTAGATAGTTGTAAATTTCCCCATTGAAAATAATGGTCAGATGCTCATCATTCATTGGCTGATGGCCACTGGTCAGATCGATGATGGACAACCTTTTGTGATAGAAACCGAGATGGTCATCAAAAAAGGAACCTTCATCATCAGGGCCCCTGTGCTGAATACTGTCTGCCATTTTCTTGAGCAGGACAGGATCTATGACTTTAGATCTCTGGTCGTATATGGCTATGATACCACACATTTACTGATGCTGTTTAAGGTAGGGTTTAATGAAGTTGCAAAGGAATTCCGTGACATCTGTTTTATCCTTCAATAAAGCAGCCCTCCTGGCCTTGAACTGTTTGTCGTTGGCCGGAGTAGCTAATATTTTGATGCCCATATTAATGGCTTCGTCAATATCTTCAGGGGCTTCAGAAAAATTAAAAACCAGACCGTATTTGACTTCTTGTTCCCGGGTGTAATCTCTGGAGGTGGAATCAATGAAAATAGCCGGTACTCCTAATACTGCCGCCTCTGAGGCCATGGTGGCACTTTCCCCGAATACCAGCCGGCAATAGGCCATCACATGAAAGATATCGATGGGGTTGATGTTGATTTGATAGGGGAGGAGCACTTCAGGCAATTCGCTTTCTGAAGTGATTAGGACTTTGGAATTTTCTGAAAATTTTTTCACCAGGGTAATTTTTTGCTCAGCTGTAATTCCAGGATGCCTGAAGTCGTGGGTGGCATTTCTTTTGACAAAGCGGATGATGACCATCGGTTGTTTCGGGTTAAGGTTGTACTTTGCCAATACTTTCGGGTCCGGCTGAAATTGGTTAGGATGCAGATAGGCCAATTCATGATAACCAGGATAAACCACCATTTTCTTGCCATAATTCTGAGAAAAAGAGTCGGATACAAGAATGACGTCGGTAAAGGGTTTGTAAAGCATAACTTGCTCTTTGTTTCCTGTATCTTCAAAGGCAATATGGGGTTTCCTCATTAAACTTGAAACATGAGCAGCATAAATGGAGCCGTGGCTCAGGAATAGGTCGGGTTGGAATTTTCGGGCAACTTTTAATAGTTTTTTGTCGAAATAGAACAGGCCGGTGATTTTGTTCCAGAATCCGTTTTTTACATCACCCAGCGAAACGAAAGGCAAATCAAACTCTTTTAACAGCCTGATAGTCATAGGTTTGTTCCGAGCCGTAAATAGTATCCGATGACCTGACTGTTTCATATTGAGGGCAAAATTCCGCAACAAATGAATATGTGCTGGGTGGCCTATGTCGAACAGGAAATTCATGGAACAAGTTTCAATTTTTGGTAGGCTTTTAATCCAAATTTGCCAATTTCAAAAAGAGGCCTGTTTAAAATGGTGACATATCTGCCAAAAGCCACCAGTTCACCGCCATATCTTGATTTGAAATCTCTGACTCCATAGGGTTGGTCAGGTCTTCCGGCTCCCATGAAATCCATGTATTCATACCCATTAGCCAGCGCATATTGAATTGGTGCCCATGCCGCCAGAACTCCTGCAAAAACTCCCCTGGCAATATTCGTTTGCCCGCAATGGAACCAATCGTAAATTACTTTGTGATTGAAGGTAGGACAAGCAGCACCTCCGATGATTTTATTTTTGTAAAGAACTACAAATAGTTTTGCAGCATCAGACTGCCAAAGTTTAATAAACAGTTCCATGCCGGGCAAGGGTTTCTTCACTCTTTCTCTGTATAAATCGGCGAGTATGGTGTAAAAAGTTTGGACTTCGGCTCTTGAGGCTGCTTCTCTGAATATAGCTCCGGATTTCAGGCTTTTGTTAATTTCTCTTCTTCGGTTGCCATGCAAACGTTTTTGGACCATTGTTTCGTTATCCGTACGAATCAGAAAATTCAAATATGGCTGGAATTGAAAACCTTCATGCTGAAAGTCTTCATGCAGGTTATCCCTTGAAAAAAGATTGCGAAACTCTATAAAAATTGCCCTGCCGGCAGCATGGTTTTTAAGCGCTTTTAATAGCGTTTTGTTGGTTTGATGTTCTTTTTCTTTTTGTACCAATGGTCCCCCCCATACCAAAAGTCTTCTGGAAAACCACGATTTTAAACCAGTCCCGTTTGTTTGGAATACACCAAGTAAGCTGCCAGCTATGTTGTCGTTATTATCCAGAACCAGGATCAAACATGCTTCAAAATTTGGCAAACCATCACACAACTCCAAAAAGTCAATGCTTTGAAAATAATTCCCTTGAGGATGATGGTTGACAAATTTCCTGAAGGCCTCAGCGTAAACGCCTGCGGTTAATTTTCTGAAGTTTTTTATGAAATGAACAGTCATCTTTTTTTGAATAAAATGCGATGCTCCTAATCAATAAATTCCCTGTGCCACTCTTCAAGGTGTATCCACTTCCAAATCTCTTTTCCGTAATTTCCTTTTCGTGCCTGGTGATTCCGGTAGATTGCTTTGACCTTTGCCACCTCAATGAATTGTCTGTTTTTAAAGGAGGAAGAATTCAAAAGATCATTCATATAATGCTGAAAGACAGGTTTCCTGAACCACTCATCCTGAGGTGTTCCGAATCCCATTTTATCCTGACGCATTCTGATGAGTTCTGGCAGGCTGCCTTTCATAGCTTCCCGGAGAATATGCTTGGTCATCCCGTTTCGAATGATATCAGCTCCCCGGAGGGATAATACGCCTTCCACAAGCCGATAGTCGAGAAAAGGTACTCTGGCCTCCAGAGAATACCACATGGCGTTCCTGTCTTCCCATTTCAGGAGGTGTTCCAGCTTGTATTCAAAATGGTTGATCAGGGCCTCCTGTAAACTGTAAGAACCGTAAAGTGCCCCGGGAATTGTTTGACTTTTTTTCTCAAAAGCATTGGCGAAATCACGGTTGAGGTAACCTTTTTCTTCAACCCTTAATTTTGTTCGGATTGCCTTGGGAAGCAGGAAAAACAAGAAACTTTTTAATCCGAAAAGGGAGCGATGGTTTTGGAGGTAACTGCAGGTCTCTTTCATCAGTTTTCCGTATTGGCCTTTATGTAACAATTCCTTGAAATAAAATCCAAAGAAGTAGTGATATCCTGCCAGCGCTTCATCAGCACCCTGACCATCCAGGGTTACGGTAACGTGGTCTTTGGCCAGGGACATGACCTTGTATTGGGCATAAGGACTTGTACTGGGAACAGGTTCTGCGTGGGCTTTTACAAAAGGTTTTATATCATTTAAAAGGGTGTTTTCGTCCGGTTGGATGTAAAACATCTTGTGTATTTGGGGTTGGAATATTTTTATGTAATCCGATTCATCTCCATATTGCCCGTTCCCATAAACGGCTGAAAACGTATGGAGGTCTTTTTTTAAGTAATCCTGCAGTAAAACTGATACAATACTGGACGAATCCAGTCCACCACTGAGACATACGCCGACAGGCACATCGCTTCTTAACCGAAGGCCAACAGCTGAAGAAAAAACTTCCCGGAAATCTTCCGGACTTTGAAATCCTTCTGTGGTGACCTTTCGCAGGTCGTACCATTTATAAAGGTTCATTACCATGCCAGGGATGGTTCCATTATTGCTTATTCCTAAGGAAAAAGCATGGCCATGGTTGAGTTTTTTTACCTATTCGAAAAAGGTGTCCTCTGTTTGATCTGTTCTGTTAAAAGCCAGGTAATCAAATATCGCAGCATGGTTGGGGCTTGGTTTTTGGTCAAGTATGGAAAGGATAGAGGGAATTTCTGAGGCAAATATCAATCTGTTACCATCATTGAAATAGTAAAATGGTTTGATGCCATACCTGTCCCTGGCTCCAAAAAGTATTTTCTTTTTCCGGTCATAAATAACGAAAGCCCACATCCCATTGAGTCTGTCGAGCATATCTTTTCCCCAGGCACGGTAAGCATTCAGCAACACTTCCGTGTCCGTTTTGGTTTTAAATCGATACCCTGACTGTTCCAGAGTGGTCTTAAGTTCCAGATAATTGAATATTTCTCCATTGTAGATGATCACATAGCGATTGTCATCTGAAAACATAGGTTGATGTCCGGCTGACGACAGGTCAATTATGCTCAGCCTTACAAAGCCCAAACCCAAATTACCATCGATGAAAATGCCTTCATCATCCGGACCGCGATGCTTCATTTTGTACATCATGAGCTTCAGAGATTCGGAGCGGACTGGTGTTTTGTCAAAATTTATAATTCCGCAGATACCACACATGTCAGGCAGGTATAAATTGATTTTTCCTGGATAATTCGATTAACCGGTCATAGATGTTTTCCAGTTCCGGTTGTTTTGTTGTCAAATCGAGGTTTTCTTTGGCGAACTTTTGACCTTTTAATCCTAATGCACTTCTCAGGACATGATCTGTAATTAAACGGTGAATGTTGTTGGCCAGGTCGTCGGTATCCCATTCTTCGACCAGCAATCCGGAGTGATTTTGTTCAATGATGTAAGGAATGCCTGCATGATAGGTCGAAATGACGGGGAGACCCGCCGCCATGGCTTCAATAATGGTCCCAGGGATGCCTTCTTTGTCTCCATTTTCGGCAATGACACTTGGATGTATAAAAATATCCGCATTTTGATAAGCTTGCATCATGGAAGGCGATCCATAAGTCATTGGCCCCAACATATTGACGAATTCCTCCAGGTTGTTTTCCCTGATAAATGTCCGGATCGTTTCTTTTAATTCCCCTGTGCCTACGATATCAAGCGACCAGTTTTTAACACCTTTTTCCCGGAGTATTTTTAAACTGCTCAATAAAAAGAGGTGTCCCTTTTGAGGTACAAGACTTGCCAGGATGAGTATTTTTATTTTAGATTTCGGCAGGTAGGTTCTTCGCTGCAAAAAACGATTGCAATCAGTACCGTAATAGTGAACGATTATTTTTTCTTCAGGACATCCAGCATTCATTAAATCCTTTTTCATATCCGGAGACATAGCAAGGACTTGGGTAATATCATTAAAAACCCGCTTTACGAGATAGGTTTTGCCGTAACCGTTAAAATAGTCAGGAAAGGAGGAGCAATCATATCCGTAAAAGGAAACTACAGCAGGTATTTTTATTTGTTTTAACAATGGATAGAAAATTCCACAATCTGTTCCGAAATGAAAATGACAAATTTGTACATCCAGATTATTTAAGGTCTTGAGAATGTTATTAACTTGATTTTTGGAAAGTATTTTGGGACCTGCAAAAAGCATTTTTTCCCAAATAGTTTCATCTTCACTCAAATCCATGGTATAAACCGGCGAAAAGTCGAATTCGGCAAATCCGCCATCATGATCCTTTGAAATGGATAGACGCCAAATCAGTACAGGTTCATAACGATGATGGGAAGCCATCTGGTTACGAATGAAGGAGGCTTTGGCCTGGGAGTTTTTCCTGATAAAGTGCGCGACCCTGCGTTTTGGAGTTTTCATCGTTTAAATAATTCATAAATTCAATGATGGCTATTAGGTGCCTGAAAGTAATATCCGTTGCTTCATTTCGGTTTGAATAATCTTTGAGTCTATCTTTAATGGTGATGTCGATTAGCGGGTTTTTCGCATGTTGGTTCAGGATGTTTTCTATGGTGGATCTGGTCCAAAGGTTCGTTTTAAAAGTGTCATTTCCACCTTTACTTTTCATGTAAAGATTCTTTCGGGTTACCCCAATGGCTAATAACAGATAATTGATCGGGAAGGGACGAATCAAGTCAATCGGTTTGTATAAACGGTCAACCCTGATCCGGTTTAATTCGGGGAAATATTTCTCCATGATCCTAACGTACAACAATTGCCCACGGCGCTTCTTGATCTTGTTGTTCCCTAAAAAACCATTGTACATTCCTGCAAAAGGAGTCCGGTAGATCAAATCCAAAAGATCACTGTCGAGATATGGAGACCGTGTGTCTACATAGGTTCTTTCAATTTGGATCTCCTGTTGAAAATATTTGGGCATGCCTTCTTCCAAAAGGAAGAAAAAACTCCTGTTGACCGGATTATAGGTTTTGTGTTTTTCGACAAACTCGGATTCAAAAATATCAAATAAGGCTTCTAATCCTTCCTTGAATACGGTGTTGATCAATTCTGAGGGTCTGAAGAATTGTTTTACATACTCCCGAACCTTTTCCCTGCCTTTTGTATCAAAAAACAAATCAAATACCCTGTCGTTCATTTGGATGCCTAATCCGGGGCTGAGGGGGCGGAGGATTTCGCTTCCAAACAATCCCGTCAGGGCAGTATTGGCAAAATCTGATAATTGTGCAAATGCGTAATCAATATTGGCAAAGCCGATAGGAGCCAGGCCATTGGAATAAACGGTGGCGTTATGGGAGTATGTTGAATAATTGGTCAGGAATTCTCCTTTTAAATATATCGGCTGGTATCGAATTCCAATTTTCCTGGAGATTTCCTGGGGTATCCGAATTTGCAGACTGCCGGGCATTCCATAGGAATAAGTCAGAAAATCTTCCCGGGGTCTTTGCAACATAGAGAGATTCGTCCGGCCGTCGAATCCACCTGTGAGAGAGACCAATAATTTTGGAGCATCTTCGCTGTAGAGTGCAATGTTTTCAACGAGTATTTTGGATAATAATTCCAGCGAATCCTTGGGCGGCAAAAGGTTTTCATGGTATAAAGAAGTTACCGACCAGTATTCATTCCTTTCCAGTCCGTATTTGTCAAAACTGTAAATTGATGCTGCCAAAAAACGCTTAATCCCCTGAATATAATGTAGATCTCTAACCGGGAAGTCGAAGACGAGTTGACTGGCAAAACCAACTGGATCAATTTTTATTTTTAGATCTGCCATTTTCACCAACAAAGGAATATTGGAAGCGATGAATAGTCTTTTGCCTTGTTGATGGTAATACAATGGTAATACATTGTGCCTGTCCGTTATTATGGTTAATTTAGGAATAGAGGCTTCCCAAAATATTATTACGAAGGAACCTTTAATTTTGTCGGTTACCTTATCAGGAGCTTGTATGGTTATGTTTAAAACTTCTTCGGCGTAAATTCTTTTTGGTTTTTCACCGATAGAGGCCGCATAGGTTTGGTTGGTGAAGACGGTTCCGAAAATCCATATTTTTTTGTCTCCTTTTTCGGCATGGCTTTGTTTCTTCTTTAACCGGGAGAGAAAACTGTATGTGCCCTGCGAAAATGCTCCTGAATACTCTAAAACATCAGGATGTTCAAAAAGCGATATCCCTTTTATGGAAAAGTGGGAAAACGGTAAACCGGATGGCGCGTCTAATCGACAGCATAGTCCTATTTCAAACATGAGGTTTTATTTTTAATGTTGGGTTTTTATGGCTGGTTTTGTTTTGCGGGTTGCTGCGGAAGACCTTTGGTAGTTTTATCAGTTTTTTGCCAAACCTGATCTCCCATAAGCCGGGGAGTATATCATCTTTTGCAAAATCAGACAATACCTTTGGTCCTTTCAGGGAGCTGACCCATTGTCTAAAGGTAATTTCTCCCTCTCTATGATAATCCAGGAATGACTTTAGGTCCATGTAAATATTGATCCATTTTACGCCGGTTTTATAATTTGGAGGGATTGGCTCCTGTTTTATTCCAGCCAGATCTCTGTAATTGATTAATGGGAAGTTTACCCCGCAGGCTTCCGCCAGGGTGTTTTGCTGCCAGTATCTGGGGTTAAGTTCTATTAATTTTAGCTTTTCATCCTTTTGGTCGTACTTGAATTCAGCTGACCCAATGCCGTGGTAATCAATACCTTTGAAGAACTGTCTTCCGGCATTTGTTAATTCTTTATTTTCTACACTCCGTACCATTGACCCAATTCCAAAACGAATGGGATTTTGTCTGATTTTTTGAAGACAAAATTCCGCAAGGATTTCTCCTGATTGAGAACGATAGGCACAATATTTATAATGATTGGTGTCCGGGCCTGCGATAACTTCCTGGGCGATCAAAGACACCTGCTTTTTTAGTGCCGTTTCACAAATGTTTATCAATTCAGCGTGGTTGTTGACCCTGAAACCTTTTAGGGTTCCTCCGAATACTTCCCGCCAGGCATTGACTTCTCTTCCTTTGAGGATCAATGGCCAGGAGCTGTCCAGAAATAAATCCGGGGTTAATTGACTGGTATTTTCGATGAGCCAGGTTTGCGGGACATTTATGCCGGCTTTTTGTGCTATTTGAGATTGAAGGTATTTGTCAGCAATTGCTTCCAGTTTTTGATGCTCAGGCAAGTTGAAAAGAAAATACTCTGACAGAAAAATCCTGTTTCTGGAAAAAGTGTATAAAAAATCATCCCCGGTAAAAAAGACCGGGAGTTGCTGCCCTTTTGAAAAAGTATTATCAATCCAGCTCAGAAATTCATCTTCCGCTTCCGTTGGATGGGGACATATAGAAGGTTGAGAATATCTGGAGTACCAACCAATGTCCTTTTTATGATCTACCCCAAATACTTTTATGCCTTTTCTTCCCAGGGCCCTGATTACAGCGAGTCCAGTTTCAAAAAGACCAAATACTACTGCCGGTAATGGATTATTCATTGGTTAGTTTTGATTTTGATTGAGAAAGTCACAGTACCTCCCATGGGTAGTGATCCAAATATCCTTTCGATGCTCATCCAGGAAGTCAAAAACAGGAGGTAAAATTTTTTCAATAACGACCGGATCACAGGAGGGGTGGAACCAAAATACGCAGACAGTTTTGCTGGCCAGGGCTCTTTTAATGATTTCTATATACCGTTGGATATGGTAGTTTGGAGACCATCCATTGCGGAACTGAATTTCAGTGGTTTGGGGTAATTCCCATAATCCACTCCCATGAAATTTCGGATATCCCAATAAATTCCGGTAATCGGTCCTGAAAGAGGTGTATCCTGCCTTTTTCAGAGCATCCAGGTGACCGATGGTGTGTCCTGGATGTACAAAGGATTTTAGTTTTATTTGCCAGCCGGATGCGACCTCCTGACAAGCAGCTAATTCTGCCTCCATGAGTTCATCCGGGCAAATGTTATCCCTGCAATCTATGTGCGAAAAAGTATGACTTCCGATCTCATGAGCAGTTCTGGATTCGAGAATCATTTTAACGAGGTCGGGTGCATACCATTCCGGAGCCTTTTCAACATTGGATGCCGGG
The DNA here is from genome assembly GCA_942492125.1 of uncultured Bacteroidota bacterium. GTDB lineage: Bacteria > Bacteroidota > Bacteroidia > Chitinophagales > Saprospiraceae > BCD1. The sequence continues at coordinate 107,536 of CALODM010000035.1, forward strand.
TCATATTCATACCAGTCTTCCCCGGAAAAGTCCCAAAACCTTCCTTTGTAAACGGGTACCCGTGGCATTTGAGGGTGCTTATTACAGTGATCAAGCATAAGATGTCCTACCGTGGCCCAGGTAATCGGAATGTCGAATTTTTCGCATAAGTTCAGGATAGCAGGTGTGTTTTTTCGTTCTTGTCTGGCTCGCTGAAGTGCATATTCAAGTGGATCAACATGATTTTTGTCATACCGTGGAGCCCATGCCATCTCAAAATCTGCCGACAATAAAAACACAGATTTATAAGGATCAGGTACAAATCTTTGGGGATTTGGGATTTTTTGGATCTGAGGATTTCTGCCCAGCCAGAAATTTAACTTCGACAACTGACTTTTTAAATTCAATTCAGCTTATTTAATTTAATTCAGCATAGATATTTGCGAGGTTTGCCAAAAATGCGTCAAAGCCATATTTTTCTCTGAACCTCGTTATTTTTGCGGAGTCGATGGGTGTTAAGTTTTTTTGTCTGATTAGTCCTAATTGTTTGTAAAAGTCATCAGGGTTTCCAGTCTCGAACATATGGAAATATTCCCCCTCCTCGCTCAGTTCCCTGAATACGGGAATATCGGACGCCAGCACTTGTTTTCCTGCAATAACTGCTTCTGCCAGGGCTATGTTGAATGTTTCAGAAAAACAACTCATTACTGCCAGGTCAAAAACGGGTAAAAACATCCGGGCATTGGGAATACTTCCACAGAACACAACTCGCTTATTTAGTAAGTCGGCTTTGGTTAAGTACTTTTTCCTTAGTCGTTCCGAAAGGTTGGTCTCTCTTCCAATAAAGAAAAAATTCACATCGGACATCTCTGTGCGAATATGGCTGTCATAGGCTTTCAGCAGGGTTTCATGGTCTTTTCCAAAAACAAAATTGGCGACCATGACGATATTGAATTTCGAGGGATCAACATCCAAGGAAATGTCAGAAGCTTTCTGGGCAGTATTGCTGTTTATTCCATTATACAACACACCAATATGATCCCCGGGAAAATTGAAATCTTCCGTTAAAGTATTCTTAGCTGATTTGGAGACGGTCAGGATCTTTGAGGTCATTTTGCTGATCAGGCGTTCGAGCAAAAATGCCCAGTTTCTTTGCTCAAACAACAAGTGGATCTGATGTACGATCCGGATCGAAGGGTTCATCATTTTTAACAAAACGGCATAAAAAAGTTCAATGAACTGATGGGTATGGATTATCGTAATATTTTGCTGTTTGACTAAATGATCCATTTTCTTCAATACGGACAAGTCCAGGAAATAATTTCGAAACCATTTGAAGTACTCATTGCCAGATGAGGTGTCGATTTGACCAATCAGGGAACCCTCCTTAAGCAGGACCAGGTACATTTTGAAATTAGCTTGTTTATGGTTAAAAGTATTCAGTAAAAGGGTTTCGGTACCCCCCGGATCAAAAGAGGATCTGATGTGTAATACTTTAAACATAAATGTTGAATAAAGGTGTTACAGCAGTTGTGCTTTTTGTCGTTTGAGCCAAGTTTTGACCTGCCTCGATTTCATGGAAAGCAATGGCTCCCCAGCTCAAAAACAATGCCTGGATAGTCCCGATATTAGGATCCTGGTAAAAACTGAAGTATTGCCAGGAAGTTGAATGAATTATGAACCATCCCAGAAAAAATATGCTGAATACAAGCAGGCCTTTTTTACCATCCCTGCCGGCTGGGCTATTCAGACTTTTAGTAATGATTTTTGCATTGAAATGGATGAAAAAAGCGAGCATGAGAAAAGCCCCTGTCAGGCCGCTGTGCAGCAGTAGGTTATGGTTGCCAACATGTCCGTCGGCATACTGGAAATATTCATTCGAAAATCCCCATCCGGTAATGGGGGATTCTTTCCATTTTTTCATTACCCTTGGAACCCTTCTCTCCAGTCTTATCAGCGTACCTTTAGCAGTCAGGTCTCCCTCTGCAATAGCTTCCAGGGTCATTATTCGTTTAAAAGCATTGTTTATTTGCAACTTCAAAGCCGGGATACTTATTACGATCATGAGGGCAATGGCAAAGCCAAAAGCCAGTTTTATGAAAAGTCTGAGTTTGATGCCGGATACGAAAATCATGAAAAACAAAACCATCGTCGAAAACCCGATAATCCAGCCCCTTGTAGCAGAAAGAAAAATACTGAAACCATTAGCCACCAAAATTGAAAATAAATATCCTTTTGTGAAATCGCTTTTTTCCCGGGCCAACAAGTATAAGGCTCCAAAAGTGGTTATGAGCACAATCGCTACATTGTAAAATCCCCTGTAGATACTTACATCTGTCAATTCGAAAACCTCGCTGTATTCCGAAGACAAAGACAGCAAATAAAGTGGGCCCAGGCCTGTTAAAATGGTTATTATTTGTGCTGCCAGGGCGAGAAAAGCTACCGGAAATAAATAGGTCAGACAGGCTTCGTAATCTTTTGATTGGGTGAACAAGCGTGGAATAGCATATAATAGGAATAAAGGTAAAAGATACTTCACCAACCTGAATTGTATATTTAGTTCCGTGGATAAACCAAGTACAAAGCCCTGGATAATTAAAAAAATCAGGTAGATAAGCAGGACTGATAAAAGGGGACTGTAGAATGGCCTTGTGAAATTTTTCACCTTGAAGGCTTTTAGGATGGTCAGTAAAAAATACAATTGGATGACTTCTACCTCGGGTAACCCAGGGATAACGGATTGCAGAACCTGACCAGGGCCAAATAACCCAAAAAAACCATCTCCCAGGACGAGGAAAAATGCCAACCAAAATGGTTCGTTTTCAGAAAAGAAATACGCGACCAGGCAGCCGAGGAAAAACAAGGAACTCAGGGTAGCGGGAATTTTGTAATTGATTACCACGGAAAAGATCAGCAATACCAGAAAAGCCGGAAGTTGTTGGGTGTAATCGCCGGCTTTAATCTTTTTTTCTTTCACTATTGTCATATCAGTTTAGATTCAGGGCAAGAGCAATGCGTTCGCCATTTTTTTCAGGAGCATATTTCTCCTGAATGATCCTTTTCATCCAGGAGACCTTGTTTTTTCTTTCCGTTTCATGGCTGATGTAATAGTCTGCCATTTCCCTGATTTCTTCATAAGACCTGGCCGCTGGCAGGTCTGCATTTTCAGGGAATATGGTTTGTAAATCATTTTGCCATTCCAGAAGGGGTAAGGCCCCGGCTCCCAGTGCTTCAAACATCCGGAAATGCACCCCCTTGATGACTCCGGGATTGCCATCAATCGGGATAATTTTGGTGGCGTTAAACATATCGTTCATCCTGGTTTCTGTGTAATAATCCGTTTTGAGCTGGAAATGGTCAGCCAGCCCGGGAAAAAATTCAAACCATCTTTTCCAGTGTTTGTTTCCGTAAATCTGAAGATCGAAATCGGTGAAATGGTTCAGGAATCTGGCTTTTTTGTAACCCCAGTTATTGGCGTAACACATCCCGATATACAAAACATCACTCCGGTACTTTTCCAGATCCTCATCAGACAATTTTTTGGGATAATAATGCTGTTCCGGTATCCCTGGACAAAAATGATGAAGGTTTTGTAGTCCCATTTTGTTTAACTGAGAGATCCAAAAAGAATCAGGTGCGAAAACTGCATCTGCCTGGAAAAGCAATGCCAAAAAGTACCGGTTTAGAGGGGTGTACAATGGATGATCTCCAAGGAAGAAAGCCACTTTTGAATGTAGTTTAAAAAAAGCCACAGTTTCCGGCAGTAACATTTCATTATTGTAAATGAAGACGATATCCGGTTTAATTTCCTGGTAAAATTTCCGGTATTCTTTGTTGATCTTTCGGAGATAATAAATTTCCCACCTTCTGCGCAATGTGTCTGGAAAACGGAATGCCTGAACATTGATTTTTTTTTCCAGGGGATTGATGAAATTGTAAAAATCAATCGCATGAATTTCTGCTCCCAGCGTTTCAAAGGCTTTTTTAAGAGAGCCAAAAAGTCCATACCGCTGGGGTATCATCAGCAATACTTTCATGATTCAATTTCTTCTTTAAAAAGGCTCATGAGGATGAGGTCGTGGTATTCGTTATTCAAAAAGATGTGCTTTTCTAAACGGGCTTCCTTCTTAAAACCCAAGGATTGGTAAAGCTTTATGGCTCTTATGTTAAAAGCGCCTACTTCGAGACAAATTTTTCTCAGGTTTATCCTGGAAAACGCGTAGTTGAAAAGAATTTGCATAGCTTCTTTGGCCATACCTTTTCCCTGGTAATTTTTTTCGCCGATCATTATGCCAAACCAGGCAATCCGTGATATCCAGTCGATATCTTTTAGATAAATAAAACCGATCAGTTTTTGTGAAACTACGGTTTCAATGCCCAGTATGACCCTGGAGTTGCTTTTATCCAGAGTGACCTTTTCAACCCAGTTGTTTTCCATCGCTTCTGATACAGGGAATGGAGTACTTAGTAAATAGTCCCTGATGTCCGGGTCGTTGCGCCAATGGACAGAAACCAGGCTGTCTTCTCTTTTCAATGGGCGTAACTTCACCGTGGTTCCAATATTTGGAATGGAATGTGTCATCTTTTTTTGCAGATCAGTTTCTTTTAAATTCATATCTGTGCGAATTGAGTATTTTCCTGTGAACCTCTGGCGGTTTTTCCTTTGGGGTAGTCAGTTGTACCATAGATTTCATTTTCTCCATCAGAAAGGTGATATTTTCCAAAAGCTGCTCCCTGGTCTCCGCTGAAGTGATAAAAAAGCCATGTCTGTTTTTACTTTCCTTTATCGGGGCAAGTATTTCTCCAGGCCGTATAAAGAAACCAGCATGGAGAACATGAGGGTTATTTAAAAAATTATCAAGGGGAGTGATGCTAAAGACTTTTTTGCCGGGTGTCCAATTAACATACCTGATTCCTGAGAATCGCTGGAGCTTTTGTTCAAGATCGGGTTTTTGACCCATGGCAACTTGTACCATGGCCTTGTTCATGTCAATACCAGTAGACAGGGACGTCAGCCAGGAAGAAATATAATCTCCACCCAACCTGGCTGCAATTTCTATCATTTTAGGTCCTTCGGCTGTTATTTTTAGTTCTGCATGTAAGCCGCAATTGTCCAGTCCCAAAACATCCACAGCCCTGCTAACCATGATCTTTACATGTTTGAGGATCATTTCTGGTAAAGCGGAAGGTTGGATGTGCTGGAGTTCCACAGTGTGCGGGTAGGGAGTGATGGTCTTGTCTGTTATTTGAACAATAGTTGTATTTCCATCGGCACAAATTCCTTCTACGCTAATTTCAGGACCCTGGAGGAATTCTTCCACCAGTACTTCACCCGTTGAACTAAAGCTGCTGGTAACGGGAAATTTCTCCAATAGCTCCTGCCGGTTCTGGACTTTAAAAACACCCCTGCTTGAATGACTGTCAAGTGGCTTGATAATAAAGGGGAAGTCCCTGCTGTTCAGGTTTGTATTTGAGGCTTGTTCATAGTTTCGGAACAGCATTCCGAATGCACAGGGGACTTCCCCAAAGATGAATGTTTGTTTCATCAGGTATTTATTTCTGGCCTTTTCCACAGCTTCCGGAGAAGGGAAAGGCATATGGAATTTTGCTGCCAAAAGAGACATCATTTTCAAAGGATTTTCCATTTGACAGGTTGCAATACCTTTAATTTTCTCTTGAGTAATGAGGCGCTCATGGGCTTTTATATCGTCAGGGTCCAGTCGAACAAAAAGGTCGGCCCATTTTGCACCTGGTACTTGCTCCGCAGGGTCGGTGACCACCGTCCGGTAACCGAGCGTTTTACAGGCTTTGATAAGTTCTACCTGGTTATTTCCTCCTCCGAAAATGAGTATGGATGCTTTCATGTCAAAGTTGGGTAAATACCTTTTTTACGGCAAAAACCACTTGTTCTCTTTCTCTGATCGTCAGACAAGGATAGATCGGCAGTCTTAGCAACCGTTTATAAAAATGCATGGCTCCCGGGAAGTCAAGATCGGTACCCTTGTGTTGATAATATCTATTCCTGTGCAGTGGTGTATAATGAACATTGGCCATAATCCCTTCCGCTCTAAGGGCATCGAGAATCCAAAATTTCTTTTCAGGGGGAACAAGTATGCCAAAAATGTGCCAGTTGGTTTGTGCTCCCGGAGTAATTTTTGGAAACTCCAGTCCATCGATGTCCCTCAGATGCTCAAGGTAATATTCAGCAATATCTTTTCTTTTTGCGTTCATCATTTCCAGCCGGTTAAGCTGGCTTACGCCTAATGCTCCGTTGATATTGGATTGCACAAAACTATGACCCTTGCTGACGTATTGATAAAAACCCCGGCTTCGGTTGTCTGACAAGAAGGAATGTTTATCCGTTCCTTTTTCCCGCATGATCTTGACCAAATCGGCGATTTTATCATTGCTGGTGACCAGAGCACCGCCTTCTCCGGTGGTTATATTCTTGGTGCCATGAAAGGAAAAGGTACTGACTTCTGCCTGATTGCCTGTATATTTGCCATTGTATTTTGATCCAATCGATTGGGCGGTATCATGAACGACGTATAGTCCGTATTTTCTGGCAATGGTCATTATTTTATTCAGTTCCGCCGGGTTGCCTGCATAGTCCACAGGGCAAATAGCAACGGTTTTGGCGGTAATGTAAGATTCAAGTTTATCAACATCGAGATTCCCGTTATCAGGGTTCACATCTGCTAATCTGATGCACAGGTTATTCAAAATAGGGCCGAGTGCTGTACTGGTATAGGTGAAATCAGGAATGATTACCTCACTGTATTTCGGGAAATTTTTTACCATGAATGCCAGGTCGAGTGCTGCCGTGCAGGAGTTTACAAAAAAAGCATGTTTTACGCCAATGAACTCCCTCAGGAGTTTTTCAAATTCGCGGCAGGCAGGACCATCGCCGCTGACAAAGGTACTATCCATTGCCTGGGAAACGGTTTCCATATCATTTTGGCTTATAGAAGGTTTGTGGATAAGCACAGGCTGTTCACAAACAGCTTCTCCGCCATCAATTGCTAATTTAGATTGCGTTAATAACATAAGAGGCTTTTAATTGGCTAATGAATAATTGTTTTCATACCACCGGATGGTTTCTGCAACTCCTTTTTCGAAAGGAATTGACGGTCTCCATTTCAGGAGTTTGGCGCCTTTTGATCCGTCAACGGTCTTAAATGGAGCACCATCAGGTTTCTCCGGGTTGAGTTTAATGACTCCTTTATATCCGGTAAGCTTTTTGATGAGCTCACTCATGGCCAGAATGGAGATACCCTGGCCTATGCCGATATTAATGAATTCGTTGGTAGGCTCCAGGGTGATCGCTCTGACCATAGCCTCTGCTCCGTCATCCACATGTAACCATTCCCGGACAGGTTTTCCCGAACCCCAGACCTCCACAAAAGGATCTCCGTTTCTCCTGGCTTCCACAAATTTCATGATCAATGCTCCTAAAGCATGGGAGCGTTCTGCTTCGAAATGATCTCCGGGGCCATACATATTTGAAAGGATAATATTGATGACGTCCAGTCCGTATTGTTGATGATTAGCCCAGGAGCCTACCCAAAAAGCCTTTCGGACAAATCCATATACCATTACCGATTCGTGCAATGGACCGTCCCAGATTTCTGATTCTCTAAAATAAGTAGCCTGCGCCGGGTAAACGCAATTGGAAATCGGGTTGACGATTCTGCTTGCGCCTGACTCCCGGGCTGCACGGAGGAGGTTGACAGTTATCAATAAGTTGTTTTCAAAAATATCTGCAGGATATTTTAAACCGAACTGGATTCCTCCGACAAAGGAGGCGCAATTGAGTAAAATATCTGGTTTGTTGGTAAAAAACAATTCCTTTGTTTGTTCATAGTCACGCAGATCAATGCCCATACTCAAAGAGGTCTGTGAGGGGCTTTTTCCCTGCTCTTCCAATTTTTTGACCACCCTTTTTCCAAGAAAGCCAGTTGCACCGGTTACGAGTATTTTCATAATGAATTTTTTTCTAAAAAATATCTTCCATTTGTTTGTGTACTTCAAAACCGCCTGAGTAAAGGAGGTAGTTTCGTTTGATCAGATCAATATCGTTGTCGATCATTTCTTCAATGAGCTGGTCGAGGTCATGTTTTGGATGCCATCCCAGGACGCTTTTGGCCTTAGAGGCATCTCCCATCAAGAGGCTTACTTCTGTGGGACGGAAATAAAAAGGATCGACAACGACCAGCACCTGTCCGGAATGCAGATGGGTGGGCATTATGCCGGTCTTGTTTTCAAACTCTTGAGTGTCTATGGTTTCAATAAAGCCTTTTTCCTGTTTGTCTGAACCTTTGAACCCTAAAGTAATCCCTACTTTTTCAAAAGCCATTCTTACAAAATCACGTACGGAAGTTGTTTTACCTGTGGCTATCACAAAATCATCTGGTTTTTCCTGTTGCAGTATCAGATACATTGCCCGGACAAAATCCTTGGCATGTCCCCAATCCCTTTTGGCATTTAGATTACCCAGAGACAATATTTTTTGAAAACCCAGGGCAATATTGGCGGCTGCCCGGGTGATCTTCCGGGTGACAAAAGTTTCTCCCCGCATAGGTGATTCGTGGTTGAACAAAATGCCATTGCAGGCAAAGATATCATAGGCCTCCCGGTAATTGATGGTTATCCAGTGGGCATATAATTTGGCTACGCCATACGGACTGCGAGGATAAAACGGTGTCCTTTCCGACTGGGGAACTTCCCGGGCAAGACCAAAAAGTTCAGAGGTGGAAGCCTGGTAGAATTTTACTTTTTTTGTCAATCCCAGTATTTTGATGGCTTCCAGTATCCGCAGTGTGCCCAGGGCGTCCACATTGCCCGTATATTCCGGACTGTCAAAGCTTACTTTTACATGTGACATTGCCCCCAGGTTGTATATTTCATCCGGCTGGATATCCTGAATATACCGGATAACGTTGCCCGCGTCAGTCAGGTCCCCGTAAAAATAGTGGAAGCGTGGAATACACTCCTGGCGGTCATTGGCAAAAAGCGCATCAATTCGGGTTGTATTGAAAGAAGAACTTCTTCGTTTCATTCCCCAGACATCATATCCTTTTGTGAGTAAATAATCTGCCAGATAGGCGCCATCCTGACCGGTAATTCCTGTAATCAGTGCTGTTTTTGGCATGAGATTCTTTTTAAGGTTTTAAAACTTCTTTTGTTGAAGGGTGGCGATTAATTAAAGTAAGTGTTTTAGGTATTATTACTTTTTGAAGCGTTTGCATTTCCTCTGTTTTAAATAAGATGTGAAGACCGAGATAAAGGGCACCACCACTCAAGCACGATAAGCCAATCTGTAGGTAGGCTGGAATGTTTAAAGCTGTAATGATCACATAAATCAACAAGCCACAAGCGAGACTGAAGGTGATTGTAAAAAACACATCTTTCATTTGTTCCATAAGAGAATAGTGAAGAAAAACCTTGGAGTAATAGGCATTGATAACCAGGTTAACATAGGAGGCAATGACTTCTCCTATGACAAGGCCGTAAATGCCGAATTGGATGCCTATGATAATGGCCAGGGTAATCATAAACTTTTTAATAAGTTCCAATTTCAATCCAAGGTCGGACCTTCCTAAAACCAGTAACATATTGAGGTTGATCTGGCTAAAGTGGTAGGTTAATCCTGAAAGGCACAATAATTGCAAAAAGGGAACTGCCGGCAGCCACTTTTCACCTATCAGCAGCAATATCAGTGGTTTGGCAAGTACTCCCAGTAAAATCATTGAGGGTATAATGACGAAAGAACTCATTTTTATTACCTTTCGGTACCCGCTTTTAAGCCTGGTTTTGCTGTCCTGTAATTTGGCTAGAACCGGGTAGGTCACTTTTTCCAGTGTCCTGAATAAGGTGTTGATCAGGATGTTGGAAAAATTGGCAGCTTGTGTATAAAAACCCAAAGTAGCGCTTGAGAAATATTTGCCGATTAAAAGTTTATAAATCTGTTGGTAGAATTTATCCAATAAGCTGGAAAGAAGAATTTTATATCCAAAACCGAAAAGTTTTTTGAAAGAGCTTCGGTAAAGGGTCAATCGCGGACGCCATGGGCGGACGATCCATAATCGTGCCGTATCGATAAAAGCCATCAAAAGGATCTTGATGATCAGGCTCCAGACACCCAAACCGCCCAAAGCGAAAAAGATGGCTACTGTTCCCGAAATAACAACGGCCACAAAGCGTACTTTGGTTTGTTTTTTAAAATCTATTTGCTGGGTGAGATGAGCCCTCTGAATAATCGAAATTGCATAGATGATCAGATTAAACCCCATTATCCTGACGATCAATGTTAGCGTCTCTTGCTGGAATAATCTTGCAATGGCTGGTGCTGCCCAAAATAAAAGGCCATAGACGATGACTGCGGTAATCAGGTTAAACGTAAATGTGGTCGCTTTATCCTTTTCCGAGATCTGTTTTTCTCTGACCAGAGCAGGGAAAAACCACTTTCTATAAAGGTGGAAGACAGTTCAAAAAAGATCAAAACCATGGCCACCAAACCGAAATCTTCCGGGGTCAGCAACCGGGCAAGTATAACAGTTATGGCAAAATTGATGGTGCTGCTGCCCGCTTTGTCGATCAGTAACCAAAACAAGGCCTGCATCGACTGATCACTTAGGGATTTTGTCATTTTTGGGTTTAAACTTCGAGGTAGTGTGGTTTCCTGGTTGGTTTTTCCTGAACTCTTTTCCTCGGAACAATCTGCTTGGTTTTGTCATGCTGCCGTTTTTTGGAGGTAGCCTTTTTTTGTTTTGCCAGGAACTTCATTTTGAGTTTTCTCCAAAATCCATTAATGTTATTACTGCTTTTGTCTTCATCAAAATATCCCTTGCCGTTGCCGTATCCTTTTTTCATACCCATATCCGTATCCATACCCATAGTTGTAGCCGTAATTTTTGATACTTCCCAATTCTACGGCATTGAGAACAATGAAAGGTTTTGGGAGTTTTTGATGCCGGGCTATGTCATCAATTATTCCGATCTGACCAATGCGGGTAATTCCTGACCTTACAACATAAAGACTTGCCTGTGCCATTTCTTTCAATTGAAAAGCATCGGCAACCAAACCGACGGGAGGGGTGTCCAGGAGAATGAGATCATATCTTTCCTTTAGCAGCGTGATCAATTTTCCCAGGTTTGGCGATAAAATCAATTCTCCGGGGTTGGGTGGTTTGGGGCCCCGGGTAATCACATCCAAATTTGGATGGAGGCCACTGTTTTTAATTATTTCCCTTGGTGAAATCTCTGGGTTTATGAGGTAGTTGACAAGCCCTTTTTGGCTTTTTTGGATGCCCATATACTGTTCTTGTTTAGGTTTCCGCAGATCGAGTTCCAGGATGAGTACCTTTTTTCCGGCTAGGGCGAATGTCATGCCCAAATTGAGGGCGATAAAGGATTTTCCCTCCCCCGACATACTGGAGGTAACCAAGAGGGTTTCCAGTGTTGATCCGGGGGTGATAAAAGATAGGTTGGTTCGCAACAAACGGAACATTTCAGCGGAAACAGACCTGCTGTTTTCCTTTATGACCAGGTTTTTGCCATTTCGGTTGTAAGATAACATACTCACCAGAGGTACTTCCGTGACTTTTTCAATATCTTCCCGGAACAGTACTTTGTCATTGAGGTTATTTAACAACAATGCCAATCCGCTTGGTATAGCAAGACCCATAAAAACGGCGATCAACCAAATTTGGAGATTTTTGGGACTGATGGGCAAGGTTGGGACGCTGGCCGGCTCAACGACTTTGCCATTGGCCACCGTTATTGCCAGAGAGATGGCCGATTCTTCTCGTTTTTGTAACAAGTATAAATAGAGGTTTTCCTTGATTATTTTCTGGCGTTCAATCTCGACGAGCTCTCTTTCTCTTCTGGGTAAACTTCTCAACCGGCTTTCCAACATTGTTTTCCGGCCTCTGGAGGCGGAAGTAGATATCTGGATATCATTTTTGATAGCTTTGATGTTATCTATAATGGTTTGCCGCAGATTCTGGATTTGTTTTTCAATGAGTTTGAGGTCGGGGTGGGAGGGACCCAGGTCTGTTCTTAATCTGGCACCTTCTGCCAGTAATTGATTGAACCGGGTAAGTTGATTGGCCAGGGTCAGGTTGTTAATGGTTATATTGGTGGGAACAAATTCGAATCTGTCTTTATTTTTAATAAGAAATTCTTCTATGGAATTGAGTATTTCCAGTTGTATATCTTTTTCGGAAAGCTCCTTGTTATTAACAGCTATTTCGTTCATCAGTATGCTGCCCTCTGCACTCAACTCTGTCATACTGAACCGGCTTTTATATGCTTCGACGTCAGATTCCGCCTCAGAAAGTTCGGAAGCGATCATCTCTATCCTTCCGTTTATAAGATCAATTGAATTCTTATAAACCTGATTTTTTTCTTCAATGGTGCTATTATTATAAGTGACAACGAGTTCTGTAAGTATGTCACGAGCCCTCTCCGGAGAAGTATCCTTTATGGTCAGACTTATAGTGCTTGATTCTTTGCCTACCAATGTAATTTCCAGGGCATCCAACAACTCTAAAGCTCTTCCTCTTACCGATTGAATACGGATATACATGGGAGAATGCATTTTTATACTCCTTTTCCGGGAAATGGTCAGTCGTCCGTTAGGAAGATGCAGGACTTTTCCGAATTCACCGGAATATGTATGGCCATTGCTTTCGAGGAGGAAACCACCTTTGTCATCCTGCGTTATCTCTCCGGTAAGGGTGCCGTTTGCCTGGTATGGTTGCCAGTTGAGCACTTCTACAGGGCTGTTGGTATACAAATCCATTTTCCTCAAACCTATCCTGGTAACATACCTGAAATTCAGGTTGAGCTTTTCAACTACTTTTATCATTAAAGGTGTAGATTGCAATACGAGGATTTCATTTTCCAGGTTTTTTAATTTTCCGCCCAATCCTAATTCACCAAATATTCCTTCCTCGCTGAGTTGACCTGACTTTTTATCATCTTTTATCAGTACGAGGGTTTCAGCCTCATACTTTGGTGGAGTCTTTTTCAGATACAAATAAGCCATACCGATTACCAGAGGAAGAATGATGGCAAAAACGTACCAGTACCTCAAAGTCTCTCCTAAAAGTTGCCTGATGTTTAGATTTTCTTCTTTCATAGGAATCTGTTTTTTATTGAAAAAACAATTACTGTGGCTTTTTCTCTGTTATTTTGCAAGGGTAGTTCCCAGGACAAAAGTTATTAAACTTACCAGTGGGATCAGTATGCCTGAATAGCGCTGCAGAAAATCCCCCTGGGTAGCGTATTGTTTGGCTTTTAAGGGTTCTACGTAAACGATATCGTTTGGATTCAGGTAATAAAACGGAGATTCAAAAACAGTCTTGTTCTGAGTGTTTATCCTGTTAAAATCACGGTTGCCTTCCCGTTCCCTAATTACCAGAACCGAATTACGCCTTGCATAGGGAGTGAAATCCCCGGCCATGCCTATAGCCTCCAGGATGGTGAGGCGTTCATTGGGAATTATATAGGTATTGGGCCGGTTTATTTCACCCAAAAGGGTGACCCTGAAATTCATGAATCTGACTTGAATGGAAGCATCGGGGATAAATTGTATCAGGCTGTCCGTGATGTTTTGGCGCAGTTCCAGCAGACTTTTTCCCGCTGCCTGAACAGGTCCTAAAAAGGGTAAATAAATATTGCCCTGCTCATCGACACGATAGCCCTCCTGAGTACCCAAAGCTCTTTCTCCTGCGGCAGCTGATGCCTCAATGGTTTGTCTGAAAGCAATTACCGTTTCGGGGTTTCTGCTGGCTACCTTTATGCTTAGAATGTCATCTGTCCTGATTTTCAGTACAGGCAGACTGTCGATGTGCATCGTTTCCTCTGTCATTTCGGTGAGCATCATCATCTCTGTGTGTTTGACGCTTCCGCAGCTTTGCCATAAACAACACAAAAACAGCATATACAATAAGTAGCAGGTTAGTTTTCTCATGATGGTTAAAAATTACTGTTACACATAATCGGTTTGAGGTGCTGTTATACGGTAAAAGTGATCTTTTCGGAAAGGATGGGTGGAAGCCGGCAGCAGTGCCAAAGGGTGAAATTGATCTGTAAGGCCGACAGGTTTGGCATTACGAATATCGTAGGCGATTTTTATAGCTTTTTCGGCATCTTTCAGGCCAAATCCGTTTCCGGCCAGAATAGCTTCGTAACTTCTTGTGTGCAGATCTGTGAATCCATGGCTGAATTCAATCTCCTGGTCATCAATGGTAATAGAACGGTAGGTTCTCATGCCCCTTTGTTGTACTTGCTCCGGAAGGGTTTCACTGTTAATGCTGAGGAACCAGCGGATTCTCGCTTTTTCGAGTTCCATATAACCTGCGGCCCGGTCATGTGTATGAAGATGGACAGTATTTTCTTTGACCTCTCCAAATATCCAACTGAGCATATCGAAGAAATGAATGCCTATATTGGTGGCTATCCCTCCTGATTTTTCCATGCTTCCTTTCCAGCTGGTATAATACCAGTTCCCCCTGGAGGTAATATAGGTTAGATCTACATCATAAACTTTTCCATTGCCTAAGTTATCAACTATGCGTTTTAGTTTTTGAATGGCAGGATGTAATCGTAGTTGAAGTATGGTATAGATCTTTTTACCACTTTCTTCTTCCAGTTGGTGCAGTGCATCGATGTTCCTGGGAGTGAGCATCAGAGGTTTTTCACAAATTACGTCCGCTCCAATACGTAACCCAAACCTGATATGAGAATCATGGAGATAATTCGGAGTACAAACCGATACAAAATCTACCGGTTCTCCTTTGCGGATGAGTTTACAGACATGTCTGTCGAATCGCTCAAATTCAGTAAAAAAAGCTGCTTGCGGGAAATAACTGTCAATAATTCCAACGGAGTCGGTCTTGTCCAGTGCAACGACCAGCTTATTGTCAGTTTCCAAAATGGCACGCATGTGACGGGGAGCAATGTACCCGGCTGCTCCGATCAGGGCAAAGCTGTTCATAATAAAAATTTTAAGGTGAGTGTAAAATGCACAATCCCACTTACATGGCGATTGCCAGGATGTAAATTTGTTCTGGAAGATAAGGGTGTGAGCTTTGGAGGTTGTCACACCTGGCGGATTCTGGTAAGTATTGGGTTTAAGGCTCCGCCTTTGATAAGCCGCGTGGACTTATTGTAGAATAAAAAAACTGGTTTGTTCACATATGATCATCAAAAAAGGTGATCACTATTTTATAAATCCCAAAGGTTAAAATGTCCTTATAGGATTATTATTTCTGGATAATCTTCTTAACAGTTTCTGATCTATCTGCATCATCAGAGAATAACCGGTATGATTCAATTCTATTAAGAAATTTTTGTTTTTATTTTTTTCCAATAAGGTACCTTTAATACCCGTGAGATTGCCGCCAATAATTTCAACTTTATCACCTACCTGATAGGTATTGGGCTCTATGTCAATGTCTATTCCTTCACCCATTATTCTTTTTATCAGATTGAGCTCATCTTCCGGTATGGCAAAGATGGATTTGGATAGTTTTACAAACGAAACCACATCAGGTGTTTTTAAAACTGGCAGGTATTCTTTCTTGGTGATTTTCGTGAATATATAACAACTGATCAAAGGAAGTTCTACTTCGCGGATTTTTCTGGTATAATGCCGAATGTATTTTTTTAATGGAAGATATACTTCAATACCTTTTTCGAGCAGTCTGTCCCGGACGAGTTTTTCCCTTTTGTATTTCAAATAAACCGCAAACCATCTGGGTTCATATTCATGCAAGCCATATTTATCGCTTAATTCCATTTGCCATAATTGTTATATTTCGAAATAATACCCGGGGAATGATGCAATGAATTAAAACCGATATGGTATGAGGACAAAAAGGGAATGGATCGACTTACACCAATCAAAATGAGGGGATTGTTAAGTGATCGTTTGTTCATATTGTTTGGTTTTTTCAAATCTCACATCAAGTATTCCTGAAACAAGGAGTTGGGAACCTTTTCAGGAATTTCGCAAATCCTGAAACTTAAACTCCTATGAGGAATTACGAGCTCAATGGGTGAGCAATGGGTAGAGTTGGGTGGTAAAAGATTTGAAAGGGAGGGTATATGTTTACTACAGCAACAAAAGTATTCTATATTTTGATAATAGTCAATGTAAAAAGATGAAAATTATTCATTTAAGGGGTAACGGCCAGCATTATTATGAGATAATGTGATTTTTATTACATGTTGTTGTGATTCAAATATCTACTGCAACGGAGAATCAGAACTTTCCGATTGGATATTTTTGATATTTCTATTGGTTTGGCTTTTCTTGCTCTACAATTATACGATATGGAATGGGGGATTTAAAAAACACCCTCTTGTTTTATCTTTTTGAGTTGGAAATTTTTACATTTATGTCGCTCAAAAGTTCTACCAGATAAATATTAATTTTTCTTCAATCAACCTAAGGGGCAAGTAAGTAAATTTTTACTTTGAAAAATCTTCTATTCTATTCTTCCATCAAAGGTGGAGGAGTATTTTTTTTGAAAAAACGAAACTGACTTAAATCAAAAAAACATGGGATTTAACACTTTAGACTACGTTGTTTTTATTGGGTATGCATTGTTCATTGTATCCCTGGGATTGTGGGTTTCACGTAAAGGGGGAAAATCTACGGAAGATTACTTCCTGGCGAGTAAGTCCTTGCCCTGGTGGGCCATTGGTGCTTCTTTGATAGCAGCCAATATATCAGCAGAGCAATTCATAGGCATGTCCGGGTCCGGTTTTGCCATTGGTCTGGCCATTGCCTCCTATGAATGGATGGCTGCGATTACCTTGATTATCGTGGGTAAATTTTTCCTGCCTATTTTTATAGAAAAGGGATTATACACCATTCCTGAATTTGTTGAGAAAAGGTATGGCACGAATCTGAAAACCATTTTGGCTGTATTCTGGATCGCGTTGTTCATTTTTGTCAATCTTACCTCGGTTCTTTACCTGGGGGCGACAGCTTTGGATACCATCATCGGTGACGGATCCGGTTCTTTGATGATGACGGCTATCATTGGGTTGGCGCTCTTTGCTGCGGCCTACTCTCTTTGGGGAGGACTTTCGGCGGTGGCCTGGACGGATGTGGTACAGGTAGTTTTGTTGATGGGGGGAGGATTAATTACAACGGTCATAGCCTTGAATCATGTTTCAGACGGAGAAGGGATTTTTGCCGGGTTCCGGGTGATTTATGAAGCAGTGCCGGAAAAATTTTCAATGATTCTCCAAAAAGGTGAGATCATTACACCGAATGGCAGGGATGCCTGGTGGGATCTTCCCGGGCTTGCCGTTCTCATTGGAGGTATGTGGGTTGCCAATCTTTATTACTGGGGATTCAATCAATACATCATACAGCGAACCTTTGCTGCTAAAAGTCTTAAGGAATCACAACGTGGTATCGCTTTTGCCGCATTCCTGAAATTGATTATCCCACTGATCGTGGTTATCCCCGGAATTGTAGCTTATGTAATGAATGCCGGTCCTGAAGGGGTGGTAACGGCCGAGTCTGTGGATCCTTCGTTTATTGCTGAAAACGGTAAATTCATCAATGACAGCGCAGCCCCCTGGTTAATCAAGTCATTTATTCCCAATGGTCTTAAGGGTTTGGTGCTGGCGGCACTTGCAGCAGCAATTGTTTCATCATTGGCTTCTATGTTGAATTCTACAGCTACTATCTTTACCATGGACATCTACAAACCATATTTTTCCAAAGGAACTAGTGAAAAAGGATTGGTAAATGTTGGGCGTATCACAGCTAGTGTTGCTTTGATTATTGCTGTAATACTGGCACCCCAGTTACAAAACCTGGGCCAGGTATTTCAATATATTCAGGAGTACACAGGGATCGTTAGTCCCGGGATATTAGCAGTATTCCTCCTGGGATTATTCTGGAAAAAGAATACCAATAATGCAGCCATCTGGGGTGTTATCCTTTCCATTCCGATTGCCTTGTATTTTAAAGTCGGGCCGAACGAATGGTCAGACAGTGTTGTATTCCTCAAGATGCCTTTCATGAATCAGATGTTTTGGACCACGATCCTCTCCATGTTGATCATGGCCATTATCAGCTTAATTGAAGGTAAAGGAAAAGATCACGAAAAAGGTATTGACCTTTCCAGAAAATTATTTGCAACGGATCCTGTTTTTAACATCAGTGCCTTTGCTGTTATTCTGATACTGATAGCGCTTTATGCTATGTTTTGGTAATAAATTACCGTTTTAAAAAAAAGGCCCTTCCTGCTTAAAACGGGAAGGGCCTTTTAGATGGTAGATCGTTTCTTTTAGAGACACGATTTAATGTTTAATTTGGGAATGTATGCTATCCCTGGACTGCCACGGGACAAGCTCTGACGGATAATAATTTATTCCCATATTTTCGAACCTGGATTTTTGTTTGCCCAATCTTTGTTTATAGTTATCCCATTGTCTTGATTCCATCGGAGACCAGGCGATTTCTGCGTAACCTGGTAATCTTGGGAAAATCAAATATTCCGCTTCATCGATATTGGAGACTGTCTCTGACCACAAGGGGGCTTCAATCCCAATAATGTCTTTTTGTTCAATCCCGGGGGCAATGGTGGTTGGATCCCAAAGGTATCCGCTGTCCACTTCGATATAGGCAGCCCAGTGAAGGCCATACTGAGTTGTTGAATCATACTGCATGTCGAGGTAGGCTTTATGAGCAGGGGAGACCAATACTTTTGCGCCCTTCTTAATCCCTCTTTGGGCATTTTCTACCTTGGCCCACCACTGAACTACGGTATTCGGCAACAAATCTGCATGGGCAATCTCGTCCCAGCCAATGACTTTCTTACCGTATTTCTCAACGATGGATTGTGTTCGGTTGATAAATGGAACATAAGCCTCCAAAGGCGTTACATGAGATTCGTCGCCACCAATATGGAAGTATTCGCCAGGAGTCATGGCTGCCATTTCACGAACTACGTCATCAATGAATTGATAGGTGATTTCTTTATCGGTACACAGCGTACTGAACCCCACTTTTATGCCTGTATACAACTCTGTGGCCTTTCCATCACAATTCAATTCAGGGTAAGAAGCGAGCGCTGCATTGGTATGCCCCGGCATATCAATTTCCGGTACAATGGTTATAAATCGCTCCGCCGCATAATCAACAATGTCCTTATAGACTTCCTGGGTATAAAATCCCCCAGGTCCTCCACCAACCTCGGTGCTTCCGCCATGTTCTGTCAGATTCGGCCATGATTTGATCTCTATTCGCCAACCCTGGTCGTCTGTAAGGTGCAGGTGTAACCGATTCATTTTAAACATGGCCAGATAATCGATAAATAATTTGACTTCATCGGGTGTGAAAAAATGCCTGGCAACATCCAGCATGGCACCCCGATAACCATATTCCGGATAATCCCTGATGTTCCCTGAGGCTACCAGCCACGGGCCAGCCTGTTTTTCATTAAGCTCTATGTTATCCGGTAATAATTGTCTGAGCGTTTGGATACCATAAAAAATACCTGCGGGCTCCGGTGCCAGGATTGTAAGGGTTTTTTCAGAAATGTCTAATTGATACCCTTCTTCGGGTAATTCGTTCTCACGGTTAAGGCTTAAAATTATATGACCGTTTTGGGGTGGGTTTTCGTCGTTGAGAACATTGATCTCATAACCTGTTGGCGCATTGATCAGGTCTGCCAGGTAATGGCCTAACCATTCGAGAGAAGAGTCCTTTTTTGTGATATAAATGTTTGTTTTTCCGGCAATCTCAAAGGAGCTGCCTGTGGCTGAAAGGCTAACCGGTATTGGAATGATTCCTTCCTTGCTCAGATCCATTGGAACGGGTTCCTTAGTCTCGCAGGAAAAAAAAGCCATGGTAGCCAGTAATAATAATAATAAGGATTGTAATTTCATGATTTCTTTTTTGTGTTTATAGAAATGCTTAATCTATCGTTTTAGTCAATACTGTTAACTCGGCAAATGCTGCCGGAGTATCGTTTACTGTTGATTGAGCCTTTAATTTAACGAATTTTGCCCTGGTGGTTGGAAAATGGATGCTTTTTAAAACGGGGTTGTTTAAAATATTCCCGAATTCTCCTGATGAAACCTGTTGCCAGTTGATATTGTCAAGGCTCACCGAAAAACTATAGGCTTTAATAAACCCCGTGATCCATCTTTGTTGCATGGGCAGGTAAGTAAAACCATTGATCTCCAAGATTTCTCCAAGATCAATGACTATTTCATTATTTGTACCCTCAGGACAGGCCCACCAGCTATCGGAGTTTCCATCTATGATCTGAAGCGCTTTTTTATCCGAATGGAGTATTCTCCATTTGTCAGCACAAATATCAAAACTTACCTGACTGATATCACTAAATCGAATGCTGTCCGTGCTAACTGCCCGAATGGTGATCACTCCTTTTTCCGTAAATGCTCCTTCGTATTTTTTCGCATTAAGCGTTGGTACGGTGGCATCGGTGGTATAATAAATATCGATATCTTTTTCCGGAGATTCTATCTGTATAACTCCATTTTTTGTCCTTGATATTTTCGGAGGCTCCAGCAGTTTTGGTGCGTTATATAGTTCAACATTGGAAATCGTAGGAGAGGCCTTTGCATCTTTGATGATCAATCTGACAGCATCAGCTTCTGTATCTGGAATGCGTAAAATGCGTTTGTAACCAATGGTAGTTCCCGAAGCAATCTTTTTCCAGCCTTCAGCAGTTTGAGCTTCAATATGAAAGGATTTAATTCTTTGTCCCAGCGGAATGAATTCCTGGATCACCATACGGTTAAAAGGCGTAAGACTATCCAAAGTGATGGTTAATTCCGCCTGGATCACATCGTCATTTGTTGCCCAATAGGTTCTGGGGTCATCATCAACCGTAAATGCTGCTTTGAAACCAGAGCCTCTTTTATTGCTGGCTTTAACTTTTTGCCCGAAAGCAAGATCATGCTTAAAATCCTCCTGGAGTTTTTGGGTTAATTTGTGGAGTTGAACAAGGTCATTTTCATGGATAAGACCTCTTTTATCCACCGGAAAATTCAGGAGAAGGGTGCTGTTTTGCCCAATGGAGTTATAGTAGATGTCCAACAGACTGCCTAATGATTTGACCTTATGATCTTCATATTCGTGATAGTACCACCCGGGACGTATGGATACATCTGCCTCAGCGGGAATCCAATGCGTTCCATCCTCCTGGCCCATGGCATATTTTGTGTTATATTCTGGCATTCCGCCGTAAATGCTATCTCTTTTTAAATTGGACCAGGTAGTTGTATAGGCAAATCCGTGTTCGTTGCCAACCCATCGGACATCAGGCCCTGCATCGCTGAATATCACGGCATTGGGTTGTAGTTCTCTGATTATTTTATAAGTGTTTTCCCAATCGTAATAAGTCCTTTTATCTACACGGCGTTCTTCGTTGGCACCGCCATAATATCCCGTACCGCCATTGGCACCATCAAACCAGACTTCAAATACCTCACCATAATTTGTCAGTAATTCTGTCAATTGATTCCTGAAATAAGTGATGTATTCCGGTTTCCCGTAATCTGCATGATTCCGGTCCCAGGGAGATAAATAAACACCCATTTTTAAACCATACTCCCTACAGGCATCTGACAATTCTTTGATGACATCACCCTTGCCGTCACGCCAAAGGGAGTTTTTGACAGAGTGTTCGGTATATGCTGATGGCCATAAGCAGAAACCATCGTGATGCTTGGCGGTGATAATGATGCCTTTCATACCGGCATCCTTACACACTTTGGCCCATTGTCTGCAATTCAGTTCAGAGGGGTGGAATTGCTCCGGTTTTTCGTCCCCAAAACCCCATTCCATATTGGAAAAGGTATTCATGTTGAAATGGACAAAGGCATAATATTCCATTTGCTGCCAGGCTAATTGCCGTGATGAAGGAACAGGTTGAACGGGTGGGGGAGGAGGCTGGGAACAGCTTTGGAGTAGGGGTATTGAAGCAATAAGCAGAAGGACAGTCTTTGGATAATTCATAAAAAGCAATAGGTCTTTTTTGAAGTCAATGTAAGTGAAAAAAGAAGAATGAGATCAGGGCAATGGAGCATTAAAATTAGAAGATTTTCTTGGGACAACTACCTCTAAATTAAGACCTGACTTTTAAGGTACAGATGTAATTCTTCCCGGATAATAAAACCATCAGGCAGAAAAGGGCTTAATGCTTTTATTAGCCGCAATTAGAAAAATTCCTCCCAAAAATCTATTTTCATTTCATTAAAATCTTTAATAAATCCTAAAATGTTATCAAAATGTTTAAATTCTTCCCTGGAGTGTGTAGTGGTGACGATGATGGATCTTGCATTGGCTCTTTTGGCAGCTTCTGCTCCTGTAAGGCTATCTTCAAAGATCAAACATTCGGAAGCTGATAAGCCCATTGAATCAGCAGCCAGTTCAAATATTTCAGGGTCCGGCTTTCCCCCGGTTAACGCTTTGGGCATCAAAGACACCAGTGAAATATTCCTGAAGTTTCAGGTTGGCCATGACAAATTCAACGTTTTCTCTCGGCGCAGCCGTTCCTATTGACATAGGGATATTTGCCGCTTTCAATCTGTTTAAAAAATCAGATAACCCTTCAATCAATTGAAGTTCCGGGAGAAATATGTCTCTGTATGCTGCTTCTTTTTTAGCTGAAATTTGTCGTCTTTGCTCTGGTGTGAAACGGTCACCGAATATTCTTTCTAATATCTCACTATTGATTCCGTGGATATGTTCTTTTACTTCCTCTAGGGTCAACTTTAAGCCCATATCCTCCAGTGTTCTTTGCCAGGCACGGTGATGGACCATCATGTTGTCAATCATGGTGCCATCCATATCGAAAATTATTCCTTTGACCATGTAGATTTTGTTGTTACTTAAACTAAATGTTTGCTCATGTCTGCAACTTTCTCGCAGCAAAGTTGCTCCATGACTTGTTGCAATTGTTTCTTCAGGATAGATATGGTGTGATGCCCACCTTGTTTTCCCAAAGCTGCCACTCCATACATAAAGGATCGACCAAGGAAGGTAAATTCAGCACCACTGGCCAGGGTATTGGCGATATCAGGGCCCGTGCGAATACCGCTGTCCATCATGATCTTGATCTGGCCTTTGTATTTTCGGGCTATTTCAGTCAATGGTTTGATCGTTGACTGACCAGTATCTAATTGCCGACCACCGTGATTGGAAACGATGATGCCGTCAATTCCAAGAGCTATGGCTTTTTCAACATCTTCCTCACTGGCTACGCCTTTGAGTACCAGTTTGCCTTTCCATTGGTCCCGGATAGGTTTGATCTTTTCTTCATTGAGCCGACCGGTAAAGGTTTTATCCATAAATTGCCCCAGGTGTTTTAAATTCATGCCGCCGGGTATGTAAGGCTTAAGGGTTTTGAATTCCGGTTGTCCGGCCAATAGGGTATTCAATGCCCATTTCGGACGACTCATGATCTGGAGGATATTTTTGAGCGTCATGCGGGGAGGCATGGCCAATCCATTACGTATTTCCTTTGCGCGGTAGCCAAAGGTTGGTACATCACTCAGAATGACAAAAACAGGGTATTGTGCCTCGGTACATCTTTTGATGAGGTCATCCCTCAAGGCATCTTCCGATGGATGGTATAATTGGAACCAGGGGGCATTACCCTCCGTAATTCCGCAATTTTTGGGGGCCGGGTACATGTAGGGAATGTTGTGCTCAAAAGCTGCACGTGCCAAAATCTCCGAAGCTTTTGGCCACATGAGATCCTGTAAACCGATAGGAGCGATGCCAAAAGGAGCGTTATATGTTTTTCCAAACAATTCCGTTTCCATAGATATACCGGCATAATCCCGCAGGTAATAAGGTTTTAATTGTACTTCACGAATATCTGAAGTATTGCGTCTCAGGTTGATCTCGGAGTTGCATCCACCGTCCAGGTAATCAAAGGCAAATCGAAAGGGGAGACAGGGCGGGATTCTGTTAGCTTTGGGAAACAGCGGAAGTAGCGAAAGAAAAGCACAAGCGACGTGGGGGGGGGAATTACAGAAGCACATGGCAAAAGGAAGGGGGGGGCAGGTAGGCGCAATGAGCTTCCGCAAATATGACATGATTTGGTTAGAAAAAAGGACACCATCACAACAAAAAAGGCCAGCACACATTCATGTGCTGACCTTATTTTCCTTGAGCGGTGAAGGCGGGACCCGAACGACCCGCGGACCCCTGATATATTATAGAGACAGGGGGCCTGGCGGGAGGCGGGGTCAGAGTACGTCGGTTTAGCAAACCGGTGGTTTCAGCCACTCACCCACGTCACCATGAAAACTAGCTTTTCTCGTGTCGGGGCGGCAGGATTCGAACCTGCGGCCCCCTGCTCCCAAAGCAGGTGCGCTAACCGGACTGCGCTACACCCCGAGTGCTTTTTTTCTTAAGCGACTGCAAAGATAAACGTTCCTTTTTTAAAAGCAAATAGCAGTGCTGTTTTTTTTAAATTATTTTTCATTTAAACTGAGCTTGATTTTTTTCTCCAGCTCAGCAACAGTGTCCTTCAAGATAGCATCTGTTTCCATGAGGTCCTGGACGGTTTTGCAGGAATGAATTACCGTACTGTGATCACGGCCTCCAAAATTCTCACCAATAGCTTTAAGCGACTTCCCAGTGAGCTTTTTGGTGAGGAACATGGACAACTGTCGCGCAATCACGACCTGGCGCTTCCTGGTTTTGCCTTGTAGTTTTTCAACGGGTACATCAAAATGGTCGGCGACCAGTTCCTGGATGAATTCAACAGTGATCTCCTTATTGATGTGTTTGACAAAATTTTTGATTACTTCCTTGGTCAGGTCAAGGTCTATTTGTCTGCGATTGAGCGACGACTGAGCTATCAGTGAAACCAAAACACCTTCGAGTTCACGGATATTGTTTTTGATGTTATAACAAATAAATTCCGTAATATCCTGAGGTAAATCAAGTCCTTGTGTAGACATTTTAGCTTCAAAAATGGCCATTCTGGTTTCGAGGTCCGGCGCCTGCAGATCAGCTGATAATCCCCATTTAAATCTTGAGATTAAACGCTCTTCCATACCGTTAAGATCCTTTGGAGGACGATCAGAGGTCAGGATGATCTGTTTACTGTTTTGGTGGAGTTGGTTGAAAACATGGAAAAATATTTCCTGTGTTTTGGTTCTGTTGGCCAAAAACTGAATATCATCAACAATAAGCACATCCATCAACTGATAGTAAGTTACCAGGTCATTAACCGCATTGTTTTTAATAGATTGAATGATCTGGTTGGTAAATTTTTCCGTAGAAACGTATAAAATATTTTTATCTGGATGATTATCTATAACTTCATTGCCTATAGCCTGTGCAAGGTGGGTTTTTCCTAAACCTACATCCCCAAAAATGACCAATGGGTTAAAAGAGGTATTACCCGGGTTTTTGGCAATCGCCAATCCTGCTGAACGTGCCAGGCGATTGCAGTCACCTTCTATGTAGTTTTCAAAAAGATAATTAGGGTTGAGTCTTGGCTCTACCTTTACTTTTTTAATTCCCGGAATGATAAAGGGATTTTTTATATTTTCGGTAGCTACCATTCCCGGAGTATAGGTACTATCGGCAACCTGTTCAGCCTGGGTGTTCGCACGAGCTGCAGTTGTGGAAACAGAAGAACGGTTGGTAAGTATCTGATACTCCAGTTTAGCCTGGTTACCTAATTCATTGCGAATGGAGGTTCTCAACAAAGAAACATAGTGCTCTTCGAGCCATTCATAAAAAAAACGATTGGGGACTTGTATGGTTAAAGAATTGTCCTCTAAACGTACGGGTTTGATGGGCTCAAACCAGGTTTTGAAGCTTCGTCCGTTCACACTCTTCCGAATGTTCTGGAGACACTTATCCCACACTGAAGTATGATCAATTACCATGCAGCAGAATTAGTTAAAGGGTCAAAGACCACAGTTAAAATAATAAAAATAGTACGAGTGTAAAAGTAATAGTATCAGTGAGTTAGACTCATCAGGGGGCGAAAGGGCAATTCAGATGAATTGTATAAGTAAATGTGCTTTACAAATGCTTTAAAAAAGCCTTTTTTCTTTTGAGCCGGATCACAAAGTTGCAACTTTTTTTTGAATAATGAGGCGCTTAGGGAATTGTTTTTTATATTTTTTTTTATTTAATGACTAAAGGCTTAAGACCTAATTGTTTTTGTTAAAAAATGCCTGTTTTTCCAATTTTATTATTTTCTTTGAATTTAACAAAACAATATTACATACATGAAAACCCGCTCTCGTTATCTTTACCTGATAGGTTTTTTAGCCTTGATCATTATTGCTTATTTTTTTCTGAGGGGTGACCAGGAAGATCAGTTGTCTGATGTGATGACAGAAGTTGTCCAGGGAGAGTTCTATATCTCGGTTACCGGGACAGGAGAACTAAAAGCTAAAAACTCCGTGAAAATCAGAGCTCCTCAGGGAATGCGCCCTGCCGGAATTTATGAAACCACTCTTTCAGACCTTGTTCCTGAGGGTACCATTGTACAGGAAGGACAATACGTTGGATCTCTCGACCGGACAGAAATTTCCAATAAAATGAGTAATGTGCAGTCGGAGATAGAAAAAATCGAGACGCAACTGGAACAAGCCAAAATTGATACGGCGATTGAGCTGAGAGCTATTCGGGATCAGCTGGTTAACCTCGATTTCAGTAAGAAAGAAAAACAATTGCTCGTTGAACAAAACAAATACGAGGCGCAGTCTATCATCAGGCAAACCGAACTTGATCTTGAAAGACTCGAACGTGATTTCTCGCAACTGGAGAAGAAGTATGAATTGAAACAACAACAATCCGAAGCCAAAATCAGAGAAATCAATGCTTTATTGAGACAGAACAGACAAAAGCTGGAGAAATTCTCGGAGCTTTCCAATGAATTTTCAATATCGGCTCCTACGTCGGGGATGGTCATTTATGCCAGGACCTGGAATGGTAAGAAGGAACCCGGATCAAGGATTTCCGCCTGGGATCCCGTTGTCGCTGAATTACCGGATTTGACGGATATGATCTCAAAAACCTACGTTAATGAGGTCGATATCAGTAAGGTGAAACAAGGCCAGGAAGTAAATGTTAAAGTAGATGCTTTCCCCGAAGAAAGTTATACCGGGGTGGTGTTGACTGTAGCCAATATCGGAGAACAATTGCGGGGTTATGATTCCAAGGTGTTTGAAGTGGTTATTCAGATTAATGAATCGGATTCCATTTTGCGTCCTGCCATGACCACGAGCAACGAAATTATTACCGACACTTTCCATAATGTTCTATACGTCCCATTAGAATGCATTCAATCAGATTCTCTGTCTTTCGTTTACATGAAAGAGAAAGGGCAAACCGTCAAAAGGGAAGTAATAACCGGATT
This sequence comes from uncultured Bacteroidota bacterium, assembly GCA_942492125.1. Lineage (GTDB taxonomy): Bacteria > Bacteroidota > Bacteroidia > Chitinophagales > Saprospiraceae > BCD1. Next base: position 134,925 of record CALODM010000035.1, read on the forward strand.
GAGTAATGATAATCAGATCGTCATAAAAGAAGGTCTTGCGCCTGGTGAACAGATTTTTATGAGTATCCCTGAAAAAGTCAATGACTTAAAGTTTGTTCCTATTGATCCGGAAATAAAAGCCAGGATTTTAGAGGATCTGGAAAAAGAAAAACGGGAACGGGAAGCCAGGGCCCAGGCTAAAAAAGAAAAAATAAAAAATATTGCCAAACCGACCAATACCGGTCAGGGAGGAGGAGACATGATTTTCATAATTGAATAATCCGATATGCTGCAAAAATTATCATTCAACCTTACCCTGGCCTTTGAAAGCGTGCTCAGTAATAAACTTAGGTCTGTCCTAACTGCCCTGGGGATTATTTTTGGGGTAGGTGCCGTTATTGCTATGCTGGCAATTGGTACCGGTGCCAGGCAATCCATCCTGGATCAGATGAAATTAATTGGAACTAATAATATTGTTATTAAATCGATGACTACAACTGCTGAGCAGGAAGAAGAGGAAGAGGGTTCCAATGGTGAAGAAGACAAGAAATCCTGGTCTCCGGGATTAAACCTTAAAGATGTAGAAGCAATCCGGGAAGTGGTACCCACTGTGGATATCGTCAGTCCCGAGATCGTAATCCCAACCTCCATCATACAATCTGCCAGGCTTGAAAAAGCCAAATGCGTTGGCGTTACCAACGAATTCTTTGAATTGAGCAGGCTAAAAATTGAATCAGGTTCCTATTTTCATGATGAACATATGGAACTCGGAAAATCGGTATGTATTATTGGTAAAAATATTCAATTACAGTTTTTTGGTACGGAGAATCCCATCGGGAAAAAAATCAAGTGTGGTAATACCTGGCTTAAAATAATCGGGGTTATTGAAAAAAGAAGCTCCAGCAAAAGCAGCCTGAAAAACCTGGGAATAAGAGATTATAATTCTGATGTTTATGTACCTGTAAAAACTGCTTTATTGCGCTTTGAAAACAGAGGGAAGATCACAGAGGACAAGATCGGAAACCGCGGGGGAGATCAGGGAGGGGCTGAAAATTACCATCAGCTCGACCGGATTGTCGTCCGTGTGAAGGAGTCTAATACCATGCAGGCTTCTGCAGAAGTAATCGCCCGTTTACTGACCAGAAGGCATCAGGAAGTTATTGATTTTGAAGTGGAAGTGCCGGAATTGTTACTGGAACAAGAGCAAAAAACCCAGGATATTTTTAACCTGGTACTTGCAGCGATTGGTGGCATATCACTGCTTGTTGGTGGTATTGGTATTATGAATATTATGCTGGCTTCTGTGTTAGAAAGAATTAAAGAAATTGGCGTACGCAGGTCTATGGGCGCTTTGAAATCCGACATTATCCAACAATTTTTATTTGAAGCGGTAATCATCAGTGTGATCGGAGGCCTTTTAGGCGTTGTATTGGGCTATTTCGCATCCAGGGTCATTGCTAATTCTGCCGGAATTCCTTCCATTGTTTCCGCCTGGTCCATTTTGCTGTCTGCCGGGGTGGCTATTGCCATTGGTCTTATTTTTGGTATTTTTCCGGCAAGGAAGGCAGCTCAACAGGATCCAATAAAAGCATTACGGTCAGACTGACGGGGCTGAATCTTTGAGAATTAGCCTGGTGCTTATGGAATTAATGTAACCTTTTGAAATTTGACAAAATGAAATTTAAGACGCTCTGTTTTTTGTTGATTATTGCTTTGAATAGCCCTGCTTTTGGGCAGACAGATACCCTTTCCCTGGATTTAATGCAAACCATTCGAATAGCCCAAAAGGACGGTATAGATCAGCAATTCGCTGATGTTTCTTTCAAAAATAACTACTGGCAATACCAGGCATTCCTGGCACGCTTGAAACCGCAATTGAACTTTAGAGGAGATATTCCCAATATCAATCGAAGTATCGAACCTATTATTTTGCCCGATGGAACAGAGGCCTTCATCAACAGGTCTCTTATGTCTAATTCTGCACAGATAAACCTCCAACAATCCATACCACTGACAGGCGGTCAGATTTTCGCACAGACAGGTTTGAGGAGGATCGATCTTTTTTCAACGGCAGGTAGTGGGAATATATCCTATTTATCAACACCTGTTTCTATCGGTTTGGTTCAGCCGATTTTCGGTTTTAATGATTTGAAATGGGAGAAGAGAATTGCTCCGCTGCGCTATGAGGAATCGGTAAAACAATATTCCGAAGATTTTGAGCAGATCGCTTACGATGCAACAGGTTTTTTCTTCGAAGTATTAAATGCTCAATTAAACCTGGAAGCCGCGTTCCGGGACAAAGCCAATGCAGATAGTCTTTACGTAATTTCGAATGCCAGGTATAAAGTGGGCAAAATTGCGGAAACAGAAGTCCTGCAGATGGAATTACAGTCAATGCGTTCTGACGCAACCCTGTCACAAAGTAAACTTGCGCTTTCCACTGCAACGGAAAGACTCAGGAATTTTATGGGGATACAACAAGAGGTTGCCTTTCAACTTTTTCCCCCGGAAGAGATTCCCGAATTTGAAGTGGATGTAACTGAAGCATTGGTTTTAGCCAACAAAAACAGGGCTGATGCTCTTGCCAGGCAACGCAGGATGCTCGAGGCCGAGAGAACACTGGCACAGGCCAGAGCGAATACAAGACCCAACTTTGACTTATTTGCCTCTTTTGGACTATCCCAAACAGGGAGAAACCTGGAGGAAGTTTACAGCAGACCACTGGACCAGGAAGTGTTCAGTCTAGGATTTGATATACCTATTGCGGATTGGGGTAAATCCAATGCTGCCAAGCAAATTGCCAGGGCTAATGCCGACCTCGTCAGGTTACAGGTGCAACAGGATGCGGTAAATTTCGAAAGAGAAGTTATTGTCAGGGTTCAACAGTTTGAATTGGTAAAAGATCAGGTAGGCCTGGCCAAAAAGTCATTTGACCTGGCCCGGCGCAGACTGGATATTTCAAGGAACAGATATCTTATCGGTAAAATAAGTGCCACAGACCTGAATATTGCCATTGATGAAGAGGCCAATGCCCGTAGATCCTATTACAGTGCCTTAAGCAGTTACTGGTTGGCCTATTATTATCTGAGAGGGCTTACTTTGTATGATTTTGAAAATAAAACCTCTCTTGTAAGAGAGAAGAACTAGTTGTTGGATCTTTTGTATTCGTGAATACCTTCAATCCTCGGCCTCAATGGCATAGGTATGTTTGATTTCTTTCATGACAAAAGAACTTTGTACATTTCCGATATTTTCCAATCCAGCCAGCTTTTTGGTTATAAAACGCTGGTAGGTATCAATGTCTTTGGTATTCACCTTTAACATATAGTCGTATTGGCCGGCGATGTGGTAACACTCCTGAACTTCTTTTAATTCCGCTACATCCTGCTCAAATTTTTCCAGGAAATCTTTGGCATGGACCTTAAGCGATACATTACAATAAGCTGTAAGCGTTTTGCCTAATGCTTTTTTATCCACTATTGCGATGACTCTTTTGATCACCCCGTTCATTTTCATTTTTTTTATTCTTTCAAAAATCGGGGTGGTACTCATTCCTAGTTTGGCAGCGATTTCCTTATTGGTGTAATCTGCATTTTCCTGCAGCATTTGTAATATCCTCCTGTCTGTCGGGTCAATATTTATCATTAAGATTATTTTTCTTTTTTAATGGCTTTTTTAATATGGCGATTAGTTGTTTTTTCTGGAATAGTGTTTTTTTTGGAATTAATATCTCCTTGTTTTAAAAATATAGATTTTAAGTTTAAAAATACTTAATTTTAAAGAAAAAAGATATGGATAAGCGTAAAAAATTTCAACCTGAAAGTCTGATGATGTCTTATGGATATAAGCCGGAATTATCCGAAGGTGCGGTAAAGGTTCCTGTATTTCAGACTTCTACTTATTGCTTTAAGACGGCAGAAGAGGGCAAGGCTTTCTTTGAAGTTGCTTTGGGGAAAAGGGAAAAAAGAGAAGGTGAGGAGATCGGGTTGATCTACAGCCGGCTGAACAACCCCAATATGGAGATTTTAGAAAATCGTCTTTGTCTTTGGGATGATGCTCAGGATTGTGCTGTTTTTGACAGCGGCATGGCAGCCATATCCACTGTTTTAATTGAGTTTTTGAGACAGGGAGATGTCTTATTGTACAATAAACCCCTTTACGGAGGAACCATTCATTTTATTGAGCATATTCTGCCCACCATGGGAGTAAAGGTTGTAGGGTTTAATACCTGGGAAGACCTTGAAGATGTAAAACAAAGATTAATTGAAGAGAACCTGGCAGATAAATTGAAGCTGATTTACGTTGAAACACCCACCAATCCAACCAACTACCTGGTTGATATTGCAGGTTTAAGGGAAATGGCGGATCTGTTTTCAACGGAAGAAAAAAAGGTTACTCTTGCAGTGGATAATACCTTTTTGGGACCATTATATCAGCATCCCATTCAGGTTGGTGCCGATTTGGTCATTTATTCAGCCACCAAATTCATTGGCGGGCACAGTGACCTTATCGCTGGTGCTGTTTTGGGAAACAACGAATTGATGAGGAGGGTGAAAACACTTAGAACATTCCTTGGAAATATGGCTTCTCCTTATACCAGCTGGTTGATGCTAAGAAGCTTGGAAACGCTTAAGATAAGAATGGAAAGGCAGGCAGAAAGCGCCAAAAAAGTAGCTGAATACCTCAAGGATCACCCAAAAGTTGAGCGCGTTTATTACCTCGGATTTCTTCAGGAAGAAGATCCCGGGTCTTATGAAGTATTTAAGCGCCAATGCAGCTCTGCAGGTTCAATGGTTGCCTTTGATGTGGTAGGAGGAGAAAAAGAAGCCTTTACTTTCCTCAATAATCTGCATTTGATGAAATTGGCGGTAAGTCTGGGGAGTACTGAATCCCTGGCAGAACACCCGGCAACGATGACTCATTCAGAGATGGAGGATGAAGTCAAGAACAAATTATTCATTACCGAAAAGCTTGTTCGCATTTCAGTAGGTGTAGAAAATGTCAATGACCTTATTACGGATATCGGAGAAGCACTGGAAAAGGTACCCATGTTGGTAGGGAGTACTTATTGATTTGCCTTCAGGTTGCTGGCTGCAGGTTAAAACTATTAACCGGTAACCAGCAACCAATCTACAGGTTTTGACTCTTTTTCAGAGATTCCAGATATTCATTGAGTTTTTCCATTGGTTTAGCTACGGCTACTCTGCCAGATCGTACAAACTCGTAGATGCCTATTTTTTTCAATTCTTCCAGTAATGCTTCTGTTTCACTGGGGTGGCCCGTTTTTTCAATCACGACATATTGAGGTTCAATTACGAGAACTCGTGCGTTGTGGGAACGGATCATTCGTTCCACGGAATTGCCATTCAGAAAAATATTGGTAGGCACCTTATAAAGGGCAATTTCCTGGTAAACGATTTCGTCAGGTTCGTAATAGAACGCTTTGAGTACATCAATTTGTTTTTCCAGCTGGGCTACCAGTTTTTTGACCATGACTTCATCTACAAAGACAACAATGGTGAAACGGTGAATATCAGGCATGGAGGACTTTGAAGTGGTAAGGCTCATGATGCTGATATGTCTTCTGCTAAATACAGAGACAACCCTTGCCAATAATCCTGGGTGATTTTCCGTGAATACGGTTATGGTATATTTTTTTTCTTCCATTTTTTTTACTTAAGGCCTTAAATTAATTGATCAAATTTCCTCCGGTGTCAGGATGATCTCGTCCACTGCAGCTCCCGAAGGAACCATGGGGAAAACATTATCCTCCTGTTCTACGCGAACATGTAAGAGATAAGGTCCATCGTGGTTGAGCATTTCTGTTATGGCATCATTGAGTTCCTCTGGCCGGTCAATTACCCTTCCGGGTACGCCAAAACCTTTTGCAATCTGGATAAAATCAGGATTGGTCAGTGCTACGGAGGAATACCGCTTGTCAAAAAACAATTGCTGCCACTGGCGGACCATGCCCAGGTAATTGTTGTCCAGCAGGACAATCTTAACGCCAATCTCCCACTGGCTGCACATTCCGAGTTCCTGTATGGTCATTTGAAATCCTCCGTCACCGATAAAAGCGACAACCTCCTTTTCCGGAGCGGCCACCTTGGCTCCAAATGCAGCAGGCAATCCAAAACCCATGGTTCCGGCTCCTCCGGAGCTTACCCATTGATTGGGTCCCAGATAATCGTAATACCTGGCTGCGTACATTTGGTGTTGGCCTACATCCGTCACTACGATGGCCTGACCTTTGGTTGCTTTTGAGACCTCACGTACAACCATGCCCATTCGAAGGTGATCATTTTCAGAAGGGTGTGTGTCCCGGTTAATTACTTTGTTTTCTTCTTCCACCTTAAAATCGGCGAAAGATTTCATCCATACGGGATAGGTCTTTTCATCTACCAGGGGAAGCAATTGTTCCAATGCTTCTTTGGCATCTGCATGAATGGGGACATGTGCAAATACATTTTTGTTTATTTCTGACTGGTCGATCTCAATATGTATGACTTTTGCCTGTTTGATATATTTCTCCAGATTTCCGGTCACGCGGTCATCAAAACGCATGCCGATGGCTATGATCAGGTCACTTCGGTTCTGGTTAATATTGGCCCCGTAATTTCCATGCATTCCCAACATGCCTACAAACAGGGGATGATCGGAGGGTAATGCACCTAATCCATGAATGGTAGCACCTACGGGGATTCCCGTTTTTTCAACAAAATCCTTGAAGACCTCCTGTGCATGGGCAATATGAATGCCATGACCGGCAAGTATCATAGGACGCTGGGCGTTATTGATCAACAAGGCTGCTTCTGTAAGCGCCAGTTTTTCAGGAGCGGGTTTTGGGTGATAGCTCCTGATGACGGGATCAGGGGCATAACTAAATTCCAGCTTTTCCAATTGGGCATTTTTAGTGATATCGATGACTACGGGCCCTGGTCTTCCTGAATTAGCAATTCTAAAAGCTTTGGCAAAAACTTTCGGAATCTCATCTGCTCTGGTTACCTGGTAATTCCACTTGGTAACAGGCATCGTACAGTTGATTACATCCATTTCCTGAAATGCGTCAGACCCTAATAATTTGTCGAATACCTGTCCGGTAATACACACCAGGGGAGTGGAATCGAGTAATGCATCGCCAAGGCCGGTGACCAGGTTCATAGCACCGGGCCCCGATGTAGCCATACAAACGGCTGTTTTACGGCTCACCCGGGCGTAACCTTCCGCAGCATGAATGGCACCCTGTTCGTGTCTGGGTAAGATGTGTCTGATTCTGTCCGAGTAATGATATAGTTCATCATAAACAGGCATGATGGCTCCTCCGGGATATCCAAAAATGGTATCAATTCCTTCGGCAATAAGACATTTCAATACGGCTTCGGCTCCGGTAATCTTTTCCATGTGTCTACTTGTTAGGTGGTTTTAATTTTAAATCTCATCAGTTACACAACCTTCACTGGCCGATGAAACTGTTTTTGCATATTTTCTCAGTAAACCATTGGCTGCATTGATGGCCGGTTCTGACCATTCGGCGCGGCGTTTGGCGATTTCTGCTTCCGAAATGTCAGCATGCAGTCGGTTGTTTTGAGCATCAATAGTAATGGTATCTCCATCCTTAAGCAATCCGATCAGGCCGCCATTTTGAGCTTCCGGTGTGATATGGCCTACAACAAACCCATGAGTGCCACCTGAAAACCTTCCGTCCGTGATCAAGGCTACTTCATCTCCCAAACCTTGTCCCATTATGGCTGAAGTCGGCTTCAGCATTTCCGGCATTCCGGGAGCACCCCGTGGTCCTGAATAGCGGATCACGATTACTTCTCCGGGTTTGATCTTTTTCTGGCTGATGGCCTCATTGCAGGCATCTTCGCTCTCAAATACATGAGCAGGACCGGTAAACAACTCTCCTTCTTTTCCTGTAATTTTGGCCACAGCTCCTTCTTCAGCAAGATTCCCAAACAGGATTTGGAGATGTCCGGTTTCCTTAATCGGGTTATCAAAAGGACGAATGATATCCTGGCCTTCCTTTAGTGGTTTTACGGCTTGCAGGTTTTCAGCAACAGTCTTTCCCGTTACGGTCATACAGTCACCGTGGAGGTATCCTGCCTCAAGCATAAGTTTCATAACAGCGGGCACACCTCCTATTTTGAAAAGATCTTCCATAACATATTTCCCACTGGGTTTGAGATCTGCCAGAAAGGGAGTTTTATCACTGATGCGCTGAAAATCATTAATGGTTATATCAACTCCTACGGATTTGGCCATGGCGATAATATGTAAAACGGCATTGGTTGAGCCGCCCAAAACCATGATCATCGTTATGGCATTTTCAAATGCCTTTTTCGTCATGATATCTCTTGGCTTGATATCTTTTTCCAGCAAATGCCTTATGGCGTGTCCGGTATTTAAACAATCTATTTGTTTTTCCGGGCTGGTAGCAGGATAGGAAGAGTTGAAGGGAAGGCTCATGCCCATCGCTTCTATGGCCGTGGCCATTGTATTGGCGGTGTACATCCCTCCGCAGGCTCCGGGTCCGGGGATGGCATTTTTAACTACTCCTTTAAAGTCTTCTTCATCAATGGAACCAGCGTTTTTTTGACCTAAAGCCTCAAAAGCAGATACGATGTCCAACTTTTGATCGTGGTAACATCCGGGACTTATGGTACCTCCATACAGGAGGATGGCTGGTCTGTTAAGCCGCCCTAAGGCTATCATTGCACCTGGCATATTTTTATCACAACCAACTACCGCTATAATTCCATCATACCATTGTGCTGAAGCCACCGTTTCAATGGAATCGGCAATGATATCTCTGGAAGGTAATGAAAACCGCATGCCGGAGGTCCCCATAGACATGCCGTCACTAACGCCAATGGTGTGAAAAATGAGTCCTATAAGGTCGTTTTGCAGGACGCCTTCCTTTACCGTTTTGGCTAAATCGTTAAGGTGCATATTGCAGGTGTTGCCTTCCCATCCTGTACTGACAATTCCGATTTGAGCCTTATCGAAATCTTCATCTTTGAGTCCGATACCATAGAGCATGGCCTGTGCGGCGGGTTGACTGTCGTCCTGGGTAATTCTTTTGCTGTACTTGTTTAATTCCATTGAGACCTGATTTGTATATACGAAATCAGGTTTGAGGTGGGAAAAGAAATCCAGCCGCAAACCTGAAACAGTAAAGCTACAAAGGTATTATTCCACCATTTTGTTTTTAGTGGAAAATATGCCGATGTTACGATGCAAAATTGAGGGGTATTGGGTGTAATCTTTTGATTAACAGCTGTATATGATTCTCATCCTTACAAGATGAATATGGAGTTAAAGCCCTCTCAGCACGTGGGTAGTGATCTGCCTGAAAGGATTCATACTCCCAGGATTACTGGTAATTAAATCTTAGACCGATTCGGAGGCCGATGTATATCTGAGTGAGAGTTGTTTCATCTTGGGGATAATCCCATTCTTTAATACCGACATCAATTGTCGAAATATCTTTCCAGTCAATGGCAGGGTAGTGGCGCAACATGGCCATCGGGGTAATCGTCAGTAAATCGGAAACTCCAAAATCAATACCAGCACCAGCACCGATACTAAAAGTGAATGCCTGGTTTTGAAAGGCAGCGCCTTCGCTTTCAAGTTTATTGCTGAAATAGCTTATCCCCGGGGAAATCCGGATAAAAAATCCTTTTTGAAGTTCAGGTCCTCTCTTGGAAAATGTGGGGCAATTGCAATCCCCTTTAAAATCAAAAATATAAAAGTTGGTATTGGCGAAAAAGCTGATCATGGTTGAATTGAGATCGAAATTCAATGGGTCGTAAAAATAATTACTTTGGTTACTTTGGTAGTTGATTTCCGGCATGAATTCAACCCTGTGGTTGGGTAATCTAAACCAATAGTCCAAACCGAAACTTAATCCATTATCAAAAAAGTCATGAATCACGTCATTGATATTATCCCCATTGGTGATCTTCCAATTACGGGCGTCATTGAAGTTGTAACCACCATTAAGGCCAATTTGACCAAACATTTGGGTGGTGAAAAAAACAATTCCAATAATCATGATCAGCCTTTGCATAACTTTTTGTTTTTTAAGTTTTTATGAAAGCTCCAAAAAACACGGAGCGCTACTAGTCAACTCTGTCATATCCGCCCAAAGAAAAGCTTGTACGGATGCCGAGAGAGTAAATACTTCTGTTGAGGTCTCCACGTTTAAGGATTCCTTTTATCCACATGACGAATACAGGTTCGAGGGTGACAGCCATACCATTGGCAAGCGTTCTCTTCCATCCAAAACCTGTTTGAAAGGCATAATTCACCCGGCGAAAATCATTGATATCCGGTTCCTTTATATCCTCCCTGAATTTTGATTCCCTGGTATAAAAGAGGGTTGAGTTTTTATTCTGCAGGTTATAACTCAGGGCTGTTCCCAGGTTAAAATAGATAGCATTTTTATCATCAGGCCGCTGAATAAACTGAATGATAACCGGTATTTCGATATTCCTGTTTTCATAAACAAAACGTTGGTGAGTATAGTTTTGGGAAAGAGGGTCGTCCGGCAATATGATGTTTTTAATACTTCGGTATCCAGTACTCATATAGTTGAAACCAAGATAAAGGCCTATCTTTTCGTTTTGCCAATTGGCAAATACACCGGCAGCGTAGGAGGGGCGTGCCGTTTCCATACTGTCAATAGTTACGATTTCTTCTTCTGAATAAATTCCCAGGGCGATGAGCCTTCTGTTGGAAAAATTAGGGTGAACGCTAACGCCCCACTCAAAACTTTGTCCGAAGGAAGCGATGGAAAATAGCAGGAAAAAGAGGCTTAGTACTTTATTCATTTACGGTCTTACTTTTTAAAGCGCAAAATTAAATAACGAAATTTTTACCGGCTTATTGGAATGGAAAGTGTCATACCGATTACAGGTTGATTGGTTTGCGGGAGAAAATCAACCGTAGGTCTCAGTTCAAAGCTTAAATCTTCATCCATATCAAAGGTCCGCAAATGTGCATCTACAAAGGCTTCCGTGCCTTGTAAGAGGTATATGGCAAAGGTGGCCAGGTAGGCTTGTTGCATATATTTGTTGGCCAGATCACGCCGAATTTTAAGGGTGGTTGTAGACAATCCAAATGGAGTGAATTCATGGGTTTCTCCGGCTCTTGCCAAATTCAGGGCCGCTCTATACCTCAGGTAAAAGTCTCTGTTATAATCGACAATCAGCACACCGGCAGTTAAGGCTCCATAAACCAGAGGCAGTTTCCACCATCTTCTGTTATACACCTGTCCACCCCCGGGAATGATAGCAAAAAGAATGGCTTTCTTGGGATTCGGCCAATCAGAAACCTTTTGTTTTTTATCCAGTTCAAGTCTGGGCTCCGGCAGTGAAGCCGTTTTCAGACTATCGGCTTGCTGACAAAAAACCGTCATTCCGAAAAGCAACAGGCTACAAGTGAATAAAAGTTTTTTCATAGTCATTGAACGGTAATCGGGAGTTTGCCATGTTGCGGAAAGCAACAGTTTAACGAAAATTTAAGAAAGTCTGGTTATTGTTCAACCCTTTTGAAATATTCATTGAGTTCATCCGTGTTTTTGAAAGCGATGACGATCCGACCACTGCCTTTTTCTTTGTCGGATACCTCTATTTTAACTTTAATGGTACCAAAGAAAGCTTTAAAGTCATCCAAAACAGCCTTGTAATCTTGTCCGGCATCTTTCGTTTTTTTGACTGTTTTGGTGGCTGTTGTGTATTTTTTAGCTTCTTTTTCGGCATCTCTTACCGATAGTTTGTTTTCCAGAATTTTGTCAAGTAATTGCTTTTGAAGCAATTTGTCCTGAATTCCTGCGATAGCCCGGGCGTGCCCCATGGACAGAGAACCATCTTTAAGTGCTTCGATCACTCCAATGTGAAGGTCTAGCAAGCGCAGATAGTTGGTGATGGTACTCCTTTTTTTACCGACCCGCTTGGAAAGTTCAAGGTCCGTGAGATTACATTCTTCTTTGAGGCGGTAATAACTAACTGCTACCTCAAATGGGTTGAGGTCCTGGCGTTGTATATTTTCTATCAGTGCCATTTCCAGGATGGTCTGATCGTTGGCGATGCGGATATAAGCCGGGATTTCCTCCAGTCCGGCAAGTTGTGAGGCACGGTACCTTCTTTCTCCGGAAATGATCTGGAATTCATGATCATTGAACCTTCTTACCGTAATGGGTTGAATCAGCCCGTGAACTTTGATGGATGCTGCAAGTTCCTCCAGGGATTCCTGATCAAAATCCTTTCTGGGTTGTCCGGGATTGGCCTCGATCTCTTTGATGGGAATCATGGCAAAATGCTGTGAGAATTCCTTGACTATTCTCGCAGGGTCTTTTTTGATCTCTTCGTCAATATTCTTGGGAATGATGGCATGAATACCACCACCGCTGCTTCCTGAAAAGCGGTTTTGAATGCTTGAGCGAAGTTGATCTTTACTGACTTTAGTGGTTTTTTTAGTTATCTTTTTAGCCATTTTCCGGTTGCTTTTTAAGATTTTCTGGTTACTGATCCCTAGCGGGGCAAAGGTTGTGGGGCAGACTTCAGCTTCGTAAATGTTGCTTACATATTCGCCTCAACGGTGTCCTGGTTCTTTTCAAGAAATTCTATTGCGAGATTCAGAAAATTAATACTGCCTTTGGATCCCGCATTGATCATAATGGCAGGCATGTGCATGTTGGGAGCCTCCCCAATTTTTGAGTTGCGGTGAATAATGGTATCAAAAACCTGATCTCCAAAGATGTCCCTGATCTCTGCAATGATCACATTTGCCAATCTTAGCCGTTTGTCGTACATCGAGAGTAAAATACCTTCGATTTTGAGGGTAGGATTTAACTGCTTTTGGACAAGGGCAATACTGTCCTGCAGTTTGGCTAATCCTTCCAGCGCAAAATATTCACACTGTACCGGCACGAGTACAGAATCCGCTGCGGTCAAGGCGTTTAAAGTGATCAGACCCAGAGAAGGCAGACAATCAATGAATACATAGTCATAATCATCCTTTACGGCAGTAACGATATTTCTAAGTATAAATTCACGATCTGGCATACCCGCCAATTCGATTTCTGCTCCCAACAAGATCAATGCTCGATGGCATAATATGCAGATTGGGGGTTTCTGTTTCATATATGGCCTCTTCTGGATCCAGGCCGTTTATAAGACAATCGTAAATATTGGTGTCAACATCTTCTTCCATAGCACCTACACCGGAGGAAGCATTGGCTTGTGGATCTGCATCTATGAGCAAGATCTTTTTTTCTAATACAGCAAGACTCGCAGCCAGGTTGATAGCTGTGGTGGTTTTGCCGACGCCTCCTTTTTGGTTAGCGATGGTCACTACTTTTCCCATGGTGTTCTTTTGTTAATTACGAATTACGAAATATTTTATTACGAATTGTTTTGGTCAGGAAAATACCAATTCAATACTTTACATCACTTAGGCAATTCATCAAACCTGAGGGAAAGCGTAAAGCAATCGACCTTCAAAAATAATCAAATGACTATTTATACATCGGCGCTTTCTCCGACCGGCAGCAAAATTAATTCTTTTCCGGTATCTTCAAAAGCTTTTTTCGCAGCATCCTTATCGATGACGATATATCCGAAGGTATCGTAGTGACAACCAACGATTTTTTTGCAGGCTACAAAATCAGCAGCCATACAGGCTTCCTGGATATCCATGGTAAAATTGTCACCAATAGGCATGATGGCAAAATCCAGTTTTGGACACAACATCGGAATGAGTTTCATGTCCATTGTCACGGCTGTATCGCCTGCAAAATAGAAACAGTTGTTATCATCCCAAATCACAAAACCTCCCGGATTACCGCCATAGGTACCGTCAGGTAGAACACTGGAATGAATGGCATTTACGTATTTTACAGTTCCAAAATCGAATGACCACTTTCCCCGTGATTCATAGGATGGCCCTTGAAGCCCTTTTTGTTCGAACCAGGATACGATTTCGAAATTTGAAATGACCTTGGCTCCCGTTCCTTTTCCCAATGGCTTCCACTTCGGCGACGTGATCGCCATGACCATGAGAAACCAGAATGTAATCAGCCGGAATTTTGTCAATATCAATATGTTTAGCGAGTTCATTACCGGTGATGAACGGATCGAACAGCAAATTTTTGCCATTCATTTCAATTCCAAAACATGCATGACCGTAATAAGTGATTTTCATAATACTATTTTTTTCATAATACCCTTTGTTTTCTACCCAATACAGCTTCTTTTCTGAAAGTAAAATTTAATCCCTTTACCCCAAATTTAATAAAAAATATCGTCCTTTGAGGTTTACTTTTGAACATTATTGAGGGAAAGACCATTTAATTTATGTTCCTAACGAGATAAAAAAAAAATCAAGTAATGATTACAGTAATTTCTGGTTCAAACAGAAAATTCAACAGGACATTGGCTTTTGCCAAAATATATGTTGAAGACTTAGAAAGATACTACTGAAGAAGAAATAGTTCTTTTCGATATGTCAGAAATGCCCCTTGACTGGATGCATGATGCCATGTATAATGTAGAATAAACAAACGGAAAGTCTAGCAGCTCTGCAGGACAAGTATATTGTTTCTGCCCAAAAGTTTGTTTTTGTAACCCCTGAGTACAATGGCAGTTACCCCGGTGTTGTGAAATTGTTTATAGATGGCGTGTCTGTGCGTAATTATTCAGATAATTTCAAAAACAAAAAAGCTGCCCTGGTCGGTGTTGCTTCCGGGAGGGCAGGTAACTTAAGGGGGATGGACCACCTGGCCGATTCCCTGAATCATATGGGGGCAATTACCTTGCCTAACAGAATGCCTTATTCCGGTGTTTCCGACCTTATGGACAAAAACGGGAATGTGGTTGATGAGGATACCATCAAAACCATTCGCAAGCACGTTAAAGAGTTCGTCAAGTTTTGATTCATTCGTAACTGGGAAGCTAAAACGAATATTATTTTCTATATACTTCGGCAGATACCTTCCAAAGGAATGGAAGCTTATATTTGAAAAAAAATAGGGCCTAATCAGAAATTAGCCCCTATTTTGTGTCAATAAGTATTTAAAGTCATTGAACCTCTACTAAAAATTTATTTTTCTTTCCGTTTTCCACCATCAGGAACCTGCCATGCAGTAACTGATCAATGCTGACAACAGCTTCATGTGTGGTTACTTTCTCCTTGTTTACAGCAATAGCATTTCCCTTGATAGCTCTTCTTGCATCACCGTTGGAATTGACAATTGACGTCAATCCTGCCAGCAGATCAACGATATTCACTTCCTTACCAAATACAGTTTTACTCACCTTGAATCCGGGAATCTCTCCACCAACGGTTTCCAGTTCTTTGGCAGACATAGAATTTAAAAAATCAGCGTTTGCTCCTTTGTTAAAGAGCAACTCGGTCACTTTTAAAACGGATTCATAGTCCTCCCGGGAATGAATTCTTACGGTCAGTTCCTCCGCAAGGATTCTTTTCAGCGTTTGCGGATCGTGCGCATATTCTTTTTCAAGTCCTTCGACTTCCTCTTTGATTTAAGGGTGAAGTAGCTGAAAAAGGTTGGCAGGTCGGCATCATCCGCATTGATCCAAAACTGGTAAAACTGGTAAGGAGATGTCATTTTGGGATCGAGCCATATATTTCCCTGTTCTGATTTTCCAAATTTCTTACCATCAGATTTGGTCAGGAGTGGGGTAGTGGCGGCATAAGCCTTTTCACTTAAATTCCGTCTGATGAATTCTGTTCCGGAGGTGATATTCCCCCACTGGTCAGATCCGCCCATTTGGACTTTGCAGTTGTGTTTTTTATGCAGACACTGGAAATCATAAGCCTGCAGCAATTGGTAGCTGAATTCTGTAAATGACAAACCGGACTCCAGCCTGTTTTTTACAGAATCTTTAGACATCATGTAATTTACCGTCAGGGTCTTACCAACATCTCTGAGGAAATCCAATACATTCATTTCTTTATAGAAATCCAGATTGTTGATAATTTCCGCTTGGTTAGGTCCATTGTCGAAATCCAGGAATTTGTAGACTTGTTCCTTTTGAAATTCCAGATTTTTGTCTAACTCGTCGTAGGATTTAAGCTGTCTTTCCTGGTCTTTTCCAGAGGGATCACCAATCCTGCCTGTTGCACCTCCCATCAATACGATAGGCTTATGACCAGAAAGCTGGAACAGCTTCAACAACATGATCTGCACATAATTACCGATTGTCATAGAGGGTGCAGTGGGATCAAATCCGATGTACCCGGTCATCATACCTTCGTTTAATGCTTCCTTGGTTCCCGGAGTGGCATCGTGCAGCATACCTCTCCATTCGAGTTCTTCGATAAAATTCATCCTAAAATTCTAATTTACTTTTACTTGGGTCTTTTGCATTTTGTAAAACTTCCAGAAGCTGATCATTCTTTGTGTTTCTTCATCCCATAAATGGTGAAATAAAAATTTTAAGCTCTTCCAGAAGGAAACGGTTGTAACGTATTTGGTTAGAATCGGGTTCTCTTTGGCGCACTTTTCTAAATTGTAAAAAGGAATTTTCGGGCTTAAATGGTGAATATGGTGAAAGCCGATATTTCCGGAAAGCCATTGGAATACCCGGGGTAATTTATAAAAAGTACTGCCTTTGATCGCAGAGAGCAGGTAATCCCAATCTCCTTTCCATTTTTTATAAGTTTCTTCATGTTGGTGCTGAACATAAAAGAACCAAAGGGAAAAAGTTCCGTACAGCAGGAAAATCGGTATATGAACCATCAGGAAATTTTTCCATCCTAAAGCGAAACCGATTACCAGATAAAATGTAAGTTGATAAAAGTTATTGAACAGTTGTTTAATTTTTACTTTTTTCCAGCGATATCCATTACCCCAGGAGATTTTCGTCGTTGGAAAGTGCACCATAGTAAAATAAATGACAGGCCCAATGAGGAACAGGATCAGCGGATTACGCATAAGCCAGTAAAAAATTCTTTTGGCCCTGGGCAGTTTTTTGTATTGTTCAACCGTATAGGTCTGGATGTCTCCAATATGAAGATGTTCGAGCTGACCATTGTGAGGAATGATGAAAACTGTGGAGTCTTCCAGTAAGTAAAGGAATTGTCGTGAAAAGGCTGCACGCTACTCCGACTATATTATTGTGTTTTCGGTTTTTCAGGAAAGATTGATGTCCGCAGTCATGTTGAATGATAAATATTCTGCCGAGGAAAAAAGCGTTGACGAAAGCCAGTCCGATAGTGATCCAGTAGGACCAATCCAGGCTGAAATACATTAATGTCCAAATAGCGATGAATGGGACATAAGTGTTAATAATTTGTATGATTGCTTTACGATTGTCTGCCTTTTGGTACTTGGCTACAATCTTGGGCCAGTTTTTTAAGGACTCCTTAATGACTTTATTATCCATATGTATGTGTTTTTTATTGTTCAGGAATCCTGGGAGTTAAAAATAATGTGCGAATTTAGAGATTTATTTTCCTAAATCAAAGAATTCTCTCAGGACTAAACATAGTTTTTACTAAAATGAACTATTGCAAAATTGGTGGAATAAGGGGAATTAATTCGAGTTCAAGAGGTGTGTTATGAAATTCTAAAACAACAAATGGGGTACAAAGTTTTGATATCCACGATAATGACCTGATTTTCTTTTTAAATTTTCCCACAGGCTAAATTCTGCGACCGCTCTTTTTCTTGCATGGAATTTGCTACATTTACGGCTCTAAACATCAATCATGAATTTTGCTTATTTTATCACACGAAAGGTAGCCCGGTTCGGACAACAATCTTTTTCCCGGCTGATCATCAGGTTTGCAGTGATCGCCGTGGCCTTGAGTGTGTCTGTTATGATAGCTTCCACAGCATTGATAGCAGGGTTTAAAAAGGAAATAAGTAGTAAGATTTTTGGTTTTTGGGGACATATTCATATTTCCGATTCCGGGGTTAGCCGCTCCATCCTGGAAGCAAAACCAATTAGTAAGTTTCAGGATTTTTACCCATCCATCGACACCCTTGAGCAAGTTTCTTATGCCGATTATGAAGAGTGGGTGGGAAGGAGATCGTTGTTGAGCGACAAAGCAAAGCAGGAATCAGGCACATCCAGGTGTTCGCTGTTAAACCGGGGATCATCCAGGCCAACGAAGAAATAGAAGGCATTATTCTGAAAGGGGTTGATAGTGGATTTGATTGGGAATTCATGACCAAATACATCAAGGAAGGAGATGTTTTGAATTTAGAGGACTCCACCATGTCCAATGAAATTTTGATCTCCAGGCAAACGGCAAACCGTTTGAAAGTGGGCGTTGGAGATAAATTCACCATTCATTTTCCCGAAAAGAATGAACAACGTAAAAGGCGGTTTGTAATCTCGGGAATTTATAAAACAGGTTTAGAAGAGTACGATCAAAAATTTGCGCTGGTGGACATCCGCCAGGTTCAGCAATTGTCCAACTGGCAACCAGACGAAATAAGCGGATTTGAAGTATTTTTGGATGACCTGGATGATCTGGATATCATCACCAACTACATTTATTACGAAGTGTTGCCACCCACCCTTTATGCCGAAATGATCAGTGATAAATTCCGGGAGGTATTTGATTGGCTGGATCTTCAGGATATCAACGAGGTGGTTATCCTGGTATTGATGCTTGTGGTGGCCATTATCAATATGGTGACAGCACTGTTGATTCTCATTCTGGAGCGAACGAATATGATCGGTATTTTAAAAGCCCTGGGCAGTTCCAACTGGACAGTGCGGAAGATCTTTTTGTATTATGCCGGTTACATAGTATTGATGGGATTATTTTGGGGGAATTTTCTGGGACTTGGATTATGTTTTCTACAGGATACTTTTGAGTTCATAAAACTGTCGGAAGAAAATTATTATCTGAGTGTTGCACCGATTCATATCAATTGGTGGGCAGTATTATTATTAAACTTAGGTACATTGTTTATCACCGTTATGGCTCTTGTAATACCTTCTTACCTTATAACCAGAATCAGTCCGGTTAAGGCCATTCGATTCAAATAAGCTGCTGACCTGCTTTTTAATTGTCCAAAGGATTTGGCTTTTGCCTGGCAAATTGTAAGTTTGTAGGGATTTTGTTTAAAGATTTCGGGAAAGTCCTGTTTTCTGAGGATATTTTGGAAAAAAATGGGGCTGATAGTCGAAGCTCAATGCTGATTTAATACCAGATTATGATTCGCTATTATGTGAAAGAGGATGGTCGGTTAAAAGAACTGGAAGCGCCCCAGGCTTCCTGCTGGATTAATATTAGTCCTCCTTTTACCCAGGAAGAACTCGAAAATGTAGCTCTTCAGTTTGATGTTCCCCTGGATTTCCTGACGGACTCCCTGGATATTGATGAAAGATCCCGTTATGAAAGAGAAGATGATGCCCGGCTGATTCTTTTCAATACCCCCATACTGAATGAACTGGAGGGAGAAAATGAATCTATTTACACTACCGTTCCAATTGGTCTGATTTTCACCCTCGATCACCTTATCACCATTTCAGCTTATCAAAGTCCGGTATTGCAGCGTTTCCTGGATGGCCGGGTCAAACATTTTGATCCGGAAGATGAGGCGCTCTTTGCTTTACAGATCATGGAACAGAATGTTTACCGGTTTCTCACTTGTCTGAAAAAGTTAAATCTAAAAAGAAACCTGATTGAGAATGAATTGTCCGATTCAAGTCGGAATAAAGAATTGAAACAACTACTGAGCATTGAAAAAAGCCTCGTGTATTTTGTGAACTCTCTCAGTTCAAACGAACTGCTGAAGTTGAAAATGAAACGGACGGATTTTCTTCATCTTCGGGAAGATGAAGAAAAAATGGACTTGTTTGAAGATATTATTATTGATAACAGTCAGGCCCTGGAAATGTCAAACGTATATACAAATATCCTTCACGGAACCATGGAGGCTTATGGTTCGATTATCTCCAATAACCTCAACATCACCATCAGAAGACTTACAACCATTACCATTATCCTGATGGTTCCAACACTTTTGGCCAGCTTCTACGGCATGAATGTGCCATTGCCTTATGAGAAGAATCCAAATATGTTGTTGTACATCCTTATCGCTTCAATGGTCATCAGCGCACTGCTCGCGTGGTACTTCCAGCGGAAAAGGCTTTTTTAGTTCCCACAAAATCTTTCATTTATTCCATGATTGCTTTTACCCGGGAAATATTGGTTTTTATTTCAAAACAACTTTTACACATGCCCGATTGGACTTATCCACATATGTGGATAAATAATTCAACATCTTAGAATGGTAACAATCAACGTTTTATCATTTTTAATCACAAAATGTGGATAACTTTATTAAGAAATATTTGGGAGGTTTTTTAAATTTGTCACAAGTTATCTAATGATTTTATTTAGATTCAAACTTACTGATACACAACACCAGGCATTTCGTTTGAATGAGGTGCTGCAAAAAGGTAGATCATGTAAATGGTCTACCTTTTTTACTTTTCAGGGAATAAACCTGCCGTTCCGTAAATGGACGGGATAATTTCGGATACAGGATATACCTTTACGTTGTTGTATGCATTAAATACATATTTTACTTACCCTGTTTTTTACTGGAGACTAACTGCACTTTTTGGATAACGACCTGTCGTTACTGGAAGAATTGTTTTGAAAATCATGAACAAATGCAGAAAGTCTATCTAAATTTCTTGTTCCTCTTTTTTACCAGCCTGACACTTAGTGGCCAACCTAAATGGGAATTAAATTTGTTTGGGGGCGCCTCCAACTATCTAGGGGATCTTGTCGAACCTCCTTTCCCATACCTAAAAGCTTCTGCACCCGCTTTTGGTGCAGGTATTGCTTTTGTTCCAACCCCCTCGCTGGCTTTTGAAATGAATGTTTTGAAGGCACAATTGAAAGGGGATGATCACAATATTGGAGAACAGAATTTCATGCGCCGATCCCTTCGGTTTAATTCCTCTTTATGGGAGGTAAATATCCTCACAAGAGTGGAGCCACTTTCAGCTTATCGCTATTATGAATATGGAAAGTTCCAGGGGACAATGTTGCCGTTTTTTTTTATTGGAGGTGGAGTAGTTTTGGTGAATTCGAACACGGTTGTCCGTCCTGAAACAAGTCATCATTACCTGGAATTGATTGAGGCAGACAGAGGACATCACGAACAACATAGAACCTTTGCCATTCCTTTTGGCGGCGGGTTGAGAATTGATTTAAACAAGCGGCATGCCTTTGATTTCAGGATAGGGGTTAAACCGACATTTACCGACTACCTGGATGGTATTAGTCTTTCTGGGAATCCGGAATCCAATGATTGGTACCTGATAGCTGGATTTCGTTTTGTTACCAGGCTTGGCGATAAGGATTCTGATAAGGATGGTATTCCGGATCGGGAAGATTTCTGCCCGCTCGTAGCTGGCGATCTCTCCGCAAAAGGATGTCCTGATGCTGATGGGGATGGGGTGGAAGACCTCGAAGATGTCTGTCCCTATCATTTTGGAATTCTGGATTTAAACGGCTGTCCGGATAAAGACGAAGATGATTTGGCTGATTGGGAAGATGATTGCCCGGGATTAGCAGGTCCGAAAGCTACCAAAGGCTGTCCCGATAAAGACGGAGACGGGATAAAAGATTCACAAGACTGGTGTCCTGGCGAAAGGGGGACTAAATTGCTCAGTGGATGTCCGGACTGTGACAATGACGGAGTCATTGATTGGTATGACCAATGCCCGGAAACAGCCGGTAGTCCACTGTATAAGGGGTGTCCTCAGGGGTTATACGATAAGGATGGAGATGGTTTTGTCAACGAAGAGGATAGTTGTCCTGAATTGCCCGGAACAGTTAACGGTTGCCCTGATCAGGATGGAGACGCTATTCAGGACGATTTGGATAAATGTCCTGAAATATCAGGGGAACCTGATGGGCTCGGGTGTCCTTTAATGACAAAAAAGGAACTGGAGCTTTTGGAAATGGCCACGAAAGCTATTAAATTTGAAATGGGTAGCACAGTGCTAAAACCGGAATCGATTAGTAGTCTTGATCAGATTGTTGCTATCTTAAAGCGCTATACCAATTATCATGTAGAAATTCGTGGGCACACCGATAATATTGGTCGTGCAGACCGTAATCTGTTGCTTTCTGAAAAGAGGGCAATTGCGTGTTATGATTTTCTGTTGGAAAGGCAGATTGGGAAGAACAGGATGATTTACAAAGGCCTGGGAGAAATAGAACCTTTAGCAGACAATAGCACTGATCAAGGACGCAGGCTGAACCGACGTGTTGAATTCATTTTGACTCCCTACATTCCATAAAAAACATCTATTATGAGAAAACTGACTTTAATACTCGTTTTTTTTACCATTTCTTTTGCTTTGAAAGCCCAGTATTCCTGGGAACTGGGTTTCTTTATTGGTGCTGGTAGTTATCAAGGCGACATTACGCCAAGTCTGGTGCCCAGCGTCAAGAACAGTTCGATTGGTTTTGGTATTTTCGGAAAATACCTCCTGGATTATAAATGGAGTGTTCGTCCTGGATTATATGTGAGTAATTTGAAAGGAGACGATCTCGATTCAGGAGAACCCTGGAGAGAGAATGTCAGAAGGGCTAATTTTTTAACCCAGCTCACAGAAATTTCTGTATTGGTGGAATTTGAACCTTTGGGCGAGCAAAGGTACCTCGGTGGACGAGGTTTTAAAAAACTGGTCTCTCCTTATTTGATTGCCGGTGTTGGGGTATGCATTATTGATCCGATGGCGGATTTTTCTTCAGCCAACGGCTCAGCGGATCTAACCCTGAAAATAGAGGAAGATATCAATGCGGAAGTCTTATCAACAAGAATAGTTGTCCCAATGGGAGTGGGGGTGAAATTTGATGTAGCTGAATTGTGGAATATAAGTCTCGAAGTTGGTGCCAGGGCCACTTTTACAGATTACCTGGATGGCTTATCTGCAGCAGGAAACCCTGATGCCAATGACTGGTACTTCTTTTCCGGGTTAACCGTTTTACACCGGTTTAAAAATTCTATGAAGAACTGATTATTTGGTGTTATTGCAACAATTGGTCAACGACTTTTCTCACGCCCGTAGTGGCTTTTTCGGCGACAACCGTCAGAGTATTTCGTTCACTCAACTCATAGTTGATGGATGGTTTTGGATCAACATAATAAATGTTAGCCATTCTGGGGGCATAGCCTATCAGTCCTGCTGCAGGATATACCTGCATGGATGTACCGACGATGATAACGTGTCGGGCATCAGTAATTTCGATTAAAGCCTTTTCCAACATCGGTACTGCTTCTCCGAACCAGACGATGTGTGGTCTCAATTGGCTGCCTTTTTCACACCTGTCCCCGACATTAAGGTCTTTTTCCCAGTGGTAAATCAATGATGGATCGGCAGTGCTTCGAACCTTTGTCAATTCCCCGTGTAAGTGAATGATGTTACTGCTTCCGCCCCGTTCATGGAGGTTGTCAATATTTTGGGTGACCACCACCACCTCATATTTTTTTTCCAGTTCAGTCAGGGCAAAATGTGCATCGTTTGGAGCTACTTCCATCAGTTTACGTCTGCGCTGGTTGTAAAAATCCAGGACTAGTGCTTTATTTTTGCGCCATCCTTCGGGGGAAGCTACTTCCATTACGTCGTGCCCTTCCCATAGTCCTCCGGCATCTCGAAAGGTGCTGATACCGCTCTCAGCACTGACCCCGGCGCCACTTAATATGACAACTTTTTCTTTACGCATTTCTATTGTTTTAAATATCTATAGGCTTCGCTAATACCTTGTATAATATCAGAGGCAATCATGCTTTCCTGAGCCATATGTTTGGTGACCAAATCACCGGCCAATCCATGAAGGAAAACGCCAATCAGGGCAGCGGATAAAGGATCATACCTTTGCGCCATGAGGCCGGTTATTATTCCGCTTAGTACGTCACCACTTCCTGCCGTTGCCATTCCGGGATTGCCTGTAGCATTGAAATAACAGTTGCCCATTGGATCGGCAATACAGGTATGAGCGCCCTTTAATATTATTATAACCTTATATTTTTTAGCTAGTTCCCTTTGCAGCTTGTTTTTTTCAAAATCATTAGCCGAATCCCCAAATAGCCGCCTGAATTCGCCAGGATGTGGTGTCAGAATGCTGTTTTCAGGCAATTCTTCCAGCCATGATTTATTTTCCGACAGGATATTTAAAGCATCAGCATCCAGCAGTATGGGTTGCCGGCTTTGTGCAATGATGTTGTAAAGTGCCTCAGTTGTTTTAGCATTGGTTCCAAGTCCACATCCAGTTCCAACGCCGGAATATTGACTTATCGCGGGGGCATTTTCCAGATAATGTTGAGCTTCGTCAATACTCACCATTATTTCGGGAGCACTTGTCTGCATTATTTCATAACCACAGCGGGGAAGGTGTACGGTAACCAGTCCACAACCACTTCGCAGGCAGGCCTTTGCGGCAAGGGTTGCTGCACCTATTTTCCCATAACTTCCCATAACCAGCAGCGCATGTCCGTAGGTACCCTTGTGGTCAAATTTTCCGGAGCTTTTCAATAATGACTTTACATCACCTGGTGTAAGGTAGTAATTCTGGGTTGATTCGGAATGGAGGAAATTCGCAGACAAACCGATGCTTTCGAAATGCCATTTTCCGGCATAAATATTATTTTCCGGGAAAAAGAAGGCTAGTTTTGGCAATTCAAAAGAGAGCGTATAATCAGCTTGAATGATGTGGCCGCTGCTGTGGCTATCGGCGAACAAACCAGAAGGTATATCAATGGATACCATTTGGTTGGGAAGGCTGTTGAGGAAATCTATTAGTGCACCCCAGTACCCTTCGACCGGACGGCTCAGCCCTGATCCGAAAATAGCATCAATTAAAATAGTATTCTCTGGAATTGTGGGGAAATCATTTCCTTTTTCCAGGGTGATCAAATATTGATGTATGATGAGGGGGAGCCGTTTCATATTGATGTCAAAATCAGCAGAATTATTTTTCCCAATACGACAGTGGACAACCTTGATATTGTAAAATTTATCGTGCAGCAATCTGGCAACGGCAAGCCCGTCTCCGCCATTATTACCGGGACCGCAAAATATGATTATGGGAATATCCTCATTCGGAAAAAGTGCTGTGAACCATTTAACAAAAACAGAGGATGCCCTTTCCATCAAGTCTATGGAAGGGATGGGCTCCTGTTTTATGGTAAAAGCATCGAAAGCCCTTATTTGATCAACAGAAAAAACTTTCATAAAGAAAAAATGGCTCCTGCCTGTTAAGCAAGAGCCACTTGTTGTAATTTTAATGGCCTTATTTATAAGGCAGATTTATAATTCTTCAACCTTTGCCTTAGGAGCATTGGTTTTGACAGAGTCAATACCATTTTCCATACCTGATTTCCCGGCATACATCTGGCTTTTGCCAATTACTTGCTTATTTTGTGCAAGCAAATTGAAATGGAGCTTGCCATTGGCAGCTTCTTTTCTTTCGTAGTTGCCATCGTCGGCTGCATTTTTCATTACGGATTCGACACCGTTCATGCATCCTGCTTTGCTGGCATAACCCTGGCTAGAGAGGATTACCTGACCATTTCCTGCTTTGAGACGGAAATAGTATTTTTGGTCGTTCTCACTTTGGAAAACTTCAAACTTCATAGTTTTCTAATTTTGTGTTTAAAAATCACAGCCAATTTAGTAAAAGAAATGGAGAGCCACAACTTTTAACAAAAGAATTTAAAATCGACAATTTGCAGGCATTATCACTATATGAATTAAATGAATATATGCGGCGAATAACCGCATTGAATTTCCTGAAGCCTTATGGGTAAAGGCTGAAAGATTGCCAGTATGCTGTTTTCCGGCCACGATTATCTGAATCTGGTTGAAAAGAGTGAGGATGAACAAGGGCAGATAACAGCTGAAGCAGAGGCTATTATCTGGGCAAACCAATACCTTAGGATTAAGGCGGGAATGGAAATCCCGATCGAAGCAATCCTGCAGGAAGGTATGGAGGTCATGTTAAAAGTTAAACCCGATTTCCATGAACGTTACGGCTTTAAATTGATCATAGAAGGGATTGATACGGCCTATACAGTGGGCAGACTGGCTCTTGAGCGGCAGAAAATTGTCAGGCAACTGAGGGCCAGTCATTTGCTGGAAAAAAATGGAAGCCTGGAGCTGCCTGTTGTTCTTCAGCATATTGCTGTTTTAAGTACAGATACGGCTGCCGGGTATCAGGATTTTATGGATCATATGGTCGGTAACAGATTTAATTACTGTTTTAATATCACTTTGTTTAAAATGGCCATGCAAGGGGAGAATACCGTTGGGGAGGCCTTGAGGAATCTGAAAAAAATTCGCAGGTCCTCCCGTCCATTTGACTGCGTTGTATTTATTCGTGGCGGTGGTGCCAAACTAAGCCTTAAAGCTTTTGATGATTATGAATTAAGTGAAGCTGTTGCCAATTTTCCGATACCGGTCATTACCGGAATAGGACATGAAAGAGATGAATCAGTGCTGGATCTGGTTGCTCATACGAGCCTGAAAACGCCTACGGCCGTAGCTGACTTTTGTATTGAACACAATTTTTCTTTTGAAACAGAACTGGCCTACCTGGGCAGGCAGATAAATCATTTAGTTTTGTCACGAATAAAGGAGGAAAACCTGAGATTAAATGGCTTTTTTAATTCCATTAAACATCTGAGTCAGTCTCACGTTAAACACAGGCTCCTGGAATTATTCCAATTAAAATCAATAATGCCCAATCAAATGATTCGCCGGATATCTGCGGCAAAAAAAGAATTAGAGCACCTGGAGTTAATCGTCAATTTATTGGATATGGAACAAACACTTTCCAGGGGGTACAGTATTGCCACCACTGAAACCGGTCTCGTGATCCGTAAGACAGGTGATGTGAAAGAAGGAGATATTTTGATAACCAGGGTAAAAAAAGGAACCCTTACAAGTAAAATAACAAAAAGAAAAAGTTAATGAGCCATGAAAGAACTTACCTATCAAACTGCCTTTGAGGAGCTTCAGCAAATTGTACAGGCAATGCAAGATGAAATGATTGGAATCGATGAATTGGCTGAGCAATCGAAAAGGGCAGCTTATCTGATTAAATTTTGCCAGGAAAAACTAAGGAATACAGAATCCGAAGTTTCTTCCTTGTTTGGGGAGGAAGAATAATAAAAAATCCCGAATTTCAGTTGGCACCAAAATTCGGGATTTTCTGTTCCTGAGCACATTGCAATAATTCTATCTCAACAGGGTAATCTCTCCTGATTGCTCAATTTCTTCTCCGTTAAGCACATAAATCGTTGTGTAGATATATACATCAGATTGTGCAGGCTCTCCTTTGAACGTTCCATCCCAGGCTTCGTCAGTGGTTGTTTCGAAAACCAATTGTCCCCAGCGGTTGAAAACTCTGAGTAAACTGACATTCACACCCGCTGTGTGATAGACTTTAAAAACATCGTTGTAGTCATCACCGTTGGGTGTAAATACATTTGGAATTTCAACAGCTGAATAACGGATGACAGGGTAGTTTCCGCCATACGCACACAACCTTCAACTGAAGTGACCGTAACCTCAACAGGCACTGTAATATCCTGCTCAGGATTTCCCTGAACGTCAGTGGCAGTAAAGGTCGGAACATTGGAAGTACCTACCAAAGCTCCATCGATAAACCAGTCGTAGGTGACTTCGCCGGTAAGTGGAGGATCTGAAGTTACTGTAGCGTTAAGCAGCACAGAACCACCAATAAATACCGTATCTGGTTCTGTATCAACCGTTACAGAGAAATTATTACCAACCACAAAAGCTGTAGCGGAAGCACTTACAGTACCACAATCCGGCCCATAGGTGTAGTTCAGCGTGATATCTGAAGTTTCCATGAGGTCATCTACCTGAAGGGTTGGCTCATTGGAAGTCATGCCATTATAATTCCATTCAAAGACTTCATTAACACCATCAGGAAGATCGGATTCTGCCTGCATGATTAAAATATCACCAAGGCAAATTGTTACGTCATTGAGTATCAGGTTCGGTTCTTCAATTACATTTATGGTAACAGAAGCAGTTCTAGGCCCGCAGTCATTTTCAGCAACGAGCTCGTAGGTGGTCGTCATATCAGGTAAAACAGTAACCAAAGGGTCACTGGAACTGAAGTTCGGATCATCCGGTGATGTCCATGTGTAGGTGACTCCTGCTTCCGGGAATCCGGTAAACAATTGAATGGCCTCTGTTTCAGTGTCACAGATGGTTTGGTCTGTAATCACACTTACTTCAGGTAAATTCAGTACCGTTATATTAGCGACAGCCGAACTTGGACAGGCATCATCACTTGTAGCTGTATAAGAATTCGTATTGGCAGGAGAAACTACAGGATCAAGACATTCTTCACAGGAAATGGATCCGTCCTGAGGTTCCCAGGAAATACCTCCTTCCCCGTCATAGGATAAAACCAGTTGAACGGATTCTCCCTCGCAAATGGTCGTATCCTGGGGTACGATACTCATATTGGGTGGTTGTTGCACGTTTATTACAATAGAAGCCGTATCTGCACAAGCTCTGTTGGTTGTAATTCTCTGGTATTCAAAAGTGTCTTGTGTAATGATCACCATATTCCACAAGGAATCGGGTGTTTGATATCCCAATCCTGTTAACCATTCATGTTCGATAAACGGAAAGCTTGATGGATCGTAAGTATTGGACAACAGAGTAACCGTTTCCCCCGGGCAGTAAGGGTCTTTTTCAGGTGTTGCCATGATGGATAGATCAGGAAGAGAATCAACGCGGATGAATACCGAGTCCACCCGGGCACAACCCGGCACCGAGTTGCTGGCAAAATACCAGGTAGAAGCCTCTGGCGTTGCAATGACATTATTTCCAAGTATGGTGTTCAGAGAACCATCGTCTGGAGTCCAGTCGGCTTGTGCCCCCAAAGGCAATACCAGGGCGGTGATATCCACACTTTCTCCTAGGCAAATTTCAACCGTATCCAGCTGGATGTCAACGGCTATTTCAACCACTTCAACATTGACGGTTTCAATAACCTCACAGGCTCCCCTGGTAGCATTGAGGGCGTATACGCCTGATACTCCGGGAGTAGCTGTCGTATTAGGGAAAGTGTCTGCTTCAATTACATCAGGACCTGTCCACATATAGACAACACCTTCCTCGATTTCAGTATCGCCGAGGGTGATTATTTCTCCCTGACAAATGGTCGTATCATTGGCAACGGAGACGATTGGTGCAATATCAACGGAAACAGTGACACTATCAACAACCGGAGTTGGACAATCGCCATTTTCTGCAGAAAGGATATAGGTTGTTTCGGTAGTTGGAGAAACACTTGGATTAGCTTCATCGGAGACAAATCCATCCGGGTTTGATGTCCAGGAATACGTAACGCCCGGGTTGGCTGATCCTCCAATATTTATATCTTCCCCTTCACATATCGTAATATCGTCAATTAGTTCATATTCGGGAGCCGGGGCTGAGTTGACGGTGATGGTCAAGTCATCTGTTGTAGTACAAATATCCGTGATAAGCGTTGCGATTATATTATAGGTACCTGGCGTTGTTGCCGTGACTTCAGGGTTTGGACAATCTACACAACTAAATGTCAAGCCAGCCGGCACATCCCATTCATAGGTGGCCAGATCAAAATTACTTCCTGCCGATAATTGAAATTGTTCACCGAGACACACATCGAGATCCGGACCTGCATCCACATCGTAAACAAAAACCTTTACGTCAACAGTGTCGACATAACATACCAGATCAACTACTACCTGGTAAAGGGTTGTTTCGTTGACAGTAGCTATCGGATTCGGACAATCTGTACAGGAAAGGGTTCCTGTCGGATCAATCCATTGGTAATTATCTACGACATTGGAAAGAGATAATTGAACTGTTTCCCCGGGGCAGACTGCAGTATCCTGTCCTATAATTTCAATAGCAAGTGGAGCTAATACTGCTGGTTCCGAAGGACTCCAGTCAACCGATATACCACCTCCTTGGATTTGATTACCCCAGTCGTTGGCCAGTACGACGTACACCTCTCCTGTTTGAGCAGGAATTGTCTGTACGATATCGTCATTGTTGCCATCACAGTCATACACATCCTCGATTGCATAACCCAATTGTGGGTGAATGTCAGCGAGGCCTGTTGGTTCCGTGCCACCGGCATAGGAGCTTCGAATGGGTTCGTTATTGGTAATAAAGTTGATGATATCTGCAGGTGTTTCGCAAACTTCTTCATTGGTAAAAGGCCCCCAGACATTGAAGTCGATATCCGAAGGAATATCAGCACTTTCTAAAATAAATCCAAAAGGGCCATCTGCCTGCGCTTCAATGGTAAACCAGTAAAAGTCGGGTTGGGCTCCAACCCCTAACCAACAACCACTGTTGACACCATTGACCATCGGTACATCCTGAAATCCATCTTCAAACATGAAAATCGAAGGAACACCGCCGTCTTCCACACAACCGTTCAGTGGATTACACAAAGCGTCTACCAAAGCAGGGGAGAGGGCACATTCTGTTTCTGAAATAGTAATGTCAAAATCACCACAACCTGACTCATTGGCTACGATAATGTAATAAGTGCCGGCGTCTTCAAAGTTGGCACTGGCGATGGTTCCTGCTGCGCTTTGTCCAACGCAAAGGGTTCCTGGTTCTCCGGGCAGGCCATTCAATACCAGAACACCGGTGCCGCCCAAAGCATTCGTTACACTGATCTGGGCACACAATCCACCCGGGGAATCATATTGGAAAATGTATTCAGGTCCATTGATGAAGTCAGCACCACCACAGGGAGATCCCATGAATGTGGCTGCTCCGTCACACAGGGAAACATCTGTTGCGCTGAATGGAATACTATTGATTACCGTTGGATTATCCACACCGGAGCCATTGCACTCCAGGGGTGAACACTGCCAGGTAAGCTGAAAACCAGCCTGAACAGCACTTCCGTCTGACGTGAACTGGATGGTAACACATTCACTGGAAACCTGGACAGGAAACCCGTCGCCTGCCAAAGATCCTGTAATTTCTGCCACCTGAGGCGCAAAAATATCATCACCCGCATAAATGTTGAGGAAGTCAAAATTATTTTCAAGGTTATAAGCGGAAATGTCCAGGTAAATACAGGAATTGAAGTCACTTGGACAAATAGTAAAAGTATGATTCTCGTTAGAGCTATAGTCCCCATCCGGTCCGCCGGAATCATAAAGTGTCCCAAAACAGGCGGTGGTGCTGGTTTCGTCTCCAATATTGATATCCGGTACGTACTCTTCCGCACAGATGGTAAAATCTCCCCAGTTGGGAGCAGCCGTTGCGGAATAGTCGTTTACGCGAACGAAGTAGGTTTCGTTAGGTGTCAGGCCAAGAATGTCGAGGTTGGCAATGGTTTCTCCGTTTGCTGAAGAGAAACAAGCCAGCTCTGACAGCCCGTCAAACTCACAAGACCCCCGGTAAATGGCTATTTGTGGGTTCATGATGGTTCCGTTAGGACCTGCGTCTGTTCCCAACACAGAGATAGAAACATCAGTAATGTCATTGGTCGTGGTAAAAGAAAACCAAACATCATTACTGACACTGCCGCCGTTAAAGCAGGCGGGAATATTGCCAAAACCAATGTTGCTGGCCGTAGCATCCACATTGTTGTAAACTTCTGTGTTGCCGGGGCAGGTAGGTACGATGCCAAGGTCTATTAGACCATCACAATCGTCGTTGGCAGGCTGGGCCCATAAAAAGGTTGTTAAAAGCAGAGAAAAAGCAGTAAAAAGAAGTGTTCTCATTATATAAGTTAATGAATTAAAGTGTGTAAATAGAGGAAAACCCTTGTCCATTTTG
Source organism: uncultured Bacteroidota bacterium (assembly GCA_942492125.1). Taxonomy (GTDB): domain Bacteria; phylum Bacteroidota; class Bacteroidia; order Chitinophagales; family Saprospiraceae; genus BCD1. The sequence continues at coordinate 166,763 of CALODM010000035.1, forward strand.
GCAAGAGTTGACCAAAAATAGGTAAAATATTGGAATTGGATAAAGATTAAAAGGAAATGCTTTTGAAAAGACAAATTTTGCTAGCTGTCAATAAATGATACCACTTTTTCAATAACCATAGGGTCTTTCATGAGTAAATAGTGTCCTAATCCTGTTGTTGAGATCAATCTGGCGTTTTCGAATGCTTCGAATGTTGTCTCGGAAGCCATAAAGGGGACCATTTTGTCCTGCTTGTCATGAACCAGTAGAATTTCGCCGATATTTACGGCTCCGGATGCATTGGCCAGCGTGGTTTCCTTTATCGGAAGTTTTAGGAAATCTTCAATTTTACTGGTGAATCTTTTAGTTACATTTTTGGGAAGGTTAAGGGTTTTTATGGCTTCATTTATAGGATCTTCAATATTCCTGGGGGAGGCTATCAGGACCACTTTTTTTGTAGACAAATGATCTGCAAGGCGATGAAATGCAAATATCGTTGCGGCACCTCCGAAGGAATGTGCAACAATGCTGTGTGGCTGTCCCTTTAATTCGATCAGGTCGGTAATGGCATTGGCGTATTCCACAATGTTGGTAGTTTCTCCCGGAGAGTCCCCATGTGCCGGTGCGTCAAAAGTTACAACCTTGTAACCAAGATTGAGTAGATCGGGTACAAAGGTTCTCAAAGCAGTACCTCTTGACTCCCACCCATGAACGAGCAAAACATATTTTTCTCCTGCACCCCATTCATAGCCTTTAAGTTTAATTCCACAGGAATCGAAAATGAAATGCGATGCTGAATCCAGGATCGGATCGCTGGTTTTGTGACGAGCCCTGAACCTTGGAGTACCAAACAGTTTTAAAGCAAGATCACTTGCCGGGCCGGGAAGAATCCTGCCCAAAGTGCCAAACCCTAACTGGATCAATTTGAGTGTTTTAGGATAGGGCACACCACCGCTGTTTCCATTTTTAGGTGATTGAGTTTGCAGATGTTCAATTCTTGGATTTGATTGCACCATGGGTATTTTTGTCAATTTTAAGTAGGATTCTTAAGCTCTTAAATCTTCGATCAGGTCAATGAGTTGCCGTGCGATCACATCAAAACAATGCAAATCCCTGTACAACCTTGATAACATAATGCCGCCTTCCAGTATTCCAATGAATTTGATGGCAAAATCGGAAGCATTTACATCCATCCGAACTTCCCCGTTTTTCATGCCCCGTTCCAGGTTGGTTACAATATTAGCCCGCCAGCGATCCACAGTATACCGCACTTTTTCCCTCAATACCGGGTTGCCGTCGTCCGCATCAATAGCGGTATTTTGAATAGGGCAACCACCCTCCACAGGAGGATCAAGGATACGTTCCTTATAAAAATAGACGACTGCCTTCAGTTTGTCCAGGGAATGATCGATGACCTTGGTTCGTTTTTTGACTTCCTCCCAAACCGTCGCTACTGCCTGGTCATAGGCCGCCAGAGCAATTTCTTCCTTTGTTTTGAAATTGCCATACAATCCCCCCTTGGAAAGCCCCGTAGCCTGCATGATATCATTCATGGAAGTACCGGAGTAGCCCTGGAGATTGAAAAGTACCGCAGATTTTTCCAGGATCATCTGTCTGGTGAGCTCCGATTTCGAACTGGTATCGTTTTTCATAAACTGAATGGTTTGTTAAATCAGCCTGATAGTTCAGATATTTTAAAAAGATGACCACAAAAATATACCGATCGGTCTATTATTGCAAATATTCTTCCTTTTTTTTATTCTGTATAATTACCTACATTTGGTTATGGCAAAAATTTTCCTGCACACCGGATCAAATATTGGAGATCGAAAGGGGAACCTTGATACTGCCAATAGAATGGTCAGTGAAGTTGTCGGTACAATCACCCGTTACTCAAATATTTATGAAACTGCAGCCTGGGGGCTCAAGGATCAGGATGATTTCCTGAACCAGGCCATTGAGGTTGATACGGAATTGTCTCCGGAGGAAGTTTTGAGAGAAATCCAGTTCATCGAAAAAGCCATGGGGAGGGTGAAAATCAAAAAATGGGGCAGGCGACTGATCGATATTGATATTTTGTTTTTTGAGTCGGTCGTTCTAAATACTGACAGATTGACCATTCCTCATCCGTTTTTGCAGGAGAGGAACTTTGTTTTGGCACCTTTGTCGGAATTGATCCCGGATTTTATTCACCCGGTATTCAAAAAGTCTGTTTACCAGTTATTTGCCGAAAGTCAGGATAACCTTAAAGCCGAGATATTTTTGGAAGAAAATGGTTGACCTGATTCTTTTAATAAAAAAATGAATATAGGATTATTTAATCCTGTATAATGACTCCAGACATGCACACCATCTGGTACGGATTAAAAACGCCATGCGAACCTGACTCTATTTTCGGCTGACGGCTTCAAAATATTAAATAATTCTTTAAACAAATGAAATGATAATTTTGGCCTCCGCCTTGGAAATAATTATCAGAATTGCGACCTTCATACCTCATTTTTTTGATCGTATTTTTCAGCTTGAAATAAATAATGTCTGAACGAACTATTCCGTATAAATTTATATCCATCGAAGGCAACATTGGCGCCGGGAAAACCACGCTGACCCATATGTTGGCCAAGGATTATAATTTGAAGATCATTCTCGAAGAGTTTTCTGATAACCCTTTCCTGCCTTTCTTTTATAAGAACCCGGAACGTTATGCCTTCCCGGTAGAATTGTTTTTCATGGCCGAGCGCCATAAACAACTCCAGGAAGAATTGGCCAAAAAAGATCTTTTTCAGCAAAAGGTCGTTGCAGATTATTTTTTCCTGAAAACCCTTTTATTTGCCAAGAATAACCTTAATGAAGAAGAATACCGTCTATTTCAAAGGCTCTTCGAGGTGTTGAACATGAGTTTTAACGCTCCTGATATTCTCGTTTATTTGCATCGCCCCGTTGAAAATTTAATGCAGAGCATAAAAAACAGGGGTAGGGCTTATGAGCAGATAATCAAACCGGAATACCTCCAGGAGATTCAAGCGGCTTATTTTAATTTTTTTAAATCCGAGGTAACTTTTCCGGTTTTAATCATTAACCTTGGTACGGCTGATTTTCTTCGGGAGAAGGCAACTTACCAACGAATTATTGGTTTACTCAATAAAGAGTACAGTATTGGAGTTCATAATGTGGACCTCTGATGCTCGCTACTATAATTGACCACCCTGGCGGGCCGGTTTATTTAATAAATGGTTCACTTGCAACGGATGAAATATGATCAATTTACCCGAAACAGACCACAAAAGAATTGTCATTATTGGAGGTGGGTTTGCCGGTCTGAAATTAGCCAGGAAACTATCCCGCGCCAACTACCAGGTGGTCTTGCTGGACAAAAACAATTACCACCAGTTCCAGCCGCTTTTTTACCAGGTTGCCATGTCCGGTCTTGAACCGAGTTCCATTGTTTTTCCTTTGCGGAAGTTATTCCACCATAAAAAGAACGTATTCATCCGGGTGACGGAAGTTTTGTCCGTAGATATGGAAAAGAAAAGACTTAATACCCCCCAGGGAATTGTTAATTACGACTATCTTGTTATTGCCACTGGTGCCAGGTCTAATTACTTTGGGAATAAATCCCTGGAGGAATTGACCATTCCAATGAAGTCTGTTGCAGAAGCCCTTTATTTGAGGAATCGTATTCTCTCAGATTACGAGACTGCTCATAGTATGACGGATTATGACGAGCGGCAGAAATACCTTGATATTGTGATTGTTGGCGGTGGAGCTACTGGTGTGGAGGTGGCCGGTGCTATCGCAGAAATGCGCAATACCATCTTTCAAAAGGATTATCCCGAACTCAATCCTGCCGAAATTGATATTCACCTCATCCATGGGGCAGACAGGTTGCTCAAGGGGATGTCTCCCCAGGCATCTCAAAAGGCATTGACATTTTTGGAAAACCTTGGTGTTAATGTGAAATTGAATACCAGGGTAACCCAATATGACGGAACCAATGTTTGTATGAATGATGGAACTACGGTTCAGGCACTCAAGGTAGTTTGGGCTGCAGGTATTACTGCTAATGCCCTGGAAGGATTGCCCGAGTCATGTTCTACCTATGGAAACCGATTGAAAGTAGATCAATTCCATAAGGTGGCAGGAGCTGAAAATATTTATGCCATAGGTGATGTAGCTTATATGACTGAAGGGGACTTTACACAAGGGCATCCTCAGGTTGCCCAGGTTGCTCTGCAACATGCTCAAAACCTGGCGGAAAATTTCATAAGATTGCAAAAAGGAAAAACATTAAAACCCTTTTGCTACACAGATAAAGGGTCAATGGCCACCATTGGCCGTCATAAAGCGGTAGTTGATCTGCCGCACTGGAAGTTTCAGGGTTTTTTTGCCTGGGTCGTTTGGTTAGTAGTCCATTTATTCCAGTTGATCGGCGTTAAGAACAAGCTTTTCGTATTTTTTAACTGGGTTTGGAATTACATGACTTATGATCAATCGCTTCGCCTGCTTATCCGCCCTTATCATCCTGAAAAAAAGGAAAAAGCTAAAATTGGGGAAGACCATTGAAAATAGTTACTTTTGCCTTTTGCTAAAGCAGGTAAAAATCAGTCTCTAATGAATATTCTCATAATTGGTGGTGGTAATATGGGCAAAACCTATGCTCATAGTTTTTTGCGTTCCCACATTTCGAATAAAGAAGGTATGATGATCCTCGAAAGGTCTCAGGAAAAAGCGGAAGAACTCAGGGGAGAGGATATTGGGACCATTTATACCCGACCGGAGCATTGCATCGGGAAGGCTGACCTGGTGATCTTTGCTGTCAAACCACAGGATGCTCTTGTATTGTTTGAGACCCTAAAACCATATATTGACCCTCAACAGGTATTTCTCTCTATTATGGCAGGGGTTAAAATTAAGACCATCGAATCTTCTTTGGGGGCTAAAAAGATAATCCGTGCCATGCCCAACCTTCCCAGCCAGATTGGCCGGGGAATGACTGCCTACACTTCTTCTGATGACGTTACGAGAATTGAGTTGGTCATGGTGCAAAATTTGCTCAATACCACCGGCAAGGCTGTTTACGTAGAAAATGAAACCGCGATTGATGGAGCTACGGCTATCAGTGGCAGTGGTCCGGCCTATGTATGGCACTTCATGAATTCTATGTTAAAATCCGCCCAGGAAATGGGTTTTTCCTATACAGAGGCCGAATTGTTGGTGACCCAGACTTTTTTGGGTGCAGTTGAACTGTATGCTGCTTCCGATATCTCCCTCGAAGAATGGATTCGGCGTGTTTGTTCAAAAGGAGGAACAACGGAAGCTGCCTTACAATCTTTTCGGGAAAATCAGGTGGCGAAAGACATCAACTCCGGAGTACTTGCTGCATTTAACAGAGCAAGCGAATTGGGAGAAATGTAGTTAGGGAGAGCCAATCGGTTATCTTCTCCTGAAACCAGGCTTGCCTCCACCCATTAGACCGGCTCCTGCACCGCCCATGCCTCCCTGCATTTTGGTCATCTGGCGCATCATCTTACGCATCTGATCAAATTGTTTCATGAAACGGTTGATCTCATCGAGTGACTGACCACAACCTTTGGCAATTCTTTTTTTACGACTCAGGTTAATCAACTCAGGATTATTTCTTTCCTGTGGGGTCATTGAAAATATGATGGATTCTACTTTGTTAAAAGCAGAATCATCTATATCGAGATCTTTTGTCATTTTACTCATCCCCGGGATCATATTCATGAGACTCTTCAAGTCACCCATTTTCCGGATCTGACCTATCTGGCTGAGAAAATCGTTGAAATCGAACTTGTTCTTTTTAATTTTTTTCTCAAGCCTTTTGGCCTCCTTTTCATCAAACTGATCCTGGGCGCGCTCTACAAAGGAAACGATATCTCCCATGCCGAGTATACGCTGAGCCATACGATCCGGGTGGAAAATATCCAGAGCGTCCATTTTCTCACCGGTGCTGGCAAATTTTATCGGTTTACCAACCGTATATTTGACGGATAGAGCCGCACCACCACGCGTATCACCATCCAGTTTGGTAAGCACAACCCCGTCATAATTGATGACGTCGTTGAACGCCTTTGCCGTATTGACAGCATCCTGACCTGTCATGGAGTCCACGACAAAAAGCGTTTCATTGGGCAGTATGGCTTCTTTGATGGCCTGGATTTCGTTCATCATCTCCTGGTCAACAGCCAAACGACCTGCCGTATCCACGATAACTACATCGAAGCCATTGGTCTTGGCATGATGAATCGCCTTGAGGGCAATTTCGACAGGATTTTTATTTTCTGTTTCCTTATAGATTCCTGCACCTACCTGTTCTGCCAAAACCGTCAGCTGGTCTATGGCTGCCGGACGGTAAACGTCGCAGGCTACGAGTAAAGGTTTCTTTTTGTCTTTGCTTCTGGTTTTGAGGTGGTGAGCCAGTTTACCGGAAAAAGTTGTTTTACCGGAACCTTGAAGGCCAGCAACAAGCACAACAGCGGGGTCTCCCTTTACGTTGATGCCAGATGTTTGCCCTCCCATGAGTTCGACCAATTCGTCCATGACGATCTTGACCATCAACTCCCCTGGTTTTACGGAATTGAGTACATTTTCCGTACCGAGAGCCTTGTCCTTTATTTTGTCGGTAAATTCTTTGGCGATTTTATAGTTTACGTCGGCAGCAACCAGCGCACGACGTATTTCTTTGATGGATTGTGCGACATTGATCTCTGTCAGTTTCCCTTCTCCCTTAAAGTTCTTAAACGCCGATTCTAACCTATCATTTAAACTATCAAACATGATTTAATCTTCTTTTTAAACAAATACTTTTCTGAAATATTAACCCCTAAATAGATAAAAAAGTTAACCTTGTTTCGCGAAAGCCGCTAAGATAAGGCGATTTAATACAATTAGCCAATGCACGGTTAATCATTTTTAGTTAAACGAACCAAATTATCCCTTCTTTGACGGCAAAAACACTTCTGCCATCATACAACGAACGCTTCCGCCGCCATAAGTTTCAATAACCGGAATGGCACTGTAAAGGATATTGGTATGCTGCTCAATCCGTTTTATTTGTTGCTCTGAAAGGGAATTATAGGCAGTTGCAGACATGACCAGGAAAGTTTTTTCCCGGGCATTCTTCACCTGGAGCATATTGCCCGCAAAGGCATTCATTTGCTCAAGGCTGATTTCAATAATCTCCTTTCCGGTGGCCTCCAGCGTTTCAGCCACAAATGATTTTTCTTTTTTATCGGTGATGGAGTCCAGGCAAATTACCGCAAAGGTTTCTCCGAGTGCCATCATGACATTGGTGTGATAGATCTCCTGTCCATTTTGATCAAAAGATCCGAAAGCGACCTTTTTATACCCTGTCAGGGAACAAAATTCATCCAGCAAAGAAGGATTTGTCCTGACGCTTAGGCAGGCATAAACAATCTTGTTCTGACGATCAAGTATCATACTTCCCGTACCCTCCAGATAAATGTTTTGAGCTTCCGCGGATTCCATATGGAACCGTTCAGATACCTGGAAGTTTTCCTCCAGCCTTTGGATGATGTCTTCTCTTCGTTCTGCCCTCCGGATCGGGGAGAACATTGGATAAGTAATGATTTTACCATCCTGATGAAAGCTTATCCAGTTGTTGGGAAAAACCGCATCCGATTTGACAGGATCGTCGGTGTCCTGAATGACCGTCACGTTGATACCATTATCTCTTAGGTTCCCGACAAGGATATCAAATTCTTCGATCGCTTTTTGGCGTATCTCTTCCGAAGACATGCTCCCATCGTTGTTTTGGAAGGCATTGTTTTCGGCAGTTTCGGCATTAAAACCGAAATTGGCAGGTCTTACCATTAATATATTGTTGGTTATCTGGCTGGTTGAGCTCATATCCATTTATTTTTTTGCAAAAGTAATTATTGTTTGAAATTTCAGGGGGTATTTAATTTATATGTCATAGATAACTTTTACTCAGTTGAAATTTTCTTTCTATTAATGTGTTTATAAAATATTAAAAATCAACACAGTTATGGAAAACTGACATTATTCATGTGCTTAGGGTGAGAAAAGTCATTCGATAGGAGGGGGCAAAGTGTCATTTTTACACTGTAATAATTGAAATGAACACCAAAATGCACCAGGAACAGATCATTCATAAAGCTATTGTCAGGCAATTAACTTCAGAAGGAGTTGAGGTTGTGCTGGAAGATCCACCGGGATGCGATGCATGTAATGCCAAGAGTAGCTGTGGTTTAAATCCTGAAAACCAGGAAGAGGGGAATGAAAAATCTTTCTTTATTCCGATTCAGGAAGAGGTCTTTCAGCCAGGAGAAATGGTTGAAGTTTCCATTTCGCCGGCTTTGGGTTTAAAGGCTGTCTTTTGGGGATATATTTTTCCCTTCCTTTTAATGATGACAGTTTTGATCATTGGGCTCAGCTTTTTGCAGGAATTATTAGCGGGCATTGCAGCATTGGCGGCGGTGGCCCTTTTTTATGTGGTGCTTTATTTCAACAAAGAAAGGATGAAAAAATCATTTGCCATTGACTTAAAGAAATTCGGATCATGACAGACACTATTTTGTACACGGTGATTACATTGACCTCTGTAGGGGTAATAGCGGCTACCATTTTATATGTTCTGACCTTGTATTTCAAGGTTTACGAAAACCCGCTGATCGATGAAGTTGAAGAAGTATTACCAGGCGCCAACTGCGCAGGTTGTGGTTCTCCGGGTTGTCGTCCTTTTGCTGACAAGCTGGTAAACACTGAGGATATTTCCGATTTGTTTTGCCCTGTAGGCGGAAACGAGGTTATGGCTCAGGTAGCCAAAATTTTAGGAAAAGAAGTTGCAGAAAAGGATCCGGAAGTAGCAGTTTTGCTTTGTCAGGGAAGCTGTGAGGTAAGACCCAAAACCAATTTTTACGACGGGCCAAATTCCTGCTCCATTGAATCCATGATTTATGGTGGTGATACGGGTTGTGAATATGGCTGTTTGGGTGGTGGTGAGTGTGTGGATGCCTGTACCTTTGATGCCATGTACATGGATGAGAAAACGGGATTACCTGTGGTAATTGATGATAAATGTACTGGGTGTAATGCCTGTGTTACTGCTTGTCCCAGGGATCTTTTGGAATTGCGACCAAAGCACAAGCGTGGGCTCAAGGTTTATGTGGGTTGTAAGAATGAAGAGAAGGGTGGGCTTGCCAGAAAATCCTGTAATGTAGCCTGTATTGGTTGTAGCAAGTGTATTGATGCCTGTTCAAAAGATGCGATCACTGTTGAAAACAATCTGGCTTATATTGATGCAGCATTATGCACGCTATGCAGAAAGTGTATTCCTGTATGTCCAACGGACTCGATTATTGAGGCAAATTTCCCAAAACCAGTAGACAAGGAAAAAGCAAGGGCCAGAGCAAAAGAAAAAGCCGAAGCCCAAAGGAATGCAGCAAAGGAAGCCAAAGAGTCTGTTAAAGAAAAAGAAACGGTTACAGTGGCTGCAGAACCTAAAAAAGAATGATTTTTCCGTTCCGGATTTTAAGTGATCTCCATTAAGAAAAATGAATGAGATTTTGGTATTCATTATACCCCATACCGGCTGTGTAAATACAGCCGGAAGGGAAATTCTAAGTTCAAAATTATGGTAAGAACATTTCCAAAGGGTGGAATTCATCCGGCAGACAACAAGATTTCTGCCAACAGGCCTATTGAGCCTCTGCCTTTGCCTCAGGTGGTTTCCATTCCTATTGCGCAACATATCGGTGCTCCCGCAGAAATCGTCGTGGAGAAAAAGCAAAAGGTAAAAGTGGGAGAAATTATAGCAACCGCTAAAGGCTTCGTTTCCTCTCACATACATGCTACGGTTTCAGGAACTGTTACCAAAATAGATACCGTACTGGATAGCAGTGGTTATAAACACCCGGCAGTTACCATCAGGGTAAAAGATGACGAGTGGGTAGATACGGTTGATTTGAGTGATGAGCTCATCAAGGACTTTGACCTCAGTAAGGAGGATATTGTCCGTAAAATAATGGAAGCCGGTATCGTAGGGCTTGGTGGTGCAGCTTTCCCATCTCACGTCAAATTGGCGCCGCCCAAAGGTAAAAAAGCCGAAATCCTGATCGTCAATGGCGTTGAATGTGAACCCTTCCTTACTGCGGATCACCGGCTGATGGTCGAAAAACCAGAACATATCCTGGTAGGCATCGATATTCTCAAAAAAGCATTGGATGTTCAAAAAGTGGGCATTGGTGTAGAAGCTAATACCCCTGACGCGGTTAAAATATTCGAACAACTTACTAAGAACCGCAGTGACATAGAGGTTTATCCGCTTAAAGTGAAATATCCTCAGGGGGGAGAAAAACAATTGATCAAAGCCGTAACCGGTGAGGAGGTTCCTGCTGGAGGTTTACCGATTGATGTAGGCGCCATTGTACATAACGTAGGTACTGTTTACGCAGTCTATGAAGCTATTCAGAAAAACAAACCTCTGGTGGAAAGAGTGGTTACCGTTACCGGATTGTCCCTGAAAAAGCCTTCCAATTTCCGGGTACGCATTGGTACTCCGGTACAAGACCTGATCGATGCTGCTGGAGGTTTACCAGAGGATACCGGGAAAATTGTCAATGGCGGACCCATGATGGGGAAGGCGTTGAGCGATGTTACAGTGCCAGTAACCAAAGGAACCTCAGGCATCCTGCTCATTCCCGAGACAGGCGGAAGGAGAGGAGAAGTGAAAAGTTGTATCCGCTGCAGCCGTTGTGTAAGTGTTTGTCCCATGGGGTTGGAGCCTTATTTGTTGATGACGCTGATAGAGAAAAAGTTGGATGAAAGAGCCCGGGATGAAGATATTTTCGATTGTATAGAATGTGGTTCCTGCAATTACATTTGTCCATCCAACCGTCCGATGTTAGATTATATTAGATTAGGAAAAAAAGTGCTTAAATAACCGATCATGGATAAATTCATAACCATATCTGCATCTCCGCATATTCATACTGATGAATCGGTAAAGAAAATAATGTACAGGGTTGTTTATGCCTTGATACCTGCTTATTTGGTTTCCCTGTTTGTCTTTGGGATTGGCGCATTTATTGTGAGTGCAGTAGCTGTGGTTTCCTGTATGTTGTTTGAATTTCTCATACAGAAATACGTCTTAAAAACCGAAGTGACTATTGCTGATGGCTCCGCTGCCCTGACGGGATTGTTGTTGGCTTTTAACGTGCCGACAAACTTACCGATCTGGATCATCATCGCGGGCAGTTTTTTTGCGATAGCTATTGCCAAATTATCCTTTGGGGGACTGGGAAATAATATTTTTAATCCTGCTTTAGCCGGACGTGTCTTTTTGTTGATATCCTTTCCTGTCCAGATGACTTCCTGGCCGAAACCTTTTATCAACAGGATGGCCTATACGGATGGAGTGACCGGTGCAACACCACTGGGAATCATCAAAGAGGGATTGAACAATCAAGAACCTATTGCTTCCCTCGTAGCACAGGTGCCCGAGTATACGGACATGCTTTACGGTTTTATGGGTGGTTCTATGGGAGAGATCTCTGCCCTGGCGTTTTTGTTGGGAGGAATTTATATGTTGTACAAACATGTAATTACCTGGCATATTCCTGTAGCCGTCTTGGGTTCTGTCGTTGTTTTCAGCGGTATTATGTGGATGGTAAATCCTGAATTGTACATGGATCCGTTGTTCCACCTCACCTCTGGTGGGCTGATGTTGGGTGCTTTTTATATGGCAACAGATATGGTCAGCAGTCCTATGACCAAAAAAGGCATGATCGTATTTGGGGTGGCCATAGGGGTTTTGACGATGGTCATCAGGTATTTCGGTGCTTATCCTGAAGGGGTGTCTTTTGCCATTCTTATCATGAATGCATTTGTGCCTTTACTGGACAAATATTTCAAACCTAAACGATTTGGTCACAACTTAATCAAAGAGCAATGAGCAAACCTAAATCGACATTAATCAATATGGTTTTGGTGCTTTTGGCCATTACTGCTGTTTCCGGTTTTTCACTCGGTTACATCAATGAATGGACCAAAGGTCCCAAGGAGGCCACCCGGCTGGCCAGAAAACTTGCTGCAATCAAATCAGTACTTCCGGAGATCAATAATAATCCTGCGGATGAAATGATCATGCTGCCGACATCTCCGGATCAGGACAGCCTCGAATGTTATGTTGGTAAAAAAGACGGGGAAACTGTAGGATTTGCCGTTTCGACCTATACCAAAAAAGGATTCAGCGGATTGATCAGAATAATGGTAGGATTTACTGCCGAAGGCAATATTGTGAATACCGTAGTGCTCGAACACAAGGAAACTCCGGGGCTGGGAACCAAGATGAAAGATTCTAAATTCAAAACGCAGTTTCATAATCAAAATCCAGCCAGCTACAAGCTGGAGGTAACGAAGGATGGAGGAGACGTTGACGCTATAACGGGAGCTACCATTACCTCCAGGGCTTTTTCTGAAGCCGTTCAACTGGCCTATGATGCCCTGATGAAAAACAGTACATTATCTCAAAAATAAACCGGTAATTACTATTTGTAATCCGTAATTTTTAATTCGTAATTAAACATAGAGATGTCACAGTGGAAAAATTTTGTTAAAGGAATAATCAGCGAGAACCCTGTTTTCGTGATGTTGCTGGGGATGTGTCCTACACTGGGTGTAACCTCTACCGCCATCAACGGTTTGGGAATGGGAATTGCCACGGCTTTTGTGCTTTTGATGTCTAATGTCGTGGTTTCACTGATAAAGAATTTCGTACCTGATAAGGTAAGAATACCTGCTTTTATCGTCATCATTGCTTCATTCGTAACCATTGTAGAAATGGTGCTGGAGGCATTTTTGCCTGCCCTCTATGAGCAACTGGGGATCTTCATTCCTTTGATCGTGGTAAACTGTCTTATTCTTGGACGAGCAGAAGCTTTTGCTTCCAAAAACAACCTGTTTTCTTCGGTTGTGGATGGTGTAGGTATGGGGGTAGGGTTTACCCTGGCATTGACAGCCCTTGGTGCGGTAAGAGAGGTTCTTGGGAACGGATCAATTTTCAACATAGCCTTTGTGCCGGAAGGTGCTTCAACTTTTATTTTGTTTATTTTGCCACCGGGGGCCTTTATTACGCTGGCATTCCTGGCAGCTTTGTTTAACCGTATGACCAAGGTGACTAAATAGCCAGGGTCAGGCGAACTTAAATTAATAAAACGCTTAAGTATACATCATGGACTATATTGTAATTATCATAGCGGCTATATTTGTCAACAATATTGTACTTAATCAATTCCTGGGAATATGTCCTTTCCTCGGAGTGTCGAGCAAAGTATCTACCTCTGTAGGAATGTCTGGTGCCGTTGTTTTTGTAATGACTATTGCTACCCTGGTGACCTTTCTGTTGCATCAGTATTTACTCGTCCCGCTCGGGCTGGATTATATGCGAACCATAACCTTTATTCTGGTAATTGCCGCCCTGGTACAAATGGTGGAAATTGTTTTGAAGAAAGTGAGTCCTTCGCTTTATCAGGCATTGGGTGTATTCCTGCCCTTGATTACAACCAATTGCGCAATCCTTGGTGTAGCAATTTTGGCACTTGGCTTTGAAAATGCTACCTTGATGAAAGCCATTGTTTTTGCTATTGCCAATGCTATTGGTTTTGGACTGGCCCTCATTGTTTTTGCCAGCATCCGGGAATATCTAGATCTTATTGATGTACCGGAAGGCATGAAAGGCGTGCCCATGTCTCTGTTGATTGCTGGTTTATTGTCTTTGGCATTTATGGGATTTACAGGTATCGTTTAGAAAACAGATTTTACCATAAAAATCCCGGTCATGAATACATTCGTGACCGGGATTTTTATTTTGCAAAGTAATCATCTTCAGGCTGCGGCCTCTGCTTTCATTTTTTCTGCCACATCCTTGCCGAGATAATTTTCAATAATGTAATGACCTAAATAAATCACAGGAGTTAAAACAACGGCCATTAAAAATTTATAAGCGTACTGGACCGTACCAACGGCGAACAACAGCGACCAGGACCATGGCTCAATAATGCCTGTGAGTTGAGGCCCCAGCTTAAAGGCTATGTAGAGCACCACAAAACTGTCAAATAGCTGTGAAATTAGAGTGGATCCGGTTGCTCTCAGCCAAATCCATTTTTCTCCGGTGACTTTTTTTATTCTGTGAAAGGACAAAACATCGACCATTTGGGCCACCAAAAAAGCCATTACGGAACCAGCAATTATCAACAAACCCTGACCGAAAACCACCTGAAAGGCACTTTGCATGTCAGGTACTCCCTTGTTGGTGTTTTGGGTTACCCACCAATCTGCAGGAGCCAGTTTGATTGCTCCGTAAATCATGACAAAGGCATAAATGATCATCCCGACAGCCAGAAAAGACAGCAAACGTATTCCCTTTTGGCCGTAATATTCATTAATGATATCGGTCATTACAAAAACGACGGGCCATAATAATACTCCTGCAGAGAACTGGAGTGCCCCTTCCTGACCAAATAAGTTAAAGTTAAAAGGTTCCATGCCAAGGGTATCTTCCAGAGCAAAGATCTTGACACCTATAAATTCGGCAACCAGGGCATTGGCGATAAAAAATCCACCCAGAATGATGAAGAGTCGGGTGGGCCTCTGGCTCACAATGCTTTTTATTCCTGTAACTTTCTCGTTGAGATCCATTTGAGTGTTTTTATTAGTCCTGTTTTCCAACCTCGTTTTCTTTTTTTACTGTCTCTAAAATAAGAGCCCACACGGGCATTCCAAAACTTTTTTTATTTTGCAGTAAAAATAATGCGCATGACCTTTCTCAAAAAATGGTTGCTTATTTTATTTTCGGCTTGTCATATACTGGCATCGGCTCAGACCTTCAGCCCTAACTTAAACCTCTCTGATACCGCTCAGGTTCATTTGCTGATCACCAACAGGGGAGATGTATTTACTGGAAGGATTATTGAAATAATCGACACCCGGGTGAGTTTGCTGGCTGATGGAGACATTCCACTGGAATTCAATTTTGCTGAAATTGACAGGATCTACGTAAAAGGAGAGGAACCCCGGGAGGATACTTTTCCTTCGAATGAACTAACTAACGAGGATCCTTTTCCTGGGAACCAGGATGTACTGCGTACACAATTAATGTTTCTTACTTCCACCGCTTTTACCTTGAGTTCTGATAAGAAATTATACACGAATATTGATTTTTTATGGAATTCGCTGGATATCGGCATTACCGAACATTTCTCTGCCGGATTTGGTGTTTTATTGCCTTTTATAGCGATTCCAAGGGCTAAATTTGCTTTCGACTTGACCGAAAAAATCCATTTGGGAGTCGGCACCAATATTTTCACGTTTTATGACTTTTATGAACTCAATATGGCGACCCATTTTTTTGGTGTAGCTACTTTTGGTAAACCAAATTTATTTGTAAACCTCACCGGAGGATATATTTTGCCTGTCGGGGCCATTGAGGACCGGGTAGTTGTCGGCGGATTGGGCGTAGGCGGAGAATCTGCTAAGTTTGTTTATAAGGTGGAGTTTTTGGTTTACCAGGAAGCTAACTGGCGCGGAGAGTTTTACACCAGGCTATTCCCGGAAATTGCCGTGGCAGCAAAATCAAGGAATAAACGCTATGAATTTGGTGTAGTTGGTTTGCCGATATTTGACTTTCCGTTGTTTCCGTATCTGTCATTCAAATCTCATTTTTAATAGCTGTATGCATGAACAGGGGTATTCAAATAGGATTTGTGTTTGTTTTAGCCTTGTGGTCCCATTGTATTCAGGGGCAAGTATTCAGCAAGCATTTAAACATTGAAGATTCAACCCAGGTCCATGTTCTAAGGACTGTACGGGGAGATACTTTTATGGGCCATGTCAAAGATATTTACGGAACCCGGCTGACTTTTTTAGTAGAAAATAAGATTTCTTTGGAATTCGACTTTTCTGAAATCAAATCAGTTATCGTTCGGGGAGAAGATGTGCTTGTTTCCAGGCCTTTGCGTAAAAAGAAAATTCCAAAAGGTCGTCTCGTAGGTCGGGATAGTTTTTCCACACAAAACATCATTTTCACTTATACCTCATTTCCTCTTGAAAAAGGCAGGCTCCTATACACCAATTTCGATTTGGTATGGAATTCGGTAGATTGGGGAGTAACGGACAATTTTACCGGCGGGATTGCCCTTTACCTGTTGAATGTAATTGTTCTGAGGGGAAAATTAACTACTCCGGTTTATGACAATATCCGCATAGGAGTAGGAACAAAGTTTATTATGCTTTTCCCCGAATTTGATGAATTGGGTATTTTGACCAACCTCAGTGGAATCATTACCATAGGGTCTCCTGAAAAATTCTTTAACCTTAATGGAGGGATTTTTGTACCTACAGGAAGGGGAGTAAGTCGTGGATATGGCGGAGGCATTGGTTTTGGTGGGGAAAAAGAAAAGTTTACTTATCGCGGAGAATTATTCATTTTGTCAAGCAGACTCAGTAAAAAAGCTTATCAACCGGTTTTGTCTCCTGAGTTGGTATTTGGTTTTAAGCAAAAGCACCGCCGGTATGAAGT
Source organism: uncultured Bacteroidota bacterium (assembly GCA_942492125.1). Taxonomy (GTDB): domain Bacteria; phylum Bacteroidota; class Bacteroidia; order Chitinophagales; family Saprospiraceae; genus BCD1. Next base: position 183,321 of record CALODM010000035.1, read on the forward strand.
TGGCATTATTCTGTTGCCCTGGACGGATTTTCCAGTTATTCCTTATCTGGGGTTTAATGCTCATTTTTAATTGCTTTTCGATTCGTTGTACCATTTCAGATTCTATAAAAGCCATATAAATATGCCTGCATATCAAACCCTACTCCTTACCTTTGCGTTTCTTAAATTGAGAACACCAAAACATACTTATCAACTTCATTAACACAAGCTGGACGGTTTTACCCCAGGTAAAACGAATAAAAACAAACCATGGCAAAGATATCGATAGATTTAAAAGAGGGAAAGTTAAAAAAAGACAGTAACGTAATCATAGGCATTGACCTGGGGACTACCAATAGCCTGGTAGCTTTTATAAAGGACGGGGAACCCCTGGCAGTGAAAGACGAAGCCGGAAAAAGTTCCCTGATGCCATCCATTGTTCATTTCGGAGATGATAATCAGGTGGTCGTTGGAGAATTGGCGAAACAAAAGCTGATTACTGATCCGGCCAATACTATATATTCCGTAAAAAGATTGATGGGAAAGGCTTTCAATGATCTTTCCGGTCATGAAGATTATTTCGGATATACCATTATTGATGATGATACGGAAAGTCTGGTTAAAATAAGGGTGAAGGATAAATTCTTTTCTCCCATTGAATTGTCTGCTGAAATTTTAAAAGGGCTTAAAGCCAGGGTGGAACATGTACTTGACGAAACCGTGACCAAAGCTGTTATTACCGTTCCTGCCTATTTCAATGATACCCAAAGACAAGCAACCAGGGATGCCGGTAAACTTGCCGGTCTTGACGTTTTGAGAATTGTCAACGAACCTACTGCAGCGAGTCTTGCTTATGGAATTGGCAGGACAAATGATGAGGAAAAGACTATCGCCGTTTATGACCTTGGAGGAGGAACTTTTGATATTTCTATTTTGAGTATTCATGACGGGATTTTCGAGGTATTATCCACCAATGGTGATACCTACCTGGGCGGAGATGATTTTGACAGGAAGCTCATTGATTACTGGCTCGGGCAAACAGGAATCGATCGTTCTGAACTGATTGAACAGAAAAATCTGGGACAGACGAATAGTGATTGCTCGCAGAAGAAGCCAAAAAGATATTGACTTCTGAAAATCAGTTCTCCGGACATCTAAATGGATAGGAGGTCACCGTAACGCAAGATCAATTTGGAGGAAGCTGATACATCCCCTTGTTAATACAACGATCGATTGTTGTGAAGCTGCCCTAAAAGATGCGGGCAAAAGTATAGATTAAATTGACAGTCACGTCGTTATGGTTGGTGGGTCAACCCGGGTTCCCTTGGTCAAACAGTCGGTTTCAGCATTTTTTTCAGTCAACCTGTCTACGATAAGCTGAACCCAGATGAAGTTGTTGCCCTGGGGCTGCTATTCAGGCCGATATTCTGGCAGGAAATAATAAAGATATTCTGTTGCTGGATGTTACGCCGTTGTCATTGGGTATTGAGATGGTTGGTGGCCTGCTGGATGTCATCATTCCTAGAAACAATAAAATCCCGGTAAGAGTAGGGCGTCAATACACTACTTCAATTGATGGTCAGACCAACCTTAAAGTAGCCGTGTGCCAGGGGGAAAGAGATCTGGTGGAACATAATAGCAAACTGGGAGAGTTTATTATTCAAGGAATACCTCCGATGGCGGCAGGCCTGCCGAAGATTGAGATCCAATTCCTCCTCGATGCCGACGGCATTCTAAGTGTGAAGGCCAAGGAGCTGCGATCAGGAGTGGAGCAGGAGGTAGAAATCAGATCACAATATGGTATCAGCGAGGAAGAAATGGCTTTGATGTTGATTGAGTCCATTAAAAACGCAGAAGGTGATGTCGCGGTAAGGGCATTGCTGGAGGCCAGGAACGAGGCCAATAATATCATATTATCGTCCGTGCGTTTCCTGGAGCAGAATGAATCAATCTTTACGCCTGAAGAAATAGCGAAAACAATTCGCTTAACTGATAGGATTTAAGTCTAAAGTTTCCGAATCAGATAAAGATGCCATCAACCTGGCGCTCCAACACCTGAATGATTTTACTAATCCATTGGCCCACAGAGCAATGGATAAGGTCATCGCGACCGCAATGAAAGGCAAGAGAATAGTAGAGGAGTGATTAGTGGGCGGTACTGACCGTATGGCAACCACAACATGTAGTAAGCAACAAGCAACATGTCCAAAGAAGTAAAAACATACCGTAGCGGCATTGTCTTTTCAACCAATCCTGATTTCGAATACTGCCTATGTTGAAGATTCCAGGGAATTGAAGAAGCTCCTGCTTGTAACTAAAAATTGCGCGTATTTCTCGATAGAAAAAAACGGAGAGGTAAAGATGTCAGTCTGGTTGCCGGTTACGCAGCACCAGGAAAGCACAGCTTAAAGGAAATTGGTAAAATTCTGAAGATCCAAAATGTGGTGTTGGCGGTTCTGTAAAAGACGGTGAAATACTGATCCAGGGAAATCCACCGTGAAAAAGTCGTTGACATTTTGAAAGATCTGGGCTACATCCAGACCAAAAAATCAAGGAGGGTGAAATAAACACCGAGTTGGCAAATACGAATTACGGAACCCACGTTTCCATTTCATCCGGTTAATTCCAGAAAGTTTAGCATCAAATACTGTCTTCACGAATTAACTGAATGTATTTTTCAGACCTACGGATATTTTTAATTCGTAATTGACCAATTCGTGCTTGACTCTTTTATTTCTTGTTCTTTTCCTTTTTGAGCCTGTTGTTTTTGCTGCTCTTCCATAGCAGTTGCCAGGCGCTCTCGGAATCCTGACTTTTTCTTCGGCTTTTGTTGTAGGCTTCCAGTTCCCTTTGAATTTTATCCTGATCGATAATATAGTTTTTCGTTACAATTGTCTGAACGATGTTCAAAATATTACTCGCAAGAAGATATGCTGTCAATGCAGAAGCATAGCTGTTGAAAAATCCAAGGAACATGATCGGCATAAAATACTGCATGTATTTCATGGCAGGATTAGCCGACATATCCATGTGTTTGGAATTGTAATAGGTGTAGATCAACATGGACACAGCCCAAAGAATTGTGAACAGACTGATGTGGTTACCAAACCCAGCGGTACTGTAAATGGCAATTGAATGATCGAATCGTAAGTCGATAAGTCGGTTGCCCACAGGAACCATTGTTGCCTGAATTCAATAGCTGCAGGGAAGAATCGATAAAGAGCAAACCAAATTGGCATCTGAAGGACCATCGGCATACAACCTCCCAGCGGATTGGCTCCATATTCCTGGTACAGCTTCATGGTTTCGATTTGAATAGCTTGCTTATCGTCCTTGTGCTTTTCCTTCATTCTTTTCCAGTCGAGGCTTCAAAGCCTGCATTTTTGACTGGGAATAAAGCATTTTATACGTCAGTGGATATAGTACCAATTTTACCATCAGGGTAAGTAGGATAATAGCTATCCCCATATTTCCTACTACCTTTTGAAGGAAATTGAAAATCGGCCTGATCACCCATCGGTTAATGGTTCCCAGGATACTTCTCCCGAAGGCCACGATATCTTCTTGTCCGTCGTCGAATGTGCGGAGTAAGTCAAAGTCATTGGGGCCAATGAAATAACTCATTCCAAAGGTCTCGCTACTGGCATGGTTGAAGGGAATATCCAGTTGAACTTTGGAAATTTTCATGTCTTCCAGTTCATCGTCAAGGGTTTCAACTTCAAACACCCCTTTGGCAAAGGCCTGGTCTGCTTTCAATATACTGCTAAAAAACTGATTGGCATCGGCAGTCCATTTAATCTGACCTTGCGGTTCTTCTGTATCACTGGAAGTCCAGGAACAATTATCCGGATCATCGTCTGTTTTCTTAAAATGAACCGTTGAATAGGTTTTTTCAAAACGAACACTCCTTTCGATCTTGTCCATGAAATTAACTTTGGACAATTTGATCGTTTCCGCGTTGGCAGAAATAACCGTATGCAAATTCTCAAAACGGAGGTCATAATCCAATTCGTAAGAACCATCGCTTAAGGCATAGGATTGCTCAAAAAAACCACCGTTGGCAGCCATTGCCCGGAAGACCACTTTGTTTTTGTCTACCTCGGTATTAAAAAAGAGGTCACTTGTTTTCACACCTCCTGTAGGCAAAGTTGCTATCGGAAGAAAGTATTCGAATTCATTTTTTTGGTCTTCGAGCAAATAAAGTGGAATTTTAACTTCCTTACCCTGCTCATCTTCAATGGCCTTTTTAAAAGTTTTAAGTTCAGCCTGTTTGATTTTTCCGCCTTTATTGGTAAAGGTTACTCTTATCAGGTCATTCTCTATGGTAATTTCTTCTTCTGATCCTGTCGCGGCAGGAGCAAATGGCCCATAGGCACCGGCGTACTGCAATTGCTGAAGGGAGTCTGAGACCTCCACAGGAACCGTGTTGGTATTGATTGTATTTTGGCTATTGCTATCGGCAATTGTGGTATTAGAAGCATCTGTTACTTGCTGCTGAACCAAAGCAATAGAATCCCTGTAACGTTGTTGGGCTTCTATTTCCTCCGGGGATGGGGCCGTGAAGTACTGGTAAGCAGCCAGCATGAGAAATATTAAAACAAGACCAGTTATGGTATTCCTGTCCATTTATGTTTATTTTAGTTTTGTAGAAAAGCCTCTTGTGGACTCCTCCTTTTAATCCGGACGCAAATGTACAATTTTGTTTAAGATTGCCCGATAATATAAGGTAAAGAATGGATGATAAAGTACCAAAATTAGACAAAAGCCTGCTTATGGCTTACCAGCGCACCCATTCCATTGTTTAGGAAATGGTTGAAATGAAGTAATTTCCCACTCGTCCGGGATTAACCTCGATTCCCTCCCGATTTCCGGTATTTTAAAAAAATCCCTGATTTTGTCAGATCACAAAATCAGGGATTTTAGCTTACCATAACTTCAAAAAAGCACTTTTACTTTTTCTGAAAAGAATTAATGAGCTCCTCTTCACTTTTACCAAGGTTGTCCAGGAGGAATTGAGCATCGTCGGCAAAATCATTATCCGGGTATTTTTTCAGAAATGCTTCGTATTGAACTCTGGCGTCTTCTATTTGTTTGAGATCATTATCCAAAGTAAAGCCGTGGAGGAAATAGGCTTGTGGCGCCCGGTCACTTTCCGGATAAGCGGTATATATTTTTTGATACAATTCAATGGCTTTGTTATAATTTTTTATAGATCTTGCCGCCTCGGCAGCGCGGTGAAGCCAGTTAGGGTTTCCGGCGTTTTTAGGATTGACCATGGCTTGCAGTTCACAATTCAAAACGAAATTGCTGGCTTTTTTGTAGTCCACTCTTCCGGAAGAGGTGTTAAACATATCCTGCATCATTTGCTGCATGCGTTTATCAAAAGTCAGGGTATCTGCTGCTGTTTTTTCCTTGACCTTGTCAAGGCCATCATAATTTGGAAAGGCCTCAACCAAAGCTGTCCTGACGGTAGCGGCGGCGGCTTTGTTGTCGAGATGCTTATCATAAATTTCCGCTAGCAGATCGGCTGCTTTGGCCGAATTGTCTGAAGCATAATAGTCGGTTAGTGCCCGCTTGAGGTGTTCTGTGGCAGTATTGAAGCGATTCATACGGAACATGGTACTGGCAGACCTGTAGAGATACCTGGCATTGTTGATGTCTTCCGGATTATTTTCGATGTGAACATTGTAGGCTTCCAGCAATGCTTCAGCATCTTTGGGATCTTTGGATGATTCCAGTTTTTCTTCCAGTTGAGCAATGGTGTTTGTGTCAGCATTTTGCCCACAACCGAAGAAAATGGTGATGGCAAGGATAAAAAATGCTATTTTTTTCATGGTTTGTTTTGTTATATTTTGAGGATCAAAGGTAATAAAATGATCATTTTAAAAAAACTTATTATTGGGTGAGCTTTTTATGGATATCAAGGACCTGGTGCAGGAGGCTTTGTTGACCATCATTTACGATAACAAAATCAGCTTTCTTTACTTTTTCTTCCTCGGGCATTTGTTTTGAAATTCTGTCAAGGACTGCTTCTTTTGAGACTCCGTCTCTTTCCATGACCCTTTTAATGCGCAATGCTTCCGGCGCAAAGACTGTAATAATATTATCCATTGTTTTGGAACCGCCCATTTCAATTAGAATTGCCGCTTCCTTCAAAGTGTAGGGTACCATTTTCTGGCGGGCATGCCATTTTTCATAATGTTTTGCCAGGGCGGGATGTACAATGCTATTGAGTTGCTCTAATAAAACATTGTCTTTAAAAACAAGTTTGGCCAGATAAGCCCGGTTGAGTTCATGGTCCAAATATGCTTCTTCTCCAAAGGCGGCTTTGATGTCCTGTATCAGTTGTTTATCTTCAACCATGAGTTTTTTGGCTTCTTCATCGGCATAATAAACCGGGATACCCAAAAAATGGAATAACTGGCTGACGGTACTTTTTCCACTGCCAATACCACCGGTTATACCTACTTTTTTAATTTTCATAAAAATTGGTAATGTGAAGCCACAACGCCCGATTCATAAGATTTAGACTCCAGTAATTTAAGTTTGCGATCGTGCCCAGTACTTTTAAACAAAGGGAGCCCTTCCCCCAGGATTACGGGCATGGTAAAGATCATTAATTCGTCAGCAAGCTTATTGTCAGTTGCCAGATTTACAATTTCACCGCCTCCCACGAGCCAGATATCCTTCCCTTTCCCGGACTTAAGTTCCTTCATGAAACCGATCAGGTCGCTGCAGATAAATGTCGCAAATTCATCCTTTTTAATATTCTTATTGGTGGTAAAAACATAGTTGTCATAATTCTTATAAGGATATTCGACGTCAAAGCCACGGACTTGCCGGTAAGTCTTATTACCCATTAAAACGGTATCGATTCCGTTTAGGAAGTCCGCATAACCATAATCTTCATTACCCTCCGGTTCTGGTAACCAGTCAATGTCTCCATTGGTTCGTGCAATATAACCATCGAGACTGACAGCGATGTAAACAATTATTTTGCGCATTTCTTTTTTTAGATATCAAATATAAGTCTAGTCAAACTTAAAATGGGAAAATTCCGGATTTTGTTTGTCAGGATAGGTTTTCTTTTCTAACTTGGGTAAAAAACCGGACCGTGCGTAAACCCATTTTGACCGTTTTTTTACTCTTTTTGGGGTGTTTGACCTGGCTACCTGCCCAGGACATTCACTATTCCCAGTTTTTTCAGAACCCGGTTTATGCCAATCCGGCACTGGCAGGCGTTACTTCAGCAGATATGCGATTCAGTGCCATATACCGGAATCAGTGGTCCTCAGTACCGGTACCATATCGTACTTTTTCTGCTCATTTCGATCAAAAAGTCAGTCTGCCAAATGTTCGAGAAGGCTGGTTCGGGTTTGGGGGAATTTTCAGCCACGACAAAGCAGGAGATGCCGGCTTATCCTGGAATGCTTTTGAGGGTGTAGCGTCCTATATACGTCCGTTGACCGATGAACATCATTTGTCGGCGGGATTCAAAATGGGTATGGGACAACGAGCTTTTGATCCGGAAAAACTAACTTTTGGCGATCAGTTCAACGGAGATATATTTTTGCCAGATCAGGCCAGTATGGAAGTTTTTGATAATCCGGCTTTTTTAATGTTTGATCTCTCTGCCGGGTTAACATGGTTTTTTAAGGATTTTGATACCAGAACCAGTTCCGTGATCGGATTGAGTTTTTCACACCTCAATCAGCCTGTTGCCAGCTTCAAGGGGAACCCTGTTTATCGATTGCCTGTCAGGTACAGTCTTCACGGTATGACGCGGTTGCAGTTGACAGACTTTGCAGACCTGGAATTTAATGCATTGTGGAATTTTATGGCAGCTACAAAAAACATGGAAACTGTTTTTATGCTGGGAGCGAGGTATTATATGGAGCCTGAAAACAAAGAAACTTTTAATTTTGCCCTGGGAGGTGGCTATAGATTAGGCGATGCCTTTCTCGGTTATGTCTCGGCAGGATATCAAAACTGGCGGGTAAGTTTTAGCTATGACATCAATATTTCCCCCTTTGAAGTGGCTACTTTTAAGCGGGGAGGTCCGGAACTATCCGTTCAATACCTGATCTATGCAGTAAAACCTCCGTCGTCCTTTAAGGCCTGTCCTGTTTTTTAAATATTAAAACCTATGAGGTTCATTTTTTCCGGTAGTCTGGTGTTTTTGTTCTTTCTTTTGCCTTCCTGGTGCAATGGACAGTCTTTCCAGGCCTTCAAAAAAGCCGGAGACCAGGCTTTTGATGTTAAAGACTTCAATGCCGCTTTACATTATTACGGACAGGCCCTGACAAAAAAGGATAAGGATTTATATGTCAATTACCGCTGTGGGTTATCGGCTGCTGCTTTTGCTGCTTATGATCTTGCGGAAAATTACTTCCTTACCGTCATTAACAATGATGCCACCAATCAGTATGGTGAAGCCGTATTTCATCTTGGCCTTATTTATAAAACCAAAGGCAATTACGAAAGAGCTGTTGAGTATTTGAATACATTCCTCAATACCGATCCTTCGGAAAAATTAAAAGCGGAAACTGTTCAGCACATTGCCGCCTGTGGCAGAGCCATAGAAGTTAGGAAAAGTCCGGAAGATCAGGAGGTCGTTCATCTTGGGAAATCCATAAACACGGGTTATTCTGAATTTGGAGCCCTTCAGAAAGGCGACACTTTGTATTACTCTTCCTATCGATTTAACAATAAGGCAGACCGGGCAAATCCTCCGAGGAAAATTGCCAAAACACTCATTGCTGTGAAAAATGGAAGGGGGCGGTTGTTGCGAAAATTTAATGCAGACTCAAAACACACAGCACATACAGCTCTCAGTTTGGATGGCAGTCGAATTTATTATAACATTTGTGCGTATGGAAAAGGCGTGAAAATTATTTGTCAGCTTTTTTATAGAGAAAAAGACAGCAGAGGGCGTTGGAAAAGTACCGGTATTGCCTTACCGGATACCATAAACTTAAAAGGCTATACGGCCACTCAACCCGCCATCGGCTACGATACAACGCTAAAAAAAGAAGTGCTCTTTTTTGTCACTGACCGCCCCGGAGGGACAGGTGGTCTTGATATATGGAAAGTGACTGTTGAGGACAAAAAACTTTTTGGCATTCCTGAGCCTGTTGAAAATGCCAATTCCGAATACAATGACATTACGCCCTTTTTTGATCTGGAGGCCCAGGAGCTGTTCTTCAGCTCTGATCGCCCCGCATCCATGGGAGGTTATGATATTTTTTCAAAAGGATTTCACAAGGACAATACGAAGGTGAATCAATTAAAACCACCCTTGAATTCAAGTTATAACGATATATATTTTACAAAAAACGAAGATGCCCTGACCGGTTATTTCTCCTCCAATCGTCCCGGTACTTACTATCTGGATAAGGCCAACGAAGCCTGCTGCAATGATATCTATTACTACAAACCCAAGCCTCCTGAACCGGAAGTGGATACCTCCGCTCAGATTACCATAAACAATGCTCCAAAACCTGAAATTAGCGGAGATCCTAATGTTCAGGAGGATCCACAAACGCTGGAAGATTTTCTGCCTCTGGCACTTTACTTTGATAATGATGAACCTGACAAACGAACCCGACGAACGGAGACCCGGAAAAATTATGATGAGACCTACCAGAAATACGCCAGGAAGAAAATCCTTTTTATGGAGAACTTCGCTGCCCCTTTAGAGGAAGACCAAAAAGAGGAGGCCAGGTTATTGATCGAAGATTTTTTTGATGATGAAGTGGACAAGGGGCACCGGCACCTCATGCTTTTTTCAGAGATTCTCCTATCCAGGCTCCGCCAAGGAGAAAAAGTGGAAATTTTCATCAAAGGGTTTACGAGTCCCCGGGCGAAAAGCGATTATAACCTGGCTTTGGGAAACCGACGGGTGAGTTGTCTCAAAAACCATTTTTTTGATTATGAAAATGGAATTTTCCGGCAGTATATTGAAAGTGGCAAATTGAATATTACCGAGCGTTCTTTTGGGGAAACTTCCGCGGCTTCTGACGTTAGCGATGCTTTGGAAGATTTGAGAAACTCCATCTACAGCCCGGCTGCCTCCAGAGAAAGACGGGTTGAAATTGTTGAGGTAAAAATCGCCAACCAATAGCTGACCATGCAGATACTCGGAATTTCAGCTTTTTATCACGATTCTGCAGCAGCCTTAATACGGGATGGTGAAATAATTGCCGCCGCTCAGGAAGAAAGGTTCAGCCGTAAAAAACACGATCCCGGTTTTCCCACACAAGCCATTCAATATTGCCTGGAAGAAGCTGGTTGTTTCATCGATGACCTGGATGCTGTTGTTTTTTATGATAAACCATTGCTCAAGTTTGAACGAATACTGGAAACCTTTTATGCGGTCGCTCCCAAAGGCAGAGCTTCCTTTGTTGCTGGTATGCCCGTTTGGTTAAAAGAAAAGCTGTTCCTCAAAAAACTCATTCGTACAGAACTCAGCGCCATTCAGAACTTCGAAGCCAAAAAGCTCACACTTTTATTTTCTGACCATCATCTCTCCCATGCAGCCAGTACTTTTTATCCCTCCGGTTTTCAGCAAGCTGCCGTTTTGACCGTGGACGGAGTAGGAGAGTGGGCGACAGCTTCTATCTGGAAAGGAGAGGCTAATCATCTGGAACTGCTCAAAACCATGAATTTTCCTCATTCTTTGGGACTCTTTTATGCGGCATTTACCTATTGGCTTGGATTTAGGGTTAACTCGGGGGAATATAAAGTAATGGGTCTTGCTCCTTATGGGGATCGGCACAGTAAGCAGGTTGATCGATTTGTCGAAATAATCAAAACCCAACTAATTTCCATATTTCCTGACGGGTCTCTTTGGATGGATCAACAATATTTCAGTTTTATGACAGGGCTTAAAATGGTAAATGATCGAAAATGGGTTGAGTTATTTGGCTTCGAGAAAAGGGAACCTGAAAGCGAACTCAAACAGATACATTGTGATCTTGCTTTGGCTGTCCAGAGAGTAACGGAAGAGGTTGTGCAAAAAATGGCCATGGAAGCCAAAAAACTGACAGGAGCAGACAATATATGCCTGGCGGGAGGGGTGGCCCTTAACGGAGTGGCTAACGGGAAATTAATGGAGTCCGGTGTATTTAAGAATAGCTTCATACAACCTGCGTCCGGCGATGCAGGCGGTGCTTTGGGGGCTGCTCTGGCCGTCTATTATCAATATTTTGCTCAGGAAAGAAAGGTGACTTCATGCCATAAAGATAGAATGAAAGGAGCTTTGCTCGGCCCTCAGTTTTCTGATCTGGAAATCGATAAACAATTGCGAAAATACCAGGCTGTTGGCAAAAAAATTGATGATTTTCAAAAACTAGCTGAGGTTGTTGCCAATAAAATAGCTGATGGAAAAATTGTTGGTTGGTTCCAGGGAAGGATGGAGTTTGGGCCAAGGGCTTTGGGTAACCGGAGTATTCTGGGCAATCCGGCGGATAAGCATATGCAACGTCAGCTAAACCTCAAGATTAAAAAGCGGGAGAGTTTCCGTCCATTTGCACCTTCGGTTTTGCAGCCAGATGCGCCTGATTTCTTTGAAATCATTGGAGATTCTCCCTATATGCTGATGGTCAGCAGGGTTGTTAAATCTATTAGAAAACCATTGCCGGATAATTTCAACGGACTGTCCTGGAATCAAAAACTGGATACTTCTTTGTCAGCATTACCGGCCGTCACGCATGTGGATTATTCCGCAAGGGTGCAAACAGTTGACAGATCCATTAATCCTGGATTTTGGCAATTACTTGACCAGGTAAAAGTCAAAACCGGAAAAGGCGTATTGGTCAATACCAGTTTTAACGTGCGGGGAGAACCCATAGTTTGCACACCTGAAGATGCCTTTCGATGTTTTATGACTACGGAAATGGATTTTCTGGTTCTGGGAAATTTATTATTCGATAAAAATGAACAATTGGCTTTTGATGAAAAGAAATTCATGATGTCAAAACCAAAAGATGAAATTTCAGGAAAAGAAGCGATAGAAGCGAGTCTGGTGATTACAACCGGATTGATATTATTGTGGAGGATTTACCAAAAAGACTGGTTACCAGCGATTGCTTTTGGTGTGGCAATTTTAAGCCTTTTACTTCCGTCTTTTGCCAGGTGGGTTGGTTTTTTCTGGAAAGGACTGCTCAAAATAACGGAAATTGTTATGCCAAAATTTTTGTTGACAATGTTTTATTATTTTATGCTTACACCCATTGCTGTCGCATACCGCTTATTCAAAATAGACAGTCTGGAAATAAAGACTGACAAAAACAGGATTTCCACCTGGAGGGAGACCGAAAAAACAACAAATGTTAAAGATTTTGAAAAACCCTGGTAAAAAAACAGAACCTTCATCCAACTAAAACATCTCATAGATCGGACTTTTAAAACAAATTGTCTACATTTACGGAAATAAACTATTTCTATGGCTAAATTTCAATCCCATCATTCAAAACAATCTGCTGCTACCTCAGGGATGGTCGTCAAGGTTGGTATTTTTGGAGCACTGGTTGCTGGTTTGTTTTTTGTGTTTAATAAATTTACAGGGAAAAGTGAAGATGGTCTTGCAGATGAATTTGCTCCTTTAGCCTTGTATTACCCGAAGAGTTCTAGCGGTGAAATAGTGGTTCACAAGGGGTTTGCCTTATCTTATGATGAAGACCATGAACAGGCCGAATGGACAGCCCATGAGTTGACCAGGGAGAACCTTGACAAGGAGTGGAATCAACGTGTGGATAATTTTTTGCCTGACAAAGCTGTACGTACTGGTTCTGCAACCCCCAATGATTACCGGGGGTCGGGTTATGACCGTGGTCATCTTGTACCAGCTGCGGATCTGGCCTGGGATTTAACCGCTATGGAGGAAACTTTTCTTTTGAGTAATATTAGTCCACAGTCAGGGAATTTCAACAAAGGTATTTGGCGGGAGTTGGAAGAATTGACGAGAACCTGGGCTAAGAAATATGGGCATTTATATGTGATAACAGGTCCGGTATTATCCATCGAACCAAAAGGTAGCATTGGGGAAAACGAAGTTTCTGTTCCGGTGGCCTTTTATAAGGTACTGCTGGATTATAAATCCTCAAATCCCAAAGGCATTGCTTTTGTTATTCCCAATGAGGTGAGCTACGAGCCTTTGTTTGATTATTGTGCTTCCATTGATGAAGTCGAAGAGTTGACCGGACTGGATTTCTTTCCGGATCTTTTAAATAATTCGGAGGAAGCCATTTTAGAGGCTAACTTCAATAAGGATTTGTGGCCTTTTAACAAAAGTAAATACGAAATCAGGATAAACAGTTGGAATAAAAAATAATAACCTACTCTAATAAAATTCAATGGCGCACAAAGAATCATTCATCGAAATACTGGAATCAGGCTATACTTATAAGGGAGACTATATTACCCTTGGCGGAGCGATGTACGACAAATCTTGTTTAACAGGAACCCTGGTTAAAATTCCCTTAAAGACCATGAACAGACATGGCTTAATCGCCGGAGCAACGGGATCAGGCAAAACCAAAACCCTGCAAATTATCGCAGAGCAGCTTTCCGCTAAAAGTGTTCCTGTGCTCCTGATGGATGTAAAAGGTGACTTAAGTGGTATTGCGGTTCCAAGCGCGGGACATCCAAAAATTGATGAACGGCATGAAAAAATCGGTTTCCCTTTTCATCCTGAATACAGCCCTGTCGAATTCCTGACACTTTCAGATGAAAAAGGAGCCAGGTTGAGAGCTACCGTTTCAGAATTCGGGCCGGTTTTGTTTTCGAAAATGTTGAACCTCAATGAAACACAAACCAGTATTGTAGCTGTTGTATTTAAGTATTGTGATGATAAAAAACTTCCGCTCCTCGACCTCAAGGATTTTAAAAAGACACTCCAGTATATGTCCGGTGAGGGAAAGAAGGATACCCAGGAAATCTACGGGAGTATTTCAACGGCTTCCCTTGGTGCTATTATGCGGAAAATCATTGAACTGGAACAGCAGGGCGCAGATATCTTTTTCGGAGAACGTTCCTTTGACGTAGATGATTTGTGTCGTTTAGATGAAAATGGCAAAGGCATGGTCTCTATTATCCGCTTGACGGATATTCAGGACAAACCAAAGCTTTTTTCCACGTTTATGCTGCAGATGCTTGCGGAAATTTATGCTTCTTTCCCTGAAGAAGGGGACCTGGAACAACCAAAGCTTGTGATTTTCATTGATGAGGCCCATCTCGTATTTGATAAGGCATCGGATGCCTTAATGGACCAAATAGAAGCCATCGTAAAATTAATCCGGTCAAAAGGGGTCGGATTGTATTTTGTCACCCAAAATCCGGCGGATATTCCTGATAGCGTCCTCAGTCAGCTCGGATTGAAGATTCAACATGCTTTGAGAGCATTTACCGCCAAAGATCGAAAGGCGATCAAACTGGCAGTCCAGAATTACCCGGAATCGGATTATTATGAGGTGGATCAATTGATCACAGAGCTTGGGATTGGGGAAGCGCTCGTCACCGCATTGAATGAAAAGGGTATCCCGACACCTCTGGTCCACACCATGCTGCGGGCTCCTCAATCCAGAATGGATGTTTTGACCAGTGTGGAGATTCGTAACATCATTAAAAAGTCCTATATTATCAATAAATATAATGAAGAGATAGACAGGGAGAGTGCTTATGAAATTCTACAGGAAAAACTCGAAGCAGCCCATGAAGAATCTCGTCAACAGGAAATTAGGGAACAAAGAGAAAAGGCCTCCAGAACAACCACCCGCCGGTCGCAAAAAAGTACCATCGAAAAGATTATCAGCAATCCAACAACACGGCAGATTGGAAGAACGGTGGCAAGGGAATTGACCCGTGGGCTGCTTGGTGTTCTTGGCATTAGTACCACAAAGAAACGGAGGAAGTAGGTCAATAAGAGCAGGTTTACTCCTATTTGTAATAAATGGAGATTTCGTCACTGCCCAACACAAAAGACCTGGCAGATGCCCTGTTAGGAAGAGGGGCCGCCAGCCCTCCTTTCATTTCCATGTCACCCGTGATTATTCTGGCTTCATCCCAAAGGCCTGCTTTGTAGAAAGATTCCAGCAAAGCAGGTCCTCCTTCTACCATCAGGGTAGCAATGTTGCGCTCATAAAGAGAAGAGAGTACTCCTGTCAACAATTGATCGTCAAAGGGTATTTTCACTCTTTTGATCGTCTTTTCCGACAAGCTTTCGATTTCATTAAACACAATGGTTTTTGCCTGGCTGTCAAAAATATTTAATCCAGGATCCAAAGAAAGATTTCTGTCCAGAACCACCCTTGTTGGATTATTGCCATAATAAAACCTTGTCGTCAAGGAGGGATTGTCAATCCATGCGGTGCGGCTACCAATCATGATGGCATTGACTTCGCTCCGCCATTTGTGGGTAAGCCTGCGGGTAAAGGCATTGCTGATCCAAACCTGTTCTTCTGATTTGGAAGCCATGAAACCATCCTTACTCCTGGCGTATTTCAGGATGATATACGGGCGTTTTTGGCTGACAAAAGTGGCTCGTGGCTGACTGAGCGCCTTACCTTTTTCTGCCAGAATTTCCTGGGTGACATTTATGTTGGCTTGTTGAAGTAAACGGACACTTTTTCCGTTCACTTCGGGACTTCTGTCGATGGCAGAAATAACCACACGAGGGATTTTCTGATGGATGATCAAATCTGTACAAGGAGGTGTCTTCCCCTGGACGCAACAAGGTTCCAGGGAAACGTAGATGGTACTTTCTTTCAACAGGGGTAAATGTTCGGGTTTAACGCTGTTAACCGCATTTACTTCAGCATGTGGTGTTCCGTAAACTCTGTGATAGCCTTCTCCAATTATCTGGTTATCAAATACAATGACGGCCCCTACCATTGGGTTCGGGCTGACTTTGGCACCTCCTAATCTTGCCAGATCACAGGCACGCTGCATAAATATTTCATCAATGTTTAAATTTTCCGCCATTTATTTTGAGTTGCCGGGCAATTATTATTTTCCAAAAGTCGATTTGGCTGCAAAATTAAACGATTCAATGATATATTGACTTTTTTTCTTTCCCAAGATTTGAGATGTAACAAATTTTTATTATTATTGTCGAACCAAAAGCAGCAACTTCCCATGAGCTTTTCTATCGTTGCGTTTCTCGTTAATTCTCATTTCCCCGCTGTCTCCAAAAGAATGCTTCCCAAAATGATCTGATATAAAACTCCAGTAATTCTTAATTATAATGAAAATTGAAAGAACGTGTTATATAAAGTAAAACTCAAAAATGCGGAGGATGAGGTATTACTCGACTCGCAAGTGTATGAGTATCTCACCACAGACCCATATTTGGTGAAAGTCGATTTCATCAATAATTTAAGGAAGCACTCAAGTGGTTGCGCCGTTTTTCAGAAAACCTGGAAAAAAGCCAATGGCGGCTTTAAGACGGAGACCATCTATCTTCACAAATTAATTGCTGAAAAGTTTCTCGCCGATACCCGAAAAGGGAAAAAGAATCTCGTTGGGGCTCAAAATGGCAACAAACTGGATTGTCGGTTAGAAAATATCACCTATAGAACCAGAGCTGTGGCAAGCAGACAGCGAAAATCAAGCAGTAAGGCTGGTTTTACCGGTGTTTATCAAGAAGGCAAACGTTACAGAGCCGTCATTTCCATCAATAGAAAATCTGTACATATAGGCATGTTTGATACTGCAGAGCAAGCTGCTTTGGCCTACAATGTGGCATCAAGGGAATTGTATGGACAAGATGGTAAGCAAAATATCATTCAATCCAATGTCCCTGTACCGGAACCAGAAGTCAATATGGAAAAACTGTGGAAGCTGTTCAGACAAAAATAATTAAAAAAACATCACTTTGTTGCTCTGATCATTTCTCTTTTTCCCGGCGGGCCAGGCAGATTCTCAACAGTGAGTCCAAGGGATTTAAGGTTTCTTTTGACACTGCCTTTTGCTGAATAGGTAACCAATACGCCTCCGGTGCTTAGTTTGGCGCAAATCCTCGATAAAACCGGATTCTCCCATAGTTCGGGTTGTGTTCCCGGAGCAAATGCATCAAAATAAATAAGGTCAAATAACAATCCATGTTCATTGATATCCTCAAAACGTTTTAAACTTTTTTTTGAAAGTGAATTTTTCGGATAAATCGAAAGGTTCATCCCACGGCAGTTCATGCATTTGCAAAAAAGCCTGTTGATGTTCCACAGCTTTGAGTTGTTCCGGAAAGTTTAATTTTTTGGCTTCCGAAAGAGGCAGGGGATAGGCTTCAATGGTTTCGTAATAGATATGTTTTGGCCTTTGCAGAGTTTCAATATAAGTCATAAATGCATTTAAGCCGCTTCCGAATCCTATTTCTAGAATGTTCAGTTTATCAGCCGAAGCTAACTTGTAGAACAGTCCTGATTCAATAAAAACATGCCTCGATTCCCGAATAGCTCCATATTTAGAGTGATACTGTTCTCCGAATCGTTCAGAGAACAGGGAATGGGAACCATCCTGAGTGACTATCAGTTTTATGTTGTCCCTGGTGTTGGACATGAACTTAGTTTAATTAAGACATTCCTAAGGCAGACTGCAGCTTGTCAGTGGAGATGTCCAGATGAGAAGTATTCCAGATACAACTGCCGTTCTTGATCAGCAATAGCTGGGGCGATGCATGTTCCACCTGAAATACTTCAGCAATTTCATTGGATATATCACGTTTAGCGATCAAATCAAGATAATATGGTTTAATCTTATCATTGAAATTCCAGTTTTTCTCCAACCGTGATTTGGCAATTGAACTTATAGCACAGCGGGTACTGTGTTTGAAAATAATACACGGTGCATCAGTTGAAATTTTTTTAATGGCATTCAACTCTTCAATGTCCTTAAGTGTTATCCAATTCATTGTAATTACTTATTAAAGATTACAGATGAAACAGTTTTTGCAACATCTACAACGGTAATGTTGTCTGAAAAATTAGTTGGACAACCAACGCCTCTGTTACAGGAGGAAAAAATAGTTACTATCGCGAGAAAAGTCATTACGATGGCAAGTCGATTTAAAATTCGCTTATTCATTTGTCTATGATTTAGTTTTATAATGCTTGTATGTTCAATACTTTGAGTCTTAACGATCAAGATTACAGGTTATTATACACTTTGAACATTAATTTTGTTGCATAAACAACACAAAACAATCCCTTGTTAAAACCGAGGTGCAAAAGTAATTAATCTTCTTGATATTTAACGAATTACGAAAAAATGATTAAAGCAGTAAGGCAAATTTGTATTTAGCTGTGAAAATTTTTCTAATTTTGCACGCTGCAAAACAACAACAAATTATGAGTAGAGAATTAGCATTACGCGATGCCCTGAGAGAGGCCATGTCAGAGGAAATGAGAAGAGATGAAAATGTCTTCTTATTGGGAGAAGAAGTGGCCGCATATAATGGCGCTTATAAAGTAAGTAAGGGAATGTTAGACGAGTTCGGTCCTAAAAGAGTGATCGATACCCCCATTACTGAATTAGGCTTCGCCGCCATTGGGGTAGGAGCTGCCATGAATGGCTTGAGACCCATTGTTGAGTTTATGACCTGGAACTTTGCCGTTTTGGCCTTCGATCAGATCGTTAATAATGCCGCAAAGACCCTGTCACAATCTGCAGGCGAATTTGGTTGTCCCATCGTTTTCCGCGGTCCTTCCGGATCTGCCGGTCAGTTGGCGCAACAACACTCACAGACTTTTGAGAGTTGGATGGCCAATGTTCCTGGCCTGAAGGTTGTTTCCTGCATTGATCCTGCTGATGCCAAAGGTTTACTGAAATCCGCCATCCGAGACCTGGACCCTGTTTGTTTCATGGAGTCTGAACAGCTCTATGGTTTTAAAGGGGAAGTTCCGGAAGGAGAATACCTGGTACCTATAGGCAAAGCAGCAGTTCGTCGTGAAGGGACTGACGTAACTCTGGTTTCCTACAACAAAATGATGCTTCCGACGCTGGAGGCTGCCGAGGAACTTGCCAAGGAGGGCATCTCCGCCGAGGTCATTGATTTGAGGACGATACGTCCTTTGGATCATGAAACGATTGTAGAATCTGTTAAAAAAACCAATAGATTGGTGGTTATTGATGAATGCTGGCCTTTTGCAGGGGTTTCCTCCGAAGTCACTTACCAGCTTCAGAAATATGCATTTGATTATCTTGATGCACCGGTAATTCGCGTTAATTCAGCAGATACTTCCTTACCTTATGCAGCAGCCTTTGTGGAGGAGTATCTTCCAAATCCTGAGAAAATTATCAAAGCAGTAAAAGAAGTCAGTTATACTGTCTGAAAAACCTAAACTGTTGATATGCCTGTAATTATTGAATCCGGCTACGATCCGCCGTTTTGGTTTAAGTTCAGGCATATCAACACTATTTATCCTGCCTTTTTTCGAACTTTCCCTGGTTTTGAATATGAAAGGGAAAGAATGAACACTCCCGACGGAGATTTTCTGGATCTCGATTGGTCAAAAAGGAACAACGACCGGTTGATCATCGTTTTACATGGATTGGAAGGGAGCGCTCATCGACCTTATGTAAAGGGTTTGATCCGTTATTTCAATGAAATGGGTTGGGATGGCCTCGGGGTCAATCACCGAAGTTGCAGTGGAGAAATGAACAACCTGATCCGGTCTTATCATATGGGAGTTAGTGATGATCTGGAAAGTGTAATCAGTCATGTTATCTGTAACTACGATTACCAAACCATTGTTATTGCAGGATTCAGTTTGGGGGGGAATGTGGTTCTTAAATACCTGGGAGAAAGGGCTGAAAAGGTTCCTTTGCCGGTGAAAGCTGCCGTTGCCGTAAGTGTACCCTGCCATATTGAAACCGCCAATACAGAAATAGCCAAATGGTTCAACAGGCATTACGTTTTGAGGTTCATAAAAAGTCTTAACAGGAAAATGGAGGAAAAAGCCATGCGATTTCCCGGAAAACTCGACGTTTCCAAGCCAATGCCTCAAAATTTCAGTGAATTCGACGACCGGTTTACCAGTAAATTGCATGGCTTTGAGGATGCTGTAGACTACTGGCGAAAATCAAGTAGCTACAGGTTTTTACACAATATCCGAAGACCCGTTTTGCTCATAAATGCCCAGGATGACAGCTTTCTGAGTGAAAAGTGCTTTCCTTATGAAATTGCGCAGGAAAATCCTTACTTTTATCTTGAAACTCCTCGTTGGGGCGGCCATGTAGGATTTGCAGGAGATAAGCGTTCTAATGGTTACTTCTGGTCCGAAAAGCGTGCTTATGAATTTATTTCGACGCATCTCGTAACGAATTAAACCCCATAATCCTGATGAGTATTAATAATTCGTTAAAATCACTATACGGATACCACTTTTTGTAACGTTTACGGGTTTTTAAAGTTAAATCTATTGCCGCCATCTTTTGGGCTGAAAAAGTACTATGGAGGAACAACAAGAGTATATTGAAGGGCGAGTGCAGAAAGGCTTTGTTTTGCGCCAGATACTACGGCTGTTGTCACGAATAACGGCCTGGGTTGCGTTGTTCTTGTTGGTGTTCCTGTTGATTTTTCAGATTCCCGGAATTCAAAACTGGCTGGCTAAAAAAGTTACCAACTCTATTGCCGAAAAGTCAGAAACTACGGTGGTGATTGACCGAGCCTATCTTTCGTTTTTTGATCATCTCGTATTGAAAAATGTATATATTGAGGATTACGCTTCTGATACATTGTTGTTTGCAGGCCAAGTTGAGCTGGATTTCAATCTCAATCCGTATGTGTTGTTAACCCGGGGCTTGGAAATAGAAACGATGGGTTTGAAAGAAGCTGTCGTTAAAATACAGCAATCTGAAGGCCATTACCTGAGTAATATCGAGGAATTTTCCCAAAAATTGTTTGCAACCGAAGAGGAACAACCTACTCCGGCAGATACAACAGCCCAAAGACCAATCCGACTCGGCCTGGGAAGGCTGGATCTGGACCGGGTTCGGTTCTTTAAATACGACCAGGTCAAGGGAAATAAACTGGATATATGGCTCCTCCAGGGAGTATTAAAACTCAACAAACTGAATCTGCCAGACAAAGTCATCGATATCAAAAGCGCGGATATTAGCGGGTTGGATTTTCTGACGGAGAGTTATGAAGCAAAACCGCTTTATCCTTATCCAGGAGAAAATTCCGTAAATAGTGAAAATGACCAGTCTGTTATTCAGGAAGATGTTGCTCAAACTGCAGCGGCAGATTCGAACGCACTGAAAATTATCATCAACAAAATAAATTTGGATAATGGCAGCTTTACGCTGCACAATTATTATAAGGCTCCAATAAAGACAACTCCTGACGATGAGTTGGATTTTAAACACCTGAAAATCTTTGATATAGGTATCCAGATCGATAGTTTTGAAGTTCAGGATTTAAAATTTGCGGGAAAAATAAATTGTCTGTCAGGAGAAACCTCCAGTGGATTTAGGCTGGATGAACTTTCGGTTGAACAGGCAACCGTAACACCTCAAAGAGCTACGCTGAACGGATTGAAGATCATTACGCCCTATAGTGAAATTGGAGATACCCTGGTTTTCAGGTATAACAAATACCCGGATTTTAAGGAATTTGTGGATGAGGTAAGAATGACAGTCAAAGTCAACAATTCTTTTGTAGCCTTGAGGGATATTATGACCTTTGCCCCCGGTTTGGAACAGAACCTATTCTTTGCCAATAACCGCAATACGGTATTGAAATTAGATGGCAGGGTTTCCGGGAAAATCAATAACCTGAGTGCCAGAGACCTCGATATTATTCTTCCTGATGGCAGTAAAATTGCCGGAAATTTCGGATCCAGAAACCTGGCCGTTAGAACACAGGAGATGATCAATTTCAGGTTGACAGAGTTGCGTACCACCATGCGTACTTTGAAACAATTGATTCCTGACTTCTCGCCTCCTGAAAATTTCGACAGGCTGGGGCGCTTGTATTTTACAGGCAGATTTGACGGATTCTTTGCTGATTTCGTTGCCTTTGGAGACTTGAGGTCTGATATTGGTCGTGCCAAAATGGATATGCAGATGAATTTGTTGGGGGGATCCGATAAAGCCCAGTACCGTGGGGAATTGAGCCTTTATA
This sequence comes from uncultured Bacteroidota bacterium, assembly GCA_942492125.1. Classification (GTDB taxonomy): domain Bacteria; phylum Bacteroidota; class Bacteroidia; order Chitinophagales; family Saprospiraceae; genus BCD1. The sequence continues at coordinate 205,420 of CALODM010000035.1, forward strand.
ATTTTGATCTGGGACGCTGGACACAAAATCCGGATCTTGGGTTGGTGAACTTTTCTTCCAGAGTGGAAAACGGTAGTGGGTTGACAGCAGAAACAGCCACAGCAGATTTGCAGGCGAATATCGAGAGTTTTTATTTCAAAAATTATAATTATCAAAACGCCAATCTTACCGGAAAGCTCAATCAGAATTTTTTTAACGGAGATTTTGTCATTCAGGATGAGAACATCGACTTTTCTTTTGAGGGAGAAATCGACCTTAAAGCCGATATTCCAACTTATGATTTCAAAGCTAACGTAAGGAAGATGGCTCTCTTCCCGCTCAATCTTTCCGAGCAGAATATAACCCTGGCCGGAGATGTAGACTTAAACCTCCGAAATAAAAAATTGGCTGACCTGGCGGGAAAGGCCACTGTGAAAAAATTCTCCCTGAGACGAGATGATGAACAATATAACATCAACTCTATAGTGGCCGAGTCCACAGTGGATATTCAGGGGCATAAGACCTTTATATTATTTTCTGAAGTCGTTGGGGCAAGAGTGGAAGGAAAATTTAAGATTGACCAGTTACCTAAGGTTTTTACCAACTATATCGCTCAGAATTTCACCGGTTTCGCGAAACGTATGAATGTGAAAATATCGGAAAAAAGCGTGGAGGAGGCTGATTTTAGTTTCAACCTGAATATTATTGACTCAAAAGGATTAAACTGGTTGGTCAGTGACAAACTGGGGATTTTAGAGGATGTACGCATAGATGGCTTTTTTAACGGCCCCGACCAAAAAGCGATGTGCAATCTCGAAGCTCCAGGGTTCAAGTTTGGTAACCTGGCTATTGGGGAGACCAATTTGGATTTTAACGGACAGGACAGCCTGGCACAGATAGATCTCGAAGTTTTCGAAGTATTATCCCGGGACAAAAACCTGTTGCCCACTTTAAATCTGGCGGGAAGGCTCGAATCGGATTCTTTGAGATTCCGGGTGAGTTTTGCATCAGATTCACCGGCCTTTTTTGACAATCTGGCCTTACAGGGAATACTTTCTCTGCCCGACAGCACACATTATGGATTATCACTGCTGCAATCGAACCTGATGATTTTCGAAAGCCCATGGATCATTGATCCTCGAAATAAGATTCTTTTTTCGAAAAATGATATTCAGATCAATAATTTCGAATTGAGACATGAAGATAAATTCCTGAAACTTACCCATGTAGGGCAGAAGGGGGTAAATCTTAAAGTGTCTAACCTGGAGTACAATTACATCGATGAAATTTGGGATTACGATCCGCTGGATTTTGGAGGTAAATACGACCTGAACATCAATGTGCAAAATGTTTTTAAGTTGCAACAATTCAGCGCCTGGGTGCGTTCCGATGCTTTTTTTGTCAATGGCGACAACTATGGTCAAATGGAACTCGACCTTTATGCAAAGGACCTTAAAGGTCGTTTAAACACCCATATGGTGATAGCAAAGGATGGTTCCGATTTGACTTTTGATGGTTTTTACAATATCCAATCTGCCAGTGCTTCCAGAAAAATTCCTGAAGATCAAAAAGCCAGGTATTTTGATTTCAAACTTACCGTAAACAATTATCCACTTGATTTTGCCCGCTATTTCGTCGCTCCGGAGGTGAAAAATATCGTTGGTTCTTTTGATGTCAATTTTTTCCTCAAGGGCCAGTTTCCCAAGCCGGATATTTCCGGATATATTGTAGCTTCCAATGGAGCATTTACAGTAGATTACCTAAAAACAAGGTATTCTTTTGATTCTTCATACATCGTAGCAGGACCAACTTTGTTTGATGCTTCAGGAACAATTATCAGAGATAAATTTGGTAATAAAGCTTTGTTGAGTGGTGGGATCAGTCACAATTACCTTAAGGATCTGGGAGTGGCTGCAAAATTGACCACCAGCCGATTCCTGGCATTAGATACAAAAAAAGAAGACAACAGCCTTTTTTACGGTACCGCCATAGGGGCTGGTGATGTTGATTTTAATGGTCGGTTTTCGGCAGTTGATATTTATGTTAATGCTTCCGTGGATGAGGCAACCAAAATTGTGGTTCCTGTTACTTATGACAAGGATGCTACCCAGTTGAATTCAATTCGGTTCGTTAACAAACATGAAGACAAAGCAGTAATCAGCGGTTTCCTGACCAGGGAAAGTCCACAGGGGATCAGTGTTGAAATGGATTTATCCGTCCGGGAAAATGCGGTGATGGAGTTGATATTCGATGAACAACTCGGCGATATTATCCGGGGGCAAGGACGTGGTAACATACGTATGTTGGTTCCGCGAGGAGGAGAATTTCAAATGTTTGGGGATTACACCATTGAGAAAGGAAATTACCTGTTTACTTTCTGGAATGTGATTAATAAGGATTTTAGTGTTCGCAAGGGGGGAACTATCGTCTGGAACGGGGATCCCTTTGCTGCCCAGATAAATCTCGAGGCAGAGTATAAAAACCTTTCGGTAACTCCCTTAAATTTCATCAAGGAATACATTTATCCGGGCAGTGATCTTGAAGCAGAGGCTTACAAAAGGACAAATGTAGAACTCACTTTATTGCTCAAGGGAGAACTGCTGAAACCGAATATTAATTTTGACATAAAATTTCCTTCTCTTACCAGCCAGTTGCAAACCTTTGCCGACAGTAAACTCCGATTACTCAAAGGAGATCAGAATGAGTTGAATCGTCAGGTTTTCGGGCTCATCGTTATGGGGCAGTTTTTCCCTTCCGACTTCTCATCTGCCAATGTGATTGGTTCCACGGCCGGAAATACTTTAAGTGAGTTTTTATCCAATCAATTTTCTCTGTTGATCAATCATCTCTTTTCAGAAGCTTCGGAGGAAAACAAGATATTTTCAAATACCCAGTTTGATTTTGTCTATAAAACGCAAAACCAGGAAATTGTCACTGCCGGAGAAACAGTCGGTACAGCAGCTAATCAGGATATTCAACTTAGCATAACCAAAAAGTTTCTTGATGACCGGTTGTCTATCCAGGTTGGTGGAAACCTGGATATTGGTAATGATGTATATGGAATTCCTGAAGAAAGTGGTGCTTTTGTCGGAGATGATATTGTCATCGAATACATTTTGAATAAGAACCGGACCCTTAAACTGAAAATTTATCAAAAACTGGAACCCGACATTTCAGGAGGAAGGCGCTTCCAGGTGGGGACAGGATTGAGCTATAGACGTGAATTCAATTCTTTCAACGACTTCTTTGAAAGCCTTAAAAAAGCCAGCCAACAAGTAAATAACTAAGCTTATGTCTGAAAATTCGATTCAATTAATTCCCTGAAAACAGTATTTAATGCTAACCCTTCTGGAAAACCGGATGAAATGGAAAGCTGGATTACTGGAACGGTAGAGATTGCTTCCAATATTTCATTCTTCCATCTATCCTGAGCTTCCGGGGAAATTTACCATCAAAATTAAATCCAAATTTCTTTTTATCAATAGACCTATCGGATTCCTTTCAATTCAATACTCACAGGCAGGTGATCACTGTAGCCGCCATAATAATTTGGACCGCCATAAGTCCTGTTGGGGGTAGGACCGTCTTTTGCCTCATAAAGCAACCATTTATACATGTGAATGGTTGGGTTTTTTACCAACAAAGGAGCTTTAGGATCTTTGAGAGAACCGGAGACTATAAACTGGTCCAGCATATTCCAGTTGCCCCGGAAGTTATAGGAACCTTTCTTGGCTTTATCCTGACTGTAAAAGCAATTGTATAAAAGGCCATCAAGTGCAGCACTTGTGTCGGGTAGTGCTCCTAATACGGAAGCGATACTACTGTTATCCGGCTCATCATTGAAATCTCCCATAAGCACTATCATTGCTTTCGGATCTTTGTATAAAATATCGTCCACGGCTTTTTTGACGTGTTGGGCAACGAATAATCTTTTGGGTTCACTTTGGCTCAACCCACCTCTTCTGGAAGGCCAGTGGTTGACAAAAATATGCAGAATTTCACCATTGGAAAGCTTTCCCTTGGCATATAAAATATCCCTGCTGGTATAATCTTTTTCAATGAAATCCGGAAAATTGACGCGGATGAAATTTGTTTCCAAAATTTTAAAATCCTGCTTTTTATACAACAAGGCAACATCAATCCCCCGCATATCCGGGGAGTTCTTGTGTATTATGCCATAATCCTCCGTTCTGAGTGATTCGGTGCTGATGAGATCTTCCAGCACTTTTTTGTTTTCCACTTCGGCAAGACCAATGAAGTGCGGTTTGTGAAGACTGTCCATAACCTGTGAGATCTTTCCCAGTTTTGCCTGGTATCTTTCCGTAGTCCATTGCTGTTTGCCTTCGGGCGTAAAATCCTCATCGAGGGTGGCGGGATCATCTTCCGTATCAAAAAGGTTTTCGACATTGTAGAAAACCAGTTTGTAGGATTTTTGAGCATTGAGATTAAACCCCCATAAAAGGCATACTCCCAGAATCAGAGAAATATTTATCAGACGCATTTTGATTTTTTTTTACAAATGTAGGGTTAAATTTTCAATAAATTGTTTTAAATTTATAATTGCATACAGATTTTGTTCTTATAAACACTCATCCTTAAATTAACAAGCCATGTTGACTAAAAAATCACTCGATTTCCTCAAAGATCTTTCTAAAAATAACAACCGGGAATGGTTTCATGCTAATAAGAAACGTTACGAAGCCGATTTGAAATTGCCTTTTGAGCATTTTATGTCAAACTTAATTGAAGCCTATAAAGCGATTGACCCTGAAATTAAAATAACGCCCAAAGAGGCTGTTTTCAGGATTTACAGAGACACCCGGTTTTCAAAAGATAAAACACCCTACAAAACCCACGTTGGAGGTCTTGTGTCCAGGTATGGCAGAAAAGGAAAGGAATATCCCGGAAACTATATTCATATGGAATCCGGGCGTCTTATGCTTGGTGGAGGTGCCTATTTTCTTGAAAGAGACCCCTTGCAAAGAGTCAGAGAACACATCGCTAAACACCCTAAAGCTTTTACTGAGATCATTAATAATCCTGACTTTTTGGAGAAATTTGAAGAGGTTAAAGGGGATAAAAATAAACGAATTCCAAAAGAATTTGCGGAACTGCATAAAACATTGCCTTTGATTGCCAACAAGCAATTCTATTATATGGCAGAATTGCCCCCCAAAAAGGTGCTTGGTGAGGGCGGTGTTGATTATGTCATGGAATACTTCAAAGCAGGGGAGAAGCTCAATATTTTCCTGCGAGAGGCCATGGGGTTGTAGTTTTTTGTGGCCTTCGCACGTTAAAACCACCTGCTTCCGGGCGACATATTAGATGGCTGTCCCGTTTGATCTTGTTTACTTTTAAAGCTTAGAGGTCTTGTTACGCAGAAAATGGTCAGCGAGAACGAGTGCCGTCATTGACTCAACAATAGGAACTGCGCGTGGTACTACACAAGGGTCGTGACGGCCCTTGCCTTCGACCGTTGTTGCTTCACCTTTTGTGGTTATAGAATCCTGAGGTGGTACAATGGTTGCAACAGCTTTAAAGGCACTTCTAAAATAAATGTCCATTCCGTTCGAAATACCTCCCTGAATTCCACCGGAGTAATTGGTTCTTGTTTTGACTTTATCTTCCTCCGAATAAAAGATGTCGTTGTGTTCTGACCCCCGCATGGTAACTCCGGCAAAACCTGAACCATACTCAAACCCTTTACAGGCATTTATGCTGAGCATGGCTTTGGCAAGATCGGCCTGCAAGCGATCAAATACAGGTTCTCCCAATCCGGCCGGACATCCGGTTATGATGCAACTAACAACCCCGCCAATGGTATCCCCGGCTTTCCTGACTTTCCGGATAAGTTGCTCCATTTCTGCCGCAAGAGATTCATCCGGGCAACGAACCGGATTGGATTCTATCAGGGATAAATCCACTTCTTTATAGTCCCTGGAAAGACTTAAATGCCCGACTTGTGAAACATATGCATTAACATTTATACCTTGTGATGTTAAATAGAGTTTTGCAATGGCACCGCCAGCAACCCTTGCGGCTGTTTCTCTTGCGGAAGATCGGCCTCCTCCTCTGTAGTCTCGATGCCCGTATTTGGCCCAGTAGGTATAATCGGCATGAGAAGGTCTGAATTTGTCAGCGATATGACTATAGTCTTTTGATCGGGCATCTGCATTATAGATTACCATGGCGATGGGAGTACCGGTGCTTTTTCCTTCAAAAATCCCGGAGAGTATCTGAACTTTATCTCCTTCTTTTCTTTGAGTGACAATGGCGGATTGACCGGGTCGCCTTCTGTCCAGTTCTCCCTGGATGAAGCTTTCATCAATAGGTAGTCCGGCCGGACAGCCATCAACAATAACTCCGATACCTGTACCGTGAGATTCTCCAAATGTCGTAATCCTGAATGTATTTCCAAAAGTATTGCCTGCCATAATAATTGTCTGTCAAAAATGCTGTTTCGTACCTTTAATATAATGCGTGATTCAGTTGAATGTTGTAAGTGAATCTGAACCCTTCAAAACCGATACCGGGAAATAATGCTGATGTTATCTCACTTTGGGAATAATCGTATTGAAGGTTAAAGTTTAAGGCAGTCCTCGGTGAGAAAAAATAAAAAACATCTCCCCTCAGTCTCGAATAAAACGCAAATCTATCATTTAAAATGGAATTGTTGCTGTAGACCCCGCCTGCGGAAAGGGTTACAATGAAAAAAGTCCTGGTATTCGGGTAAAAGCCGGTTTGACGATAACCTCCTACCGTGCGGATGGATTTCTTTGTCCTCGGTTTTGATTCGTCATCCCAAAGGTATCTTCCCTCCACGGAGGCTCCAATATCGAGTTGCCATTCCTGGCTAATCGGATAATTGAAATCATAGTCTGCAAAAACCAGTATTCCGTAGTTGGCATCGAAAGAATTGTCATCAGCATCTATGAAATGATTAAGCAATATTTCAGGCCCTATTCCAAGGGTTAAGCGCTCCCCGGAATTGCGGAATGTTTGTAATCCGAATTCATATATGTCATAGAGGGAAGTGAAATAAGCAATATCGTGCTCTTTAATGATCCCGGCCTGCCTGATATGTTTGTCAAGATCGCTGATCCTTTGGATTCTCCCCAGTCGGCTTTCAAAAATCCGCTCATACCTGAGATCTGAAAGGGTTTCAGCCAAGGCGTAGATCTCTTCAAATTCCGGATCATGGCTCAATAAACCCAGGCGATCGAAATCCTCCAATAACCTGACCGCATGCCAGGCATCAGTAACCGGTTCTATCCGTCCAAATCCGAAGGTGAACGGCAGACTTACCTGAGTGCTTAATCTGTTTTCGTAATAGCGAATATTGCCATTATATTCTGCAGATTCAAAACTATTGTTCAGGTTGAAATCAGCCTCTGTTCCGTAAAAGCGGTTTTTTTCAAAATAATTCCTGTTGGTACGGTTTAAGAAAACGGCGGTATTATTGGCTACCTGGTTTTGAACTGCCTGTCCGGTAAAGTCAACTGTTGCATTCTGGTAAATGCCCGATAGGGAAAGATTGCCGAAGGTGACCCTTTGATGTTGTGGATCACTTTCAAAATTATTGTAAACAAGGCTCGCCTGTAAATTTTGCCTGACAGCATTGCCTGTATTGATTAAGGAAGAACCATTGGAAACGATGCCACCGGCATTGCCCAGGAAATCGAGGGATTTCCTGGAAACTTCCGGAAGAATGAACTGGCCAATATCGAAGGTGTCAATTTGAGCCGGAAGCATGTTTGAAAATGGGAGAATAATGAAAAGGAGTAAGTATCGTATTTTCATAACAAAGGTGTTTATACTCTGGGTTTACGAAATAAAACTTATTTATGTCCTTTTCGAACTGTAGATTTAACTCTTGCTTAACTATTAATCTGTAGGGCAACCGGTTCTTCTCCTCTTGATCCTTTTTCGACTGCCCATCATACCGCTATCAATAAAATTATAGGTTATGGTAAGTCCGGCGATGAAATACCAGTCATTGGCTTTATTATCTCCACGCTGTGTTCCTGTTGTTACCGATACAGGAGGTTGTCCGGTGAGTTCCCCTTCACGATTGCCCAGCGCGGCAGCCAGTTCTCCATTGCCTGCCAGTAAATTCTCATAGCTCATGTAAGTCCCGCCGACGTCGTCCAGATAATCCGTGAATGTGTACCTGGCACCGAATTCAATGCCCAGTGTCCAGTTTTCATTCAACAGGTATTTAGCCCCCAAACCAAAAGGCAAGGCAAATTGGAAAAGCTGGTATTTATCGGCCCTGTCAGGAAGGCCCTGACCTTCAGTTCCCAGCGGTTGAAGAGCAACCTTTTGTCCTGAAAAATTAGCGTAGGGATCGAATTTGAAACCACTGACTCCTGCAAAGAGGAAGGGTGAAAAGGGGCGACTGTAATTGTATGGCTGAAATCCCAATATATTCCATTCTCCTCTGAGGGAGCATTCAAAAATATTGGAAAAAAAACTTAAGTTCCTGGCCATTACAGCATCTTCTTTGGCGTTGGCGTCACTACCGGCGACTCTGGCATAATTGAAACTGAATTTGGCTTCTAGAAAATCATTGAATTGATAACCGACAAAAAGGCCACCAGCCAATTTGGTCTCTTTTGGAATAATTCTGGATGAATTTTCACTCAAATCCCCCAGGTAATTAGCCCCTCCGATCAAAGCACCGCCATAGAAGTGTTGAGCGTTTCCTGTTGTACCGATCAAAAAGGTAAGAAAAAACAATATGGTTTTGCTCATGCTAAATATTTTTTAAATTAATGGATGTCCTCAAGACGGAACGAATTTCCCATTATCGTGGGAAAAAACCAAAGAGAAAGCCTCCAAATCCATGAAGTTTTCCAAAAGTTCGGGAATTGGTTATGGAAGAGCCCAATAATAATGAGCTAAAGGATTAAAACTATTAGGATACCTCTTTGCTGAACGAGATAATTAGAATTTAATTGTCGGTATAATTCCGTTATGATCAAATATTTTATTTGAATCAAATTTATTCCAAACCTTATAAAAGGAAGTTTTCGTAAAAAGACGGGGAGTTATTTTTCCGAATAAATTATCTGCTCATTGGTAAATATTGGCAAAATTGATAGAAGTTATGTCCTTGAACAATTTGTCGAATTTAATTTGGGATTTGAGGAGGAGTTCTATTTAAGTTTCAGGGAGAATACATGAATGCAGCCGAAATTCTTATATTTGAAAAATAAAAACAGCCTTTTCCGGTACTTCATTTTAGTAAAAAACAAAACAAAACTTCCAACAGTGAATAAATTATTTGATTTCAGACATTTCAAAGGTGACTTTTTTGGAGGAATAACGGCTGGTATTGTTGCATTGCCTTTGGCTCTGGCTTTTGGGGTTAGTTCGGGACTGGGTCCAAGTGCCGGGCTTTACGGAGCAATTTTCATCAGTTTTTTTGCTGCCTTGTTTGGAGGGACGAGCACTCAGATTTCAGGACCAACAGCACCAATGACTGCCGTCAGTATGATCATCATTGCCGGGATCGTAGCAGCATTTGACGGGGATGTCAACAAAGCCCTTCCAGCGATTTTAACAGTCTTTTTACTGGCCGGTATTATGCAGGTAGGATTGGGTCTTTTCGGCTTTGGTAAATATATAAAATACATTCCTTATCCGGTAGTCTCCGGATTTATGACAGCTATTGGGGTTATCATTCTGGTGACCCAAATTTTGCCTGCAGTAGGGTATTACCCTAAGGAAGATACAGTATACGTAGATCAGTTTAAACCTTATGCTGAAGAGATCATCCTTGATAATATTCTGAAAGAGGAAGCCGGTGAGGGTATCCTGGTATTAGAAAATTTTAAGGAAACAATCAAAAGGGCAGAACATATCACTCCTGAGGAAATTCTAAAAGAATCGCAGACTTTGGCAGGAAAGGAAGCCTCCGGAGTAATTGGAGCAATTAAAGTAATGCCCAGAGCCTTAGCTAATATCAATTGGTTGGAATTTATTTTGGCGCTGGGGACCATATTGCTTATTTATGGTTTTAAAAGGATTACCACCACCATTCCCAGCACCTTGGTTGCATTGTTGGTAATGTCGGGGATAGCCTTTGGCTTTGGTTTGGATTACCGACCTATAGAAACTATTCCAAGTGGTTTGCCATTACCGAATTGGAGCATCTTTACTGAATTCCGTTTCAACAGTATTACTCCCTATATTTTTACCGCTCTAACACTTGCCTTGCTTGGGGCTATTGATTCTCTTTTGACATCGGTTGTAGCGGATAATATGACCAAAACGAAACACAAACCCAATAAGGAGTTAATTGGCCAGGGGATTGGTAATAGTATAGCTGCTGTGTTTGGTGGCATTCCCGGCGCAGGTGCAACCATTCGTACGGTAGTGAATATTAATGCCGGCGGAAAAACCAGATTGTCAGGAATGATTGCGGGGTTGCTTTTGCTGGTTATCTTGTTGGCTTTGGGACCAGTTGCCTCACAAATTCCTGCAGCTGTTCTCGCAGGTATACTGATTACGGTAGGTATCAATGTCATGGATTACAAAGGCTTAAAAGCTATCCCCAATATGCCGAAAGCGGAGGTTGTTATATTGCTGGTAGTGCTGGTATTGTCTTCCGTTTGGAACCTTGTCTATGCTGTTGGTATTGGTTTGGTGATCGCTTCCCTGATGTTTATGAAGCAAATTGGAGATCTGATGGGTAGCAGATCAGATATTCAGCCTCTTTTAAAGGAAAAAGCCTGGCCGGATGAAGATGGATTCCCGGACGAGCTGGAAAAAAAGTGCTTCATCAAACACATCAAAGGGCCTTTATTTTTTGGGAGCACAGATGATTTTCAACAATTGGCAAGACAACTACCGGACACAGCTGAAACCATAATTATTCGGACGGGGCGGATGCAATATATGGATCAATCCGGATTATATGCCATGGAAGATATTCTGGTAGACCTGGTCAAACAGGGTAAACGCGTTTTGTTTGTCAATATTCCCAATCAGCCCCGGTATATGATGGAACGCATTGATATTATTCCCGACCTCATTCCCGAGGAGCATATCTTTAAAAGTTTTAAGGAATGTTTGAATTGGGTCAAAGAAAACATCAAAAACGGCAGAAAGATAGTTTAGTTTTAGTTTTCAAAGAAAAAGAGGGTAACAGGCGGCGAGCCTGTTACCCTCTTTTTTATGAGTTGTGATTGGTGTTAAAGAAGCTTTTTAAGTGCTGCTTCAATTTGTTCGGCTCCTCGGACTTCTGTAGAGGCAACCTTACCTTCACGGTCAATAAGGAAAGCTCTCGGAATACTTCTTACACCATAAAGCGCAGCGGGAGCTGACTGCCATTTTTTGAGGTCACTCACGTGGTAGGGCCATGTCAGTTTATCTTGTTCAATAGCTGATTCCCAGCGTTGTTTGCTTCCATCAAGCGATACGCTGAAGACAGTAAAGCCCTGGCTTTTGTATTTTTCGTAAACCTTTACCACATTTGGATTCTCTTGCCTGCATGGACGACACCAGCTAGCCCAGAAGTCAAGCAATACAATTTTACCTTTAAGGTCAGATAAGGAATACTCCTTCCCGTCAGGAGAAGTCAACGTGATATCCGGGGCAAGTTGTCCGACAGCAACTGGGCCGGAAGGACCACTCGAACTTGCTTTTTTAAATTCTAGATTTTTAAGAAATCCGGCGTAGGCGACTGCTGAGGGAGCGTTGGGATCAACATTCATAAGTTTTTGTAAAGCTTTTTGCTGAAGGTCAATACCTTTATTCCCTAAGGACATGTAAGCGAGGAAGGCTCCTAACTCTGGATTAGAGGTAGTATCGATAAATTGCTCCATATTGGAAGAATTGAAATTTCCGGCAATCATCTTTTTAATGACATCCCTCAATATTTTACTATCCTTTGAACCGCTAACTTCAAAGTTATATCTTGGGACCTCTCTCAAATCTCCGGTATATTCTACAATCTTTTCAGTACCATTATAGGCCATACCAATTCTGCCATTACTGCCAATTCTCATATTATATATTCCCTTTTCAATACCTTCGGGGAAAACGATGGAGAATTTGCCATTAGCATCGGTGGTTGTGCTTGTGAGCACTTCACTTGCCTTACCAATGAACATTCTGTCAATAAAGATCTGTGTATTCGGAGCATTATCAAATTGCCCTTTGATTGTGGTGCCCGGAGCATTGTTTTCTCCACTGCAGGAGAAGACAAATAGGGCGATAGCCACCAGCGTAAATAGTTTAAGGATATTTTTTGTCATGATAAGAAGTTTGTTTTTTTTTAACAAATTTATGCTTTGTCTGTTTAATTTTTTGTTGGTTGATAACCAGTTAATTTTAATTCAATGCGAAAATTGGCTTTTTTATAAAATAATTTGGTGAAACAAATCACAAGCTTATTGAAAAAGTAATCTGGGATTGGTAAAGTTTCCAAATATCCGAATTTTGGGTCTGCAAAGATATAATTTGCATTTAACTTTCTAAAGGAAGTAGTTTAAATTGATTTGTGAGTTAAATTGTAAAAACTGTTAAATCAGTGTATTGGTAAAGAAAAAGAGCACGAGGTAGATCCAGAGAAAATCCAAAAAATGCCAGTACACAGCTATTAACCTCAATCTCAACTTATTACTTTTATCTGAAAAATACACGAGTTGTTCTTCAGGTTCCTGTGTATTTTTATTCGTTCTGTAAAGAAAAACCGATAAAAATGGAATCCCTGCAATCACGTGCATAAAATGTAATCCCGATAACAGATAAAGGTAGCTGGAAGAATTATCGGAAGCTAAAAAAATATTATTTTGAATGAGTGCATACCAACCCCAAACCTGGGCGATAAGGAATACTACTGACAAGCTCAAAGTCAGCCCTAACAATTGCTTGTACAGTTTGAGATTATCCGTTTCAAAGGCTTTTTTTGCCCTGACAAGAGCGTAGCTTCCGGCTATGAGTAACAGGGTGTTTATCAGGAAGATAAAAGGCAACTCCAGTGGAGGTAAGGCACTTTGAACCCTTGTGTAAACAAAGGCTACGGTAAGGCTCAGGAACATGGCTGATAATCCAAACAGAGCAACGAATAAAATGATGTTATAAGGATGAAAGACAAATGACTGGTATTCTTTTATCCCGTGTGCATAATATTTTCGCATTTTAGCTGAGTTATCTCTTTTGTCGGGTTAAATGATTTTGAAATTGTTCATCCGGTTTTTCTTTCTTAACTTTTATTATCTTAGCATAAAACTAACACTGATGCTGATTTGTGAAAATTGCCATACAAAATTACCGGAGGAGGCCAGGTTCTGTTTAAATTGTGGTCAACCAGTTTCAGTTAAAACCAAAAAGAAAAAGGAACCACTGTTTTTAGATCCGTCAGGTGATGTAACAGCTCAATTTAATGAATTGTTTTTTTCCCAGTTAAAAAAAGTCCTGGAGCAGGAACAAGACCCTGCCTTATTTCAACAATACAGCGAACGGGTTTATCAGTGTGGCTACAGGGATACCATTATGCGTCGCAGCGAGCAAATGGCTGAAAAGATCACAGAACCTGGTTTTCCTGCTTATAAAATCAATACTATTGTCGCAAATCTGTTGGATGAATTGATGGACTTTTTTATTATCCGTTATTGTGGTGACCTCAATGTAGTTCCGCTTCCTGAAGCCATTTTAAAATACCACGAAAAAGGGATTCATTTTGCAGAATTATTCCAGATGACCCTTGATTACCTCAATCTTGATGCAGAAGATGAACCTGTTTATACCGATTTCCTCAAAATGCCGGTGGAAAAATTAAGAACTGCCGGTAAATCATTTCTTTTTCCTGAACCTAAAGAGAAAATATTGTTTATTTGTGATTTGAGTTTCCTGGGGTCCTGTCGTGAAGGATTTGCCATGACTGAAAAAGCAATCTATTGGAAAAATTCAATGCAAAAAGCACGAAAAGTACTTTACAAAGAATTAAATGAAATTAAGCGAGTAGAGGATTGGATCACCATAAACGGTTATTTTTTTCATGTTAATCCGTCTTTAAATATCCGGTTGATGAAACTTTTAAGAAAATTGAAAAAAAACCTATGATCTATAATATCAAAGGATTCAAAAAAGGATGTTATTTGAGTGGCTTATTTTTGTTTTTAATTAATTTATCCTGTAACCAGGAATTTGAAGAAAGAATAGTCGTCGATTTTAAGAAAAATACCGTTGAGGCGCCTGAAAAAACGGTTGATAAAAATAATCAGATCTATATTGCGATCGCTTCCATGACTTCTCCCAGAGAGACCATAAATTATTACGATGAATTGATCCATTACTTTTCGGACAAATTAGGGCAGACTATTTTAATTAAACAAAAAAAGACCTATAAAGAGGTCAATAACCTAATAAAAAACGGAGAGGTTGAATTTGCTTTTATTTGTTCTGGTGCCTACAGTGAATTGTCAAAATCTGGAGAAGCTCAACTGCTGGTCGCGCCGGTAATCAACGGCAAAACTAAATATCAGGCCTACCTTATTGCCAACAAGCATATAGGTGTTGAAAAATTTGAAGATCTGAAATACCTGGATTTTGCTTTTACAGACCCTTTATCACTTACCGGGTATGTATATCCACAGCAATTGTTAAGAGAAAGAGAAACAAATCAGCGTTTGTTTTTTGCCAATACTATTTTTACCTACGGACATGACATTTCCATTGAAATGGTTAACAGGAATGTGATGGATGGGGCTTCAGTTCATGGGTTGATATTTGATTATTTGTCAGAAGTGCATCCTGACAGGGTGCAAAATGTAAAAGTCATCAACAAGTCTGAATGGTTTGGTATCCCACCGGTTGTGATTCCCAATAATCTGGACTCTGAAAAAACCGAAAAATACAGAAACCTTTTTCTAAACACGCATAAAGACAGTCTGGGGCAAACGATTTTAGAAAAATTAAAAATTGATTCTTTTGTGGTTGTAAAAGACTCCATTTATGATAGCCTGCGAAAACTAAGAACTGATGTCAGAAACTAAAAAATTCAGACTTTCACTTTTTGGAAAGTTCTCCATGATTACCATTGTGGTTGTACTGGCCTTTGGGTTGATCAATATTTACCAATTATGGAATACGGTTTATCACTCTTTTGAAAAAGAAATTGACAAAAGATGTAGGGTGTTATCCTCAATGGTAGCTGAAAAAGTCCTGAGCCCTATTGTTTATGAAGACTGGGTCGAAATCTATACTGTTTTGGATGAAACCCGAAGAAGTGATTCCGGCATTGCCTATATTTTTATCCTTGATGCTAATGGGGAAGATATTATTGCTCAATCTCCGGATATGATCATTCCCAATGCCTTGATAAGAGCCAATGAAATGATTTCGGGAACCTATAATATCAACGTAATTGAAGCGGAGAATTTTCAATACGATGTGATTCATGATATAGCTTTTCCGATTTTGGGTGGGGAAATCGGCGTCGTGAGGATGGGCATTGTTGAAGACAGCATCAGGGGAGAGTTAAATTTAGCAACAAGAAATTTATTGTTGATGATTGGCTTGTTTTTAATGTTGGGACTTAGTGGTGCTTTGTTTTTTTCTTATATCATTACAACGCCTATTAAACGAATCAGTGAAAAGGCTAAGAATGTTAATATTAATTCTATTGAAAAGGAAGACTTTAAAGTCTATCCTCCGAGATACAAAAGGGTATTTAATTTTCTTATAGCCGATGAATTAGATGTGCTGGTCTCAACATTTAATTTAATGGTAGCCAGGTTGAAAGATAATATCAGAGAATTAAAAGCAACCCGAACTTCCTTTGTTCAGGCGGAGAAACTGGCTTCCATAGGTACCTTGACTTCAGGGATAGGTCATGAGATAAATAATCCCCTGTCCGGCATCAAGAATGCTATCAACCGAATACTGAAAAATCCGGAAAATAAGGAACAAACAATTCAGTATCTCCAGTTGATATCCGAAGCCACAGGGAAAATTGAAAATGTTGTTCAGCAATTATTGAATTTTAGCAGAAAACAGGATGTTGTACTCGAAACTGTGAATCCTGTGGATGTTTTGGAAACATCAATAAGTCTTGCTGAATATAAATTGAAAAAACATCAGGTAGATATAGAACACAGCCTTTGTTGTGTCCAATATATCAAAGCCAGCGTGAATCACCTGGGCCAGGTTTTTTTAAACTTATTGCTCAACTCGATAGATGCCATCGAGGAAAAGAGGATGACAAATCCGAACCATCAGGGAATTATAAAGATAAGTATAGAATGCCGCGGAACGAAATCGTTTATAACTCTTAAAGATAATGGGATAGGGATTAAGCCAGAAAATATGTCGAAAATTTTTGATCCGTTTTTCACTTCAAAAGATGTTGGAAAAGGAACTGGCCTCGGCCTGTATGTTTCTTTTGACATTGTCAAGGAACACGGCGGGAAATTGACTTGCACAAGTACCTACGGAGAAGGCACTGAATTTCATATAGAATTGCCTCTTGAATCTACCGATATGCCTGAACAGGTGCTTTATAATATAGACCTTGATTAATAAAAATACGTTGAATGAAGATATTTGTTGTTGATGATGAAAGGTTGATCAGGGTAACCCTGGCCGATGATTTAAGAGATGCAGGGTACAATGTATTGGAGTTCGCCAATGCTTCCTCCGCATTAGCCAAAATAGCGGAAATGGAACCGGATATCATCATTTCTGATCTTAAAATGCCGGGGATGACCGGTATTGAATTTTTGGAAAAAATAAAAAAAGCCAATGAAAATATCCAGGTCATTTTAATGACAGCTTTTTCAACGGTGCAAACCGCTGTTCAGGCCATGAAACTCGGGGCTTATGACTATGTCCGAAAACCTTTTGACAACGATGAAATGCTATTGGCTGTAAAACGCATTGAAGAGCTGGTCAGGGTTAAAACAGAAAATAAACTGCTCAGGGCAGAGGTTCGTCCTAAATATGATTTAACTTCTTTCGTGGGGTCCACACCCAGGGTCAGGGAAATGTTCGATCTTGTTAAAATTGTGGCAGCAAAAGACACTTCCGTCCTGATCACCGGGGAAACAGGAACCGGTAAAGAGCTGTTGACCAAAATAATTCATTTTAATTCCAAACGCCACAATAGACCTTTAGTCAAAGTCAGTTGTGCCATTCTTTCCAGAGAGATTTTCGAAAGCGAACTTTTCGGGCATGAAAAGGGAGCATTTACGGGAGCTGAAAAATCGCAAAAAGGCCGCTTTGAGTACGCTGATACCGGAACCATTTACCTGGATGATATAGATGATGTTCCGCTTGACCTGCAAGTAAAATTATTGAGGGTTTTGGAGGAACGGGAAGTGGAAAGGGTAGGAGGCAGTACTCCTGTCAAGATTGATATCAGAGTAATTGCCTCTACAAAAAAAGATCTCCGGCAATTGGTTGACGAGGGAAAGTTCAGAGAAGATTTATTTTACAGGTTGAATGTTTTTCCTTTGCACATACCGCCATTGAGAGAGCGTGTAGAAGACATTGTCGAAATGACTAAATACTTTGTTTCTTCATTTTCCCCCGGAGAAATGATTGAAATAAAACCGGAAGTTTTTCCAATTTTGCAAAAGTATCCGTTTCCGGGCAATGCCAGAGAACTTCGTAATTTGTGTGAAAGACTCGTCCTGCTCAGTAAAAACAATATTATTGATTCTGCTGTGATTCCCGCAGAAATCAAATATCCAAGAGGTACTGTTGCTTATGCTTCCCTGGAGAATAAATCTTTGGTAAGTTTACTGGAGGAAGTGGAACGCAACGCTATTCTTCAAGCTTTGGAACGCACTGATGGCAATAAGGCTAAAGCAGCAGAATTGCTGGGTATCCCGGCTTCGACCCTTAAATCAAAAATTGCCAAATTTTAATATTTTCGTTTTCATTCATTCGACGGTTTCTCGTCGAATCGTCCGATTATCGTCGCTTTCAGGTTTTGTGTTTTAGAGGTGCCAAATAATATTTTGCATTGTTTTCTTTGTCTAATTGATTGATTTTTAGTTTATTAAGATTTTTTTATGAATTGATTGATTATGGCAGGCATTAATTGGCATCTGAATTGCATTAAATAGGTTGAAAAGAAAATCAGGAGGTTCAGTAGTTTATGCCACCGGAAATTCGATTCCACAAAGCACTAAATTTTATTGAAATTTTTAAACACCTTTTTGATAAACAAAATTTTCTATCATGTTAAAAAATCATTCTTTTTTACTTCTTTTGTTTCTCAGTGTTGGTTTGAGTTTATTTCTTGCCTCTTGTGAATGGGAGGAATATAAAGTCAGCGATACTGAACTTTCCGACGTGAGTTTTTCACAGGATATCATGCCCATTTTCAATCAAAGTTGTAACACGGCAGGCTGCCATGATCAAACCGGATTTTCTCCTGATCTTTCTCCGGCCAATGCGTATCAGGACCTGTTTGATACGAATATGATCGATTTGGACAATCCGGCTCAAAGTGAACTTTATGTCCGTATGATCGACGTACAAAGCCCTATGCCTTTAGATGGTATATTATCCGAATCCAAAACCAATAAAGTTCTGGTATGGATCGAAGAAGGGGCCAAGGACAACTAGTGTAGGGCTTCTTGTTGAAAAATAAAAACTAACTTTTACCAAAGAAAAAAAATAACAATGAAAAGGTTTTATATAGTATTACTAGGTTTATTCTTCTTCTCCGTATCTCCTCTAATCGCCCAGGAAGATCTGTTTGATATTTTGGATGAAGAGATTGAGGAAGAACCTGAAATAGTGGCCTATACCTTCAAGTCAACGAGGATCATTAATGGCCATTCCATTGAAAGGATGCCTTCCAGGCAGCTCGATTTCAGGATTAATCACCGATTCGGACAACTCAACGAAGGGGGATATGCTTTGTGGGGTTTAGACAATGCTCTGATCAACTTTTCTTTTGAATACGGGATTAATGATAAGATTATGGTCGGAATTCGCAGAGGTACCAACAAAAAAGTCTATGATGCCAGTATAAAATGGTCCATAATTCGGCAAATGAAAGGAGCAAAGGTTTTTCCTGTCGCAATTTCCTACTACGCTGACTGGTCTTTAAAAACAGCAAGAGGGTATTTTGATTTACCGGATATCAAAGATGCTAGCTGGAAAGAAGTGACGCCTAGGATGGCTTATACCCACCAATTATTGATCGGACGTAAGTTCAATGAGAAATGGTCGTTGCAATTGTCCCCGACTTATGTTCACCGGAACATGGTTTTGCCAGGCTATACAGATCCTGTTAACCTGGTAGAATACCCGGCAGAGAGGAATGATATATTAGCTCTTGGTATTGGCGGGCGTTATAAATTCAGCAGGCGGGTAGCTTTAATGTGGGAATTTTTCTACACAAACCATGTTGGCGAGCAGCGTATTCGTAATGCTGAAAACAAGTCAGTCTATAAATATAATTATCCCCTTTCCATCGGATTTGATATTGAGACAGGAGGCCACGTATTCCAGGTGTTCTTCACCAACTCCAGACCAATGGTGGAAGATGGATTTATCGGGGAAACCACATCCAGTTGGTTGGATGGCGGAATCTATTTCGGATTCAATATGTCACGGGTTTTTGCTGTTGGCTTAGGCGGGCATTAATTGTGACTTTGATTTAATAAACAGTCTAACTTAATAATTGAACATTAAAAAAAAAATCATGAAAATTAGATTATTAGTATTATCGGTTTTATTTGCAGGATTGTATACCTCTGCCTCCGCACAAAAATACATTACCAAAACGGGAACCATTGAGATCTTCTCTGAAACTCCCTTATTTGTTATTGACGGTGTGAATAAAAAGGTTGCCAGTATTTTGAATGCTGAAAATGGTGAAGTTGTTGCTTCTACACTTGTTCGTTCATTCAGGTTTGAAGAAGCCCTGGTGGAAGAACACTTCAATGAAAATTACCTGGAGCCTCATAAGTTCCCCAAATCAGTATTTAAAGGAAAGATTACAAACTTTGACAAAGTGGATTTAACCAAAAAACGGAACCTACGATATTACCATTGCCGGTAAATTGACCATCCACGGTGAAACGAATGATGTATCTCATCCTGGAAAATTGATCGTTTCTGATGAGGGTGTTACCGCTATTTCCGAATTTGAGGTTTCTCTGAAAGCTTATAAAGTTGAAATTGAAAAGGCTTATACCAAAGCTATTAAGGATGAAATTTTATTGAAAATCCATTTCGATTATAAGGAATATGAAAAATCATAATCCATCTGTTCTTTGAGGAATTGCAAATAGTTTCTCATTTGATACGATTAGGTTATTTTTGATCTGAAATAAGAAAAATTATGAAAAAAGGACTTAAAAATTTATTAATTCTAGGGCTTATAGGAGCTTTAATTGGTGCAGGGGTTGTCTATTATGTATTCAATAAACCGCACCGTGATGTAAAAGGTGAAGTTCCGACTTATACCATGGATGCCCAAGATCTTTACTCTGAATACAACGAGAATGAAGATGCCGGTAATGCAAAGTTTGGAGATAAGGTCATCCAGATTTCTGGTTCCATCGTGGACATTTCCGATGAAGGCGGGGAGATATCCCTGGTTCTAAATGATGAAATGGAAGCCATCAATTGTGCATTGGACAGTATGATGATTGTCAATAATAAAGCATTGGTGGAGAACCTGGAAATAGGTAAAAATGTAACTTTAAAAGGTAAATGTGATGGCTTTGATATGATAATGGGAGTTGTACTTACCCGTTGTTATATTGTTGAATAATTTTTAGCCAAAAAATCACACTCAATAGACAGTGATCCTGGCTCTGTACGAGCCAGGATCTTGTTTTTTGTGCGCATGCCATTAGACCTTCTTGCCTACAGTTCTTATTACAAAATACAAGGCTATTATTCCGGCAAACAGGATGATGGTACATATCAACCAACTTCCTCCCAATATAGCAGAGAGTGTAGCTGCAATAATACTTACAGCACCTACGGTCAGGGCATAAGGCAATTGTGTTCTAACATGTTCAATGTGTTTGCAATCAGAAGCCAGTGAACTGAGAATGGTAGTGTCAGATATTGGAGAGCAATGGTCTCCAAGAACCGAGGCAGCCAGCACAATGGAGATCACATTCAGTAAAATCTCAAGAGAAGCAGCCGTGTCTAAACCTGAGCTCTGACTAACAGCCCAGGCTGTGGGAATGGCAATGGGATATAATATGGCCATGGTACTCCAGCTGGATCCTGTTGAAAACGAAATCAAGGCAGCTAAGACGAAAATAATGGCCGGCAATATATAAGGGTGGATGCTATCTGCAAGGGCCGAGGTGATAAACTCTGCCGTATGCAACTCATCTGTTGTACCTGCAAGAGACCAGGCCAGGGTAAGTATAATAATAGCCGGAAGCATGGTCTTGAAACCAGTTGTCATGGTATTGATGGTATCCGAAAGTCGCATGATCCTGCGACCTATGGTCAAAAAGATTGCCAAAGCCAATCCACTGATAGAAGCCCATATAAGGGCCACATAGGAATCTGCACTTCCGATAAGCTTTCCCAATTTCAGGAAAAAACCACCCTGGCTCCCTTCAAAAAGAACAGACATATTCCCCCAGACTTCCCCCCAGCTGTGTGCCAGAATCCCCAGTTTATCGAGTTCTGCACTAAGGGACGACATACCAGTATCGACGAGACCAAAAAGGGTCATCAAAATGACTACCAGGACAGGAATGGTAGCATTGTACCATTTTAGGGGAGCGCCTTTCACTGGCGACAGATCTTCGAGCTCTTCGGTCAGACCGGTCTCTGTTTGGGGAGGAGCGACCTTTCCGGTATCCAGCGCTCTTTTTTCGGCTTTCAACATCGGGCCGTAATCGCGTCCCATTCTGACCAGCATAACGATAAAAATCAGCGTCAGTACCGGGTAAAAAGAATATTTAAGCGACATGAAGAAGATAGAGTAGGGGGTGAGCCCCAATTCTGCCAGAGCTCCGATTTTGGTCATCCCATCGTCAATATAAGTCAATTCTGCCCCGATCCAGGTGGTGATGAATGCAACGGAAGCCACAGGTGCAGCGGTACTGTCAACAATATAAGCCAGTTTCTCCCGGGATATTTTGAATTTGTCCGTTACGGATCTCATGGTATTTCCGACAATGAGGGTATTGGCATAATCATCAAAAAATATGGCAACCCCTAAAAACCAGGTCACCAATTGTGCACTTTTTCTTGTTTTAGCGTACCTGGATAACACATTGACTACGCCGGCCATTCCTCCGTTTCTGGAAATAACGGCTACCATTCCCCCGATCAGCAGAGAAAAGATGATCACGGACATATGCCCGCTATCTGTCAGGGCAGCAACGATATATTTTTCAACAACTTCAAAAATACTGATCAGAAAATAATAAATGGAATCGATGCGCAAACCGCCCGCAATGAATGCTCCGGCAAAAATACCTATAAATAAAGAGGATACTACCTCTTTAAAAAGCAATGCCAGTAAAATGGCTATCAGCGGAGGTAAAATGGAAAACCAAAACGGGATATGCCTGAGCCTGAAGCTACCGTTTGATTTGGCAGCAATATGGTATAATTTATTTTTTTCACCCGTTTGCAAAAGCAGTAATTCACCCTTGGCATCGGTCTCAAAAGGTATTGTTGCTATTCCGTTTTGGAAAGTTAGTTCAACTTCCTCACCACTTATGCTCACGGTCGTTTCTCCCGATACAGTCCCTGAATTGAAGACCAAATTCCCTTGTTTTGCCGACAGTTCAAAGTTTTCCAAAACGATCGGCGGAGCCCCTTCCTGCCGTGTTAAAGCAGGTGTTTGTGTAGTGTCTGCCGCTGTTTGTCCAAAGGAATTGAATGACAGCATACAAAAGGCTAAAAAAGCCGGGAAATAAAAGAATTTCATAAGCGGATTTTATAAATTTGGTGTTGGCAGGTGATCAATTAAGCGTTATGTTTGCCTGCGATTAGCTTCTATTGAAATCCAATAAACGAATATTCCTCGATTTGTCAAAATAATACAAAATGAATAAAATATTGCGCCTCAATGCTTTGGTGATTTGTTTTTCTGCAGGAATGCTTTTTTCTCCGCAATGGGGAGTCTCTCAAATAACCGGCAGACTTGATGTTGATTTCATTGTGAGTGGCAATGAATTGGCTAATCCTTTGACAGGCGGGATCAATGCACCTCAACTTTCAGAGGTGGACCTAGATGATGATGGCATCATGGATCTTTACATATTCGACCGGATTGGAAACCGGCATTTGACCTTTTTGAACTCTGGGGCTACTTCAGGGAACCACTATACCTATGCTCCGGAATTTGAAGCTAATTTTCCGCCTGTGGAAGGTTGGTTGTTGTTGAGGGACTATGATGCGGACGGCATAATGGATATTTTTGCTTATTCTGATCAGATTGTCAGTGGAGTAATGGTTTTTAAGGGGCAATATACTTCCGGGAAAATTGATTTTGTTAGACATAATTTTGACGAATTGCTGAACATGATTTTTGTCCCCTTGCCAACAGGAGGCAGCACTCAGTTATATGTAAGTGAAATTGATGTGCCGGCGATAGATGATATCGATTGTGATGGGGACCTGGATATAATGACTTTCAGCGTTGGCGGCGGATATATCGACTGGTATAAAAACGTTTCTGTTGAATCGGGCTTTGGCAGGGATAGTTTGCATTATGAATTGGAAGAAAATTGTTGGGGAGGGCTTTTTGAGAGTGGTATTTCCAATGATTTGAATTTGTCTCCAGTTCCCGGAGATTGTTACGAAGGTTTTTGGGATGAGGAATCTGTTGATGAACGGCATTCCGGGTCTACGCTGCTCACCTTTGACAGAGATAACGATGGCGATAAAGAATTGGTATTAGGAGATATCTCATTTACAAACCTCATCTTACTGAATAACGCAGGCGGGTGTGCAGAAGCCTGGTTTAATGAACAGGAGGGCAATTTTCCTGCGGAAGACGTTGCGGCAGATATTCCTATTTTTCCTGCTGCATTTTATTTGGATGTTGATAATGATGGAGTAAAAGATCTATTGGCTGCGCCTAATTCAACAACTGCGTCAGAAGATTTGAATGCTTTGTGGTTTTATAAAAATACGGGTTCAACGGATATGCCGACCTTTGATTTGCAACAGGAAAATTTCCTGATTGATCAAATGCTGGATTTTGGATCCGGGGCTCAACCAGCTTTTGTTGATTATAATGCGGATGGCTTGCTGGATCTGATAGTTGGTAATTATTCCTACTTCGTTCCTTTTGGAGAACGGGATCCCCGTTTATTTTTATTCCTGAATACCGGTACGGCAGAAAACCCCCAATTCACCCTCGAGAATGATGATTTCCTGGAGATGAGTCAGTATGCTCAAAGTTCTTACAATTATGCCCCCACCTTTGGAGATCTGGATGGAGACGGAGACCAGGATATTCTAATTGGTGAGCAATTCGGACAGCTTTTTTATGGAGAAAATACAGCCGGGCCCGGGAATCCAATCGCCATTTCAGATATAAACTATAATTACCAGGGGATAAACGTTGGACAGGCCGGCGTTCCTCAGATAATAGACCTTAATCGGGACGGCTTGAAAGACCTGGTTATCGGGGAAAAGAACGGTAATGTCAACTATTTTGTCAATACCGGAACGACCACAAACCCTGCCTTTGAACCGGATCCTTCTGTGGCTCCCAATAATTTTTTCCTGGGGGGAATAGATACCAGAATTCCAGGTTATTCCACTGGCCATTCTGCCCCTTTCATTGTGGATACGGAGGCGGAAGGCTATAAACTTTATACCGGTTCTGAAATTGGGAGAATTGAGGTCTACAGTAATATCGATGGTAATCTCGATGCCACCTTTGTGACTGAAACAGAAACCTTTGGTGATCTGGCCGAAGGAATTCGAACGCATTTGGTTTTGGAAGATCTTAACAATGACGGTATGTTGGAGGTTATCCTTGGGAATTTTGCAGGAGGGCTTGAAATCTTTGGCACGAGTATTCCTAAATACGTAAACGTATCTACAGAAGATCAGGATGTTTTTTCCGGTATGAGGTTTTTTCCCAATCCCTCAAGTGATAAAATACATCTCCTTTTGGAAGGGCAGGCGATAACCGATAAATTGGTAACAGTATATGATAAACTGGGCCGCAAGTGTTTTGCGAGAGATTGGAATTCAGGCTCTATCGAGCTGGATATATCCCATTTAGTTCCGGGCGTTTATTTCATAGAAATCATTTCCGAAGGACAACAGCGGATCGAAAAATTCGTAGTTGAGTAAATTAAAAATACAGCGCAGAAATAAAATAATTGGTATATTTACAATACAAACAGAAGATAATTTCATCAAAGATAGTTTTCATTTGGTTTTTTGGGGTTGGAGCCTCCCATTTTAGGGGGGCTCTTTTTGTTACCGGAGGGATCAACTTGAAAAAAAATAAAAAAAGCCCGACCAGAAAACTGATCGGACTTTAGGTGCCCGGAGGGGGACTCGAACCCCCACGCCTTGCGGCACACGCACCTGAAACGTGCGCGTCTACCAATTCCGCCACCCGGGCTTTTATTGGAAGCGCAAATATCAACAAATTTTAGTTGATTTGCAAAATCTTTTTTAACATTTGTTTTTTCATTTTTCTTTAAATTTTTCCGGACACCAGTTTTTGGTGAATATTGGCAATTACTTTTTTGACTTCACCTGAATGGATAACCACTAATTGGGCTATTTCAGAGGCATTTTGGGAGTACATATCCACGCTGACCCCACATTCGGCAATGGCGTTAAAAATCTTTCCGGCCACGCCTATTTGTCCTTTGACTTCCTTGGGAGACACGATACAAACAACACTTCGGTTTTCTTTGATGTAATAAGGACAGATTTCGGAAAGTGCATCCTTCAACCCCTCCCGTTCTAAATACTTTTCCTCAATGCAAAAAGATATTTCAGCTTCACTGGCAGCAATCATATCGATATCAATTTCGCTTTCACTGGCCCAGTTGAAGAGATGAGCCAGGATCCTCTTTTTTCTGCCCTGTGTGGCAAATAGATCAAGGGATATCAAGGCGACATTTTTGGAGGAAATTGATATGACTTCCCGATGATCTTCCTGGGCATGCTGGATAATTTTTGTTCCCCTTTGGCCTGAGTTAAAGGTATTTTTGATCCAAACCTGACCACCATGGTCAATGACCGGCCTGATGGTTTTTGGATGCAAAACCTTGGCGCCAAAGAAGCAAAGTTCGGAAGCTTCCTGGAATCCGATTTCGTCAATTATTTGTGCATTCCCAACAAGCCTTGGATCTGCTGAAAGGAAACCGTCTACATCTGTCCATATTTCAAGGCAGCTGATGTCCAGACTCACGGCAAGGATGGCTCCTGTAAAGTCGGAGCCGCCTCTTCCCAGTAAAGAAATATATCCCTGAGGGTTTGTGCCCAAAAAGCCCGTTATTACACATATTTCATGTCGTTGGATGTGGCTGCGCAGGGTTTCGCTGACCAGAAGTTTGGTAGCCTCCCAGTTAATTTCATCTTCTTCATAATGTTTCCCCAGAGTCTTGATGAATGTGGAATCAAATTGACTGGCATGCAAGCCTGATTTTTGCAAATAACACACCAATAGCCGGGTAGATAGCCTTTCCCCAAAACTCAGCAGGTAGGCTACACTCCGTGAAGACAATTCATGTATCAGACCAATCCCCTGGATCAGTTTTTCCAACTCCTGGAATAAAGCAGAGCTCGCTTTTTCAAAACTTTGCTCGACATCCAGTTCTCTGGCTGCTGCAAGGTGTTTTTCCTTGATAGCGTCATAGCGTTTCATGGCCTCACGAAGTCTGTCCTGCTCGGCCATTTGTCCCATAGCTGTCAGGTCGTTTGTTACCTGACTCATAGCTGAACAAACGACTACGAGTTGTTCACCCTCGTCGTGGTTCTCTTTGAGGATGGCTGCCACCTTTTGCAAGGAAGCGGAACTCCCCATGGAAGTGCCGCCAAATTTCAATACTTTCATTATTATGCTTTTGAAATTGATCTTTAAGCCGCAAATGTAAAAGTATTTTGAAGGCAACAGGGATTTTATTATCTTAGTGTTATAAATGTAACACTTTTTGCTTATGCGAATGTCCGAAGTATTAGAGAAGATGCTCGAAAATGATCATCATTTAGCCTATTACATGTCTAATAAGTTGTTAAATTTATCACAATTTGCCAAGTATATTCAACCACTTGTAGAAACTCAGATCAATCAAAAGGTCAAAACGGGTTCCATTACCATGGCACTTTCAAGGCTTCAGCAAAAAACCATTCGAAAGTTTGATAAACAGCAATTTAAGATCAACAGCTTGAGTATGGTCACTGATTTGTGTACGATGAGTTTCAACAAAACGCCACTGACGCATCTAAAGATACAACAGTTGCACAACAAGGCCATTGCAGAAAATGTATATTTTGTTTTATCAGAAACTACTTTTGAGGTAACCATTATTTCTAAAAAGGATTTTATCCGGCAAGTGGAAACTCCAATACCGAAATATGAACACATGGAATTATCGGCGATTGCGGTTCAGTTCGACCCCAAATACTTGTCCATTCCCGGAGTGATGGCTTCGGTGATGCATAAGCTCAGTATGCAGCATGTCAATTTAGTAGAAGTGGCTTCAACCTGTACTGAAATGATCTTTTATGTGGATCATACCGACTTGAAACTGGCATTTGATACGGTACAGGATGCTTTTTTTGTTTAGGCTTTATGCTTCCGTTCTGATTTTAAGCGTTATTTTTTATATTGTTACAAAATTATTACAAACCTTAAGTGCATTCAAAAATCATGCTTTATGAAGCATACTGATGTTTTAATCCAGATTCGCCAGATTATACGCTCGGTCAATTTGGAAAGTAAAAGAATTGAAAAGGAATATGGTATCAGTATTCCACAGCTTTTGTGTTTGAATTTTTTAAACGAAAAAGAATCCTTCCAGGCTTCTCACAAAGAAATCAAAGATTTTCTAAAGCTGAATGCCAGCACTGTTACAGGAATTATCGCCAGATTGGAGAAAAAAGGCTATATAGCCCGACTGCCAAAACAAAAAGATAAAAGGGTTGCTACCGTTACCATTACGGCTAAAGGAAATGACTTGATTGATAATACCCCGGAGCCTTTGCACAAACAACTTTCTCAAAAACTCAAAGAACTTTCACCAGAAAAATTATTGAGGCTGCAAGAGTCTTTTAATACTATAATTGATTTTTTAAATATCGAAAATCTGGATGCAGCCCCAATAATTACGGCAGAAACTGCCATTCCAAGAAAGGAGGATCAAGAAATTTCAAAAAAATAGTTCTAACAGAAACTATTTGAGTCGATTTGGCGTTATACTATTTGTATGGCGCAAAAAAGCAATTCTTTTCAGGTCTTTTCATCATTTTATTTCAGTTAACGCTATCATCCTCAGATAGGGTTCAATTTCATTTACTTACCACAAATCCTATTGCCAGTATAATCATCAATCCCACTATGTGCCAAATTCTCAAATTGTAAATATTCAGTAAAAAATAAATATTTAATTATGCGGAAAAAAAAAGCATTTACTAAGACAACAGGACATTATTTTTTTAATGTAAATATGGGGTTCAGAAACGAAATAACCATATCCAGAACTACCCGTAAGGAGGCAATTTTTGCTTTTCATAAATATTTGAAACAGAATAAGGATTGCGAATGGCTTGGGCAATGGAATGGTGATCAATTTGTGGATACAGATATTCGGGAAGTTGCCTGAGTATGGGAATCTTTGTAATTTAATAAAAAATAGTTTCTGTAGAAACTATTTTTTATTACCTTTGCGATAGAAAACTTATCCTTGGGTATAGCTCAACTATAAGTTGCACAAAAGTTTTGTGAAGTCGCCTGCTGGCATTTGCAGTAGGCGATTATTCGTTTATAAATAGTGGTTTTATATGGTAAAACACAAGATCAAATTATTCACACCATTTGATAAACTGACCCGGGTACAAAAACAGAAAATGGTTAAATTTCTGTTTACTCACTTGGAAGAATACGGGGATAAAATGGAAGATATCCAAACCGCAATTGATTATGCAATGAAAGATATTCAATCTGCTGGTGGGTATGTTATATCCTATACTTCCGAAGGGCAAATAATAGGTGCCGTTGTAGTTAATAAGACAGGAATGGCAGGGTATATTCCTGAGAATATTCTTGTTTACATTGCAATACACAAAGAATTCAGGGGCCAGGGGATTGGCAAAAAAATCATGAAAGTTGCATTGAAGATTGCTGATGGTGGAGTTGCACTTCATGTTGAGCCAGATAATCCGGCAAGATTTTTATACGAAAATCTGGGTTTTGAAAATAAGTACCTCGAAATGCGGTATCAAAAATAATTAATTTAAAATAATTTATGAGTGATTTAAAATCAATGGAAGAAGGATTTAGTGAATTAATACATAATGAAGAAGGAATACCTTGCAGCAATAAGCGTTCCGACGAAATAAGGAAGGAGCATAACCGCTGGAAGAAAGAGGTCAGGGATATACAAAACGAACAATCCCTGGAAGAACTGAGTTACTGGGAAGTGCAAAGTTCCTGCGTGGCATTATAATTCAATAATATTGTAAAATTAAAAATTATGTTTTTTAAAAATATCAAAAGACTTTTCAAAGGACGAAAAGCAGAAGACGAAAAGTCCAAAGGAGAAAAAGTAGGTATAATTAAGTATTTCAACTGGAAAAAGGGGTTTGGTTTTATCCGTTCGTCCCAAACCGCAAAAGATGTATTTGTTCATATTCAGGATTTGAATGACCGGATCAGAAAAGGGGATCGGGTACAGTTCCAGGTTGAAAAAAATGAAAAAGGTTTGCGGGCCAAAAATGTTGAATTAATTCAATCTCAGTAGTTCAGGATCAACCAGACTGATTTAAAAACGGAGTTTTGCATTGGATAGATATAGTCATTTTTATTGTTTATTTGCTGACCATGGTTGGCGTCGGTTTTTTCTTTTTTGTTAAAAACAAAGATGCTGAAGATTATTATGTAGGTGGCCGGAATATGAATAGTTGGCATATTGGATTATCTGTCGTTGCCACAGATGTTGGAGGCGGATTTTCAATAGGATTAGGCGGCTTGGGGTTTTTGATGGGCCTGTCAGGCTCCTGGATGTTGTTTACAGGTTTGCTTGGGGCCTGGTTAGCCGCAGTATTTCTTATTCCTAAGGTCAGCCAACTTGCCCAAAAGCAAAAGTTTTTAACCTTCCCTCAGCTTTTCCAACATTTTTACAACGGAAAGGTAGCCCTCTTAGCCGGAATCATCTCTGCTATTGGATACATAGGATTTACAAGTTCTCAATTATTAGCCGGAGCTAAGTTAGCTTCTGCCACCTTTTTTGAGTTGGACCTCAATACTGCTTTACTCATTATGGGGGGTATTGCAGTGGGGTATACGGTAATTGGAGGCTTAAAAGCAGTCATTTATACGGATACGATACAGTGGATCATTTTAATGGGAGGATTGGTTTTTATAGGAGTTCCAATGAGCTATATGGCTATCGGAGGCATTGACGCGATCAGAGAAACATTGACTGGAGAATTTATTGCCTTAAATAACGTAAGCCCGGTCGTGCTTTTTAATTGGCTTATCACTATCGTTCCAATCTGGTTTGTAGGAATGACTTTGTATCAACGAATATATGCTTGTAAGGATGAAAAAACGGCTCAAAAAGCCTGGTATATTGCTGGGCTATTCGAATATCCTATAATGGCTTTCATGGGAGTGCTTTTTGGGTTATTTGCCAGAGTAGCAGCTGATCAAGGTATGTTTGAATATGCAGTTTTGGGTACAGCATCATCGGGTTCAATTGATGCTGAAATGGGTTTTCCTCTTATTGCTGAGAACAGTACTTGCCGTTTGGGTTAATGGGTTTAATGCTATCTGCTTATTTCTCAGCTATTATGTCGACGGCAGATAGTTGTTTAATGGCCGCTTCTGGTAATATTAATACAGATGTTTTAGGTAGGCTTGTACCCAATAAGCTCAGTGAAAAATACGAATAGTATCGGTGTCTCTCAGGTTATTACTTTATTTATCGGTGTACTAGCAATCTTTTTAGCTACGATAATGCAGAATGTTTTAGAGTTGATGCTACTCTCCTATGCATTCATGGTCTCGTGGTTTATTCGTTCCGGTTCTTGGTGCCTTGTTCTGGAAAGAAAGCTAAACCGAAAGCCGCTTTTTGGGCAATGCTTTTAGGAGGCGCATCTACAACTGTATTTGTTTTAGCTACAAATTTCTCACTTCCATTTGGTCTGGATGCTAATGTTGGAGGGATATCTGTTTCAGGTGCAATATTTGTTTTATTGAATTTAACTTCTCCTAAAATTGAAGCGGTAAAATATGGATAACGAATTAATTACCTTGAGAAGAGAATTGCATGCGAACCCGGAGTTGTCCGGTCAGGAATATAAGACTTCTGCCAAACTAGCTCAATTTTTAAGTCAATACATGCATGGAATGCATTTCTTTACGGATATCCATTTGTGGTCGAAAATACAGGCCGTTATTTGCCAATTATGATTCCGGCATTCCAGGACCCACGGTTATTATTTCGTTGCGAATTTGATGCATTACCAATTCAGGAAGTGAATGAATTTTAGTCACAGATCCACTATCGGATAATATTTCTCATAAGTGTGGACACGATGGACATATGGTGATCCTCATTGGATTAGCTACGTGGTTGAAGCATAATCCTAATCCCAAAGGTGAAATTTATTTATTGTTTCAACCGGCCGAAGAAACAGGCGCAGGTGCGGAAAGCGATCTTTGAGGAACAACCGTACTTTAATGATTTTCAACTGGACTATGTATTTGCATTTCATAACTTGCCCGGGTACCCCTTGAATCAGGTCATTGTTAAAGAGGTTAACTTTACTGCTTCTGTAAAGAGTATTGTTATTTCTATTAAAGGTAAAACATCTCATGCAGTGAACCGGAGCATGGTACAAACCCTCCCCTGGCCATAGCACAATTATTGATTGCATTTAGTAACCTCTCGCAACCAGATCAACCAAATCGCATTGACTTTAAGTTGATAACTCCGGTTCATGTAAACATAGGTAAAAAAGCATATGGTGTTTCAGCGGGGGATGGCGAAATACATCTTACGTCCGCTCTTGGAGGAGGACCAAATGAAATTGCTCACCGAATCAATTAATCAAGTCGTGGAGCGTATTGCACAAGAAACATCACCTTTTGTAGCTTTGGAGTGGACTTGCAAAGTTTTGCTTCGAATCTTTAATAGTAAAGATGCAGTTAATTATGTGATGCTGCCAAAGCTTTAGAATTACAATCTATTATCGAATCCCACAGCTCCTTTTAAGTGGGGAGAGGACTTTTGGGTTGTTTACGAAAAAATATAGAGGATGCATGTTTGGATTGGTGCTGGTGAAAATATGCCTGCCTTGCATAACCCAGACTACGATTTTCCGGATGAAGTGATTCCGACTGCTGATTGAACCTGTTTTAGGCAAATCGCTATCAATCAAATATTAGACTAGATTAATGCTACATACATCCCAAATAGAAATAAGCGAATCTGCGTTAGCATTCAATATCGAGTTTATTCGAGAGACTTATTGGCAAGGACACCCGATTTTCATTCGGTAGTAAAAGGAAATGCCTATGGCCATGGAATAGAGACCTTTCGTTTCAATTGCTCAAAAGTGCGGAATAACTCATTTTTCAGTTTTTAGTGCTGATGAAGCCATTAGGGTACGTAATACTCTGAATAAGGATTTGCCTGTAATGATAATGGGAATGTTGGATAAAGACCAGATGGAATGGACAATTTCAAATGGGATTTCATTTTTCGTTTTTGAAGAAAATCGACTGAAGGAAGCGGCGCTCCTTGCCGAAAAGCTAAAGATTCCGGCAAAAATCCATATTGAATTGGAAACAGGTATGAATCGAACAGGGTTTTCCACAAGGGATTTACCCGAAATTTTAACCTTCCTTAAGAAGGAAAAGACCAACCTCGTTTTAAAAGGTATCTGTACTCACTATGCAGGTGCAGAAAGTATTGCCAATTATCTCCGGATAAAAAGGCAAGAGAGCGTTTTCAAAAGGGCTTGTCAAAGAATAGAAACTTTTGGCTTTTCTCCGGAATTAAAGCATACGGCCTGTTCCGCTGCTGCCATTCGTTATCCAAAAACGCAGATGGATCTGGTGCGGATTGGAATTCTTCAATATGGCTTTTTCCCAAGCAAAGAAATTTTAATCCATTACCTCACCAAACACAAAAAACACAATTATCCATTGAAAAGGATAATTAGCTGGAAAAGCAAGGTGATGAGTGTTAAAAAGGTTAAAACGGGAGAATTTATCGGTTATGGAACATCTTACCTGGCCAATGTGGACATGAAAATAGCGATCGTTCCTGTAGGATATAGTCATGGGTTTAGTCGTTCTCTCAGTAATCAGGGAAGAGTGCTTATCCAGGGACAACGATTAAGCGTGGTCGGTACTGTAAACATGAACATGATTTCTGTGGACATCACTAACATGGAAGGCGTTCAAAGGGGAGATGAAGTGGTTCTTATCGGCAACCAAGGCGATCTGGAAATTTCTGTCTCCTCGTTTAGCGATATCAGTGACCAGGTTAATTATGAGCTCCTGACCAGGCTGCCAGCTAATATTCCCAGGCAAATAATTGAATAATATAAGCAATATGGCATATCTCAAATTATATAAAGACCGTTTAAAGCACAATTATGACTTCCTGCAAAAACTCTTTCAATTGCACGAAAAAGACTGGGCTGTCGTAACCAAGATTCTGTGTGGTAATAAATTGTACCTGAAAGAAGTACTTGATTTGGGGGGCAGTGAGGTGTGCGACAGCAGGTTGGGAAATTTAAAAAAAATAAAAGAACTCAATCCTGAAATTCAAACAGTTTTTATTAAGCCTCCTCCAAAAAGAAATATAAAAAATGTTGTAAAATATGCAGATGTGAGTTTTAACTCTGAAAGTTCCGTAATTCAATTACTTTCAGAGGAAGCTGTACGCCAAAACAAAATACACAGAGTAACCATAATGATTGAGCTTGGTGATTTGCGGGAGGGAATAATGGGGGAGAAGTTAATAGATTTTTACAGCAGGGTTTTTGATTTGCCCAATATCGAAATTGTGGCCATTGGCGCCAATTTAAATTGTTTACACGGCGTAATGCCTTCCCAGGACAAACTCATCCAGTTGAGTTTGTATAAGCAATTGATCGAAGCTACTTTCCAAAAGAAAATCAAATGGATTACAGGAGGTACCTCCGTGACTCTGCCGTTGCTGTTTAAGCGTCAGGTGCCAAAATCCATTAATCATTTTCGAATTGGTGAGACATTGTATTTTGGCAATGATTTGGTAACGGGAAAACCGATTGAAGGTATGAAAGGGGGCGTTTTCCGGCTATTTACCGAAATTATTGAAATTACAGAAAAGCCTAAAGTCCCCATAGGTCAACTTGGTGAAAACCCTCATGGAGAAGTACATCAGGTTGATGAAGATGATTATGGAAAAACATCTTATCGTGCCATTATTGATATTGGATCATTGGATATTTCTCCAGATTATTTAATTCCGGACGATCCGGAATTAGAGGTTGTAAATGCCAGTTCGGATATGATTGTTGTAGATCTGGGAAATACCAAACGTAATTATCAGGTTGGGGGAACGATCTCTTTTAAGCTCGAATACATGGGAGCCTTACATCTGCTAAATTCTGATTATATTGAAAAACGGGTGGAGGAGTTGTCTGATTTTGTTTAAAACAAAAAAAGCCCAATACAAGTAATGTATTGAGCTTTTGTAGTACCGAAGGCGGGAACCTACCTCCCTGCGGTCAGCAGGCAGGTCGAACCTCCCATGCTTCACTCATAGATTAAGCCGCCACTCTGTTGCCAGAACTGGATTTTGAACCTGCCTGCCGACAAAAGGAGGTAGGTCCGGCGCGTCACTCGCTTTCAATTAGGTTATAGAGGAATCTTTTTCCTTTTGAAGATTTTAATTCTTTTTCTCTGGTCCTGGCTGCCTGTCTGGATGGGCATTCTTCTCGGAGAATAATTTGAAAAGGACGATAAGGCTTAGTAGTCTTGTTGTACCCTTTATTGTGTTCATCAAATCTGCGGTCGACATCATTGGTCAATCCTACATAAATATAATTTCGCCCCAGGCTTTTAAGGGCATAAACAAAGTACTTCATTAGGTAAATATTTTTGGGTTAAACAAAAAAAGCCCAATACAAGTAATGTATTGAGCTTTTGTAGTACCGAAGGCGGGAATCGAACCCGCACTCTGTTGCCAGAACTGGATTTTGAATCCAGCGCGTCTACCAATTCCGCCACTTCGGCATATTTACATGGTAGAATTTTATTTTTTAGTCCTGTTGCCAGAACTGGATTTTGACATCCTTCGATACTAGGTTTTGAATCTAGCGCGTCTACCAATTCCGCCACTTCGGCATGTTTACATGGTAGAATTTTATTTTTTAGTCCTGTTGCCAGAACTGGATTTTGAACCTGCCTTTCTATGTAAGTTGAAAGGTTCAGCGCGTCTACCAACCTCCCTCTTAAAAATCGTGAGGCAGGTTCCGCCACTTCGGCATGTTTACATGGTAGAATTTTATTTTTTAGTCCTGTTGCCAGAACTGGATTTTGAACCTGCCTTTCTACGTAAGTTGAAAGGTCCAGCGCGTCTACCAACCTCCCTCTTAAAATCGTGAGGCGTTCCGCCCTTCGGCTTTTGGTAGTTTTTCTTCGCGTTTTCTCTTTGTTGAAGGTCGCTCCCACCTCCCTCTTAAAAAATCGTGAGGCAGGTTCCGCCACTTCGGCATGTTTACATGGTAGAATTTTATTTGAGTTAATCTCTTTTGATCAACGGGACGCAAATGTAGCTAATTTTTCAGAAATACGCAACAAGTAACGTTTTTTTAGATAATAATTTTTGACCTCAAAAAGTTCCGCCTCAGTCGTTTCTTCGATAGTACTTTTTTTAAGAATATGGTCAATCTCGCTACGCAATTGATTTTCAATTATTTGCAAATCCTGCTTGGCCGAATCTAATAATTCGGGATCATAATCGAATTCGAGCTCCATCAGCTTTTCATTGAATTCCATCATCTCCATCAAAAATTCCTGTGGAATTTCATTTTTATTCTCTTCCGTCAAGATGCCCTGCTCCTCCAGGATATATTTCATTCTCAGGTCTTCATTGGACAATACCTTATAAGCTTCATTATTCACACTTGACAAATGAAGAATTTCGTCTTGTTTATCAGCTGTATCTTTGGTGAAAAAATCCGGATGGAATTGCTTACTATTGGCATAATAGCGCTTTTTTACCAAACCTGGATTTGGCGAAAAGGAAACCGGAATCTCGTAAAATTCAAAATAATTCACTTGATAATAGAATTTATGGCTTCTGGTTATTTTCCGACAATGGCTCTGAATACATCCAGACCGTTAGCATAGAGCAATAATCCGAGGACAAGCACAAAGCCGATGGTGTTTGCTACCTCAATAACCCGATCGCTGGGTTTTATGCCCGTTACAACCTCAAAGATCAAGAACATCACATAACCGCCATCAAGGGCAGGAATTGGTAAAAGGTTCATGAAAGCAAGAATAAGAGACAGAATGGCCGTCATCAGCCAAAATCTTTCCCAATTCCACTGAGCACCAAACATTTTGCCAATAGAGGCAAAACCTCCCAGACTTTCTGAGGCGTCAATCTTGCCTCGGGCCATCTGACCAAAGGCTTTCAATTGGGTGAACAAAAAGTCTTTTCCTTTGGTGAAACCTGCCGGAAGAGATTCCCCGAAGGTGTAATCGATTCTTTCAAATTCAAAACCGATGGGTGCTACACCAATAGTTCCCTTATCGGTTGTAGTAAGGGCAATACGCATTGTATCCGTTTGATTACGTATCAACCCGACATTTACCGTAGTATCCTTTAAATCACTAACGGCCCTGGCAAATTCGTGAAAATAGGCTGCAGGTTGATCGTTCAGGGTAATGATCCTGTCGTTTTTTATGATACCCGCTTTTTCTGCAGGCGATTCAGCGATGACGCTGTCAGCTACAAAAAGCATTCTTGGACCAAAGATCATTTTGTCTTTATTTTCGTGACTTATGAGTCGGTTAGCCCATTCGTCATCTACTGGGATGTCTACTTCAGATCCACCACGGTTTACCTTGATATGGTCGGCATTATCAATACTGATTGCCTGTATCAACATTCTGTCATTGAATTGCTCGAAAGGCTGGTCTCCAATGCTGATGATCTTATCCCCGTCCTGCAAACCTAATTGCATACCCAGGGAATCGACATAAATTCCTTCGGTAACCTGGTCATTGGGCAGGTATTCTTCCCCGTAAACCCAAAGCACCATACCGTAGATTAGAAATCCTAAAATAAAATTGACGGTAACTCCCCCCAGCATGATGATCAATCGCTGCCAGGCAGGCTTGGTCCTGAATTCCCAGGGCTGAGGAGGTTGAGCCATTTGTTCCTTATCGAAACTCTCATCGATCATACCGGAGATCTTAACATACCCTCCCAATGGTAACCAACCAATTCCGTATTCGGTCTCACCGATCTTCTTTTTAAATAATGAAAAGCCGGCATCGAAAAACAAATAAAATTTTTCAACCCGGGTTCCAAACAGCCTCGCAGGGATAAAGTGTCCCATTTCGTGCAGAATAATCAGAATTGAGAGACTAAGCACCAATTGACCGATCATTATTAATATATCCATTCTGTATTTTGCTTATTTGACCTGTAAAACTAAAAAACAGGTAATTAATGACATTTGTTGTAAAAGAAGGGCAAAAGTAACAGTTCTTTTGTAAATATTCGACTCAGGGTTTTAAAAACACTACAGGCGGGTTAAATTTGCAGGGTGAATGTTTTTTATTGCAACCATATAACGGATGACCTCGCAAGACTGACCGAGGAAGAATCAATGCACTGTGTAAGGGTCTTACGCAAACGTGCAGGGGATAAAATTTTTGTTATTGACGGTAAGGGCTCCTTGTTTGCTGCCACAATAGAGCACGCTGACAAAAAAGCCTGTCTGGCTAAAATAACTGAACTGATAAAACAGGATGAAAGCCGGCCTTATTATTTGCACATAGCTATTGCCCCGACAAAAAATATTTCCCGTTTTGAATGGTTCCTGGAGAAAGCTACCGAAATTGGAATTGACGAAATCACCCCGATTTTGTGTGAACATTCTGAACGAAAAACCATTCGACCGGACAGGCTTGAAAAGATACTGCTTTCAGCGGCCAAGCAATCCTTGAAAGCTGCTTTACCAAAGTTGAATGATTTAATACCAATAGCTGATTTTGTAAAAGCAGAGCAACCTGATGTTGAAAAATACATGGGGTGGTGTGAGGAGGAAACGACCAAATTATTGAAAAACCAATATCAAGCTGGTAAAAATGCTTGTATTCTTATCGGTCCGGAGGGTGGTTTCAGTCCCCGGGAAGTAGATATGGCTCAAGACAATGGCTTTCAGACGATCAGTTTTGGAGAAAGTAGACTGCGAACAGAAACCGCTGGTTTGGCTGCTTGTTTTACCATTAATTTATTGAATTAATTTATAATTTCTGTGATAAAGAATTGGTCTGTGAGGTACATAAGCAAACTATTTTGAGGAAAACGTCGTTGAAAGATTTATATGATCCGGACAACACATTTGATCCGGAAGTCAAATTTAAACCAAAAAAGAGATAATTGACTATGAAGCACCTATTGATATTACCTGTGGCATTGCTGTTTTTTGCTTTTACCACCAAGATGATTTCGAGTGAACCTCCTACGCTAAAATTAGCCCTGTTAAAATACAATGGCGGGGGAGACTGGTATGCCAATCCTACCTCTCTGCCTAATTTGGCCGCCTTTTGCAATAGTCAATTGGGTACAAATTTCGAAAAAGAGGAGGCAGTGGTAGAAGTTGGCAGTGCTGACTTGTTTAGTTATCCTTTTGTACATATGACAGGTCATGGAAATGTTGTGTTTTCTGATTCAGAAGCGGATAATCTTCGCAATTATTTGATGGCGGGTGGTTTTCTGCATATTGATGATAATTATGGTATGGATCCCTATGTGCGGGTGGCCATGAAAAAGGTTTTTCCAGAACAGGATTTCATTGAATTACCTTTTGAGCATGAGATCTACAAACAACAATTTGAATTTAAGAACGGACTGCCCAAAATCCACAAGCACGACGAAAAACCACCACAAGGATTTGGGTTGTTCTATGAGGGACGCCTGGTTGTTTTTTACACCTATGAATGTGATTTAGGAGATGGCTGGGAGGATCCAGCAGTGCATAAGGATCCGGAGGCTGTAAGGAGAATGGCCCTGCAAATGGGAGCGAATATTGTCCAGTATGCTTTTGAGTTTTAATTGGGGATTGAAAATAAATACTATTTCAGTGAAAAGTATTTATTTAACCGTCCTACTTCTTTACCAACTCGATAAACAACTCCCTGCCCAGTCGCGGCTTGATCGAATTACGACTTATTTCCATTTTCCGGATATGATAATATGGGCTGAAATGGAGGGCATATTCTTCGGCACTGCCTCCAAAAGGCGGTCCATGTCCTTCTAACTGTTCTGCGAATAAAACGCCTGCGAGTTTACCACCAGTTGATAATAATTGGGCAGATTTCCTGGCGTAATCTGCTCGTTGATCTGGAGAAATGGCGCAAAAAAAGGTTTGCTCAAGGATAAGGTCCACCTGAATATCCAGGTCAAAAAAATCACCGATTAATTGGTGATCTTTGGGGAAATCAGGACAAGTACTTCTTAATTTTGAAAAGGCAGATTCAGCCCAATCGCAAACATATATATTTTTAAAACCACGTTTGTGAAGATAAACAGCTTCATGAGCATAACCGGCACCAGGTATCAAAATCGGGGTATTGATATCGCTAATAATGTCGATATAAGCCTTGATTGGAGAGGATACATATCCAATATCCCAGGGAGTGTGCTGACTTTTGTATTTGTTTTCCCAAAAAGATGGGTTGGTAAAATTTTCCATGGTGTTCAATTGTTCATAAAGACTTATTCCTCAAAATTTACATCCAATTCTGTGGAATCTTCTGCTGTAGGCTCCTGAAAACGTACTTTGAGTTTGTATTGACTATTCATAGAACTTATGATGGGCAGGAACATTGTATTCATCAATTCAACCGCCTGTGTTTTGGATTTGTCAAAGATGTCACTTTCTAAAGCTTCCTGCCTGAAAACGGTCCTCAATTTGTTAAAGCCTTCATTCAGATTGACATCCTGTACTTCCCGAAGCCAGCCGATATCCAGTTTTTCAATTTTCGGATAAACTTCATGGGATAGAATAACGGGTTCCGGCAACGTAATGGTCACCACGTTGGCTTTGCTGTTTAAGTCTACCTGGAAGTAATCATTCAATCGGAATCCGACTTTCAAAATACTGATGGCTGTGATTTGAATATCAGAAGAAGAGACGTTTACGCCCCAGATTTTGGTTTGCAACTGTTTATTGATCCCTTTTTTATCCCGGACTTCCATGGTAGCCAGTTCAGCGATCACTCTTTCTACTTTTTCCTGCAATAAACCTTTAGATCTGCTGAAATCTTCAATTGCGGCCCGGTCTTCCATACGTTTTAGCAAAGGTCGCAGGGCTTCCGTAAGGGCTATGCCACAAGGGGTGTCCACATTTGTGCCCTTGGCAAAAATGGCTCCTCCCTGGGTTTCCACCAGGGTCGTTATCACCTGGTTTACAAAAAAACAGGTGTATTTGGAGGCTACTTCATTCATGACTTCCACCGCATTGGTAGATTCATTATCATACCACGTTTGATATAAGGCAGAAGTGGTATCTTTTAATGCGAGAAAATCATGGTAATAGAGGTTTTTGAGGTAAGGATGATGATTTTGGTATTCCTCCTCGAGTCGTCCACGAAGATTGTCATCCAACCCCATGCGGTTGGCGACATGCCTGAGAATTGACATATTCAGGTCGTAAACCAATTTGTCAAAGTCCTTTTTATAACGTTGTGGATTAGAAAGTATAACAATGGCATCTTCCGTATTAATATCTGCCTTGAAATCAGCCGGCAGGTAGTTGATGGTCATCTCTTCCGGGATATTCTGGTACCCCTTAAGTTTTCCGGAATAATTTTTGTAGATCAAAATACCACCCAGGGTAAGGGCTAAAACGACGACCAGAAGCCTGCCGATATTTTTGGCCCGGGATGCTGTATCAATTTCAGGAGACATATTTTATTTTTTACAAAATTAACTATTTCTAAGGATTAATGGGTGCAATAATATTGCGGGAAAAGCGTGATGCTTTTTTGTTCGTTTGACTTAAAATCCAACATTAAGTAACAACTTTTAAGACATAATACCCAAAATCGGGGACCAGATTTAGAAAGCGGTCTATTATCTTGAGGATATCGAAAAATCGCCACAGACAAATAAAGAGATTTTTTTACCTTAGCATCAAATTTCAACCATGCTTGACCCTCAAACTACTTTAAATTGTGGCGGGCAAATTATAAGCCTCGAATCGCCGGTTGTCATGGGTATCATCAATGTTACCCCGGACTCTTTTTTTAGTGGTAGCAGGAAACAGGCCGTCAATGAAGTTTTGAATACTGCCGAAAAGATGCTGAAAGAAGGGGCAGCCATTTTGGATATAGGCGGCATGTCCACTCGTCCCGGGGCAAAAACCATCCCGGTACAGGAAGAACTACAACGGGTAGTTCCAGTGATAGAAGCCCTGAAGAAGGCATTTCCTGAAAGTGTGTTGTCCGTCGATACTGTCAGAGGAGCAGTGGCACGTCAATGCGCTGATGTTGGGGCAGGAATGATAAACGATATTTCTGCGGGCAGGATGGATGATGAAATGTATTCGACAGCGGCAGCGCTTCAATTGCCTTACGTGCTCATGCACATGAAGGGAGCCCCTGAAAGTATGCAGCAGAATCCGGGGTATGAAAATGTGGTGCTGGAGGTTTTGGATTTTTTGATCCATGAAGTTGGGAAACTGAGGGATTTAGGTTTAAACGACATCATTCTGGATCCAGGGTTTGGATTTGGAAAAAGTTTAGAGGATAACTATCGGCTTTTAAGAGAATTGCATGTACTTCAAATTCCCGGCTTGCCGGTAATGGCTGGAATTTCCCGAAAATCCATGATATATAAACCTTTGAATACCAGCCCTGAAGAGGCATTGATCGGTACCGCTGCATTACATATGGTAGCCTTGAGACAAGGTGCCCGTATTTTGAGATGTCATGACGTTAAAGAGGCTATTCAAGTAATTGAACTCTGGAAATTATTATCATAATTCACATCATTGGAAAACCTTACCGATCAAAATATCAAAAAAGCGGTGCTAAGCTTCCTTAAATCCCACTACAAACATCGGGTCAGGGCAGGGGGAGACCATTGCCAAAACGGATATGGAAGGCGAGGGAGGTATTATCGCAGATGGTTATTTGCAATTTTCCAAGGCCGGTGAAGAATCTTTCCTGGCAACCTTTGAAGCAACTTCTTTTGCATCCAGGGAAGAGTTGTTTTTTACGCCTGAAAACGACAAACTGTTTTGGGATAGTTTTGCCTGGTCAGCTATTTTTTCTACCATTTTCCTCGCTGTCTTACATGGTAGCAAATTCTATCCTGTTCAGGAGTTTAAACTGATCCCTGCCTTAGTTATTGGTTTTCTTTTGACGATCATTTTCTTTTATGCTTATAAATTCCTGTTCACCACTTTCAGCATAAGCCGTTACCGGTATATCTACGCTGTGGAACAATTTAAAAAGTATTATGCAGACGAGCAATGGATTGCATTCGGGGAAGATGTGTTTCCAAACCAGGACGACAAATACTTCAAAGAATTAAAGCGACAGTCTTTA
This sequence comes from uncultured Bacteroidota bacterium, assembly GCA_942492125.1. Taxonomy (GTDB): domain Bacteria; phylum Bacteroidota; class Bacteroidia; order Chitinophagales; family Saprospiraceae; genus BCD1. The sequence continues at coordinate 248,360 of CALODM010000035.1, forward strand.
TTGCTGGGGATTGGCTTGATTATCGTCAACAGAAACCTCTCCTGCCGGTTTGTCGCTACCCCTTCATTGGAGAATGTTACCATGAAGCATCGGGAGACTATTCGTTTCAGCAGAGCCGGGACAAATAAAGAACCTGGAGATAATTTTTTGAACTCTTTCAGAGGTACCATTTTGTATTGGATGAACCCCAATAGAACTGTAGAACTGCTCAGATTTAGAAAAATTCCATTTCATCAATTTATGGTAGTGGTCATTTGTGCCATAATAGCATCGACCATTCTCGTTTTCGAATGGATAAATGGTCCTGTAAAAATAATTTCCGATCCTGTTGCCTACAATCAAAAGCTGGAGGAAAAAGCCAAAAAATCCCGATCTGAACCGCCTTTTTACGTCATTGATACTCCTACGGAACCCGGGGAATTTGAAGTGCAAAAAGAAACATCCGAGAAAGAAATTGAAAAATTACTTCTGAACAAGACACCTACGGATATCATTATTTCCGACGCCAGAAAAGAAGCACTTATTTATTATGATTGTGCCCGGTTTGCCAATTATACGGGTAAGTATTATATCGTTCAGGATACCATATTGTTTTCCTTTGAAGAAACCGTTAAAAGGATCCGAAAACTGAAACAGTATGGTATGGATGCCACAGCTATTTGGCGTGGTTGTTTCCGTGGGTATGGAACAGGGTATCTTATTTATTTTGATGAAATATACCAGGACACCAGTGCAACCAGGGCGGAACTGGAGGCTTCTTACCTGAAAACCTTTTTCAGTTCAGCGACCATTGATTCGAGAGCTATTGTGACAACCATTGACATTAAAGGGGGCCAGCAAGAATAGAAACGGGTTACGGGCTATCTGAACAAAACCGGTAACCCGTTTCTAAGAAGCAGCAATACCTTTAATGCTATTCAATCTCCATTTCCAGCCACTTTTCCAGGGAATTGACCAGTTTTAACCTTTCCGCTTTAGTCATATTCCTGATGCGGGCGTCTCCGTGGTTTCTTCCCTCCATGATAAACCAAAGAGCATCAACTTTATCATTTTGGGGAATACCCGCTGATGTCCATGTATCGGTACCTCCATAAATGTAAATAAACTCATCTCCACTGGTAGTCACCCAGTCAAATGCTTTTTTACTCAACGTGGCATCGTATTTTACGGCAGCTTCTTTGGGATAAAAAGACGCATGAAACTTCATCGGACGGGACTTTAGTAATTTTTTGAAGTCTTTGGTCTCGTAACCATAATAACCTGTTTCGGTAGCAGACTGGTAATAATGAGGAGCGTAGGCGGCGATTTCCTGGTCGGAAAAGAAACTCATGCCAACTACGTTGATGAAATGTTCCAAAATTTCGTCGAGGGGGGCTTTTGCATCCGGAATATCTTCGCACTTAAATCCCATTTGCCAGAAACTGAATGAATATTCTAAAACGCCATATTCGAAAGCAGTTTCAAAACCCAGGTAATCAAAAGTGTGGTTCAGGGCTTTTTCATACCAATAGAGTCTCGGCAGACATTCATCACGTGATTTCAGGAGCCTTGTCTGGAAAGCTTTGATTTTTTCGCGGCATTCATCCGTGCCAACGGTAGCCAGAAATTCATAAATACGGGTGTCCTCCAGGGCGGTATCCAATGGGGCTACATAAGGTACCGAAACGTCTACATCATCTGGGTAAAAATATCTGTAGTAAATGGTGGTCATACCACCTTTGCTGATTCCCGTGCTGACCCATTTACCCGAGTAAATTTTGTCGAATAACGTCCTTACATGGTGCAGGTCAGCGGTGGCCTGTTCCATATTTAGGTACTGCCAATCTTTGGGTTCGGGTACCGATTCATCAAAAAAACGGTGCTCAACGCGAACCTGATTTGATTTCAATAATTCCGAAAGTTCATACAAACGATTACTGGGTGCTTGGTAACCCGAAGTAACAATTACCGTAGGCTTGTCAAAGCCCCGATGGTTGAGCCAGACACGCTGGTAAAAAGTACCCATTTCGGGATTATTATGATCAATAGGTTGTTTGACCTTCAAAACATAAGAAGCCTCATAGCCATTCCCGGTTTCAATTTGTTCAAAAATGACGTCCGGTAAATCGAAGAGCATTCTTTCCAGTTTGGATTGTGCTGCCAGACCAGAACTGATCAGCAACAGGAAAAAGATAAAAAAGCTATTTTTAAAGTTCATTTCTGTGTGTTTATGTTAAAAAACAGTTTCTGCATCAAAGCGCAGGCATAGTTCCAGGAAATATTTCCATTGATAACCATCCGACTTTGGCTTATGGCCATTTTTTCCAAAAACTTCATTAAGCCAAAGCTGGTTGGTTATTTGAAAATAAGTAAGTCTTTTATTCATTCTGGCCGCAGCGTAGAGAGTTGTCAACTCAGGGCGCACAGCATCCAATGGATGATGAATACTATTTTGGTAGGCAGGGGGAGTTTCCTGCGGGTGGTATTGGTCTATTGTAGCGAAAATACCCAAAACGCCGTTTTTATAGTGGTGCCTGAGTTGCCGCCACATATCTTTGGATGTTTCAGGTGCTGCTTCTGAAAGAGATGCAATCGTAATGCCAAGGTGAGTGGCATGTGGCATTTCCTTGCATTTATTTTTGTCCGTAAACGCACTGCAAGGTAATTTGCTCCCTTCCAGGAAAATCTCTTTGGTAATGAAGGAAACCCAGTCTTTGGCTGGTCTGATAGCAGAATTACTACCCGTTAGGTTATCTGTTTCTTTAAGTCCATAGATCAAAAAAGCATTGTCTGCAGTCCAGAAATTTTGATCTTCTGAAAAACTTCGAAGATTTTTATACCTGGATTGTACGATACTGCCGGCAAGAAACTTATTAAGTCTTTCATGTAGTTGGCTGATAGAATCGTTTCCACGGACTTTGACATAATCATTCAGTATGGAATTGATATGAATCAGGGTAAAAATGTTATCCGGCCACAAACGCTTGTTTTTTAAAACGGGAAAATGTTTTTCGTTGGTTACAAAGTCCGCAATGACCGAAATGTTATTTTCACAGAATGGTCTTGCTTCCGGGTATTTGTCCGCATATTTAGCATAACCTGATGCTGCGTGACCCAGTCCCATTAGTTGGTAGTTTTGCTGGTGTTCATCCTGAGGTATTTCGAGAACATCATTGATGATTTTTGAAATCTCATTGAAGTGGGTATCTGTAAGTTTATCAGAAGATTCCAGGAAAAAAAGTCCTAAGACAAAAAGGATGCCTGAAATCCCGATGATCAAAAAAACTCTGGCCGGAATCACCTGGCTTTTTCTAAGGAAAAAAAACACACCCACCAAAATGAGGGCAGGTATAAACATCACAATTAAAGCCAGAAAGTTCATAGCGTCCGTTTAGGTTTATCAGGTACTAAAGTAATCATAATTGCGGAATGATTATTCAAATTCCCTTAGATTCTTGTGGCCTGCTTTGTATGAAAAGATGATGTGAAGCGACTATTATTTTTAAAGTAATGAAGCGTTATTTTTTGAATCGGGCCCTTTCCTTAAAGAAAACCATATAAACGAGCCAACTCAATAAAATGAGTATTGCACTGGCTACGATAGGGTAGGAAGTGTCAAGGGAAGTCAGCCAACCGGCAATTAAGGGAGGAACGGCAGCACCAACAGATTGCATGGATTGCTTAATTCCCAGAATTTCACCTTGCCTTTCCTCATTACCCTGATCGGAAACGACCGCCGTAAGGTTGGGGCCTGTAATCCCATTAGAAACAGCAATAAGGGGACTGATGACAAAAAACCAGAAACTTTTTCCCGGAATTAATAACAATCCTATTGAAGCTGCCAATATCAACAATGTTATTGAAATGACCTGTGAGGAAGGCACTTTTCCACTCATCTTCCGAACGATTACGGCTTGCGTAAAAATAAGCCATAAGCCAACCCAGGCATAAAAGAGTCCGATATCTCTTACGGTATAATCAAAATCCTCGATGAGATAAACCGAAAAGAATTGGGTGAAAAAGGAAAATCCAAGTCCTAACAATAAAACTACAGAAAAGATGATTCTTAAGTTTGGCATTTTGAAGGACAGTACAAGGTTTTGTACTCCGGAAAAGAACTTTATCTGTCTGTTGGTTTTTTCTTTGACCGTCTCCGGGAATCTGATCTTAACCAAAATGATATTGACCAAGGTAAGTATGGCTGTAAACCAAAAAGGCGTGGCATAACTGAACCAGGAGACTATACTGCTGTCGCCAAGTAAACCTCCCAGTGAAGGCCCCAAAACAAAACCAATACCAAAGGCAGCACCGACAAGTCCAAAGTTTTTGGCTTTGGTTTCAGGAGTACTGATGTCAGCCATGGCTGACATGATTATGGATATATTTCCACCCATAAAACCAGGCAACATCCGGCTAAAAAACAGCAACCATAAATTTTGATTGATTATGGCAATGGCGAATAGTACATACCCGATGCAGGTTCCTATCAATGAAATATTCAATAAGGGTTTACGGCCATAGCGATCAGAAAGTGCGCCGAGTATGGGGGCACCAAAAAACTGCATCATTGGGTAAGCAGAAACCAGCAATCCATAAATAACCCCTATTTTCGCATTACTGACGTCCGGACCGAAAAAAGTAGCACCTTCTGCAAAGAAAAGCGCAGGGATAATAGGAATGACGATACCAACACCAAGCATGTCAATCAGCACGGTGAGAAATATGACAGAAGTGTTGGTTTTTTGATTGACCATTATACTAATTTATGACCGCAATATAAGGATAATCCTTACAATGGCAATCGCCAGTTTATGGGGGAAATTTTGTTTTTTTCTAAATACTGATTGGCCTTTGAAAAATGTCGACTCCCAAAGTAAGCTCCACGTGCCAAAGGGGAGGGGTGTGCTGCCTCGAGAATCAGGTGTTTGTGTCCGTCAATCAAGTCTTTTTTCTGCCTGGCAAAATTTCCCCACAACATAAAAACAAGATTTTCCCTTTCTTCAGACAATATACGAATAACGGCATCCGTAAAGAATTGCCAGCCAGATTGTCTGTGAGAGCCTGCCTTTTTATGTTCAACCGTCAGCATGGCATTGAGCAGAAATACCCCTTGTTCGGCCCAGGCAGTCAAATTTCCGTGAACAGCCAGAGGTATTTCAAGATCATTGTAGAGTTCTTTATAAATATTGACCAAAGACGGCGGTGTCCGAACGCCTCTTGGAACGGAAAAGCTAAGGCCCATAGCTTCCCCGGGATTGTGATAGGGGTCCTGACCGAGAATGACAACTTTTACCTGACCAAAAGGCGTTTTATTGAAGGCATTAAAGATTAAAGGACCTGGCGGGTATATCTTCTTCCCGGCTTTTTTCTCCGTTCTCAAAAAATCAGCAAGTGTCTTAAAGTAATCCTTTTCAAACTCCTTTTGGAGTACCTGTTTCCAGCTTTCTTCAATTTGTACATTGCTCATATTACACTGCTAAGTTTTGTCATCATTTAAAGATAATGATTATTTGGTTTTACTGACACTTAATTCCATTTCAAGTGACTCTTTTCTGTTTTGATTCCGCAGCCACAAAAGCAATCCCAGAGATACCAGACCGGCGCAAGCAAAACCAAGAACGAGAGGCAGAGCTGTATGTTCTATATAACGTCCAATGGAAATACCCATAGGGACTGAAATTAAGGTGGATACAAATCCCACAACGGTAGATCCGAGCCCAGCTATATGTCCCAAGGGTTTCATCGCTAAAGCATTCATGTTCCCAAAAAGAATACCCGTGCTGAACAGTAAAAGAATTAGTAAAATCATAAATATTGAAAATGACGGATTCCCCTTAGGGTTTGCAAGGAACAATAAGACTGCGAAAGAAGCGATAAACGCAAAACTAAGCAAAGCCCAGTAGGTCATCTTTTCCATACCAAAGATCATGACCAATTTGCTGTTAACAAGAGAAGCGACACCAATAGCCAATGCGAGAACAGCAAAGATCAACGGAAATTTATCGCCCAGCCCATATTGTATCTGGAAAATCTGCTGTGCAGAACTCAGGTAAACCAAAAATGCTCCCTGGATCAGTCCGATGATGAGGGTGAAGATCAGTGTTGTCCTGGTTTTGAAAATTTCTAAAACTGCCTTATTGATCTTGGTGACTGAAAAGGGAATTTTGCTTTCCGGTTTTAAAGTCTCTTCCTGGCGGAAAAAGAACCAAATCACAATGACAAGAGCCACTGCAATTTGTGTCAGGTAAATGGATTTCCACCCGGCCAGAAAAAGCATTCCCTGGCCAATGGCAGGTGCCACTATGGGAATAAGAATAAAAATGACCATAATAAAGGACATGACCCTGGCCATCAGATCCCCTACGAATTTATCCCTGACCATGGCCACGCCAATAGTCCTGGGTGCGCCCAACCCAACTCCCTGCACAAATCTGCTGAACAGCATCACCTCAAAAGAAGGAGCAAAAACGGAGATGATACTTCCAATAAGAAAAATCAGGAAACCATAATAAACAGCAGGTTTTCGTCCAAGACTGTCAGAGAGCGGTCCGAAAAAAATCTGTCCTACAGCCAGTCCAAGGAATACAAGGGATACCAGCAACTGATTATCATTGGGATTGGTAATGCCATAATTATCTCCAATGATTTTCATGGCAGGCAAGATAGCGTCGATGGAAAAAGCCCCAATGGCCATCATAAACGCCATGAGCATAATAAATTCGGCCGAGTCTCGATTTTTCATGACGGGCAAAGGTAGATAAATATTGCCAGAACAAATCAGTTAAAACATACTAGCCATCGTTTATGTGACAAATTTGAAAAAGACAAATGACTAATGAGAAATGAGTTTTTTCAACCCGAGATAAATGTTTCTTTCCAACTGATCGAATGCTCCATCTGACAGAAAAAGATCCTTTATTTCAGCCACCAGAGATTCCCTTCCTGTTTCTGTCGGATAATATTTTTCAACTGCTGAGGCAATTTTTTGCACCCTGTCGTAATCACTGTCCTTATCGAACTCTGCATGCATTTCCTGGAAGACTTCGTTACTTATCTTGGAAAGTATAAATGTTTTTTCTGCATCTTTTTCGACATAGTCGGCATTGGCGCAATAGAGGAAAAGATATCCCAGAAATTGATTCTTAGACCAGTCAGGAGTTGTATTATTCATGTTGTTTTCGTTATTTAATCAGGTATTTTAAGGTATACCTGGTTTTTAAAATTGTTTCAGCTTGTAATATAGAAAAAAGGGTAAACACTCAAAAATCAAACTTGTCTCAAACATCAAAACAGGCAGATAATTGGCATGATTTTATAAAATAGCGAAACAATACAAACAGGATTTATCAGATCATCTCAATCAAATATTTTGGTGTCGAGCAAAAAAAATATTATTTTAAAATTAATGGCTGTTATTAAGTGGAATAAAAAAATTATCTTTGCCAACTTTTGTCTTAAAATGTAGGGGAAGTCCTCCTTTCCAGGCGATAAAGCCTGTTTAAATCATTGTCTTATGGAAGATCATTCCTAAGAATATTCAGAAATTTTTATACTAATGAACAAATATTTCAACCTGTTTGACTTAAGTCAAAAAGTAAATTATAAAACGGAAGTACTTTCCGGCCTAACCGTAGCTCTGGCATTAATTCCGGAAGCTGTGGCCTTTGCGTTAATTGCGGGATTACCCCCTTTGACAGGCTTGTATGCTGCTTTTGTAATGGGACTGGTCACTTCCATTTTGGGAGGACGACCGGGAATGATTTCCGGCGCCACCGGTGCTGTTGCCGTGGTTTTGGTAACCCTGGCACAATCACATGGCATAGAATATATTTTTGCTACTGTTGTTTTAGCAGGCCTGCTCCAAATGGCCGCCGGTTTTTTGAAACTGGGCAAACTCATGCGGCTGGTACCACACCCTGTCATCTTTGGGTTTGTCAATGGATTAGCCATCATTATTTTTATGTCTCAATTGGAGCAGTTTAAAGCGCCCTCCGGCAATTGGCTAACCGGAGAACCATTGTTGATATTGCTTGGGCTGGTTTTGTTGACCATGCTGATCATATGGGGTCTGCCCAAATTGAGCAAGGCTATTCCGGCCTCCCTGGTGGCTATCCTCACCATATTTGGATTGGTTGTTGGATTGGGAATAGATACCAAAACGGTTGGTGACATGGCTTCCATCAAGGGAAGTTTTCCACCCTTTCATATCCCGGCCATTCCCTTTGAGTTTGAAACACTGATGATTATCTTACCTTATGCCGGAATCATGGCAGGGGTGGGGTTGATAGAAAGTTTGCTGACGCTCAACATCATCGATGAGATCACGGAAACGAGAGGAAGAGGCAATAAGGAAGCGGTGGCCCAGGGTTTTGCCAATATCCTTTCCGGTTTTTTTTCAGGGATGGGAGGCTGCGCGATGATCGGTCAGAGTTTGATCAATATTTCATCAGGAGCAAGAGCGAGGCTGTCTGGTATTGTCGCGGCTGTGATGTTGCTGGTGTTTATCATGTTTGGCGCCAATCTGATCGAGAAACTTCCTATGGCCGCCCTGACCGGATTGATGATCATGGTAGCTATCGGGACCTTTGAGTGGGCAAGTCTGAAGACTTTCAAACGCATGCCCAAATCCGATATTTTTGTGATGGTTATGGTAACACTCGTAACGGCAGTGCTGCACAACCTGGCATTAGCGGTACTGATCGGGGTGGTCATTGCCGCATTGGTATTCGCCTGGGACAACGCCAAACGTATCCGTGCCAGAAAACGCATTGATGAGAATGGTGTCAAACATTATGAGATCTACGGCCCCTTGTTTTTTGGTTCAGTAGCTGTTTTTAATGAAAAATTTGATGTGTTGAATGATCCTGATGAAATAATCATCGATTTTGAGGAGAGCAGGGTAGTGGATATGTCGGCGATTGAAGCATTGAATAAAATGACTGAACGTTATCGCAAAGTGGGCAAGAAGGTTCATTTGAAACACCTGAGCAGAGATTGCCGAAAACTGCTGGACAATGCAGAGGAGATTATCGATGTGAATGTTTTGGAAGATCCGACGTATAAACTACTTATTGATTAATCGACTCAAATTTCGATACCTTTTGAGTCGATCATGAGTAGTTAATGCCGGCCATATTGCTGAATTTGATCTGATTCGATTAGGAGGTCTGAAAACCCGTTGTTTGCAAAAAATATCATCGCTTTCGCAATGGTATCAGCATTGATCGCCCGGTATTTTCGCCAGGGCCCTACCAGTAAAGGCTGGAACAGACTCATGACTATTACGCCTATTTTTTCGGCTATTCTCGATTCTCCCCGATCACCTGTGATGATGGAAGGTTGGAGGATGTAAGTATGCTGTATACCTTCTTTTAAAACCGCATCCTGCATTTCACCTTTGGTTCTGTTGTAAAAAATAGAACTATTCGCATTGGCTCCTATAGCAGAAACGATTAAAAGGGTAGGGATGTTATTGGCTTTGCACAACTGCGCAGCAGCTACCGGAATACCGTAATCAATTTTGTGATATAATTTTTTATCTGGTGTTTTTTTAGTGGTGGTACCGATGCAGCAATATACTTCATCTGCATGGAATTGATCTTTTTGGGATTTCAAATCCAATAAATCACATTGGATGACTTCCAGTTTTGCATGTGTGATACCCGGGGATCTTCTGGTGAAGACCTTGATAGATTTATATCGAACATCATCCAGTAGTTTTTTTAACAACAAACTTCCGGTTAACCCGGTTGCTCCCAAAATGATGGCTGTTTTGTCCTGTGAATTCACTTTTGTTGTTTTGATAAGTTTGTAAAGGAAAGGTACTAAGAAATTAATTGATTACCTAGTCTTGTAAGCTCTGACATAGGTTTGCTGACCTTTGCTGACGTACATAAAAAAAGTCCTTGCACAAAAAGCACAAGGACTTACCGAAAAACCGGTCTGTGATCCCGCCAGGAATAAAAGGGACTCACATAACCACTTTATTATCAAGTAAATAAATAAGGAAAAGTTTTAAACTTGGAAATATTTAAAACAAAAAATTCGCTTTTGACTTAGGACAATTTCTTTAGAGGGTGTAAAAAAGTCTGTCTGTTTTAGGTTTAAATTTATGATTTCCCTTTAACAAACAGACTTTTTTTACACCTTCCGAATATTAATTTGCACCCTCTTTTTTGAACGATTGCTTATACTGAGGTTATCCGCCTTTCTAGTAGTGGTGCTGATATATTCTATTTTGGTTCGCTTTCTGTTTCTACAGATTCTGAAACGAATTACTAACAGACTTTGTGCATGGAATCGATTCTATTGACCTAAGTACCTTCAGCTTTACCTCGATAGTTGATTTTACTTTTGTTTAGGGAAAAGAAAGTAGAAAAAGATCTCTGAAGTTGTTACTTTCTCGATATTCAAATATTGCTTTCATGTTTAAATATTGGCTTATTCACTAGAGAAGAATCTATGAATTTGTTTTGTTAGGGGAATATATTAACTTAGCGGTGTTTATTCAGTATCCCCCCGGATAGTTTTGGTGAAACAGAACCCCGTTCACTCACCTTAGGCTAATGCGAATCCTCGCATTCTGCTTTTCCTTTTTGGGGAGTTACTTGTTTTTCACCAAAATATTTTTGCAAATGAAAAAGTTACACTTTTTTAAAGTACCCCTGATTTTATTGCTGTTCATTTTTATGACTAGTTGCTCCAAAGAAACTATTAACCAAAATAATTCCTCTGAAGCTGAGCGATCAGCTAAAGTACAGGGCTTTTAGTAAGTATGGTATTGGATACTTAGAAAATTAAAGAAGCTCAATCGGGTATTCCTGTCCTGGGTGCGAGGTAAATGTTTGGGGAAAGTCTGGTCTGAAACTCATCTGTGGAGATTGTAATACATTATTTCAAGCTGTTGAGTAAAAAAGGGGCACACTGCATTAAGTGTGCTTCATTTATGTTAAAGTTTCACTTTTCTCAACAAAATAATTACGGATTTTTGGAATTAAAAAAAAAAAAAAAACTGTTAATTTTCCGGAGATTACATAGTATCCTCCCGGAAATTATTTGGTGAAAAGGACTCCTTTCACTCACCCGCAGTCAATACGTGCTCTTGTATCTGACCTCGCATTTATTCTTCTAGGAGTGGTACATATTTATTTCACCAAAAATTCTAAAAATGAAAAACGTATTAAAGCTATTCTTAGCGGTCACCGTGATTTTTATTCTTGCCTCATGTCAGAAAGATGATTTAAACCATACAGTAATAACTGAAGGGGGAGGTAAAATCGAAGTTCCGACAGTTTTATCATTTTCTGACCAGGCCAAAATGCAAGTTGCCAAATGGGTTGCTCATGCCTGCAATGAGAATGAACCTTTTAAAAAAATGTTGTTGCAAAGTATTTTAGATATTGAGACAGGAAATCAGATGAATTATTTCTTCTCGACTTTATTAACCGTAGGTGTGAATCAGGCACTGTAAAAGAAGCTATAATTAGTGCAAATAACTTGTCGGAAGTAGATTTTAATACATTTTTTGGGGAGGTTGAAGCAAGGTTGTATAACTTGGTTTTAGATGTTCCAGATTTCATTGCTTGGTATTTTCACCCAGAAAAAAGTTTTACAGGAGTAAAGGATAATTTTCATACTTTCCCTTTTGTTTTCTATCCTGATATTAAAGCAAAAAACAATCATGGCAAATGGACTGGATTTGGACAAAATGATAAAACTGAACACAATTATTCAGAAGAAGAAGGCTTGGTTCTTCATGAAATTGGGGAAAAGGGGATTTACAAAGAAGTTATTCCTATTTTCATCAAACAAGCTGAGTTGAGCTATATACTCTCAACTAACAGTAGAAGTGTCGAAAAAGAAGCCCTGATTCAAACGTACTTCGGTGATATTATAGCAGAAGGACAAGATTGTATAGAAAATACAATAGATGAGATAGCTACTCCTATTATTTTAGGGGAAACATTGTATGACAGGGTAAATTTACTAGAATTAAAAGAAGAGACCATTGAATGCAATCATAAGTTACCTCCAAGAGACCCTTCCTGGCGTAATCCTGAAATTTGTGATAACGGAATTGACGACGATGGGGATGGGTTTATAGATGAAGCGGATTGTATTCCTGCGTTTGAAACCAATTGTGGAAATGGGTTAGATGATGATGGAGATGGGTTAGTTGATTATGACGATCCTGATTGTGGCTGCAATTGTTATAGAGATTGTGTACAAGATCATGATTATCTTTTCAGACATGCTTTTGATGATGTGTTCGGCTATTATGTTGTGACAAGCGAATCCCTTCCTGGAATTGAAAAACTGATTAATCTGAGATATGACATAACCCGAATAGATGCTACGGGGTGCCCTCCTAATGGCGAGGGCGAATGCCCATTCACAACTGACCATAAAGTTGTTTATGATAAAGCTACTAGATTGCTCTGCGATGATGATGATCTCCACCCAGAGAATTGGTGGGTAGATCCCATAGATCCAAATGATGTTGACACACATTGTATCTTGGATGGAGAAGCGTGGAGTGCATACCCAACTGGTTTTTTCTACGGATGGATTAGTGAACAACCATTTTACTCCGATCACTCTTTTACTTTTTCTCTGTTAAATGGGTATGAAGCTGTGCTAGTATGAGCTAACTATTGGGTAAAAGGTCATGTATATTATTTGCCTGGATCAGGAGATGATTATTTTGAAGATTGGGATGCAAGTATTTACGGTGATAAAATACGGATTGATATAAATGAAGTTGATTCTGACCAAATTGGAGGGACAGAAGGAACTACAGAAAGCCAAACTGTAACAGCGACAGTAACAGCAAAAATCGGATATAAACAAGAAACGGGTGTAAGTAGTGACTTTACCTACTCTTTTGCAAATTCAGCAACAAGATCTACTACAAATACTTTTACGGTAACTGCTAAGAATGTAGTGCCCTTATATAATATCGATGTCAGATATTGTGATGAGAACAGTATTATTTATCAAGGGAATAGTGTCTTTCCTGGGATACAAGGCTATAATTTTATTGATGAACAAAGTGGTTATTTGAACTGGTGGGAAGTAATTATTGAAGATTAATACCAATGACTTTACCTCATAGGGAGAGGAATACAATATTCTTCCTATGGGGTATTTTCGAATGGTTTCATTAAGTGAAAACAAATACCAATGAAACAGAAATTATTTTATTTATTTGTTATTTTTCTTGGTCTTGTTTCTGGAGCATGTAACGAGGGAAATGTAGACGTTCCTACTGACCCGGTTGAATTTCTTCCTTATGAAGAAATAAAAACTTCTTTTTCCATTAGTGAAGATAGTTATTCGTTTGAAGAGAATTATTCATTCTGCGACCAACCGAATAGAGTAGATTTAGAGCTCAGTTATGGTGGTTCGTCTAGCGGTTATTTTTATGTTAGTGGTTTTGGGTATGATTTACCTGAGAATGATGTATCTGAGATATTGGTTAGGTTTTTTGGAAGAGGGATAGAATCAATTGATTCTCCTGCTCTTGAACTGGAATCAATACTTGATCTACATGAAAATTACCCTGATCGTTGTTTTGTAAATCTGACTCTTGAATATCGTGGTAAAAGGTATAGTTGTGTTCATTATAAAGTAACGCCTTTTGAAAAAGAGATTAAAGACCCCGATTCAATTTACGAATATCATTTTTTGGAAGACCCAATGATAATGGAATGTTTTGATAATTGGCCAGTAGCTCCTTTAGAATTTGAGTACGATGGGTTTTTATATACACATGACCGGCAGGACAGTATTAAGGTTTCTAATTTCAAAAGTTCTTTTTTGATAGTCAAATCATATTGACTGGTTAAATTGAAAATTATAAATTGAAAGCCCTATATATATGTTTTTTGGTGTGGAATAAAAACCATAATCATACTATATTGAACAAATTATTTTGGGATAGGTGAAGCCTTGTCGTTACTGACAGGGCTTTTAGTAAGTATGGTATTAGATACTTAGAAAATTAAAGAAGCTCAATCGGGTGTCTCGAGTACTTGGAATGGGCGTTTCTTTTAACAAGTAAAGTAACGGGCATCAAAAAAGCCTAAAGCATTGATAGACAATGAATTAGGCTTAAATTTAAGTGATCCCGCCAGGAATAAAAGGGACTCACATAACCACTGTATTATCAATGAAATAGACGAGGAAAAGTTTTAAACTTGGAAATAGCTGAAACAAAAAATTTGCTTTTGGCTTAATACCGATTTAGTCATTTAGAAATTTGCCATAGGAAGAAATCCTTGTGGCTAGGCAAGTTATTCCTTATGATCTTCTTTCTGTTAAAATCAACAATCAATTATTCTCAGACTGAAATTATTTGTGGGACACCCCCACGGAGTGATGCTGAAATGCAAATTATTAAAAATATATCAGATAATGCTGATCAGCAACAAACTGCAAATGCTGGATCAACTCAGTATCAGATTCCTATTCATGTCCATATTTTGAAAGATGATAACTTTGTTGAACCTGTAGCATGTAATCGTACCTTAGATAAATTTGCAACGAGGCTAGAAGAAGCAAATAACTATTTTACCAACAATATGTCTTTTTTTATTTGCAAGGAGTCTGAAGTAGTAGATGACATTCTATTTGGTTCGACCATAAGCTCCAGTAATATTGCGGCTTTGAAAGCACAGTCTAATTATGATTTAAATGCTTTAAATGTCTATTTGGTTCCGTCTGCATCTGGTGCCGGGGTTTGGTTTCGACAGGAAGAAGCTTTGGTGTTATCTACAGGTATGTTAGCAACGACAATTGCACATGAATTAGGCCACGCCTTTGGCCTTGAGCATACTTTTCGTTATACTGTTTATGAAGCCAATCCAGTAATTGGTTTGGATGAAGATTGTGTAAGGTTATATCCGGACAATTCATGTACAGATATTTGTATAATTGATTGTTTTACTCTTGGGTGCCCAGAGGAGGAAATTATCATGGGGGAGTGTACCGGAGATTTTATTCTTGATACAGACGTAGATATTTCCCATATAGATGACGATGATGGAGGAGGTATTGCAACAGGTTTTTGCATTGACGGTAATATTCCCTGTATTGTGGAAATAGATGGAGTTGATCAATATTATTATTTGCCTTATAACAATTTAATGTCTTATTTTCCTGATATTGATCATTTTACAGCAGGACAATTAACAAGAATGATGGAAGTCCTGTTGGATAGTGAGAATGGTATGTATCATCTTGTTAATCCTGCAAATATGCCAAATTGCGATAACATTGAAATAGACCCAGATTTTTCTTTATTGGTTGATCATGGCAAAGTTGAAAGAATAAAAGTTGATACAGATGGTAATGTTTTTAATGATCCATTAGAAGGGAAAAAACTTAAAGGAATTAATTTTAACAATGATGACAATTTCCCTTTTTCTCCAACGGATTCAGATGGAAACTATGAACTTGGTGATGTTTATGTGTGTGATGTAGTTACAGATATTGTTAGTGCTCCGGAAAATACATCAGGAAATTTTTCCCCACTTAATGGAGTGACTACGTATGATATGATTAAAATTTTGAGACACAATTTGGGTATTGAACCATTTAATAACTCATACAGTAAAATTGCTGCAGATGTTAATTACAGTGGACATATTTCCATTGCTGACATGATTAAAATAAGAAAGTTGATACTTGGAATAGATGAATCGGAAGATTTTTCTCCAGTTCCATCATGGAGGTTGTTACCTCGATATGCATTAGATGATCAATGGGGGTTTGCTCAAAATTTTCACTTAGATCCATTTTCTGATTATACAACATGGACTGTAAATAATGAAAATAGGAAGTATAAACCTGAATCAGGACAAAAAAGTTATTTAGAAGAGTTATCAATTAATGTTAGTTCGGAAGATGCTAATAATATCCAAAATTGGTCTTTTTATGCGATAAAAACGGGTGATGTAAACTTTAGTGCTATGTCCTTGGATGAGGAGGGGCCGGAACCACTCTTTGGACAAATAGCTTCTTCACCCCATTCATGTATTCAGGCTGGAGCTAAGTTTGGACTTAAGTTTATAACATCTGGGCTTAATTGGCAGGATAATGAAGGTTATCAAATTGATCTTCAAATAATGGGGAATAAAGCTGAAATTTCAGGTATTGGTGCTGGAGATTTATCCTGGTTTTCTTTAGATAATTTCAATAAGGTAACAATTGCATCTGGCGACATACGAACTTTGTGGTATTCAAGAGATGGATTGCCTGAAGATTTAATAGGAAAAACATTATTTGTATTTGATATGGTTAGCAATGAGGAAATTTGTGATATAGCAAGTATTTTTGAAATTGACAACTCAAGGTTTAATAGTGAAATATATGACGACCAGGGTAATACTTTTGGAATTGAACTACAACTTGAGGTCCTTCAGGAAGATCGTAAACACACTTTGAACAATGTTTATCCAAACACTTATTCAAATCAAGTGAGTTTTGATTTTAAGCTTGATAATCCTGAAGTGGTAAATATACGGTTATGGGATCAAAATGGAAATATTCTGGAAGTTGAGGATTCATTTCAGCAAGGTAATAGTGTGTTTGTTATTGATAATACGAACAATTTACAACAAGGAGCCATTTATTATCGTATATTGTTAGGGACTGAAGAGCACACTGGAAATTTGATTAAATTATAAAATTTTTCATACTAAAAAGAGTTGTGGGATATTTTGTTTCCCGCAACTCTTTTTGAATACCCTGTTCCATGGAGAGAATAGTTTTAATTTTGACTTTTCTTATTATTTCAGGAAATATCATATCCCAATCCTTTCCTTCCCACCAAGACAATCCCGAATGGTCGTTGAAAAATTGTTTTTCAGAAGATTTAGTATTAATTACTACTTTACCTGATACGCTAATAGAAGGAAAATGGTGGACTCCTCTTCAACGTTCAGACAACCTTTGGGAGTTTCCTCAATATTACAGGATAGATGGTCAAAGGGTTTACTATCGGACAGAAGAAAGTAATTCTGGACAAAAAGAATTTTTAATGTATGACTTTTCTCTTGAAGAAGGCGATTCAGTTTATATTGGGGTTCCGGGAAGTACTTTTTTAAGTGATAGCCTTTTATTTACTGTTTCTTTCGTAAACACTGTATTTTTTGGAGAATATCCAAGAAAAATTTTATTGGGATCTGCTACAGCAGAAGTTGCTACAAATTTTTACCATCAGGTAGTTTTGATTTGGGTTGAAGGAGTCGGAGATATCGAATTTCATCCATTTTATTCGGGATACTGCCTATATCAACAAGGAGGCTCTTGCCCATATTGTGAAGATTATGTTTGCTTGACGACTTCTCAGGGAGTTCTTTATGCGGAACCAGATTTTGATTATTGCGAATATTCGGATTTTAATCCTACAAGAATATATGTGGATCAAGATGTGGCCTCTGATTTTCAAAACGGAAGCAATTGGCAGTATGCTTTTCAGGATCTACAAGAGGCAATTGCCATTGCAGAACCTGGTGATAGCATTTGGGTGGCTGAGGGTACCTATTTTCCCACTATAAGCAGAGACAGAGAAATATTTTTCAATCTCAATCCAGGGGTGAAAATTTTTGGAGGTTTTGAAGGAACTGAAACAGATCTTAGCCAGCGGGATTGGGAAAGTCATGAAACCATTTTGAGCGGAGATATTGGAGTAACCGAAGATTCTACAGACAATAGTTACCATGTCGTTTATTCCGAAGGAACTGATAGTACAGCCGTTTTGGATGGTTTTACCATTACAAGGGGTTATGCTATTCACCCTAATAGTGGTTATTTAGGTTCTTTAAACCGAGGTGGTGGTATGTTGGTGAACACCAATGAATTTTTTCCAGTAGCTTCACCAATAATCAGAAATTGTCAGTTCCGTTTAAATGTTGGTTCTTACGGAGGTGCAATGGCTTTTAATGGAGAATATGGAGGTTATGCGAATCCTACATTGGATAATTGTGGTTTTTTTCGGAATAAAGGAACAATAGAAGGAGGGGCAATTTACAAGATTGGACCAAGTCAAAATGAATTTCCTTCAGTATATAATAGTTGTAAATTTGAAGAAAATTGGGCTTGGCTGGGTGCTGGTGCAATTTTTATGGTTGATGCATGTAATTCTCATGTTTTTAACAATTGTACTTTTATAAATAATGAATCAGTAGGGGGGGGGGGAGCAATTTTTTATTTACCTAATTGTGAGAATGGTTCAGTTTCTATTGTGAATACTCACTTCGAAGGTAATGAAGGAATTGATAGTGGAGGGTTCGGGTTTATTAATAACGGAATTTCTACGGATATAATCCCACATTATTCTTTTGAAGTAATTAATTGCACATTCTTGGGAAACGAAGCACCTTATGGATTTGGAGGAGGGGTGCATTTTGCTACCTATTCGGATAGTTGTTTTATTGATGTTTTTAATTCCAGTTTTATTGATAATGTTGCTGGGGAAGGGGGCGGAGGCATATACCTATACTCTGGCTCAGGAAGTGTGATTGATTTGCAAATAAACTCAAGCATCTTTAATAATAATCGAGGGCTAGGTTATCCCGGTGGAGGAGGGGTAGAAATTTTTGGTCAACTTTTTGCTCCAGATTATATAAAAACCTTTTTAGAATTAAATAATAGTATATTTTTTGACAATCGAGGCGCTGTTGAAATAGGAACAGGTACCGGGTTGGCAGTCAGCAGTATTAATAGTTGCAGTTTTTTAAACAATGGTAATTATCCTCTAACCAAAAACTGGTCAAGTAATTTTGATTATATCAATAATTATAATGATTTTTCAATTTCCAATAGTATAATCTGGGAGCCACAAGCCCCATTAACCCAGGTTTTTTATAATGGTTCGCCCCTCAATCAGCATTTATTCGATTATTCTATCCGTAATTGTCTTGTCAGTCATCCTATATGTGATTTACCTGGAGGAGAAGAAGCTTGTCAGGAAGGGATGATTTTTGAGCAAGACCCTATGTTTTTAAATGAAGAACAAGGGGATTTACACATTGGTGCGTGTTCACCAGCTATAAATGCCGGAAACAATATTTATGGAACACATTTAACAATGGATTTAGATGACAATTCAAGGATTCTGGAAGATGTGATAGACCTGGGAGCCTATGAAAGAACCACTTTCTTCATGGAGTTGAATAATATTGATAGTGTGTCATGCAATGGCGGTGAAAATGGAGCCTTACAATTCGAAACCAATGGTGATTTACCTTTAGCCTATCTTTGGGAAAATGGTTCTATTACTGATACAACTGTCTCTAATTTATCTGCTGGAGAATATTCATACACTATCACCGATGCTGCAGGATGCCAGGATACGATAAGTGTATCAATTTCTGAACCAGAAATTGTAGATGTAAATTACAACATTCAGGATGCCAGTGCTTTTGATGCTTGGGATGGTGCATTAACTTTGCTGGAAGTCTCTGGAGGAACACCACCATACGAATGGTTTTGGAATACAGAAGATACCGTTTCCTCTTTGGAAAATATCCCACAAGGATGGTATATACTTAACGTGCTAGATGCTAATGAATGTCTATACACCTATAACTTTGAAGTGAGCTGGGTGAATGCTGATGGGGAAATAGATAAATCAGAAAATATTGTAGTGTTTCCTAACCCCGTAAAGCAAGGCAATTTTTTTCAATTGCTTTTTCCAAAATCAATCGACAATCTTAGGGTTGAAATAATTGATGTTTCAGGAAAAGTATTATCTACTTTTGAGAATAATCAGGGTTCTAAATTGAATATATCAACAAGGTCTTTTTCGGCAGGTCTTTATTGGATTCGAGTAGTAGAAAAGTTTGGCGGAAACAAAATATTGTGTTTTATGGTGTATTGAGCGGAATGATTTAGGTTGTCAAAGTTGGAAGAACCTTTTAAGGTGAATAATAATAAAAGGAGGACAATAATGCATTGAAGTTCCGTGGAGAGAATTTTAATACAATCTGTGAGTAGGTGAGTGTTGATTCTTAAGTCAAAAATCAATTTTGTTTGATCGTAGTTAGAATTCCACTAGAAGATAATTCAATCAAAGATAGTTTTCATTTGGTTTTTTGGGGTGGGATAGTTCATTTAAGTGTGTCCCTTGTTAATAATTATATTCAATAAGAAAGCACAGCTTTCTGTGCTTTAGTGGAAAAACCGGGAAAGAAGGCGATCACTAGGTTTCAATGGTGAAACTAATCTACTTAAATGAGTTGATTTATGGTGTTGCTCAATAACAGGAGCCTTGAAGGGTAGCGGGGGCATACCTATTAGTTTTTTTGTTATACAATAATTGGGTAGCTGTTATTGTGGTGTATTACATGGGGTGAAGACTTCCCAGTCTTAGGACAGCCCTAAATTTAAATTTTCCTTTTAAATTTCACGTACACTTCCCACCATTGATGGTGGAGAAAATGTCAAGGCCGACGACAGTATGGAGTCGTGCCATTTAGCCTTGATGTTTTCGTAAGCATCAATAACTTTGTGTCGGGCAATTTTAAAATCCACCGGACTTTTACCGCCCAAAGATTGATGCGGATGTCCGCTATTGTACTTTGCTTTCCACTGTGTGCTTAGCCAGTTAACCTCGGCCAGACTTTCAAAAATATAGGCATCCAACACATCTTCCCTATAAGTCCGGTTCAATCTTTCTATGTAGGCATTCTGACTGGGTTTTCCAGGTTGAATGAACCACTGTTCTACCTGGTGCTTTTCACAAAACAAGCGCATCGTATTACTCGTAAATTCCGGTCCGTTGTCCGTTCTGATGCTGGAAGGAGTGCCTCGTTCAAAAAACAGCTTTTCCAGTACTCGGCCAACTCGCTGGGCCGGAAAACTGATACCTGCCTCCACCGCCAGAACCTCCCGGTTAAAATCATCAATAATGGTCAGTATGCGTATTTTCCTGCCATCGGCTAATACATCACTCATAAAATCCATACTCCACGTCACATTGGGCATGAGCGGCTGCGAAAGCGCTCGTTCATAAGGACGATTTAGGCGTTTTTTGTGCTTTCGTCTCAATCCCAGTTTCAGATTGCGGTATACACGAAGTACACGCTTGCGGTTCCAGATAATGCCTTCGGATCTAATCTTCAAATAATACCAGTCAAATCCTCGTGTAGGATATTCCTCTGCCAATGCCTGTAATTTTACCTCTACTTCACTGTCATCTTTAATGCTCTTGTGGTAAAATGTAGATCGATTCATTCGGATGGTCTTACAGATCACCTTTAGACTGGCCTGGTATTTATCTTTTAAATAGTGGACTATTTTTTTCTTAGCCGAAGGCTTTACCACTTTTTTCCCAATACATCTTTGAGCATGGTATTCTGCAGGGCCAGCTCGGCATACATGCGCTTAAGCTTGGCATTCTCTTCCTGGAGAGCCTTCAACTCCTTGAGCTGGGAAACTTCCATACCGCCGTATTTTTTGCGCCAGTTGTAAAAGGTACCATTGGCAATGCCCAATTCCCGGCAGATGTCCTCTACCGAGCGGCCGGCTTCATTTTCCTTGATCGCCTTGACGATCTGACTTTCTGTGTATTTACTTTTTTTCATAACAGCTTAAATTTAATCATTTTTTCACTTTTTAAGCTGTCCGGTTTTTAGGGAAGTCTTCAGGGGTTCTCGTTACAATGTTATACCAAATAAACAGCTTTTCGAGACAATGATAGATATTAAAATCTAATCAACAAAAATTTCGCAAAATATTATCATTATTTTTAATTGATCTAAATAATTAAAAATAGCCTTAGTGTTTATTCGTAACATAACATGGTGTGTTCGTGTGGAAAAAGGGTGTTTTGTCACTGTTAAGTAAAGAACATTCTGCAAACTTTTTGACATCTCTATTTGCCTTTCTGGATTTTTTAGGAACTAAAAAATCATGCTAGAGAACCTGACAAATTACTGAAATAAATTGAATTTATAAATCCTAAATGTCCCTAATAAAGAAGCAAAATGAGTGGCAAAATGACAATAAAAAAAGCCTAAAACGTTATGAATTAACGAATTAGACTTTTTGTTAAAGTGATCCCGCCAGGAATAAAAGGGACTCGGATAACCACTTTATTATCAAGTAAATAGATAATAAAAAGTTTTAAACTTGGAAATATTTAAAACAAAAAATTCGCTTTTGGCTTAGGACAATTTTTTTACACCCTCTGAATATTAATTTGCACCCTCTTTTTTGAACGATTGCTTATACTGAGGTTCCCCGCCTTTCTAGTAGTGGTGCTGATATATTCTATTTTGGTTCGCTTTCTGTTTCTACAGATTCTGAAACGAATTAATAACAGACTTTGTGCATGGAATCGATTCTATTGACCTAAGTGCCTTCAGCTTTACCTCTATAGCTGATTTTACTTTTGTTTAGGGAAAAGAAAGTAGAAAAAAAAGATCTCTGAAGGTTTTACTTTCTCGATATTCAATTATTGCTTTCATGTTTAAATATTGGCTTATTCACTTGAGAAGAATCTATGAATTTGTTTTGTTAGGGAAATATATTAACTTAGCGGTGTTTATTCAGTATCCCCCCGGATAGTTTTGGTGAAACAGAACCCCGTTCACTCACCTTTGGCTAATGCGAATCCTCGCATTCTGCTTTTCCTTTTTGGGGAGTTACTTGTTTTTCACCAAAATATTTTTGCAAATGAAAAAGTTACACTTTTTTAAATTATCCCTGATTTTATTGCTGTTCATTTTTATGACTAGTTGCTCCAAAGAAACTATTAACCAAAATAATTCCACTGAAGCTGAGCGATCAGCTAAAGTACAGGAACTTACAGATCGGATTGTTGACTTTTACGAAAGGGTGAACCCAGATCGAGATGAACCTAATTTTAGAGATGAAGGAACTAACCTTACCGTCGAAGAAGGTGTATGGGGCATTGAAGCACTGATGAATATTTATTTCTCCAGGGCAAACATTGCTGTTGATGAAATAAGCACGAGTGAAGTGACTTTCTCTGTGCCTGTTGTTGATAATACAATCAGTAACGAAGATTTGACGAACGCCTATGTGACAGCATGGCAAGACTTGTTGAATAATTATAATTCAAGGGATTGGGTGAACAAGCAAACCATATTTGTAGATTTGACAATTGAATCTGCTACTTCTACCGAAGCCCAAATCAGGGCAACCAGCGTAATAGGTAAAGTTACAGAAGGAGAAACTACAATAATGTCCCCGGATTGTGACCAAATAGGTCCAGTCTTTTTTGAAGGCGATGACTGGCTTGCTGGCTATGCTGCAGGAGAAGGGAAGTGTGACGGGACTATCCTAGAATCGAATGCCGCAGAAGAGTTGGAAAAGAAGCTCAATTACTATTACCCATTGGCTCATCCGATTGTTAGCCCGAATCCTTATGAACCATATCATGTTGGCTTTATTGAAATACAGACAATATGGGATATTGAACCCTGTTGTTAATGAACTTCTTAACGAATCAGATAATGTTCAGTGGGATAATAACAGAGATTACCTTATGTACACTACATCAGATTTTTACCCTAACTACCATACTCCTGATTGTTTAGATTATAATGATATGAATTGGTATTATTGTAAGATGTGGGGTATTATAGATGTTATGCTTCCAACGGGTAGAGAATTTATATCTGTTGATGTTGAAGCAGATGCCTGGTTTCCTGCGGGCAGTACAACAAGAGTTCATACCATGGATTTATATCATGGGATACCTCTTTTTGTTTCAGATATTGATGATGGAAACCCAGGATCAGGACCATTTATAGAGAGTGTAGAGTTAACGGAAATTATTTTGAGCATCGAATAACTAAAAAAAGTTACCCTGCCAGAAGTTCCTGGCAGGGTAAAATCCACATGATATGGTAAAGAGATTATTGTCACTCATTTTTTTCCTTTTAACTACTTTCTGTTTACTTAGCCAAGGAGGTTTTGAATATATTTCTCTGCTTTCTTTCAATCAGGAGGCTATTGCTGTTGAGGAAAATACAGAGGGGAATTATATTTTGGCTATAGGGATTGATACTATCAGTGGTCAGGGCATTAAATTTTATGAGTTAGATCAGGAAGGCCAAGTAATTAATTCAAAAACCATTTATGAATCGGGTTGCACACTGCATATTGCACAAGTATTTCCTGTACAGGATTATTACTTAGCTTTTGGAAATAAGGATTGTGATGAAGAAAACACTAATAAGGTGTGGGTGCTGAAACTATCTTTAACATTAGATATTATCGATGAACAAATCTATGAATTATCAGAGCAAGAAGGATATTTTATTAATCCTCGTGCAAGATTGTTAGACGATTCCACTATTGCTTTTAGTGCAATTTTTAGAACTGGCCCTTACTATCGTCCAATGGGGGGCGTATTGGAATTTAATGAGGCTTCTTTTACTTATTCAATATGGGAAAATAATTCTGATTTCATTAATGATTTTGCTGTGCGGTCTGATTCCGCAGGTTATATTTTGTATGGGGCACGTCTTTATTATACCGATTCACTTTTTACCGTAAAACAGGTTATTGAAGAACCTTCAGGTAATTTTGGAATATCACAACAAGGAACCATTGAAGAATTTAATGATTCTTTACTATTACTAACAGGTAAATATGGGTCGCTTGATATTGACGGGATTATTGTAGGGGTTTATAACTATAATTTTGAAGTTATTCAATATGACACTATTGCTACTCTGCCAGATGATGACCCAGTAAAGAATTTTCCGGCTCCTAAGATAAGCTTAAGTAAAGACCTCTCTGGAGACCATTTTTATCTTGGTGGTATTCTCAATATAGATATTTTCAATTATCCTTATAGCAATAACCTTTCCTCGTTTGTTTTAACTAAATATGATATGTCATTAAATAAGTATTGGCAAAAAACATACGGAGGTGATGCGTATTATTTCATGCGAGGATTAATTGCTACATCCGACGGAGGATGTTTGATGTACGGGTTTAGGTATCAGGTTGGGAGCCAAACGGAAGCCTATGTATTGAAAGTTGACGGTGACGGGATAGTTACCGGCACTATGAGTATTCCCTTGCCTGGTGACAGGTTTTTATTATATCCGAATCCGTTCCAAAACACCGTTGTCGTAGAAACCTCAAGGAGCATAGACAAACCCATTTTTTTCAAACTCTTTGATGTCACAGGTAGAATGGTTTTTGAATCGAATATTTCCAACACACAACAACTACTCGATTTTTCTTTCTTAAATATGTCAGGGATTTTTACCTATAAAATAGAAGGGCAAAATGTTCTGCAAAGTGGTGTACTGATAAAGATATAGTAGTGCTTCCTTGCAAAGATCCAAGATTGATAAAAAGGACTTGGAGAACAAAGCCAAACGCCTGGAGCGCAAAAACTGGAACTTTGTTCTGAATATTGCTTTGATTGAAATACGCTTACAGGGCTTTTAGTAAGTATGGTATTGGATACTTAGAAAATTAAAGAAGCTCAATCGGCTGTCTCGAGTACTTGGCATGGGCGTTTCTTTTAACAAGGAAAGTAAAGGGCAACAAAAAAGCCTAAAACATTGATAAACAATGAATTAGGCTTCAATTTAAGTGATCCCGCCAGGACTCGAACCTGGAACCTGCTGCTTAGAAGGCAGCTGCTCTATCCAGTTGAGCTACGAGACCGGATAATTTTTGTTTCATTTGGTGGTTGTTGCTCTGTCCAGCCTGCCTGCCACCAAAGGCAGGTTGAGTTACGAGACCGGATAATTTTTGTTTCATTTGGTGGTTGTTGCTCTGTCCAGCCTGCCTGCCGCCAAAGGCAGGTTGAGCTACGAGACCGGATAATTTTTGTTTCATTTGGTGGTTGTTGCTCTGTCCAGCCTGCCTGCCACCAAAGGCAGGTTGAGCTACGAGACCGGATAATTTTTGTTTCATTTGGTGGTTGTTGCTCTGTCCAGCCTGCCTGCCGCCAAAGGCAGGTTGAGCTACGAGACCGGATGTTTCCTTTAAAGCGGCGCAAAGTTATCCTTTTTTAAAAAAACATCAAAGTAATTAGCAAAATTATTTTTCTCTTTTGCAAACCAACTCAAAAAAAGAGGCTGCCTGAAAAGAAATCTACTTTGAGACAGCCGCTTATATTTTTAACACATAGATTCAAAAAAAGGTTCTGTCAGCTTATTTGCCTTTTTTTGTCATGGTAACATTGATATCTGTAACCGTTTTCATATCCATACCCATGACAGACATATTCAGGTTTTGTTTCAGCACGGAGCTTTGTACGAAACCGTCCAGTCGGTTTATGGTCATCGTGCCATTAAAATCTCCGGAACCAGACATCATCGCTTCAGGACTTAATTTTATGGTTCCGTCGACGTTGAGGATCACATTTGTCGGCGTAATTTCTTTGACAGTATAGGTAAACTCCTGGGTCATTGGGGCTTGCCCAGCTATTTCCGTGGTAGCATTCCAACTGTCCCCGACCTTTACCGCATTTTCCGGGTAGGTAATAAAGCTCGACGCCAGAGATTGATTCATCTGATCGATTTGTCCGGCCATTTCGGGATCATCACCAAAGATTTCTTCGTAATTTGGTGTTTCCAGTAATACTCCTCGGTTACTTAGTTTGCTGACCATGCTTTTGTCAATCATAGCCCCCATGGTTTTATGCATCTCTGCTGACACAGGATCTTCTGAATTAGGATTAGAGGAATCGTAATCAACATTCATCATCGGATTTTTCATATTCATGCCAACCCTTTTGACGATATTGTCAAGCTGGAATGATCCATCTTTTTGAATTTCACCAACTTCAAGGGCATTATCCATTGACATGGTCATGTTCATGACCTGTGGCCCCTCCATCATCATACTCATTTGCATGTCCATCGTAAAAATATCCCCTTTATTGGGCTGGTATCGAAGTAAAGCTTCTTTGGTGCTGAGTTTTTCGGAGGTTTTACAGGCAGAGATTAACAGCACAAATAATAACAACCCAAGCGTTGAAAAACGAAAATTTTGATTCATCTCAATGATATTTTTTGGATAAAAAATGATTTACAAAGGCGGGTCAGGTGAGCAAAAGGGAAATAGTTTAAACTTTTTCTAGCTTTGCAAATTTATAATTTACCAACCGGATTGAGAAGCAATTGTTAAATTTATACAAAACAATTTTAAGCAAAACATCATATTTATGAAATCACCTTTAATATTTGGATCGAATTTATTTCTTAAATCCCTTTTTATAGGCTTATGTCTTTTCTTTTCAGGAAATACATCTGCACAAATAGACCTGGAGAAATTACAGGGCATGAAAGCCCGTGCCATTGGTCCTGCGGGAATGAGTGGTCGCGTTACCGCCATTGATGTGGTTGTTGATGAACCGGACATTATTTACGCAGGTACTGCTTCCGGAGGATTATGGAAGTCGGAAAGCGGTGGCATTGAATGGGAACCCATTTTTGAAAAGGAAGCTGTGGCTTCCATTGGAGCTGTTGCGGTTCAACAAAGCAACCCTGATGTGATTTGGGCTGGCACAGGAGAAGGTAATCCCAGGAATAGCGTTACCGGCGGTTATGGTATTTACAAAAGTCTTGACGCTGGAAAGACCTGGAAACTGATGGGCCTGGAAAAAACGAGAAATATACATCGCATCATTGTGGATCGCGATGATCCGAATACAGTCTTTGTGGGTGCTATCGGATCTTCCTGGGGAGAACACCCGGAGAGAGGTGTTTTTAAAACCACCGATGGCGGTAAAACCTGGGAAAAATCACTATTTGTGGATGAAAAAACCGGATGTGCAGATTTGGTGGTCGATCCGACCAATCCGAACAAACTGATTGCAGCAATGTGGGAACACCGAAGAAAACCTTGGACTTTTTCTTCCGGGGGACCTGGTTCTGGTTTGTATATCACCCTGGACGGCGGAGAGAACTGGGAGAAAAGAACTGCTGAAGACGGGCTGCCTGAAGGCGACCTCGGCCGTATCGGTCTTGCTATAGCCCCTTCCGAACCGGACATCGTTTATGCGCTCGTTGAATCGAAGAAAAATGCCCTCTACCGATCTGAGGATGGAGGGCGCAAATGGACAAAAATCAACGACAAAGGTGATATTGGAAACAGGCCGTTTTATTATTCTGACATATTTGTTGACCCCATGAATGAAAACAGGCTTTATTCCGTATTTACATATGTCAATGTCAGTGAGGACGGCGGGCGTTCTTTTTCGCAATTGATGCCGGCCTATAATACTACGAAAGGCGTTCATCCGGATCACCATGCCTGGTGGATTCATCCCAGTGACCCTGATTTTATGATCGATGGCAATGACGGTGGGTTGAACATCACCAGGGACAGGGGAAAGACCTGGCGTTTTGTGGAGAACCTGCCAGTTGCCCAGTTTTATCACATCAATGTCGATATGGATTACCCTTATAATGTTTACGGTGGGATGCAGGATAATGGCTCCTGGGCAGGGCCTGCGTATGTACTTAAAGACCAGGGGATTAGAAACGCATATTGGCAGGAATTAATGTTTGGGGATGGATTTGACGTCGTTCCTGACCCGAAGAATTCCCGGTTTGGGTATGCCATGTCGCAGGAAGGCTTTATAGGAAGATATGATCTCGAAACAGGCAACACAAGGATGATTCGGCCCATACATCCTGATCCTGATGTCAGGTTGAGATTTAACTGGAACAGCGCACTGGCTATTGATCCATTTGATAAAACGACGATTTATTTCGGAAGTCAGTTTGTGCATAAGTCCGGAGATCAGGGATTTACCTGGGAAATAATCTCTCCCGATTTGTCAACAAATGATCCGGAGAAGCAGAAACAACACGAAAGTGGTGGACTTACGATGGATGCTACGGGCGCAGAAAATCACTGTACCATCCTGGCTATTGAACCAAGTCCTCTTGAGAAGGGGATGCTTTGGGCAGGTACCGATGATGGCAGGGTTCATTTGACCAAAGACGGAGGAAAAACCTGGATGGACGTTTCCCCTTATTTCTTTGGAATGCCCAAAGAGAGCTGGGTGGCTCAGATCCGGGCATCGGCCTTTTCCGCCGGAGAAGCTTATGTCATTGTCAATAACTATCGCAATTTTGATTTCAAACCATATCTTTTCCGCACCCGTGATTTTGGCGCAACATGGGAAAACCTTGTTGATGAAAATACAATTCCAGGATATACCCTCTCGCTCGCTCAGGATCCCGAAGAACCCAAATTGTTGTTTTTAGGGACTGAATATGGATTGTATTTCAGTATTGACGAAGGTGCTTCGTGGACAAAATGGACCAATGGATTTCCAACGGTATCTACCATGGATTTAGCTATTCATCCACGGGAACATGACCTGGTTGTCGGAACTTTCGGTCGTGCTGCCTATGTTTTGGACGATATCAGGCCCTTGAGAGCCCTGGCAAAAGAAGGGGAGGCGCTTTTGGACAAACAGTTGGTTTTGTTTGATCCGCCTGCTGCTTATATCAATCGCTACCAGCAACCTTCCGGTACCCGTTTTGGGGCTAATGCCATTTTCAACGGTGAAAACAGAAAAGGAGGCGCTTTGATAAGTTACCTGGTTAATAAGCCGAAAAAAGAAAAAACAAAACCATCTCCTGGGAAGGAAATGCAGTCAGACGACAAAACAGTAAAGCTGGACTCCATAAAACTGCAAATTTACACCATGGATGGCCAACTCATCAGGACACTCACCCAAAAAACTCCCGACAAAAACGGACTCCATAAGATGCAATGGTATTTGGAGGAAAAGGGGGTACGGAGACCTTCCCGCCGTGATCGTAGAAATGGCGGAAGTGAACCAGGGGGCATAACCGTTCTGCCTGGTAAATACCAGCTTAAAATGACCTTTGGTGATCAAGTAGATTCTACGGTCATTGAGGTAGCTTATGATCCCCGGGTAGAAATGCCTAAAGAGGTTTTGGAGTCCAAATACAAAATACTCAAAGACCTCGAAGCAATGACAGATGTGGCAACCAGTGCCACCGAACGTTTAAAAGCTTCCATCAAAATCGTTGATGATTATAAAGCCAGAATAGAACAGGAAAAAGATAAGGAAGCTTATGCAGCTTTATTGGATCAGCACAAAATGGTCAAGGATACGATCAATGCCCTGTTGGATGAAATGTTTGGAAAGGTGGATAAACGGCAGGGCATAACCAGTAATGAATTTCCGAGCACCATATCTTATTTATTTACAGCAAGTCGATATGTGCGTTCCCTGGAGCAAGAACCCGGACCCACGCAGGAAATTCTCATTAAAAATGCCAAAGGTAAACTTGGCGGTTTGTTAGAAAAAATCAATTCATTCTATGAGAAGCAATGGCCTGAGTACAGAAAGTCCGTTGAGGATCTGAAACTTTCGCCATTTAAACCGGTAGAGCGATTTGAAATCACCAGGGATTAAAAAAAAGGGGTTGCAGTAATGACACTGCAACCCCTTTTTTATGGCACGAAAATTATTGCCAAAGGATATTCCTTTTGTTTCGGATGTACCTTTTTACATTTAACCAAAAGGCTAAAAATAAGTAAATCACAACTGGTGATCCCAATGTCAGAAAAGAGATATAAATAAAATATAGCCTGACTCTGGAAGTAGCAATGCCGATTTTGTCTCCAAAATAGTCACATACACCGAAAGCAGAACGTTCAAGCAGTTCTTTCATATTTTCAAGCTGGGTTGGAATTTTCATTTTGAGCTTCTGTTTATTTAAAATTACAAAAAAAAGGCTCTTATGTTTAAATAAAAGCCCTTTTTTACCCAAAATATTGTGTATTAACTGGAATAATATTAGTTATGGCTTTGGATTTGTGCACTTGCAACCACCTGATTGTCAATATTTATAACCTCCGAATGGACCAGTTTGGTTTTCCCGTTGTAGGTTATGAATAACCTTAAGTTATAATCACCCGGATCGTTGTAGATGTATTGTTGCTTTTTATTTTTCAACTGTTTTCTTTCCCCATTTCCAAAATCCAGGAAGTAGTGGGCATTACTATTAAAAGTGTTGACCTCAAACTGCATTCTTGCTCCGGCTTCCTTGATGCCTTTTACTTTGAGAAAAGGATCCCACGTATAAGTATCTATATTTTCCGTTTGCAGCTCAATGGAAGCTTGATTGGAAGACTTCTCGACAGGGGTGTTCTTGGCTTTGGAGGTAAAACTGAAGGCCATACCCATTATCCCCATGGTAATGATGATTAGTAAAAAAGTATTTTCTATTAAGTGTTTCATTTTTAAAATAGTGTTTCATAGTGTAATTAATTTGTTTCTCTCGCTTCTTTCCAGTAGTTAAATCCTTGCATAAAGGGGGCCTTCCGGTCATTGACCGGTTATGGAACCCTGTTTTGTAATAGGCAAAATATGACCAGGGATATACTGGGGTATATCCTCAATAAATCGATATGATACCTGTGTCAGGAATAAATTAGGCCAGATAGGTTGTTCTCAAATAAACAACCTTTGCCGTATCCTAAATCAATTGTTATTGATCAGAATCCTGCGTTGCCATATCAGAACCTGTTTCCAAATCCCAGGGAGGGAAGAAGCGAAATGATTTGTCAAATTGTTTCATAGTGTTTCAAATTTTATTGTTAAATAGTGTTTAGTCTTTTTTTGGTATGGAAATAGCGGCTCAAAGCAATGCAGGAGCTTGCATTACATGAAATTTAGTTATAAAGTATAACTATTTGATAACCTCAGCTATGTGTTGTAGAATAGCGTTTTGCGCATTTTGCGCGTAAAACAGTTATTGGGAAGAAAAAAGTGTAAGCGTTGTTCGTATTAGAACTATTGCAAATATGTGTTTATATTTTATTTTTTCATAATATATATTCACTTTTTTTGCTTTTTTCTTCTCTTTTGCTCTCACTTATATAATAAGCAAAATGCGTGCCAAACTTACATTCAGTGGTTAATGAATATCAAATAAATATAATGTTTATTAAATCTGGTTTAAGAGATCTTCTTTTAAAACATTGATAGACAGCGGGTTTGGAATTAAAAAGCAAATGGAGAGGATTGAAAAAAAAAATTCCGCCTCAAACCATATTTTAAAAAATATTTACTGAGGCGGAATTCCGGAAAAAATGAAAATATATTAAAACTAATCTAAAATTGTTATCAACTCACTTACAGAAGGGTAGGCCATAGGCACGGCTTTCAAGTCCGCAAAAGTCAAATTATTGTTCATGGCTACCTGAACAATGGCCATAAGGTCAGGCATATGGTCTCCGAAGCCTGAAGCACCAAGCAGTAAGCCTGAATTTTTAGAGACTTTTAATTTCAGGATTCCGGCAACATTTGACCTGATATTGGTTTTAAGTAAATCCTTATAATGCCTGGTCACGAAATAGGCATCTTCCTCTGCGACCATGTTGCCTATCTGGGCAACTGCAGGATTCGTATAAACCGCTTCTATAAAATTGCCGGGAAAAAAGCGGGTTTCCTTCCCGGCAATGATATGTTCAATGGCCACTCTCGCCTGCATGGTAGCCCTGTTGGCGGTCATTGGGTTTCCGCTGACATCACCGATGGCATAAATCCCTGGAACACTTGTTTCCCCAAATTGGTCAATACTGACCGTTTGATCAGGATTTAATTCGAGGGTAACCGACTTTGAACCTATAAATGACAGATCAGCTTTACGGCCGATAGCAATGAATCCATATTCCGAGGTTATTTCCTTGCCCTCCCGGGTAAAGGTGATTACTTGTTGACCATTCTGTTCCATTTTTTTAACCGTGGTATTGGTTATGATCTCAATCGGGAAATTTTCAGTCAGGTATTTTTCAAAAAGCTGACTTATTTCTTTATCCAGTCTGGGAAGCAGGTGATTGTCGGTTTGTAAAATGGTAACATTTGTTCCCAGGGAGGCAAAAGCATAAGCATATTCGGTTCCAGTAACTCCGCCACCGGCCATTACGAGGCTTTCCGGAATTTTAGCAATTCCGGGAGCTAATTTAGGTGCAATGATATGGTCTTTATTAGGTTTGATGTCCGGCGTGAACCTGGGACCTGATCCTGAGGCCAAGATGATATTTTTAGCTGTTAGTACTTGGCTCGTATCATCATGCAGGATTACTTCGACGGCCTTTGCCTTTAAAAGAGTGGCAGTTCCAAAAAACAATGCTACACCAGCTTTATTCAGTTTTTTAAGATAACTTTCAGAAGCACGTACACTTTGTTCGTTTACCTTTTTTCTCAGAAAATCAAGATTTAGCCGCGGTGAATACTCCGCAGCTTCAAAACCAAAAGCTTTAGTGGCGTTCAGCGATTGTGATTTCTCTGCACTTGCCAGCCATACTTTGGAAGGTATAAGGCTTCCCCAGGTTGCCCGGCCGCCGATTTTTGTGGCCGAAATAAGGGCAACTGTAAGATTTTTACTTGATGCGTACAAGGCAGCTTCAACACCGCCAGGGCCTGCACCGATTATGATCAGGTCAAATGAGTCTTTTGCCATTTTAATGAGGAAGTTTATCTTTTACAAGAGCATATAGGAATGTGCCAAATGCAGCACAGATAATTACAACGATAAAGATCCAATACCCATGCCCCAATAGAACGTATGTTGGCCCGGGACAAGCCACCAGTGCCCATCCTAAACCAAAAATTGTTCCGGCGATTAAATGCCTGGGGACATAGAATTTTTTGGGAGCATAGGTTACGTATTCCCCGTCAAGGGTCTTAATCTTGAATTTTTTCATCGCCCACATAAATATAATTCCGAAGATAACTGCGGTTCCGATGATACCATACATATGGATGCTCTCAAATCTGAACATTTCATGAGTGCGGTACCAGGAAATGGCTTCAGATTTTGACATTACGATTCCGAATACGATGCCTATTAAAAAAAATCTTATGATCTTCATGATAATTGTGTTGTGTGGATAAGGGTTAGCCGAGGATTAATGGAAGGATTAAATGGGTCATGATCAGACCTCCAATGAAAAAGCCAATGACGGTTACCAGGGATGGTTTTTGTAAATGCGATAAACCGGTAATGGCATGGCCTGAAGTACAGCCTTCTCCGTATCTGGCCCCAAAACCAACAAAAATACCTCCGATGATCGCCAGGAAAAGGCCTTTTGGGTTGGTGAAGTTGTACAATTCTTCAGGAATGAACCCTGTTCCCTCCGATACATTTTTGGGGTAGGTCATGTTAAAATCTCTGGCAAGGTGGTCGATGGTAGCCTGGCTAATAGCTACAGGAGCATCGCTTCCTATAAGCTGACTACCAATAATGCCGCCGACAACAGCACCGACTGCAAAAGAAATTCGCCAATATTCTTCCTTCATGTTCAAATTGAAAAATGGCAGGCGCTTACCCGCACCAGCCATAGAGCATAAGACTTTATAAGAAGAAGAAACGCCAAAACTTTTTCCTGCCCAGGTGGATACCAGGAGGATAAAAGCGATGACAAAACCTGAAAAAGCCCAGTGCCAGGGTTGGCTGAGCAGATCCAAAATAGATAATGTAAAGTTTTGCATTGATTAGTTTGTTTCTGTATTCGGTATTGAAAAATAGTCTGACAATTTTAGAACCTGCCTTGAAAATTTATTCGTTTGGATAAAATTTTGGCTTGATTCTTATGTTTGTCAGACTATGTTCTGTTTTTTTATAAGGCTTAATTTGAAAGGTGCTATAAGGAAGATAGGGTTACAGTTTTCCTGAAAGCACCTGGTCAATCACACCTTCAAGAGCTACAGCTGATTGCATTCCTGCCTGGTGCCATTTTTTTTCTCCATTTTGAAATAACATAAAGGTGGGAACCCCCCGGACACCCATTTCTGCCGCAAGTGTGGCATTTTTGTCTACATCAATTTTGATGATTTTTGCTTTATCACCAATAGATTTGGCGACATCTTTGAGTATTGGATTCATTGCCTGGCATGGTCCACACCAAACCGCTGAAAAATCAATCAACACCGGTTTTTCACTATTTATCAGATCTTTGAAAGAAACTTTCTTTGCCATTTTTTGAATTTTGAAGTTTTATTACCTGCAAAGTTAACTCCTGGCCATAAGTAGGT
Source organism: uncultured Bacteroidota bacterium (assembly GCA_942492125.1). Lineage (GTDB taxonomy): Bacteria > Bacteroidota > Bacteroidia > Chitinophagales > Saprospiraceae > BCD1. The sequence continues at coordinate 283,380 of CALODM010000035.1, forward strand.
TTGTGATTTTAATCACAAACAACTTTGAATTTCGAAATCTGTTATTATTAATAATTCACATCAAATATCGAAATTTTGTCATTGAAGGCTAACTTTGTGATTTTTGACTATTACTGAACATTATTTTGATGAATAGAGTTGACAATTTATTTGCAGAAAAGCAGGAAAATATTTTAAATGTTTACTTCACGGCAGGGTATCCTACGCTGGAAAGTACCGTGGATATTATTAAATCCCTTGAAAAAGCAGGGGCTGATCTGATTGAAATAGGTATGCCTTATTCTGATCCGCTGGCCGATGGTCCAACCATTCAGAACAGCAGTCAGGTCGCTCTCAAAAATGGTATGACTTTACCATTGTTGTTTGACCAAATAGCTGAAGCGAGGAGACAAACCGATATTCCGCTGATAATGATGGGCTATTTCAACCAGGTGATGCAATACGGAGAAGAGGCTTTTATTAAAAAATGTGTGGAGGTGGGAGTAGATTCCCTCATTTTACCGGATTTGCCTTTGCAGGAATATGAAGAAAACTACCAACAATTGTTTGAAGAAAACGGACTTGGTATCAGTTTTCTTATGACTCCTCAAACCAATGAAGAGCGTATCCGGAAAATTGACAAATTATCGAGAGGATTTATCTATATGGTTTCCAGTGCTTCCATTACCGGTGCCAAGCGTGGTATTTCAGAGGAGCAAATAGCTTATTTTGAGCGCTCGGCACGTCTTAATCTCACTAATCCCAGGCTTATTGGATTTGGTATTTCTGACCATGATACATTTTCAACTGCATGCCAATATGCCAATGGTGCCATTATCGGATCTGCTTTCATAAAAGCCCTGAATGGGACTACTGATCTGGAAGGGACCATAGAACATTTTATCAAAGGAATTTTGGGGTAAACTGACCATGCCGTAAACTTTCTGTATTTTTGCACAATATATACAGCGCGATGGAAGAAAGAAATAATGTTGATCTACAGGAGGAATTTTATGAATCCCAGGAAATAAGAGTGGACCCTAAGCAATCTCCCATCCGGATTGATAAGTTCCTTATCGATCGGCTGGCCAAGGTTTCAAGATCTAAAATTCAGGCAGCTATAAAGGCGGGTTCAATAACGGTAAATGCTAAGGAGGTCAAACCGAATTTCAAGGTTAAGCCCGGGCATTTAATAAACATTGTACTGCCAAGGACTTTTGACGGGGAGCCAACACTTATTCCGGAAGAAATGCCTTTGGATATTCGTTATGAGGACGATGACTTACTCATCGTCCATAAACCCCCGGGACTGGTTGTACACCCCGGTATCGGTAATTGGACCGGAACCCTGGTCAATGCACTGGCCTGGCACTTCAAGAATTTACCCCTGTTGGAAGGGAATAATCCGGATCGAGTAGGTCTTGTACACAGAATAGATAAGGATACTTCCGGACTTCTTGTTGTGGCAAAAACGGAATTTGCCATGACGCATTTGGCCAAACAGTTCTTTGATCATACTATTGAAAGAACCTACCAGGCACTGGTTTGGGGAGATCTTGAGCCGGAAGAAGGTACCATAACCGGTCACATCGGACGTCATCCTGCTGACAGGAGGATCCGGACGGTTTTCGAAGAGGGAGAGCAAGGCAAACATGCTATCACCCATTATCGGGTACTCAGGAATTTATATTATGTTTCCCTTGTTGAATGTAAGCTGGAAACAGGAAGGACCCATCAGATCAGGGTTCATATGAAACATGTCGGTCATCCGCTTTTTAACGATGCTGCTTATGGTGGGGACAGGGTGGTAAAAGGGACCGTTTTTAGCAAATACAAGTCCTTCGTCGAAAACACTTTTAAGATAATGCCCAGACAAGCGCTTCACGCTAAATCTTTGGGTTTTGTTCATCCATCCACCAAGGAACATATGTATTTTGAGTCCGAGCTGCCTGATGATTTTCAGCAGGCTCTAAGCCGCTGGGAAAAATATCTGGATGGCAGAAAAGCATCTTTAAAAACGGAAGACTTTTGAATGGAAACTATGAAGGTGTCTGATAGAATTGCCGCTTTGGAACAACTGGGCACACATCTAAGCGGTACAGATGAGTATCTTGAGGCTTTAATGGCCCGGTCTTTTCATCATAATGGCTGGTTTACCCTTGAGAATCAACAGGCGGCTGTAAAGGCCATTGCCAATGAATTTCTGGATAAATCTAAACTTAAATCATGGACCAAACACTATGCTATCAGGGAATTGTTTAATCCTAAGACGATTGGTCTTGTTTTGGCGGGGAATTTACCCCTGGTTGGTTTTCATGATGTATTGGCTGTTTTCGTTGCTGGTCACCGGGCAAAAGTAAAACTCTCGGAAAAGGATAAATACCTTTTGCCATACCTGGTTGAGTTGCTTGGGAAATTTGATGAAAGAGCAAACAACTATTTTGAGTTTGTAGATCAGTTAAATGACTTTGATGCCATCATTGCTACGGGCAGCAATAATTCTGCCAGGTATTTTGAGGCTTACTTTGGAAAATACCCCCACATTATCCGAAGAAACAGGAACGGAATTGCTATATTAACCGGGAGAGAAACGGAATTGGAATTGAGAAACCTGGGGGAAGACGTATTTAAATTTTTTGGCCTGGGCTGCAGAAATGTATCCAAGATATTTGTTCCTCAGGGATATGACTTCACGCCCTTGCTAGAAGCACTTTATGAACACAAACGTGTCGTATTGAATTCCAAATACAAAAATAATTTTGACCACAATTATGCCATCCTGATTCTCAACAAAGAGCCATTCAAAGCCAATGGCTGTATACTGCTGAAGGAAAATGATGCTTTTCATTCCCCTATAGGCTGCCTTCATTACAGTTATTACGATTCAAGGGAAGCCTTAGAAAAAATCATTGCATCCAGGATCGATGAAGTCCAATGCGTGGTAAGCCACCAGGAACTCAGCAGTTGTCCCGTAATTCCCTTTGGTAAAGCCCAGAATCCTGGACTAATGGATTATGCCGATGGCGTGGACACCCTGGAGTTCCTGATGACGCTTTAGTGTTAAATTATTCAAGCTCTCTTGTATGGTGTCTCCCGGAATACTGGACACAGGAATAAAGCTTCCGAATACCCTGCATACTGACCGATGATTTAAGTGAGATGCTTAACACGATCATATTCCTTTTTGGTAAGTCTGTATTGTTTTACACTGCGGAATTCATTTCCTTTTTTATAATGATCAACGAGTTCTCCTTCAAGGATCATCCCGTTTTTGATCATAACTTTTCCCGATGCCGGGTTGCCAATGAGATGCCGGGCGTAAATTTTATGTAACTTTAGTTGGTTGAAACCGTAGTCGAGTACCTGACGGAGGGCTTCGGAGCAATATCCTTTACCCCAGAAGGGTTCTGCAATCCAATATCCGACCTCTGCATTTTCGTGAATGTGGTTCAGGTGAAGTCCCATGCCACCGATAAACTCATTGGTAGCTTTCAGGTAAATTCCAAAAATGTGCTGATGCCCGCTTCTAAACCCCTGGTGAGCCATATTTAGCCAGTAAACTGCATCCTTCTCTGTATAAGGATGAGGGAGATTAAGGGTGGTAGCGGCGATTTTGGAATTCCCGGCGTAAAGCACTATAGCCGGAATATCGCTGGCACTGAGTTCGGCCAGCCTTAACCGCTGGCTGATTAATTCCGGAAGTTCTTTTGCCATGTTATTTTTTTTGAATCACAACTTCAATTTTAAAATATTAGTTCCCCAAATAGGACAAATCCTGAATTTGACTTATTTTCATTAAAAATTATTTCAGTATGAATCTGCAACCTTTTCATTTGGCAATACCCGTACGGGATCTTGAAGAGTCTCGTTTGTTTTATGGTGGTTTACTTGGCTGCGAAGAAGGCCGAAGCTCGGATACCTGGATCGATTTTAACTTTTTCGGGCATCAGTTCGTGGTACATCTCAACAAGGCTCTGGGAAAGGGCGGGACCAATCAATCCATTGAAAATCCTGTAGATGGACATGGGGTTCCGGTTCCTCATTTTGGAGTAGTATTGACCATGGAAGCCTGGGAAGAACTGGCTCGTTTTCTGAAGGAAAAAATTGATTTCGTTATTGAACCTTACATTCGCTTTGAAGGTCAGGTGGGAGAGCAGGCAACCATGTTTTTTCTGGATCCTTCCGGCAATGCCCTGGAATTTAAAGCCTTTAAAAATATAGATCAGCTATTCGCCAAATAAGGATTAAAAAACAGCCTGCTTTCGCTATGAAAGCAGGCTGTTTTTTGTCAATGCTATTTTAAAGTCTTAATGGTACAACCGATAGCTTTTGTGAAATCGGGATCTGGCTCCTTGCCGTTCTCTATCGCCTTGATGGCTTCGGCTACATAGTTAACGTTTACATTCTCCGGGTCTCTCGCATTGTCATCAATAGCACCAATGTAACGGACTTTACGCGTTTTATCCAGTAAAAACACATGAGGTGTTCTTGTTGCACCGTATTGAGGGTAAACATGCTGACCCTCATCAAAAAGATATTCAAATGGGAATCCTTTCTCTTTGGACCTTACCTTCATGTCTTCAAAACTATCTCCAGCCTTGGCGGCAGGGTCGTTGGGGTTAATGGCAACCACAGGCCATCCTTGAGCGGCATATTTATTATGTAATTCTATAAGCCTGTCCTCATACAAAACAGAAAACGGGCAGGTATTACAAGTGAAAGTAACGATCCACCCATTGATGTCTTCAGATGATTCGAAACTGAAATAGTCTCCGTCAACTCCCATAAGTTTGATCTGGGGAGCAATATCTCCGACTTTCAGTCCACCTTCATTGTCAATATTGGTAAATGACATCCAAACGGCAATAGCCATGAAAAGGCCAAGAAAAGCAGGTAGTTTCTTCATTTTTAATTAGTTATAAATTGTTTAACAATAGCGTTTAAGGCCTCGAAGTCACGAAACTCCTTGGCGGTGAAATACCTTTTATCTCCCCGGTAAACCAGCGTGACCGGGATAGCTCCGTCCCATGATTCATCCACTCGATCAATCCAGTCATTGTAGGCTCCATCCGTTAATACAACCACATCGGATTTAAGTTCGTGTTTTTGCATAAAAGGGATCAGCTTTGTTTTTATCTGTCTCGGAAAATCGAGACTGATCAAAATGATTTTGATCTTTTGATCCGGGTAAGTATCATGTAATTGTTCGAAGTAGGGGAGTTCCTTAACGCAGGGACCACACCATGTAGCCCAAAAGTTGACGACATAAGTGGTGTCATTTTTCTGTAGCAAAAGGTGTTGCATATCAGAAAATTTTTCATAAACAGGGATTTCTATATTAAAGTCAGGAGTTTCCTGTGCCTGTACCGTTAGGATTGAAAAAAGCAATAAATGCAGGATTACTGCAGTTTTGACCAGTCTTTTCATAAAATAAGTTTCTGCAAGAATCTATTCAATTCATCAAAGAAACTGATGAGCCGGCAAAAAGTTTTGAAAAAAGACAACTCTTTTCGATACAAGCGGCTTGTAATCCAGTATAAGGAATTCTGTAAACGCTTTTTTAAACATTAAACCGGAAATGCATTACATCCCCGTCCTGAACGACATATTCCTTGCCTTCAATATGCAGTTTCCCAACTTCCTTTACGGCCGCTTCAGATCCGTAACTGACGTAATCCGCGTAATGAATCACTTCTGCCCGGATGAATCCTTTTTCAAAGTCTGTATGGATGACCCCTGCAGCACGAGGGGCTTTGTCTCCCTGGTGAATTGTCCAGGCCCGGACTTCTTTTTCTCCGGCTGTAAAGTAAGTGATCAGGTGAAGCAGTTTGTAACTGGCCATAATGAGTTTGTTTACTCCCGGTTCGTGCAACCCCATCTCTTCCAGGAATTCCAGTCGTTCCTCCTTGGATTCAAGCTGAGCGATTTCAGCCTCCATTTCGGCACTGATATAAATGACTTCTGCATCCTCATTGGCTACGGCCGCTTCCAGTAGTTTGGTGTAAGCATTGCCTTCGGTCACAGCATCTTCATCCACATTGCAAACATACAAAATGGGTTTTGCCGTCAGCAACATCATTTCGCGGAAAAGTTCAATTTCATCATCCTCCAGTTCCAATTCGCGAGCAGGGCGTTCACTTTCCAGGTGCTTGAGGATCTTTTCTCCAATGGCCAGTTGCTGTAAAGCTGCTTTGTCCGCTCCCTTTGCAGCCTTACGCAGCTTATCAACTCTTTTTTCTGCCGTTTCTATATCTTTCAGCAATAGCTCCATATCTATAACCTCCTTATCTGCTACAGGATCAACGGCTCCATCCACATGTACCACGTTGTCATTATCAAAACAGCGGACCACGTGTATAATGGCATCCACCTCCCGAATATTGGACAGAAACTGATTTCCAAGACCTTCCCCCTGACTCGCACCTTTGATCAAACCGGCGATATCCAGAATTTCGATGGTCGTAGGGATTACCTTTTTCGGGTTAACCAGTTGAGCAAGTTTATCCAACCTGCTATCCGGCACCGTAATGATTCCCACATTGGGATCCTTGGTGGCAAAAGGATAATTGGCAGCCAGGGCTTTGGCTGAGGTCAATGCATTAAATAAGGTAGATTTTCCAACATTGGGTAGGCCAACGATTCCACATTTTAGAGCCATGTTTGTTTATTTTTATTCGCGAATGTCTAAGGCGGCGCAAAGATAGATTTTTATTTTATTTCGGTATAAATAATTCCAGTCTTACTCATTATGATACTTTTCATTTTTCAGAATGGTCATCCCCCTGTAAAGCTGTTCGGTAAAAAACAACCTTATCATCTGGTGGGAAAAGGTCATCGAAGAAAGGGATAGTGAAGCATCCGCTCTTTGCCGCACTTCAGCGGAAAACCCAAAAGCTCCGCCAACCTGAAAAATAATGCGCTTGTAGGGCTGCTGCAATAATTTCTCCAGATAAGCAGCAAATTGCACTGAGGTATAGGTTTTTCCATTTTCATCCAATAGGATAAGGAAATCATCTGTATTTGTTTTTTGAAGGATGATTTTTCCTTCTTCTTCCAGTAACTGCAGGTTTTTTAGTTTACCGGCTCGCTTTACATCGGGGAGTACTTCGTAGGTATAGGGCAGGTAATGTTTTAACCTTTTGTTGTAAACAGCTATACCTTCTTTGAGATAAGCTTCACTGGTTTTACCGACCACCCTGAATATAACATTCATACAGCAAAATTTTCTTACAAAGAAAAACAAAGAACGGGCAAAAAAAAAGGCCGACTGAAATAATCAGCCGGCCGGTTCCCTGTAATTGGGATATTTAATCACCTGTCAAACTTTGTTCTTTTCGAATGCTTTCATCCGTATTTACCCTTTTGACGCAGAAAAACACCAAAAGATTACCCTGCTTCGGTTAAGATTTGGTTAAAAAGATCAAAGATTTTGTTAAGGATTTAATATTTGATTCGTCTTGATTGCAGAAACCGCTGTATGATCAGCTTTTTTATACAGGAAATTTGCAACGTCTCATTATTGGCGTTGTCATTATTAAAAAAGGTAAACAATACGATCCGGACAATCCGGGCACCTTGTTTTCTGGTTTATTAAATCACCAAAACTTCATCCGACATGAAAAATTTTAACATCCGACTGTTAAGCTTAACTTTTCTATTGCTTTTTGCACTCACCACCATTTTTTCACAAAATTCATCTTCCGAAAAGGCCATCATTATTCAAAAAGTAGAAAATGATGACGGAACAGTAACCACAGTAAAAAAAGTCTTTGAAAACAAAGGGGAACTCAAAGAGTATCTCCATCAATTGGGAGATATTAAGGCTCAAGATGTCGATCTGCACTTTGTGACAGAAGACAGCGAGGGTGAAAACCTCTCCGAAGACGATATGCTGTTTTATTTTCGGAAGGCGAATAATAAAAATAGTGAAGTCGTTAAGGAATTAGAAGCACTGAAGGTATATATGTCTGACGACTTTACGGACATCCATCTTGCGGAAGCACCTCAGACAGAAAAAGAAAAAGTTACCCGTCCTTTGCTTGGTGTTTATGCAGACGAATCATCAAATGGTCAAGGACTTTTACTGACTGGAGTTGTCAGCGGTAAAGGCTCGCAGGCAGCAGGGCTTCAGTCTGGGGACGTTGTCACTAAAATAAATGGTCAGGATATCAATAATATTTATGACCTGAGAAATGTACTGAATCTCTGTCAGCCCGGAGAATCTGTAAAAGTTACCTACCAGAGAGCCGGAGAATCCAAAACCGTTAATGTTGTTTTGTCAGAAACGACCACCTGGCAAAAAAAACGTAACCCGTGTCAAGTATTTATTGGAGTAGAGTTGGGTGGTCATAATTTCTCGGGCCGGGGAGTCAATGTGGATCGAATCATTCCGGGGTGGCCAGCAGCAGCAGCTGGCATAAGAGCCGGAGATGTGATCCTTGCCCTGGATGATGTCGAAGTCAATAATCACAATGATCTTTTGATTGAACGCAACAAGCACAATTCCGGGGATTATTTCACCTTGTCAATACTCCGAAAAGGAATGGAGATGGATATCGATGCACAGTTTTTGACTTGCCCGGAAGAAACAACTGCTTCCACAGAAGAAGAAGCACCTGAAGTACTCAACAAAATTCCTGATGATATTCCATTGACGGTAGAGAACAGTGCCCTGGATGAGGAAGTTGATGGAGCATTGAAGTTAGTGGCTTACAGAGCATTCCCAAATCCGACTTACGGTAAGATCAGGCTGCAATTCATCGCAGAAGAAGGACCGACCACGGTCAGAATAGTCGATGTTTCCGGAAAAGTGATTTACAGGGATGTTCTGAATCATTTTGACGGGTATTACAATAAAGAAGTGGATATTAAAGATGGTAAGGCAGGAACCGTTGTCTTACAAATTCAACAGCAAGATAAAGTAGTTACAAAAAAATTGGTTTTAATGCCAAGAGCATAACATATAAAGCTATAGACTATATTGGCCCATGCCTCACCGGCGTGGGTCTTTTTTTTAGGTAGGGCAGAGGGAAGTAAAAAGAATTTTCCAACAGAATGTTACCTTGTTTCTTGCCAAGGAAATGCAATTTGAAAATGCTCAGGTCATTGGAAAAACCACAGTTTTTACAAACAGCGAAAAACGAATTGAGGTTGTAATTTTTGGAGAACCAGTATCTCAGGAACTTATTGATCGGGCAGAAAAAAGACTGCCGCAATACAGCCTGAACAATACTGTCCTTATTGTGTACGGTTGGCTTAAAGCCAGAATGAAAACGGAAGCTTTGAAATTGATTACTGAATGACCTATTAGTAAATTCAGTTAGGCATAGTATACCCCCATAAAAAATTCCATTTTATCGTTTTTCATTCGACAGGGAGCTTTACTGCTTTTTTTATTCTGTACAGTTCACTATTTTGTGTATTGGAAATATTTGATTTTTTCATAATCAAAACGGAATGTTATGAATCGCTGGAATCTAAAAGGAAAGAAGGCTTTAGTCACCGGTGGGACTAAAGGAATTGGAGCAGCCATCGTAAAAGAATTTTTAAACCTGGGGGCTGAAGTCTGCATCGTATCCAGAACCATTGAGGATATCGATGAACAGATTGCCGAATTCCACGGATCTCAATATCGGTTAATTGGCTTTGAAGCTGATGTTTCAGATCCTGATGAACGTAAGCGCCTCTTTGAGTTTGTTGAACACGAATGGTCCCAATTGGATATTCTGGTCAATAATGTTGGGACAAACATTCGCAAAAATGCCGAGGATTATTCTTTTGAGGAATATCAGAAGATCATGGATACCAACCTCACCTCCTGCTTTGATCTTTCCGTCAAATTTTACCAATTACTCAAACAGAGTCCTGGGAGCTGTATTGTCAACATATCTTCCGTTGCCGGAATTTTACACCTCCAGACAGGAGCTGTATACGGAATGACAAAGGCTGCGATGAATCAATTATCGAGAAATCTCGCCTCCGAATGGGCAGCTGATGGAATTCGCGTCAATAGTGTGGCCCCGTGGTATATTCAAACACCTTTGGCAGAGACTGTACTCAAAAAAGCCTCTTATAAATCTGAGGTCCTTAGACGCACCCCGATGAACCGGGTAGGGGTTCCCGAAGAAGTAGCTGCCGTAGTAGCCTTTCTATGCATGCCCGCAGCGGCTTATGTCACCGGACAATGTATCAGCGTTGACGGAGGATTCACTGCCTACGGGTTTAATCCCGGAAGTTGATTTTGGCTGATATTATATCTAAAAAACAATTGTTTTACACCTTTGGTTTCCGCCAGATTTATGTTGCAAACGGAGCTTGGAAAAAGGCTGATTTAAGTCATTGTTTTGTGTTGATTTTCGTCATTGAAAAGCTGGATATATTTTCTGAATATTCGAGCAATGGCAAATTATATTCTGAATCAAATGAAGAAACCTTCATGTTTTTGTCATAAATTTTGATCTGGTTGGTTTTTTTGTTGATAAATTTTACAAATTCAGAAATTTTCAGTCATTGATATTCTTTGAAATATGCTCTTGAAGGCCAGAGACAAGAATAGCATAAACACAGAACTAACCGGGACAAAAGATTCAATTTACTCCGTACTATTCCCCATCGTTTTGTCCGCTAGGTGCATAATTATTTTATTCTTTTACTGGCTTTGAGTCAAGGCAGTTCAATTCTTTATTGTTTACTGTTTGCAAAATAGTTTATTATGGCGGCAAATCGATTGAGACACGACAGAACACAAATCCTTAATTATCTCTGGGAATTGCAGGATGACAAAGGTTACATTAGTGATTCTGATGTCAGCAGGCTTTCCCGGGAATTAAATTTTTCTGTAGTGGAAGTGGAGGGCATCCTGTCCTTCTATCATTTCTTTCACCGGACTCCTACAGGTAAATTCCTGATTTATCTGAACAACAGTATGGTTTCCGAAATTATGGGATTCGAGAAGGTAAAAGAAGCCTTCGAAAAAGAAACCGGGGCGAAGTTCGGAGGGGTTGATCCAACAGGGACTTTCAGCCTTTTCGAAACCTCTTGTATTGGATTAAGTGATCAGGAACCTGCAGCCCTCATTAACTTCCAACCATTCGTAAACCTGACACCGGCTAAAGTTAAAAAAATAATCACCGCACTTCGGGAGGGAGAAGACCTGGAAGACATTAAAGATGAGGTGGTCGATAATACCTACGCATTGACCGAGGACCCAATTTTGCTTCGTCCATACACTATCGGAGCTGCATTGAAAAAAATGCTGAAATTAAGTCCGCAGCAAGTAATTGAGGTTGTCAAAGCTTCTGGATTGTCCGGTATGGGTGGGGCGTTTTTTCCAACAGGTGTCAAGTGGCAATTCTGTCGTCGCAATGAATCTTTCCAAAAATATGTAATCTGTAATGCAGACGAGGGAGAACCCGGAACCTTTAAGGATCGAATCCTGCTCAATCAATATCCGGGAAGACTCATTGAAGGAATGATCATTGGGGGATATGCAGTCGGAGCCTCAAAAGGTATCATTTACCTCAGAGCGGAATACCGTTTTTTGAAGGAAAAACTAGAAGCCACACTTGAGAAATTCCGGGATATTGGCCTGCTTGGAGAGAACATTCTGGGCAGAGATGATTTAGACTTCGATATTCGGATTCAAATCGGAGCTGGTGCCTATATATGCGGCGAAGAAACAGCGCTTATTGAATCTCTTGAAGGAGAAAGAGGAGGGCCACGAACCAAGGTATATTTCCCTGTTGAAAAAGGCTTGTACAATAAACCTACTATTGTCAATAATGTAGAAACCTTCTCAGCCGTGGCCAGCATCATCGAACTGGGCGCTGAAAACTTCAATAGCCGTGGTACGCAGGGCTCTAAAGGTACCAAGCTGATATCCATTTCAGGGCATTGCAGAAAACCCGGTGTATATGAAATTGAATGGGGAATAAAAATAAAAGACATCCTGAAAGCCTGTGGTGCCAAGAATCCTCATTTTATTCAAATCAGCGGTCCTTCAGGTCTGCCAATCCGGGGAACGGAAGTTGAACGGACAATCTGTACGGAAGACCTGCTTTGCGGTGGATCTTTCATGATCTTCGATTCCAAAACGGATGTTTTTGACATTCTTACCAATTTTTCCAATTTCTTTATCAACGAATCCTGTGGATTATGCACACCATGTAGAGCCGGAAATTTCCTTGTGGGCGAAAAATTAGCCCGTATCAAAGCGGGAAAGGAGCAGAAAAAGGTGCTTGCAGAAATTAATAGCTGGAGTAAAATCATTCAGGATGCCAGTCGTTGTGGCCTGGGAAAGACATCAACCAAATTCCTGATAGAATCCATTGAAAAATTCCCTGAAGTTTTTGAGGAAAAACTGGTCAAGGATAAAAAAGAAAAAGAGTTTAATGTAACCGAAGCCACGCAGAGGTACCTTATTTACACCGAAAAAATTAATAAGTCATGATGAACGAACTCATAAAGCTGAAAATAGATGGCAGGGAGATTGAAGCGATTGAAGGTCGGCCTTTGGTCGAGGTAGCGAGAGAGAACGGGATCAACATACCAACCCTCTGCCATTTTAAAGAAATATACCCTCCACTGGCAACCTGCCGTATCTGTACTTGTAAGATTAACGGCAGAATGGATACCGCCTGTACCACCAATGTGCGTCAAGGTATGGAGGTGGATGTGAGCTCTCCGGAAGTTGCTGATATTCGCAAGGCCATTGTAGAAATGCTTTTCGCAGAAGGAAATCATAATTGCCCGGGTTGTACCAAAAGTGGTAACTGTGATTTGCAACGCAGGGGATATGAAATGGGATTGTCCATTTCCCGTTTCCCTCATTTATTCAAGCAACGTCCAAGGGACTTTGGTCCTGAAAGGATATTCATGGAACACAACCGATGTGTCCTGTGTAAACGCTGCATAGAATTGATCAAAACGGATGACGGCAAGAATGTTTTTTCTTTCCAGAATCGGGGGCATAATGCATTGGTCGGCATCGATTATGAACTGGAAAAAGAACTTAGCGACGAGAAGGTGCTCCTCGCCAGGGATATTTGTCCCGTCGGAGCTATTTTAGTCAAAAACAAATCAGGTGCTTCACCATTTGGTGGCAGAAAATTTGACCTGGACAAGAGTTTGAAATTTGTGCCGACGGAGGATTTAAAGATAAACCTGCCGAAGGATCGTAAGCCTGTGATTGCCACTACTTCACTGGCTGGTTGTTTCGGTTGTCACATGTCCATTTTGGATATCGATACCGAGATTCTCGACATCATCGAGCTGGTAGAATTCAACAAGTCTCCCCTGACCGATATTAAGAAGTTCAGCAAGCACTGTGATATAGGAATCATTGAAGGAGGAGTAGCCAATGATGAGAACGCAGAGGTGCTCAAAGCCTTCCGCGAAAAATGTGATATTCTCGTCGGACTTGGTGAATGCTCGATTTGGGGTGGATTACCAGCAATGCGAAATACGGTTCCCCTTGAAGAATGTCTTGAAGAGGCTTATCTGGGGTCGGTAACCAGCGAACCGGGGGCTCACATCATCCCTCGAGGGGAGGATATACCCAAATTGTTTGATAAGGTTTACTCAACGAACGATGTCGTTAAAATCGATTACTTTATTCCAGGGTGCCCGCCAAATGCAGAGCATATCTGGAAAGTGATCAAGAGTATTCTCTCCGGAGAACAAATCCCAATTTCCTATACAGAATTCAAATACGATTAACGCTTTCATGCCTTCGTTTTTTGAATTAATTTAAAAGCAAATAATATGAAAAATAAAATAGTCATTGATCCGGTAACCAGGGTAGAGGGCCATGGAAAGGTTACCATCAATCTGGATGATAATGGAAAGGTAAAAGATTCTTTTTTTCACATCGTCGAATTCAGGGGATTTGAAAGATTTATCCAGGGGCATGGTTTTTGGGCTGTTCCGGTAATAGTTCAGCGTTTGTGCGGTATTTGCCCTGTAAGTCACCACCTCGCAGCAGCCAAAGCTATTGACCAGATCGTAGGGATTGACCCGGAGGATCTTTCTCCAACAGCCTCAAAGTTGCGAAAGTTATTGCATTACGGCCAGGTTTTCCAGTCACATGCTTTACACTTTTTTTACCTGGCGGCTCCCGATCTGCTTTTCGGGATAGATGCACCGGTTGAAAAAAGAAATGTGGTTGCAGTAGCTACCGAGCACAAGGCATTGGCGAAACAGGGAATCATTATGCGGAAATTCGGTCAGGAGATGATCCGTGCAATTGCCGGTAAAAAAATCCACGGCATTGCTGCCGTTCCGGGTGGTGTTCACAAAAGCATGAGTGCCAAGGAAAGAGATTATTTCCTGAATGGCAAAGAAATTGAATCCATCGATACCATGATCGACTGGTCGCTGGCTTCCATAGATTTTTTAAAAGAGTTTCACCTGGCCAATCAGGGATGGATGGACTCTTTTGCCAATTATGACACCGGCCACCTGGGACTCGTAGGCAGGGATGGCTCTATGGAACTCTATGACGGTAACCTGAGGGCCATTGATGCAAAAGGAAGACTTACTTTGAATGATATTCCTGACTTCCAATATGCGGATTATTTTGCTGAAGCAGTTAAGCCGTGGTCTTACATGAAATTCCCTTATATCAAGCATTTGGGTGAGCAGAAAGGCTGGAACAGGGTAGGACCATTGGCAAGGATAAATGTTTGTAACAGGATCAATACACCTCTGGCGGAAAAAGAACGCCAGGAATTCAAAGCTTACACTGGGAATAAACCGAATAACATGACCATGCATACTCACCTGGCCAGGTTGATCGAAGTCCTGCACTGTGCTGAGTTGATGAAGGAATTACTCCACGACGAAGACATTATGGGAGATGAATTGGTTCGTAAAGGGATTCAGAGAGAACATGGCGTCGGTGTCATTGAAGCTCCACGGGGTACATTGATTCATGATTACGAAGTAGACAAATCAGGAAAAGTCCGCAAATGTAATCTCATCGTTTCAACAACCCATAATAATGCAGCAATGAACGAAGCTGTTAGTTGGGTAGCTAAAAAGATCTTTGACAAAAAACAGAAGGTTACAGATGTTATGTTGAATGAGATCGAAGTAGCCATCAGAGCTTATGATCCATGCCTGAGTTGTGCAACTCACGCCATGGGACAAATGCCTTTGCATGTTGAAATTATTGATTCAGAAGGAAATAAGATCGATGAAAAATTTAAATCATAAGAAAACCCTGATCATTGGGATAGGCAATAGCGGCAGGCAAGATGACGGACTTGGCTGGGCCTTCCTCGATAAGTTGCAAGTGCTTCCTGAGATGCAGGCGCAGTTGATTTACAGATACCAGCTCAATGTGGAAGATGCAGAACTGATTAAGGATGCTGACACCGTTGTTTTTGTCGATGCTTACAAGGGAGATGGACAGGATGGTTATTCCTTTCAGCCACTGGAAGCCGGTGGTACATTCGAATTTTCGAGCCACGCATTACAACCAGAAGTAGTTTTGGCACTTTGCCAGAGTCTCTACAATAAATATCCGAGCACTTACAGCTTTTGGATAAGGGGGTACGCATGGGAATTGAAAACCGGATTGACTGAAGAGGCCGAAAAAAATCTTCGGCAGAGCCTTGAATTTTTTGAAAAGATCCTTTTTGGCAATGTAATGGTGATGAAATAGCCAAGGTTAATTCCAAAATTGTTTCAGGGTATTTCTATTGATCTTTAAAAATTAAATGTAGGAAACGTTAGATATCCCGGATTTCCAGTAATGGGAATTCGGGTTTTTTTTTGCAAACAAAAATCACCCCTTTTGGGTGAGTTTCTAATCTTTGATATTTTTATTTTTTATTTACCTTTAAGCAACAAACAAAAAGCCTATAAACAAGTTCATATGGGAAAAAAAGATAAAAAAAAATCTGTTCAGGAAAAATTGCAAAAGGCAATTGAACTTGAATTAGCCACCATACCTCCTTATTTAAGCGCCTATTACAGCATGCGGCCCGAAATAAACAAGGAATCAGCGGCTATCATTAAGAGTGTTATTGTCGAAGAGATGCTGCACCTGACCTTGGCTGCCAACCTTTTAATAGCAACGGGAGGGAAAGTCGCTTTACGAGAAGACAATATTCCTCATTATCCTTTGATGCTGGAGTTTGAGGATTATGAAACTTTTAACGACCGGGAATTTGAAGTAAACCTGGCCCCTTTCAGCAAAAAAACGGTCAATGTATTCATGCAAATTGAGTTGCCTGGCTGGCAACCTGAAGACGAATGGTTGAGTCCCAAGGGAAATTTCAAAGTGGAAGGTTATACCATTGGCCAGTTTTATGAAAGTATCCGAAAAGACCTGCTGGAACTCTGTGAAGCTTTCGGGGAAAAGGAAGTATTCACTGGTGATCCAGGCCACCAGATCAATGAAAATTATTATTTGTCGGAAGAGGTACTTACTTGCGGTAAACGATATGGCCTCAGCGTCAAAAGTGATAGATGAAATAGTCGAGCAGGGAGAAGGTGCTACTGGAGAAAGTAAAGGGGAGAAAAAGGTATTGTTCAGTGAACTTGAAAAAGTAGCTCATTATTTCAGGTTTAGTGAAATTTATCACGAAAGATATTATCAGGCAGGAGATGATCCTCAAGTACCGCCAACCGAGAGAAAATGCTGGTTAATTTTGAGAATGTCATCCTATAAAGCCTAATTGTAAATCAGGTGATTTCGAAGAAGGTTCTGAATTATGGGAACTGAATAACGAATTCAATCGCCAATATTCTTCTATGTTACTTCAACTGGAAGAGGGATTCAATGGCCAGCCCAAAATGGTTTATTCTGCCATAATGAATGGAATCAAAGCCTTGAATTTAGTCGCTACCAAAATGGTTAAAATACCCATCCCCGGAGACAAAAAGAGGCAGGTACGGTTCCCTGAGTTTCAGTGGCTGAATACCGCTGATTACAAAGCATGGAAAGTTGTTAAAACAGTTAAGCTCAATGCTCCGGCCAAAGAGGTTTGGAAGCAGGTAGGTGGTTTTTTCAACATGCACTCATGGCATCCTGATATCACCAGAACAACCATTTTACCGGATCAGTTGGATGTAAATGCCATCCGCAGGCAGAAGACCTTAAAGGGGCAACCCAATGTGCTGGAGCAACTCACTTTCCTTGATAATGAGCAAATGTTTTATAAATATAAAGGCTATAAAGGCCCCTGGGGAGAAAAAGTCCGCGATTATTGTGCCGAATTCCGGGTTGTGGAAACCAAAGTGAATAAACAATGCATGGTTGTTTGGTCCTCAACTTTTTTCTACTCAAAGGATGTGGTTTCGAAATTTTATAAGCGTGGTCTTAAAGCTTTGAAAAACGGTTTGATAAAGCATAATTAAAATATTTTTTAAAAGGAGGAGTCTTCATAGCAAAGCTTCTCCTTTCTTTTTTTTAGAAATATTATTTAAATGGCACTCGAAGTTGAAAGAAAATTCCTGGTGTACGGAAATTTCAAGGAAAAAGCAAAGCATACGTTTTTTATAGCCCAGGGATATCTAAATTCGAATCCTGAACGATCAGTAAGAGTGAGGATTCAGAAAGAAAAAGCCTACCTGACCATTAAAGGTTTGGGTAATGAATCCGGGGTGAGCAGGTTTGAGTGGGAAACAGAGATTCCAAAAGAAGATGCAGTATCCCTGTTGAAAATTTGTGAGCCCGGATTGATTGAAAAGACCCGGTATTTGGTTGAGGCGGGCAGACATATCTATGAGGTCGATGAATTTTCCGGAGAAAACAAGGGCCTCGTAATTGCTGAAATTGAGCTAAAGTCAGAGGATGAAGTCTTTGAAAAACCTGATTGGTTAGGCGAAGAGGTAACCGGGATTGAAAAATATTATAACGCAATGCTGATCCAAAACCCTTACTCGAAATGGAAATCATTAACCTTTTGAATGACTTGCTTTTTTGAAAGTTGCAAATGCTTTTGATTATAAAAAAGCCAAATAACATATTAATTTATCACAACTAATGATGCGGCAAAAAGTCATTGGACATTGGCAATTCTGGAAGAAAAGGGAATTAAACCTGAAATAATCCTATACCTGCAGGACACCCCTTCCAGGGAAGAACTATCTGCTGTGCTCGAAAAATTAGGCATGCAGGCATCCCAAATCGTCAGAAAGAGTGAGCAGGTTTACAAAGATAATTTTAAAGGTAAGGAATTGTCGGAAGACGAGTGGCTGGATGCCCTTGTTCAATACCCTAAATTAATGGAAAGACCCATTGTGATTAGAGACGACAGGGCGGTTCTGGGAAGGCCGCCGGAAAATGTTTTGGATTTGATCTAATGAGAATCACTTCCCAAATTCTTCTTTTAACAAAGCTTGTTCGTGTTCTAAAAGTTGCCTGACGGATTTATCCTCTGATAATATTTCAACAGGGTGCCAAACCGTTTTTTGGGGTTTGTTTTCAAAGGTAATATAGCCGGCTAAGGTGTTTTCAATCGTTGCTGTGAGGACTTTTCCTGTTTTTGGATTAGCTGGATTGATTTTTAAATCCAGGTCTTCATATAGAGAGACTTTGAGTTGAAGTTTTTTCCGGATCACCATGTCGATATACTCAAGCGCTATGGTAAAGTCTTCAGGACGAATATGTTTCCATAGACCTTGATTACGCATCCATGTTATTTGTCTTTTGGCATACCTTCTGGTGTTTCGTTTGATTAAATCCACAGCCTGCTCTAATGTCCTATCCCCCTCCAGGTAGGGGATCAATTCCTGATATCCCACGGTCCGCATGGCATTGAGCCGACGATGCGGGTAAAGTGATTTAACTTCTTGTTCAAGACCGTTTTCCATCATCTGATCAACTCTTTGGTTGATACGATGATAAAGGGATTCCCGGGGATGATGGAGCTGTAAAAAAATAGGTTTGAAGTTCCTGTCCTTGCCTTTTCCGGTTCTAAAGGAAGAAAAAGGTTTTCCGGTAGCCCTGACGACCTCGATGGCACGCATCAGCCGGTTGGGGTTTTGTTGATCAACCACTTCAAAATAATCCGGGTCTTTTTCTTTTAATTCTTCCTGTAAGAAGACAATTCCTTTTTCGTTGTAGTCTGCTACAACTGCCCTTTTGATGTGCTCAGGCACCTCCGGAAAATAATCCAGCCCGAAGCAAACCGCTCCAATGTACAGACCGCTACCGCCACATAAAATGACCACATCGTGCTTTTGGAAAAGATCATTCAGCAGGGCAATGGCTTCTTTTTCAAAATCACCGACACTATAATCGTCTGATATTCCAAGGCTGTTTACAAAATGGTGTTTTACTTTTGTCAATTCTTCTGGCGTTGGTTTTGCCGTTCCGATTTCCATTTCCCGGTAGAACTGTCGACTGTCACAGCTTATTATTTCTGTATGGAAATGCCGGGCCATTTCAATGGCGAAACTTGTCTTCCCACTTGCTGTAGGTCCTCCAATGACGATTAGATATTTGTTTTCGGACATGGAGCTAAGATAAGAGATTAATCAAAATTTCTAAATGAAATTTTACGACCATCCTCGTGTCAGATCCAACAGGGCACGTTCCAGTTCCGGAAACTTGAACTCAAATCCCATATCAGGCAATCGCCTTGAGATCACTTTTCTGCTTTTGAGCAATAGCTCTGTTTCTGTACCTATGAAAAAGGCCCCAATGTCCAATAGCCAGACAGGAGCAGGTAATCCAATTACGTGGCCCGTGACTTTTCTGAGTGTTTGCATAAAAGCAGCATTTTGAACGGGGTAGGGGGCTGAACAATTGATTATCCCGCCAACCTCTTTGTTGGAGATGCACCATTCTGTTATTCGGGCTAAATCTTCAATGTGAATCCAGCTGATGTATTGTTTACCATTACCTTGCTTTCCTCCAAGTGCCAAACGAGTCAGCCATCTCATAGGAGGAAGGGCGCCACCGTCCCTTCCCAGGGTAATGGCCGATCTGAGTGCCACTTTTCTAACGGATGGCGTTTCACTGTTGAAGAAGGTTTCCTCCCATCGCCGGCATACATCAACCGAGAATCCCTGACCAATTTTACCGTTTATTTCATCATTGGGAATTCCGCTGGTAGTATGTTGGTATATGGTAGCTGAGGCGGCGTTTATCCAAACTTCCGGTGGCGTTGCACATCGATCGATGGCCGCTGCTATCACCCTGGTCGAATCTTCTCTGCTATTGAGAATAGCGGTTTTATTTTTCGTATTATATCTGCAATTGACGCTTTTGCCGCTCAAATTGATCACAGCTTTGGCACCCTCAAGATATTTTGACCAGGCACCTTGATTTTTTCCATCCCAATAACATTGTTCAATGTCGGATTTTGACTGGCCTGGTTTACGGCTGAGAACGATTACAGAAAAGTTTCTTTTGGCGAAATAGTCACTGAGGTATTTCCCAATGAATCCATTCCCTCCGGGTATTACAATTCTTTGCTTCATTTTGTGATTTTGAAACAAAGATAGAAATTTTATTCAAAACTTTCAATATTTATTGAAAGTTTGATTTTGTTATAATTTCCTTTATCTACTCTCTACTGGTTACTAAATGACTTTTTTTGTAAAAAAATCACGAAGTTCCTTCAGTTTTGCATACAATGATTGAATTTTCGACGTGGATAAAGGGATCCGCAGCTTGAATGAATTATATCTCAAAAGGAGAGGGCTGGTCTTTATTTAACCAACACAACCTCTCCTTTGAAGACTTCGGTAGTGCCATCAACAAATTCAATTTCAGCGACATATACAAAAACGCCGGGATTCAGGGGTTGCCCCTGGAATTTTCCATCCCAATGATTAAAGGGATCATTGGACATTGCGTTTAGGCGTTCATGGAGCAGATCTCCTGCTCTTGAAAATACCCTGAAAGATTTAATCCTTTCAATACCGACGCCACTGAAAATACCAAAATCGTCATTGACTCCATCGTTATTGGGACTAAATGCATTTGGGATAAAGATATTTCGATCCTTATTGATCCAGATAAAAACTGCATCTTCAGCAGAACATTGGGTTATTGTATCAAAAACAGCCACACTGTAAAGAGAAGAAACATAAGGTGTAACGACTATCTCATTCGTCTTTACAGTATCTGAATGGGTCCACGAATAGTTCAAATTGGTACTATTGCTCAGCGCTTGAATAAAAGCTGTTTCTCCCAGCGAAATTTCAAAATCTTCCCCCAGATCAACAAAGAGGTCGGGTGGTCCCAAAACGGAAATATCCAATGACAATTCACAGCCGGAAACATCCTGAACCAATATCTCATAACTACCTTCCTCTAATCCTGAAAAGGTTTGGAAGGCGGAAAAATTCTCACCATCCAGGGAAAAAACATAACCGGGCATTCCGCCATAAACGGTGTCAATGTAAATCTCACCACCATTGGATGGATCAAGGCAGGTAATATCTTTGGCGCTGATCTGGGCTATGAGTTGTGCTGGTTGCTGAAGAGTAAATTCTGCAGAAGCTTCACAGCCTTTTTCATTCACAATATTCAACTGGTACATCCCGGCTCCCAGGTTTTCGGCTAGTGCAGTTTGTGCACCTGAACTCCAGTTGTAATTGAGTGAATTCCAGGGCCCGGAAACCTGCGCCTGCAAAACCCCGTCCGTTTCGCCAAAACAACTTATTTCATTTAAAATGTCAATGTCTACTTCCAAAGGTGCTGAAGGTTGGGTGATTTCCACAGACGTATAGGCCTCGCATCCGTCGGTATTAGTAACCGTAACGTCATAAAAGCCAGCGGATAATCCTGTAATTTCGGGGGTTGTTTCCCCATTGACCCAATTATAGTCAGCTGCGATACCATTTTGCAACAATACTCCGGCGTGACCATCTTCTCCTTCAAAACAGGAGACCTCCTGAATCGGGTCAGGTATAGCGATGAATTCCAGGGGCTCATCAATGAAAAATGAAGTAATAAGTGCACAACCATTTTCGTCTGTAATGGTGAGTTCATAATTTCCTGAACACAAACCCGATAGATCTTCGCTATCCGCTCCGTTTGACCAAAGGAAGGTTCTGTTACCAGTTCCGCCAATGGTATTGATATCGATAAAACCATCGCAAAACCCGTAGCAGGAAACATCAGTTACGATCTCAGAGTCAAGTTCTAATTCTTCCGGTTCATAAACATTGGCACTAAATGAAGTATCAAAAAAAGCATCAATGATCGTTATCTCGACCGAGCCACCATGGAGGTTTTCGATAAAGGTCTCATCGCCTTCGGCACTGATAATCCCTGAGCCATTCAGTCCCGAACTGCTTTGAGTCCAGGAAAAATTATAGGGAGGCTCACCATTGAGTGTGGTGAAGCGTATGGTACCGTTGGTTTCCCCAAAACAATTGAGGGAATCATTTTCAAAAATGGGGATGATCCCTGTCAAAAACGCAACATCAATACATTCTATTATTTCACATCCTATATCATCGGTGATGGTCACACAGCAATTATCTCCGCCTATCAGGGTTGTCGCTGTGGCAGTAGTTTCACCAGTACACCAGGCATAGGAATAGTTTCCTGAACCACCGGTTACATTGGCAGTGGCTATACCTGTTGCGGTCATACCAATGGCCGGAGTCTGGTCAATGGTGGCAACCAAAGGATCTAAAAATGTCAGATTGGTAAAAACAATGCTGTCACAGCCTGCAAACACCTGAATGGTATCCGCATAACTTCCGGAAATGGTATAAATGCTTGAACCAACCTGATATTGGGTTCCGGCACACACCATCGTGTCAACGGTTACCTTTGGTGTAATGTCTCCATTGTCTGTTACTCTTATTTTAAAAACACCTTTGGCATTAAAACCTGTACCGTCAACGAGGATCCAATAAGGGCGACCTGGATACAAACAGGTTGCGATCATGCTTTGGTCGAGATCATCATCATCATACTGACTCATGACGTGTCCAAATACTCCATTGCAAAAGTTATTGAATGACCGGTAAAGGGCAAGCTGTATTCCTATGGAATCAATAGTTCTGTCTGTAATACCTTCAATAAGCACGTGTCCCGAAGGGGGTGCAATAAAGCCAAACCACACGGAATGCTGACTGACAAAGGCCTGTACATAAGGATCGTCAGAATCTGTCGAACAAAAGTTGGAAACCCAGTTGGGGGTTTCAACAAATCCTCCTTCAGGGACTTCGCCAAGATCTTCATATTCACATCTCAAATCACCACCCTCCATAATGCCGATATCAATTATTTCTAGTCCAAAGACTCCGGTAGTAGCAGCGGGTGCAGCTCCATCAACCAAAATAAAATAGGTTGTATTGGGCATTGGGCATTCAATGGGCATCCAGACATTATTGTCTACATCAGGCCAGTAGGCTGACACCAGGGTTAAGTTGCCCAGGCAATCATCCGTATCACTGGTATAGACCCCAACCTGAAGGTCTATGTCAAAACCTGTGGCTTGCGGGTCATCAACGGCATTTATGAAAAATTCGCCCGAAATGTCGGGTCCGGTGGTAAAGGAAAACCAAACCCCTGCCTGGTTGAAAAAAAATCCTTCATCGGAAGGTTGTGGATCTCCCAGATTGGTAGCACAAAGATTCGAGTAAAGCCCTTGTGATGCATCCCCAAGGGTGCCACCAAACCCCAATGTACCCAAATCAATGGCATTGCAGATGGCATCATTGGTGATGGGCGGGGTAGTGGCTACGTTGGAAATAGTAAAAGAAACTTCTCCGTCTGAAGCTAAATTATCCGGTAAACCCAAAGTATACGTTGCATTCCAATTGACAAATGGAATCGGGTAGTCCTGGCAAATCGTTTCAGAACAATTGTTGTCAGTATCGCATCCCAACCCAAGTTCATAGACTAATGCATCATTTTCAAAAGCGGTAAAACATATTTCCACAGTTGCTGGCACATCGGCCTCACAACCAAAATTGGCTGCGTACTGTATATTGGGTAGCGACGTAAAACAATTACCAGTTTCAGGATAGATCACTGCACCTTCATTCTCAATATTGACACTCCACAAGGGATCAGCCCCTCCAAAAAAATCAGTACAAGTGGTTGTGGCGAAACCACTTTCAATGGTTACATTGACTTGAATTTGACCGAATGAAGTAAGCGATAAAAATAAAACAGGGATTAGTAGTAGTAATTTTCTCATTATTTGTTGTTTCAAAAAAGTAGAAGCCGTTGTTAAGGGGTCAACAACAGAAGGAGTGTGGAGATAATTAAACTTTCATATTAACGAAACGAATTTACGATTATTATAATTCAAAAAAAATAATTCGGAATGGCATAATTATAAATTAAACAGCCCTTTGCAAGCTGCATTGCTCACAAAGGGCTGTAGAGGAAGAAAAATTATTGATTAACGAATGATGGTTACATCACCCCGGATAATTTCTCCCTTGGAAATATTTAAGCGAAGGATGTAATAATAGGTTCCATGCGGTAATTCATTTCCTTGGTCATTTAATCCGTTCCAGTCATTATTGTACGGAGCCGCCGAGTATACAATATCACCCCAACGGTTGAAGATAATGATCTCATTATCAGGGAATTCATCCGGTGCATTATTGGCAATAATGTCAAATATGAGCATGTCGTTCAAGCCATCTTCATTAGGCGTTATGGTATTGGCTACCTCCGGTTCGTTTGGATCTTCCGGTACAATGATGATAATGGTTGCCTCATCACATTTTTCAGGACAGTTGGTACTGCAAATCTGATAGGTAACTTCCGTTTCCCCTTCTGCTCCTGGTCCAACGGAATAATGATAAACACCATTAATCAAACTGTCCATTTGACCAAATAAAGGTTCTGATAAAATGGTAATGGTAACCTCTGAACTACTGGTAATATCATTGGCTAAAATATTGGTTGAGCCAAACCTGATTTCTTCGGTTAGTTCAATAAGGTCATTATTGGCAACCGGTGCAACCTCACTCATTATTATCAGTGTATCAGCACTATAATCCGGGCAACCATCTGCTGATAACGTCCAGATAAACAGGTTGTTGCCAGGATTCAATGGTGCAACTTCAGTGGTGTTAGCGGTCGGTGATTCAACGACAGCACCTCCCAAAGAAGTCCATACACCTGAAGTTCCTGAAGGCAGGTTTGCTGAAATAGTAATGGTATCACCACAGTGCAGTGAATCCTGCATTGTCATAGCGTCCGGCGGGAATTCGAAAGAAATCATTACCGTGTCAGAACTGACACAACCGTTTTCCGTATTGATAACTTGCAATGCGTAAGTACCAGCTCCTTCAACCATTGGTGATATTTCTGTTTCATCACCAACAATATTGCCAGAAATGGCTGTCCACAAATATTCAAACTCGGCGCCCTGGGATGAACCGGAACCGTCCGCAGCACCAACCTCTCCACATTCCAGAATAAAATCCTCCCCGGCATCTGCAACCGGAGTTTCTGTGTCGCTATCTACAGTAATGATTATGGCAGACGAGCACCCGTTTGAAGCCAGTGTCACAGAAAGTTCATAATCCCCCGGGGCATCAACATCTACAATCAAACTACCTGATGCGGGAGTGATATTTCCCGGACCTGTCCATGTTATGTTACTGAAATCACTATCCAATCCTGTTGCACTGGCATCTATCTGTGAAGCAGCATTAGCACAGGTGATCAATGCTGGTGTGGCGAATTCAATCACAGGAGTCGTTTGATCAGATTCGACCAGAACAGTATCCTGACCAATACATCCATTGGTATTGTTGGTGATGGTCACCATGTAATTACCGGGATCACAAACGGTAGTTTCCAGCGCATTTGCCGGTTCAACTGCGCCTCCGTCCAGGCCCATCCATTCAACAGTGATATCTGTGAGTCCTTCCACAACTGCGCTGAGTGTAATGCACTCATCAATACAAGTTATCTGTATAGGATCATTGATATTAACAACAGGCTCTGCGAAATCTTCGCCGACAATTATTTCGTCACTGGAAGAACAGCCGTTGCTGGTATTTAAAACCGTTAGTTCATAAGTTCCTGCCGTCATTACATCTACCATGGACGTATTGTCCGGAGTCGGTGTTTCTCCGTCAACCGTATTAACCCATGCGTAAGTAAATTCAGGACCGGTGGAGGAGTTTTCAGAACCAAGTGTTACCAGGTCTGTGTCACAATCGAGGAATACATCCATTCCTGCATCTGCAACCGGAGCAATGGTATCAATACCTATAATATACTCCCCTGTGCCAATACAGCCGGTAACAGGATCAGTTATAGCAATAGTATAAACGCCTGGTTCATCGACCACTGCAAAGTCAAGTGTATCTGGTCCAATAAACGGTCCGGGGGTCCAGAGAACATCGTAATCACCATTCGGAGCGATGATCATATCAGGCTGTAGCGTCAGCGTATCGTTTTCACAACTTAAATTTTGTACGGGCTCATTGATAGTGACTACAGGTAATTCACTATTGAGGAAAACCTCGGCACAATCAGTAGCCACACAGCCATTGTCAAGGTTGGTTACCTGAAGACAATACACCCCTTCTGAATCAACGATAAGGAAGGCCTCTGTACCTACTTCCACACCATCAGTATCCGTCCAGGAATAGGCCATATTGTCTCCGGCGGAGGTATTCATGCCTATTAGCGTATCTGAAGCAATCGCACAGGTTAGTAACAGATCAGTACCTGCATCGGCGATTGGGGATAATGTGTCCAAACCAACCGAAATCTGAGTCAAGGCGGTACAGTTGGTGGTCGTATCGGTAACTTCAAGCGAGTAAACCCCTTCTGCAACAACCATTGGCATCAATGTGGTATCACTATCAGGTACAAATTGACCGCCACCAGAGGCTGTCCATGTAAAAATAAAATTCTCTGGCAAAACACCATCAACCGTTGCAATGATCTGTATGGTGTCAACCAAACAAGTTAAACTGGTGTCTGTTGCCGGGATCGTCGTGATAACAGGAAAGTCTTCATTAGGAACCACCTGTATGGTATCAGAAGCTTCACAACCCGTCAGCGAGTTAAAAACATGTAAATAATAGGTTCCCAGATCAGGAATAGCAATGTTGGGGTTGGTTGAAATAGAGTTGTTCTCAAAATCAAACCATTCATATTCTACTATTACCGGGGGATTATTTTCAGTAGCTGCATTTAAAATGACTGCAGCTTCACAGCTAAGGGTAACCGTTTCTGCACCTCCGTTAATGATGGCTTCGGGCAGTTCCTGGTCATTTTCAACTCTTACAGTGTCTGTGGATGAACATTGATTGATTACATTTTCGACTTCGATTTGGTATAAACCAGGACCTGTGACCTGAGGCATCAAAAGTGTTTCGTCACCTGGAACGATATTGCCTCCTTCAAGAACTGTCCAATTGTAAGTGATTGTATCACCAATTACAGATCCTGTTCCATCCAGCATCAAGGTGTCTGACAAACAATTAAATGATAAATTGTCACCTGCTTCTGCGATCGGGGAAATCCCGGGAAATACCTGCACCGTGTCCTTGGCAGCACAACCAGTTAATGGGTTTTCTCCAGTCAGGATATAAAATCCTGGTTCCGTAGCGAAATACGGATTTGCAGGACTTGTCAATCCATTTGGAGGCGTCCAGGTAAGGTCTGCACCAGCAGAAACAGTTCCAAATAAAGGTGCAAGTCCTGTATTACAACTCAGTGTTGCATCTTCACCTGCATCTACCGTTGGGACATTCATAGTATCCAGTGGTACAACAAAAGTGAATGTTTCGAGCAATATGGGTTGGCTGTTATCAAAAACAGTGACAAATACGGTATCACCCGCACAAAGGTTGGTAGCGAAAAATGGATTAAATTGTTGTTGATCATTTTGCACCCAGGTTGTTCCCAGCGGTTCGGTACCTCCGATAACACTGAAGATTATTTCACCATCACATTCGCCAGGGCATGAGGTGGGCAAAATAACCAGATCAGTGATAATATACCTGTCTTCTATACAAATTTCACCGTTTTCATAAACCAGGCTTCCCTGACCATTTGTAGTACTAATCACGGGTTCAACGATTTCAGAAACGGAAACAGGAGTGCATTCCGGTGCTTCTAACAACTCAAAACACAATTCGAAAATATCAGATTCGTCCGGAATAGCCAAGCCTCCGGGCTGACTCCAGTCGAAGTCGATAAATCCGGGTCCGGGTGTGAAGTTATATCCCGGCCATACCCCCAAATCATTGAGTTCCACAAAATTTAAAATACTTGGATCCCAGGTCAGGCGGAAAGTAGCATCTGTTATATTGTCAAAGGATTCAACGGAAACGGAAACACATGCTGTATCCAGCCACATTCCAGAGACGGTATCCACATAAATTCCAAAGCCCTCGGGGAATAAAGTACACAAGTCACCCGGGGTATCAATAATACCGATGTTCTCTCCGTTAGAAGATGCTGAGATAGCTTCAGGAGCTAAAGGGATGGTTATCATCTCCAGTGGATCACAGGTTCCGGGTGTTCCAAGGGGTTCGAAGCATATTTGCAGAATGGAGGTACCGTCACCTATGGTTATTGGGTCGGTGCCATTGTAATCAAAAAACAGTAATCCTCCAGGTCCTGATTCTGTTATATTTGCATCCGATGCTCCGGGAAAGTTCATTACCGTGGAAGCATTCAACTGGAACAATGCAGGATCCCAGCTCAAGGAATATTGAAAGGAGGTAATAGAGTCAAAATTAGCAACAGCTATATCTACACAAAATTCTTCACCGGAAGCCCCCTCACCGCTGCCAATGTTTAAGGCCACGCCATCAGGTTGATTAACTTCTATCTGGCAGTTGGCTGGCGCTATGCCAATATTAGGCCCATTCTGAGATTGAACATTGGAAGGGGAAGGCAAAAAGGCAAAGGGGCTATTGCCCCCCAGGCCGGTAACCTGGAAACACACTTCGAACAAAGTTCCGCCTGCTGAAATGGTTGCTGGTGGCGGTCCTTCCCATTCTACCTCCAAAAATCCATTGTCCGGGTTAGCGGTAAATGAACTGGCATTGAGATTGACAACGCTTGAGTTGAAATTTTGTACTCCCGTATAGGTAAGAATCTGTTCATTCCATTCCATCAGGAAATTCATGTCCGTAATCGCGAAAAAATTATCCCCTACAGTTACTTCCACGCAGAATTCGTCATTGATATTTACGGGGCCGCCACAGTCTGCAAACAACTGTAAACCGATAGGGTCGCAATCTCCGGTAGTAACGCTTCCTGAAGAATATTGATAGGGAATATTCAATGAACCGTCTCCCGGAGAAGTTGTATTGGTAATTTCAACCAGGGACTCCAGGTCTATATCGATGGAAGTAAAGGATTCACAATCTGCTAATATATCAAAGCATGCGGTAAAAAAAGTAGTTCCGTCATCAACAGAAACACCCTGGTCAGGTAAACTGGCCCAGGAAATTCTCATGGCATCACCACCCGGAAGGCAGTTGAAATTACTATTGGTCAGGTTTGGAATATCTCCCGGAATCTGATTGACACAAGCCAATACGGTGGGGTCCCAGTTGAGGTCGAATTGTGTACTTTGCAGATCAGTGAAATTGTTTACCGTAAAGTCAACACAAACCAAATCCCCCAAATTCCCTGTTTCCTGGGAAGCAATTATTTGCAGAGGACTGACATCAAAAAATACACAGCCCGGTTCGTTGATCACCATTCCAATATTCGGACACCCCACATTAAAGGTAAATGCCCTGCGCACTACCGGGGGGTCATTGGCAGGGTTGACGATTTCGATGGGTGCACATGTCCCGTAATCTCCAAAAGCAGCATCAAAACAAATATCAAAAACAGGCATGGCACTATTGATATTTGGAAAATCCACACCGGGTCCCAAATCATTTTCCTGGGTACACTCCAGATAAACCCAATCCATCACCATGTTACCAGCACCCTGGTTGATGGAGAAATCGCCTACATCTAACCCTAAGACTGCAGGGTTTATATTTTGGATATTAATATTGTTAAAACTAGCCGGATCCCATTGGAACTGAACATTTTCAATGGAAAATATATTCGGAATTCCCAGCGGGGCAAAACTACCTATCGTGACAGTTATACATCCTGCATCACCATTATTGACCGTGGCATCATTTAAGGTCATTACCGGCTGTGCCAAAGCAGACCAGGAAAAACCCAGCAGGAATACCAGGCTTAAAACAAGATTTTTCATAACATTCTTTAGTTTGGGACAACTTAGTTCTTGAAACATGGGAAAGGAGATGTTTATATATGTATTAAAGAGGTTTTTTGAATTTTTCATTATCTTTCAAATGATATGGCGAGATTCAACTCATGTGTACTTCCAACGAATGGTCCGAATGCACTGAAAGAGTAATCATAGCCATAGCCGAAGGTCAGCAGGTTATCAAAGCCCACATTATCCCCAAGGTCAAAACCAAGATCCAGGTGGAAGTTCTTTGCAGTTGAGAGCCCGGTTCCGACCCAAATGCTGCCAGGTAATTTTACCCGAAGGTTAAAGTCAGCATTAAAGGGTACATTTGGTGTGTACTTAAACCAAACAGATGGTTCGATGAAAGTTTCGTCTCTGAAAAATTTATAAAGCCCGACGTGTCCATAGAAGTGCTGAACACGTTGTACACTGAACTCACCGTTTTCGTCAGTAAAAGCCAGATCAAGGCCTAAAACCTGAGGAACAGAAATTCCTCCATAGATCATATCACCATCACCAATTACCTGATAAGCAAAAACACCCACTCCTACATCAGGATGTAGTTGAGAATAGGACTGCGTACCGAGAACATCTCCCTGATCCCTCAGGACAATCTCGTCAGCATCAATCCTGTATTGTACCAACCCTCCGCTGAGCGCCAGAGCAATTCCTCCATATTCAGGGTCAGGGCTGATTACAGCACCAGCCCGGCCATAAACGCCCGTTACGCCCGTTGGACCGGTAATGTCACTGATAATATGGCCACCAACCATAAATGCAGCACCGCTAGTCTGGGAATTAACGTAGGATCCACGTAGAATCCTCGTCTTGGGAGCACCTGAAATACCGTTCCATTGACTTCGAATGGAAACACCAAAAGTCATGTTTTGGGCTGAAGCCAAAAAATTACTTTCCATGGCAGCCGGATTGAGCAAAGTGGCGTTTTCGCGATATTGTGTAAATAATGGGAGTTGTTGTGCTTGAATCGTTAAACCGATAAGCATTAGAAAGGGTATTAATAAACTTCTTTTCATGGGACAAGTTTTTAGGATAGCAAAGTTATAAAAACAAAGATTCTTCAATAACGATAAGGTTTATTCTTTTTGTTCACAAGGGAAAAATTTAACTTCCCTTGGCCCGTCAATGGCAAATTATGGAAATTCTATTGGTTCCGGGGGGCTCTTTTATTATAATTAATCATGGCTCTTTTGTAAATGCAGACCAAAAGGCGCCCAAAATTAGGAGTTTGATGCTTTAAATTTCTAAAACTGATAGTTTATTTTCCTGACTTTTTAATTTTATTTAGGGAGTGGTATCAGAAACGGGGAAAAGGGAGATTATGATTGCGAATCAGGTTAGAATTTCAGGGAAAATGTTCTCCGTAAATCTCATAAATTAACGGTTTATTGCTCCCTATTTCCGAATTTTTATTTTCTTGTGCTAATTCTAATTCGTTTACAATCAACGCATTAATTATTTAACATATGGAATTTATTTCAATGTAAAATTAAACATGGCTTTTGATAACCGTTTTAGGACTTTAACTTTTTTAACTATACATAATCCCTCACTAAAGTTGAAAAGTCTTTGATTAATCTCAATAGGGCTATTTAATACCGCTTGCGATAAACCGACTATTTGGCTAAAATAAATTTTTGGGGTAAACTTCCAGAACACCATCAGTTATTTTGATCTTTTCTGGAGGTTGTGAAATATTTTTTTGGCTTATTCATGTTGCATTGTATCTTGAGTTTTTTAATATTTAACTGTTGGAAAAACACCAGTCAGGAATGGATTTAAATTCCATGAAAAGTGCATTATTCATCTTAGTGTCTGCAGGGATCCTTGTTCTGTTATATCCACGGATACATGAAAGGTCGATTTTTCTTCAGGAAAATTTCCGGTCTTATGATTTTTTCAAACGCTTCCAGGCCTTTCCTTTATCGGAATCGGATTCCATTGGCATTGATTCTGTCCGGGTATTCCTTTCTTCCGATACCACTGAGTTTCAGCAATTGTATTCAGGAACCGATTATTTATCAGGCTTTTTCAATGTTTTACTTCAAAAAGGATCACAAACAAGAATTGCTTATTACGGTGATTCTTCCATTGAAGGAGACTTGATCACGCAAACGGTCAGAGATGGTTTGCAAAAAGAATTTGGTGGCAGTGGGGTAGGTTTCGTTCCTGTGGCAACCCACCTGAAGGGATTCCGCCGAAGTATTTATTACCATTTTTCAGAAAACTGGAACCGTGTAATCATGAACAAACCAGCTCCTCCGGGTATACATTTTGGCTATCTGGGTACAGCTTTTACTTGCCAAAACTCCTCTGAGGCAAAACCCGACAGCTTTTTTAATCATTTGGTATTGCCCAAGGATTCATTAGATACTATTGCAATTACGGAACCGCTGGTTTTATCGCAAAGTGTCCCTGACCAATCCGGTCGATATATGGTTGAATATACTGCCTCCAAGGCTTTTTCTGGTACCAGGGTTTTCCCGTCTACGAGGTTATTTTATAGTTGCCCTATGGATAGCTCTAATCATAAGGGCAAGGTGAAAATCACCCATGGGGAGCATACAAGGATTAAAAAATTGAACAAAAATCAAATTGTCAATGAATTAATGATCTCAGGGTATCCCAGCAGGAATGTAGTTTTAGAATTTGATAGTATTTGCAGCCAGGTTATTTATGGTCTCAGCTTTGAAAGTAAGGAAGGAGTCGTTCTGGACAACCTGGCTTTTCGGGGCAATTCGGGTATTTGGCTCACCAGGATACGTTCCGGTGTACTTCAATCCTTTCAGCAAAAGCTGGGAATAGATCTGGTGGTTCTTCAATTTGGTTTGAATGTCCTCAATCCCGAAATGTCGGACTACAGTTGGTATATTGAGGACATGAAACGTGTGATCAGGCATATACGCAAAGGTTTCCCCGGTGTAAGCATCCTGATTGTCGGGCCAGCCGATAAGGCTATTAAGGTTGCTGGAGTAATGAAAACAGACCCAAGTATACCATTGATTACCAATGCTTTAAGACGGGTTTCTGAAGATGAAAAAACAGCTTTTTTTAGCTTTTTCGAAGCCATGGGAGGGGACGGAAGTATGGTGAACTGGGTCAACAGTCAGCCACGATTGGCCAATTTGGATTATACGCATTTTAATTTCACCGGTGCTGAAAAAGCCGGAGAACTTCTATTGACCTTTTTAATGGAAGCTTTTGATAATTATGTAACACAACAGGAAGCAACTGCTGTTGACTTTTAGAAAATTATGAGAAAATTAATTTATCCGCTTTTATTACTGATGTTGGTTGGTTACGAATTGTCTGCCAATGGTTTTGTCATGGATACCATTCCATTGGATTATAGCCGTTATGCGTTTATAAGAGCAGAGGATAACCAGATTATTTCCAAAGAACACCTGAAGTCTTTTTATGCTAAACTTTCAGCACTGGAAAGGGGAGAGGTTGATGCGGTTTCCATCGTGCACATAGGAGATTCTCATGTTCAGGCTGATTTCTGGACCGGTAAACTCAGAGAACTATTCCAGGAACAGTTCGGTAATCGCGGTCGCGGTCTGGTATTTCCATTTGCGCTGGCCGAATCTCATAACCCCTTGGATGTTGTTACAAACTCCAACAGTTCATGGCAATATAAAAGAAATGTATTTAAGCCAGGTCCTCCAATGGGTGTTGCAGGTGCTTCTATCGAAACGGATAACCCTGAATTTTATATTGAAATTATCCTGGGGGACTCCATCAACCCTCAGAAGTTCGATAAGATCACGCTTTTTAACCAAAAAGGCCCTGCTGCTTTTGATTTTACACTGGGAAAGGGTGATGTCAAAAAGGCTGATGCGAAAAAAGAGCCTGCCCAACGCCGTTACCATCGTGTAAGGTCTGGCGAAACACTTTCGCACCTGGCCAGGCGTTATGGTACAAGTGTGAATAACCTAAAAAGGTGGAATGGATTACGGTCTTCCAGAATAAATATCGGCCAGCGACTTGCTGTTAGCAGGCCTGTTTATGTCAAGCCGAAAACTCCTGATTTTACCAGGTTTGCCTACCTGGCCAATACAGAGTACCCGGATAGTGTTTTTACCGCTACCTTATTGCTGGATTCTCCGGCAAATCAGCTCATCATAAAGGGGGAAAGGCAGTCCGAAAAACAAAAAAACATGGTATTTCACGGCGTTGCTTTTGAAAACACCCTGCAAAAGGGAGTTCTTTATCATGCCATTGGTGTTAACGGGGCAACCTTTTATCATTTTTCACAAAGCGAATTCTTCTTTAACCAACTGCCCAAACTCCAGGCAGATTTGTATATCGTATCCCTTGGTACCAATGAATCATTCAGTTCCGGATTTGATGTGTCGGATTTTTCAAAACAGGTAAATGAATTTCTTGCTCAATTGACGGAAGTTTCGCCCGAAACCCCTATAATCCTTACGACCAATCCTGCGACACGAAAGGATAATACCAATGATGAGAAGGTTGCAGAGATCATCAGAAAAAAAGCTGCAGATTTTGGGTGTGCACTTTGGGACCAAAAGGTCGTGATGGGACATTCGATTGCCGAATGGCAAAAAAAAGAGCTTGCCCTGCAGGATGGAATACATTTTACCCGGGAAGGGTATAATTTGCTTGGTCAACTGTTGTTTAATGCGATAATAAAGGCTTATGGGACAGGGCATTAACATACAGGCTGTCTTGTCTTTATTGGACTACGATGCGCGTAGGCCCTTGTTGTTCAATTCTGCCGATTTCTTTCTTTTGTTCACTCTGTTTTTTGCCATATACCTGGTGTTAATAAACAGAGCTAATCTCCGAATTGTCTTTACCCTGGGATTTTCCCTTTATTTCTATTATTTATCGAGTGGCTTTTTCTTTTTTCTACTCGTTTTTTCCACCATTGTTGATTTCATACTCGGACATTTCATCTATCATGCTTCGACAAAAACCAAAAGCCGGTTTTTCCTGGCTTTAAGTATCGCTATAAATCTTGGTTTACTGGGTTATTTTAAATACACCAATTTTTTCATTGGCCTGGCGAACGATTTCACAGGTTTGGACCTCTCCTTCAAAAAGATATTTCTGCCGGTAGGGATTTCCTTTTACACCTTCCAGACCATGAGTTACAGCATCGATGTATTTCGCCGGAAACTGGTTCCTTTGACAGAATACATCACTGATATTAGAAGCTTTTTTCACCGGTTGAATGATTTTGCCTTCTTTGTTACTTTTTTTCCCCAATTGGTGGCAGGACCCATTGTACGGGCCGCAGATTTCATACCACAGATCAGAAAAAAACCAGTTTTGAATAAAGCTCAGCTAGGCCAGGCTGTTTTATTGATTTCCGGAGGATTATTCAAAAAAGCAGTCATTTCTGATTACATCAGTGTCAATTTTGTGGATCGGGTATTTGAAGCTCCAGCTCTGTATTCCGGGGTTGAAAATTTAATGGCTGTTTACGGTTACGCCATCCAGATATATTGTGATTTTTCCGGCTATTCTGATATGGCTATTGGTTTGGGCTTATTGTTGGGTTTTCAATTACCTGAGAATTTCAGAAAACCATATCAGGCACATTCCATTAGGAACTTCTGGCAACGATGGCATATTTCCTTGTCCACATGGCTGAGGGATTATTTATATATACCGCTGGGAGGCAACAAAAAGGGCAAAGGACGTTCCTATGTCAATTTGATGATTACCATGTTGCTGGGAGGTTTATGGCATGGAGCTGGTTTGGTCTTTATTATATGGGGAGGCCTTCATGGTTTTGCCCTGGCGGCCGACAGGTTCATGGACAATGCCAAAAAGTATTTCAACAACCCTGCCTTAAGGTCATTACTGATCTTGTCCACCGTTCATCTGGCAGGACAGGTGGTTTTGTTGTGGAGATTTTTTCCTCAGGATAAAGATAAATTTTGGCAATTGACCGGCAGCAATGTTTTGATACTCACTTTGTGGGTACTTATTTTCCTGTTTTTTGAATTATTGGCAGGCGTTTTTCGCAAAGCAGAATTAAAAGAAGTAATTCAAAAAATTTCTGCAAGGGTTTTTGTTTTTCATTTTGTAGCATTAGGCTGGATATTCTTTCGTTCAGGTGCTCTCGGGGCACCACTGCCTGCCATAAATATTACCAGTGATATTTTAGGACAAATATTATTGGCATTTCAACCATCACTAATTTTTGAAATCCTGCAAGGTTATAGCACTGTTTTTCTTTTAATAAGCCTGGGTTTCTTCCTTCATTTTATACCGGATAAGTTTTATGCTCATGTTTCTGTTTTTTTTGAAAAAGCACCCATTCCTGTGCATATTTTAACACTGGCTATTGTTATTTGGACCGTCATTCAGGCGGCGGGATCAGAAGTCGTGCCATTTATTTACTTTCAATTTTAAATTTCGTCTAAAAAGTAATGAGGTTGAGATAGATTTCACAACCTTCGGCAGTAGTTTATCGTTTCTAACATATTAAAAGTGAGCATGAGGTTTTTAAACACATCATAGGGGAAGATGAAAAAATCTTATGGCAAAAAGGAGTGGTTACTCCTGCTTTCTGCGGTCAGCAGGCAGGTTTGTTTATGAAGTTGCTAATCACTTTATTCCTGTCTGGTCGCAGTCAGGTTCAAAACATTAATAATTTTCAAAAAAATGAAAAGAAAAATAAAAAAAGGTAAAATTCTCATCCGAAGGCTTCAGAAGTTTTTCACGACTACTGTTATCGGGGGTGTTTTTGTATTGCTTCCATTGGCATTGCTTTTTTGGATCGTCCAGTTTTTCTTTAGAACGGTCACCCAAATCGTGGAACCAATCACCAAAATATTTAATTTTCCTCCCAATATTGATGCCTGGGTGGTTGACCTTCTGGCCTTTGGTTTGGTTATAGCATTATTCTTTTTTATCGGACTGTTTGTCCGGACGACTTTTGGCAAACGATTGTTTACATTTATTGAAGACAACTGGCTTCGCAGGCTACCAATTTATGGAACCCTTAGAGATGCGATTTCTTCTTTCCGGGGGAGAGATAAAGCACCTTTCAAACAGGTTGTATTGGTAGATGTTTTTAGAAATGAGACCCGGATGACCGGATTCATTACTGACGAAGATACTTCTGTCGATTTCGTTACTGTTTTTGTTCCAACGGGTCCTAATCCTACCAACGGGTTTATTTTTCACGTAAAAAAAGAACAACTGGAGTATGTTAATGTCAAACCGGAAGAGGCTATGAGGACCATTATTGGGGTAGGAGTGGGGTCTGGAATTTTATTTGAAAAAGAAAAGAGCCAGATAGTGGAACAAAAGCCAAAACAAACAATTGATAATTAAGCAATTAGCAAAGATTCAAAAAAAAAGTCTGGGTAAAGGAAAAGAACCCTGTACCCAGACTTTTTTTTGAACCACCTTTGCTTAATTATTCCTTTAAGTTAACTACAAAGCCTTTAATTTTGTGTTTCCTGGCCAGGTTTTTCATGTAATTTTCCGCAGAAGCTTCTTCTGCCATTGGCCCTAAAATCACTTTGTAATTATCTTCCTCGACCTTCACCAGGATGTCTTTAAACCAGCGGGCTTTCAGCCCTTCGACAAATTTAACCGCACTCTCAAAGTCACCTAAAGAAGCCACCTGTACCCCGAAATCGCCGGCTTTTGGTGCTTCGAGGATTACCCCCGGTTGACTTTGGTTCATCGAGTATTCCGTAGGTTCACCACCTTTTGGGGTGGTTTTGGGTTTTTCAGTCGGAAGCGCAACGACAAAACCGTCCATTTTGTGGTTTTTCTTGAGACTGGATTTGTATTTATTGGCGGAGTCTTCGTTATCAAAAGGCCCCATCAATATTTTATAGGAAACGGTTTCTCCTTTGGGTTCTGCCAAAAGAATAATATCCTTGAACCATTTGGCTTTCAATAATTCAACCTGGTTTAAAGCATTGGCATGACTACTCATGGAAGCGACCTGTACCGCATATTTTGGTTCCGTTCCGGCGGTTGATAATTTGTAAACACCCTTGGTTTGTGGATCGTTTTCAGCCTGAGTTTTGGCAGGAGCCTTTTCAGGTTCTTTTTCATCCGCTTTTGGACTATTGCTCTTTTCTGTAGTCACAGGTTTTTCCGTATTTGTACTTCTTGGCTGTATGTCGTAATCTTTTGGACTCACTGTTTCTGTGACAACCTTTGCTGATTCGTCACTGGAAGCAGTTGAAGCTGTAGCTGTTTTATCATCATTACCGGATTCTTTTCCGACCACTTCAACTTTAACCTCAGCCACACCATCCTGAACAAGTCCGATTTTTTCAGCGGCAACATAAGATAAATCAACAACACGCCCCTTAACAAAAGGTCCGCGATCAGTAACTTTTACCACAACAGACTTTTTGTTATCTATTCTCGTTACCCGAAGTTCAGTGCCATATTTATGTCTTTTGTGAGCACAGGTGTACTTATTACGGTCATAGGTGTCTCCATAAGCCGTTTTTCGGCCATGGAATTTATCGCCATAATAGGAGGCAAGTCCCAGCTCCTCCGTTTGGGTAAAGCCCGTAAAAGTAATCAGTACAAAAATAGCTGAAAGTGAAAAGCTCAATAATTTATTCATAATTGATATAATTTTCGTTAGTAATTTTCCCGGGGTAGCCTATTAAAAAGAAGTTAAAACAGAACAGAAATTTTTGTTTAACAGATGGCTTCTTTTTAAGCTGTTTTCATTATTTTGAGTAAAAAAGCAAAACTATCCCCCAAAAAGCTACAATTTCTTAACGTCAAAGATATCCATATTATTTAATTAGCACAATGATTTTACAAAAACAGTTTGTTGCTTTGTGCGTTTATCTTTAATGGACGGAAAATTCGCTGAACAGCAGATAGCTTGCCTAAGTTTTGTTAATTTTGCACGATAAATAAAAAGTATGAGTAAACACGGGAAGGTTTTGGTGGCCATGAGTGGCGGTATAGACAGTACAGTAACCGCCATGTTACTGCACGAACAAGGATACGAAGTGGTGGGAATCACGATGAAAACCTGGGATTATGCCAATTCCGGGGGACCGAAAAAAGAAACTGGTTGTTGTAGCCTCGACTCCATCAATGATGCGAGGGAAGTAGCAGTGAATATGGGGTTTCACCATTTTATCATTGATATCAGGGATGAGTTTGGCAACTATGTCATTGACAATTTTATCGAAGAATATATGGCAGGAAGGACTCCAAACCCATGTGTCCTGTGTAATACCCATATAAAATGGACTGCTCTGTTGAAAAGAGCAGATGCACTGGATTGCGAATTCATTGCCACAGGGCACTATGCGCGGATCAACGAATTGAATGATCGAAAATATATATCCAAGGCCAAAGACCTTAACAAAGACCAGTCTTATGTTTTATGGGGACTTGATCAGGATTGCCTGCATCGTTCTAAATTCCCCCTCGGAGGGTTGTTAAAACCCGAAGTTCGTCAACTGGCAGCAGATTTTGGCTATGAAGAACTATCTAAAAAACCGGAAAGCTTTGAAATCTGTTTTGTTCCAGATAATGATTACCGGTCCTTTTTAACCAGGAATGTTGATGGTCTGGAAGAACAGGTGGCCAACGGCGTTTTTGTCAATACCAAAGGAGAAGTGCTGGGGAATCACCGGGGATACCCTTTCTTTACTGTTGGGCAAAGAAAGGGACTGGGCATTGCCATGGGAAAGCCTGTCTATGTGACCGAAATTATTCCGGAAACAAATACCGTTGTTTTGGGAGAAATGGATGACCTGATCCGAAATGGCATGCGTGTATACAAAATCAACCATATGAAATACCCGGAAATCCCCGACGGGCTGGAGGTGGTTTCCAGAATTCGTCATGGCAACGAAGGCACCATGAGTAAACTGAGGCAGGCTGATGGGGAGATTGAAGTGGAATTTTATGCCAATGTTCGGGGTGTTGCTCCGGGGCAGTCAGCAGTTTTTTACGAAGGTGACGATGTAGTAGGCGGCGGAATCATTCGCTCCAGTTTCCTGTAGTTTCTATAAAAACACGTTTCCATATGTTACGTTCGATCTTTTGGGCTCTCGGTGTGGTATTTTTATGCTTTCTTTTTGCCTGTGATGGTAATTTGGTTGAATCCCCACAAGATAAAGCCTTTGATTATTACCCGCTTAAAATTGGCAGTTACCAAATTTATCAGGTAGACTCTGTCATTTTCGATCCCGGTATTGGTGGCATCGAAAAAGAATACATAAGCCTCCAGGTCAAAGAGGTAGTGGTGGATACTTTTAGGGATGAAACCAATGTACTGATGTACAAAACCGAACGTTATGAACGCCCGGAAGAAGGCCATGAATGGGAAATCAAATCCGTTTTTGCGCGGGGAACCGAGGATGACAAAGCCATTCTTTTAAGTGAAAATCTTCGATTTATCAAGTTTATTTTTCCGCCCAAAATATATAAAAGATGGGACGGGAATGTTCATTTCGATGAATATCTGACTGTTGAAATAGCTGGAGAACCTGTCCAGATATACAAAAGCTGGGAATACGAAATGACGGAAGTCGGAACCCCGTTAACACAGGACCCCTTTGATTTTGAGGAAACAACCACGGTAGTTAATGCCGATTATGAAAATATCATTGAATACCGATATGCCGTTGAGAAATATGCTCGCGGGATAGGCCTCGTTTTTAGAGAATTGAGAATCCTCGACACCCAATGTCAGGTTTGC
This sequence comes from uncultured Bacteroidota bacterium, assembly GCA_942492125.1. Classification (GTDB taxonomy): domain Bacteria; phylum Bacteroidota; class Bacteroidia; order Chitinophagales; family Saprospiraceae; genus BCD1. The sequence continues at coordinate 324,210 of CALODM010000035.1, forward strand.
TGTAATGCAGATATTAATGCCTGTGAACAAGTACCTTGGGAGGAAAAAGCGGAAGCGGGATTTATACTAACCCAAAGACTCATCGATTACAATTGATTCAAAACCAGTTCTGGTTTTTTGCTTTACTTATTTTTCGTAAAATATTTTTCATGGCCATTAAGCCACATAAGTAATCGCTAAAATTACTTATATGGCTTAATGGCTATCCTCAAGGCGTTTATTCGTTTTTTTAAACCAAAGGTTTTAAAAAAAATGTCATTTTATCGATTTTAAAAAATTATAAACTTATATTTACCTCACATTTTTTTTAGGAAGGCTATTCTGGTATATGATTGAACAGTTCCTTAAGCGGAAGAAAATTCTTCCTGGTTCAATTTTTATCCTAAAGTGTTTTGGGGTCAGTATTTATTTTGACTGATCCGTTCCATTTTTTTTCAATGTATTATTAATTCGCTCAAATATCAGATGAAACCCTGTTTTTATCTGGATAATGATCCTGATTTTGTAGCACATGAAATTTCAAGAAAGCAATGAAAAAAGTTTTACTAACATTTTTTTTTCTGGGGACTTTTGTTCCTTTTTTTTGGGGGCAGGATATTCCTACCTATAAACTAGCTGAAACGGATCACCAAAGAATTCCAATAGAAATACCGGGTAACAACCAAAGTATCCTGTTGTGCAACCTTGTAGCAGGAGAGGGTTATTCCATCATATTGAGTAGCAGGGAATCCGGAAATTGTCCGGTAGAAATCTCCGTTGATGATTTTACCGGTACTGGTAATGAAAAATGTTTTTTTACGGCCGAGGCAGAGTGCCAGGAAGTCTATTTTCAAAAACATTGCTCCACGGCCAAAATCAAAAATTACACATTGACCGTTTCCAGAAATTCAACGAAAAAAAAAGAAGAAAACCATGAGCTTGAGAAGGAGGTATTGTCCAGCATTATCACTTCTCAAAATAGCAATGTCACCAGCCTCATACAGGATGTATTCATTGGTGGGGATTGTTTTGAGGTAAATAGCGTTAATTTTTCAGGAACCAGTGGTCAACTGGGCACTTTTACGAATGGAATTTCTTCTATAAACATTGAGGATGGGGTAATTATTTCTACAGGTGCCATTGGTAATGTACCGGGTCCAAATTCGTCGGCAAGCATTACCACGGGGTATTTCGATGCGGGCGCAGATAGTGATCTTGATGCCATTAGTGGCGGTGGGACGTTATACGATATCGCACAAATTGATTTTGATTTCACCCCAACCGAAGATCAGATCACTTTTGAATATGCCTTTGCCTCTGATGAATATTGTGAATTTGCGGGTACTCAATTTAACGATGTTTTTGGTTTTTTTATAAGTGGCCCTGGTATCACCGGTCCTTATTCGAATAATTCCGAAAATATTGCGATTGTTCCCGGAACAGGTGACAATGTTGCCATCAACTCCATCAATCATTACACAAATGTTGCCTATTACCTGGACAATTCCATAACGGAGATTTGTGGCAGTGGCTCTCCTGTTGCTCCCAATGACATAGAATTTGACGGATTCACCACAGTCCTTACTGCCATTGCCAATGTGATCCCCTGCGAAACCTATCATATTAAGCTGATTATCGCAGACAGAGGAGATGACATCTATGATTCTGCTGTTTTCCTTAAGGCCAACAGTTTCGGGGGGGACCCTGAAGCGAATGTGAGTTCCGAAATTTCAGGAAACGCAGCCAGCGACATTGCCGGATATGAAGGTTGCAGCGATGCACTCATTACCTTCACCCGAATAGGTAATAATCTGAATGAAGATGTACTCATTAATTATACCATTTCCAATCAGAGTACCGCAACGGCCGGTGTCGATTATGAAGCATTGCCAGGTTCTATTGTTATTCCTGCTGGACAGGAAAGTGTCACTGTATCCATCGAAATATATTTTGATTTGATAGTGGAAGGTATGGAGTCCATTTTTATCGAATTGCAGCAAGCATGCAGTTGTGAGGCCAGTATTGTTGAAGTTCAGATATTTGATGCACCGCCAATCGAAGTTGCTTTACCCGATCTGGAGGTTTGTGCAGATTCGCCCACTACGATTACCCCTGTGGTTACCGGGGGGATTCCCCCCCTTAGTTATGTTTGGAATGACGGGAGCACTTCAGAATCGATAGAGGTCAACATCAATGAACCGACAACCTATACCGTTTCTGTCTCAGATGATTGCAACACCGCAGAGGCTTCTACTTTTACCGTAGTGCCTGTAACAGCGTCGGCAGAGTTGAGCGGGGACGGGCAGATTTGTGGCGGTACTGATGCCGTCAGTTTTACAGTAGATTTTACCGGGAACGGACCGTGGAATATAACCATCACACATGATGGAATACCTACTACAGTTAATAATATAAACAGCAATCCATATATCTTTACCGCATCACAACCGGGTACCTATTCCCTTGCATTTGCGGAAAGTGCCAGTGGATGCCCGGTTGAAGTTTCCGGTCAGGCAACCATTTCAGAGAGTTCGAATTCTGCCACTTTAAGCGGGGATGGGGAGTTGTGCGGAGGGGCCAATGCTGTGACCATGAGTGTTGACCTGACAGGGGCAGGTCCGTGGAATATTACCTATGCCGTAAACGGCAATCCAGTGACAATTACTAACGTCACAGATAATCCTTTTTTCTTTGATGGCACCCAGGCTGGTACTTATGAATTAATAGCGGTGGAAAGTGCTGATGGTTGCCCGGTTGATGTTTCCGGTCAGGGAATTGTAACGGAAATTGTTAATTCGGCAACCCTTAGCGGGCAAGGGGAAATATGCGGCGGGGCTAATTCAGTGCCCATGACCGTGGATCTGCCGGGAGCAGGGCCATGGAATATTTTTTATACCATCAATGGAGTAGAAGAAGTTCTCTTAAATGTTTCTGACAATCCTTTTACTTTTGATGGCACCATAGTCGGAACCTATGAATTAATTGCTGTTGAAGGTGCTGACGGATGCCCCATAGATGTCTCTGGTCAGGGGGTAATAACGGAATTGGTGAGTACGGCCACTATCAGCGGTCAGGGAGAGGTGTGCGGAGGTAATAGTACAGCAGATATGACCATAAACCTTCCTGGTGATGGTCCATGGCATGTTACGTATTCTGTGAATGGCCAGCCAACAACTTTATTGGATGTCACTTCAAGTCCACTAATTGTTGCAGGAACGGAACCGGGGAATTACCAGTTGGTTGAGGTAGAGAGTGCTGATGGTTGCCCTATAGACGTTTCTGGCCAGGGAAATATCCAGGAAGTACCCATATCGGTATCCTCCATAACCGAGCCTGTGAGTTGTAATGGTGGCAATAATGGTATGATTCAGCTTAGTCCACAGGGAGGAACGGAACCTTATACCTATGTGTGGGAACAGGGTTCTTTTTCAGAACCTGTAATCTCAAATCTCTCTGCGGGCATGTATTTCATTACTTTATATGATGCATTTGGCTGCGAAAGCGCCATCACTGCGCAAATAATTGAGCCGACGGAATTAATTGCTCAGGTTTTGGATATTGAGGATGTTGATTGCAATAATTCGGGAGGTTTCGTTTCACTTGCTGCCTCAGGAGGAACAGCCCCATATGATTTTAATTGGGACAATGGTGTTAATGCTGATTTCCAGGACGATCTGAGCCCGGGGAATTATACCATAACGGTAACAGATGATAATGATTGTATCACAACGCTTGATGCCACAGTACAAGATCTGATCGAATACCCTGTGGCTATGGCGCAGGCCAGTCCAATCAATTGTTATAATGACGAGTCGTTGATTACTTCCGATGGATCCAGTACACAGAATATGAGTTATGAATGGTTATCTCCTTCAGGGGTAACTATTGGCTTTAATGAAGAAAACATTTCTGTTGATGAACCGGGGATTTATACCCTTGTAGTAACCGATATCCTGAATCACTGTTCTACAGAGCTTCCCGTAGAAGTAGTGACTGACCTGGAACCTCCACAGGTAGATGCTGGAGAAGACGGCATACTCGATTGCGTGAATACGGAACTATGGCTTAATGGAATAACAGATGCCGGCCCTGAATACCTTTTTCAGTGGACTACCTCAGATGGCAACATATTGCAGGGAGAGTCATCTCCAAATGCCCAGGCCGATGCTCCCGGAATATACAACCTGAGTGTCTTAAATCTCGAAAATGGTTGTGTTGGAGAAGATGAAATTCAAATAATTGAAAACGTAGATCTACCGGAGGTGACTATCCAAACACCTGATCCGATAACCTGTGCAACTACCGAGGTAGTACTTTCGGCTTTTGGCAGCACTTTTGGCCCTGGGATTGAGTATGAATGGTCAACTACTGATGGCATATTTGCTGGAACTAATACAACGGAAGAAGTAACCATAAGTGCCAATGGCACTTATGAACTGGTTATAACAAATACCAATAATGGTTGTACCAATTCAATGGAGGTTTTTGTCCCAATTGACACAATTTCACCAATAGCCAATGCAGGGGAAGATTTAGAGCTGGATTGTTTAGGAAATTCATTACAAATTAATGCCAGTGGTTCCAGTATCGGGGCGAATTATATTTACGTGTGGACTACAAATGACGGGACGATCCTTTCTGGTCAAAACAGTATCAGCCTGGAAACGGATGCAGCAGGAATTTATACGCTGTTGGTAACCGACACCAATAACGGTTGTTCAGAGGCGGATGAGGTACAAGTGTTCAACAGTATGGGGGCTTTAAACCTATCTGCGACCGTTGGAGATATCCTTAATTGTTATAACCAAAGCATCCTGATAAGTGGGGTAGTTGAAGAGGGTAATGCTAATTTTTCTGCCTTATGGACAAGCCCTCAAAACAACCCTATCGTCAACCCGGGAAACCTCGATATAACGGTTAGCATGCCTGGTGTTTATCAATTGGAGGTGACTAATTCGGAGAATGGATGCGTATCCAATCTTGGCGTTGAAGTTTTTCAGGATATTCAACAGCCTGTGGTTTCTGCTGGTGCTGATCTTGTTATCAATTGCTACGATGAAATGGCTACCATTGATGCGACCGGTTCTGATTCCGGTGGATCTTTCGAAATTCAATGGACTCAACCAGACGGTTCCATTGCCGATGCTAATTCATTAATCTGGGAAACCTCCCTACCAGGAGTTTATACCCTTCAGGTTACCGATACAGGCAACGGATGCTCGGATGTTGACCAGGTTGAAATAATTCCCGACTTTAGCATGCCTGTCGCCGATGCCGGTCAAGATTTAGCCTTGAACTGCCTGGTAACAAGTGTTCAACTGGAGGGGATTGTAGATGCAGGAGGGGATGATTTAGCGTATCAGTGGATAGATCTTCAATCACAGGCAATTTTGACAAATGCTTCTCTTCAAGTGGATATTCAACAAGAAGGTTTATACGCTTTGGAAGTAATCAATACTGAAAACGGATGTGTTTCTGTGGATACGGTGTTTGTTGATTTGGATATCGAAGCACCTTTTGCCGTCGCGGAAGTTGAAGGTGAAATAAACTGTGCCAACGCAACAGTAAACCTGCTCAGCACAGCCTCTTCTCAAGGGGATGTCTACACCTATTTATGGAGCCTTTCGGAATTGGGTATTGACCTTGATGATACGCAAGAATTTGCTGTTGACTATGCAGGAACGTACCAGTTGGTCGTAACCAATAACGACAATCATTGCGCAGATACAGCATTTGTTGACGTTACCGAGAATTTCGAAATGCCGACGGCAATACTTGCCGAACCGGATGATATTACCTGTCAACAACTGGTTGTAAACCTCGATGGCACAGCTTCCAGCTCGGGCGATGAATTTTTATATATCTGGACACTTCCCGACGGTAGTTCAACGACACAGGAAGATGTCCCCGAATTCAGTGCTTCTTCGGTTGGAATCTATACACTTGAAGTATTCAATACGACCAATGGATGTGCAGATGAGGCCAGTGTTGAACTCATTAGTCTGGATGAATTGCCAACGGCTGAAGCGGGTCCGACCCAAATAATCAATTGCTACCAATCAGAGGTCTTACTTAATCCTTCGGGGTCTTCAACCGGCACCAACTTTAATTATACCTGGCAGCAACAAAACGGTTCTGTCCTCAACTTTTCTTCTTCTTTGGAAACCATTGTGGTAACGGAACCAGGAATATATGAATTTATTGTTACTGATATTGATAACGGATGTGCTGCTGCCGATGCAGTAGTGGTCAATATCGACATTGCTGAACCGGAGGCTGAAGCAGGACCTGCACTTACCCTCAATTGTGCCGAAACATATATCAATCTTGATGGTTCTGAGAGCAGTCAGGGGAATACGACTTTTGAGTGGAATACCACCAACGGAAACATCATCTCAGGCTCTGATGGACCCAGTCCATTGATTGACGCTCCGGGAGTATATAATATAGTGATCACCAACCTCGAAAATGGCTGTCAGGCCTTCGATTTTGTTGAAGTGGCGATAGATACGGTTTACCCTGAAATAAATATTAATCAACCCGAAATTCTTACCTGTAATTTAACGACAGTTAATCTTCAGGGGATTGCCGATGGTGATTATGAAATTACCTGGTTGGATGAAAATAATGGAGTTATTGGCAATGCATTCTCAGTTCCTGTTCAAGCTCCGGGGGGATACACCATGGTTGCCCTGAATAATGAAAATGGCTGCGAAAGTTCCGTATTTACAATAGTTGATCAAAATATTTCTCCGCCTATTGCAGAGGCAGGAGCCAGCAATACGCTTACCTGTGCAACAACAACATTACAACTGAATGGAACTTCCAGCAGCAGCAACAGTAGCTATCTGTGGACAACAAACAATGGAAATATATTATCGGGTAATACCGGGCTAACGCCGTCGGTCAATGAACCTGGTACTTATTTGTTGCTCGTTACTGACGATACCAACGGATGTGAGGCTACCGATGCTGTAACCATTGATCAGGATATAGAGCCACCATTGGCCATTGCTGCAACTGACGGGGTATTAACTTGCGTAAACCCGGAAGTGGATCTGATTGGTACCAGCAATCCAGATATTGTTTTGGAGTATGAATGGCAGCTGGCTAGTGGTCAGACGTTCAGCACCGGAAACCAGATCATTGGCGTAACCAATCCGGGCACTTACCAGTTTTATGTTTACAACCCTGAGAATGGTTGCCACAATAGTTCAACGGTCATGGTGGAGCAGGATACTGAAACGCCTGTTGCTGATGCCGGGGAGGCTGAAGATTTAACCTGTATTATCACCAACTTAACACTTGAAGGCAGTGTAAGCTCCTCCGGAGGAAACAATTTTGTTTATAACTGGACGGGACCGGATGGAGGCATTATTGCCAATGCCAATGCGCTTACACCGATTGTGCAGTCTCCGGGAACTTATTCATTTATGGTGACAAATCTCGAAAACGGCTGTACAGATACAGATGAAGTGGAGGTTGATTTAATTACTCCTACCGGGATCGAAGCGGACCTTTCACAACCTTTGTGTCATGGAGATCCTGCCTACCTCAATATTTCAACAATTGAAGGAGGGGCGGAACCCTTTGTGTATTCCATTAACGGAGGATCTACCTTTACCCAGAATGATGCATTTACCTTGCTTTCTCCCGGCTGGCATTTACTGGTTGTTCAGGACGCTAATGGTTGTGAATTTACCGAAGGTGTTTATGTAGAGGATATTCCTGAGTTGGAGATCGGGCTGGAGCCATTGGTGGCGATAAAACTGGGAGAGTCTTACCAGATCAATGCGACAGTGAATTATCCTGAAGATGAATTGGCTTCCATCACCTGGACTTCCGCAGGAAGTTTAAGTTGTTCTGATTGCTTAACACCACTGGCCAATCCATTACATACCACCGATTATCTTCTGGAAGTAATAACGAAGAATGGCTGCCGGGAAGAAGCCAGGATAAGATTGATCGTAGATGAACGACCAGCTATATATATCCCCAATGTCTTTTCACCAAATGACGATGGCAACAATGAGATCTTTCATGTTTTTGCCAAGGATAATACCATTGATATCATTAATTCCCTTCAAATATATACCCGATGGGGAGAGCTTGTATTCGAAGTTTATGATTTCCCACCCAATGATCCTCAATTTGGTTGGGACGGTTATCACCGTGGCGAGCTGGTAAATTCCGGAGTTTTTGTATATTGGACTGAAGTTGAACTTATTAACGGCGAGAAGATCATACTGAAAGGAGATGTGACCGTTATTTATTAGGTATAGTAAATGTCATAAAATTTCGGAAAAATATGTCACAAAAAGTTGAAGTTCAAGAAGCCATTTCCAGTTTCATGAATAGTTTCGACTTGAAGGACTGGACTCGAATGAAAGATGTTTTGGCAGAAAGTATTCTGGTGGATTATGATGATCTCAGAGGAGATGGAATCCTGCAAATTTCTGCTGACCAATACATCGCTATGCGGGTGAATCTTCATGAAAAATTACACATTCATCATTTGATTACCAATTTTGAGGTCGATGTTGGCGGGCGCTCTGCCACGGTACTGGCCAGTTGCCTTATTTTCAGGCAATCAGAAGATCAGCAGTTTAACACCCATGCACTTTATGAGTTCGGATTACTTCAAGATGATAATGATAGCTGGAAAATCAACCGGATCAAACAAGTTGTTTTATGGAACGAGGGCGATCTGGAAATAGATTGGTAGGGTAGCGAGCGGTCTATTCACCTCCTTCGTCCAAAGCAATAGATGCTTCTTCCCACGTTTCCATAACGGTTTCCAGCTCTGATTTTTTTTGCTGGTAAGTTTTTATTTTTTCTTCGGAATCAGAAGTGGAATAAAAGGCGGGATCTTCCATCTGTTTTTCAAAATTGGCGATCTCTTCTTCCAGCATTTCAATCTTCTTTTCAGCGTTGGAAATAGTGCGCATTAATTTTTTACGTTCCTCGTAGGAAATTTGTTTGACAACTTTGGCCGGATCGGTTTTTTCTTTGGATTTGTCTGAACTCGAGCTCATTTCAACTTCTCTCATATTATCCATCGAACGCTTTTCGAGGAAGTAATTCACATCTCCAAGGTGAGTGAATAGCTGCTGGTCCCGGAATTCCACAGTTTTATCTGTCAATTCTCCCAGGAATTCCCTGTCATGGGAAACGACGATCAGCGTACCATCATATTCCATCAGGGCCTTTTTGAGAATGTCTTTAGAAATTATATCCAGGTGGTTGGTAGGCTCATCAAGAACCAGTAAGTTAAAAGGCTTTAACAACATACAAGCCAGGGCTAGCCTTGCCCTTTCTCCACCCGACAAAACACTGATTTTTTTATCGGCATCTTCACCGCTAAACATAAACGCCCCGAGAATGCTGCGTAATTTCGTACGCATTTCAGCCGGAGCGTTTTGCTCCATAGTTTCGAGTACTGTTGACATTTGATGTAAAGTGTCTGACTGGTCCTGAGCGTAGTAACCCACCTGGACATTGTGGCCGAGTTTAACTTCACCCGAAGAAGCTGAAATTTCATTTATCAGAATTTTCGCAAGGGTTGTCTTTCCCTGACCATTTTGGCCGACAAAAGCCACTCGTTCGCCACGCAAAATCTTAAAATCAACATCGTTCAGGACTTCAAGGTTACCGTAGTGTTTGGTTACCTGCTTTCCTTCGAGAACAACCTCACCTGAACGAGCCGCCGGAGGAAATCTCAAGCTCATTCCTGCAGTATCAAAAGTATCAACTTCAATACGCTCGATTTTTTCCAGTTGTTTTTGCATAGACTGGGCCATCTTCGTTTTATTGGCCTTGGCCATAAAGCGATTGATCGTTTTTTCCTTTTGAGCGATCACCCTTTGCTGATTGAGGTAGGCAGCCTGTTGTTTTTCCTGGCGCTCCTTTCTTAATTGGACGAATTTTGAGTAAGAGGCCTTGTAATCAATGGCTTTTCCCAATTCTATTTCAACCGTGCGCGTGGTTATATTGTCCAGGAATTGTTTGTCGTGAGAAATGATGATAACGGCGCCGGGATAGTTCCCCAGGAATTGTTCCAGCCAGATGATGGATTCAATATCCAGGTGATTGGTGGGCTCATCCAACAAAAGATAATCCGGACGTTTGAGTAACATTTTAGCGAGTTCTATTCGCATTTGCCATCCACCGCTGAATTCATCCGTAAGCCGCTGAAAATCTCTTTGTCTGAAACCCAGACCAAAGAGTACTTTTTGAGTATCGGCTTCCATGGAATCTCCTCCCAGATGATGAAACCTTTCCTGTAATTCAGCGTAGCGATCAAGTAAATCATGGTATGCCTTGCTTTCGTAATCTGTACGGTTTGCAATGGCATCATGCAATTCTTCAATCTCTTTTTGAAGTTTTTTCACCTTGTCGAAAGCGCTAAGGGTTTCTTCCATCACCGTCTTTCCCTTGGGCAAATACATCTCCTGGTGGAGAAAACCCAAAGTACCTTGCCCGCCAATGTTGACCTTTCCCTGATCTGGTGTTTTTTCACCGGCAATTACCTTTAATAAAGTTGATTTCCCCGCTCCATTACGGCCAGTGAGTCCTATCTTGTCTCCTTGCATAATGCTGAGACTAATGTGATCCAGCAGGATCCGGTCACCGTACTTGATGAAAATGTCAGTAAGAGAAATCATAATTCACTTTTAAGATCAATTTTTTGCGAATATAAAAAACTTACAAGAATGATAAACCAAAAGCAGGTAAGACAGTTGTTCAAAAGGTTAAAAATTAAAATCTGTGGAGTTTTTTATTACTACCCTTTATCCAGCGTAAAGCCAAAAGTGGAGCCGACTCCGGAAGTACTTCGAACATTGATGCTTTGTTTATGAGCCTCAATGATATGCTTGACGATCGCTAATCCAAGGCCAGAGCCCCCCTGTTTCCTGGAGCGGCTTTTGTCTACCCGGTAAAAACGATCAAAGAGGAAAGGAATATGCTTGGCGGGTATACCGATCCCTTTATCAGAAACTTCGACTAAAATACGATTTTCCATGTCGTAAAAGCTGACCAGGGTTCGTCCGTTTTCATCTGTATATTTGATGGAATTACCAATTAAATTGGTAAGGACCTGACGGATACTTTCCCGGTCGGCAAAAACCCTGACTGATGGGGTATTCTCTTCTTTAAATCCAAGCGTTATGTTTTTTTGCTGGGCTTTAAACTCGAGGTCTTCAAAAACTTCTTCGGTTAATAATTTAATGTCAAAGACTTCCTTATCCAAATTCATGGCCTGAGATTCGAACCTGGAAATGGTGCTGAGATCTTCAATAATTGTTTGAAGCCTTTCCACGTTTTTTATAGCCTTTTTAAGATAGGTTTTATTGATCCTTTTGTCTTCCAGGCCACCTTCCAGCAAGGTATGCAGGTACCCCTGGATATTAAATACCGGGGTTTTTAGCTCATGCGAAATATCTCCGATGTACTTTCTTCGGTAATCTGCCCACGACTTAAACTTCTGAATTTCGCGTTCCTGGTTCTGGGCCCAGACCTCGACTTCCTTCTCTACCTGATCGAGAATGTTTTCTGTGACTTTTATTATCATTTTAGGTTCCTGTGACGGTACCTTCTTATTGTGAATATTTTTGTAAATAACCTTGATTTTGCGATAAATATATTTTTTAATAAAATAAATGACTGAAAAATAGGCTATTACGAAAGTTAATACCGGAATTACTAAAATGACAAAAACCGGGTGGGCCTTGGGTTCTACAAAAACAGCAAAGAAATAAAAGACCGTTGTGAAGATGGTAATGGGGATAGCGGCAAAAAAGGCAATTTGTTGCGGGTTGAGATTTTTCAGCATATCAAAAATCAAATTTATATCCTATGCCTTTGATAGTCTTGATGAATTTGGAACCTATCTTTTCTCTTAATTTTCTGATATGAACATCAATGGTTCTGTTACCAACAATCACATCGGAACCCCAGACTTTGTTGAAAATTTCCTCCCGGGAAAAAACCTTACCTGGCCTGGACATCAGCAAAGTAAGCAAGTCGAATTCTTTTTTTGCCAGTTCAATAACTTTATCGGCTTTATAAACACAAATTTTATCTTTATCGACTTTCAAATTACCGACCTCGATAATATTTTCATTATCCAGCGCTTCACTTTTGAGAGATCTGCGCAGCAATGCTTTAATCCGGCTTACAAATACCCTGGGTTTCAAAGGCTTTGTGATATAATCGTCTCCACCAACTTCCAGCGCGGCTATCTGGCTGTAATCTTCTTCCCGGGCAGTGAGAAAGGCGATAAGTGTCTCGTCAAAGTCAGGATTTTCTCTGAGCAGGCGGCAGACTTCAACACCATCCATTTTGGGCATCATGATATCCAGAATTATGAGATCTGGCTTGGACGCTATCGCTTTCTCCAGTCCTTCCCGTCCATCTGATGCCGAAAGTACCTCATAGCCTTCCTTTTCAAGGTTGTAGGTCAAAAATTCCAAAATGTCAGGTTCGTCATCTACGATTAATATCCTGGTAGAACGCATATGCCTTCGTTGTTTTAAAAAACTTAGGTTTCATCAAAATACAAAGTAAAGGGAATTACGGGAGAAACTAATAAGACTGATTTAAAAATTAATATTCAATTAATACTGAATTAACCGTAGATCATTGTTTTTGATCCAGCAAAAGGATGGCGCAAAAACATGACTCATCCCAAATTTTGGTTTTAACCAAAATTTGGGATTTTCGTGTGTCTTAAGGCTATCAAACAAGAAAAAATGCATTTAAACCTAAGAAAAAAAGCCAGAAGTTCGCTCTTTGGTGTCGAAGTGGACCAAAATGCTTGTGAATTACGGTAAAATTATTAAAATCCTTTAGTTCCACGACAGGATTAGAAGATTTGATAATACCGGGCATCAAAAAAAATCCCGAATTTTGCTAAGAGCAAAATTCGGGATGAGTCATGTTTAAAGAGAATATTTTAGTGACTTACTTACCGGCTTTGGTCTTTACCGGATTTTTCAGCTGTAACTGATTTTGTTTTTTCATTTCTTCACCTATTTGGTGAGAAGCTACAAAGCTGGTAATGGTATCAGAAAGCATTTCACTTCCGGCAGAAGGTGTATTAGGAAGCAAGATCAGGTTGGAATTGGTATTTTCTCCAACAGACTGCAAAGTGTCATAATGCTGGGTAACCACAATCAGGGCAGAAGCCTCTTGTGAATTAATCCCTACCTTACTGAGTACATCTACAGACTCTTCAAGACCTCTGGCGATCTCACGACGCTGATCCGCGATACCTTGTCCATGCAGGCGCTTGCTTTCAGCTTCTGCTTTCGCTTTGGCAACGATGCGGATTCTTTCAGCTTCCCCTTCGTATTCAGCAGCTACTTTTTCACGTTCAGCGGCATTGATGCGGTTCATGGCATTCTTAACATCATGATCAGGGTCAATATCCGTAACAAGTGCTTTAACGATAACATAACCGTATTCATTCATGGCCTGTGAAATATCCCTTTTGATCGCATCTGCAATATCATCCTTGCGCACGAAAACATCGTCCAGTTTCATTTTGGGGACTTCGGCACGAACGGTATCAAAAACATAGGAAGTAATTTGCTCATAAGGATTTTCCAGCTTGTAAAATGCTTCGTAAATAGACTCGTGCAGGATACTGAATTGAACAGACACTTTCAGTTTGACAAATACATCGTCTTTTGTTTTGGTTTCGATAATAACATCCAGCTGCTGAATTTTCAGACTTAGTTTGCCGGCAATTTTATCAATGAATGGAATTTTAAATTGAAGTCCGGCAGTTCTGATCCCTACGAATTTTCCAAAACGTTCAACGACGGCGGCAGTTTGCTGTTTTACGGTAAAGATTCCGGAAAGAATAATGAGTAACATCAGTACTCCAAATACAATTGGTACAGGATTCATGTTTATAATTTTTTTGGCTACAGAATTTTGTTAATTGATTATGTTAACAAATTGCTAACACTTGCGAATGTAATGAATTTTTTACGATGAAAGAACCCAAATAGTCGAGGAAACTTCAAAAAGAATGTATTTTTGTTCATCTTTTTAAATGTAATAATATGTCAGATAAATACAAATACGACTTGCGGGGTGTTTCGGCAACTAAAGATGAAGTCCATGCTGCTATCAAAGGCCAGGATAAAGGGATATTTCCAAATGCTTTTTGCAAAATTCTGCCTGATGTAGTAGCCGGGGATAAAGACTACTGTAACCTCATGCATGCCGATACAGCAGGTACAAAAACGAGCCTGGCGTATCTATACTGGAAAGAAACAGGAGATCTCTCCGTCTGGAAAGGTATCGCCCAGGATGCACTGGTCATGAATCTGGACGACATGGCTTGTGTTGGCTGCATCGACGATATTCTGATCTCTTCAACCATCGGACGCAATAAACACCTGGTCTCGGGAGATGTCATTGCTACTATTATTAACGCAGCTACGGAATTTGTTGAACGGATGCAAGACTTTGGTGTCAACATCCACATGACCGGCGGAGAAACTGCCGATGTCGGTGATATTGTTCGTACCCTGGATGTGGGGTATACTGCTTTTGGGAGAATGAAGCGGGAAGACGTCATTGCCAATGAGATTAAAGCCGGAGATGTCATTGTAGGACTGGCCTCTTACGGCAAGGCAAAATATGAGGATAATTATAACGGGGGTATGGGGAGTAACGGGCTCACTTCCGCCCGGCATGATGTTTTTTCAAAAGCTTATGCCGGTAAATACCCGGAAAGTTTTGATCCAAATACACCGATGGAAGTGGTATACACAGGATCCAGGTCTTTGACCGAAACCCTGGAAATCAATGGAGAACAAATTACTATTGGCCGATTGGTTCTTTCGCCGACCCGAACTTATTTACCTGTTTTAAAAAAGTTGCTCGCAGAACTCAAAGGCAACATTAACGGCCTTATCCATTGTACGGGCGGCGGCCAGACCAAAGTCAGTAAATTTGTACAAAACAAGCGGATCATCAAAAATAATTTTTTACCTGTCCCTCCTTTGTTCGAGTTGATTCAGAAAGAATCGGGAACCTCCTGGAAAGAAATGTACCAGGTGTTTAATATGGGGCAGAGACTTGAAGTTTACCTGGATGAAAAACATGCCCGGACTGTTGTGGATATTTCGAAAAGCTTTGGCATTGATGCCCAGGTCTGCGGTTATGTAGAAGAAGCACAAGGCGAACACGTCCGTATCGAAACGGCACAAGGTACCTTTGAATATTAAAAGCTCGAATTCGCCTAAGAAGCAAATTCATAATTTTTCATTCGCAACTTGTAATTTCTGACCTTATGACCCGAAAAGAAAAAGCTGAAGCTATTGCCAACATACTGGAAGATTTGTATCCGGAAACCCCGATACCACTGACTCATGTCGATCCTTATACCTTACTGATAGCCGTTTTGCTGTCTGCGCAAAGTACGGATGCCCGCGTCAATACTGTTACGCCAATTCTTTTCGATCGAGCCAATACCCCGGAGGCGATGATCAAATTATCTGTCAAAGAGATCGAAGATATTGTCAGGCCTTGTGGATTGGCACCCAGGAAATCACAAGCAATATGGGACCTATCCAAAATTTTGATCGATAAACACAACAGCGAAGTTCCCGCCAGTTTTGAAGATTTGGAGGCCTTGCCGGGAGTAGGACACAAAACTGCCTCGGTGGTCATGTCTCAGGCATTTGGCGTGCCTGCTTTTCCCGTGGATACTCACATCCACAGACTAGCGTACCGCTGGGGATTAAGTACCGGGAAAAATGTGGTAAAAACAGAAGCTGATCTGAAAAAGGTTTTTCCAAGGGAATCCTGGAATAAATTACATCTGCAGATAATCTTTTTCGGCAGGGAATATTGTCCGGCAAGGGGGCATAAGCGGGAAGAATGTCCTATTTGCAGTAAATACGGCAGGAAAAATATGAAATAGTCCTAAAAAGGATATCCCAAGCCAAAATTAAACGTAGCCTCTCTTAAACTCCACTTTCCGGGCGATTGCCAGTACCCGGTACCGCTTCCGTCCTCATTTCTGAATTCAGGATAAGGGTTTCTCAATTTCAGTCCCACATCCAACCGAAATACAAAATAGGAAACATCCAGCCGCAATCCAATCCCGGTACCGATAGCCAGCTGTTGATAAAAGGCGTCATTGTAGATCTTAGTGTCCGGTTCCGTATCAAAACAGCCGCTGACGCACTTTCTGGTCAGCAGAAATTTGGAACCATAACGACTGGTATCCAGTTTGGTAGTCCAAATATTGCCGACATCAAAAAAAACAGCCATATTCATGGGGCCTATGAGGTTAAACCGGTATTCCGCATTGATTTCGAGTCTGAGATCTCCTTTTTGGTACAAACGGTTCCTGTTTTCTTTTTTCAGGGACAATGGATCGAGATATCCTCCGGGTCCAAGTCCACGAGGCAACCACGCGCGAATGCTGTTTGCTCCTCCGGCCGCAAATTGTTTCACATAGGGTACATCGGAGGTAAACCCAAAAGCTTTGGCAAAGCCAAAGTTGAATCTGCCAGCGACGGAATTCCTGGAATTGAATCGTCTTTGATAATGAAATTCAGATTCAATCCGGAAGTACTGCGAAAATTCAATGTTTTTCCCGGGTTTGAAAATCGTTGGATTCAAGGAAAACTCATTGTATAAAGCATTGATCCCCCAAACCTCCATTCCGGCGAGCTCAAAGGAAAGACCGGCGTAGGTGGTTTCCCCATACCGGTTCTGTCTGCTGGTAAAACTGTAATCCAGATTTTTAAACAACAGGCTTACAAAGACCTGTTTACCAAAACTACGTTTGAAAAAATCGTTATTGGCCAGAATTTCCCTTTCAAAATAATCCTCGGTAATCGGATAAAAGTAATCAATACCTATATGATTAATGATATATCGCTGAGTTGGCGAACGCAAAAGATCGTATCCATAGGAGGCACTGAAAAGATTGCTCCTGTACCAATCCAGGATAAATTGAAAATTATAACCGGCAGAAATGTGTGTAGCGGAATTTTCTTTGAGCGCATTGAAAAAGCCGGGATTCAAGAGTTGTTTGTTTTTACCAAACGGGATTTTGGAAATTCCTTTCCAGAATCCAAAATAGTCCAGGAATTTCGGAAGGTATAGATCTGTTTGTAAACTTGCGTCGATGGTGTTCCAGAATCGCGTACTGTCAAACGGACTCACTTCAACCCCGGTGTTCAGATCGAGAACGAATAGTTCAGCACCGTGAAATAAGTTCCTGTTCTTAAAGCTTGGTTTAAAGGATACGCCGAAAAGGTCTGAAGGAGTAGTTGAGGAATTGCTGTTGGTATAATTGACCTCAAAATCCCAGCCTATTTCCATTTTGAATGCAGGGGTGAGTTCTATTCGTATATGTAATACATCCGGCTTGTCCGGATCGGGCGTTTCTTTAATCCGAATAAACCGGTAAATTCCCAATTCCGATAACTGTTTATTGGTTTGGTCCAACTTACTGCGCTCGTAAACATGATCCTTTTCGATAAAAAGTGCGTTGAGCAGAATGTTGGGTTTTATGATAAAATCCTCCGACTGTGAAATGATTCGGTAACCTCCCAGGATGGTATCAATCGCGGGAAAATCCCTATTGGCCGGATCATAGTCGGTAAAAATGGTGATATCGCCGAAAACGTATTTTTTATGGATGGAGTCTTCCGGGGGAGGCAGCACCCTGAGATACAAATTGGCCTTGCCATCATTCTGGAAGGTATCCACATCCATTTTGTCAATATAACTGGGGTAGAAGTAGGCATAGCCCGAATTGTTAAGGTGATTGGTAATCCTTGTTTTCTCAGCCTCGAAAAGGTTGAGATCGAAACCTTTGCCGGGCTTTAGAAAAGTATTTCGGTTTATAGATTGCAGGATGCTGTCAACCCCGTTATCCCTGCTCTCAAAAAATACAGAATCGATTTGAAACTGTTTTCCGGGGGTGACAATATAGTTGATATCAATTTTCTTCTTTTTGGTTTTCGTTTTATAATCCACCTCAGCATAATAATACCCTTTGTGGTGAAGATAATACCGCATGGCATTGGCTGTGGCTTTTGTCAGCGAATCGTTGAAAATTGCCGGAATTTCGGCAATATACTTTCTTTGCAGCCGATCGATGGAGGTCGTGTCTTTTTCATCCTGGGTGGCAAAATAGAACCATTCCCGGGGAAAAAAGAACAGGAAATTAGTGTTTTGTTTTTGTTTGTAGAGGTAAGATAATTCGTATTTTAAATTTCTTTTATTCTTGATTTTTTCTGATTTGCGAAGGGTTGTGGAGTTTTTATTGATAAGGTATTCGCCTTGTTTGAGAAATTTTGTACTGTTACAAGAAGTCAGAAAGACTACCAGTGCAATCAGAATAAAACTGTATTTTGCAGTCAAATTATTTCTCATAAATGGCATTATCCAAAAACAGCATAAAATATATCAAATCACTTTCAACTAAGAAATTTAGGCAAAAGTATAACAAATTCATTGTTGAAGGAGACAAAATGATCAGAGAAATCCTCTGCCAGGAAAATCTGGTGATAGAAAGTCTTTATGCTACTGAATCCTGGTTAGAAACGCTTGATCCTGGAATATCTGTACCTGAAGGACAGACATTTAAGATATCTCTAACAGAATTATCGCGAATTTCGACCTTAAAAACTCCCAACCAGGTGTTGGCTATACTTGAAATACCCGAGATACGCATAGATCCACCGGGTTTGAAAAATGATTTAAACCTCTATCTGGACAATATCCAGGATCCCGGCAACCTGGGAACCATTCTCAGGATTGCCGACTGGTTCGGGATCAGGCAGGTAATTCGTTCGCCAGGTACTGTAGATATGTACAACCCTAAAGTTATTCAATCCACCATGGGCGCCTTCATTAGGGTAAACTCGCCCGTTGCTGACCTTTCTGCTATCACCCGGGAATATCCGGATTTACCTGTTTTGGGAGCGGTGTTGGACGGAGAAGATATTTTTAAGTTAGCGAAAAAAACTAAAGGCCTGTTGGTTATTGGAAATGAAGGAAAAGGGATTTCAGCAGAAAATTTGTCTTTACTTACTAAAAAAATCAGTATTCCTGCAACCCATCATACCGGAGCAGAGTCTTTAAATGCAGCAGTGGCTACAGGAATCATTTGTGCCGTGTTGAAGAATTGAAAAAAATCACCTTGTTTGAATGAACAGGATTTTCATCATATTGAAAATTTATTAATCACATCACTCCTGGCGGCAGACAGGTTCTGAGAATTAATGAATTTTTAAACTGAGGTAACTACTTCGTTTTCGCATTATATTTTTTAATTATTTGTGAATATTGTGATAAAAAATCTAATGCTCATTTCATTTAATCGCATAAATGCTTACGTTTGTCCCGTTTTTATTTGAATTGAGCGATAAAGCGTGATTTTTTGAAAAATTTCAGGGTTAATTTAGATATTTGTAGCGCCTTCATCATCATTTCAGGAATTTTTTTCCACCTATAATAAATCCAATCGATTAGCTGTTTATTGAACAGGTAAAATTTAAATGGCAGGTTATCCTTGCGTATTATCTAACAATAAATGTGGTGATAAATCCCACATAAATAAATGCAAATTTATGAAGATCAAGTTATTGGTATTTTTAGTAAGCCTCTTTGCAGCAAATATGATTTTTGCACAAAGTTCAACTCCAGAGAACTGGTACAACCTGGATCCCCAAACCGACGGTGTTTCGGGCATGAGTACCGACAAAGCTTATAAGGAATTGCTTAAAGGAAAAAAAGGAGAGACTGTAATTGTGGCAGTCATCGATTCAGGTGTCGACTTTGAACATGAAGACCTTAAAGATGTCATGTGGGTGAATCCTGGTGAAATTGCCGGAAATGGTATCGATGATGACAATAACGGTTACGTTGACGATGTCCATGGATGGAATTTTATTGGTGGTAAAGATGGAAGAAACGTCGATGCGGAAAACCTGGAAGTCGTTCGTGTTTACAACCAGCTCAAGAAGAAGTTCGAAGGAAAGGATGTTGATAAACTTTCCAAAAAGGAAAAGAAAGAATACGAGACTTACAAGCAATATGAAAAAGACATCAATGATAAGCGCGAAAAATCAGGCCCTCAGTTTCAGCAGTTTGAGATGATCCTGGCAGGGGTGAAAAATTTGGCAAAAGCTATTGGCAAAGAACCAGCTGATATCAAAGCTGATGATTTGAAAAACTTCAAGTCTGAAGACCCGATGTTGTCAGGAATGGCTTCCAATCTTTACAATTATATGGCAGAAGGTGCCAGCTATAATGATATCATCGATGAGATTGAGGGAGCGAAAAAATACTATGACGATCAGTACAATTATAATTACAATCCTGATTTTGATGCCCGCGATATAGTTGGTGACAACCTGGAAGATAAAACAGAGCGTTATTACGGAAATAATGATGTGGAGGGCCCTGATGCATTCCACGGGACTCACGTAGCTGGGATCATTGCAGCGGTAAGAGATAACGATATGGGAATCAATGGTGTTGCCAGCAACGTACTGATCATGTCGGTCCGTACCGTGCCAAACGGTGATGAGAGAGACAAAGACGTTGCCAACGCTATTCGCTATGCCGTTGACAATGGAGCCTCCGTAATCAATATGAGCTTTGGAAAAGCTCCTTCCCCTTACAAGAAGGTCGTTGATGATGCAGTCCGTTACGCTGCCAAAAACGATGTTTTACTCGTACACGCTGCCGGAAATGACGGAAAAGAAGTGAAGTTTGATAACAATTTCCCTAATGATAAATTTGCCAAACGCAAATTGTTTGGTCCTAAAATGGCCGAAAACTGGATTGAAGTAGGTGCTATCGGACCAGAAATGGATGAGACGATGACAGCTTCTTTTTCTAACTACAGCGCAACCAACGTTGACGTTTTTGCACCGGGAGAAAAAATCCACTCTACCGTTCCCGGCGATCAGTATAAAAATGCCCAGGGAACCAGTATGGCATCTCCGATGGTTGCCGGCGTAGCCGCATTGTTGCGCTCTTACCACCCCGATCTGACCGCTGAACAGGTAAAAGGCATTATCATGGATTCTGCTGTTCCACAGACGCAATTGGTTGAATTGCCCGGAGATGGTGAAAAGAAAGTTTCCTTCAAAAAACTAAGCGTCACCGGCGGTATTGTCAATACCTACAATGCGCTGAAAATGGCAGAAAACGTTAAAGGCAAAAAGAAAGTCAAGAACGCTAAAAATGCTGCTGCAGGATCAGGAGGTGAAATGACCAAAGCAGATAAAAAAGGGAAAGTTTGATCCCGTAGTTTTGAACTTGGGCTTGGTTTCTAAAACAGGTGTTTCGAATTGAATTTCGAAACACCTGTTTTTTTTGGTAGCTGGTTGTTGGATTTCTTTGATACTTAATAAATAGTTAACATTGGAATAGCAGTATTTTAAGGAATGTTGCGTAAAATTGTGCTTTATCTAAGCATAGCAAAATATGGACTCAATCTTTTTGATTTTAGTAGTCGTTCTTTTCTTTTTAGCAATTTCAGATCTCATTGTTGGCGTAAGTAATGATGCCGTTAATTTTCTCAATTCTGCAATCGGCTCAAAAGCTGCAACCTTTAAGACAATAATGATCATTGCTACACTGGGGATTCTTGTTGGGGCCAGTTTTTCCAGTGGTATGATGGAAGTTGCCCGAAAAGGGATTTTTCATCCACAAAACTTCTTTTTCGGCGAGATCATCATCATATTTCTCGCTGTAATGATTACCGATGTTATTCTGTTGGATTTGTTCAATACATTCGGTATGCCAACTTCAACCACCGTGTCCATTGTGTTTGAGTTATTGGGAGCTGCGGTTGCCATTTCCATGATAAAGGTTAATGGTGACAATCCCCTGGGATATCAAATGGGTGATCTCATCAATTCTGCCAAGGCCCTGGCCATTATTTCCGGAATTCTTCTGTCGGTGATATTTGCATTTGTAAGCGGATTAATTGCCCAGTTTGTCGGAAGGCTAATCTTTACTTTTGAATACGAAAAAAAACTGAGGTTTCTAGGAGCAATATGGGGAGGTTTGGCCATTACTGCTATCACTTATTTTATACTGGTGAAAGGAGCCAAAGGCACTTCATTTTTATCTACAGAAACGGCTGCCTATATACAGGAAAATACCATGCGGATAATCCTCTTTAGTTTTATCGCCTGGACTGTTGTCTTACAGATTATTTACCTGACATTTAAAATCAATATCCTAAAAATAGTTGTATTGGTTGGCACATTTGCCCTGGCAATGGCTTTTGCAGGCAACGACCTCGTCAATTTTATCGGGGTACCCCTCGCCGGATATGAGGCCTTCACCGAATGGTCAGCACAATCTGCTCTTGCCGCTGATCAGTTTTTAATGTCAGGACTTGCCGGAGCTGTAAAAACCCCAACTGTATTTTTGTTGATGGCGGGAGCTATCATGGCAGTGACGCTGTGGTTTTCCAAAAAAGCCAGATCTGTTACGGAAACAGAGATCAACCTCGCCAAACAGGATGTAGGATATGAACGGTTCGAGTCCTCTCTTATCTCCAGGTTTTTTGTACATACCTTTTCCGGGTTGAGCAATTTTGCGGAGAAGATAATACCTGTTCCCCTAAAAAACTGGATGGAAACCCGTTTCGACAGAAGTGACGTCAAAGTGAATGGGGATGCCCCTTCTTTTGATATGCTAAGAGCCTCCGTGAACTTGTTCATGGCAAGTATCCTGATCTCCTATGCAACAGCCCAGAAATTACCCTTATCAACTACTTATGTAACCTTTATGGTGGCCATGGGATCATCACTGGCTGACGGGGCCTGGGGCAGGGAAAGTGCTGTTTACAGGATTTCCGGAGTACTTTCAGTTATCGGCGGATGGTTTTTTACGGCATTTTCAGCTTTTTCCTTAGCCTTTGGAATGGCCATGTTGTTCCACTATGGAGGCACCATAGGTATTTTTGCCATGATAGTTGTTGCAGGATTTATGGTTTTCAGGACCCACGCGCTCCATAGACGTCGGGAGGAGAAAAAAGGAGCTATGCTGGAGGAAGTTGAACCTGATGAACTCAATAAGAACCAGTTGGCTCAAAAAAGCCAAAAATACCTGCTTTATGTGCTTGAGAGTGTTGAAGCTGTTTTGAAAGATTATCTCAATGGTTTAGCTACAGAGGATCGAAAGTTGTTGAGAAAAGCTTATGATGATTTTGAAATTGTTTATGAAAAAACAACTTCCTTGAAAAAAAGTCTGAACCGAACCGTTGACCGGCTGACAGATCCGGCTTTGGAATCGGGATATTATTATGCCCGTGTCCTTGAAAACCTGAGGAATGTGGCAAACAGTACTTTTTTCATCATTTCACCAAGTTTTAAACATATAAACAATAACCATAAACCGCTTACTGAAGAACAGCATGAAGAATTGTTAGGGGTTAATAAGGAGATAACAGAATTCCTGGAGGAGGCACGGAAGAATATTAAGGAGGGGACCCAGGTTCCTTCGACCCAACTTAAAAAAGAACGCGATGACATCCTTGTCCTCATGAGGACCTGCCGTAAAAACCAGATAAAACGAATAAAACACGGCTTGGTAGGTACCCGAAACAGCATGCTGTTTTTCGGAATACTGGAAGAGTCCAAGAACCTGGTACTCTTTACCAGTAGTTTGTTGAAATCCCATCGGGATCTTGTCGATGCCATAAGTGGGAAAACGGTTATAGAAGAAGATGATTAACCGATTAATTCCTTTACAATGGGAGTTAATGTAATCCGAAATCAACGATAATTGAAATTTGTTGTTATTTTTGATCAACAATTGATCATTCATGACAACTACAATTAATTTGCCGGAAACTTCCCGGGTATGGATCTATCAGAATAAAGGTCCCATTCCTTCAGCGATAATACCTGATATCGAATCAGCCGTGGCCCGATTTGCAACTCAGTGGGTTAGCCATAATAAGCAAATGGCCTCCAGGGGTATCGTGCTTCATGACAGATTTTTGATACTCATCGCTGATGAGAGCAGGGTAGGGGCTGGAGGATGCTCCATTGACAGTTCTGTCCATTTTTTCAAAGGCCTGGAGCAACAATATGGTCTCGACTTGTTTGACAGGATGACTTTTTCCTATAAAAACGAATCTGGTGTTCACACTGTCGATCGAAATTCATTTTCTAAACTTTATGAAGCGGGAGACATTGACGACAATACCATTGTCTTCGACACCCTCGTCAATACTAAAAAAGCCCTGGATCATGAGTTTGAAAAGCCTCTGGGACAGAGTTGGCATAAGCGTATGGTTTGACAATAAACTTGCATGGAATTTCTCGCCATTATCTTATTCATCAGCATTTTTGTGCTGATTCTTTATGGCTTCCCGGTTTCTTTTACCCTGGGAGGAATTTCCATGATTTATGCCTTATGCTTTCTTCCCTGGGATAATTTTACGGCTCTGCCGCCCCGGATAATGGGGGTGATGAGTAATTATGTGCTCCTGGCGGTCCCCTTATTCATTTTCATGGGCATTATGCTGGAAAAGTCAGGCCTTGCCGAAAGTTTACTGGAAACCATGGCCATTTTGTTTGGCCGGTTAAAGGGAGGTCTGGCCATTTCAGTGACGATCGTAGGAGCATTATTGGCAGCATCTACCGGAATTGTCGGGGCTACGGTAATCACCATGGGGTTAATCAGTTTACCAACGATGTTGAAGCGTGGTTATAAAAAGGAACTGGCTACAGGAACCATTGCGGCCTCCGGCACCTTAGGGCAGATTATTCCCCCATCGGTTGTACTTGTTCTGCTGGGCAGTGTACTTAATGTTTCTGTTGGTAAATTGTTTTCGGCAGCACTTGTACCCGGCATTTTGCTGGTGGTTTTGTATATTATCTATATTCTCGTAGCCGCACATTTACGCCCCCATTGGGCTCCTGCAGTTTCAGAAGAAGAACTGGCAGCTTTTAAAAAAGAGGACTTCGCCAAAAAAGTATTCATAGCTTTCTTCCTGCCTTTTTTACTCATTATCGCAGTTTTGGGCTCCATTTTTGCGGGTATTGCTTCGCCTACAGAGGCTGCCGCAGTCGGGGCATTGGGAGCAACGCTGTTAACTGTTTCGCAAAAGAAATTCAATATTACCATTTTGAAAAAAGTAATGCGGGAAACAACTCACCTGACCAGTATGGTTTTCCTCATACTATTGGGAGCTACTACTTTTTCTTTTGTTTTTCGGGAAATGGGGGGCGATATTTTTTTGGTTGAGCTCATTAAAGAATCCGATCTTTCGGCGACGGGATTTTTATTGTTGGTCATGATCGTAGTGTTCATTTCCGGGTTTTTTATCGATTTCATTGAGATCATTTTCATCATCGTTCCAATTGTCACTCCAATATTTATTGAATTCGAGGTCAACCTGATCTGGATTGGCGTTTTGCTGGCGCTTAATCTACAAACATCCTTCCTTTCCCCTCCATTTGGCTTTTCCCTGTTTTACCTCAAAGGCGTTGCCCCGGAAGGCGTGACTACCGGGCATCTGTATCGCGGTATTATTCCTTTTGTTTTGATCCAGTTGATTTTCCTGCTGGCTGTTATGTTTTTTCCTCAGATATTGTTTTGGAATTGAAGTTCCTTACCCTAAATTTTAGTGGCAATACCTTCATTTAATAAGGCTTTTTGGTTATATTGTAACTTTTAAAAGCCCTTCCTATGAAACGTTTTTTCATTGCTGTTTTTATCGTAATTTTTGGTATTCCCACTACATTTGGCCAGGTTTCCCCGGACAGGTACTTTCAAGGTTTCACCAAAACGATCAAGGGGTTCCCCTTTATTTACCATTCACCCATCCCAGATGTTAATGAATCCCTCATTGTCAGGGCTAATAAAAACTTCAGGCCCATCGTCTGGGAAACAGAAGCAGTTCCGGTAAATTATGATAAGGAAATGATCTCCTTTGTCTGGGCCTATGGTATAGATACGGATTCCAGAAGTTATGGTTTTGAATTGCGTGTAAATGGTACTCCGTATATCAATTTCACCAATCCCGCCGGCAATGACCAAACACCCTGGACGGTAAAAGGTAAAGATGGCTCATCACTGACCTTCCATGTGACTATGATCGATAAATACAAGGACCAAATGGGGTTTGCTGTTTTAACCCTCCCTGTAGATGCACTGGAACCTGGAAAGCCCGTTCAATTGGAAATGGCTGGTGAACCTGCTGAAGGTAGGATTTGGTATATGACTTTTAAATCCGCCATCCAGGACAAACTTGTTGTAGCGCAGGAAAAGGTGATTAAAATGAAAAGCGGACAACCGCATTATGTTGCCAGGTTCGACTTCACCTATCTTGGAGAAACAGCCAACTGCGAAATAAAAGTCGGAAAATCAAAACTTAAAACGACACTCAATCCTGGTTACAACAGCGTGGAAATGAGCCTGCCGCAACTATCAGATACAAAAATTTATAAAGCCATTGTCAAAATAGATAATAGGCCTAAAATCACCGAAATGTTCATCCTTGAACCGGTAAAGGAGTGGTATATTTACCTGGTACAACATACACATACAGATATTGGATACACCCGTCCGCAAACAGAAATCTTACCGGAACACCTGCGCTATATTGATTACGCTCTGGATTATTGCGATTTGACGGATGATTATCCTGACGATGCGCGGTTCCGCTGGACCTGTGAAGCTTCCTGGGCAGTTCGGGAATATTTGAAAAGCAGGCCGAGGTCCCAGATCGACCGCCTCGTCAAAAGGGTAAAAGAAGGAAGAATAGAAATAACCGGTATGTTCTTCAACTTTTCTGATATCATCGACGAACCGGGGCTGGCAGCTCAGACCCGGACCATCAAGGATTTTCATGATCAGGGCATTGAAGTTGTCACAGCCATGCAAAATGATGTCAATGGTATAGGTTGGTGTCTGGCAGAATATGCCGAAGATATAGGTTTGAAATACCTGACTATGGGACAGCATGGTCACAGGGCAAGGGTGCCTTTTGATAAACCTACAGCCTTTTGGTGGGAATCCCCTTCCGGAAAAAGATTGCTCGCTTACCGCAGTGAACATTATATGCATGGTAATACCCTCGGATTAATCTCCGGTGACATCAATGCCTTCAAGACCAGTTTGTCAAAATACCTGGGTAGCCTGGAAGCAAAAAACTATCCCTTTGACAGGACAGCATTCCAGTTTTCGGGATATATAACCGACAATTCTCCTCCTTCTACCATTGCCTGTGAAATGGTTGAGCAATGGAATGAAACATATGTCTGGCCAAAATTAAGGCTGGCAGTAGACAATGAATTTATGAAGTATGTGGAAACGCATCATGCAGATGACATTCAAACGCTTCGTGTTGCATGGCCAGACTGGTGGACGGATGGTGCAGGCTCTGCCATGATGGAAACAAAGGCCACGCGAACGGTACAGGCTGAAATGATTGCCAATAATGGTCTGATTGCCATGGCCGGAATGATGGGGGAGCACTTTCCTGACGACATGAACCGTTATGTTTCCGATGTCCAGGATGATCTCTTGTTTTATGACGAACACACCTATGGTGCCGATGCCAGTATTTCGGACCCCTTATCTGAAAATTCAGTCATTCAGTGGAATGAAAAGGCA
Source organism: uncultured Bacteroidota bacterium (assembly GCA_942492125.1). Taxonomy (GTDB): domain Bacteria; phylum Bacteroidota; class Bacteroidia; order Chitinophagales; family Saprospiraceae; genus BCD1. The sequence continues at coordinate 351,831 of CALODM010000035.1, forward strand.
GCATATGCCTGGGATGCCGTAAAACGGTCGAGTTTACTTCGGGAAAAAGCCATGGGGGTTGTCCAGGCCATGGTACCCAGGTTTGACAATCCCTCCATTACAATTTTCAACACCTTGAATTGGCCAAGGTCAGGGCAGGTTACAGTTTATATCGACCATGAAATTTTACCGACCAATAAATCTTTCCGGATCAAAGATGCCAAAGGCAAGGTGATCAAAACCCAGCCACTTAATAGCCGAAGTGACGGGACTTACTGGACTCTTTGGGTGAACGATATTCCGCCCATGGGTTATAAATGCTACGAAATAGAAGTGGATGATAAACTGCGCACGGTAAAGGACAATACTTCTTTTTTGATCGACTTTGAAAATGAATTTTACCAGCTGAAAGTCGACACGACCAAAGCGAGCATTATCAGCCTGTTCGATAAGCAACTCGGTAAGGAGTTACTTGATGTCGAAGATGAGCACTCCATGGGGCAATTCGTCTACGAAACGCTGTCAAACAGGCACCAAATGGAGCGTTTTACTTTTGCTAAAACAGATACAACCTATGTTCCTCTTGAGGGCGAAAGAAGTTATTTGTCGGAAGTAAAATTTAAAGGTGTCCAAAATGGTCCTATTTGGCAGAGTCTTTTCCTGGAAGGAAAAATAGCAGGATGTGCTGATGAGCGGGGGCTCAAAATGGAAATTAAGTTATTCCATATGGAAAAACGCATCGAGTTGCATTACGCCTTGCATAAGGTCAAAGTATATGATCCGGAATCTGTTTATATTGCCTTTCCCTTTAAACTGGATGAGGGGAAGATTGGATTCGAAGCCCAGGGCGGTATTGTATATCCTGGAGAGAACCAATTGGAGGGTACTTCTTCAGATTGGAACGGAGTTCAGAATTTTGCTTTTGTAAAAAATGAGACCAGCCAAATTGTACTTGGTAGCAACGATGTTCCGCTAATGCAATTTGGCGGAATTAATACCGGTAAGTTCCATTATAAACATCAACCTGAAAATAATCACATTTACTCCTGGGTGCTGAATAATTACTGGACTACTAATTTTAAGGCAGGGCAGGAGGGAGAACTCAAATGGAGTTATTACTTTACTTCAGGCCAGGAAACATCCAATGCGGCTGCAACAAAATTTGCCTGGGCCTCCAGGGTGCCAATGATCCCCAGGGTGTTTACTTCAGGTAATTATAATGGAGGCGAAAGTGAAAAATCCTTTTTAAAAGTACCTCCTCAAAACCTGCTGATAGTTGTCGGCAAACAATCAGAAACCGGAGAGGGAGTTGTATTGCAAATCAGAGAGACGGAAGGAAAGACAACCATACTGAATCCAACCGATTTAATCAGTGACAATGCGTTTAATACAGCCAAAGAAGTTACCGTTATCGAAGAAATCATTCATCCTGAACAGGACAAGATCAGCTTTAAACCGTTTGAGACCAAATTCATTTTGTTGAAATAATTTAAAAATGGAAGCCTATAAAATCATCGCGGTTAATGGCCAGCGATGGCGTCTGGATGGCTAATAAAAAGATTTTTCTGAAAAATGACTTTATAGAAATCGATAAGTCAGATCGGTTTGAGCTTTTAGCGAAAAAATTTGACTCGGCAACGCCGGATCCTCAATTCATTCAATGGGCCACCAAAACCGATCAATACAAAGGCTGGCACCTGCTTTATGCGGATCAATGTCCCTGGCATGTGAAATCCGTGGAAGACATCCTGAATACAGCTTTGGATATGGATATTGACCTGAATATCCGACAATTAACAGACCCGAAAGAAGCACAGGATATGCCATGTGGTTATGGCACCTTTGCTTTGATCCATAACGGAAAAATATTAGCAGACCATTACATCAGTAAAACCCGGTTTCGGAATATTGTTCAAAAAATGAAATGAGCTCTAACTCGCATTGCAGGAGTTTGTCAGGATCCACACAGATCTCGAAGATGGAGCTTAACCGTATTTTGTACCATTGGTCCGAAATAACTTTGGAATTTCAGGAAATTCCACCTTCGATTTCTGTGTGAACCTGACTCTTCAGACAGCCTCACGTTATATTCTTAAAATTCGCCTCCTTCGTCATCGCCTCCGGCACCATCTCCCCGGCCATTTTTATCCCGTTTGTTGCGGTAATTATTGATGCGGTAACTAACACTTGCTGAAACCATTGGTGCAAAACTTCTGCGGCTTCGGTAGTTGTAAAAGTTAGCGTCTTCCGTAATAGAAACTCTTTCCCTGGTTCTGAAGATATCCCGTACCTGTAATACGACAGACAACTTCTTATCCAAAAAATCGCTCCGGATGGCACTGTCAAAAACGTAGTAACCTCTGTTTTCTCCTTGTGCGCTGACAGAGGGGCTGTTATAGTTGAAAGAGAGCTGGAAGCGAAGGTTTTTGGTAATCTTGAAAGTATTATTAACCCGTGTATTCCAGTTAAATGACCTGTTGGAAAAAGACTGTTCATCAAGTTCGCCTTCAATCCGGTAATCAAAAACGTTACCCATCAGATTTATTTCCCACCATTTATAAGGAACAAGATTGAACATGCCCTCGATCCCCAGGGCGTAATCTTTTCCCACATTGACAAAGGTCATCAGGAAAGTTTCTTCATCGTATACTTCAAGAATACGTTCTATTTTATTGTGTTTTATACGGTAGTAGGTTTCCAGGGAAAAGGAGGACTTATCCCATTTTTTCAAATAAGCCATTTCCATGGCATCGATAAATTCAGGAAGGAGATTTGGGTTTCCTTGCCTTACGTTGAACAGGTCAGACCAGGTCTGGAAAGGTTCCAGGTTCCAACCTCTCGGCCTATCGATTCTTCTGGAATAACTGGCCATAACCTGGTTGTCTTCAGGTAGTTGATAGGACATATGAACACTTGGGAAAAGATCCCAACGGTCTATGGTGAAATTTTGATTCAATTTAACAGACTCAATATCTCTGAAGGTATATTCTGTCCTCAGTCCAGCCTGGTAACCAAAGTTTTCCAGCTCTCCTTTGAATATACCGTAGAGTGCAAAAATCTTACTGTCGTAGTTTGTCGTATTGCTCTTATCTTCCTGGAGTACAAAATCGGCTACATCTGGTTCGTACCAGGATAATTCCGTTTCATCAACACTGAAATCTTTTCTGAACTGAAACCCCGTTTCAAATCCGGCTTTTGAGGATAAAGGATGATTGTAGTCGAGTCTGATGTCCCAGTTATTGGATGGCCCTTTTTCTGTAGTTCTTGCACCAGAAGTAACAAAATTGTCGGCGTCACTTAATAGGTTTTCGGAGTATTCATCTCCATCCCGGTAGCGATAATTGACCTGAAGTGCCAGTTCCTGACCTTTCCTTTCAAACTTATGAACAAAATTGTTGGTTAGATTAAAGAAGGTTCCGCCTCTTTGAGATTGATTGCTGCTAAATTCTTCCAATATCCCGTTCTCTGGTTCATAGGTAGTGACATAGTTTAGTTCAGAACTACTGCCATGAGCATGACTACCGAAACGAACGCCCAAAGAGAACAAATCATTTTTCGTTAGATCCCAATCAAGACCCGCCCTGATTCCCTGGCGTTGTCTGAGTCTTTCACTTTCTCCTTCAGAGGTGATTATGGTTGTTAACCCGTCAATGGTTGTGCGCCGTTCTGTGTAACTCTCACCAGGAAAAGGACGCTTTCCCAAATCTCCGCTAACGTAAAAATTGACATTGTCTTTCCGGTAGTTGAGCAATAAATCAGCTCCGTAACTTTTGAAATTACCAACATTGGCATTGGCCAGTCCATTCAGCCCTTGCATGCGGTTTTTCCTGGTGACAATATTGATGATCCCTCCCGTACCATCTGGTTGATAACGCGAAGAAGGATTGGTGATGATCTCTATATTCAGAATGGTGGAAGCAGGCATTGAGCGCAAAACGTCGCTGGGGTCCAAAACAGTGGGTTTTCCATCGATCAAAACGGTAAAGCCGGAACTGCCCCGCAGCAAAACATTGCCCTCAAAATCAACCTGTATAGATGGAATGTTCTCTAATACTTCCACGGCAGACATGGAAGCAGATGCCAGTTGCTCGCTTACCGCCACAACTTTTTTGTCGATCTGATAATCTACATTTGCCTGATTTGCCACGACCACTACTTCATCAAGCAATTGTCCATCCGCCTGGAGGAATACATTTCCAATATCAGTAGTCCCCGTTTTTCCGACAATGACTTCGGATTTGGTGATTTTGGCATATCCTAAAAAGGTGATTTCAACCGTATAGGTATCCTTAGCCAGGTTTTTTATTTCAAAATTACCATCGAGATCCGAAATTGTTCCGGTCACAAGGCTGTTATCTTCTGCTTTTAGAACTGTGATGGTAGCATATTCGATCGGATGATTGGATTTTTTATCGATGACCTTTCCTTTTATCTTTCCGTTGTAATCATTATTTTCCGGATCAGCAGTAACGATATTTGCGATTCCAAAGCAAAGTAGTGTCAAAAGGAAAATCTTAATCTTGCCCATGGTATTTTTATCTTTTGATACAAAATTAAGGGCTTCCTTTTAGCTGTCGAAAAAAAATCCGCAAACGACAAGAATACAAGGGTGAACAACATCGGTTGCAAAGCACAAAAATCAACCCTGCCAAAAAGCTACCTCTGCAGAGTATTATAGTAGGCTTTTTCCGATAATTCAGACCATGCCGCGGCCTTTATACTAAACTCCAGGTATGATTGGTAAACTCTTTGGGCAAATTCATCCCCGGCAATCAATTCATCAATAACATCCCTGGTATATTCGCGGAGTTGATCCAAAACTGCTTTGGGGAAATATCGGATATCCACATTGGCCGCTTTAAGCTTTTCGAGATATTCTCCGTTTTTTGCTTCCATCTGTGTAAAGATCCAGAGGTGGGCCTGCCAGCCGGCTGCTTTGATTATAAACTGTAAATCCAAGGGGAGCGCTTCATATTTTGCCTTATTGATGATAAATTCAAGGGAAGTTCCCGGTTCATGCCAGCCAGGTGAATAGTAGTATTTTGAAATCTCATGAAACCCCATGGAGAAATCATGAAAAGGGCTTAGCCATTCTGTTGCATCAATAATGCCACGCTCTAATCCCGTATACAATTCTCCTCCGGCCAGCAGGACAGGCGAACCACCTGCTTTCTCCAGTACTTTTCCGCCCAGACCAGGGATGCGCATTTTTAATCCTTTGAGATCTTCGATGGTATTGATCTCCTTATTAAACCACCCGCCCATCTGTACACCCGAATTACCGGCCGGCATGGGAACAAGGTTGTAATCAGCATAGAGTTCTTCCCATAATTCCATTCCACCTCCGGCGTAAAGCCATGTTGTCATTTGTTGAGCGTTCATTCCGAAAGGTACCGTTGCAAAAAACTGTGCTGCCGGAATTTTACCGGCCCAGTAATAGGCGGCTCCACTTCCCATTTCAGCTCCACCGTTCCTGACCGTATCGAAAGTTTCCAGCGCAGGTACCAATTCTCCTCCGCCAAATACCTGGATTTCCATCCTCCCGCCGGACATCTTGTTGACAAGGTTGGCAAAAAACGTACATCCTTCACCCAAAACAGGGTAGTTAGGAGGCCATGTGGTGACCATCTTCCATTTATACCGCTGATTACTGATTTCACCCGGCAATGTTTCTTTTTGAGCGAAATTTTCGTCCATGCAGCCCCTTAAAAAAACAGGCAGTGAAATGGTACCCAGGGCTAATCCTTTAACAAAGGTCTTACGATTGATCTTCATGGCCAGTTAGATTTTGATTCCTAAAGTAAAAATAAAGCTTTAGATTTTGGGTTTAAAAAAACTATTTAATGCCAAAATTGTTGTTTGGAACAAGTTGTACCTTACATGTGGATGTATTTCATTGCAATCACTGTTTTCCGGACAAATTCATTTTAATTTCGAAAAATGACTAATTTTGCGGCATGAACACAATTGACAAAATAGAATTGATGGCCCCGGCCGGGTCATTTGAGGCTCTGCAGGCTGCCATCGATAATGGAGCCGACTCTGTTTATTTCGGTATCGAGCAGTTGAATATGCGTGCGCGTTCTTCCATAAATTTTACGCTGGAAGATCTCAAAGAAATTGCGCGCAGATGTAATGAAAAAAATGTCAGAACATACATTACCCTCAATACCATCATCTATGATCACGACCTCACCATGATCAAAAAGATCATCGATGCGGCTAAAGAAGCTCAGATTACTGCAGTAATTGCCTCTGATCAGGGCGTGATCGGATATGCCCGTTCTCAGAATGTCGAGGTCCACTTATCCACACAGTTAAATATTACAAATATTGAAACTTTAAAGTTTTATTCACTATTTGCTGATGTTGCTGTATTGTCCCGCGAGTTGAGTTTGCGGCAGATAAAAGCCATTTGTGATGCGGTTAAGCGGGAGGAAATAAGAGGCCCTTCCGGCAATTTGATGGAAATCGAAATTTTTGGTCATGGTGCATTATGTATGGCCGTATCCGGCAAATGCTACCTGAGTTTGCATTCCAATAATTCATCAGCGAACAGAGGAGCCTGCGTTCAGAATTGTCGCAGAAAATATACAGTCATTGACGAAGAGGGTGTTGAACTGGAGATCGATAACGAATATATCATGTCACCAAAAGACCTGTGTACCCTGGATTTTCTTCCACAGGTTATTGATACCGGCATTGACGTCCTTAAAATTGAAGGCCGTGCAAGAGCTCCGGAATATGTTGCTACCGTAATTCGCGTTTATCGCGAAGCCATTGATGCTGTTTACGAAGGTTCTTATACCAGGGAAAAGTCGGATGCATGGATGAAGGAACTTGAAACCGTTTATAACCGTGGTTTTTGGGGAGGATATTACCTTGGGCAAAAACTTGGAGAATGGTCAGAGCAACCCGGATCAAAAGCTACCCAAAAGAAGGTTTACCTGGGTAAAGGAGTTCATTATTACAAAAAACCCAAGGTTGGACATTTCAAAATCGAAGCTCATCAACTTAAGAAAGGAGATAAGGTTCTGATCACCGGACCGACAACCGGAGTGATTGAAATGGAAGTTGATGAATTGTGGGTTGATGAAAAAATAGTACCTGAGGCGGGTAGGGGTGCTGATGTCACCTTCGGTATTGATAAGGTGATCAGAGCTTCCGATAAACTTTATAAAATTGTTGCTGCTGAATAAACTTAAACGGTTGACGGTCAACGATTAACGGTTAACGATAGACGATTAACGATAGACGATTAACGATAGACGGTTTGCTACTTATACAGCCTTCTCTAAGATGAAATACCTTGTCAATTGCTAAAATTTTTCCATTTTGATCATTATCACCCAACAACGTATTAAGTGTATAGGCTGTAATTACTGCGTCGAATTTGCACCTGATCGATGGCGAATGTCTAAAAAAGACGGACGTTGTACTTTGATTGGGTCAACAGATAAAAAGGGTTTCCACTCCGTTAAGGCTATGGATCATGAGTATGAGGATAACGTCAAAGCTGCAGAAGCTTGTCCCGTTAAGATCATTCAGGTGAAAAAACTAAAATGATTCCCTAAACTCAATCTTCGGGGAGCACCCTTGTCAAACGAAACTCATTGTTTTAAGAGCTGCTGCCGTGGTTTTGTTTTTTTTGGAAAACAATCTTAAGCTGGCAATATTTCTCCCCGTCTTTCCAATAATTCTTGTTCAACTTTTTCCATCATTTTCCCATCCAGTTTGTAAAAAAACATCAAAATTGCCGCAAGGAGGAAAAAGATTGCCGGAGCTACATTCCACATTAAACTAATGCCTTCCAATACTTCCTCTGATTGTGGTTTGTCTTTAATAAATCCGTACCACCCCAAAATATAACCTGGTATTGCGCTACCTACTGCTGATCCAAATTTAAGTGAGAACATAGAGGCTGATACGGTAAGGCCGGCGCTGTTATGACCGGACATCCATTCACCAAATTCAGCACAATCTGTGTACATAGAAAATAATAAGGTAATGATCACACCGAAGGAGAAAATACCTGCTGTATAAAAAATAAGCGTCAGGGTATATTGATCAATTGGGACAAAGTAAGTAGCGAATATCGAGCCAGCGAATACCAGGTTCATAAAAATCATCAAGTTGCGTTTATCAACAAACTTCAACAAAGTTGGAGTGACCAATGCACCAAATAATTGCCCTACAAAACCGCTGGTAATGATAAGGGAGGTGTGGTCCATCCACCAGAGTACTTTTTCTCCTCCGTACAGCATATTGTATTTTGTAAAAAAGGCAGTAGAAGAAATTCTGGCTACCAATCCGACCACGATCAAAATACTACTCAGGGCCAAAATAATCCAGGAAATATTGTTTCGCAATACATTCAGGTCTTCCTTAATACTACTTTGGTGCTTCTGGGGGCGTATACGCTCTTTTGTAGAAATAAAAGTGAAAAAGAAAAGAAGTAATGCCAGAACTGCAAAAACACAAATAGCCAGCCGGAAACCAAGGACTTCGTTGCCTCCCCCTAAAAAGTCAACCAGTGGTTTTGCTGTAGCACCAACGGTTAATGTTCCCAAGGATGCGAAGATAAACCTAAACTGGGTTGCCTTGGTTCGCTCCTCAGAAACGGGCGAGATTACCGCCAGCAAAGCAGAGTAGGGAACATTGATCGCCGTATAAACGAGCATTATCAATGAGTAAGAAACATAGGCGAAAATCAACTTGCCCGTTTGGGACAAGTCTGGCCCCAGAAACAGCAGGTAGCCCAGTAAAGCATATGGAATGGCCATCCACAATATATAGGGCCGATACTTACCCCATTTGCTTTCCGTTCGGTCTGCAATCAACCCCATGGTCGGGTCGCTGATGGCATCGATGACTTTGGTGACCAAAAACATGGTTGCAGCTCCTGCTGGCTTAATCCCCCAAACATCTACATAATAATAAAGCAGGAAGATGTTAAAAAATCCCATGTAGAAATTCGATGCCATATCGCCAACGCCATAGCCGACTTTTTCGATAAAAGACAAAGGGGCTGTATTGGATTTCTTTACCATGTTAATTGTCGTTTTGATGAGCTGTTAGAAAAGCTGATCACATTTGCTTCAGAATTAAAGCCTGTAAATCAATGGGTAAGTTTAGCCATTTTTGTACCAACATAAAAACAGCGGTTTTTTGCAAACGGTTGCGGGATAGATTGCTGTTGGTAAATATTTCACAACAGGTTCATTAACCCTTTAAAAAACAAGCGAGGCTAAATTCACCTTACAATGGTTACATCTCCCTGAAACAATTCAATTTGTCCATCCTGTAATTCGATTTCTGCAATCCAGACAAAAACAGCTGGATTTAAGTGTTTTCCCCGGAATCTACCATCCCAACCGACTTCAGGGTTATTGGGCAAAAAATCCTCTACATAAAATACGCTGGATCCCCATCTGTCAAACACCTGGAAAGATTTTACTCTTTTTATATTGGTTTCCGCAGCAAATACAGTCAGAATATCATTGACTCCATCCCCATTGGGGGAAAATACATTGGGGACAAAAACAGATATCCTTCTGTCGACAAGCAGGGTGGTAAAGGCCTGGGTTTCACACCCATCAATGGTTGTCAGGTGAATGGTGTAACTCGTGGTGTACTCAGGATTCGCAAAGGTACCCAGACAATCCATACAACTCAAACTATCTGTCGGGGTCCAGAAAAGGGTGTCTATTTGACTTTCCGGTATGTTTACCTGAGCGTTGTATTCATAGGTTTCCCCGAGAATGATCTCTGCAAACTGCTGGATATCGATAACAATTTCTTCAGGCTCACTTATTTCAAAATTTGCCGGCCAATCACATCCATTGGCGTCCTGAACGATCAAATTATAGTTACCTCCATTGAGGTTGCTAAAAAGGGCTGAGGAAACGAAGTTTTGTCCTGAATCTATTGAATAAAGATAAGGAAACGTACCCCCTTCCGGAAGAATGGAAACCAATCCATCTGCCGATCCGAAGCAACTTACGTCCTGAATGTCCAATACAGCAGACAAAGGGAGTGGTTCTTCAATGGCAATGGTTGCTGTAACCTGACAACCGAATTCGTCCTCTGCAGTAACTGCGTAAGTACCTGCAGCTACATTGGAAATATTTTGGGAGCCTGATTGATAGTTTTCGGGACCGGTCCATTGGTAATTGAGATTCCCAAAACTTCCATTGGCAGTGAGGGATACCGAACCACTGCTGTTTCCAAAACAATCGACATCTGTCGGATCAAGTTCCAGGCTAAATGAGGCAGTATTCTGGATTAGCTCTGCGGAAGCAAATGACTGGCAATTGTTCATATCTGTTATCGTTACTGAATAATTACCGACCGTTAAATCCACAACGTCTTCTGAGGAAGATCCGTTGGACCAATCAAAACTGTAAGGTGAAACACCACCAGAAATTGTCAAATCAATGCTACCGTCATCCTCTTCATCACAGCTTATGTTTTGAGCCGAAAGTGATAAGGCCAAAGGCAATGGTTCCTCAATACTTATACAGTCAATAGCCTGACAATTATTATCATCGGTTATCGTCAGACAATAATCCCCGGCAGTTAGATTGTTGATGTTTTGAGCACCAATCCCATTACTCCAGCTGAAGTCAGGAGTTCCCACAACTCCGGTGTACTCGATGGAAATTGCTCCATTATTCCCTTCGAAACAAGACACATCTGTTGTTTGGGAGGCAATGGTCACCGGCGCAGGATCTTCCAGTTGAATAGATGCTTCTGCCAGACAATTATTAAAATCAGATATTGTCACATGGTAAGTTCCTGCTGTCAAATTAGAAAAAGTCCCGACATTGGCTAAAACAGGTGACCAGGAATAATTATAATCAGGTATTCCCCCGGAGACTGTCAGTTGAATTTGTCCGTCCTCCCCTTCAGAGCAATTAGGATTCGAGAAATCAGTTGTAACCGACAAAATTTCCGGTTGGTTAACTTCCACAATCGTCGAAACTTCACAATCATTGTTATCAATTACGGTAACAGTATAACTTCCCGCAGCAAGAAAACCTGCCATTGCCGTTGTTTGATTGTCAGCCGCATTATCCCATTGATAAATGTAGGGCAGGGTACCACCTTCGGGTATTACCGTTGCGGAACCTGTTGTATTACCAAAACAATCCACCTGGATCGCATCGCTTTGAAGAGCAAGCACCGGAGGTTGTTCAATAATAATTTCGTCACTAGTGGAACATCCATTGGCATCCGTGACCTGAATAGTGTATAAATCGGCTGAAACATTGGTTAAAATTGAATCAGCAGGTTCACCGTTCCAGAAAAAGGAAAAGGGTGCCACACCGTTATTGATTGCAACAGATAAGCTGCCGTCATCAAAACCAAAACAACTGATTTCCTGCTCTATGACAGGTGTCAGCTGGATAGAATCGGGTTGAGTGACCTCTGCAGCATAATAAATTCCACAGTTCGCATCATCGGTGACCAGGATGTCATAACTGCCTGCCGTCAGATTGTTGAAAATTCCGGTTGTATTGACCGCCCCATTAAGTTCAAAAGTATAACCACTGCCACTTCCTCCTAAGGCAGAGAGATTCAAGGCTCCGTCATTGGATCCAAAACAGGAGGTTGGTGAAAAAGAAACCAGCGAAGGTATTGGCGCATCACAATCGGGAGTGCTACAGGTAATAGTACTTATCTGTCCTCCGCAATCATCCAACGCCTGCACCATTATTTCTACAGTATCCAAAGGAGATAAACCGTCCAGGAAATAGCTTAAATCCCCGTTATTGGGCAAAATCCAACCATTTTGGTCAATGTTTATTTGGTAATCTGCAGCTCCACTTACTGCTTCCCAGCTGATATTGATGCTGTTAAGAGTTATGGAATCACAGGAAACTACAGGGGCGGGCAACAAGGGAATGACTTCAATAGTAGTTGAATCCAGGGTCGAACAACCAAAGGAATCCGTCATGGTCAGAAAATAAGTGGTGGTTTGAACTGGAAATGCATCAGGTACCGGGCAATTGTCGCAGCTCAAACCGGTACTGGTCTCCCAAAGGTAATTCAGTTCCAATATCGGGCTAAAGGTAATCGACCAATTTAACAAGGTGCCCTGGAAACCATTGGCATCATCCTGAATAACCAATTGCCAGATTCCATTGATTTGTGAACCATACAGGTCAGACCAGTCCCCCTCCGGCAGGAATTCCCCGGTAAAGGGAGCTCCCGTTCCGGCAGATCCGATAACAGCTGCAGCTGTTTCTGTAAAACAGGTTCCGATATAGTCATCCTGGTTAAGCCCGTTATCGGTGGACAATTCCAGTAATTCTCCATTGGGAGCAACCAATAATATATCCAGGTCATCCAGCCAATTGTGATCTATATCAAGGCAAACGGACTGTATCATTCCCGGCCCCAGTATGGTACTCCCAAAACCGGTGACGGGAATTTCAGATATTACATTCACAAATATCGGATCGATCACCAGGTCAGTGGTATTCTCATAAAAGGGAACCGGCAAATTAATCGGCAAAGTACCATCAACGCTGATGGTGTCCCCTTCACAAATAGTGGTATCCGGTTCAGGGAAAATAGGCGATGTTTCTATGCCATAAGCCAGGGAGGTGGTAATAATGGAGTCACAGCCATTTAAGGCTGTTAAGGTATCTACGTAAATACCAGGGGAATTTACTTCTATGCCATCCGGTAATATTACGGTTTCCCCCGGGCATAATTCGTGGGTTACCGTAACCTTATTGGCTTCCTGGGCCAGCTCACAGGCCAGGGCGAACATATTACATATCAGAATATCGTTATTATTGTTAATTCCGGGACCTGGCGACACCACACCTGCACCTCCCGAACAAAAAATTCCAATATCACCGACAATTATATCATTGGAGACCAAATCGAGTACAACAGTAGGATTATTGTTGGCATCATTGGCCAGCACTTCATATTCAGAACTTGGTGGTGTACCGGTAAAAACGCCTTGAAATGTACCTCCCTGGTTGAACAGATCCAGGGACCCAAAAGCCCCTTCGAAAATGGAATTCAATGAAGTTCCCGGAATGGGTGTATTAGGATTCAGATTGGAATTGGAGGTGGTATAACCCCAGATGTTGGCTTCCCCCTGTGTGGCAATCACCAGGTTATTGCTACACTGCAACGACCAGTCATAGACATTCTGCAGAATTTCTTCCGGGATAAAAGATTGACTGAGATCCATGATGTTGGTACCGGGTTCGATGAAGACATTAGGCAGGAAAATGATATCGCAACCCGCATCATTGATGGCCATAACGCTGGATACATCGGTAAGCTCAATGAGTTCCAGTTCACAGTCAACGATGCCATTTACACCAAAGTTATCCGGAGAAGTGAGTTTGGCTGTCAAAGCATCAATCATAAACATACCATCAAGCGAATACCCAAAACAATTACCAATGTTGGAGCCGCAATAATCTTCGCCTGACAGATAACACAAATCCACATTTCCATCTACATCACAACAGTTTTGAGCGTTTGCAGGAACCATGAAAAGGTAAAACAAAACAAAAAGAAGCGGGAATATTAATGATTTTCCCTGTTGTTTAGATAATTCCCGATTAAAATTGTGCTCTAAAGTCCTGTCCAAATAGAAATGCTTATATGCCATACTGGGAGTTTTATTTTACAGTGGTTTAGGTCTGTGGTCTGGAAAAAGATCGAAAAATACACATCCTGTATAAAAATAGAGGAACTTTCGGAAGTTTATTTTGACAGTTAGCAATTTGACTAAACCTGTTATACTATCAAATCTTTTCCTTATTTTCGCCCCTTGATCAAAAAAATGGAATACGTTGGATCCTTAGGTCCTTGTGATGGGAACTTTTATTTTGATTATAGCATTGACCTTTATAATAAACAAAAGCTAATTTTGTCAAAAATACTGACACGATAATTATTTAAATATGGAATTCAAATCAGCGGAAGTCGAAAAACACTGGAAAAAATTCTGGAGCGACCATGGTATTTACCAGGTGAGTAATGAATCAGACCAACCTAAATACTATATTTTAGACATGTTCCCTTACCCATCGGGGTCGGGCTTACATGTTGGCCATCCGCTTGGTTACATTGCCTCAGATATCTTGTCCAGATACAAAAGAATGAAAGGCTTCAATGTATTGCACCCAATGGGCTATGATGCTTTTGGTTTGCCCGCGGAGCAATATGCCATCCAGACCGGTGTGCATCCTGCTAAATCTACAGCAGAGAATATTAGCAGATATCGGCATCAATTGGACAATTTGGGTTTCAGCTTTGACTGGAGCAGGGAAGTTCAAACCTGTGATCCGGAATATTATAAATGGACACAATGGATTTTTATTCAATTATTCGAACACTATTATGACAATGATGCAGACAAAGCCTTGCCGGTAAATGAGCTGGTCAAGCGTTTTGAACAAGCAGGCACCGAAGGGGTAGAGGCGGCATGTTCTGAAAAATTGAGTTTTACAGCTGAAGAATGGAATGCCAAATCACCGAAAGAAAAGGACGATATTCTGATGAATTACCGCCTTGCATTTCGCCAGGTAGGTTATGTCAATTGGTGTGAAGCATTGGGAACAGTATTGGCCAATGATGAGGTAAAAGACGGTTTTTCCGAAAGGGGAGGGCACCCTGTTGAGCGCAAGGCCATGTTGCAATGGTCATTGAGAACCACTGCCTATGCCGAGCGTTTACTAAAGGGGTTGGATACCATCAATTGGTCGGAAGCCATGAAAAAGATGCAAACCAACTGGATCGGAAAATCTGTTGGAGCTCAAATGTTTTTTGATATTGTTGGAATGGGTGATAAGATCGAAATATTCACCACACGTCCTGATACCATTTTCGGAGCGACCTTTATGGTTTTGGCCCCTGAACATGAATTGGTTTCTCAGCTGACCACCCCTGAACAAAAAGAAGCAGTTGAACAGTATCTGGAATATGTCAATACCCGTTCTGAGCGCGACAGGATGTCAGATGTAAAATCTGTAACCGGTGCTTTTCTGGGATCCTATGCCTTGAATCCTTTTACAGAGGAAAAGATTCCAATATGGATAGCTGAATACGTTTTAACGGATTATGGTACCGGTGCCATTATGGCGGTACCCAGCGACGATGACCGCGATTTCGCCTTTGCAACCAAATTCAATATTCCGATTATAGATATCATTGATAAGTCAAAATATCCAGGTGCTTCGCGACATGATAAATTAGGAATCATGATCAACTCCGGATTTTTAGATGGTATGGAGGTACCGGATGCTATTGACGAGATCATCAAACGATGCGAAGAAAAGGGGATCGGGAAAAAGCAGATCAACTACCGATTGCGGGATGCCTCCTATAGCCGTCAGCGGTATTGGGGGGAGCCTTTCCCTATTATTTATGACGAGGAGGGTGTTGCCCATGCGATGGATGTGGAGGATTTACCCCTGGAATTACCTGAATTGGATGATTTCAAACCCACGGCGGGAGGGCAGTCACCTTTGGCAAGACACACAGCATGGATGAATTTGCCGAATGGATATACCCGGGAGACGGATACCATGCCCGGTTTTGCCGGCTCCTCCTGGTATTTCCTGCGTTATATGGATGCCCATAATGATAAAGCCTTCGCCAGTCCCGAAGCTTTGAATTACTGGAAAGATGTAGATATTTATATTGGTGGAACAGAACATGCCACCGGGCACTTACTGTATTCCAGAACCTGGCATAAATTCTTATTCGACCTTGGTCTGGTACCTGTTGAAGAGCCTTTCAAACAATTGGTGAACCAGGGGATGATCCAGGGTGTTATTGAGTCCATTTATTTGTTGAAAGAAAAAAAAGAGGGTTTTAGCCATTTCATGTGCGCCCAATTGGCCAAAGCCAAAGGTGTTGAGGATTATGTCAAAATACCCGTGCATGTTGATTTCGTGAACGATTACGGAGCTGAGGATTCTTTTTTGGATACCGACAGCATAAAGAAATTCATTGACTGGCGCCCGGAATATGGTGATGCCATCTTTGAGTGTAGCAAGGGAACTTACCACAAGGGAGTATTCACGCCAAACAATGGTGCTTCGGGCAATCATTTGTTGACCCATTCCGAAGTTGGTAAGATGTCTAAATCCAAATTCAATGTCATCAACCCGGACGATGTAGTGGCAGAATACGGAGCAGACTGTTTCCGCATGTATGAAATGTTTTTAGGGCCGTTAATGCAGGCAAAACCATGGAATACCCATGGCATTGACGGAGTTAGCAAATTTTTGAAACGTTTCTGGAATATGTTTTTCGATGCAGCTGATAACTGGAGCATAAGCGAACAGGCACCCTCAAAAGAAGAAATGAAAATTTTGCACCAGGCCATTAAAAAGGTGACAGATGATATTGAAAGGATGTCCTTCAATACTTGTGTTAGTGCTTTTATGGTTGCTGTCAACGATTTATCCAGGAAAAAGTGTAATAAAGTTGATATCTTGGAGCCATTGGTAAGATTGATGGCTCCGTTTGCCCCCTTCATGAGTGAAGAGTTGTGGCATAGACTGGGGAATACATCCAGTGTTCATAAAGCTGCTTATCCTGAGTATGATGAACGATATTTAGTGGAAGATTCTGTGACATACCCGATAGCCATTAATGGTAAAACCAGGTTGACGGTTGATTTCCCCGCCGATGCTTCAAAAGAAGTTGTTGAGCAAAGTGCCCTGGCGTTGGATGAATTAAAAAAGTGGATTGATGGAAAAACTATCCGCAGAGTTATTGTAGTTCCGGGAAGAATGATTAATATTGTAGTTGGATAATATGATAAGTTTTTATAGCAAAGTCCTGACCTATATTTAAGGACTTCTAAAAGGAGATGCTGTTTACAGGGTCTCCTTTTTCTATTAACTGCCTAATAGTCAACAAGATTTACCCAATTATTACGTTCTTTCCTTTTGCTTATTTTTATTTTTACACTCAAATAATTTACTTTTTAGTAAAAAATACATAAAAAATTTTGTGACTTTGTTTTTTTTCGTGTAAATTCATATTGCTTCTTTTCTATATTTTTAAGTAGCTAACAATAAAAAATTGAAATTCATGTCCAAAAAAATTGAAGTCAGCGGTTACGTTATCAAGGAGGAAACTGTACACACTTTGTCCCACAGCATTATGCCCGGGACCTTTGTTGTTGAAATCAACCATCCATTTCCGGGTTATTATGCCGAAGCGATGAAAGAGTACTCTAAACCACGGTCGGTAATTCTCATGACTAATAAATTGAATACCTGGGAAAGCATTCTTCGGACTTCTGAGAAATTAAAGCACTACCTGGACCTGGAATTTATTGCCAGCGCGGCAATAATGTATATTGGCAGGAAAGAATACCACGGTATCCGGCTCAAGGGGCTTGAAAAATTTGAAGATATCGCCACCATACAAAAGGCATTTGCAGATGAGGGGTTTGTTTTTGCCAAAGCCAGAAGTAAATTCAAGGATGACACCGTTTTAATAAAGGTCAAAAAGTTTTATAATATTGAGGAAATAGGAGAGGGCCTGTATAACGATCTCAATCAACCGGACGTTCATTTTGTTTTCATCCCGAAAAAACTCAATTGGGAGTTATTCCGAAAGATTACCGGGAAAATAAAAAACAATATCAGCGACCGTAATTTTGATGTAGCTCTGGTGACTTTTTATATAAATAACGGCATTCAGGATGCTTTGCGGATTTTTAAGCCCAATAATGATGTGAAGCTTTTGAAAGAAATACGGCAAATGTATTTAGACCATATTGCCAAATATGATTAGGTTTTATGGAGAATTATATTGAACCAACAAAGGCGTGGGTGCAAAATGTGATTATCGGACTCAACTTTTGCCCTTTTGCTAAAAGAGAGTTCGATCGGGGGCGTATTCGGTATTGTGTCGCAGAAGGAACTTTGGAACAATGCCTGGAAGTCCTGGTCCTGGAATGCGATTTCCTTGATGCTGAAAATGATGTGGAAACAACCCTGGTAATCCTGCCGGAGGGTTTCAAAAAATTTGATGATTTCCTGGATTTTTTGGAATTGGCCAATGCTTTGCTCCAAAATCAGGGCTACGAGGGGGTCTTTCAGTTGGCAAGCTTTCATCCGCAGTATTGCTTTTCAGAAGTACCGATTGATGATCCCGCCAATTTTACCAATCGCTCACCCTTTCCTATGCTGCATATTCTGAGAGAAAAAAGCCTTGACAAGGCTATAGCATTCCATCCTGATCCGGAAGGAATTCCCGAACGCAATATTAAGCTGGCAAGGGAGATGGGTTTTGATAAATTACAGCAATTATTCCGAGCTTGTTTCCATCCATGAGCTATGGTTAATCACATAGTTAATAAGGCGGCGGCCAACCCCAAAACGATAACTCCCATTTTCATCCAGGATATATGGTGATGGTGAGAACTGTCGGTTTCAAATAAAATGGTCGTTGAAATATGCAAAAACGAACCGGCCACAAGTGCCAGAGCATTTTGCAACAGTAAGGTTCCCGGAGATAATTGAGCAGATAAAAAGGCTCCCAAGGGCGACATACCAGAGAAAAACAGTATACAAAAAATCGTAAATGCGGGCTTCATCCCTGATTTCAACAGCAAAACCGACAAGGCAAATGCCGCTGGCGCTTTATGCAGCACAATGCCGAACAGCAAATGGTTGAACTCGCTGTCATGAGCTCCGTGATTGTGCTCATATACGTCATAGTTACTTAGCGGAACTCCTTCCAAAAAAGCATGAAGACAAAGTCCAAGCAGAATCTGGTAGGCAAATATCTTATCTGCATTTTTATGGGCATGGATGTGGCCATGTTCTACCCCCTGGGATAATTGTTCCAATACCAATTGAAGGAAAAAACCACCCAGAATCCACATGGTTGTGGTGGAATTCATTACGCTGTAAACCCCCGGCAAAATATGCAACACAGTAATTCCAAGAATATAGGCTCCGCTGAAGGATAACAGCAATCTCAACCGTTGCTTATTATCATTCTTGAATAATAAACCAATTCCGCCGCCGACGATAACCGATAAAAACAATAATGTATATTCCCAAATCTCCATGAAGTCACTGGTTAAACACTCGTTGAGGAATTTCCAAAAAGGAATTTTCCGGCAAGTTTATTGGTGATCATAAATTTAGCCATCAGCCACCCAACCGTGGTGCCGAGTAAGGCTCCCGCAATAACGTCGATAGGGTAGTGTACCCCTACATAAACCTGACCGAAAGCTATGCTAGCTGCCCAAAATATCAATAAATACTTCCAACGTTTTCTCATTCCTCCAAAGAGCGTAATTATAAAAACGGCTAAAGCAAAATGATTCGTCGCATGTGAAGAAGTAAAGCTGTAGCCCCCTCCACAAGGAACCAGTAAATTGAGATCCTGGGCAAGTACCTCATTCCTGCAGGGCCTGGGTCTTTTGACCGTTTTTTTGATCACTTTGCTGCTCAGTGTATCTGAAACACCGATGGTCACAGCAATAGAAAGAATAAAAAATATACTTCTCAATTTATATTTCCATACCAAATACCCCGCTCCGAGAATATAGACTGGTATCCAAAATTTTTTATCCCTCCACCAAGGCATGACAAAGTCGAGAAAATCATTGTGCCAGTCTCCGTTTATGATCTGAAAAAGATATTCATCAAACTGTAATATTGTGGTCATCTCTTTTGTAATAGTCTCAAATTCAGTAAATTATTGCTTATAGACAAGAAAAATCCTGACTCAGTTAAAAATTTCCGGTTAATATTTTTTAATCACTAAAATCATCCTCGGACTGGCTTTCAAATCGAACTCATCAAGAGAATAATCTCCAAAAACATTTTCCGTTTTCATATGAGCCGATTGTACCAGGTTTTCTAATTCCTCCAAACTGAAAAGCCTTACTCGTTCCTGGAATAAATGCTCTTGTCCGGCAACAGTAAATTGAATGGTTTTGATGACATGGGTAGCTTCAACCCATCTTTTTATATTAAAAGAAACGCCTCCAATTTCTTTCACTTCTGCAGCAACGAGGTTTTCCACTACATAGTTGCTGTTAAAGAAGTCAAGCACGAAGATACCATTCTTTTTGAGTCCTTTAGCAATACTTTTCAGACTCTGAAGATCTTCCTTTTCGGACTCAAAATACCCAAAGCTGGTAAAAAAGCTAAAGACGAAGTCAAAATAATTTATCCGGAACGCTTTCCGCATATCCTGGGTAAAAAAGGATAGATTATCAGACTCGAATTGCCTCGCAAATTCAATATTGTTTTCAGATAAATCTAAACCGGTAACATCAAATCCTTTGCTTGCCAGAAACCTGGAAAATCTGCCTTTTCCACAAGCAAGGTCAAGCATTCTGGCCTGCGGTTCAGGAGCCAGATAATCAATTAATTTATCGATAAATGCTTTGGCTTCCCTTTCATCCCTTTTTTTGTAAAGCACATGGTAAAAAGGGGAATCAAACCATGACTCATACCATTGTTTTTCCATGGGAATCGATAGATATTTAAAGGGCTGTGGAAATAACTTTTATTATTCAATTAAAAAGTGCACAAAGATAAGCATCAAAAGTTTATTTTTGGGCAAATTGGCAGGGTTAGGTGAAAAGATATATTTTTGACAAAAAACCCGACCAACTTAATTGGTTAGTTATCAATTAAAAAGGGCGCTTAGCCCAGAAATTTTTGTTTATGGGTAATATGACTCCCCCTAAATTATGGGAACCATCAGCTGCAGTTAAGGCTTCTTCTAACCTGGCAAAATTTATTTCCTGGCTTTCCGCTAAAAAGGATTTACACTTCCAGGAATATCAAGAACTTTGGCAATGGTCGGTAGACAACCTGGAAGACTTCTGGGCTTGTCTATGGGAGTATTTTGGCATTATGGCGGAAAATCCTTATCAGTCAATCCTGAGTGGCCAAAAAATGCCGGGGGGCCAGATGGTTTGAAGGAAGTACACTGAATTATGCTGCGCACATATTCTCCAATGAAACTACCGAACATCCTGCATTGATATTTAAATCCGAGCGGCAGGCAACCATCGAATGGTCCTGGAAGGAACTGAAATCCCAGGTCGCCAGTCTCAGGAAGTGGCTGCTGGAACAGGGGGTTGAAAAAGGGGATACCGTGGTGGCTTACCTGCCCAATATACCTGAAGCGACCATTGCCTTTCTGGCCACTTGTTCCATTGGCGCAATCTGGTCAAGCTGTTCACCTGATTTTGGTGTAAAAAGTGTGGCTGACCGCTTTGTACAGATCGAACCAAAAGTCTTTTTCACGGTCGACGGTTACCAATACGGAGGAAAATCATTCGACAGATCAGAGGAGGTTCACCAATTGATTGCTGCTTTGCCTACACTCAACAGCGTGATAATGATCCCTTACCTGGATCATTCCCTAACCACGGAAACTTTCCCTCAGACAGTGCTTTGGAAATCCACTCAGCAAAACCGGACAGCATCGCTTGAATTTGAAGCAGTGCCATTTGGACACCCCATTTGGATCCTGTTTTCATCCGGGACTACCGGAACACCTAAAGCCATTACCCATAGCCAGGGTGGGGTATTACTGGAACACCTCAAATACCTATCTTTGCAAAATGATGTAAAAAAAGGAGAACGTTTCTTTTGGTTTTCCACCACCGGATGGATGATGTGGAATTTTTTGCAGGCCTCTATGCTTATTGGTGCTGTACCTGTATTGTACGACGGCAGCCCGGGATTTCCGGATCTGAATGTACTTTGGCAATTAGCGGAGGAGACACATATGCATCACTTTGGAACAAGCGCGCCCTACCTGGTGGCTTGCATGAAAAAAGGAATAAAACCCGGCAAACACCACGATATCAGCCACTTACGGTCTATTGGTTCAACCGGGGCCCCCTTGCCGCCGGAGGCATTTATTTATGTCTACGAAGAAATAAAGAAAGACCTGTGGCTTTGTTCTATGAGTGGCGGTACTGACGTGTGTACAGCATTTGTCGGCAGTACGCCTTTGGAACCTGTATATGAGGGTGAGATCCAGTGCAGGGCGCTTGGATGTGCTCTATATGCCTGGGACGAACAGGGAAATGCAGTGACCGATGAAGTCGGAGAAATGGTAATAACGAAACCCATGCCTTCCATGCCGGTATTTTTCTGGAACGATGAAAATAACGAGCGTTACCTGAATAGCTACTTTGAGTATTTTCCGGGAGTCTGGAGACACGGCGATTGGGTTAAAATTACCGATAGAGGCTCCCTGGTGATTTATGGACGTTCGGATGCCACGCTGAACCGACAGGGCGTCAGGATCGGTACCAGCGAAATATACAGTGCCGTCAATAAAATCGAAGCCGTTAGTGACAGTATTATTGTCAACCTGGAACTGAGCGGAGGCAGGCACTTTATGCCGCTGTTTGTTGTAATTGAAAAAGGATTTGAGTTTGATCAGGATTTAATCGAAGAGATAAAATCTCAACTAAAATCTCAATATTCGCCGCGCCACGTTCCTGACGAAATAATCCGGATTGAAGAGGTCCCATTGACCATAAGCGGTAAAAAAATGGAAGCTCCTGTGAAAAAGATCCTTTTGGGAATGGATTCAGCCAAAGCAGCCAATAAGGGAGCTATGCGCAACCCTGAATCGCTCAGTTTTTTCATGGAATATGCTAAAACCATCCACCGTTAATATTTTTAAAATTGATCACTAAAGAGATAAGTCATAAAATCAGGCATGAACACAAAAAACGTAAAAGTATTTAAATTCGGGGGTGCTTCGTTAAAAAATGTCACATCTATAAGAGATGTCGCTCATATCTTAAAAAACTACAGGGAACAGCCTGTTCTAATTGTTGTTTCTGCCATGAAAGGCATCACCAATGATTTGGAAAAGGTTGTGGCATCATATACTGAACAAGACGGAAAAGCTGCGGAACACTTCGAGGCCATCAAAAATCAACATTACCAGGTTTGTCTGGAACTTTTCGATGAAGAACACGAAATTTTTACAGTTCTCAACGATTTAATGGTTGAGGTGGATTGGATACTGGAAGAAGAACCGGTAGATTCCTATGATTTCCTTTACGATCAGATTGTACCTATCGGAGAGTTGTTGTGCAGTACCATCGTATTCTCTTTCCTTAAAGAATCCGGTTTTGGTATAAACTTCCTGGATGCAAGGGATGTACTTGTGACAGATAATAACTATCGCTCTGCAACAGTACTTTGGGAGGAAACTCAAAAAAGATGTGACACCCAGATCAAACCAATGCTTCAAAAAAATCAGTTTGTGATCACACAGGGTTTTATTGGCTGCACCACAGAGAATTTCTCTACTACACTCGGCCGTGAAGGGTCGGATTATACGGCTGCAATATTTGCGTATTGCCTGGATGCCGAAAGCATGTCCATCTGGAAGGATGTTCCCGGGGTATTAACGGCTGATCCACGATTATTCGACAACGTCACCAAGTTGGAGCGGATGTCGTATAAAGAAGCTATTGAAATGACTTATTATGGGGCTAAGGTTATTCATCCCAAAACGATCAAACCCTTGCAAAACAAAAGCATACCCATGTATGTCAAATCCTTTATCGATCCAAAAGATGAGGGTACTTTGATATCTGATGATTTTGAGGATACTTATCCCCCCCTGGTCGCCGTAGAACAAAACCAGGCCCTGATCCAGTTGTCTACACTGGATTTCTCTTTTGTGGCAGAACACCACCTCAGTCATATTTTCAGGCTGCTGGCTGATATTCACATACAGGTCAACCTGATGCAAAATACTGCCATCAGTTTTGTCTTGTGTGTCAATGATTCCGACAACAAAGTGGATACTTTTGTTGAAAAACTTCAAAAGGATTACAAGGTGGTATTAGACAGGGGGCTGGAATTGGTCTCAGTCAGGCATTACCACGGCGGGATTCTGGATAGTTTGAAGAGTGGTAAAATAATCCTGATTGAAGAACGTAGTGCCAAAACAGCTCAGTTGGTGATGAAAGATGTGCCTATGGTAAGAAGAAAATAGTTTAAACACAGGTAATAACAGAAAATGGAATTACTCGAAAAATTCAGGGCATTTGTTTCCGAAAAGGACTTGTTTTCCGAGGAAGACAGGATTTTGATTGCTTTGAGTGGCGGGATCGATTCCGTTGTATTATTGCATTTGCTTAAGTGGTCTGGTTATGAAGTGGCGGCAGCGCATTGCAACTTTAAGTTAAGAGGTTCAGAGTCAGATGAGGATGAACGTTTTTGCCAGGCAATAACCGGGCAACTGAATATTCCATTTTTTGGCAGATCCTTTAATACCAAAAATGAAGCGGAAAGGGAAGGAGTGTCCCTTCAGATGGCTGCCCGCGAACTTCGGTACGAATGGTTTGAAGAACTTTGTGTTGAGCAAGGATTTGACTACTTAGCCACTGCCCATCATTTAAACGACTCCATTGAAACTTTTTTTGTCAATTTTACCAAAGGATGTGGTATCCGGGGCCTGCACGGAATTCCTGTTAAAAACGAACGAAAGGTCAGGCCTTTACTTTTTGCCACAAGGCAGGAGATTGAATTTTTCGCAACCCAAAATGGAATTACCTTCCGGGAAGATGCCTCTAATGCGAAACGTAAATATGTACGCAATAAAATAAGACATGAGGTCATTCCGCATCTCAAAAGCATCAATCCTGAATTTGAAAAATCTGCAAGAGAAACCATCTCAAGGATTGGTGATGCCGAACAATTATTTGATTTTGCCATCCGGCATTTTAAATCAGTACTTTACACCGCTGTTGATGCCAATAATTCCAGGCTTGACCTTCAAGCCCTTAAGAAGGCTCCGGCTGCCAAAACACTTTTGTACGAATTATTAAAAGACAAAGGCCTGCATCCGGACCAGGCAGCGCAAATACTCGATGCAAATACCGGGGCTGTTTTTTATACAAAACAATACCGATTACTAGTCGACAGGGGAGAGCTGGTGGTCGAATTAGAGCCTGTTGACACTGCCTTTGAGGAAATTCGCATCGAAAAGGATACCCGGCGAATCAAATTCAACGGAGGCGAACTGGAATTTTCATTGGCAGATCATCCACCGAAAAAATTTCCAGCCGCAAGTGACCAAATATTTCTGGACGCTGCTAAATTAAAATTCCCACTTAAAGTCCGGAGTTGGCAACCTGGAGATACTTTTAAGCCACTTGGTATGCAAGGGAAGCGTAAAAAGCTCAAAGATTTTTTCAACGATGTTAAAATTCCTTTGTTTGATAAAGACCGGATCCGCATTCTTACAGATAACGACGATGAAATTATCTGGATCATCGGTCATCGTTTAGATGAACGTTTCAAAGTTAGATCCACTACAAGAAAATGTTTTAAGGTGCTTTTCACAAAGCCATAGTCCGGTTTAGAATTCGCCAAAATAAGATTTTGAGTTTACATGTTTTTGAGTTTTATCACAACTTGACCTTTTGCCTATTTTTAACAGCAATAAAATGCATTATAGATCCTCCCTTTTGTCATCAAAAAAGTTTAATCTGCGACACTTTGATTTTTTTATAGGGCAAATACCGATTTATTGAATAATATTTGTGATAACATTTAAATAAAAAATCGAAAACCTTTCATTCACAATCAACCCAATTATGAAGAAAATAATTTTTACACTGGCTATTACCTTAATCTCAATCAATCTTTTGTCTGCCCAGGAAATTGAAGTGCCTCAGACGCAAATGTCCCTGATCAATAAAATAGCTGCCGAC
Organism: uncultured Bacteroidota bacterium; assembly: GCA_942492125.1. Taxonomy (GTDB): domain Bacteria; phylum Bacteroidota; class Bacteroidia; order Chitinophagales; family Saprospiraceae; genus BCD1. The sequence continues at coordinate 377,548 of CALODM010000035.1, forward strand.
TGGTGTCCTCCCTGCGGCAGTTGGGGATGGGATTTTTTCCACGATCTTATCGACGATAACGAATCGAATGCCGTTCTTTTTACGGCGCATCACAGCGGTGGTTTACAAAATCAGGTGGCCAGCAGCCTTACCAGCAATTATGGCGTCAACTCTCAGCCAAGGTTTATCCTCAATGGTGTTGACCAGAATGTTTTATCTGGTACAACCAGCACAGCCAGACAGACCATCCAGGAAATGGTTAACCAGCATGCAACAACCAACCCGTTGGTACAAACAGGATTTGATGCAACCTATCGGGATGATGGCATGATCCATGTCAACGCCAAAACAACCTTTTTCGAAGCAACAGAAGGGGAATATTATCTGGCTGTTTACCTGGTGGAAAAGATCGTAAGTGCCTACCAGGCTACCCAGGGGCAGAATGCACAACACAAACAAATCATCCGTCAGGAAATAAATGGACTTGATTTTGGAAGCCTGATTGCAATGGGCTCCATTAGTGATAATACCACCTATACCCATCAATTTTCCATCTCTAAAGGAGACTACAACACCGAAAACCTTGAGGTGGAAACGGTCATCTGGAAAAAGGTAGACAATACCTATGAGTTTGTAAACGCCAACAAAGACAGTGACGTACAATATGAGGTTATCAACAGTACCCGAAATGTAAGTTTGACAGCATCTACGTTCCTCATTTCGCCCAACATCATCACCGACCGTGGAACGATCCAATTTCGTTTGGACAAATGGTATTCCAGGGCTAGACTCAGTATGGTCGATTTGCAAGGCAGAACTGTGGTTGAATTATTCAACGGCAGTCTTCCCGGAGGAAATCACCTGTTCGATTTGAATCATTCCGGTAAATTCACTTCCGGCGTTTACATCGTCCGTCTTGAGCTGGATTCTGAAACAATATCCAGCAAAGTTATCTTAGAGTAAATTCGGGAATCTTAAAAGATAAAAAAAGGCCCTTCGTTTTGTTCAGATCAAAAGGAGGGGCTTTTTTAATCATTCATTTATTTCAAAGAGAGTTCCTGCTCTTCCGGGAGGGACAACCCCAATGTGTTTGTAAGCTTTTTCCGTGGCCTCACGCCCCCGGGGAGTTCGCTGGATATAACCTTCCATGATCAGGAAAGGCTCATGAACCTCTTCAATAGTACCGGGTTCTTCTCCGACAGCAGTCGCGATAGTAGTCAATCCAACCGGACCTCCCTTAAACTTATGGATAATAGAACTCAAAATCCGGTTATCCATCTCATCCAGTCCACCCTCATCTACATTGAGGGCTTCCAGCCCATAATTCGCAATCTTCCGGTCAATGGTTCCATTTCCTTTGATCTGGGCAAAGTCTCTGATCCTTCTTAGTAATGCATTGGCAATTCTTGGAGTACCACGGCTTCTGCGGGCTATTTCAATGGCACCATCTTCTGTAATGGGGATATCGATAATACTGGCAGAGCGTTTAATGATAAGTTCCAGAATTTTGGTGTCGTAATAATCGAGGTGACAGTTTATGCCAAAACGAGCTCTCATAGGCGCGGTAAGTAACCCCATTCGGGTAGTTGCCCCTACCAGGGTAAAAGGGTTCAGCGTAATCTGCACACTTCTTGCATTGGGGCCCGTATCGATCATGATATCAATCCGGTAATCTTCCATGGCGGAGTAAAGGTATTCCTCAACCACAGTATTCAAACGATGGATCTCGTCTATAAAAAGCACATCCCCCTCTTCCAGATTGGTCAACAATCCTGCCAAATCGCCGGGTTTTTCAAGTACAGGTCCGGAGGTCATTTTTAAATTGGCTCCCAACTCATTGGATATGATATAAGACAGAGTAGTCTTTCCAAGGCCTGGAGGACCATGCAACAGAACATGATCCAGTGCTTCGTTTCTCTGAATGGCAGCAGCAATAAAAATTTTTAGATTTTCGACTATTTTCGGCTGCCCGCTAAAATCCTCCAGAGATTTTGGACGCAATGTTTTCTCCAGTTGCTGATCTCCGGAATCTAAAAATTCACCGCTCGCATCTAAATTCGGGTTCATTCAATTCAATTTTCGAAAGGCCAAGTTAAGGAAATTGGCCAAAAAAGGTAAATGTCATTTTGGATCATTCATCGGAATCCCATTTTCCTTGGGAATATTCTCTGTAAGACACTTTACATAAAATTAATCGTTTAATCGAATTGATATGATGATTTTATTTTAATTTTGTGTCCTGTGATGTAGTTCAATTTATGTAATTTACCACTCAATATTAATTTAATATGCAAAAAATTTTACTTTTTTTTCGCTCTGATTCTTTTTTCCGCCAATTTAATGGCTCAATGTGATGATTTATTTTTCTCCGAGTATGTTGAAGGATATGCCAACAACAAAGCTTTGGAAATATACAACCCTACGGACCAGGCCATCAATCTTTCCGGGTATTCATTGGCTCGTTTTAGCAATGGTGCAACCAGCGCCAATCCTCCTACAAAGGTGATTCAATTGCCGGATTTCATGCTGGAACCAAATGATGTCTATGTTGTAGTAGTAGATCTGAGAGATACGACCTTGTGGGATTCTCAATTTGACAAGCCTGTCTGGAACGGATATAATTTGATCGATACACTTTTTGATGCGGTAACCCTGGAACCTCTCGTCGATGACGATGGGAACATCATCTTTGGTCCTCAATACCTCGACGGTTCGGCATTGTTTGGAGATGAATATAATGAAGAATACGATCTCCAGTGCAAAGCTGATGCTTTCCTTTGCCCTGATTATGACACCAACAATGTGATGTATTTCAACGGCAATGATGCTATGGCGCTTTTGTCAGGTACGGAAGTTTCCGCAGATGGTTCCAACCTGGTGGATGTTATCGGAGTTATTGGTGAAGATCCGGAAACATCAATCGGTGAAGATGCCTGGGTAAATGCAGATGGTTTCTGGCTGACAAAAGATCGTACACTCGTAAGGAAATTCGAAGTAGAGTCAGGTCGTAATGATTTGAATAGTGTTGTTTTATCCCTGGGAGGAACCTTTACCGGGGAAGAATGGCACAGCTGGTACAAAAATGCCTTCCAGTTCCTGGGAACCCACAACAGTGTTTGTAATACAGAACCAAAGGCTGACGAATGGAGCTGTATCACAGGTCCGGTTCTTTCTACCGAAGATGTAAATGCAATAGCTTTCAAAATGTATCCAAATCCAAATGATTCCGGGGTTTTAAGCATGGAAGCTGAAGAAAACATAATTCGAATTGAATTTTTCAACCTTCTTGGTCAACAGGTATATACTCAAAAAATTGACAAAGGCCTGAATTATGCAGATATAGATGTCAGTCTCTTGGGAGAAGGCATGTATATGGTCAAACTCATTTTTACCGAAAACAGAATTGCTTCGCAGAAACTGATTATTGAATAATACCTGCTTTTAATATAAAAGTAAAATACCAGTCAGAGCGGATTTTGGGGTTGTTTAAATCCCAAAATCCACTTTGACCTAAAAATGATACGCTATCTCACTAACCAGCCGCTTTCCAAAAAGAAAACACCCCCTCATTTTCTCATTCGATACTGATCTTGGTGTCGACAATCAAATTTTTTATTAATGAGACTACAATCATTTTTGACGATCCTGTGCTTATCACTGGTAAGCCTGGCTGCCGTCGCCCAAAAGTCTAACCTGAGTGGGTTAATCGTTGATGCCAATAATAATGAGCCGCTCATCGGAGCAACCGTTTATGTAAACCAATCCGGAGCAATTACGGATTTTGACGGGCGTTATGAACTCACCTTACCCAACGGTAAACATACACTGGTGATATCTTATGTAGGGTTTGAACCTCAGGAAGTAGAGGTGGACTTAAACGGTGATCAGATCATGGACTTTGCTCTGGAAAGCAGTATTGTGCTTAAAGAAATTGTTGTAACGGCAGATATAGCCCTGGAACGGGAAACTCCCGTAGCGTTCTCCAATATCCCTACCCGAAAACTGGATGAAATGCTCGCTGCCCAGGACATACCGATGATCCTCAACTCAACTCCGGGAGCCTATGCCACCGAAAGTGGGGGAGGAGACGGAGATGCCCGTATTACCATTCGGGGATTCAATCAAAGAAACATAGCGGTAATGCTCGACGGAATTCCCGTGAATGATATGGAAAACGGCTGGGTTTACTGGTCCAACTGGTTCGGACTGGACCTGGTTACTCAAACCATGCAGGTACAGCGTGGTCTGGGAGCTTCTAAATTATCCGTTCCTTCGGTTGGTGGCACCATTAATATTCTCACCAAAGGAATCGATGCCAAAAAAAGTTTGCGTTTTAAGCAGGAGTTTGGAAACAATGGATTTCTCAGATCAACCCTGGGACTTACTACCGGACGGTTAAATAATGGATGGGGGATTTCTGCTGCTGCGTCATACAAACAAGGAGATGGCTGGGTTCAGGGGAATTTTACCAAAGGTTATTTTTACTATTTAAGAGTAGATAAACAACTGGGAAAACACCTGATCAGTTTATCCGGCTTTGGAGCTCCTCAGGAGCATGGCCAAAGACCTTTTACTGCTGAAATCGCCCTGGTCGATTCGGAATTTGCTCTGGAGTCGGGAGTGCCACAGGAAGCTATTGATCAAATGCCTGTTACCAATAAAGGCCGCCGCTACAGTGAGCACTGGGGGCTTTTGGACGGTGAATTGCTCAATACCCGGAAAAATTTCTACCACAAACCGCAATTTAGCCTTAGACATAGCTGGCAGGCTTCCAACAAACTATACTGGTCAAATATCGCCTACCTGTCCATAGGTTCCGGAGGGGGAACAGCCCCTGCATCAGGTTCTGACGGAGGCCAAACTATTCCCCGCACAGAAGATGGGCAATACGATCTGGAGCAAGCCATTGTGAATAACCAGTCCACCAATTTTGCTAAACCGGATGACAGGTCTGAACATATTTTGAGAGCCAGTAATAATGACCATTTCTGGTATGGAATTTTGTCTACCCTAAAGTATAATATCAATAGGAATTTTACCTTTTCCGGGGGAATTGATGCCAGGTACTACAGGGGAGACCACTACCGTTCTGTATACAATCTGCTGGGCGGCTCCTATTTCCGAGGCACGGGCAATTATCGTATTGATCAGCAAAATACTAAATTACTGGAAGGAGATAAAATAACCTATGATTACAGTGGCTTTGTCCGTTGGGGAGGGGTATTTGGTTTACTTGAATATAAAAAGGACAGGTGGTCGACTTTTATCAATGTATCCACTGCCCTGACGGGATATAGTATGGAAGATTTCATGAAGCCCATGGAGGTTTCCCTGGCGGATACCACATTTTATGTCTCTTATGGAAAGCCTGTGGAAACCAACGGGAAGACTTATTCCATCGATTCTCCAGAAGCAAGCAACCAGCGCGTTGACTGGATTCAGATTCCTTCTTTTACTTTTAAGGCTGGTGCCAGTTATAAATTAAACCTCAGCAACAGTATTTTCGTCAATGCCGGCTATCTCTCCAAAGCACAAAGGTTCAACAACGTTATTAACAGTAACATAGCAGGTACTGAAATTCTGGAATTCCAGAATTACGATAACGAAAAGATCCTGGCATTTGAATTGGGCTATAGTTTTAAAAGTCAGAAATTTTCCGCCAATCTAAATTCCTATTATACTACCTGGAATAACAAACCACTGGATTCTCCTCCAACCATTTCTGAGGATCCCAGTGACCCGGATGCGGACAGGTTCCCTGTAAATATTCCGGGGATTGACGCTTTGCACAAGGGCATCGAGCTTGATTTTGCTTACAAACCTTTCAGCAAGCTGACCATCGAAGGTTTGGCATCTGTCGGTGACTGGATCTGGAATTCGGGCGAAACAGCGACTGTTACCCTGCCAAACGATTTGATCTACGAATATGAATTCGATGCTGTTGGGGTACATGTCGGAGATGCGGCGCAATTGCAATTTGGTGGTCTGATTCGTTACGAGCCAATAAAAGACCTTTACTTCAAAGTTAATGCAACGCATTTTGCCAAAAACTACGCCGATTTTCAGCCCGAAAATTTAAGAGGGGAGGATGCCCGGAGGGATTCCTGGCAAATGCCCAATTATACACTGGTATCTTTCCATGCAGGATATTTTTTCAAGATCCGGGGAGTTGGGTTCAACTTGCGTGGCAATATTATAAACCTTTTCGATAAGGTCTATCTCAGTGATGCCAGAAATAACGATCAATTCAATTCTCCGGCTTTTACGGATTTTGACGCCAAATCGGCTTCCGTGCATTTCGGGCAGGGCAGGAGAGGCTCCGTATCCCTGCAGGTCAGTTTATAAATTATTGCTCCAGGGAAAAAAATAACAAACGTTGTATTTTTTAAAAAGAATAAAAAACAATTTTCCAATGAATAAATTAATTTTTTTGGCTATTGCCTGTATTTTCAGTTTTACGGTCCAGGCGCAGATTGACATTTCAGATGCACGGTCTATGAGTGAAGGATCAACTGTTACTATTCAGGGAGTCGTCACCAATGGTCCCAGCCTGGGAATAATCAGATACATTCAGGACGACACAGGCGCTATTCCTGCTTATCCCGGAACGGGTTCAGCCGCCAATTTCCCTGAAAGTGTTCAACAGGGAGATCTGGTGACCGTTACCGGTGTACTCAAAGTGTATAACGGACTCCTGGAAATTGACCCCATCAGTTCTTATTCGGTTGTTTCCAGTAACAATCCTTTACCTGACCCGTTAGTCGTAACACCCAATGGTGTCAACGAAGAAAACGAAGCCAGACTGCTGCGTGTCAACGGAGTCACCTTTGATGAAGGTGGGGGTGTCTTTTCCGTAGGAAATTATTCCTTTTCAGGCGGCGGCCAGTCTTCAGAAATTTATGTGAGATCCAATCATCCGATGATCGGAAGTCCAATCCCGTTAGCTACTGTTAACCTTACGGGACTTTCTTCGGAATTCAATGGTCTTTATCAATTGCTTTTGCGGGGTGAAGAAGATATACAGGTAGCAGATGACTTTTTCATCACAACACCTATTGTTGAATCCGATATCACAGCTGATGGTTTCACCATTAACTGGGAAACCAATAATAGCGGAACTTCTGGTTTGAAATATGGCACAACCCCTGATATGGACAATGAAATTGACTTGGGTGGTTCAACGACCAGCCACAGTGTTACCGTTTCAGGTCTCGATCCGGCTGAATTTTATTATGTCCAGGCTTTTTCCAGCAACGGTAATACCAGTGTGTTTTCTACTCAGGAACTGGTAAGTACTGCCTCTACTTCTTCTGGTACAATCCTGGTTTATTTCAATCATGGCGTGAATGGTACGCTCTCAAATGGTCATTATCCTTATGGTACTACGCCTGCAGAACTCGACGCAGCAATCATCAATAGAATCAACAATGCTACAACGTCCATTGATGTTTCTATTTACAATAATAACAGACCATCCATTACCCAGGCTTTAATTGACGCCTATAATAATGGCATCCAGGTTCGTTATGTTACAGATACTGAAACGGCCAACCTCGGACTCCAAAATCCAACGCCGCCTTTCCCGATAATTAAAGGAAATACGGAAGGATTGATGCACAATAAGTTTTTTGTCTTCGATGCAGATGATGCTGACAGAGCATGGGTTATTATGGGTTCTACCAACCTGACACCCAACAACCTGGCGGATGACTTCAACAATATGGTTTTTATTCAGGATCAGGCAATCGCCAAGGCATATACCTGGGAATTTGAAGAAATGTGGGGTTCTGACGGCCCATCTCCCGGGATATTCAATGTAAAGTTCGGAGCGGATAAGACAAACAACACTCCCCGGTTATTCAATGTCAATGGAGTGATGATGGAATCTTTTTTCTCTCCAACCGACAATACAACCCTTGGGATCGTCAATGCCATAAGTACTGCTAATGACGACCTGCAGTTCGCTATTTTGACTTTTACGAACAACGAACTGGGAAGTGCGGTATTGAATGCATACAACAATGGCGTAGAAGTAAGAGGAATAATTGACAATATAAATGACCAGGGAACCGAATATGGTTATTTATTGAATAACGGGGTAAATGTTTCACCGGACAATATCGGGTTCCAGACTCATCACAAGTATTGCATTATTGATGCAACCAATCCGGATTCCGATCCGATAGTCGTTACCGGCTCTCATAACTGGTCGGCAAGTGCTGAAACGAGGAATGATGAAAACACCCTGATCATCCATGATGCGGCTGTAGCCAATATTTTCCTTCAGGAATTTGAAGCGAGATGGTGTGAAGCAGTGTTTGGTGGAGATTGTGTGACTGCCAATGAAGCAATCAATGAAATAGAAGGATTTAAATCTGAGGTTTATCCCAATCCCGTCACGGATGTTGCCAACATCCAAATGGAGTTGGAGGAAGCCAGGGATGTGGTTATCAGCCTTTGGAGTCTTGACGGACAATTACTTCAGGCAAGCGTACACAGAAATATTCAGGGAACTTATAAAACAGCTCTTTTTGTAAATGGATTGCCAACCGGTAATTATCTGCTTTCTTTCAAAACAGGAGATTCCGTTACGGTTAAATCCCTTGAGATTGTCAAATAAACCAACAATAAACTAATTAAGTTTTGAAGGTAATAATTGACATAATTATGCGATATTTGATTGACAGTACTAATTAATTACCTTAAACCTGAAAACAATCTAAATTATTATGGGATTTATTTTTGGATTATTAGTTATCGGAATTGCATTTATTACACTTGCAGGAATGTGGAAAATTTTCGAAAAGGCAGGTCAGCCGGGATGGGCTGCAATCATTCCTATTTACAACACGATTATCTTGCTTGAAATTATCCGTAAGCCCTGGTGGTGGCTGATCCTCATGATCATTCCTTATATTGGATTTATCTGGGGGATATGGTCGATGAACCTGCTGAGCAAAAGTTTTGGTAAAGACGAAGGATATACTATCGGTATGTTGTTCCTTCCCTTTGTGTTCATCCCAATGCTGGGGTTCGGCGAAGCACAGTATATCCATGACCAGATAGAGGGACCAAAGGATGACGAAATCCTGGATTCCGATCTGGTTTAATTTTTTAAGAAATTCAATTTAAAGTCGGGGTCTGCAACTTCAGATCCCGACTTTTGTTTTATAGTGATGACAACAAAGAAAACCAATCCTTTCAGATTCAAACAATTCACTATTTTCCAGGAACACACACCTATGAAGGTAGGTACGGACGGTATATTGCTGGGAGCCTGGGCAAAGACTTCCGGAGCGGAAAATGTACTGGATATCGGAGCCGGATCCGGCCTCATAGGTCTCATGGTGGCACAGCGGAGTCCATTTGCCCGCATAACAGCGGTGGAGATTGATGAAATTGCCTTTCTGGAAGCCAAAGAAAATATTCGTAAAAAGTCCCTGGTCGGACAGGGTAAGTATTTACCATATCGCAATTCAGCAATTTGCAAAGGAAACCGAAGATTCTTTTGGCGCCATAATCAGTAACCCTCCTTTTTTTACGGGGGGAACCTTTTCCTATTCACAGGAAAGAAATAATGTGAGACACACTGTTAAACTCCCCCATGGAGAATTATTGATGTCGGTACGCAGATTGTTGAAAACCGGGGGAAAATTTTCACTTATTCTTCCTTACCTCGAAGGGTTGCGTTTTTGTGAATTGGCGGAAACATATAATTTGTATTGCTCCCGATCTCAGGAAGTCCTGCCTAAGAAAAACAGGCCTGTAGAACGTTTGTTAATGGAGTTTACTAAGGAAAAACCCAACCAATGTATCGTTGAACCTCAACTCGTTATCCAAAAGGGTGGGGTAAACGAATGGACGGATGATTTCAAAAGCCTGACAGGAGATTTTTATTTAAATATGTAACAACAACAACGAACTGATTAAACATTCAGCCTCTTATTTTAGTTATTATCCTGTGATGCTTTTGTAAACGCCGCATCCTTATTTTGTAAAAAATGCAACCAATGAAGAAGATTTTAATGATAGGCCTGCTTTTCTCCTTCCTGGGGACCGCCTGCAGCCAACAACAAAAAAACCTGAAAACTGAGGGAGAAAAATTAAATCCCACCATAGAAGATTATGTCCAGGACAAAGGGTATCAGAGCTATGAGGTAGCCACCTTTGCCGGAGGGTGTTTTTGGTGTGTGGAAGCAGCTTTCACCAGAATTAATGGAGTAGTGGATGCCATCAGTGGCTATTCCGGAGGAACCACAAAACACCCCACTTATTATGAAGTTGGTGGCAGTAAGACCGGCCATGCAGAATCCGTGAGAATATATTATGACCCCGAAGTTGTTGATTTTGAAACTTTGCTGAAGGTATTCTTTACAGCACATGATCCCCGGTTTCCCAACAGGGAGGGCAATGATGTGGGACCGGAATATCGTTCTGCAATTTTCTACCACAACGAAGCTCAGAAACAAGCTTCTGAAACTTATATCAAACAATTACTCGCAGAAGGTACCTTCGACCGGATAGCCACCGAAGTAACTACTTATTCCAGTTTCTGGGTAGCGGAAGATTATCATCAGGATTATTATGAACACAATCCCGGAAACCCCTATGTAAGAAGTGTAAGCAAACCAAAAGTAGAAGCGGTTAAAAAACAGTTTGCCGATATACTCAAAAAAGAATATACCAACAGGTAAGTTAAAATAAAAAGTCCCAAATTTATCCATTCAGAGCCTTTGGGATAAGCTGTTTTTATTAAAATTTGAAAATCAATTTGTTGCGAGTTACGGGTTTCCGTTGCGTCAGCAGATAGGCGGTGTAAATTCCCAACAAAACGGCTCATTGATTACTACAAAATCCTGATTCCCCTCTCCTCACCATCCCCTGTACCCGGGTGGTTTTATGCCATTGAGCCTGAGATAAACTATCAGTTGTCCTCGATGATGTGTGGAATGATCATTGAGTAGACTGACGATTTGCCTTTTGCTTTTTGGTCCTGCGAAAAATTCCACCTGCTCTTCCAGGTTTTCTTCATTAAGCCTACTTACTGCCCTGGCAGCATTGCCATAAGCACTTTTTAGCATTTCGATAAGCTGCTCTTTGGAATAATCCGATGATTTAAGATCAAAATCAACAGATTTCCCATTCAAATATTCGGTGGTTAGCCAATTGATATTACTCATTATGTGTATCAATTGATTTTTGAAATTCATTTGATCTTCCGTCGGTTGATAATCATACCTGTCAGCGGGCATGGCCTGGGCAACTTCAACCGTATAGTCCATGGAATTGCTCCATTTCTTCTGGAAATCTTCAATAAATCCATGCTGACCAAAAGCTGGAAAATTTAGGAGAACTCCTAAAACCACAGGGATACATTTCTTCATTTATTTACATTTTGTTGGTAATGTAGTTAAAATCTTTTTTTTTTAAGCAGGAAAAGCTAGATTTATGCTTCTTTAATCTAACCAAATCACACCTGAATCTTACAGCATGAATCTAAACCAATCCGTCAATAAGAGATCGTTTTATTTCCTGTCCTCGCTATTCTTTATGTGGGGATTCATTACCGTTACCAATGACATTTTAATCAACACCTTTAAAGGTATTTTTGATCTAACTGCTCCTCAGCGATCGCTCGTGCAATCGGCATTTTTTGGAGCCTTTTTTATCATTTCCCTCATATACTTCCTTTTATCTACCTCCACTGGAAGAGACCCTATCAACAGGCTGGGATACAAAAACGGCATGTCAATTAGTCTCGCAGTATGCGGACTGGGCTGCCTGATGTTTTATCCTGCTGCACATTTTCACTCTTATGGCTTTTTTCTTGCTGCATTGTTCGTTCTGGCTTCCGGAGTAACCTTGCTACAAATATGCGCCAATCCTTATGCGACGATCCTCGGCCCGGCTGAATCAGCTTCCTCCAGGCTCAATCGGGCTCAGGGACTGAACTCTTTAGGCACAACCCTGGGACCACTGGTCGGCACCATTCTCATTTACCAGGTTTTTTCCAAAGGAGATGTCGATGTTAATGCCGTTGCCAATACTTATGTCATTTACGGTTTCGTTTTTATGGTAATGTCCCTCATCACTTTTTTCCGCCAGATGCCTGCTTTCAAAAATATCGAAAAAATAGAAAAAGGGATTGGCGTATTAAAAAACAGACATCTTTTCCTCGGCGTTTTAGCCATCTTTTTTTACGTTGGATCTGAGGTTGCCGTTGGTAGCTGGATAGTGGAGTTTATCAAATCTGACAAGATCATGGGATTACCGGAGGCCGAGGCCAGTTATTTCCTTTCTTACTTTTGGGGAGGATTAATGATCGGTCGGCTTATGGCTTCGGTGTCCCTCAATAATGAATTCAGTACGCAGCAGAAGGCTATCCGAATGGCCATTTATGCCATTGGCGCATTTCTACTCATTTATGTAGTGACAGCGATCAAATTTGTGGACGGCCATTTTGAAATCCAATTTTTACCTTTCAACAAGATCGGATTATACCTCTTATTCATGCTCATTAACTATGGAGCATTTTTCTTGACGTTCAATAAGCCCGCTCGTGCCTTGGTGGTTTTTTCACTAATCAATGCCGGACTCATTTCGATAGCAATCCTGGGCAGGGGAGAACTCGCTTTTTGGGCCTTAATCGGATCCGGACTTTTCTTCTCTGTAGGTTGGTCTAATATTTTCTCCTTAGCCATCAGGGGATTAGGAAAGTTGACAAGCCAGGGATCTTCCTTGTTGGTCATGGCCATCGTTGGGGGAGCAGTTCTGCCAAACATACAAAGCTTCATTATTGAAAGCCATGGAGTACAATTATCATTCCTGATTCCTTTATTCGGTATGGTATATCTGATCTTTTATGGTTTAAACGGTTATAAACTGCAATCAGAATTATAGGAATATTATAATGCAAAAGCAGGGAGGAAAAGATCAATTGATTTGTGGTTTTTTCCTCCTCATATTAACAATTCAATATATCTATTCAAAGCAAAACCAGATTATAGTGAGAAATTTCATTTTTCTATTCGTCCTTACACTTGTTATTTTCCAATGTGGGAATCCTGAGAAAAGCATTTCGTCAAAAGAAGCTGTTGATTATGTAAATCCATTTGTAGGCACCGGAGGCCACGGACATACTTATCCGGGAGCGAGTCTGCCTTTTGGAAGTGTTCAACTCAGTCCGGATACCAGACTTGAAGGTTGGGATGGTTGTGGTGGATACCATTATTCTGACAGCATCGTTTACGGATTTAGCCATACCCACCTGAGTGGCACCGGAGTATCAGATTATGGCGATGTATTATTCATGCCAACCACCGGCCCCGTCTTGTGGGAAAATGGCTATAAAGCGGGAGTGGATTTGGGATATGCCTCACGGTTTGATCACGACAGGGAGCGAGCCTCTGCGGGCTATTATTCGGTTGATCTTTTAGACTACGATGTAAAAGCAGACCTGACGGTGACCCAGAGGGCGGGTTTCCACAAATACACCTTCCCCGCTTCAACGGAATCGAATATTATCTTGGATCTCGAGCACAGGGATCAATTACTCGATGTGGATATCCAGATACTCACAGACAGTACTATTCAGGGAAAACGAATTTCCAATGCATGGGCTGTCGAGCAACATATTTATTTTTACGCTCAATTTTCAAAGCCTTTTAAAGCCACTCAACTCCACCAGAAAGCCATTCTTGCTTTGAATGACTCCCTGCGAAACACCAAAGCCGCATTTACTTTTGATACCGGGGAAGGAGAAGTTATCTTGCTGAAAGTGGGTATTTCAGCTGTCAGTATAGCAGGAGCTAAGAAGAACCTGGAAGCAGAGATCGATCATTGGGATTTTGAAAAATCCAAAACAGCTGCCCGGGAAGCCTGGGTTGAGGCGCTCGACAAAATTGATGTAAAAGGAGGAACCGAGGAAGAAAAATCTATATTCTACACAGCACTTTACCATAGTTTGCTGAATCCTAACCTTTTTATGGATATCGATGGCAAATACAGGGGCACTGATCTTGAAATCCACCAGGCGGAGGGATATAATAATTATACCATTTTTTCCCTTTGGGATACTTACCGGGGTGCCCATCCTTTGTACACCATAATAGAACAGGAGCGTACCCTGGATTTCATCAAAACTTTTCTTAACCAATATAAAAATGGCGGTCAGCTTCCCGTTTGGGAATTGGCGGGTAATTATACCGGATGTATGATCGGTTACCATAGCGTTTCTGTCATTGCAGATGCTTATGCTAAAGGTATTCGTGATTTTGACGCAAATTTGGCACTCGAAGCCATGAAACACAGTGCCAACCAGGATCATTTGGGGTTGGATGCCCTCAAAAGTCTGGGGTATATTCCTGCAGATCATGAGCCGGAATCCGTTTCCAAAACGTTGGAATATGCTTATGATGACTGGTGCATTGCCCAATTCGCCAAAGCCATCGGTGCTGAAGCAGATTATGCGCATTTTCAAAAACGTTCGCAATATTACCAAAACATCTTTGACCCCAATGAAGGCTTTATGCGGGGCAAAATGTACAATATGTGGTTCTCACCATTCGATCCCGCGGAAGTTAATTTCAATTATACGGAAGCTAATTGCTGGCAATACAGTTTTTGCGTGCAGCAGGACATCCCCGGCATGATAGCGCTTTATGGCGGGAAGGAAGCCTTTGAAAACAAACTGGATCAGCTATTTGAAACTCAAATGGAACTTTCCGGCCGTCACCAGGCTGATATAACAGGACTTATCGGTCAATACGCTCACGGGAACGAGCCTAGTCATCACATGGCATATTTGTACAATTACATTGGCAAACCCTGGAAAACCCAGGAACGTGTAAGGGAAATATTAAACACGATGTATCAAAATCAACCTGACGGACTTTCCGGAAATGAAGATTGCGGCCAGATGTCAGCGTGGTATGTATTGAGTGCCATGGGTTTTTATTCCGTTACCCCCGGACATCCTTTTTACGCCATTGGAACACCACTATTTGATGAAGTAAAGATAAACCTGGAGAACGGGAACTTCTTTACCATCAGGGCTAATGGCCTGTCCGATGAAAATAAATACATTCAGGCTGCCACATTGAACGGTAAACCTCTAAACGAAGCTTTCCTCGAACACAAACTCCTCTTAAACGGCGGAGTACTGGAATTTGACATGGGAAGTAGCCCAAATAAAGATTGGGGAACGGATTATTCTATGGACATTTCGGAGCCTAAATCCATAACAACTGTGCCCTATTTTGATGCTAAATCAAGAACTTTTATAGAGAACTTAAAAATTGAAATCAAATCGGCCGATCCTGAAAGTAATATCTATTATTCCTTCGGAGATCAACCGGTTTCGGAATCATCCTCCAAATACGAGGGGCCTATCACCCTTCAGGAAACCGCCACCATAAATGCAATTGCTGTCAAAGATGGAAGGGCCAGTTTCCCCATCAAAAGTGAATTTTATAAAATTGACGGTAGTCGCACCATCAAACTCCTCACAGCTTATGCCAACCAATATGCGGCAGGCGGAGAAAATGCACTGATCGATTATATGAAGGGCAGCAACAGCTACCGTACAGGTGCCTGGCAAGGATTCCAGGGAGAAGATCTCGTAGCAATTGTAGATTTAAATGAACAAAGAACTCCGGCGAATGTTAAAATTGGTTTTATCCAGGATGTTAAATCCTGGATTTGGTTTCCGAAACAAGTAACATTTGAAATTTCCGATGATGGAGAAAACTTCAAAACCATAGGCTCCCTCAAAAATGAATTTTCGGACAGGGAAGAAGGGTCTTTTATTCACCGGTTCAGCGTTCCGGTGAATCAGGCATTCGGATACCTTAAAATTACAGCCGAAAATTACGGTCCTTGTCCGGAGTGGCATCTTGGTGCCGGTGGTAAATCATGGTTATTTGCGGATGAAATTGAAATCGACTAAAACGATTCAGTATGATTTTGATTGCAGACAGCGGGTCTACAAAATGTGATTGGGTACTAAAAAATGCAGATGGTGTTTTTATTGAATTTCAAACTATTGGCTATAATCCGCTTTTTCACCCGGAAGAAAACATAGTCAATGCCTTATTGGATAAAGCTGAAGTGCAGGAATTCAGGGACAAAGTAGAGACCATCTATTATTTTGGTGCCGGGAACAGCACCAGCAAAATGTGTGAAACAACTGCCAATACACTCAGGAAGGTTTTCACCAAAACCAGGGTCGTAAAAACCCTAACCGATCTGAATGGCGCAGCTTTGGCTTCTTTCAATGGCAATACAGGAATAACCTGCATCTTAGGTACCGGTGCCAATGCCTGTCTTTTTGATGGTCATAAAATAACCACTGAAAAACCTGCTTTGGGTTATATTCTTGGAGACGAGGCAAGTGGTGCTTATTTCGGAAAAAAATTAATTGCCGCGTTCCTGTATCAGCTTTTGCCAACTGAAATTCTGCTTGATTTTAAGCAACAGTATAAACTGGATAAAACCGAAATAATCAAAGCCGTGTACCAGGTGGATCGCCCCAATGTGTTTTTGGCTTCTTTCATGCCTTTTATTCACAAACACCGGACGCATCCATTTATGCAAGCAATGTTGAGTAAAGGTTTCAGGACTTTTTTGCTGATCCAGGTGAGTTGTTTTAAAAGCTTTCGGAATATGCCGGTTCATTTTGTTGGTTCTGTAGCCTGGTTCTTTCAGGAGGAAATAAAAATAGAGGCGGAAAGGCTTGGCATTTCGACAGGACAATTTATTCATCACCCCATCAAACAACTAAATTTACTAAATTTACCAAACCTTATTTCTTAAACATATACCTGAGTAAACCGCCGCTTTTCTGGGGTAACAAACGATTGACGAATGAAAAACAGAAGGGATTTTATAAAATTAACGGCACTCACAACAGGTGCCTTGATCACTCAGGCTGCTTGTCTTCCAAAAGAAAATGATCAGATACCAACAGAAACCAAAAAGGAAGAAACGCGTAAAACCTTTCCAATTGTCATCTCTACCTGGCATCATGGATTGGAAGCCAATAAAGCAGCCTGGGAAGTTTTGTCAAAAAATGGAAATGCTTTGGATGCTGTGGAGCAAGGAGTAAGAGTCGCAGAGTCTGACCCCACCAATCCAAGTGTTGGCCTTGGCGGCGCACCTGACCGGGAAGGAAAAGTTACCCTGGATGCTTGCATTATGAACCACAAAAATCAATGTGGTGCTGTTGCATTCCTGGAAAATATTGAAAATCCGGTTTCCGTTGCGCGAAAAGTCATGGAAGAAACCCAGCATGTGATGCTGGTAGGAGAGGGAGCATTGCAATTCGCAATGGAACAGGGGTTTGAAAAGAAAGACCTTCTGACAGAAAGCTCCAAAAAAGCCTGGGAAAAATGGTTGGAAAAATCAAAATACAAACCCATCATCAATATCGAAAACCACGATACCATTGGGATGCTCGCCATGGATTCGGAAGGCAATCTTTCAGGAGCATGCACCACAAGTGGCATGGCCTATAAATTAAGGGGACGCGTTGGCGATTCTCCCATTATAGGTGCCGGACTTTTCGTTGACAACGAAGTCGGAGCTGCCTGTGCCACCGGCGTTGGAGAAGCTGTTATCCGGATCGCGGGAAGTGCCATTGTTGTGGAATTGATGCGGCAAGGAAAATCGCCTCAGGAAGCCTGTAAAGAAGCCGTGGAACGGATCATACAAAAACACGACAACGTTGACGACATGCAGGTTGGGTTTATTGCCCTGAATAAAAAAGGAGAAGTTGGAAGCCATAGCATCTATAGTGGATTCAATTTTGCCCTGAAGACGGAGGAAAAGGAAGAACTAAATGATGCACCACATTTCCGAAAATATAATGAAACTGGAGATTGAAATTTGTATTGAACAGATCCATACAGCTCGTATTGCCGGCGAGTATGACGTTCAAAGGGTTGAATTGTGTTCCGCCCTGGATATGGGAGGCCTTACCCCCTCATTTGGTTTAATAGAGGCTTGTTCCATGGTTGACAACATTCAGGTTTTCGCCATGATCAGACCACGGGCAGGCAATTTTGTTTACGATAAACAGGAGGTCAACATCATGGCTCGTGACATTCGTGCGGCTAAAAATGCCGGAGCGGATGGAGTTGTTTTTGGCTGTCTGCTGCCTGATAACCAACTGGATTTAAAAAGTACCCAATATCTTTTTGATATCGCCCGATCCCTAGACCTGGGCACCACTTTTCACAGGGCATTTGATTTTGTCCCTTCGCCGCAAGTAACCTTAAACCAATTAATTGATATCGGCATGGACAGGATTTTGACTTCCGGTACCAAAGCCAGGGCCATAGAGGGGGAGGAGGTCATCAAAAAGCTGGTAAAGCTGTCTGAGGGCCGCATTGATATCATGGCTGGTAGTGGCGTAAATGCCCAAAATGCTGCTCAACTGGTTGATACCGGGGTTCAGGCTATACATTTTACAGCTCGAAAACCATTAAGTCTTGAAGATCCTTTGAAAATGGGACTAAAATATATTCCAGATCCTGATAAAATAAAAAATATTTTACATGCAATTGCTTAAATTCAATGCGCTCAAGCTGCTTTTTTGTTTGCCTGGCTTGTTCTTTTTCTCTACTAACGTTTACAATCAGGAAGTAATGCGGAAATCATTAACTGATCATTGGGAATTTCGATTGTCTGATACGGGTTCCCAGGCACAGAAAACCAGAAAATTAAAAGACCGCTGGTTCCCGGCTACAGTTCCCGGAGTAATTCATACCGACCTCCTGTCCAATAAATTGATTGATGATCCGTTTTGGGAAACCAATGAAATAAAACTACAATGGATCGAACTTGAAAACTGGGATTACAAGACTACTTTCAATATTACTGAGGAGGAGTTGAGGTATCAAAAAATTGAAATCGTTTTTGAAGGGCTGGATACTTATGCAGAAGTTTTCATCAACGGAAAGAGTGTATTATCCAGTTCCAATATGTTCCGCATTTGGAAGAAGGATGTAAAGGAATTCTTAAAAGCAGGAGATAATCAGATGACGGTAAAATTCACGTCTCCAATTTTACAAAATCAGCAAAAAGTAAAAGATTACCCTGTAAAACTACCTTCAGGAAATGAAACCGTTGAAGTACAGGTCGGTAATTTTACCCGAAAGGCCGCCTATCACTTTGGATGGGACTGGGGACCACGTTTCGTTGGTTGTGGTATCTGGCGCCCGGTCTACCTGGAGTTTTGGAATGAGGCGAAAATTGGAGATGTCTTTTGCCGAACAACTGAATTGACTGACAAAAAAGCCAATGTGCGGATTCAACTGGAAATAGAATCAAAAAGTACTACAACGGAATATTATGACATTGGTGTCAATCAAAACACGGCGTCTTATCTCCTCAAACCTGGCATGAATATCATCGAAATAGATTATCCGGTCTCTAATCCCAGACTTTGGTGGCCCAATGGATTGGGGGAGCCTCATTTATATAATCTGGAGATCGAGGTTTTGAAGGATAAAAAACTGATCGACAGTCACTTGTCCCACCATGGTATTCGCAAAATCAAACTGATCAACCAACCAGATGATTCAGGAACTTCCTATTATTTTGAAGTCAATGGTCATCCCGTATTTATGAAGGGAGCCAACTATATCCCACAGGATATTTTCCTGCCCGACGTAACTCCTGATCGGTACGAAAAACTCATCCATGACGCCAAAAGTGCCAATATGAACATGCTGCGTGTTTGGGGTGGAGGTATCTATGAAAATGATCTTTTCTATGATCTATGTGATCAAAATGGTATTTTAATCTGGCAGGATTTTATGTTTGCCGGCAGCATGTACCCCCACCTTGAAGACTTTAAAGCCAATGTAAAAGCTGAAGTTATCGATAATGTAAAAAGATTACGCAGCCATCCCTGCATTGCCTTGTGGTGCGGCAACAATGAGATAGAAGTAGCCTGGGGGAATTGGGGCTGGCAAAAGACTTTTGGATACTCGGAATCGGATTCCCTGATGGTGTGGAATAATTATGTGAGCATCTTTCGGGAGATGATCCCGGAACAAATCAAAAACCTGGATCCAGACAGACAGTATGTGAGTACCTCACCCTTGAGCAACTGGGGCAAAGAGGAAAATTTCAATCACAGTTCCATGCATTACTGGGGGGTTTGGCATGGGAAGGAACCTTTCGAGAATTTCAAAACAAATGTTGGCAGATTTATGGCCGAATACGGATTCCAGTCATTCCCCGCGATGACTACAATACGGAAATTTGCTGCTGAAAACAGTTTCTCCCTGGATTCGCCTACGATGGTCAATCGTCAAAAAAGCTACATAGGCAATGGCATGATAAAGACCTATACGGAACGCTGGTATGGAGAAACGAAAACCTTTGAAGAGTTTGTTCGTTTGAGTCAGCAAGTTCAGGCAGAAGGCATAAAAATGGCCATAAAAGCTCACCGCATGAATAAACCCCATTGCATGGGTAGTTTATTCTGGCAATTTAATGATTGCTGGCCGGGGCCTTCGTGGAGTAGTATAGATTATTATGGTACTTACAAGCCCTTGATGGAAGTAGCTACTAAATTTTACCAGCCTGTGGTGGGGATTATGGATGTCAGTGATGATGTCTTTGAAGTTATTGTGGTTTCTGACAAATTGGAAAGTGTTCAGGGTAATATGACTTTGAGGTTGATCGGGTTGGATAATAAAATATACAGGCAATGGAACATACCTTTTAATATCCCTGCAAATGGCTGTCAAAAGTATTTTACCCTGAAAACAAATGAGTTGTTTAACGGGGAAAAAAAGGAGAATCTTTTGGCAGAATTAAAAGTTACGGTAGAAAATGATTTGATTTTCAAAGATGTTTATTATTTTGTGCGTCCAAAGGATTTGGGAAAATAAAAGGAGATGATTCTACTGTTTTCCCGGTACTTTTTGCAATTATCTCCATTCGTTTTCACCACTACTTATCTCAGGGAGAGGAAGAAACAATCTCCTGGTTAACCTAAAATATTGGACCCCGTTAAAATAAAACGGCAAACTAACTGCTTATTACTATTGTTCCATTACAATAGTAATAAACATTATTAACGATTACACTTCAAAGAAGACAGTCTGTTATGCGTTATTCCAAATTGATTATCGGAGCAGCCCTGGGATAGTTATTGTTTTTTTCGGGAACCACTCCGGAGGTGAAACAATGGGATTTCTGGAAAGAAAGAGATGGTGTAAAGGTTTATACAAGATTAAATACCGACTCCAAAGTCAAAGAGTTAAAAATGGAAACCCTTTACAATGGCTCCCTTGGCAGTTTTGTTGCCGTTTTACAAGACTTAAATTCATATGATCGCTGGGTCTATGGCAATAAGGATGCCAAAGTCGTTGAATTCATTTCTGATACAGAATTGATCTATTACGGGGTAACGGATTTCCCATGGCCAATGAGTGACCGGGATTACGTTATCCATAACAAAATGTGGCAAAACCCCAAAACACTGGCTTTCAATTCTCTTTCCGTTGCCCAGGATGGTGTTCTTCCTGAAAAGGATGATATAGTCCGGGTGTCAACATTACGCGCCCGCTGGACCTTAACCCCCAAAAGTAAAGGAGAATTTCATGTCGTTTATACTGTTAAATCCGACCCCGAAGGATCTATACCTTCATGGATTACGAATATGATGCTGGATGTCGGTCCGTTTAAGACCCTTAAAAACCTCGAAAAAGAAACAAAAAAGGCCCAGTATAAATATGCCACATTTGATTTCATCAAAGAACCTTAAGGTTCCTTTGTTACATTGCAAAGTATTGCTCCCCTGGTGTCCGAAGCACGCCGCTCAAAAAATAAAAAATCCGATCGTCAAAGCCAGGAAGTAGAAACTATTCATACAATGCCCAGGATACTCCCAGTGAAGCCCATCGCCCGGGCATGACCACCAGGTTGGTTTCCCGGTATTCCTGGTCAAACACATTGCTAATATTCGCAAATATTTTTAGATTTTTTCCTTGCCATGTTAAGCGTGTATTGGCAATAAAGTAATCTTCAAGATTCACCCGGTCAAAATAACGCATGGAAAAGGTCTGGAATAGTTTATGCTTGATGTAGTTGATCCGGATATTGGAAGTAAATTGAAGTCTGAGGTTCTCCAATGCATATTTTGAAGCCAACCCACTTGCATTTAACCGTGCATCAATATAAGTAAGTCCAAAATTGACATGACTTAACCAATGATTTTTCTTGTCCAATAATTTATCAAAATACAAATCCACTATCCCCTCCAAACCTGCATGGGATAATTCCGCGATATTATTTGCCCGCCATACCTGTGCTGATGGATCTTCTTTGACCCAATCAATGATATCACTACCGTTGCGATAAAACAAGCTAAATTGAAAATCAATCCCTTTTAATCCCTTGGTACGACCGCCAAATTCATAACTCAGTGCAAATTCCGGTTGCAGATTTTCATTACCAAGGTTTAGCGGGCTATTGTAAAAAAGATCTGTATAAGAGGGTACCCTGTAGGTATATCCAACGTTGGCAAATAATCCCAGATGGTCCGAAAAATCATAACCCAGATCAATGCCCGGAAGAAAAACGGTATTGAAATCAGAATAACTATTGAATTGGATCCCGGGAGTGATTTTCAACCTATCCTCCAAAAGAGAAAACCGCTGTTCCAGAGAAGCACTAAAAACAATACGTTCTCTTTGCCCCAGGTTGTTACTGGACAGCCAAACTTTATTGAGGTCAATGCCTAAACCCAGAATCCCGAGTGCATTAAAAGATTGGAGATTTACTTCAGCTCCAAGGGTATTGCTGATATGTAGGTTTCTGAAGTAGGCCGGGTCATGTCTTAAAAACAGGTATTCATCCTGATTGCGCCGCCAGTAAAAGTTGCTTTTCATACTTAATTTCTCGGATAATATCTGGTCGTAGCTCAAAGCAACCAGGCTGGTTTGAACTTCTTCATATTGATCCATATAATCAGGGCTGGCATAAAAACCGTTCGCCCCGAAAGCACGATTACTGAAACCTGCCAACAGACCGATTTTTCCCTGAGCCACGCGGCGTCCTGCCTGGTAAAAAAGATTGTCTATTTTATAATCCGTATTATACTTATAGCCTTCGCTTTGATCATGACTTCCGGAAAGATAGTGGCTCCATTTTTTGCCTGCCTTTGCAAGAGATAGTTTGCCTCCAAAAAGCTGGTTTTCACCATAAGTAAGCTGGCCCTTAACCCCTGTTTTATCCGTTTTTTTGGTAATAATGTTGATGGCTCCCGAAAAAGCATTCTGTCCAAAAATTCTGGAACCAGGCCCCTTGAGTATTTCAATTCTTTCAATATTCTCGACATCAACAGGCAGATTAAGCGAATGGTGACCTGTTTGGGGATCTGAAATGCGAATGCCGTTGATCAGTATCAAAACCTGCTCAAAAGTACCACCACGAATACCGGCATCTGCCTGGACGCCATGAGGCCCTCTTTGACGAACATCAATTCCGGAAAAATAATTTAACAGCTCCTGCACGTTATTGACGGGTGCGTTGGCTATTTCCTCCCGGGTAATTACCTCAATGCTTCTGGTTTGTTGTGAATAAGGAATTTCAATTCTTTTCTCCAGGACCACAACCTCCTCAATGTTTTCAATATGCTGTCCAAATAAAGTATTAAATAGTGTCACCCCAAAGGCAATAAAGAGAATAAATGTTCGATTCATTGTTCAAATATTAATATTTAGATGGGATTAAAACCGGACAAAGATAGTAGAGTAGGGGGTAAAAAAAACAGCGTGTAGATAGAATTGCATTTTTTTGACAAAACAATCTCTACACGCTGTAAAAGCCTTTTCTTAGATACAAAAGATTCTAACGGACGCTTGTTTATGGAATCAACCTTCTTTAATATTGAGCACCAATTAGTTCCCCGCTCAATTGCAGTAAGCTCAACTCAATGATTTTAGCATCAAATTTGGCTTGGTTATAACTCCGTCTGGCATTGAGCAGGTTTAACTGAGCCTGGCGATATTCCACGGATGAAATCTGACCGATTTGAAACTGATCCTCGGTATAGCGGAAATTAATTCCATTTGTTTCCAGGTTTTTTTCTTCAGCCTTCAATACAAACAAGGCGTTTTGATAACTCTCCCAGGCATTGATAACATCCCGTTCAATGATTTGCTCCAGGTCTGCCTTGTTGAGTTGTTGTGTCTCAATGGCAACTTTCGCGTTTTGAACCTGAGTCCTCGTAACACCCCCATCAAAAATATTCCAGGCAGCCGTCAAACCAAGGTTTATACCATTGTTTCGGATGAGGTCAGTGATGAACGGACTTGGATTATCACTCAAAGGGTTATCTGTAAGTGACCATCGGTACGATAAACTGGAACTCAGGGTTGGCAATTTGTTGGCCTCAAATTGCTTCAGGCTAAAATTGCTTTGATAAATGTTCTGTTCTGCAATCAATAATTCAATGTTATTGGTTTTAGCCTTGGCCACCAGCTCCGCCAGTTCCATATCCCGGGTGTACAAAACAGTTGTATCTACCTGAAAATCATTGGAAATGCCATCATTCAGGATGACATTGAGATTTCTTTTTGAATTGGCCAGTAAACGCTCCAGGTTACGATAGTTAATGCTGTCTCTGTTGATATCGACTTCTGCATTCAATACATTCAGCCTGGAACCCTGACCATAGTCAAACTGGTATTGCGCCCTTTGTAATCTTTTCCTGGATACCTCCAGCGTCTCTTCCTGTGCCCGCACATCCAGCGTGACCTTGGCCACATCGTAATAGGCTGACAATAACTGAAGTATAACGCCTTCCACACTTTGTCTTACGTTCAATTCTGCAATAGATCTGGCGACCTTTAAATTCTCAAGGTTATAATATCTTCTTTTGCCGTCGTAAATGATATAATTGGCACCAAGAGAGGCATTGTAACGCTGGGTTGCAGCAGCGCTGATAATTTGTTCATGGCCGTCTGCAAAGGTTATTTTTGTCCCTCCAAAGTCCATGGTTCCCCCTGCATTGGCAGAAACTGTAGGAAGATAGCCCGTATTGAATATCTCGGTGTTGTTCTTGGCAATCTCGAGCTGGTTGCTAACCATTTGAATGTTGTAGTTTTTTTCCAACGCAAGTTTAACAGCAGTAGTTTTTTCCAGTAAAGGCTGGCTTATTCCCCAAACCGGGAACAATACACAAAACAGCGGGATGAATACTTTATTATTTATCATTTCTTAACGTTTTGGCAAATTTGCAATAGATTTTTCTTAATGTTCCAAATCCTCTCTCTCTGATGCCATTTCAATAATCGCCCTTTCCACTTCTTCTCGTGTTGGTTTCTTACCTGTCAAAAGCCACTTGGTATAGACCTTAACCGTATTAAAGGAATACAATAAAATGGGCAACATCAGCAAAGTCAGGAAGGTGGCCAATGCTATTCCATAGGCTATTGAAATAGCCATTGGAATGAGGAATTGAGCCTGGCGGCTGGTTTCAAAAATGAGGGGAGCCA
Source organism: uncultured Bacteroidota bacterium (assembly GCA_942492125.1). Lineage (GTDB taxonomy): Bacteria > Bacteroidota > Bacteroidia > Chitinophagales > Saprospiraceae > BCD1. Next base: position 403,044 of record CALODM010000035.1, read on the forward strand.
AACCGGCAATGGTCGTTATAGACGTGAGGAAAATTGCCCGGAATCTCGATTGTCCGGCCCGGAGCAATGCCTCTTCAAAATGCATTCCCTCCTTGAGATAAAGGTTGAATTTTCCAATCAAAACCAAACCGTCATTGACGACAATTCCGATAAGGGCAATGATGCCCAGCCAGGATAAAATATTTACGGGGAAGCCATGTATCCAGTGCCCCCATCCAACGCCTATCAGACTGAATGGGACCATAAAAAACAGCAGTAATGGCTGGCTGTAGGACCGGAAGGCAAAGGCGATGATCGCATAAATTAACACCAGGATAATAGGCAGTACTAAAGATGCTGAAGCCTGTACCTTATTAGCTTCCCGGTTTTGACCTTCGTATAAAGCCGAAATAGAAGGATATTTTGCCTGAATCCCAGGCATGATATCGGTTTTTATGGATTCTACAATTTCGGAAGCACTATCCTTGCGATCCTTTAAATCCGCTTCCACCTTAATCTCTCTTTGCCCGTTGAGGTGATTAATAGAAATCTCCCCACGCGCAATTGAGTAATCTGCAATTTCTGCCAGAGGTACTTGTTGCCCCGATGTGGTGCGAATCCACATTTCATCCAATTGTTTGATGGATTGGCGATTTTGAAGTTCATATCGAACCCAAACCCTGATTTCATCTTGTCCACGTTGGAAACGTTGTACCTGTAAGCCAAAAAAACCACTTCTTACCTGCGTCATTACCTGATTCAAAGTAAGGCCCAGTAAATAAGCATTTTCCTTTAGAGTGATCTTGATCTCCTTGATCCCGGCAGGATCATTATCTGAAATATCCTTCAGGCGTGGAATCTCCCTGAGGGCGACCTTTAATTCCTCTTTGGCGGCCTTCATTTCTTCAATATTGTTACTGACCAGGGAAACAGAAACCGGACGCCCCCCAAAGTTGGACCCCGAACCATATTGAACACTTTCCACACCATAAATAGGGCCCATCTTTTCTTCAATGGCATTGGCTATGACGTTTGAACTGAAATCCCGCTCTTCTCCCGGCAACAAATTGACATCCAGGGAGGCTATAGAAGTACCAGGGCCAATTTTTTTCGTTATATTATTGATGACATGTTTACCGCCTGATTGTAATCCAAGGAAATCTTCATCTACTTTCCAGGCAGCCTCCTCAATTTTTGTAATAATTGAATCCGTAATAAATTCGTTTGTTCCCTGAGGCATTTTAAGCGTAATAGCGATCTGATCACTTGCAATCGCCGGGAAGAAGGTTGTTCTGATAATTCCTCCGCTCAATCCACCAATGGTAACAATGAGCATGGAAAAGGGAATGGCAAAACCAAGTAATTTATTGTGGAGGAAAAAATTCAGATAGGGCACGTATAACTTGTCCCGCATCCATGTTAAGAAACGGTCGGCATAAACATTAAGCAAAAATGGTTTCTCATCTCTGGATAAAGCCTTGGAATGGGCGATGTGTGCCGGCAAAATGATCAAAGCCTCCACTAGGGAAACTGCCAGGGTCAATATTACTACCGTTGATACTTCTCCAAAAAAGGAACCGACTCGTCCATCGAGGAAGAAAAACGTGGAAAAAGCCACAATGGTTGTCAGAACTGCTGAAACAATAGGGGAAAGTACCTCCATTGTTCCATCAATAGCTGCCCGGATCGGTGTTTTCCCTTTTTCAAAATGGTGATAAATATTTTCACCGATTACAATGGCATCATCCACCAAAATACCGATCACTATGATCATCCCAAACAGAGACAGAACATTGATCGTTACATTGGCGCTGGTGGCAAACATAAACATCCCTAAAAAGGAAATAGGCAATCCAAAAGCTACCCAGAAAGCAATCCGGGGTTTCAGGAAAAGGGATAGTAAAATAAGTACCAGTAAAATTCCCAAGCCACCGTTATTCAACAATAATTTTGTCCGTTGTGTAAGTGTTATAGAGGAATCCGAAATAATGTTCAACTGGACATTATCGTTTTCGGCATTGAATTTTTCGACATAGGCGTTCACCATTTCTGCCGAAGATATCAAGTCCTCATTATTGGTACTTTGGATGGCAACCTCCACAGATTCCTCACCATTATAATAACTCCTTTCCGGTGTTTCAGACCATTTGTCCGAAACAGTAGCCACATCTTTCAACCGGATAATCCTGCCATTCTCATCAGCTCTGACTACTAAAAAATCCAGTTCGTCACCGTAATAAGATCTGTTATTGGCACGAATAAGATATTCCTCTGCATCGGTTTTAACCCGTCCTCCTGTTGTTAATATATTAGCCCCGGCAACCGCTCCTGCCACTTCTGCAAAAGTTAGGTTATACGCCCGTAGGTCGTTTTCTCTTACCGCAATTTCAATTTCTTCTTCTGGAAACCCTGAGATGGTTACCTGAGAAATACCTTTCATCCCGCGGATATCATTTTCAATCCCTCTGGCAATCTGTTTCAACGTACTTAGGGGAATATTTTTACCACTCACCGAGAAACTGATGGTTGGGCGCCGCGATTCTACCTTAGCCACCACAGGAGGTTCCAAACCACTGGGGTAGGAGGGAACCCTGTCCACGGCATTTTTGACTTCCGCCAAAACTACATCAATATCGAAACCTTTAATGGTTTCCACATTTATGGTGGCGGAGTTCTCAGAAGAAACGGAAGTAACCCGATCAATCCCCACCAACCCCCGGAGATTATCTTCGATTTTCAACACAACCCCTTCCTCCATTTCTCTGGGAGATGCTCCCGGATAAATAAGCTGAATACTGATGTTTTGAGAATCCACCAATGGGAAAAAGGAAGATTTCAGGTTTGCAATACCAACTATCCCAAAAACCACCACCGCAATAATGATGACATTAACAGCAACGGGGTACTTTATAAAATAGGAAATTATTTTCTTCATCTGTATTTTATTACTAAAGCAAAATGATGGTCGATACTTTGAGCTTTCTTATTAATCGAGTATGTCAACCCGCATACCTGCAAAGGCTCCGGGAACTGGTTTGGCCAAAATTTTGGTGCCGTTTTTCAGTCCTTGAATTATTACCGTATTTTCATTGTAAAATACAGGCTTTATCAACTGTAGTTCTAACGTAGTATCCGCAACCACAAATACCTTGGATTGATCCACCAAAAGTTTTCGGTCTATTTCATAAGTATTGGGTTCATCTTTGGCCTTGATTTCAGCTTCGAGAAACATACCTTCTTTTAATCCCTCACCACTAACCTGGATGAAGGCTTTTATGGTTTGAGAAGACGGATCTACCTTGCCGTTGATACGGATAACCTTGCCGTTCCAGGTTGTGGTACGCTCCAGGTCATGTAATGCAACTTGTTTTCCCACTTTCAGCCTTTCTCCCATAGAGATATTGACAGGTACTTCCATTTCAAAAACATTAGGATTGATGAATTCTCCCAATTTCTGTCCGGGTCGAATTAAGGTTCCGGGCGTTACCATTACATCTGTCAGAATACCGCTAAAGGGGGCGTATATGGTATATTTGCTCAACCTTACCTGCTGGTTTTTGATATTGTACCAGGTAGATTCGATATTTCTTCCCGCAATGAATAGCTTTTCTTTTTCGGTCAAAGGCATGGGCAATGTCTTCAGGGGTTTATTGACATCAAATTCGGCCAGATATTTTTCCCAATTGGGAAAGGCATCCGGAAAATCAAGCTGCAAATCAGGCAGTAAGGCAACGATTTGATTGTAAAAAGCACTTTTCTGTGCCTGCACGGATGCATGAAATTCTTCCTGGTTTATTTTCAGCAATACATCCCCATTTTTATAATAAACACCTGGTTTGAATTCTCTGGCGCTCATTTCAAAAATACCCTGGACTTCTGAAAACAATTCCACCCTTGACTTGGCAACCAACTGCCCGGTCGTTGAAATAAAAATGGGCATATTATTATTTTCCACCGTATCGACATAAACACTGGTTATCGACTTTTTCGGAACAGGTGCGGATTGCTTTTTATTTTGGGATAACTGCCTGAAGACTAAAAAGGCTCCAACCAATAGTAAAATGCCAATTAATCCGGTAATTATTGATCTCATGATTTTAATTTTTATGGTTGAAAACGGATAGAGAAAAGATTACCCGTTGCATTGAATTTGATGAATGTTTTGTTGTATTTTTTTTAAAATATCGATTAGCATTTGAAGCTCTTCTTCTCCAATACCTGTTTGTAATTCACTAAAAATTTCTTCTACAACGGGGATTGACTCCTGAAATACGATACGCCCTTTATCCGTAATGAAAATCTGTCTGGCTCTTTTGTCATTTTCAACGGGAACTCTAAGAATAAAACCTTTTCTTTCCATGGTCGTAACCAGCCTTGCCAGGGAAGCCTTGTCCCGATCGGTAAGAAAAGCCAGTTCTTTTTGCAGCTGGCCATCTTTTTGACATAACTTTTTCAACATCAACCACTGAATCTTCGTCAGGTCAAGATTGTTTTCCCTGAATTTTTCTGCCATAAACAGATTGATCTTCTTGCTGGTACGACCCACCCAGGGAATTAATTCATGTTCAATCCGCTCCATTTCGTTGTAAACTTTTTAAAATAAGGCGCAAAGGTAAAATAATCCATCAAACTAGGTGCATATGCAACTAAATAATTGAAATGAAATTTAGAAAAATAGGAGGGACCAGCAATATTATGTTTTGAATCTGTACTTTTGAAGAAAACCATAAATAGATGTACAGCTATAAAAATTTTAATTCTTTCAGCAATAAAACAATAGGTCAAATCTATATAAAGTGTTTGCTGCTGCTGGTTTTATTGATCTGCATAACCCCAATTTCCGGACAACAAAGCTCAGAAGAATCCCCGTTAAAAAACAGCATTATCAAACATGGAGGCATTGAACGTCTGGATACCTTGAAAAAGCAAATTTATTTGTGTTTTACCGGTCATGAGTATAACGACGGGGGTAAATGGATAAGAAAAACGCTAAAGCGCGAACGGATACCCGCTCATTTCTTTTTCACAGGAGATTTCTACAGAAATAAAAGAAACAAGAAACTGATAAAAAAGCTCTCGAAGGATCGACATTATTTGGGGCCCCATTCCGACAAACACCTGTTATATGCTGACTGGTCAGAACGAGATTCCCTTCTGGTCACTCATGATGTTTTTTTCTCGGACGTAATGAATAATTATATCGCCATGGCTGCATTTGGCATTCAAAAAGAGAAAGCTGTCTATTTTATGCCTCCTTATGAATGGTACAATCAACAAATAAGCACCTGGGCCCAAGAACTGGACCTGGTGTTGATCAACTATTCCCCGGGGTCCAGTTCAAATGCGGATTACACAACTCCGGATATGGGAAAACGGTATAAAAGCAGTGAGGCGATCTTTGAGAATATATTAAAACTGGAATCTGAATCTTCCATTGGATTAAATGGCTTCATTTTGCTTGTTCACATAGGAACCCATCCTGACAGGACAGATAAGTTCTATTTTAAACTTCCGGAATTGATTGAATATATTGAAAGCAGGGGATACAAATTTGTTTCCCTTTATAACCTGAAAAACTAAAGATGTAGCCTGATTCCCAATCGGGTAAGCATTTTTGCTACCCACAATATAAGTAAGGCGAAAATTATGGACCAAAAGATACCGGTTACCCCATCCTTTAACCAGGAAGGAAAAATACCATACCCCACAACAGCATACAAAAACGGAGGTAAAATATAGGTCAATAGTGGGTTTTGTCCGGCCGGAGTAAGAAAATCAGCCCATGATTTTTGTCCTTTTATATCAACGATCCAGAAAATAAGCGGAAATATAAAACAACAAATAGAGGAACAATACAAAGCCCAGGCCGGGGTAGCATAGATTTTTGAAATGCCGCCAAAATGAGGTCGCACAAAATAAGCTGTAACAGCCAAGAGTATTCCCAAAATAATGATACTTAATATTTTTTTATTCAATTTAATGTCAATCCCATCTGTTCTTAAAATCAAAGAAACCAGGATCCCTGAAATGGTAAGCAAACTATGAGCTATATGCCCGGTTTGCTCCTGAAGCCATTTTATGTTAAATGGGATTATATCCCAATCATTTCTCAAACCCAATAAGAGTATTAAAAGAATGATGAATACAGCACCTAATTTGAATTTATTTTGGGTCGTAAGGAAGTAGAGCACCAAAGAGATAATATAAGCCCATCCAATCAAACCTAAAATGCCCCACCAGCTTGGTGTCATACCAGTTAATGAACCTGTCTCCCCTTTCCTGAATAAAAAGGACAGGATGACCAAAACAAGGATTCCCAGCAGTTTCAAACCATTGATCAGCCATGGTTTTTCTTTTTTGAAACCAGAAGGGTAGCGGTTCCAGATCAAAACAGCTGCTATGTAAAATGAGGCAGTCCACAATCCAAAGGGGATGAGATTTGCCTGCCTGTTCATTTCTTCAGCATTAACCATAAAAACCCCTAAAACCAGCAAACCGATGGTCCTGACGATAGCATGCTTCCAAAATTGAACAGGAGAGTTCCCTTTGGCTTCCCTGTTTTGGACAGCGAAAGGGATGGCCATGCCCACAATGAACAAAAAGGCCGGGAAAACAACATCTACAAAAGTCATACCATCAAAATCGGCTGGTCTGTGTTTCATCCAGCCGGGGACATTAACAACACCCGCAAGTTCATTGACGAAGACCATGAGGAAAATGGTCAGTCCTCTGAAAATATCAATAGAAAGGACTCTTTGTGTTTTCATGACCTGATTTTATCAATTATTCAATTGGCTCAACAAAACAAACATCAATATGGCATCTGCCGTGCCATCCATGGTGGGTTCATTGGTTGCGTAATCGCCTATATCGTCGTGATAGACGACAAAATCATTCTGGAATATTTCAAACTCATCCGGCTCAATCAGCGTTAACCCTTTTAAATAATCGTAAATGGTTTTATAGATCGGACCGTCAACAAGGCCTCCCGGAGGAGTATGTTTTAACAATGCCCGGGGAGGAATATGTACATCGTATGGTGTTTCTCCATTCCTTGGAATACCGGTAAACATGGAGGTTCCCCAGGGATTCCTGCCAAACAACCAATCCCGGTGGATGGATAAAGTTTTACGGAAAGCACTATCCCCGGTCATTTTTTCATAAAGGGCGATTTGGGTAATGTAGTTCACCATCAGGTTGTTGGAACACCACAGAAAAGGAACACCGATACCAAATGCGTTGGTTTCTGAACGTTTCAGCACCTTTTCAATGTTGAGCTTGTACCATGCTGCCAGCTGAATTTTTACCGAATCAGGTGCTATGGAATAGAGGGAGAAGTGCCCCATATTCATAAAAGGATACAACTCATAGTGGAGCATGGTATCTCTGGCCATCCACCCATCATCTTTTGTGAGATAAGCATAATGGATCGCATCATTGAGAAATTTTAAATTTCCTGTCAATTTATAAAGCTCTACAGCGCCCCATTCCATATCGTCAGTCCAGGTATTTTCATTATAACGGTAGGGTGCTCCATAGGAATTACCTTGCTGAAAGCCTTCCTGGGTTTTACCCATTTGATAGAGTTCCATGGCTGCCTTTTCGCACCTAAGTGCAAAGGCGTCGTTCAATTTATTAGCTTTCCATATCCTCGCCCCAAGTGCCAGGGCAGCGGCTGATCGTCCTGCAAGGTTGGCGATTCCTGTAGCCTGACTTTTCCATTGCCCAAGCCCCTGGGGTTGTCCCGTAGCAAAATAGGCTACACGGTAACTGTTGGGCCCCCAGCCATACGCAGCATTATCCTGGTGGGGAAATTTAAATCCCCGGTGGTCCCTGTCATCGGCTATCTGATGAATCAACCAGTTCTTTTCAGGATGCAATTTTAAAATCCAGTCAAGTCCCCATTTTGCTTCATCCAAAACATCGGGAATACCGTTAGGAGAGGGGTGTCCCATGGCATCTGCCTTGTCAGAAAAAACTTCAGCATCCAATTCATAACTCATTAATAATCTGGCTGTTGCATTAGAAGAAGTAATCAAGTACTTTAATTGATCACCGGCGTCATGCCAACCACCGCTAAAATCATAATAGGTAGAATCGGGAACAGGCGCATCAAATATTCTTCCATCCCATTGATGGCAAACCTCATCAAAATAGGGGTTATAACCGCAACGTTGTTGCTGCATGAAACCAAGGGCATCCTCCAGCCATACACTATTTCCTAAAGCTTTAATTTGAATCGGAGGAAAAATCCTTTGTCCTATTTTTAGCCGATACTCCCCGGGGGAGGATACCGGGCTAAAATCGTATTCATATTGATAGGGAAATTCACCCCAGCGACTTCCCATGGCTGGCCTTAAAAAACCCTTAAACACTGTATCTCCGGTTTTCTCTTCAACAATAGAAACAGGAGCTTCCAACTCCAGGTCTGACATCACCAAGGCGATTTTGACATCTTTGGGATGGTAGCCGGTAAGATTGTACCTGAGGTAAATGTCCTGACAGTTGATAAAAATCGGCAAACAGCTAAAAAACAGGAATAATGATCTCATAGAAAAATAGGGTAGTGGCCGTAAAAAAAACGACCAGGCTACCCTTTTATACGTTTACAATAATAATTCTTCAAGCTTGCTCCTAAGCTCATCACCTCTGAGGTTTTTGGCAATGATCACGCCGTCTTTATCCAGTAAAATAGTATGAGGAATGGCTCTTACAGCATACATTTTGCCCACTTCATTGTTCCAGCCATTCAGATCTGAAACATGATACCAGATAAGTTCATCAGCCTTTATTGCCTCTAGCCAGTTCTTGCGTTTGGTATCAAAAGAAACACCAATGATTTCGAATCCTTTATCGTGCAATTCATTATATAATTTAACGACATTTGGATTCTCCGCGCGACAGGGTCCGCACCAGGATGCCCAGAAATCTATGAGTACATATTGACCGCGCAGGTCGGATAATTTTACCGGATTACCTGTTGTATCATTCTGAGAAAAATCCATCGCAGGCTGGCCTACGGCTACCTTGCTCCATATTTCAGCCATGCTCTTCAACCGGACGGTATATCGCGAACTGTCAATAGCCGGGTCAAACTGTTCCAAAAGAGATGTCATCTCCTCTAACTTAGAATCATCATAATAGGTACTGACAGTTAAATAAGCTCCAAGCGGATTATCCAGGTTTTCCAAAATAACAGATTTGGTGTACGCATCCCGTTCTGCAGCGATCATCTCATAAATGGAATCCAACTCAGCCATCATGGTTTTATCCTCAAGACTGTCTGCCAGATCAAATTTGGGATACAAGGCTTTCATGCGCTCATTAAAAGGCTCCATGCCATCGTTGTAAGCTTCGTAGGCGCTGTGGATAGGGGAGCCTTCAACGGTAGCTTTGTTTAGGCTATCGGCGTCAGCAGTTATGGTGATTTGTGCATCCGGCTCCACAAAAACCCTGATATAACTTCTGCCTTCATCAACACTTACATAAAACATCTCTGCTAGTGCCAGCTGTCCTTTTAGGACAAATGTTTTGTCCACAACAATGGTGGAGTCTTCAACCAGCCATTCACCGTCAATTCTCTTTTGAAGTTTAACGAGCACAGAATCTGCATTTTCAATATTGCCCGATATCTGGAAACCTGACATTTCAGGCCCTTGACTTGTAGCCGATTCATTCGGGCTGCACCCAAACAGGCACAGGAAAGGAAGTGATAAAAGCCAAATAATTTTATTCATACTTTCAGGTTTCAGTTTTAAAAATTAAAATGTATTGCACAAAATAATTAATTTATTGCAGCTTTAGGAGCAATACCCAAAAATCCATTATCCATTATTATTATGTTAAATAGAGTTAATTGAAATGTTTAAGCTAAGAGGGCAGGCAAAATCCTGAAAACCTTAACGCCTGAGAATCGCGCAGAGATTTTTCTCTGCACAATGGTACGGCACAGATCCTGTATTTTAATCGGCATTTAAAGGAAGTATTGCAATATTTTACAATGGCATAAAAATGTCATGATGCGGCAGTTTTTCTGTATAGAAATATAAATGGTAAAGTTATGATAAGCAAAGGTCGTGCAAGGAACTTGGCTGATCACTAACCAGATACTAGAAACAGGTTAAAGCAAGCACGTACTAAAAAACTCCTTCCATATAATTCCTATAATTTATATTATGTTAAATAGAGGTATTTTTGATTATATTGCTATATATTTATTCTCCACAAGAATTTTAAAACAATAATACACAGGAAGCCCGTCCTGCCAGGTCACTGTTTATTTTTTCAAGCTACATTCTCAATTTACAGCCCCAATAATGGTCAATCACCCTCCCTATCCTATTAGCACCATATCGATTTCAGATCATATATTTTCCCGGAGATCAACGCTCTGTCATGCCCCCCGTAAATCTTCAATTTTGAATAGTCTTCATTGGGGAAAAATATTTCCGTCATAACGACACTTCCATCATCTGCAAAAAGCTCGACAGAAGATTTGTCAATAAACAAATGCATCTTCAAAATATTCGATGTACTTATTAGGGGATCTTTATCTATACTAGGAAATTTTGTTGAAAAATCAAATTTACCGGAACGACTTCTGTCCAGGTAGAATTTATTATCTAAAGCCTGGTAAAAAATTTCTACCTGTTCTCCCCTATCATTTTGAATGATGAGGCCGTATTTCGATTGCTCTCTTAAATCGGCTCCATTAAATTCAAGGAATATCTCTGCCAATCCTTCTTTCAATGATTCCGTAATTCCATTTTTTTGATCAAAATCCACCGTCGGGATTACCCTTTCATTTATTCGCAACTTCTTTAGCTGCCTAACTGGCTCTGACACCAAACGAAGCCCTGCAGGTGTATTTCTTAGCAAAAGTTTCCGGGGAATGGTCATAGCACTTCGCCAACGTTCAGTAGGAACCTCTTGAGCATAATCCCAGCTGCTCATCCATCCAATCAAAACAATACTATCATCGGGGCTATTAAACCAGGTTACGCCAGCATAATTATCTCTTCCATAGTCCATCCATAAAGTTTGACTGCGCCCTCTTCCAGTCTTTAAATTATCATCTATTTTAAAAGCCTTTCCATCAAAATCACCGATGAAATATTGCGTTCCGGAACCACCATTGGGCCCCAACGGATTAATATTGACGATCAGTACCCATTTTTTTTCGGTTGTCCCTTCCACAGGCATTTCAATAAGATCCGGGCACTCCCACTTTGCACCCTGGGTTCCGTAGGTATAACCAAATTCTCCGGTATGCTCCCAATCGATCAGATTTTCAGAGGCATAAAACTTTACATGATCTGGTATCAATTTATCATTATCATTTGCAGCTACAACGGTCATTATCCATTTAGCGGAAGGCTCATGCCAAAAAACCTTGGGATCCCTGTAGGCAATTAATCCAATATCAAGAACAGGATTCCCGGGGTATTTAGTCCATGTCCTACCTTTATCCAGGCTATAAGCAATTCCCTGCCGCTGAGGAATACCTTTTTCATCCTCCCAGGCAAGCGTAAAAACAGCAACCATCGGTGGATCTTTTCCATCCCCAAACCCCGAAGTATTATCATAATCAATAACAGCACACCCTGAGAAATAATATCCTAAGGAATCAGGATAAAAGGCTATTGGCAGGTGTTCCCAATGCACCAAATCTTTACTTATTGCATGCCCCCAGTGCATCGGTCCCCAAACGATATCTTCAGGATAATACTGGTAGAATAAATGGTACTCACCATCATAATAAACCATCCCGTTGGGATCATTCATCCACTTTTCTTTTGGAGAAAAGTGAAATTGTGGTCGATGTTGTTCCGAGTAGTATTTCGAATTATTGTCCAAAGTTTTTAAATTATGCTTATCCTCGTTTTCGAAACTAAATATAAACAATAATCCCAAGCTTAGCAGGATTGATAAATATTTAAAAACTATAACAGAATGGTTGATCCCCTGGTGAAAAATCTAAGGACAAAGGATGAATTAATCCTATTTTGCCGGTTTCGAAAAATTGATAATGACTTCTTCATCCAATCTTGGAGTAGCTCCTCGTTTTGTAGCAAGATAGGCCCCCACAGCTGAAGCAAATTCCAGGCATTCAGGAATTTCAGCTCCTGCCAGAATCTTAGACACAAATCCAGCGAGGAAGGCGTCCCCACAACCGACAGTGTCGGTTACGTCAATTTGAAATGGGTACGAGCTATGATAAAACTGGTCATTTTGATCTAAAACTGAAGCGCCTTTTTCTCCCCTTGTGATAATAAGTGCAGTGAGTTGAAAGTGATCTTTAAAAAACCTCATCTTGCTTTCAAAATCCGGAATATGTTTATACCAGGACACTATTAAATCTAGCTCCTCATTATTCATTTTGACAATATTCGCATTTTTGAGAAGTGCTTCCACTACATCCATTTTGTAGTGAGGAATACGAAGATTAATATCACAAACCTTAATTCCAGTATTGTCAAGCAGTTGAAACAAAGTACGCCTGGAGATGGAGTTACGGGCTGCAAGACTCCCGTATACAAATATATCCGCCCTGGAAACTATTTCTTTCAATTTATCATTAGCTTCGATAAAATCATAAGACACACTGTCAATAATCTCATAATCGGGCACTCCCTGTCCATCCAATGTAACCTTAACCGTGCCTGTTGGATGAGCTGCATCTTTCTGGATCAATCTTGTTGAGATATTTCGTTGTTCCAGAAATAAAAGTAATTCCTTTCCCAGGGGATCTTCCCCAACCTTACTAATCAATTTACAATCACATCCAAATTGATTGAGATGAAAAGCAACATTCATCGGGGCTCCACCAGGAACCTTTCCTGTTGGGAGCATATCCCACAAAACCTCTCCGAAACAAATAACCTTAGACATAATCGCTTCATTTAGGATCATGAAGGAATCATCAGTTTTATACTTCAAAAATCATTTCAACCAGGCCTTCAAATCAATATCCGCTGCCTTTTCTACAATGAGATCAGGGCTGAAAGCAAAGTCCCCTATATTTTCTTCTTTGGTAACTCCGGTAAGCGTTAGAATAGTTCTGTATCCCATTTGAATTCCCCCAAGGATATCAGTGGTCATGGTATCTCCGATCATGGTGGTTTCTTCCGTGGTGAGGCCAATTCTTTTTCTGGCGACACGCATCATTACCGGACTTGGCTTACCGACAGAGAAGGCCTGAATCCCTGTGGCTTCTTCAATCATGGCAATAACTGCCTTAATGCCCAGGTTGTTCCATCCTGGCTTCTTGGGAGACGGATCTAGATTGGTAGCGACCAGTTTGGCACCGTCAAGAATCATGTCCACAGCATGGTTGACCATTTCCAGGGTGAAATTGCGCCCCTCTCCTACTACTACAAAATCCGGCTTCTGGGTAACGAGAGAATAACCATGTTCATGAATGCTGGTAAGCAAACCGCCTTCACCAAGCACATAAGCAGTACCATTGGGTTTGGATCGTTCCAGAAACCATCCGGTAGCCATAGCGCTTGTAAATACATTTTCTTCCTCCGCTTCAATTCCCAATCCTGCCAATTTGTTGATAACATCACGAGGGGTACGCTGGCTGTTGTTGGTGAGAAATAAAAAAGGAACCTTCTTTTTTTGCAGGTAGTTTATAAATTCATCAGCACCCGGGATCAGTTCATCTCCACTGTAAACAACCCCATCCATATCTATTAAAAATCCTTTTGCCATTGTTTTTATTTTTGTAATTAAAATTTTGACACTACCGAATAGATTAAATCAACCTACCGCTTTTTTCCTGGCGCAAAGGTAATGCTATTGATAACTTATTATAAGCAATAATTATAGTCAATCCAGGGCTTTTCCTTCCCTTAAATCCTGATAAACTTTTAGTTAAAATCAATTATTTTTTGGCCTTTTAGCAGGTCTTCAAAAGTTTCCCGCTCCCGAACGAGGTATGGTCTGCCTTCATAAATGAGCACCTCTGCCGGACGGAGTCTTGAATTATAATTGGAAGCCATGGTAAAACAGTAGGCACCGGCATTTTTAAAAGCCAAAACATCTCCCTCCTGAATGGTAGCAATCCTTCTATTTACGCCAAAGGTATCTGTTTCACAAATGTAACCCACCACTGTATAAAAACGGGGTTTACCCTCCGGGTTAGACACGTTGATGATTTCATGATGAGCTTCATAAAACATGGGGCGGATCAGGTGATTGAGGCCGGTATTGAGTCCTGCAAATACCGTAGACAAGGTTTGCTTGATCACGTTAACCGAAGCCAGAAAATAACCGGCTTCACTCACCATATACTTCCCTGGTTCAAAGATCAATGTCAGATCTTTCCCCTGTTCTGCACAAAAGGCATTAAAACGTTCAGATAACTGCTCACCGATTTCTTCAATATCGGTACTGATATCCCCTTCTTTATATTTCACTTTGAATCCACTACCGAAATCGAGAAATTGTAAATCAGGGAATTCGGAGGCCGCACTAAAAAGAATTTCGGCTCCCCTGAGGAATACCCCCGGATCGAGAATATCTGAACCGGTATGCATATGCAAGCCAATAATTTTAGTTCCCGTATTTTGAATGACACGTCTTACATGGGGCATTTGATGAAAAGAAATACCGAATTTGGAATCGATATGCCCGACAGATGTTTTGTGATCATAACCAGCCATGATATGCGGATTGATCCTTATACAAACGGGTACATCCGGATGAACCTGGCCAAACTGCTCTAAAATGGAAATGTTGTCAATCGTAATGGATACGCCTAATTCGACCGCCTCTTCAAACTCTTCCATGCCTACCCCGTTGGGGGTAAAGAATATCTTTTCAGGAGTAAACCCAGCTTTTAAACCCAACTTAACTTCCTGGATGGAAACAGTATCAAGACCGCTGCCCCATTTATTAAACAGTTTAAGTACGCTCAAATTAGTCAATGCTTTACAAGCGTAATTAATCCTCAGATCCTTTACCGAAAAAGCATTTTCGAAAGCATCGAACTTAGCTTTCATGACCTCGCCGTCATAAACGTAAAGCGGAGTACCGTATTGTTTTGCCAATTCAAGCGGATCTACTCCCCCACTCAGTAAATAACAGCCATTGGTAATTTCCATATTTTTAAATTTGAGAGACAAAGATATGCCACACACCAAAATAAACCAAAGCGGCATCTTGTTTACATAACAAAGCCCAATGAAATGGTTTGGTTTATAAATCGTAATTTGGGCCTAATTTGAAAAACTACTGAATTGACTGAGCAACAACTCATAGATGCCGTAAAACAAGGCAAAAGGAAAGCACAGAAAATGCTTTACGACCGGTACTCCCCGCAAATGTTCGGTGTTGCCATCAGGTATGTGAAAATCCGGGAAGATGCAGAGGATGTTCTGGTCGCCGGTTTTTTTAAGGCGATGACCAATATCAGTCAATTCAGTGGCAAAGGGAGTTTTGAGGGCTGGATTCGGAGGATTATTGTAAACGAAGCATTGATGTTGTTGAGAAAGCGCCACAACTTTAGTTTAACTGTCGAAGCTGAAAATTTTGATATTCAGACAGATATGACGGTTGAAGAAGATTTGGCAGCAAAGGATTTGCTCCAATATCTCGAGGAACTTCCGGATGGATACCGGACTGTTTTTAATCTCTATGTTTTGGAAGGATACAAACATCGCGAAATTGCCGAACACCTCGGTATCAGTATTAATACCTCAAAATCACAATTGATCCTGGCCAAAAAACGGCTGAAAGATATTTTAGAAAAAGCTAATTATCAACGATACGGATAGGAATTGAAGATTTATGAATACAGATTGACTTATTGAAATTGTCCAAGAAAATTATGAAAAAAACTGATTTAGAAAAATTGTACAGAGCCAACCAACATAAATTTTCGGAGCGTCCCTCGAAAGATGCCTGGACCCGGCTGGAGCACCGGTTGGACGACCACTATGGACGAAGACATAATCGCCGGATGAATAGCCAATATCCATTGGCCATGGTTGCTGCTCTTCTGATACTCGTAGTCATGATCGGTAGCATAACCATTTTACTGAACAAACAGCAAGGCTCCATCTTTAACAGTCAAAGTGCTTCTATTGAATTTGAAGAAATGCCGTATGAAGAAGTACCCTCAGTTCAGGAAGTGATTGAATTTACAAAACGCTACCAGGAACGTCTGGCAAAACCTATTGAAGAAGGCGATGACGGGAAAAAAATCAGGATTTCCAATTGATCAGGTAGTATTACATTAACCATTTAAATAGAGTTTCATGAAAACCGTTTTTACAATAATCACCTGCCTGCTTTTCGGAAATATGCTGGCAGCCCAAATCAATGAGGAAGTACCGCCCCCACCTCCAAAACCCGCACCAGGTCTTTATCAGGAAACCTTTGTTGTCGTAGAGCAGATGCCCAGATTCCCGGGATGTGAAGACATGGAAGGATCAGATTCAGAAAAGCAAAAATGCGCCACTGAAAAACTGATGCAATTTGTTGCCGAAAATATTCAATATCCCGGCGAAGCCAAAGAAGCCGGAATCCAGGGACGTTGCATTGTCAATTTCATTGTTGAAAAAGATGGCCGTATCGGCCATGTTGAATTGAAACGAGACATTGGCGGTGGTTGTGGCCAGGAAGCTGTTCGTGTTGTGGAATCGATGAATGAAAAAGGCATTAAATGGATACCTGGTAAACAACGGGGCAAAGCCGTCAGGGTGAAATTTACCTTGCCTGTCCAGTTTAAATTTGATGACAAGAAAAAGGAGCGTTAACAGAATCGGGAATATCCCGTAGCATCCAGTAAAGTGTGTATTTTTTTTCTACCGTAATAAAGCTTTTGTTCTTTGCTACGTCACAATATATTTCCACCTCCGTTAATACAGGGGCTTGGGGCGGTATTAAAGATTCACCTGAATAATGTGAGGTAAATCCTTCCGGGAAGATTGCCAAGGAGCAATACGTTCGCTAAGACTTCAGTGGTGTTTTCGCTTTTTTCTCTTCCAGCAGTTTATTATTTACATTGTGCCAACTATCTTTTACCTCTTTCAATTTCCTGGCTGCTTCGTCCAATTCTTTACCCTTGGTAGTCATTTGATTTTCCAGATCAATGTTTTTCTGATTAAGTTCTACAATTTCTTTTTTGTTTTGGCTGATATCCTCTTGTAAATTATTTTTGTTATCCTGCAGGTCACCAACTAATTCCTGCAACTTTTCTGTTTGACTTCGATAGTACTTCGTCAAAAAATCAGTAAGGAAATTAACCGTTAAATTTTCAAGTGCCTGATATTCTTTAGGGAAAGTCTCCGGAGTAATGTGAATATCGGAACCAAAAGATGCAAAAATATTAAGTTGTGAACCTTCTCCTTTGTCCACTACCTTTGCATACAAATCAAACGGCTTGTCAGAAATAAAAGGAATTAAAATTCCTTTGGCAGATAAAACATCTTTTTTACTAAGCCAACTGGCCCCGGAAATTTTAGTGTCATACGTACCTTCTAACCAATTTTCCCAGCTCGATCTAACAGCTTTCTTTTCGGGCTCAATAGATACTTTAATAGATGTTCGGAATTGGTCTTCAAAGGAAATTTTATCATTTTCGATAACTAATTGTTGAGCAATAGCTTGATTTCCTATGAGCAAAAAAATCATAAATAGCGGAAGGCGAAATATTACATTTTTCATGTTCTTAAATTTTAAGATTAAATTTTAGCCGTTTTAAACGGGTTTGACCAAACCCCTTGACAATATATTTCCTATTCACAAGCTAATATCCTCATACCCACTTTTGATAATCGTAGAAAGCATTTTGAACCTTTGGGGTGCCTTGATCATGTTACTTGAATTGGCGGGAACAATGATTGATTGTCCAATTCCCAGTAAGTTGGATTTATCATCAATAATTATTTCAGCATTACCATCAATGATCTGAAGCAAGGTATCAAAAGGAGATATTTTTCCTACCAATACTTCCCCTGTATCAAACGAAAGGCCACTTACCTGGCCAGTGGCCTTTCGAAGGATGGACTTAATCACGATTGACTGAGGCTGGTATTCAAGCACATCAACAATGTGAAAGGCCGTAGCTTTTTTAATAAAGATATTTTCCATATGCTTAATAAAATTAAATGCGTATTAATCGTCTACACTTATTTTATTTTTTTCTTTTTGTTTGGCTTTTTTCGCAGCCCTTTTTTCTTTTAGGTTTTTCACGGCAACTTTTTTACCTGATTTTTTTCCTCCGTCTTTGTCCTTTGACATAATCTTTAATTTTTATCTTGAAATAATTATTTTTTTAAATCACTTACCCCAATGAACGGCACAGCACCTGCACCTGTAACCTGAGGAAGAATTCCATTCCATTTCTCTATTGCTTTGAGGTTGGCTTCTATCTTTCGAAGTTCTATGAGATCCGGTGAAATATTCATTTTCTGTAATCTTAAGGCTTCCGCCTCCGCTGTTGCTGCAGCAATAGTTTGCTCTGCCTCTACCCTTATTCTATCCAGGTCACGTTTAGCCTTTAGTGCATTTTGCTCAGCTGTTTGTTTTGCTTCAATGGCATCCGTAAATATCTTTGAAAAACTGAATGAGACTATCGAAAACGCATCCACTGATATATTGGACAGTAGTAGTCTTTTGGTAAGCGATTCTTGCATTTCTGCACTCACTGCCGGTCTTTTGGTAATAAGTTCTTCTGCAGTATACCGAGCGGACACCGCTTTCATTACTTCCTGTATCGCAGGGTCTATCATACGCTCTTTAAATTGTATTCCTATGGTCTGATAAACCAGATTAGCTTTGTCAGGTAAAACATGATAATTGAGGGCAACGGATAACGCGACATCCTGAAGATCAGATGATGCAGAGGCGGCATCAGTCACCACCTTATGAATTTTGACATCCATTAAGACAATCTCCTGCACTACCGGTATTCTGAAATGAAGCCCTTCATTTAATACTTTGTCTTGAACAGCACCAAAATTCAGAACAATGCCTCTTTCACCTGCTCCTACCTCAACCCAAGGTTTAAACAGACCCATTAGTATCAATACCCCGAGCATTATTGCCAGGAACCTCCAGTTACCTTTTTTCATTAAATTTTTTATTTTAGTAATATCTTGATTATCCATAATGTATGTTGATTTAATTAATGAGTGCTTTGGATACTGTTTGTAAAAGGCCAGCAATAGAAGAAGTTAAAAAGAAAGGAAAAAGAACTGGCTCAAGCGCTGACACTTCCAGGACTCTCTTTGAGGATCAGTTTTGAATCCCAGTTCCAGTCCGTAGAGCCATGAAATAATTCGCCATAAAAATTTTGAGGATTAATCCACCTTATTTTTTAAATAATTCGCCCAAAACAGGTATTGCAAAGGTGGCCTTATCTGACGATAGAAGTATTACATTTACCCCGTAGTTAATTACATAAATCACATGTTTTCCAGGTTTTTCTTCCGTTTTTGTTTCATTTGCCTGTAAAAGGAAGGCGTAAGACCTGTAATTTTCTTGAATTGATTGGATAAATGAGCAGGACTGCTATAGTTTAGTTTGTAGGAAATCTCGGTTAAGTTAAGCTCATCATAAAGAATTAATTCTTTCACCCTTTCAATTTTATGGATGATAATGAATTGCTGTATGGTGATGCCTTTAACTTCCGAAAAGGTATTGGCGAGATAAGTATAATCATAACCTAATTTTTCGCTGATGTAATCAGAATAATTCATATTGGGTAATTCATCAGAGTAATGAATCATTTCGATTATTAAATTTTTAATTTTTTCAATTAGAATACTCTTCTTATCCTCTAATAATTCTAAGCCCGACTTCAACAGGTTTTTCCCTAACTGCTCTCGTTGCTCTTGAGTAATGTCTTCCAGAATTTCAACCATGCCTAAATCAACGATGATATAATTAAGGCCCAATTTTTTCAATTCTTCCTTTACCATCATCTTACATCGCAAACTAACCATATATTTGATGTATAACTTCATGTTGTTATTATTTTGTAAAGGACCGCCTAATCTTAAAAATAGTCATTTTTATACATTTTGACTCAATGGTTTGAAGGAAATATCCTGCTCATCTTTGACTATTGGTATTTCACAATTTACTTACCTTAGCGTCGAACACAAAACCATACCTCCATGTCGAAGATATACCTGACATTTTTCATGTCCCTTTTTCTATTCCCATTTCTTTCCTTTGCCCAAGAAAAGGATACAGAAAATATCCAAAACAATTATACCAAAAAAGAATATCAAATTACCATGCGAGACGGCGTAAAACTGTTCACCACAGTTTATACTCCAAAAGATACCACCCGTACCTACCCTATCCTGTTGCTTAGGACCCCGTACAGTTGTCGCCCTTACGGAGAAGATAAATTTCGCACCAACCTTGGGCCATCCAAATTCCTTATGGAAGACGGTTACATTTTTGTTTATCAGGATGTGCGCGGCCGCTGGATGTCAGAAGGATTGTATGACAATATGCGCCCAATTGTACCAGATAAAAAATCCAGCCAGGACATTGATGAAAGTTCGGACACTTACGATTCCATAGAATGGCTGTTGAAAAACTTAAAGTATCACAATGGCAAGGTTGGTATGTGGGGCATCTCCTACCCTGGATTTTATGTCACCACCGGTGCTATTGATGCCCATCCTGCATTAAAAGCATCCTCTCCCCAGGCTCCCATCGGCGATTTTTATTTCGACGATTTGCATCACAATGGTGCCTACACCCTCGGCTACTGGATCATCACGGATCTGTTCGGAATTCAAAAAGAAAAACCGACTACAGAACCCTGGTATGATTTCCACGATCCGGGGACACCTGATTTTTACGACTATTTTCTCGATGTGGGGCCATTGAAAAACCTGGATACTTTTATGCAGGACAATTTTTTCTGGCAGCAAATCCGAAACCATCCTGATTACGATGAATTCTGGCAGAAAAGAGGCGTTATCCAGCATTTAAAAGGGATAGATCATGCGATCATGACCGTTGGCGGCTGGTATGACGCTGAAGACCTTTACGGGCCCTTAAACACGTACAGAGCCATTGAGCAAAATAATCCCGGAATTTATAATACTATTGTCATGGGGCCATGGAGCCATGGCGACTGGGGACGCAGGAGTGGCCGGCAGGCGGTGGGCAATGTCTTCTTCGGGGAAGGTATCAGCGAGTTTTACCGCGAACATATCGAAAGGAACTTCTTCAATTACTTTTTGAAGGATGATTTTAAAGGAGTCAATAAATTACCGGAAGCCTATATGTACGATACCGGTAAAAAACGCTGGTCTGAATTTGAGGCCTGGCCTCCTGGAGAAGCTGAAAAAGTCACGTGGTATCTTAAAGATAATGAAGTTTTGTCCACTACCCCACCAGAAAAGAATGACGCCGAATTTTCGGATTTCATAAGTGACCCGGGCAAACCTGTTCCTTATGCAATGGATATTAAACCCGTCTTTATACCTCGAAAGTACATGACAGACGATCAGCGCTTTGCTTCCCGAAGACCCGATGTGCTGGTTTTTGAAACGGAGGCATTAGCTGAAGATATAACCCTGGCAGGAGATATGCTGGCAAAGCTAAAAGTCTCCACGACGGGTACGGATGCCGACTGGATCGTCAAAGTTATAGATGTATACCCTGGAGATCATGAGGATTATGAAGAAACACAGGATCATATTAAAATGGGTGGTTACCAGCAATTGGTTCGCGGGGAAGTACTCAGGGGCCGATACCGGAATAGCTTTGAAAAACCGGAGCCATTCAAGCCCGGGAAAGTGACGGATGTTGATGTTCGATTACAGGATGTTTACCACACCTTCAAAAAAGGACACAAAATAATGGTACACGTTCAAAGTACCTGGTTCCCTTACATCGACAGAAATCCGCAAACTTTTGTGCCGAATATCTTTGATGCCGATGAGGAAGATTTTCAGAAGCAGACACATAAGGTTTTTCATTCATTAAAACAAGCAAGTAAAATAGAAGTAAAGGTCTTAAATTAGACTTTGTTTTTTTTAACTTTGGTTCAATCAATCTATCCTAGACTTTTCTTTTGGAAAATTAAAGATTGACATAAAGCATTTGAAAATAGATAATTTCAAGCTGAGTTAATCAGCTTGAAAACCAAATTGATATTCTGCTTGCTGGGGCATTTCCTGTAAACCGCAACTTGAATTAATTATATTTTTTAAAACCCGTGCGAATTGCAAGTTCAAATTAAAGTCATTACCTTTTCAGGATAAATTCAGAATCTTAATTTACATTTGCGCGCTTTTTATTTTTTCCATACAAATTATTCGATGAAAAATACATATTTTGATCTAATCAATCAGACCTACTATTTTCCTCAGGAAGGACTGGATCTCAATAATGGATACCTTTACTTTCATGGAGTTTCACTGAAGCATCTGATCGACACTTATGGCACACCTTTCCGGTTAACTTATCTTCCCAAAATCGGTGATCAGATAAAAAAAGCCAACAACTGGTTTAACAAAGCCATGAAGATCAATAACTACAAGGGAAATTATTACTATTGCTATTGTACTAAATGTTGTCATTTCGAACATGTGATCAGCAAAGCTTTGGAATATGGCGTAAACCTGGAAACATCCTCCAGTTTTGATATAGACCTCATTCTGAAACTGTATGAAAAAGGTAAAGTTACTACAGACATTGTCTTAGTGCATAATGGCTACAAGACCGATAATTACCTCGAAAAAATCATAAAACTCAATCAAATAGGATTCAAAAACTCTATTACTGTTTTAGACAGTATTGAAGAACTGGACAGACTTTACAAAAAAATTAAGGATCCCATTAAAATTGGTATCCGGCTGGCGACGGATCTGCAACCACAATCTCCTTATTATACTTCAAGACTGGGAATCCGCTCCTCGGAGATCATGGACTTTTTCAAAAATAAAATTGCGAAAAAGAAAAAAGTCGAACTCAAGATGCTTCACTTTTTTGTCGATTCGGGAATAAAGGATAATTTGTACTATTGGGGGGAATTCCAAAAAGCCCTGAAAGTATTCGTGGAGCTCAAAAAAACCGCACCCGGGCTCGACGCCTTGAATATTGGCGGCGGTTTCCCCATTAAAAACAACCTGGGTTTTGAATACGACTATAAATATATTGTTGGGGAAATTGTCAGGAATATCAAGGAGGAATGTGGTGCAGCAGGCATTGAAGAACCTGACATATACACAGAATTCGGGAAATACTCGGTTGGGGAGAGCGGTGCTGTAATTTTCCAGGTCCTGGAACAAAAAATTCAAAACGATGCTGAAAAATGGTACATCATAAACAACAGCTTGATGAATACCATTCCGGATGCGTGGAGTATTCTTGAGAAATTCGTTTTGTTGCCCGTAAATAAATGGGATGAAGAATATTCCAAGGTAAATATTGGAGGTATCAGTTGTGATCATTCCGACTATTATAATTCAGAAGAATTGAATCAACAGATTTTTCTGCCTCAGGTAAAACCCAATGACAAGGAACCCCTTTATATCGGTTTCTTTTATACAGGTGCTTACCAGGATGCCATCAGTGGTTACGGAGGAATAAAACATTGTCTCATTCCTTCCCCCAAACATATCGTCATCGATCGCGACCGAACCGGAAACTATACTACATCTCTGTACAGGGATGAACAACAAGCTGAAGATATGTTACAGATATTAGGTTATTAATGATCATTCTTTAAGTCAGAATAATGAACCATACTAAAACATTTGGAGGAATCCCTTTGTCGTATGCTTCTCGGGAAGAGGCGCAAATTTTTTTAACATCCATTCCGTATGATGGCACTAGCACCTGGGGTAAAGGTGCCGATAAAGGATTTGAAGCTTTTCTGGATGCTGCTGAAAACATGGAACTTTACGATATCGAAACAAACAGTGAAGTTTACAAAAGAGGTATTTACCTCTCCCCCGCCATTGAGGAAGACCAGTCCCCGGAAAAAATGTTCCAGGCTGTATACGATACTACCCGGAAGCTGCTCGAAACAAAAAAATTTCTCACCTTTTTTGGAGGAGAACATTCTGTAAGCATCGGGATCATCAAGGCTTTTTACGAAAAATATCCGGATATTTCTGTATTGCAGCTGGATGCTCATACAGATCTCCGACCAGCCTATGACGGAAGTCCATACAATCATGCCTGTGCAGTTTATGATGCCAGTAAAAATACAAACCTCATTCAGGTTGGTATTCGAAGCATGGATATTTCAGAAAATGAACACCTGGATAATGATAAATGCTTTTTCGCTCACGAAATAACCGGACAATCTGCCTGGATGAACGAAGCGGTTTCGAAATTATCCAAAAACGTATACATCACCCTGGATCTGGATGTGTTTGATCCTTCCATAATGCCTTCAACAGGCACCCCCGAACCGGGAGGAATGTTATGGAATGAGATGATGGTTTTTCTAAAGAAAGTATTCAGCGAAAAAAATGTCCTTGGATTTGATATTGTAGAGCTGGCACCCATTGCCGGACTTAAGGCACCGGATTTTCTGGCAGCCAAATTGTATTATAAAATGTTGAGCTATAAATTTGAATTATAATGAACGGAGCTATTACCAATTTCATGCTGGAACACTACCGGCACTTTAATGCTGCAACCACCGTGGATGCCGCCAAAGCTTATATGGACCAATTAGACAAAGGTCACCCCATGATGATCACCCTTGCAGGTGCCATGAGTACTGCCGAATTGGGAAAATCTCTTGCTGAAATGATCCGCCAGGACAAAGTGCAGATCATTACCTGTACCGGGGCTAACCTGGAAGAAGATATCTTCAACCTGGTGGCACATACCCATTATAAACGGGTACCCAATTACAGGGATTTGAGTCCGCAGGAAGAAGTGGAATTGCTCGAACAGCATTTCAACAGGGTGACAGATACCTGCATTCCTGAAGAAGAAGCCATGCGGCGCATTGAACAAAAACTTGTAGATGTCTGGAGTAAAGCCCAGGAAGAAGGTAAAAGATATTTCCCTCATGAATATTTGTACCAGATCATTCGGTCAGGTGTTCTGAAAGATACCATGGAAATTGACCCCAAAGATTCCTGGATGGTAGCTGCCTGTGAGAAAAACCTACCCATTATTGTTCCCGGGTGGGAAGATTCAACCACCGGAAATATGTTTGCAGCCCGGTGCATGCAGGGAGAATTTGAACCTTCAAGGGTGAAGTCAGGTATCGAATACATGATGTTTCTGGGAGATTGGTATGTTAAAAATGCCAAAGATCATGGCGTGGGCTTTTTCCAGATCGGTGGTGGGATTGCAGGAGACTTTCCCATTTGTACCGTTCCCATGTTACGCCAGGATATGGAAATGGAGGAAATCCCTTTCTGGTCATACTTTTGCCAGATCAGTGATTCGACAACCAGTTACGGATCCTATTCCGGGGCAGTTCCCAATGAAAAAATCACCTGGGAGAAACTCGATATAGATACACCTAAATTTGTCATTGAAAGTGATGCGACCATTGTGGCTCCCTTGATTTTTGCCTTTATTCTGGGTTGGTAATGTGGAATTATACTGAAAAGTTGTTTTAAAATAGTAGAGAAAAACCACATTATTTAATTCTAAATACAGGTTTTATTCAGAATTGCCTTATAAAATTGCAGTAAAATTTTCTTAAGTCACTTCTCTGAGCATTGGTGATTTGATTTTTAAATTTTAATTCCTGTAAAACGCCGTATCAGGCAAGGAAACATTTGTTGGTCCAACATTTTTTTTAATTTGCAGGAAATTGAAATTATATTCAGGTTATCAATTGAAAATTGAATTAGAAAACAAAAAATAAACATTAATAATGTCTTCTGAAAAAACAACAACCCGTTATTCAAATGCTGAACTGGAAGAGTTTAAAGCCATTATCGATCAAAAACTCCAAAAAGCAACCGAAGCCCTTCAATTCATCCAGGAACAGATAACGGCCTTAACCGAGGCTGGCAGTGAAGGTGACTGGATGGACGACACTTCCAATAGTAATGACCTGAAAATGCTTTATACTATGGAAGAAAGGCATAGCAAACATATCAGGGATCTGCAGTCTGCTTTGTTGCGCATCCAAAATAAAACCTATGGAATTTGTATGACTACAGGTGTGCTGATAGATAAACGGAGGCTTATGGCTGTACCTACCACTACAAAGAGCCTGGAGGCAAAAATGATAGAAGCCAATCCTCCTAAAAAAATTGCCAGGCCAGCTGAAACCAAGAAAAAGGAATACAAGCCCAAATCTATCGTTAAAATCGTCAAGAAAACTTCCCAATCCACTCCAAAACCGCCGGTGGATGATGATCTTAAGCTTGACGGTGATCTCGATGATGAATTGGATGACGACTTTTTTGGCGGTGATGATTTTATCGATGATGATATTAATTTTGACCTTGAGGTGGATGATCAGATCTAGATCAGTCTGAATAATTTGTTCTTTTCTCATTGATATCTCCCTGTTAAAGACAAGCCCACCTGTCTTTAACAGGGATTTTTTTTATATTGCCAGGGAAAGATACTCACCGGTAAAAGTGCGTGATGAAATTATTATTAATAGAAGACGAACCTGATTTACTTCAGCTCATGGAACGTTACCTGAAAAAAGAAGGGTACCTCTGTGAACAGGCAACCAATTTCCGGGAAGGTTACCTGAAAATTAACAACTTCGAATATGATTGCGCCATCATCGACCTGAATCTTCCCGGGGGAGACGGACTTAAATTGGTTAAAATACTGCGGGAAGATAATTCTGAAGTGGGCATCCTCATCGTTTCTGCCAGAAATACCGTCGAGGATCGTATAAAAGGATTGGAAATCGGAGCAGATGACTATTTGACGAAACCCTTCAATCTCTCTGAATTAAATGCCAGGATAAAGGCTGTTTTGAGGCGAAAGACCAATCAGTTTCACAACGAGCTCAACTTTGGAAAATTGATCCTTAATACCGATGAACGTACCGTTTTAGCTGATGGTAAAGATATCCAGTTGACCAAAAAAGAATATGAAATCCTGGTTTACCTGGCGAGGAATAAAAACCGGGTGGTGACCAAAGACAGTATCGCCGAACACCTTTGGGGTGATTATATGGACAATGCCGTTTCCTTTGATTTTATTTATGCGCATGTCAAAAATCTCCGCAAAAAACTTTCTGAGAACAATTGTGGTAAATTCCTGAAAACCGTCTATGGAATAGGTTATAAATTTCAAACACATTGATCAGTTTTAAAAGACTATATATCATCCCATTGCTGATAGCCATTGTGGTGGCATTTCCGGCAATCTTTTTCCTGTTTACCCCGGAAAATTACTGGAAAGCATTTTTGGTGGTAAGCTTGCCCTGTTTAATTCTGTATTTCGGATATGTAATTATCCAGGAATACAGAAAAAAGGTTATCCGAGGTCAGTTGGAGAACATCATCCAGACTTTAGAGGAATTTGATATTGATGAGCCCAAAAAGGTTAAATTCAAACCTTCTGACTTCCCAATATTCAATGAACTGAGCGAGTATCTGGTCGAACTAATAGACCGAATTCGTTCCATTTACCACGCTAACAAACAATTCACTCAGAATGCTTCCCATGAACTTCAAACACCTTTAGCCATTATCAAGGGAAATGCAGAACTACTGCTTCAATCTTCAAACATCAGGAAAAAAGAAAGTGAAGCCATTGTTTTAATCTTGCAAAATGCCAACAGGTTGTCAAAGATCAACCAGGCATTGATTTTACTTTCAAAAATCGACAACCAGCGGTTTGCGGATACCCAAATGGTGAATTTTTCAAAGGTTACTGATGAAGTAATTAAAAATTTTGAAGACCTCATCCAGATAAACGGCCTTACCATCCGGAAAATAAACAATGCCGACATGGTGGTGGAAATGAGCCTTTCCCTGGCGCATATTCTCATCGCTAACTTACTTCAGAATGCCATAAGACACAACGTAAAAAAAGGGTTTATTGAAATGGTCTATGCCGCCGATGAATTCCTGATCACCAATCCCGGTGTAGAATTGCGATCGCCTCCTGAAGGAATGTTCAAACGGTTTAGAAAACAGAGTTCATCTGAGGAAAGTCTTGGTCTTGGTTTATCCATTATCAGGAAAATCTGCGATCAAAATCACCTGGAAGTTTCCTATTTGAATCATGACAAAATGCATACCATTAAAGTCAAGCGGATCAAATCAATCCTGGATTCATAGGTTAACTTTATTAAAATTCAAGCCATTGGTAGGTTCCCTTTGAAAATTTAAAATATTCCGGAGATAAATCCTCAAAAGGAAACTTTTTAAACGAAGTGAGCAAAAAATCATCCTCCTGAAGTTCTTCCGAATATTGACCATCACGTTGAAGGATGAGTAAACATGCCGGATCGTCAGGATTTTTCAGAGCACTTAGCAAAATAGATTCATAAGCAACTCCCCAACTAATGATTAGCTCATCTTCCAGAATTCGGGAATTTTGCATGACAAAAAGCTGGCCATCGGTAGCTGCCCTCCCCTCCTCTATTTTTTCACTAATCCAATTTAATCGTTTTGTAAATGGCTCGTGATTTAAACCGATAACAACCAATCGAAAAGCCAATAAAATCGCCAGTAAAAATACAAATTTTGTTTCTTTAACTTTTTTGATGACATCAAAAAGGAACGGCGTCATCACAAAAATGGTCAGGGGCATATAGCTGACTTCCACATAAAACCGATAGGTGGCATTTGGGGAACCAATATGAACCAAAGCCAAATAACCCAGGCAGGATAAGAAAATCCACCCGGCCGGTAAAAACTGTTTTTTCAACAAATACCAGCATTCCACGATCACCAGGAAAACGGGGAAGAAATACCAGTATTTCAGGGTGTTCATCAAAAATTTTTTATTGGCCGGCATTGCCAGATAATTGGGGAAATACTCTTTTAAAGCCTTGCTGAATTGATCAAACTTACCTGAGTCATACCAATTTCCGGCAAAGAGGTGCTTAAGCACCATGACCAGCACAAAGAACAAAGCCGTGAAAATTAGTTGCCGGGTGCGCAATTGGGTTTCCCTAAGCCAAAAGAATACGAGCAAAAAGAAAAAGGGTACAAAAATGAGTGGATGATAGAATACCAGGGTTGGTATCATCACAAAGACAAAAGCTTTTTGCCAGAGTCTGTTTAGTTCAGGATACCTCAAGAAGAAGGCAAAAAAGAAAATGGTAAAAGCTAGCCCTTGCTGGAATTCAGAGGTTGCCCAATAAAAACCATCCAAAACTGTCAAGGTAAATAAAAAGACCAGCACCAGGCCGAGCAAGTCGTTTTTCAACCACCTTGTTATCAATAGATATAAACCCAAATACAGCAAAGTAAAGGAAATGGAGTAAAGCATCAGGATTACTTCCAAAGGCCAGTGGACCTGGATAGCCAAATAGGGTAAGATATGTACAATTGCCGATCCGAACCTATAAACCTGTACCTGTAAACCGCCTTCCTGGATCATCAGGAAAGTCTGGTAGGCAATGTCTGCAAAAAGCGTCCTTTCCTTGTAAAATAAAGCAGAAAGCACCAACAAAACCATTGACGCTGCTAAACCGATTCTATAAGGCCACCGGCTTGAAAACTGGTATTTACTCTCCATAGACTTATTCAAAATCCTTGTATAAAAGATATCGTTTCCGCATAACTTTATAATCTCCAAGATCCGGTTCCCATGATTGCTTTATTTGTCCTTCATTTTTACCTGCTTTAACCTGCTCACGCAATGTTGGTCCACCGGCAAGTTTTTCAAAAAAGTTGCGCTCCAGAAAAAAGGCAGATTTATCCGGAAAGGCATGGTAGGCATTCAGCAAATACTTCAGGGTGAAGCCCTGATGAATAATGGTATCGATTGGGATTTGAGTTAAATCTTCCCCGAAACATAATTTATGCTCTAGTTTTGGGTATTTGGCTCCGGGCATAGGAACCGGGGTAAAGCTAAATCCTTTATCCGGCAAATCGGGATGCCCGAATAATTGAAATTGCTTTGTGGTCCCCCTCCCCTCACTGATCACTGTGCCTTCAAAAAAGCAAATGGACGGGTAGAGATAAATGGACCGGGCATTGGGTAGATTGGGGGAAGGTTTGACCGGCAATTCATACAAGGACTTATGGTCGTAATGCTGACAAGGGATTACCTCCAGTTGACTATCCCCGGCTGCATTGATCCATTGTTGCCCCTTGATCATCAGGGCAAATTCCCCACTCGTCATTCCATGGACAACGGGCACGGGGTGCATACCGACAAAAGAACGCCAGGTAGTATCGAGAACCGGTCCATCCACGTAGTGCCCGTTGGGGTTTGGCCGGTCGAGGATCATTAGCGGTATGCCCATTTCCGCACAAGCCTCCATCATTAAAGTCATGGTAGATATATAGGTGTAAAACCGGACGCCCACATCCTGAATGTCATAAATGACAAGATCTATTCCCGCCAGGTCTTCAATAGATGGTTTTCGTTTTTTACCGTATAAAGAAATAATGGGTACGCCCGTTTGAGGGTCCAGCCCATCCTGAAGTTTTTCCCCGGCATCAGCTATTCCTCTAAAACCGTGTTCCGGCGCAAAAACCTTTTTTATATCAACATTTAGTGCCATTAAACTGTCTACTAAGTGTACATTTCCGATTACGGAAGTTTGATTGACAACCATAGCGATCTTTTTGCCTTTTAACTTCGGCAGATACTCCTCCGTCCTTTCAGCTCCCGTAATTATGGGTTTAGCCTCAGGAGTTTCTTTGGCTTCTGCTAAGACAGGTTGCTCAAATGAACAATTTTGTTGAAAAATTATAAAAAAAAGAACAAATATTTTTAATTTCACCGTATTGATGTTTTAATATTGAAATCTTTTTTGCTTTATCCGTTTTGCTTTGCAGCAGAATTTAGGGCGTAACCTGAAGGCAGGCTTGAAGTTACACCTTAAATTTTAAACACCGTCACTCATTATTGAATGATGCTATTTCCTAAGGCATAAACCAATGGGCAAAATAGATCTTTTCGAAAATAGGTTATGTCGGATAAATTATATGCCATAGTAGATATTGAAACGACAGGTGGTCGGGCCAACAGGGATAAAATTACGGAAATTGCCATAGTTTTACATGATGGGGTTGAAATAATTGACACTTTCGAAACCCTCATTAATCCGGAATGTTATATCCCATATGGTATAACAGAGCTTACCGGTATCAGCCAGCAAATGGTAGAAGATGCGCCCAGGTTTTTTGAAGTAGCCAAACAGATTGTTGAGATGACGGAAGGCTGTGTTTTTGTAGCCCACAATGTCAGATTTGACTATGGTTTTCTCAGAGCTGAATTCAAACGGTTGGGCTACAGCTATTCCAGAAAACAACTATGTACGGTCAGGCTAAGCAGGAAAACCATTCCTGGACTGAGTTCTTATGGCTTAAGCAACCTGATCAGGTTCATGGGTATTGAGGTGGACAACCGTCACCGGGCAATGGGCGATGCCATGGCCACTGCTGAGTTGTTCCGGCGCATTATGGAAGCCCAGGAAAATAAAACGGAGGTCAAAAGTATGGTCAACATGGGTATCCGGGAATCCAAATTACCCAAGAACATGAGCATTGCCGACGTACATGCCCTGCCTGAAGAATGCGGAGTTTATTATATGCATGATATCGAGGGTAAAGTGGTTTATGTCGGGAAAAGCATTGACATAAAAAAACGCATTGCCAGTCATTTTGCCGAGCAAACCAATAAAGCTGCCAGACTTCAGGAATTGGTCCATGATATCACTTACGAATTAACCGGTAGTGAATTAATCGCCCTTCTGTTGGAATCTCATGAAATCAAACGCATACGACCGCCGGTAAACCGGGCACAAAGAAGCCGGAGGTTTCCTTTTGCAGTGCATTATTATTACAACGATGACGGTTTCATTTGTTTCGATGTAGCGAGGGTAATGGCGAAGGATCGAGCAAAGTACCATCTGTTATCCGAATATCCCAAACCCGGAATTGCCAAAGGGAGGCTAAATATGATCCTCGAAGAATTTGAATTATGCGCCAAGTTTTGCAACTTCCAAAAAGGAAACGGTCCTTGTTTTCATTATCAAATCAATAAATGTCACGGTGCCTGTGCCGGAAAGGAAAACCGGGAGGACTATAATGCCCGGGCCCATGAAGCACTGGAATCCTTGACCAATATATTTAAGGAAAATTTTTTCATCCTGGACAAAGGTAGGTCAGCAGAAGAATTGGCAGTTGTTCTGGTCAGGGATGCCAATTACCGGGGGTTCGGATATATCGATGCTTCCGCCCAACAGGATCTGACCTCTTTATATGATGCTATTAACTTCTATGAGGGCAATCCTGAAACTACCAGGATCATTCAATCTTACCTGAGTAAACACCCAAGCTTAAAAATCATTCACATAGATTAGGAGCTGCCGTAAAAATTCCGGAACATCAGAATACATCAAGGTGACGCCCTGGCAAAAGGCTTTACCTAGTCGGAGAGAAAACAAACAGTTACCCTTTTCCTTCGACAAGGTTTCGCCTTTTCTCTACTCGGGCTGTTCTAAGGCAAAACCTTGGGAGACAACACAAAACACATCAAGGTGACGCCCTGGCAAAAGGCTTTACCTTGTCGGAGAGAAAACAAACCGTTACCCTTTTCCTTCGACAAGGTTTCGCCTTTTCCTACTCGGGCTGTACTAAGGAAAAACCATGGGAGACAACACAAAACACATCAAGGGGACGCCTTGGCAAAAGGCTTTACCTTGTCGGAGAGAAAAACAAACCGTTACCCTTTTCCTTCGACAAGGTGACGTCTTTTCTCTACTCGGGCTGTACTAAGGCAAAACCTTGGGAGAAAACACAAAACACATCAAGGTGACGCCTTGGCAAAAGGCTTTACCTTGTCGGAGAGAAAAACAAACCGTTACCCTTTTCCTTCGACAAGGTGACGTCTTTTCTCTACTCGGGCTATACTTAGGCAAAACCTTGGGTTAATCTTTTCATGGCACAAAAAAGGCAGCCCCGGAACTCCGGAGCCGCCTCAAAGAAAGCCTTAAATTTTACAGTCCCCTTTTTGATTTTTTGGGAATGAAGTGGTCAACAATTTTGAGAAAAGTTAACCACTCCTTTTTCACTTAAACTTTAATATTAATCTTTAACAACTTTTAGTGTCGTAGTGGCTGTTCCACTCTGGATTCGAGCAAAATAAAGGCCATCAGCCAATTCATCAACATCTATACTAACATTATTGACACCTTTAAGACCTGACCCTCTTTGGGAAACCAGTAAGGATCCATCCAATCCGATAAGATCAATGCTATAGTTTCCTGCTTCCGCAAGGTTAAACCTGAAGTTAGCATTGTTTGAAACAGGATTCGGGAATACCGCTGTTTCAGAAATAGCCTCAACATCCGATACATCGGTGGTCAGAGAATACTGAGGAGTACCTGTAAAGCCATCTTCATCATCTCCTTCCCCAATGGTAATCGTAGCCGTAAATGCATTGGTACAGCCATCTGCTGTCGTGATGGTTAGGGTTACCCCATAAGTTCCTCCAGTTTCGTATTCATAGTTTGGATTGGACTCAGATCTGGTGTTGCCATCTCCAAAGTCCCAATTGAATGAAACCGCATCCGGGCTGGACATATTCAGAAAGAATACGAAGTTCTCCCCTATTCCTGTTGCAGGATCACCTCCGATAAACGGAACAAACAACGCCAGACATTCATTTTCATACCACACATCTGGGTCAGAGAATACCAACAAGGTAACAGTACTTGAGCACTCCTCATTCCATACCGTTAGGTTTACGAAATATAATCCAGGAGTTTCATAAGTATGTGTAGGATTCTGCTCATTACTATTATTTCCATCACCGAAATCCCACAACCAATTAAGGTTCTCACCAATTGAGGAATCATAAAAAGCGAAAGAAGTACCTTCCTCATTGGCCAATTCAATATAGAACATCGCTTGGCAATCAGGACTCTCATAATAACCTTCATCAGCTACAAAAAGGTGGTGAAAATAAACGGAAGTGCATCCTTCAGAAGTTTCAATTTCCAGAGAGACCTCGTAAACTCCTTCTTCTGCATATTCGTGTGATGGATTCTGTTCATCGCTGGTTGTACCATCTCCGAAGTCCCATGACCAGGAAATAATTTCTCCTTCCGATATATAAGATACATCTACAAATACAACCTCTAATCCAACTATATTTATTGGATCCTCTGAGGTGACATAAAAATCGGCATAACAATCCGCAGTTCCCCAAGAACAATCCCCAAACGATTCAGGGTCATAGCCAAAACACTCTGCCCAACAGGCATTCAGAAAGATTTGATTTTCACCCTCCTCGGAAATGACACAAACAGGATCCCAATCATCCGGACAATCACAATCATATTCACAATCTACAAAGGAAGCAGGACCAAATCCTTCACAAATAGCAATACACTCATTGGGGAACGAAATAATCATACCATCAGATGAAAGTACACAAACAGGATCCCAAACGGAGTCACAATCACAAGGGTCCTCCCACTCGCAATCAAAAACATCCTCTTCTGTAAAACCTTCACATATAGCGAAACAAATGTTGCTGAAAGTAATTGTATCTCCTGTTGCCGATAAAACACATACCGGTTCCCAGTACTCCGGGCAATTGCAGTCGACAACCTCGTCAAGTAAAACGATAGAGGTAAAAGTAGCAGAACAAGAATCATTGGCAATGGTCAGCGTAACCTCGTATTCTCCAGGTTCTGCCCATTCGTGAGTGGGATTGGGCTCATTGCTGGAAGTACCATCCCCAAAATCCCATTGCCATGAACTTGCAG
Organism: uncultured Bacteroidota bacterium; assembly: GCA_942492125.1. GTDB lineage: Bacteria > Bacteroidota > Bacteroidia > Chitinophagales > Saprospiraceae > BCD1. The sequence continues at coordinate 437,869 of CALODM010000035.1, forward strand.
GTGGATATACAAAAGACAAATCAAAAAAGGCTGCTTCGTAAGGGGCTACACCTATTTGTTCATAAGTAAAAAACGCCTGACAGTTAGTAGGTGGGTCAATAGACCCTTCATATGAACAAATATTTAAATTAACATCACTAAATACAGATACCGTTTCGGCTGAAACAATAGAGACTTCTTGTTCTCCAGTACAAAAATCATAAACAGTTATAAAAACCACGGAATTCCAATCCGACAATTGATCTTCGCTAAATTCAAAAAAATAATTTCCGGAATCATCGGTCGTAGCTTCTGCCAATAATACTTCAGTTGATGAAGCAAAAACCGGGTATTGTGGTAAAGGCTGGGCATTTTCTACTTGCCCGAAAAAAACGGATCCAGTTATTGTAATGTTCTGGGCCATTACCCAAAAACTCATTAACATCAAATTGACCGTAAAAAAAGTTTTTAATTTCATTTTTGCTTAATTTTGTATTGGTTAAATAATTGTAGAAAATTTATTTTTCCGCACAGCCGCCTCTTTTCAGGTGGCTGTGTCTTTTTTTAATCCTGTTGAATCAGTAATTTCTTGGTTAATACCCCTTCTAGTGTTCTTATTTGTAAAAGATAAAAACCATTCTTGATTTGGTTTGAAAAATTTAAGGTAAATTCTTTCTCACCAAATAATTCTGCAGATATTATCAATTCTCCTGTAAGGTCATAAAGATTTAAGGCTTGAATTCCTGTAGGAGATTCAATGTTCAACAGATCCTTTATTGGGTTTGGGTATACCTTAATGTTGTTCAAAACAGGCTCTTTTGTAGATGTCGGTATGGCATTAGGGCCATAAACCATGAGACTCAAACTATCAGAGACAACAGGAACTACCCAGAAGTCGCCGTTAACGGCCCTTATGTTGGAAATATTTATGAACATATCTGAACTATCGGTTGGAGATGCCAGTAAAGTTCCCAAATCATCAATAACGATAAGGGAAAGGGTGCCAATTTTCCCATTACCGTCAACCGGATTAGCTCCCTTACGACTTAAAGCGATTTCTTTAATTCCCTCCTCCTGATTAAGGCCTACAAAATTAATACTCCCCTCCCCAGAATTGATCCAGGAAGATTCGTCAAAATTGAAATCCAGTTCTACAATAAATTCTGAGTCATATTCAACTGTAAATCCAATTCCCTGGAATGATTGCATTGGCAGGTCCTCGTTTCCCAGATAGAGTGAAATTTCAATATGAGAACTTCCGGTTGGGAAGGCAGGAACTTCGCTTATGTCGAGCATTAATGGGGGGTGAATATCGGGTGTGCCTGGATAGAAAATAATTTCCTCCGTACCATTGGCATGGGTTTCACCGTAATTTGAAGCGATCAAAGCAAGGTCAAAATAATTCACCCATCCATTTCCATCGGCATCCGCAAAGGCATAATTCAAACCCTGAGGGAAAAATTCGTCCCATAAAACAGGAATTTGTTGTATCGCAGGTTGGCCACCAGATTCAAGGCGTGCCGGGCCGGTACTGTTAAAAGCATAACCTACATTCAATACATCCAAATGATTGACAATGCCATTATTGTCTGCGTCACCTGGGAATACCTGGGCATACGTCACCGGGACCTGGAACAGGAAAAATATCAGAGAGAAAGCCAGAAAATATCGTAATTGTTTTACGAACATAAGTAGTTCACTTTTAATTGCATTGTAAATGTACCACCATAAACAATGACAAACAATTACATATTTATCAAAAAATCAATTACTTTTTATAGATTAATAAAAGTTTATTTATTGATATTAAGAATTTTATAACATATTTATAACAACAAAAATCATTTATTTTTATTAATACCCAATAATTTTTGTTTCCTTTGTTAGGCAAATGACATTTCATGGAGACAAATATTTCATTCCAATGAAGAATAGCAAACTGATTATTTTATTAGAACAGCTGGATAAAAAAAGCTGGAGAGCTTTTCATCAGTTCGTAGAATCTCCTTATTTCAATAAAAACCAGGAGTTAATAAATTTAACCAGGTACTTGAAAAAACTCAACGAAAAAGGTTTCCCGGAAGAGGAAACACAACGTGAATTGATTTTCAAAGATGTACTACCGGGAGTTCCTTATAGTAACAAAACGCTGAATCATTTGATGAGTCAACTTTTTAAACTTGCCGAACGATTCCTGAGTATTGAATCCTTTGAACGTGACGGAATTCTCCCCGATTACTACCTCCTGAACAACTATATTGATAAGAAGCTTGATAAACCCTATCAGCTGGCTTTTAATCGAGCTCAAAAGAAACTGCAGGAAGGAACCTACCGTAATGACCGTTACTATTTTCAAAAATATTTACTGGAAGACCTTGCAGATAAACACTTTCAGACAAAGGACTTAAGGCAATATGATGAACATCTTGAGAAGGCATCTGCAGCCTTCGATAAATTTTATTATGCTCAAAAGTTAAAATACCTGGTCGCTAAACTTGGGTGGGAAAAGATCATTTCCAAACCTTTCGAAAAACCAATGATAGAAGAAGTGCAGCAGATTATCCATAAATACGAATTGTTGTCCACGCCACAAATAAAAATTTATAATAAACTCCTGTTGATGCTTACCAAGCATGACTCAGAGCAACATTATACAGGCCTGAAAACTGACCTTGAAAACCATTCCCGGTTATTCCCTAAAAAGGAATTGACCAATTTGTACTATTTCATCAGTAATTATTGCACTGAAAAAATTCGCAAAGGCGAAAAGAAATTCACCAAAGAGCTGATGCAAATTTATATCAAAGGATTAAAAGACGGTTTTTTTCTGGATGATGGCCTGGTATCCCCCTGGTTATTTAAAAACATGGTGAAGTTAGGCCTGGGACTGAAAAATTATGAGTGGACCGCTGATTTCATAAAAGAATACTCCGAACGACTGCCAGAGGAAAAACGCAACGATGCTTATTATTTTAGTATGGCCGATATGTTTTATGCGCAGGAAAAATACGGGGAAGCTATTTATTATTTAAATCAAGTGGAGTTCTCAGATGTCCATTATAGCCTGGGAGCAAAAGAATTGTTATTGCGCATTTATTACACCATCGGCGAAACGGAACCTTTCCTGTCTCTTGTTTTCTCTTTCAAAATGTACTTAAAAAGAAATAAACTGATCACTCCGGCAACCAAAGCGGCTTATGAAAACTTCATCAGGATCCTCCAGCAACTGCACAAATATGGCCATAAAAAAACCGAAGACCTGGAACAAAAGATCAATAACACCAAGGTTCTGATAGGGCGAAACTGGCTACTCCAGCAAATCCAAAACTGTAAGCCAGGCAAAGGTTAAATGGAGGACTCCACCTTTGCCCGGCTGCTAATTATTGTTTTATAAATTTCTCAACCTGTACCCTTCCTTTTTCAGAAATAATGGAAATGAAGTAAATACCTGGGGCAAAGTTCTCTATGCGAACTCTGAATCCACCGGCTATTTCTTCAAACGGTACAACGAGCTGCTTACCTGAAAGGTCTGTTATCTGTATGGCAGAACCTTCCTCCGGTATAACCGATGACAAAACATCTAATGTTTGGCCGGTCACTGGGTTAGGGAAAATACTGACAGACATTTCAGGCTTATTGAAATCGACAACCCGTATGTCACTGTAAGTAAAGGCACCGTTGAAATCTGTTTGTTTCAGACGATAATAATTTGTGCCTGAAAAAGGGGTTTCATCCAAAAACCGATAAGTTGCCGGGGATGCGGTAAATCCCATTGCATCAATTTGATCCAGTGCCACAAAAAACTTCCCGTCAGCAGATCGTTCAACCGTAAAATAATCATTATTGACCTCCCTTGAAGTAGTCCAATTAAGCTGTATGCCGACTTTTTCCGGGTAGGCGATAAATTCCAGAAGTTCTATCGGTAAAATAGCACAATCGCCTCCATTGACAGCAACCATTGGTGCCGGAGAAGTAATACAGTTGGATTGAACGCTGTGAGCCACCTTAAAGGCCCCTGCTGTAATATCTTCAGGAGACAAGTCCCTGATTTCAGCGCCATTGGATAAGGCATAATGCATGACTTTCCCCGGCGAGACTATATGCCCCAAACCATGGGCATGACCAAGTTCATGTACAGCAGTACTTTCAAAATCATACTGATTATTGTTGGCATTACCAGGACCATAATTCCAGGTAAAGGAGCCAGACAAATTGTTGTTAAACCGTATATCTATTTCTTCCAGATACCACAAGGTATTTTCCATGGAACATGCTCCATTGGCCAAGGCTGAATAACGGGTTGTGGTTACTCCAAGCGTTCCGCCATTCAGATTTTGGAAAATAATGATATTTCCATTGTCAGAGGCATGTCCGCCAGCCGTTCCTGAGTCATCAAAATCAAAATTGACCCCTGTATTACATCGCCAGGATTCCAAAGCTCTTTCGAAAGCTGCCCGGGCCGGAACATTGGCCCAAAAACTGGTATTCGCAGCAGGCGTATTATTGTTATATTCAAAGGTATAACCTCCCTGGCCATCCATGTCTACCATTTCCAGGCGATTGCGATGATCGGATGGCCAATCATAAAAATTACTGGACACATTATTGATTCCATAGTCCACAGCAATAGCGGCAGACCCAATAGAAGTACCTGCAACATTTTTCACTTCAACTGTACCATTGCCTGCCTCGGTTGGAATCTTCAACCTGATTTCTGTATCTGACCAGGAAATGATATCTGAGGGGATGCTATTTAAAGGGACAATAAATTCACCACCACCACCTGCATCAGCATCCGAGAAAATTACAGTTCCGGTAGAGGCACCAAAGCCAGTACCCGATATAATCAACTCATTGTCTGTCAGGATCGTTCCTGCAACATAGGATGATGGAGAGGTCCCTGCCCCATTGTTAAGGCTAAGCGTAATTTTGGTGGACCCCGTTTGTTCCTCGAACGGACGAGCCTCATAAACAGCACCATTCGGTCGCCTGGCTTTTTGGTGGGTCCATCTTTCAAGTTTGTCCAGAAGCTGAACTTCCGTCATCGGAGCTTCTGCAATGCGGTCCACATATTTGTGATTTTGAAATTTCAAAATGCCCTGCACCCCAAAAGCCGGACAGGATTGCCGAACTTCAGGCTTGAGAGACCTGAATGCACGATAATCATTTGACTTTTCTTCGGAAGTCAGGAAAACCAATACTTGCTCACCCTCAGATAATTTCACTCCGGGAAAGGTAATTTCCATTTTGTCGTCAATGACACCTCCTTCGGTAATCAACCCAACCTCATGGACGCCCTGTTCATACCCTTTCAGATAAGCCTCAACTTCGATCAGATGCAGGGTGTAAATATTGTCTCCCCTGTCATCCCAATAAGGAATTTTTTCGGTAATGGTTCCTGTCAGAACAGTGGCTGATTCCTGGATACGGGTATCCAGAGTTACGGGGTAAATTTGGGCAAAAACACCAAAAGGACTCAAGGTTATTATAAAAAAAGTAAAACAAATGCTTAACAAGGCACTTTTCATAAAAGGGGGATTTTAAGTAATAAAATTGCTATTGTCCCAAAGTAAACGGGCATAATATTTAATGGCGAACATTGTTCACACTACTGGTAAATGTTGTTAAAACAATAGTAACTGGAATGAGTTTTGAACTGAGGGAATTGGGAGTACTGTATTGTCAAAAATAATAATAATTTTTTTTTTGGACAGTTTTCCCAAAGGAATTTGTCCGGCCTAATTAAAAAATGGCTTATTTTGAGATACATTTTTAAAAACCAAACATACTTATGAGAGTATCAAAAACATTATTCATTCTCTTTTTATTGTTCCAGTTACCCAATTTCAGCAATGCACAGGAAGGTTGTCCCGGTTGTATTATCGGATTGCCAGAAACCATTCCTGCCGACACCATTTTCATTTCAGATGCACCAGATGGTCACGTTGCCAATTATTACAATGGCGATTTAAGTTTCCAGAATGCCCAGAACTACCACACCGGTGAATGCTTCAGATCCCGAAGTGCCTGCCGGTTTTGACATTAACAGCATCAGTATAGTCAGTGTATCGAATTTACCCCCAGGACTATCCTGGGAGCCCAGTCAGACTGATTTTATTCCAGAAGAAGAAACCGATGGCTGTGTTAAGATTTGCGGAGTCCCTTTGCAATCAGGTCTGTTTGAGGTTGAAGTAAATGTTACAGCCCAGGTTTTTGTGGTTCAACAATCGACTTCTTTTACCTTTCCCATCCTGATACAAACAGATACCAGTGCGACAGAGGGTTTTACTCTGATTAACGATAACGGATGCGGGGAAGTGACTGCTTCTTTCATCAATAACATTCCATCTAATGGAGTCGATGGTTATTCGTATTTATGGAATTTTGGTAATGGCAATTATTCCCTTGATGAAAATCCGGTTAATCAAACATATAATGAACCCGGAACATATGAAGTTTCTTACCAGGCTATCGTCGATACCAGTCAATACTATTTATCCCAGGTTACGGTGAATAATGTTGGCTGTAATGACCTGTTGGGAGGAGCCCCGGATCTGTACATTGAAATTACAGATCCTGAAGGTGAAATAATTTACCAACCGGCGGAAATTGAAAATGCATCCACACCCCTGAATTTTTATTTATACCTGCCCATTGGTCCCGGGCAATACAGTATGCGGGTCATTGATGACGACCAGGGAGTGGATGGCGGTGATGATATTTGCGGTATCTTTAGTTTTACACAAATGGCCAATGGCACCTACAGCGACGGAGAAACAAGTATTAACATTACCATTCTGCATCAGGTAGACACCATCACCTCCGTGGATACCGTTTGGGTCTACCCTGTTCCTGAAGCACCTGAATTGAGCTCTGATGTTATGGAGCCTCTATGTAAAGGAGATATGGCCACGCTCAGTTCTTCTTATGAAACCAGCAATCAATGGTTCAATAACAATTTACCCATTGAAGGGGCTACGAACCAGCAGTTAGAGGTTACCGAAAATGGTTTCTACCAGGTCCAGTATACCTCAGAAGACGGTTGTACGGCTATCTCCGGGGCAATGGAAATTGTGTTTAATGAAGAACCTCCCGTAGCGCCCTTTTTCAATGAAAATAATTTATTACAACTAAGTGATCCCGGACAAATAACGGAACTCTATTCGATTCAATGGTTGTTCAATGATACGGTCATTCCAGATGAATCAGACATTTTCTACTGTATAAATGAGAGCGGAACCTACAGTGTTGTAGTAACCGATATAACCACAGGTTGCAAGTCTGTTTTCTCGGCTGATGAGCAATACAATCCCGATTTCCCGAACTGTATGAGCAGTACCAATGAGCTGGCTCTCAATACCTTTGAGGTTTATCCCAACCCTGTCAGTGATATTTGTACAATCGAAGCAGACTTCATTGATATAGGGCAGGTCTCGGTCAGGATCACCAATTCACTGGGTCAGATTGTCAAACAAAAACATTTTGGGGAACTGTCCGGAGCTTTTAAGTACGAATGGAATATGTCGGATCAGCCAGACGGTATTTATATGTTGTTATTATCCCTTGATGACCGGCTCAAAACAGTTAAGCTGATAAAAACGCACTAACCGATGCTTGCAATAGAAAGAACGTCATTTGCTGACAATCACGAAATCATAACGCTCTTACATCAAGGCAAAGCCTTAAAAGCCGGAATTATTCCGGGGTTAGGAGGCATGTTAAACAATTTCAATATCCAAGGATTTGAAGTTGTTGATGGCATTGAACTCAGTAAAAGAGGAATTGAGGATTATTTTAATACTTTTAAATCCTCTGTTCTGCTACCCTACCCAAACCGGATTGCCTATGGCAGCTTCGATTTTGATGGAAAAAAGCATCAGTTGATTTGTAATGAAAAGGCACTTGGCAATGCCCTCCACGGATTTATTTATGATCAAAAATTCGAAGTGATCAAAGCGGAGAGTACTGAAAGTAAGGCGGAAGTATTGCTCCGTCATGATTACCAGGGAGATGTGGCTGGTTTCCCCTACCCTTTCAGAACTGAATTGATCTATCAACTCGACCGATACGGCAAATTGACCGTCACATGTAAAGTAGAAAATACTGGAAAAATGGTACTGCCACTCGGTTTGGGGTGGCACCCATACTTTTCTATGGGAGAACCCGTTGACGGCTTACATTTTTCTTTTGGGTCAACCAAACGCTGGCGGGTTAATGAGCAGATGATTCCAACCGGAGAAATAATTGCTATCACACCGGTTTCAGGCTTAATTGGAAAAGCGAATTATGATGATTGCTTCACCTTGGATAGTTCCCTGGTAATATTGGCGTCCGATAAAGGCCGGAAACTTTCGATAGATTGTGGCCGGGACTTCCCATTTCCGCAGGTTTATATTCCTCCACACCGAAATTGCATTGCTATTGAGCCCATGACTTGCCCTCCGGATGTTTACAACAATGGTGTAAATTTAATAAAGCTGGATGCAGGAGAATTTGAGGAAATGTCCTTCTCCATGACCCTGGAATAAACAAAGGGAACAAGGGAGCTCATTGTTCCCCTGTTCCCTTCTTTTTCTCCCGGCACATTTTGCCGTTGATGCCGCTCTATTATATCCTTATAAATGAATCACTTCGTCGTAAGCGGCGGCGGCAGCTTCCATCACTGCTTCACTCATGGTTGGGTGAGGATGTACCGTTTTGATGATTTCGTGTCCGGTAGTTTCCAGTTTTCTGGCAGCAACCACTTCTGCGATCATTTCTGTCACATTGGCACCGACCATATGTGCACCGAGGAACTCACCGTATTTGGCATCAAAGATCACTTTGACGAAACCTTCTTTAGCTCCGGCAGCACTGGCTTTTCCTGAAGCGGAGAATGGGAATTTCCCTACTTTCACCTCATAACCTGCTTCTTTGGCAGCAGCCTCCGTATAACCAACAGAAGCAACCTCAGGACTGCAGTAAGTACAACCCGGAATATTATTATAATCCAATGGATCAGGATTCATACCGGCGATTTTCTCTACGCAGATGATGCCTTCTGCACTGGCAACATGGGCCAAAGCCTGGGTAGGCAGTACATCACCTATAGCGTAGATTCCCGGAACATTGGTCTGGTAGTAATCATCCACCATGATAAATCCGCGATCCGTATTTATACCCAGTGTTTCCAGTCCTATGTTTTCCGTATTTGGTGTCACTCCTGCTGCAGACAGCACAATGTCACATTTAATGTCTTCAATGGCTCCGGATTTCATATCCTTGACCTTCACTGTGCATTCCTTTCCTTTTGTGTCAACGGATTCGACAGAAGAATTGGCCAGCACTTTAATACCTTTACGTTTGTAAATTCTATTGAGTTCCCTGGAAACGTCCTCATCTTCTCTGGGTACCAATCCTTGTTTAAGAAATTCAACAACAGTGACCTCCGTTCCAATAGAGTGATAGAAATAAGCAAATTCAACGCCAATGGCGCCGGCCCCCACGATAACCATTTTTTTAGGTTGTTTAGGCAGGGTCATAGCTTCGCGGTAACCAATGACTTTCTTACCATCAATAGGCAAACTGGGCAATTGTTTTGACCTTCCCCCTGTAGCAACAATTATGGCATCGGCTGTATAAGTTGTTTTTTTACCTTCCGCATCAGTCACTTCCACTTTTTTACCTCTTGACAATACACCATTTCCATTGATAACGGCGATTTTGTTCTTTTTAAATAAAAACTGGATCCCCTTACTCATGCCCTCAGCTACACCACGGCTACGTTTGATCATACCGTCAAAATCTACCTTAGCATCCTTAACCTGTATACCATAATCTTGCGCGTGGCTGATATATTCAAAAACCTGTGCACTTTTAAGTAATGCTTTTGTGGGAATACATCCCCAGTTCAGGCAAATGCCACCAAGTGATTCCCGCTCAACAACAGCAACCTTCTTTCCTAATTGAGAAGCTCTGATGGCTGCCACATAACCGCCCGGACCACTTCCGATAACTATAATGTCGTAATGCATATTGATGTAATTGATTTTAAATAAACGTATAATTGAATAACACGGCAACCAGTCAATGGTTTGGAAATTTAAAGGTGTTCAGAACCAGGTCGCCTTCTGGCCGCAAAGATATGATTTCAGGGGCAAAAATGATAGATAAAAAGCAAGTAATCTAATCATCGTCATCCCATCACCTATCCTGCGTTTTCAAAAAAACACAGAAAAGCCCGGTCGATAAGACCAGGCTTTTACTCTCGAAAAATCTTTATTTTACTTATTCAAGCACCAATGACATCCCTTTGGGATACTTCACCGAATACTTAAAGCCTGTTTTTTCGGATTTGCCGGATTTCAGGGTAAGCTCCCATCGCAGCATGCCAGTGCTTTGCGTCACTTTGGCGCCTTTGGCATTCTCCAGCGTCACTTCGATCTCCTCAGTAGTTGAAACAGGAATCTGATCTTCAATGATGATATTAATGTCGTTTGATTTGGTATTTCGGAGTTCAATGTTCCATCCGATTGTCCTGGTGACCTTACGGCCAATGAACTGATTGTCTTTGTATTGTTTGTCTTTTTCCCGTTTGATGACAATACCGGCATCTCTGCCAAGGGAAAGATCCAGGGTATCTGATAAATTAGCGACATCGATCCATGATTTCCCAAGGAAAGTACCTTCAAAAAACAGGCTTGCCTGACCGCTCAACAGATCAAAATCTTCCCATCCGGTAATTCGCGCGGTTAAAAAAGCATTTTTATCCAGCTTTGGTGCGGCATAATAAACATAATCCGCCGGGAGCTCATGTTCCGCTATATTGATCTGGTAAGGTTTGGCATCCGCAGGAATGGTTTGTGGCAGTTTTATGGCAAATTCGGTAAAAGTGGTTTTTTCAATTTGCTCCACTTCCACATATGCTGCTTCTTCTTCCATATCGTCCTCAACATATTCATAAGCACTTGGCGCAGGCGCCCCTGCCAATTGTTTTTTCATTTGTGATCTGTTATTATAGGCCACTGGCGGTTGTGCCAGCCACCAGGTCGACATCACAGGTTTCGTCCCCCCCAGGGAAGGATTTCCGGTAGCGAGTGTAAGATTAACATTATTCCAGTCTTCTCCGGAACTTTGATTGACGACGGCTTTATACGTCAGGTTCACGGGATTATTAACGTTTTTCACTCTAAGGTCGTATACTGGTTTCCAGCCGGCCTGATTGACGATATACTGGATATTGAACGTTGCTTCCGTTTTTTTTTCGGCCTGGTAAGCGACAACAACTTCACTGGTTGTTTTGGTAGTATTGGCTGCATTGAACTCATTGATCTGTTTTTGCAGGTCATTGATTTGCTCGTTAAGCACAGTGATACGCTTATTGATCTCCAATTTGGCTTTTTTGGTTTCAAGGAAATGTTCCCTGAAAAACTTGGCGACGGCAGCCAGTTCCTGAGCGTTGACACCATTTTGCTGACCACCTATTTCCTTATTGGCCAGGATCATGCTTTCCTCCAGTGCAATAGCTTCCAGTTGGGCCTTTTCAATATTCAATGATTCTCCTAAGGCTTTTTGCTGATCTTTGAGTTTTTGAATTTTCTCGGGAATTTCTTTTGGTTTGATGTAATTGTATCGATGATTCACGGACAAAATGGTGAATTCCCCGTTGCCCTTGAATTGAACGCTGGCACCTACAATATTCGGAGATATATCCGTGAAGACCAATTGATGTTGCCCTGCAGGGATAGAACCTGCTGCAAACCGCTCTACCTGGGCGCTTTGGGGAAAAACGGTCACATTTTTTATATCAGACTTGATCAGCACTGCATTATCCTGGCCTGCCAGATTGGTGCCTATGAAAAAAAGGCACAAGAACGTTATTACATTTTTCATGATAACTTTTTTTAGATAGGATGTGATTTTCGCCTAATTTACACAAAAAAGAACACTATTTTGATGATAATTTAAACAGGCATAAAAAAACTCCACTGTGACAACCACAGTGGAGCTCATCTAACTTACTGATACTAATATTTTTCGTTACTCATTTGCTCTTCGGGATTGTAAAAGTATAAACAAAAAGCCTAACTCACAAGAAATGAAAAGAAAAAATAGAACCAAATTATATTCGGAAAAAATGTAATTTTTTTGTTTAACTATTTGATATTCAATTAACAATAAATAAATTTATTTATTAAATTAAAATCGGATTTAAAACCAAAGTCGTTGAAAAACAAGCAGATACAAAATGGTATGACACTTCCGGAATTAATGAAAAAAAAATATTGTAAGCAATTAAAGGATTCATAGTTGATGGCTATTTTATCGCATTTTCCACCTCCTGAACCAGTTGATCCATCATCCTGTCTTCCAGCCAGGGCCCCAACGGTTCTTTGGATTTGCCGGATTTGAGTCGTATGAAATAATTTTCATCTTTATTGACATCTACCTTTCTCATCGACTTTTGTCTTTTATAGTATTCTGACCGGTGAATGAGCTTGGGTGTTTCTGTTATCTTGTCTTCGACTGTTACCAGGTAGATGCGCTCATCGTGCTCGCCGAAGTTCCAGGCTTGGGTACCGTTTTCACTTTTTACAGCCAAAAAAGCACAAGGCCCGGAAATGACCAGTTCAAAGCCATAAAGGAGATCTCCTTTCTGTTCAGGCTTGAACAGTTTCTCCCAATCCCGCACTGGAGTTTTAATGTATTCTTCCCTGGGGGCACGTCTGTTGGCCATTTCGCCGTTTTCAGCCTCCACTTCATGAAGGATTTCCTGCTGGTAATACCTTTCTCTAAACCAAACTGAGTGGCCGGTAACCTTGAATTGCATGGATTTGAAAATATGCACATAAAATCTGACAATTTCCTCTGGTTTACCGCCGTAAATGGCAAAAAATGCGTTATTGTATTCCGGTCTAAGAGTGCTGATTAAATTGAGCTTATAATGAAAAAAATCTACGGTCCACTGATCGACTTTTTCATTGATTTGCGGTGTATAGGAATTGAAATTCAGGTAAGCCAAAGACAATTCCGTTTCATAAGCCTCAATGGTTTGTGTGAGAGATTCATGTTCTTGCCTGCATTTATAATAATCGTGGTATTTCCGCGACTGGCTGGGATTTTTCCAGGGAGAGGCGTTATCCTCTTCTTCAGCACCTTTTGATTCAATCATCTCCAATTCGCTGTTTAACCAATTATACAAATGACTCTCCTTCAGGTTGGCAATGGCTCTTCTCAGGCCGGAAGCATGATTCGCATAATTGGCAATTTCCAGTTCCTCCAGTAAAAGTTCAAAACCCAGTGGGTCTTCCTCTGCGAGAACTTTTATTTGGCCATCTTCCAGAACCACCTCGACCACCAATTGATCATCTGAGTCAAAATGATTGATTGCTCGTGCCAAAGGTATTACCAGTTTTTCCCTTAAGGTGCGCTGCAAAAACCTGGCACCATAATTTTCATCATAACCTATACGACCAAAATGATCGTAGACGTCTTTTTTGATGGCCAGATTAATTTTGCGGTATTTGATTCCATCCCTTTTGTACAATTTTTCGATTTCACGGTCAACAACTTTCCTGATTCCGGATGGATCCAGTGGTCTAAATATGACCACTTTGTCAATTCTGTTATACAATTCGGGCCGGAAGAATTTCTGAACTTCGCCATCCAGTTGCTCACTCAAATGAGATAAGGCCTGTTTTTTGTTTTTACCGATGAGGCTGACAGCCGATCTTTTGAGGATATCCACGCCAATATTGGAGGTCATCAAAATGATGGTACTGCAAAAATTGACCAGGCGCCCCGAACCATCTGTCAACCTTCCCTCCCCCAGTATTTGCAGCAACAAGTCAAAAAAACCCTGATCGGCCTTTTCCACTTCATCAAAGAGTATTACACAAAACGGTTCCTTCCGAACAGCATCGCTCAACAACCCTTCCTGACTGGAATATCCGCTCAATCTGTAAATCGAATAAGGATCGGCAAACTCACTCATATCAAACCGGATCATCCGGTCCCGGCTTCCAAACATGTACGCAGCCAGTGTTTTGGCCAGTTCAGTCTTCCCTACCCCTGTTGGTCCTGTAAATAATAAGGAAGCGATAGGTTTATCCTTCCTGGAAAGTCCCATTTTGACTGTAGCCAGGGTATCCACAACGGCATTGACTGCCTGCTGTTGTCCGAATATATTTTGTTCAAAATAACGGGTTACCAACGACAAGTCCATCGGAATATCTGGATCTACCATAAACACAGGCAACCCTGATTCTTTACAAAACCTTTCAGTTACTTCAGCCTGTGTAATAGTAGCTCCGGTCTGATCGGACGGGGACCGGTGAAGCATAAGTCGCTCCAGAAATCTTATTGGCGTACCCGGCATTCCTTCATAAGGCATAAACCTGTTGATCAATCGGACCATCTCCCGGACAGCTTCTTCGGAAATGGTAATTTTTTGTTGATGGGCAATGGAGGCAATCTTTCTGATAATGATATTTTGAAGGACATCGCCTTCGGGTTGCTGCAATCTTACCAGGTGAAAAAGGGACAAAAATCCGGGGTAATTCAGTTCGATCTTTGCCAGTTCTTCCTCCGTACATTCTGAAATCAGACTTAATGACCCTTTGGACAGGAAGGTCTGCATGTATTCTGCCATACTTACATTATTGCCTTCGTATTTACCGACTTCAAACAACTCCATAAGATTACGCACAAAAAGAAAATCACTCTGACTGTTGATCTCTTTGATAAGGGACACTAAATTCGGTTTCCACCCTCCGCCAAAAACGAGTTCCTTGATCAGTAAAGAAGCTGTGGTTTCCCAAATCCTTCCTGTCAGCCTATGTTGCTTTTTCACCCTTGCCAATTCCCATACCATAGTAGTCTTGCCCACCCCGTGAGGCCCGACCAATAATATATTTCGCGTGTAGTTGTTCCTGGCATTACGGATAAGTTGCTCCATTTCTTTTTCCATACCAAACAACTGTTGCCTGGAAATAACCACTTCCTGAGCAACCTGGTGAAGCATTTTTTCAGACTGTTCAGCGCTTTTAAGGCTGACTTCCCCGGGAGTAGGAATCCGAAAGTCAATTTCGTTAAAATTAAGGGTTACGGACTTAAACCAGATAGTTTCCAGAATATCCTGAACCATTTGCAGGCGTCTGTTTTTCAAAAAGTCAAGTCGCACTACTTCCTTTAGTCCCATCTCGAGATCATATTCATCTTTGCCAAATGCTTCAATTCCAAGGGCAGGAATTATGCCCCAGCAACCGTTCTCACCGGAAGTATAAAAGTAGCGGAAATCAAGCTCCAGTGCAGGATGGGAAATACCATCTGAAGCAGCGGGAAAAAACACAGAGGTATCCCCCTGAAGAAATTCCCCCGATTTATAATCATCCAGGATCTCAATCAGCTTGCCCCCATCCAATACTTTGGATTGGTATAACTCCCTGAAACGCTTGATAATGGAATGGTGGGAGGAACCGATATGCAAAGCATCTTTATCGGTCAAAGGATATCGGATAACGACATTTTCCCCAAGTTGGAGATTTAAGGTGTAAAAAGGAATTTTAAGCTTAAAGGGCATGTCTTCTGAAAATGATTAACACAGGTAAATTTAACATTAATAACCAGGAAATCAAATTGGGTTTTACCAAAGGATTATTCAGTTTCCCTATCCGTTAATTTTTCAACATGACCATCCAGCAATTCTTTGGGTATTTTTTTGGAAGCCCGGGCTCCAAGTTGCTTGATTTTCTCTGCGCGGCCAATGAGGGTATCTCCAAATTTCTTGGACTCTGATAACTTATTCATAGCACCCTCGTAGGCTCCCTGTGCCTGGTTCAGGCGTTGGCCAATAACCTTAAGGTCTTCCACGAAAGCACAAAATTTATCATACAACATCCCGCTTTGGCGGGCGATCTCGATGACATTTTTCTTTTGACGCTCCTGCTTCCAAATATAAGATACGGTCCTCATAGTAGCCAACAGCGTTGAGGTAGTGACCACTACAATATTTTTTTCAAGCGCATCGACAAAAAGCCTGGAATCCTGCTGCAAGGCAAGCCCCAGAGCATTTTCGATCGGTACAAATAAGAGTAAATAGTCCGGAGTATTGATTTGATAAAGTTGTTCGTAATTCTTACTGTTCAGATCTTTAACATGCCTTCTTAAACTATCTACATGCGCTTTGAGGTAATTGGCTTTATCCGCTTCATTTTCCGACTCACAGTAGTTTTGGTAGGCCGTTAAGGAAACTTTAGAATCGATGATCAGTTGTTTATCTCCCGGCATGTTGACAATAAAGTCCGGCCGCTTTTGGTTACCATCCTGATCTGCAAAAGAAGTCTGGGTTTGGTAATGAATATCTTTGGTCAGACCGGATTTCTCCAAAAGCATCTCCAGTTGGAGTTCCCCCCAATCTCCCTGGGTTTTACTGTCTCCTTTGAGAGCTGAGGCCAGATTATTCGCATCGGAACTGAGCTGTTGGTTCAATGCCCTCAGGTGTTCTATTTCTTTTTTCAGAGAAACACGGTCTTTGGTCTCTAAAAGAAAGCGTTTTTCTACATTGTCTTCAAAGGTTTTGATCTTTTCCCGCAAAGGGTTGAGCAGATCGTTCAATTGATGTTGATTCTGTTCAGTGAATTTTTTGCTTTTTTCTTCCAGCAATTTGTTGGAAATGTTTTCAAATTCGGCATGAGCCAGTTTTTGAAGCGCAGCCATTTCCTCCATTTGAGAGCTGAGTTTTTCCTGGAGATATCGGGAATTTTGATTGGATTCAGCCAGAGAGACGGTAAGTGATTTGATTTCCTGTTCTTTTTCAGCAAGATCCTCTTTGAGTAAGTCGGCCTGCATTTGAAGGTTTTCATGGATTTGTCGCAGAACGTATTCTTTGTCCAATTCAGACTTTTCAATTGCCCTGGAAAATAAATTCAGTTTTGCGTATATCCAGACCGCCGCACCGCCAAGGATCAAACCGATAATCAAATAGAGGAAACCAAAGAGTAGAGGATCTTGCATAAAGCATCGTTTTTGTCGCTATCAAAGTTAACAAAAAAATGCATAAAACAAGACTATATCATTCTTTTGATGAAACTTTTTTTTGAGGAATTTCACAGTTTCCTCCAGCACAAGCCCCACCGCAGGAAAGGTTGAAAATCCCCTGGTACAAAAAGATTCCGCCAATTATCACGGATAAGGCCATTCCGGTAGCAATCCCATCAATCATGATGATGCCCCCGATGACTACTCTCAACACCCTGAAAAAAGACCAATCGTTGAGTAACAGCGTTTTCATTTTTTCCATCGTCGTTTATATTAATGAATCTCAAAAGTAAATATTCGGCAGCTCTAAACTCGGTGACAGCCATCACAAAAGTGTCGCTTTTGTTTCATTAGCTGCAATTTTTAGTACCATTGAAAAAAAAGTCCTTATTTTTGGCAGCAATAAAAAAATAATTAGGACGACATGAAGAACTATCTACTATTCCTATTGATAATTTTTAGCGTAAGCCCGCTGTTGAGTCAAAACGATGAAGAAAGGCCTTTACCACGTGGTTTTGGAGAAGGGGAAGAAGCATTGATGAGAGATTACATTCAATCCTTCCAGGAAAAAAATCTCGATTGTATTTCCACTGCTCCGGAGCAAGCCCCCAGGACTATGGCAGAATGGGAAGAGCTGCAGGCCGTAGTGATTACCTGGACTTCCTATACCAATATTCTAAAGGAAATTGTCCGCCATGCAAAAGAGGAAGTAGAAGTTATCATCGTTTGCAGTAACCCGGCTTTGGTTAAAAACACGCTGAATGCGGCCAATATTGACTGGAGTACCAATGTAACCTTTTTACAGGAAGATTTCAATACTGTTTGGGTGCGGGATTACGGTCCAAACAGTATTTATCTCAATGAGGTTGATTCCCTGGCTTTTGTTGACTGGATTTACAACAGACCCAGACCAAAAGACGATATAATTCCTGAAAAAGTAGCCCAGGAGTTGGGTATTGATGTTTATTGTACTTCACAGGTTCCCACGGATATTGTACATACTGGCGGTAATTTTATGGCTGACGGTATGGGTACCAGTTTTTCGTCCAACCTGGTGCTGGACGAAAATGGTCCTTTCAATACCTGGGGGACAAGCAATCATTCTGAAGAGGAAATAGATCAGATAATGAATGATTTTATGGGGATTGAGACCTATCCAAAAATGACGAATCTGCCTTATGATGCCATTCATCACATTGATATGCATATGAAATTGCTGGATGAAGAGCGCATCATTGTCGGAGAATATCCGGAAGGTGTGGCAGACGGACCACAGATCGAAGCCAATATTGAATATGTTCTCAACAACTATGTGACTCCTTATGGTAATCCTTATGAAATAATCAGGGTTCCCATGCCCCCGGAAAACGGTGCTTATCCAAACTGGGGAGGGGACTACCGGACTTATGCCAATGCCATCATTCTGAATAAAACCATTTTGGTCCCAACCTATGAAGAACAATACGACACAACAGGTCTGAGAATTTGGGAGGAGGCGATGCCCGGATATAATATCGTGGGTATCAATTGCAACCAGATCATTCCCGCCAGTGGGGCGCTGCACTGCATTACCAAGGAAGTAGGTGTATATGATCCATTGCTGATCAACCACGAACAAGTTCGCCAGGGATGTGTCAGTGAAGCTACTTATGTTTCCGCTTCCATAAAACACAAAACAGGAATAAGTTCCGCCAAAGTTTATTACACGACCGATGTTACCAGTGGTTATGAATCTATCGACATGACTTATACGGAAAACGATATTTGGGAAGCCAATATCCCAATGTCCGAAGAGGCAGGTAAGATATACTATTATTTCGAAGCAGAGGCCATTAGTGGTAAAACCATTGTCAGACCTTTGACAGCACCGGCGGGCTACTTTGATTATGATGTAATCAACTGTAGTGTAGGGACCGAAGATTTTAAGCCCAGTGCCACTCAACTGCTTCGTGTTTTCCCCAATCCTGCCTCTGCGATAACCTGTATTCCGGTTGAAACGGAACAAGCGGTAAATGCTTCTCTTGAACTTACCAATGTTCTTGGCCAAACCGTAAAAACGATTTTCCGGGGTGAATTGCCTGCCGGGGAATCCAAGTATTTCCTGGATGCAGCACAATTAGATGCCGGCATGTATTTTGTTACACTAAAGTCAGGCAATAACACCGTCGTACAAAGTCTCGTAGTCAAATAATTTTTTTTGACAGGCCCTTTTATCACTATCAAACATGAGTCATCCCTAATTTTTGAAAATTAAAAAGGTATGATTTATTTTTCAGAGGTTGATGTCGGAATTGTTATTTAACTATTTTTTTTTCAGGTATTTACATTCTTTTTGTCTTGATACAAAAAGAACCAAAAAAATCAAGGCTGTATGTATTTTTTGGACAATTCTAAGCTCGATTTTGGCCACGCACCCAAACCTGTCAGCCGACAGGCAGGCTCGCCTTCCTTCGTCAGGCTCAGACATGGGTGCTTTCTCAGAGCCAGCGCTCAAAATCTTCACTAAGAATTGTTACCCAAAAACCCATAAGGCCGTTTTCCCTCGCCGGGAAGATTGAAAATCAACCATTTACACGAAAAATCCCAAATTTTGGCCTAAGCCAAAATTTGGGATGAACTGTGTTCATTCCCAAATTTTTTCCGAGAAATCAGGAAATTTTATTTGGCTAATTGATATTTCATTCTGTATTCCGGGTCAAACTTTTGACCGGTAGTAGCTATTGTGAATGCAATTTTCAACAACTTATTGGCCACCGCAATCATGGCTACTTTAAATGGTTTTTTCTTTGCAATATAGAGTCTTTCAAATAGTTCCTTACATACAGGATTAAACCTCTTGGCACTTAAAGCACATTGATAAAGTAACTTTCGAAGATAGGATGACCCTAACTTGCAGATGTGTGAAGCTCCCTTAACACTTACTCCTGACTCGTATGTCCGAGGAGCTAACCCCACATAGGCTATCAAAGCTTTATATGATCCAAACTTGGTAAAGCCTCCAGTTATTAGGATTAAGGTGGCTACCGTTTTGGGACCTAAACCGGGAATCGATCCTAAAGAAGCTTCTAATTCTTTGTAATGTTCTTTAATGCTGTTATTGATAAGGCATTGTATTTCCTGTAAATGTTCCTCTAATTTTACTTTTGGCACTTTATTATTTCAAGGGCTTCTTTACTGGGGTCTGGTACAAGTTCAAAGTTTTTTTGTTGATTGATTAAAGCCGTCTGTTGTTTTGTTAATTGTGCAGAAACTGTCATTAACTGTTGAAGTTGTCTTAAATGTGTCGGTCTGCCGTCCAACTTTCAGGCTTAAATACTTGACCATACTGGGCAATAACATAAGCATCTATCCTATCTGTTTTTGCCCTCCTGAGATTCAATCGAGAAAAATACTTTACACGCAAAGGGTTGACTACACTAACACGTTTATCATGCTCAACTAAATATAATGCCAACCCTACATGATAAGATCCCGTTGCTTCTATTATGCATAAGTCCCGATCACTGAGGTTTTTAGCAAACTTTTGCCAACCTTGAGCATCATTGTTAAAACGGCCTTCTTCTAATAGAGCCTCTTGTGATAAAACGCAGACATCAAAATTATCTTTTGATATGTCAATTCCTACAAAACGATCAGATTGTTTCATACTAAATCCGTAAATTTGTGTTGATAAAATAACTTCTGTTATGCCTCATCTATCTTACTCAGGCTTTTTGCCTAACAAACTGTCCGAGGTGAAACAGTGAAAAGGAAGCGGAACTGGCTATCCCGAACTGTCTTTATGACAAATGACTCATAATAGTCTTATTCCGCTTCCTTATTTTTTCATTTCAAATTTACCAAATTTAATTTCCTGCCGCTAAGGTAAGATGACTCATGTTTGGTAGTTTCAGGAAATCGTGTTAGGCAAATTTGTCTTAAAAACGGGAAAGGTTTTACTACTGATCAAAAACACTCCGATAATAACAAGGAGGCAACAGGCAATTTTCAGCAGACTTATATCGTCTTTATACCTGTCTATACCCATCCAAAAGGAATATACACTCACTACGATAAACGAGATTACCGGTTGCAAATAAATATAACTCCCTGAAATACTGGGCATAAGGTGTTTCGAAGCATAGATATTGAACAAATAAGCGAGGAAGGTCGGACCAATAAGTATAAAAGCAATAACAGCCCAGGTATTTGCCGTAAAACCAGCAAAATCAGTTTCTAAAAACGATCTTATTGCAAAGGGAAAGCTGAAAATAAAGCCAAACAAAAACACCCAGCTAACCACCGTGATGGGTTGGTATTTTTTCATCAGCGGCTTTACCAAAACCAGGTAAAAAGAAAAAGACAAAGCGTTGATAAGGATTAAAGCATTTCCAAATACAGTTCCTGTGCCTTTATTGGTGGCTCCGGCATAAATCAATAAAACAGCTCCTACTCCACCAACAAACAATCCGACTATTTTTTGGGAAGTAATGGTTTCTCTTAACAGAACAGCACTAATTATCATCACAAAAACCGGGGTCGATGTCATGATAATAGAAGCATCAATCGGGGAAGTAATACTCAATCCTTTAAAAAAAAGCAACTGATTAATACAAGCTCCCAGAAGACCACATAACGCCAACCTTCCGATATCCGCTCGATCAACGATTTCTTTCAGAAAAAACTTAATAAACCAGAACAACAATCCGCCGGCACTAAGCCGGATAAAAATCAAAGCTGCAGGCTCAATTTTATCCGGCATAATACCTTTGGCAATAAGATAGTTGAGACCGTAAACGATCTGCACAGCCAATAAGGCCATATGAGCCTTTTGGGCGTTGGTAATTTTCATGGATCAATTTGTAAGAACTAGATAACCCCTAGTTCTTTTCCAACTTTGGTGAAAGCAGCTACTGCCTTTTCAATATGCTCACGCTCGTGCCCTGCAGACAACTGAACCCTGATTCTGGCCTGACCTTTAGGCACTACAGGATAAAAGAACCCAATAACGTAAATGCCTTCTTCCAGCAGTCTGTTGGCAAATTTTTGGGAGAGAGGCGCATCGTATAACATTACCGGAACGATGGGATGTACCCCCGGCACAATATCAAATCCGGCTGCTGTCATTGCCTGCCGGAAGTATTTTGTATTATCCTCCAGTTTGTCTCTCAAAGCGGTACTGGCTGTCAAAACGTCCAAAACCTTGATAGAGGCTCCGGCAATGGCTGGTGCAAGAGTATTGGAAAACAGGTATGGCCTGGACCTTTGACGAAGCATATCGACAATTTCTTTTCGGGCAGCTGTAAATCCGCCGGAAGCACCTCCAAGGGCTTTCCCGAAAGTGCCGGTTACAATATCTACCCGATCCATCACATTCCGGTACTCGATGGAACCCCGGCCTCTTTTACCAACAAAACCGGTAGCATGACACTCATCAACCATGACCATGGCATCGTATTTATCTGCCAGATCACAGATTTTATCTAACTGGGCGATGGTACCGTCCATTGAAAAAACACCATCCGTAGCGATCATTCGCCTTCGCGCCCCCTGAGCTTCCTTTAATTTGTCTTCCAGGTCACTCATGTCATTATTATTGTAACGAAAGCGCTGCGCTTTACACAAACGAATTCCGTCAATAATAGAAGCGTGATTCAGGGAATCAGAAATAATAGCATCTTCAGCCGTTAAAATTGGCTCAAACAAACCTCCGTTGGCGTCAAAAGCTGCCGCATAAAGAATAGCATCTTCCTGACCTACGAATTCTGCAATTTTATGTTCGAGCTGCTTGTGCAGGTCCTGGGTGCCACAAATAAAACGGACCGAAGACAGCCCAAAGCCATGGCTGTCAATAGCTTCTTTTGCTGCTTTGAGTACATCGGGATGAGAAGATAACCCCAGGTAATTATTGGCGCAAAAGTTGAGTACTTCTGCACCTTTATCTGTTTTTATTTCCGCCGCCTGTGGCGTCACGATAATTCTTTCCTCTTTATACAATCCAGCTGCTTTGATATCATCGAGTTCTTTCTGAATGATTTGTTTGGTATTTTTAAACATGGTATTTTTATTTACGAATTAGAAATTACAAATGACGAATTTTGGTAAAACCGAAATCCCGCACATTTAGGTCGGGAAGGTATTACAAGATGTTGTCACATATTATTCCAATTGATCCTTAAGGTTTTTGATCATATCTTCGGTCATGGATTTTAAATCGTAGTCCGGATGCCATCCCCAGTTTTCAGTTGCCTGGTGGTCATCAATGGTCTGTGGCCATGAGTCTGCGATTTGCTGCCGGAAGTCTGGTTTATAGGACACTTTAAAATCCGGATAATGTTTTTGTATTTCTGCTGTAATTTCGGCGGGAGTAAAACTCATGGCAGCCAGGTTGTAACTGGTTCTGATCTTAACCTTCTCGTCCGCAGCATCCATCAACTGCAGGGTTGCCTTTATCGCATCATCCATATACATCATGGGCAGCATGGTGTCTTCCCTGAGGAAGCATTCATAATCCTTGCCCTCAACGGCTTTGTGGTAAATTTCTACAGCATAATCAGTTGTACCTCCTCCCGGTGGTGACTGGTAACTGATAATTCCCGGGTAACGTACCGATCTGACATCTACGCCATAGTGTTTAAAATAATACTGACACCAGTTCTCTCCGGTAGCTTTACTAATCCCATAAACTGTTTCGGGATGGATAACGGTTTCCTGAGGTGTATAAACCCTGGGCGTATGACTGCCGAAAACCCCGATCGAACTGGGAAAAAAAAGCTTCATTTTATATTCCCGGGCAATTTCGAGTACATTAAACAACCCATTGATATTTATATCCCAAGCCTTCCTTGGGTTCTTTTCTCCGGTGGCGGAGAGAATGGCAGCGAGGTGATAAATCTGATTGACCTTATATTTTCTTACGAGTCGGGAAAGTTGTTTGGCATCGAGGATATCCAACAATTCGAAAGGTCCTTCGGCATGACTTCCCATACGAATGTCGGTGGCGAGAACAGCATCCGTACCATATTTGGCACGCAATGCTCCGGTAAGCACGGAGCCGATCTGTCCATTGGCTCCACTCACCAAAATGCTTATTTTCGTCATATTATTTGGTTAGGCTTTTGCTGAACAAAGATTACAAACAAATTCAAAAAAAAACGGCGGTTTTGTTTGAAAAACCTTTAATCATAAAAGTAATTTCACGCTACAAAATACGAAGGTTTGGGAAATAATCTGTGTGGTGTGGACATTATTTTGCGTCGGGAATATCATTTAAAAACGCCCAGGATTTCTGTTCGTAATTCATTTGGCAGCAATAGGTTTGTACACCGTTGGTTACCAGCAGATAATCGACTTCGAAAGACATATTGTAGATGGCGATTTGCCGGAAAACATCCTGGGTGATTTTTACTTTCGGGGCCTTACATTCCACCAGCATTGTGGGCCTGGTATCCTTATCAAAAATGAGTAAATCACAACGCTTGCTGAGGTTGTTAACTTTCAATCCCCTTTCAACAGCGATTACATTTTTGGAATACCCCTTAGCTTCGATTAAATAAATGATCAACAACTGCCTTACCAGTTCCTCGGGTAATAACATCAACCATTTACTTCTGATGAAATCAAACACATATATGATGCCTTCTTCCTTTTTAAGTCGAAGTTTGGATTTATATGGATTGAGATCAATGGGGATCATTTTATTGATTTCCCTTTTGGTGATCTGCCAGGAATTTAGCCAGGCCTATATCGGTTAGTGGATGTTTAAGGAGTCCCATGATAGAATCCAGCGGGCAGGTTACAACATCAGCACCGGCAAGTCCGGCATCGATAATATGCTTGGCGTTTCGGATGGAAGCAGCCAGGATCAAGGTATCAAAACCCTGGATAGCATACAACTCGGCAATTTGACGAATCAGATCTATGCTATTCCAGTTGATATCATCAATACGCCCCATGAAGGGAGATAAATAGGTAGCTCCGGCTTTGGCAGCCAGCAAGGCCTGACCTGCTGAAAACACAAGCGTACAATTGGTACGAATGCCATTATCCGTAAAATACCTGATAGCTTTCACACCTTCTTTAATGATAGGCACCTTGACCACAATGTTAGGCGCCAGAGCAGCCAGTTCCTCCCCTTCCCTGATCATGCCTTCAAAATCCGTGGAAATAACTTCAGCACTGACATCTCCGCCTTCCACGATTTTACATATCTCCTGATAATGTTTGAAGATATTTTCTTTTCCGGTGATGCCTTCTTTGGCCATAAGAGAAGGATTGGTCGTAACACCGTCAAGGATTCCCAGGTCTTTGGCTTCCTGAATTTGATCAAGGTTGGCTGTGTCAATGAAGAACTTCATAAGCGTATTAATTATTAAAAGATAAGTCTGAAAATTATTGAAATCAGTTTAAATTTCAAATGAATCAAGATCAAAAAAAATAAGGTGAGACAACATACCGACTGCTCAACCTCCTACCCTTGCTGCGTTTCCGCCCTGGGGGAGTTCAGAAGGAGCTTGTCGTATGCCGCTCACCGGCCGCAAAAGTATAAAAAATTAACAACAAGACAAAGTTTTAACCTTTTTTTAGATTAAAATTTACTGATAATTTAACCTTTGTTTTGATCTTCCTCTTTTGGAATAATTCCGGTCTCCTGGCCGAAAAAATGAACAAAGTGCTGCATTTGGGAGGCCAGCTTGGCATTTTGAGTAGCTTTGTAATAGGTGTCGGTCAATGAACGCAGCGTCTGAAACATAAAACGGTCCATTTCATTGATCATCATTTCCTTGGTCCACAGGTCTACCTTAACGGTATCCAGGTCTTTCTTATCGAACAAAGCCAGTAACATGGCTTTTGCCTCTTGTTTTTTAGGGCCTTCCGGATTATCCGTTGCCTGCCAGATCATTTTCTCAGGAACATTATTTTCATCCCTGTCAATGGTTATACTGATTTTAGCTCTTTTCGTTTTATCACTCATTATAAATGGGTTGTTACTTAACTAAATTTTATCTATTTAAAAATCTTTTTTCTTTTCAGCCTGATGGAATTACCAATCACGACAACATCCGAAAAAGCCATAAAAAACGCTCCCCACATGGGGTTCAAAAACCCCATGGCAGCGACCGGAATGGCAACGACATTGTAGGCAAATGCCCAAAAAAGGTTTTGTTTTATGGTAATCAGCGTATGCTTGCTGATGCCATGGGCCTGCTTCAGGTGCTCCAGGTTACCGTTGAGCAAAACAATCTGGGCGGATTGGATGGCTGCCTGTGATGCATTACTCATGGATACGCCGATCGTTGCTTTGGCCAATGCGGGGGCATCGTTTATTCCATCGCCAACCATAGCCGTAAAGGCAGTATCCGAGAGCCTTCCTATGACATCCAGCTTTTCATCGGGCAATTGTTCGCCAAAATAATCCCGGATGCCAACCGCTTTCGCTACTGCAGCTGTTTTTTCTATCTTGTCCCCACTTAAAATGTAGGGTCTAATGTGCTCTGCCTCCAGATAATCTATTACTTCCGCTGCCTGGGGTTTCAGGTCATCGGTAATTTCAATAGCTGCCAGCAACTGGTCGTTCTTTGTAAGAAATATATGCGCATTGGTATTGATACCGCCGTTTTGTAGGGCATTCATTTTGCCAGAGCCAATTCTGTAGACATTACCCTCATTATCCGTACCCTCAAGTCCGCTGCCACGGTGTTCTGAGACTTTCAGATCTTTAATGGGAGAGCCGTTAAACTGGCTTTGCATTGCCTGAACCAAAGAATGTGCTATTGGATGACTGGAGTGTTTCTCCAACTGATAAATCAGCGCATTAATGGTTTCCTTATCCTCGTCAAAATATTGTATGTTTTTCAATTTAAAAGCCCCGGTGGTTAAGGTGCCTGTTTTATCAAAAACAATATTTTTGATTTTGGCGAATATCTCTAATGTCTGACCTCCTTTCACCAAAATGCCATTTTTCGCCATCCTGCCCACACCAACCATTACAGCCGTTGGGGTTGCCAGCCCCATGGCACAGGGGCAGGAAATCACCAAAACGGCAATGCCATTCATCAGGGCTTGTCTGAACTCCAGACCAAAGCCGTAATGACCGATGAGGATGGTGCCTAAAGCAATTAAAATAACGGCAGGTACAAAAATGGCGCTTATCTTGTCTGCCAATCGTTGTATATCAGGTTTGTCTGCCTGAGCCATTTTCACCAACTCTATCATTTGACCTAAAACCGATTTTTCCCCCGTCGCCTGTACCTGCATCTTAAAATTCCCTGACAATACCAGGGATGCCCCGACAACCCCTTGCCCTTCGTTTTTATCCACGGGCAGGCTTTCCCCGGTTAACATGGATTCGTCAATAGAGGCATTTCCCATGATGATCACCCCGTCAGCAGGGACTTTATCACCTTCATTGACCTGAAGGGTATCCCCTCTTTTGATGTCTTTGGCGTCAATACTTACAATCGTGCCGGAAGGCATGATCTTTTTTGCCTTTTCCACCTGCAGCCTGGTCAATTCCCCGATAGAAGTTGTGGTTTGCTCTACCGCTCGCTTTTCAAGCCAGTTTCCAACCAACACAAGGGTGATGATGGTGGCAGCAGTTTCATAAAAAATATAGTCAGGCTGGTAATTAATCGTTCCTACCAGGCTGTAGATAAAAGCTGCAGTACTTCCAATGATGATCAGTACATCCATATTGGGTACTCCTCCCCGCAAAGACTTCAAGCCACTTACACCAAAATGAGCAACACCGATCAGAAAAACAGGAATACAAATGGCCAGTTGCACCCAGGGATTCATCCACTCGAGATGCACACCCATCATCATCAGTAAGTGATTCAATAATAATGGGAAAGTAAAAATGGCACTGAAAAGTAATTTTCGATTTAAAGTCCACCAACTCTTTCGTGTTCCGTCGTCGACTACTTCATATCCAAGCTTATGAATCCCGGCAATAATCTTTTCAGAGGAGATCTTCTTTTCATCCTGCCGGTAGCGTACTTCTTTGGTTTGAAAATTCACAAAAACATCCTCCAGTCCCTTGCGCTCCAGAAATCTTGAAATGGACATGGCACAATTGCTGCAATCCATACCCTCGACTTTCAATTTTATGATATCTCCGTCCATTGATATTTTATTTAAAATTGTGCCAAAATTAAACAAGTTCTTCAACTATCTTAGCACCGCTGCAAAAAAGAAAGCAACGGTATCTTTATTACTTTTTTATTTCTTAATAAGACTATTTATAGTTTTTCCTGAAAATTATTGCGTTCTGGATTATATTGTCCCGTCATTATTTATTAAAACCAGATGGAGAGAAATAAGTTTTCCGATTTTTACTGCAGCCTCTAAGTGTTTTAGGTTTCCCCTAATAAACTGTTTATTGTTTTACCCCTTACGGTGAATGCTAAATTTAGAACTGCAGAATTCGGAAAGTAGAAGGTAGAAGTTCGTTGATTTAAAGCGGAAGTTTTATGCTTCCTGGGAATAATAAGGTTTCAGAAACTCATTTTGCAAAAAACGTAAAACTCAAAGAATCTGGATTTGTTGAAGAAATACAATGAGCCGTTTTGAGGCATTAGTTTAAAAAAACGCCTGAAGAGCGGATAAAACACTCCTAAAAGTCCAAAAAAATTAGAACAAATAACGGTTTCTACTTTTTCGGCTCACTGTTTATTTTGTTTATCATTAACTTTAAATTTTTAAATCTAAAAAATACTGTAAAAGTTTGATTATGAAAAAATTATTATTCGCGTTTTTCGCTTTAAGTATCGTATTTACAGCTTGCAAAACAGATACTGCAAATACCGAGACCGATACCGAAACTAAAGACCAGGAAACTGCGGCTTCCAAATACACCTTGACCCCCTTCTCTCCGTCAGCAGATTTTTCCGGTGCAGTTTTGGAATCGATGGAATATCAGGACGGGAAATTCTCTTATGTTATTGGAGGTGAAGGATATGAACTTGGTGTTCAGACACCAGATGCCGACCAGAAGATGTGTGCCAACTCTGGACAGGGACAGCATATTCATCTGATCGTTGATGATTTGCCCTACGCGGCAAAATACGAAGCCTCTTTTGAACATGAAGTAACCGATGGGGAGCATTATATTTTATCATTCCTTTCGCGCTCTTACCACGAAAGTATCAAATCAGGAAAAGCGCATATTGCCGTAAAAACCAATGTTGAAGGTGGCAACATAGTAGCAAGCAAGCCGATTGTGAATGTCCCCATGCTTTTTTACAGCCGCCCTAAAGGCACCTATGTCGGTAAAAAAGAAACAGATAAGGTGATGCTCGATTTCTTCCTCATCAACGCAACCCTTGGTTCGGATTATAAAGTTAAAGTAGAAATCAATGGTGAAGAACATATGGTCGATACTTGGCAACCTTACTATATCGAAGGTATGGAAATGGGTGAAAATACGATTAAGCTTACCCTGGTTGACAAAGATGGAAAGCCGGTAGATACACCTCTCAACCCTGTTGAGAGGACTTTCAGTTTAAAACCCGATCCAACTGAATAATAAAATCCTAACGAACAAAGAACCTGTAACAAAAAAATTACAGGTTCTTTGTTGTTTTTGACAACCGTTTAACTTTTGCTATGGTATCATTCACACTATTTATATATACAAGATTTACCTATTTCATTCATTTTTATTGCTTCTCAGCGAGAACCTTTTAGACAATTTAACTATCGGAAATATTGCATTTGATTTTTTTTTCCTAATTTGCTTTTAAATTTAGGATCAAACCCGTTACTTTCACCCCGCCAAAACTACAAGCGGCAAAAATAACACCATCTTTTTTTGCCTCAATGAGTATCGACAATTAACGAGCAAACGTAAAATTAAACTCCGGTTTACCCTCCGGACTGTTACAAAAAAAGGACAATCTTTATGAAGTATTCATTACGCAACTGTATACTATACACTATACTAATGTTGTTGTTTCCGGTCTTTTTAAATGGACAAATTACCATTGAAGGGGTTATCATTGATGAAGATCTTGGCGAACCGCTTATCAATGCTTCTGTACTTGTGAAAGGATCAACAGATGGAACCATTGCCGATTTTGATGGTAACTTTGTCATCAAAACGGATCAATCCCTGCCACTCACGCTCATCGTCTCTTTTATCGGATATGAGACAAAAGAAGTTGAGGTAACTTCAGTTGATAAAAAATTAAACATTAACCTCGGCTCTAATGCGGTAACCATTGCCGCTGTTGAGATCAAAGGCCGCAGAATTTCAGAAAAACAACAACAGGCAGCTTTGACCGTGGAAACCCTGGACGGTATTGGCATCAAAGAAACGCCTTCCGCCAATTTTTACGATGGCCTGGGTTCACTCAAAGATGTTGACCTCACGGCAGCCAGCCTGGGTTTTAAAATCATCAATACACGGGGATTTAACAGTACCAGCCCGGTCAGGTCCTTCAAATAATCGATGGCGTAGATAACCAGTCCCCCGGGCTAAACTTCTCCTTAGGTAACTTTTTGGGCTCTTCCGAACTGGATGTCAACCGGGTAAACCTGGTGGTCGGAGCCAGCTCTGCCTTTTATGGTCCCAACGCCTTTAATGGAGTAATCTCCATGGAAACCAAAAATCCTTTTGTGCACAAAGGTTTCTCTGCAATGGTAAAAGGAGGAGAAAGAAATTTATTTGAAGGAGGTTTTAGATACGCTGATGCCATTCGCAATAAGGAAGGTCATGCCATGATGGCCTTTAAGCTGAATTTCTTCTATTTTTCAGCAGATGACTGGGTTGCTGATAATTACGATCCGGTATTCGACACAAATACGGATCGCAGTAACCCTGGAGGGTATGATGCAGTTAATATTTATGGGGATGAATTCAATGGATCAAATGATTACTCAAAAGTATTAGCTTCTCCGGGATTAGGCATTATCCATCGAAAAGGATACAGAGAGATTGATCTGGTGGATTACGATTCCAACAATATGAAACTTGGAGCAGCTGTTCACTTCCGTTTACAACCAGAAAAAGAATTCGAATCTCCCGAATTTATCATTGCGAGCAACTACAGTACAGGTACCACTGTTTATCAGGGAGATAATCGCTTTAGTCTGAGAAATATACAGTTTTATCAACATCGATTGGAACTGCAAAAAAGAGACAAATATTTCTTCCGTGTATATGCAACTCATGAAGATGCCGGAGACTCCTATGATCCATATTTTACTGCTCTATTGCTTCAAAGCCAGGCCAAAAAAGATCAATTCTGGAGAGCTTCTTACAAAAACTACTGGGATATTAACATAGTCCCAAAAATCAAAGCAACGGAAGGTTATCCCAATCCTTTGGATTACCTGGGAATGCCGGATGAATTCAAGGCTGCAACAGCTGCTTTCCTGGGTTCTCCTGAGATGCAGGACTCCCTTGTCTATTGGCATTCACTTGCTCAGGTTCGTGCTAATGAAGATGATCCCCTAAACAGTGCTGAGGCATTCTATGAACCTGGAACTCCAGAATTTGAAGCTAAGTTTAATGATATTACCAGCAAGATTTCGTTTGCAGAGGGCGGAACCAAATTCTACGATAAATCTGCGTTGGTTCATACCCATGGAGAATACAGGTTCAATGATCTTACAGAAGGAGAAGTTGTTTCTGATCTTGATCTTGTCGTTGGTGCCAATTACAGGATGTATCTTCCTGATTCTCGAGGTTCTCTCCTATTGGATACTTTTGGAAGAGACATCAATACTTACGAATACGGTATTTACGGAGGAGGAACGATGGAAATCTCCAATCGGTTGAAAGTCAATGCTTCCTTGCGTGCAGATAAGAATCAGAATTTCGATTTGCTTTTTTCCCCTGCTGCTTCCCTGGTTTATACGCCTGTTCAAGACCATACCATGCGGGCATCTTTTTCTTCAGCCATTCGAAATCCTACCCTTGGGGATCAATACCTGTTTTACAATGTAGGCAGGGCTATACTGATAGGCAACCTGGATGGTTTTGAAAACCTGATTACGGTTGAATCCCTTGTTGATTATCTCAACACCAACGATAACGATCAACTGGTATTTTTTGATGTTGCCCCC
Organism: uncultured Bacteroidota bacterium; assembly: GCA_942492125.1. Lineage (GTDB taxonomy): Bacteria > Bacteroidota > Bacteroidia > Chitinophagales > Saprospiraceae > BCD1. The sequence goes on from CALODM010000035.1 coordinate 469,912, forward strand.
ATAAGGCCTGAGAAGGTCAAAACCTTTGAACTGGGATATCGAACGACGCTGTTCAATCAATTTTATGCCGATGCTACCTATTATTATAGTTTTTACAGAGACTTTATCGGTTATAATCTTGGTGTTGATGCCAGGTTCGACCAGTTGACCGGAAACCCCACCAGGGTTCAGGCATACAGAGTTGCTGCCAATGCAGTGGATAGGGTTACTACCCAAGGATTCTCCATTGGATTGAATTTCTATTTTTGGAACAATTACGTTGTCAACGCAAATTACTCCTGGAATAAATTAAATACGGTGACTGATGACCCTATTATCCCGGCTTTTAATACGCCTGAGCATAAATACAATATTGGAATATCGGGCAGAGATATCAATTTTGCTGTTGGTGGATTACGGATTAAAAATTTAGGATTTAACGTTAATTACAAATGGATCGACAGTTTCATTTTCGAAGGTTCGCCGCAATTCTCAGGTAAAATACCTTCTTATTCCTTGTTGGATGCCCAGGTCAATATTTTTTCAAAGAAACTCAACAGCACTTTTAAATTAGGTGCTTCCAATATTTTAAACACCCAAACCTTTCAAGCCTACGGAGGTCCGCGAATCGGACGATTGGCTTATTTATCAATAACTTATGAATTCAAAAAACAATAGTTCAACTTAATCTATCTTTTCAAAAAATTTACGTTTATGAAAAAATTCAACATTTTTTTAATTCTTCTTTTCACCCTGGCTTTTATCAATATAAATGCCCAGGAGACCCGCTACATCGACCCTATTTTCACAAGTACTTCTGTAGAGTCTAATGTAGTCTATGGATCAAATATTTCTATTTTAACAGGTGCGCCAGCAAGTATTAATTTATTAATGGATGTATATACTCCAGATGGTGATGACGAAACTTCTCGTCCAGTTTTTGTAGTAATACATACTGGAAGTTTCCTGCCACAGTACTTTAATGGACAGGTCACAGGGTCGAGATTGGATTCGGCTGTTGTGAATACCTGTAAACGATTAACCAGCAGGGGTTATGTTGCTGTTGCAGCTACCTATCGTCAGGGCTGGTTACCTTTGGCTCCAGATCAGAACGTAAGAACCAGTGGTTTATTACAAGCCGCCTACAGAGGCATGCAGGATCTTCATACCTGTATTCGCTTTTTGCGTAAGACGGTAGCTGAAGACGGAAATCCTTACGGAATTGATCCTGATAAAATCGGATCTATTGGACTGGGAACCGGAGGATACATTACCTATGGAGCAGGCTATCTGGACGAATACCAAGAAGTAGTGATTGATAAGTTCATTGATACAGAAACCTTACAACCATATGTAACGGAAGCTGTTCATGGAGATCCTTTTGCTTTACAAGAAGCAATATTATGTACTCCAAATCATACAGGATATACTTCAGAAATGGACTTAATCGTAAACCTGGGAGGTGCTCTGGGAGATATTTCCTGGATCGACGGTACGGACGATGAGCCGGAGTCTGTTGGTTTCCACGTTGTAACAGATCCATTTGCACCATACGGAGATGGTCCGGTTATTGTTCCTACAACAGGAGATTTCGTTGTAAATGTTTCCGGAACCAGAACTGCTATAGGCGCAGCAAATATGTTCGGTAACAATGATGAATTGGCACCTGTCAATGCCCAGGATAATTACTTAAACCAGGTAGTAAATTTCTATAAAACCATTGATGTCGATTTAACCGGATTAGGACAAGGAGTTGTTAACGTAGGTACAGATAATCTTTATCCGTTTGTAATGCCTGGCTTGCAGGGAAGCCCGTGGGACTGGTGGGATAAACCTACGCTTGATGCGATTATTCCTCAAATAAATGCTTTGTTCAATGAAGACTTTGATGCGGATACATTGCACATCAACAATACAATTACCAGCCCACTCATGGGCCCTGAGCAAGGAAATGCATACCTGGACACTGTCTTCATGTATATGCTCCCTAGAGCTTGTAATGCCTTTGAATTGGCGGAATGTATGACCGTTGATGTCAACAATCCGATCGAAGATCAATTGGTAGGGTTTGAAGCGATGCCTATACCCGCGGATGACTATATCACATTAAACAGCAAAGAAGAATCTCCAATGAAGAGTGCTTTCTTATTTGATATAAATGGAAAGGCAGTTCGTTCTTACAGCAAAGTAAATACCAGCCAGTTGACCATCCAACGGGAAAATTTACCGCCGGGAGTTTACTTTGTCAAAGTGAAATTCAAGGAAGGTTGGTTGTCTAAACAAGTATTGTTTAAATAACGGTACCACAGCTTAAAACCTGCTTAGGCTAAGTCCTGAGGTACATTCAGGCCTGAAAGCAAAATGATTGCTTTCAGGCCTTTTTTATTTAAAATATTTCCCGGATCAAAAACCAATAGCTAGGCTGCAAATCTCAATCAAAGCTACAAGCTTTAGGAACGGTAAAGTTATCAACCTACTCCTGTGGATCAGCACTCAAATTTGCATCCCCTATCTTAATGCCGATGAAATTGACATTAAGGAAATCATTATTCAGCATAAGCGTGCCACTTTGCGGGAATGGCGGATCAAACGGGTCATTCGGATCCGGAAAACTATACCCTGCCGGCACAAAACGCCAGGACGGGGCACCGCCATCCCCAAATCCTTCCTGAATGGCCAGAATACGTTTCTGAATTCGTATGATGTCTGCTGTTGAGACGGAATTGGATAAATTGGCATCCCCGCTGATGATTTTATAAGGCGAATCAAAATTCTCTACACCAAGGATATGTTTTCTGACTTTGATCAAATCGGCTGTAGTAACCCCATTGACATAATTGGTATCCTTGACAACAGCAATGGTATATTCTTGACCACCCGGCATTTGAGTGGCTTCAAAATAGCCGTTTTCATCCGTTACAAACTGAAGTAACCCATAGGTTGGATTATCAATATAAACTTTTGCAAGCCGAACCCCCTCTCCGTTTACAGTGGTGATATGACCGCTAATTGTGTATTCTTCTCCAGGAGGTTGTTCCATTCCGTGAATGGAGTCAGCTTCAACTTCCACGGGTTCCAGCCATTCCTTAAGGCGTGTTTCAGGAGTCTGGCCATTTTGCCAGGCATAAGTAAAATGGCCGAAATACCCTATGGTGGTGGTATCTGTATTACAGGTTGCCGTTCCGCCATTTAATTGACCAATGATAAGACCGTGTTGGTCTATCAGTCCTGATCCGGAAGATCCAATTTGGAATGTGGACCCTCCTGAGAAAACCATTTTATTATGATAATAAGGAGGCGTAAGAACGCCATTATCCCACTGAATGGCATTGCTTTCTATACCCGCCGGAATCGTCGACCAGGATACCTTTTTGATATCTCCGACAGGATGGTGAAAAATGGTCGAATGGGTTGGAGCCAATTGAGAACGGTGCCATCCAATGAAATATAAATTGTAGTTTGCGGGTATGTCAGGTATTAATTCCAATAAGGTGAAATCACTTTGCTGCCTGCCTGCAATCAGTTCAGCTCCCAGGATTGATTTATATTGAGGTTCCGTATCCGGATTGGTGCATCCCGCACTTTCATATTCAAAATCAAACCGGTACATATCCCATAAGGGTGTGTATCCGTCCTGGCAATGGTATGCTGTAAGAATATAAGGTGTTGCATCCCTGTTGCTGTTGTTCATCAGGTTTCCTGTACAATAGCCCATTCCTTCTTCTACAACGAGAATGATGCGACATATACCCCGCTGTTGGTCCCGATAATCATTCCCTTGAGAACAATTCGCATTTTCATGGCAATCCCAGGAGGCTCCAAAGCCAAAATCCTCGGTAGTCAAAGATTTTTGCAATCCGTAATTTTCGCTGTGATACACATGGTCTACGCGGAAAATATGCAAACTACTCATCCCTTTTACGGCCAATGGCTCGTAATATTCTATGATAGCTTCCTCTCCATTGATCAAACCTGTCCAAAACCTCCTGGTATCCCGATTGTTCCGCCAGGTGTAGGCTCCTTTCTTCTGACTTCTGTCCGGGCTGTACATAAATAACCTGGCTCCCTGGGGGATAAAAAAGTCATCATAAAAAACAGCCGTTGCGAGGGCGCCGGGGCTTTTTATGCGTAACCGCCATATCCGATCACCATTGGGCAAATCCGTCCATTGCCCGGAAGATTCCAAATCATAGCTCACTTCAATGGGCACAGAAAAACGAGTTCCCGGACCTTCCGCATCCTCCCTGGCGATTGTTGGCCAATCAGGCGTTTCCAGAACCTCAGCCGTCAGGGTTGAAGTTAACAAAGGAGAGATCATCGGATCAAAACTCACCGGATCACCTCCGGCAGTTATCTGGGCATTAAGGGAAAGGATACCAAAAAGAAAAAAAATAACGAGCGTTGGAAAAGTAGTCTTTTGCATGGGATGAAACTTGAAATCTGAAAAATTATTGAACTTTCCTTGCGTATAAACCGAAAGGGCTTCCATGTAAAAAGGGAGTTCAAGGCCTGGGATAAAGGTAGTAAACCTTTAGCTCCATTTCAACCCCAAACTCCCTTTTGTTAAATTATTTTATACCTAATGGGTCGACGCTATAAATATTATAGTCCGAGTACTTCAGTTCCTTGCTCAAAGATAATGTCAACAGGAATACTGGCTTCAGAAAGACGATCCAGGTCGCCCTGAAGTTCTTCCCCAATACCGCCCATTTCGCTGACCAGTTGGGCAACGCCTGCGTAATCGCCGTCTCCCTGAAGGGTCAGGATTTTGTTGGCCAGGGATTCCATGGCTTCTTCCAGTTTTTCAAAATTGACGGCATAGGTTCCGTCTTCCTGTCTTTCAAAAGCACCGAAAGATTTGAAATAATTGAAACGGATCATATTGGCACGACCATGGGCACTGGAACTTCCAAATCTGACAGAACGGAAAATTCCGGCCATGAAAGTCACATAAAAATCTTTGAGATCGGCTTCTAATTCTCCTTTGTCATGCAATTGCTTGATCATAAAAAGACCGAGGATGTCGGCCTTGCCTTCTTCCAGGGCTGAAGCGTGTTCTTTAAGTGCCTGGCGAACGGTACCTCCTTTTTCCGTAATTACATTCTTGATCCCCAACCCGTGTGCAACTTCGTGGAACATGGTATTGCTGAAAAAAGCATCAAAAGTGATGTGCTGGCGTTGATCTTCGGTAATCAGCAAATCTGCTATGGGCACGAGAATTTTATCGAATTTTGCCCGCATGGCATTCTTGAGCTGTAAGCGCCGAGTTCCTTTAGCCAATTGTACTTCTTCGTCATTAGGCAGGTTGATGGCGATGGTTTTACTACCGGCGTTACAATCGCCTGCATAATAGACCACATCATAGGCATTCAGATCAGCATCTGTTCCGGGCTTTTCTGTTTTGTAAGGATCAGCAACAGGAAGTTCTGCCTGTAATGCGGGCAGGAAGGCGGCATATTTGGCTAACCGTTCACTCCATTCCATATCTTTGATCAGCACATAACATTCGTGGGCCGCTTTATACCCGAACAATTGATCTTCATAGGTTTCAATAGGTCCGATTACAACGTCGATCTCATTGTTTTTCATATCCATCCAGGCCATATCACTAGGCCGATAATCATCCGTAAGTAAAGCTTCAGCTCTAAGCAACAGGTAATTTTTAAATTCGGCATCTTCCGCCAGTTCAGCAGCTTCTTTTAACAGGGCGGAAGCTTTTTCAACCTCTTCTTTAAACATTTCGTTATAAGGAATGGCAATTAAATCACCGTTTTCATTCTCGCGAATAAAAGTGTAAAGGCCATCTTTTCCCGGCAGATCAGCTGCTTCAAAAGCCTCCTTGGTCATCGCAGAAGGATAAAAATTTGCCCCTTTAGGTTTTTCACCAATGCCTTCGACAAATGAATTATTGCCATCCAGTCGGTCCCAGGGTCCGTAATTGATTCTGACAAAGGCTTTTGTATCAGCATCTTCGATTTTGTCCATCAATTCGTTCTTATCGCCATAAGCTTCGTACCAAAACAACTCATCCATGATCTTTCCGGCTTCAATCAATTTCCCGATCATAGCCTTTTGGTTATCAGAAAGCTTAGTCATGTCTGAGGTAAGCCGGACATTCACGTATTTATCCAGTTTTTGTTGTATCTCCGTTACTTCGGTCTGGGAATCGGCTTCTTCGGAGGTGGTTGCGTTGTTGTTGCAGGACCAGGCAAAAAGTGCCAGGAACAACACCCATATGCTTATCTTCTTCATTGATATAATTTGATTTATTAAAATTCTACCTCGGCTTTCATTTCTTTGCCATCACGCATAAATACAACAGTGACTTTATCTCCTTTATTGAATTTACTCAGGGCCCCCATATAGCCATAAATATCCTTGATCTCATGATCGCCTAATTTGATCACGACATCTTTAGCCTGCAAACCGGCATTGGCGGCAGTACGCCCCTCCATTACACCGTCGATCTTCAATCCTTCGCCATCAAACACATAATCAGGCATAACTCCCAAAGTTACTTTATACTTAGGAGCCCGGGAAGCAGATTCATCTTTTGTTTTCGTAAACTCCAGTTTACCTGTTTCATCAAGATCTTCAATAACGGCCATAATAAAATTAGATACTTCGACAATTCCTTTGAAGTTCACCAGATGGGCATCATCACTGGGTTTGTGATAATCGTCGTGCTGACCGGTAAAAAAGTGTAAAACCGGAATATCCTTGAGGTAAAAAGAAGTATGATCAGAAGGGCCAATTCCGGATTCTGAAGTCTTGGCCTTTATACCATGCAGTTTGATTTTTTCAATCGTCCCCTTCCACGAAGGCGATGTTCCAACACCACTGATGGCCAAAACCTTTTCCTCTTTTAACCTGCCAATCATATCCATGTTCAGCATATAATTGACTTTACCGAGATCCATCGTTGGGTCATCGGCAAATGCTTTGGATCCTACCAGACCTAATTCTTCGGCGGAGAAACCAATGAAAAGATAATTGTTATTGGTTGCTTTACCGGCTTTGAGCCTTGCAGCCAGATTCAACATGGAGGCAACCCCACTTGCATTATCGTCTGCACCGTTATGGATGGCAGGCTCACCTGTATGGCGAGAACCGGAAACACCCATACCCAGGTGGTCATAATGTGCCCCGATAATGACGGTGTTCTCTGCCCCGTTATCGAGATAGCCGACTACATTACGGCCTTTTCTGGCCTCAGGGTTCTCTTTGCTATGCGGATCAGGATAAAAATTGAAATCAAACTCATGGAACCAGGTTTCGTCAGTTCCCATGGGCTGAAGTCCGATTTGCTCAAACCTGTGCGCTATGTAATCTGCAGCCATTCGGGCACCGTTTTTACCGGATTCTCTACCTGCGAGGTAATCTGAAGACAAATAAACCAAATCCGTTTTAAGATCTTGCTTTAGGGCTTTGCCCGTTTGAGCGACAAGCGGCATTGTCATCGTCAGGCAGAAAAAGAAAATTAAAAATTTGTGGAGACTAATTTTTTTGTTAACCATTTTTCAAAGTTTTATGCAATTCCTCCAAACTGGAAAGCCGGAGGTGGGATATTTGCAGCGTTAAGTGATTTAATTATACAGCTGCAAACTTACGGAAACCCTGCAAAAAAAAGTGCAGAATTTTGGCCAGGAGGTTTTTCTTATTGTCAGAAAACTGTAATAAAAATCGATTTTGGAGTAAAAAAAACAAAAAACGGCTGAAACCAGGAAAGTTGCAGCCGTTTTGGTAAGGAACACCGTTACGTTACTTACAAGTTTGTGTCGCTAAAAATGTATCAGGGCGGCCCGGATTTATGGGCATTGACTGATCGATTTTGTGTACACGCGTTTTTCAGTTTGTTAATGTTCATGTTCATGAGATTTAAAGCCCGTGAGGAGACAGGCATGTTTAAAAATGGATTATGTGTTAAAGATAGTAAAATATATTAAGGCGAAAAATAAAATTCAAAAGAATTAACAAAAAAATAATATGTACAAAACGGCTTGTAGATCGTAGCACCAAAACGGACCCTAAGCAAAATAAAAGTCCAGAAAAATGATTAATCAAATTAAAAAATTGATGGGCTCTATCCTTTTTGTAAATCATTTGGTTTCCTGTTTTTTATTTTCAACAAAAAATAGAAAGAAATCTTTAACTGAGTAAAATATATTTAAGTTTTTGTTTTATATGATATTTAATTAATAAAATTTGTTTTTTAATGAAAAGATTCTTAGTTTTGCTGAGTAGGTTAATTTGTTGGAACACAGCATGCTATCCCTTTTTTAGCAAAGTGATTAACAATTTTTATACAAATGAAAAAACAAGTTCAACACCGCCAGTATAATTTTCCGGATGCAGACCTTTACGTACAATGTATGGATCGGATACGGTATGCCATAAGAGATATCAGTCAATTTGAACAGTACGGTTACAGCAAGGATCGTCTGGCAGGTTTTAAAGCTAATTGTGAAAAATTCCGCTTACTCCCCGACGATGATGAACTATTGGGAGATCAAATGATTACTACCGAAAAAAAAGTGGCTGCTGCGGAAAAGCTCAAAACAGCGATCCGGAGCATCATGACGAGGGTTGCCATGAAATACAGCAACCGCAGTGGACGTTTTCGCAAATTCGGCACTGCCAAATTAGGTGACATGACAGATGCCCAGTTACTTTTCTGTGGCCGTCGTGTTGTCAGAGTAGCCAGGCAACAGTTTGATTTTTTATCAGAAGTCGGACTCACTGATCAGGTGATTCAACGTTGTGTTGATGCCTGCCAGGCTTTTGAAAACAGCCTGAACATTCAACAGGATCGTGTTTCAGAAAGAGACATTGCCGTAGAAAATCGCATTGAACAAGGCAATAAACTCTATCAGGAACTTATCGTTTTGTGTAATATAGGCAAGGATATCTGGGTGGAAAAAGACCTGGCCAAGTACGATAATTATACCATTTACGAAAGTAACAACGAACAAAAAAAAGAGCGAAAAGTCAAAGAGAGCGCCAAGTGAAGCTGATGATTACGCGAGGGTGTTCAATTAACTGCGTCGCGGATCGAACTTCGAACAGCCCCGAATAAACAGCCAATCCATTCCCCTTTTACTCATAAATTCTATCACATGCAATACATTCGGTTACTTATTTTATGCGCCGTAATAACAATTTCTGCCTGCTCCCCTACCCGTACGATTCAAAAAACCGAACAAGACCTCAAGGACCTTTTAAACAAGACGCCAGGCACCTATTCAGTCGCATTCCTGGATCTGACGGATACTACCCGTCAAATATTGATCAAGGAAAAAGAGGTCTATCATGCTGCCAGTACCATGAAAACCCCGGTGATGATGGAAATTTTCAGACAAGCCAGAGAAGATCAAATAGGGTTGTATGATAAGCTTCCGGTGATCAATGAATTTACCAGTATAGTGGACGGCAGCCCTTTCAGTATGGATATTGGTGAAGATTCAGATGAATTCCTTTATCAGCAAATTGGATCCGAGGTACCTGTTTTTGACCTCATGTATAATATGATCACCAACAGCAGTAATCTCGCCGCCAACATTCTTATGGAAAAGGTCGGGGCTAAAAACGTTACCAGAACCATGCGTGAAATAGGAGCTATGGATATTAAAATACTGAGAGGTGTGGAAGATATCAAGGCCTATAGAAAAGGAATGAGTAATACCACAACAGCCTATGACCTGATGCTCATCTATAAACGGATCGGTCAAAATTCTTTCCTTGATGAAGTAAGTTGTAACCGCATGGTAAACATTTTACTGGATCAAAAACACAATGATCTCATCCCTGCCCTGTTGCCATCGGATGTCAAGGTGGCTCACAAGACAGGCTTCATTACCAAAATTCTCCATGACTCAGGCATTGTCTATTTACCCGACGGTCGTAAATATGTATTGGTGGTGTTGAGCAAAGAATGGAAAGATGTGGAAACCGCTACAGCAATGATTGCCAGAGTATCCAAAATGGTTTATGACTTCTATACTCAACAATAAAAACAAGACACCAAAAAACTTTAGAGCTAAAAGTCTTACCAGCATTTTATACGCCGGACAGGCTGTCGCACCTTTCTGACATACCTCTTTTTGGCATTGATCAGAATGAAATTTACGCTCTTTCACTCAATCATGGAAATTTAGACAACCTTTTTAAAATATTTAAACGATTGCATGGTCTATCCATTAAATTTTAAGACATTAGCATTTCAAAATTTCGGAAATCATGCAAAAAATTCTGGTCGCTAATCGTGGTGAGATCGCTCTCAGGGTAATGAAAACCATTCGCAGAATGGGAATTAAAGTGGTTGCCATTTATTCAGAAGCAGACCGGGATGCTCCTCATGTCCGGTACGCGGACCAGGCAGTTTGCATCGGTCCTCCGCCCTCTTCGCAATCCTATTTGCAAATTGATAAAATCATCGAAACGGCTAAAGCGCTTAAGGTTGATGGTATTCATCCCGGTTATGGATTTTTAAGCGAAAATGATGAGTTTGCCCAAAAAGTGGAGGATAACGGCATAACCTTTATCGGTCCCGGTCCCGAAGCTATTCGTATAATGGGCAATAAACTGGCTGCAAAGGATGCCGTCAAATACTACAATATCCCCATGGTGCCCGGCACCGAAGAGGCGATAAGCGATATCAGGGCAGCCAAAAAAATTGCCGTTAAAATCGGTTTTCCCATCCTCATCAAAGCTGCCGCAGGGGGCGGAGGCAAAGGAATGAGGATCGTTGAAAAGGAAGCTGATTTCGAAGACCAGATGAACAGAGCTGTCAGTGAGGCAGTCTCTGCTTTTGGTGACGGTGCCGTATTTATTGAAAAATATGTTGCTCAACCACGTCATATCGAAATACAGGTACTCGCCGATAAACATGGCAATACCATCCACCTGTTTGAAAGAGAATGCAGTATCCAGCGCAGGCATCAAAAAGTTATTGAAGAAGCTCCTTCCTCTGTTTTAACCCCAAAACTCAGAGCTGCCATGGGTACGGATGCCGTAAATGTTGCCAAGGCATGCTCCTATGTAGGAGCGGGAACGGTTGAATTTCTCCTGGATGCTGATCTTAATTATTATTTCCTGGAAATGAACACCCGCCTCCAGGTGGAGCATCCTGTAACGGAATTAATTTCGGGAGTTGATCTTGTAGAACAGCAAATACGCATTGCAAGAGGCGAACATTTAAACATCAATCAGGACGATCTGACCATCAATGGGCACTCCATCGAACTCCGGGTCTATGCAGAAGATCCTGACAATAATTTTCTGCCCAATATTGGAAAACTGGAACATTACGAATTGCCCGTTGCAGAGGGTGTCAGGGTGGATGACGGGTATGAAGCAGGCATGGAAATTCCAATTTATTACGATCCAATGATCTCCAAATTGATCGTACATGCAGAAAATCGGAAGGCAGCTATTCGTCGGATGTTGAGTGCCATTGAGCATTACAAAATCGACGGAATCATTACGACCTTGTCCTTTGGCAGGTTTGTCATGTTACATGAGGCCTTCATCAGTGGTAATTTCGACACACACTTTGTAGGAAAATACTTTTCAAAGGAAGCTGTTCGAAAAACAAAAGAAGAAGAAGCAAAGCTGGCAGCTATGCTCGCATTAAAACTTCAGAAAAAACATTCGGAAAAACTTCAGGTGCCCCATGTGAAACCGACCGAGTGGCAAACCAGGTAACAGGAAAATTATCCGGCCTTGGCAAACATGGCCAACAAGTCCCCAATTCTTTCTTTAAGGTCTTTTCGGTCAATGATAAAATCGAGGAAGCCATGCTCCAGCAAAAATTCTGAAGTCTGAAAACCTTCGGGCAAGTCTCTTTTGATGGTTTCCTTGATAACCCTTGGGCCCGCAAATCCGATCAAGGCTTCCGGTTCTGCAAAATTTAAATCCCCTAACATGGCAAAGGATGCGGTTACACCTCCTGTGGTCGGATCTGTTAAAAAAGAAAAATAGGGAATGCCTGCCTCAGCCAACTGAGTTAATTTGGCTGATGTTTTAGCCATTTGCATCAAGGAGTATGCCGATTCCATCATTCGCGCCCCACCGGACTTGGAAATGAGCAAAAAAGGTGTTTCATGCTCGAGGCAATAGTCGATAGCCAGCGCAATCTTTTGTCCGACAACCGAACCCATCGATCCGCCGATAAAAGAGAAATCCATGGCCGCAATAACTAATGGCCTGCGATGAACCTTTCCGACAGCGACTGAAATGGCGTCTTTGAGTCCTGTTTTTTTGGCCGCATCTTTAAGCCGCTCTGGGTAAGGCTTCAGGTCGACAAAATTCAACATATCCTTGGCCACGAGATTGGAGAACTTCTCTTCGTAGTGTCCGTCAAAGATCAGATCAAAATAATCATGAGAACCTATCCTGACATGATAATTGCACAAAGGGCATTTATAAAAGTTCTCCCGCAAGTCCTTCATTGTTGAAGTTTCTTTACAGGATTTACATTTGTACCACAATCCATCAGGTGCTTCCTTTTTATTTTTGGTAGCCGTTTGGATGCCGTCCTTCAATCTTTTAAACCAACCCATGTATTTTTTTTAATTTCCTGATCGCGACCAGGATTATTTTATTTCAATTTTTACTAACCCAAAATTAAACAGTTCAGTCAAAAACCGTACATTTCTGCGCAAAGAATTTTAAATATCGACAAAAATAGTTCAAATGATTTGGAAGCATAAACTCGATCTGGACATACTTAATTCTTTTAGAGCCGGTACTTTGGTAGAACACCTTGATATAGATTTTATCAACTTTGGAGATGATTTTATCACTGCAAAAATGCCCGTTGATCACCGGACCATTCAACCTTTTGGACTTTTACATGGCGGAGCTTCGGCCGCCCTGGCGGAAACAGTGGGAAGTGTAGCCTCCTCTTTTTGTGTTGATGATATAACGGAAACAACCCCCGTTGGCATAGAAATCAATGCCAACCATCTCAGATCAGCCCGGGGAGGATACGTATTTGGAACTGCCCGGCCTGCCAGGATAGGCAGTAATATCCACGTTTGGAATATTGAGATAAAAGATGAGGCCGATAAATTAATTTGCGTCAGCCGCCTTACAGTTACCCTGGTAAATTTGAACCGAAAGCAATCATAAACGTTAGCATATTATTTTTGCGCTTAAATCAAACAAAAATAATATGATCCGAACCTTTTTGGCTTTTCTATTCATGCTGTGCTTAAACCTCGCTATTGCACAACTCAACATGTCTTTATTGTCTACAGTGGAATACAATAGCCAATCCAATGATATCTGGGGTTGGGTTGACCCTGACGACGGAACAGAATATGCCTTGGTCGGTTTACGAAACGGGGTATCCATAGTGAGTCTGGCTGATCCTGAAAATGCCACTGAAGTTGTTAATATTCCCGGCCAAAATTCAATCTGGCGAGATATAAAAACCTGGGGAAACTTTGCCTATGTCGTAACGGATCAAAATAACACTACAGAGGGATTGACCGTTATTGACCTGAGTGACCTTCCCAATAGTGCGCCATATTTTCACTGGACGCCTGAACTGGAAGGATTAGGTCAGCTGGAAACATGCCACAATATTTATATTGACGAAAACGGATACGCCTTTCTTGCCGGTTGTAACATAAATGAAGGAGGAATGGTATTTATTGATGTTTTTTCTACTCCCGGGATGCCTGTTTATGCAGGAGTTGCTCCGAATACTTACGCACACGATGTTTACGTCAGAGACAATAAAATGTATGCTGCCGAAATATATGAAGGCCGGTTGGCCATTTATGATGTAGCAGAAAAATCAGCACCCTCCTTCCTTGGAAGTGTGCAAACTCCTTTCGAATTCACTCATAATGTCTGGCTTTCAGCAGATGGCAATATAGCTTTCACCACAGATGAAAAAGCCAATGCTCCGGTAGCTGCATATGATGTTTCCAACCCAACAGATATTATCGCCCTGGACGAGTTTCGACCTTTATCCACGATAGGTCTGGATGTTATTCCGCACAACGTACATGTGTGGAGCGAAGACTGGCTGGCTATCTCTTATTATACGGATGGAGGAATAATCGCAGATGCCTCTCGCCCTGAGAATATTATCGAGGTGGGGAATTTTGACACCTTCCTAGGTCAGGACGGAGGCTTTGACGGAGCCTGGGGTTTATACCCGTTTTTACCTTCCGGAATTGTATTGGTTTCTGATATTGGTAATGGATTATTCGTTTTAGATGCGAACTATGTACGCGCCTGTTGGTTGGAAGGAAAAGTTACAGACGCACAAACGGGGCTTCCCCTGTTTGATGTCACCATAGAGATCAACACCAATGAGGCCAATGAGGCAGAAACGAATCTTTTAGGAGAATACAAGACTGGCCTGGCTAATGCAGGAACCTATGAAGTAATATTCTCAAAACCGGATTATTACCCCCAAACCATCACCGTTAACCTGGCTAACGGAGTCCTCGAAATTCTGGATGTGGAACTAGAACCATTTATTCCCTATTCGATTACTGGAATTACACTGACCTCAGAAGACGGTTCAGTGGTATCTGATGCTTCTGTGATGGTTCAGGGAGAAGGAGCGTTTTTTGAACTAACCACTGATGAAAATGGTCAGTTTGATGTTTCATTATATCAAGGCAATTATGATTTTATCGTCAGTAGCTGGGGGCATCAATACACAACTATTGAGAACCTCGAAATAAGCGGAGAAACCTCCATCACCTTTAATATGGAAAAAGGATATGAAGACGATTTTGTGACGGATCTTGGTTGGGAAACAAGGGCAGATGATGCCACTACAGAAACAGGTTTCTGGGTGAGGGATATTCCGATTGAAACCTCATTAAACAATGGTCTTACTGTCTGTAATCCGGGGGCTGATGTTTCTGGTGACCTCGGAAATTTTTGCTATTTAACTGGAAATGGCGGAGGAAGTGCAGGTGATGATGATGTTGATGGCGGGAGTCTTTATCTCACCTCCCCCGTAATGGATTTGACCGACTACATCGACCCGGTCCTTTCTTACCGGATATGGTGGGTCAATACAGTGGGAAACGGTGCGGAGCCCAATGACAAAATCAGCGTTTTTGTTTCCAATGGAGTTGAAGAAGTGCTCATTGAGGAGGTGGATAACTCTGTCAGCCTATGGAGACCTTCAACAGCGGTGCATTTGAATGACTTTATTCCCCTCAGCAGTAATATGCGGATCTCTTTTGTTACTTCGGATCAATCTCCCGGACACCTGGTTGAAGCCGGTGTTGATGCCTTTTCAATAACAGAAGTCGGTATGGTTAATTCCACGGAAGAATCACCTGTGTCAGAGGTGGCATTGGAAACCTTCCCTAACCCGTTTACCAACGAAATAAACATCAAGATTGACAGTAAAACATCTTTCCAGACGGGAATGATAGACATTTTCAATGCGCTTGGTCAAAAGATTGAGCACATTAACTTTAACCCATCAATGGAATTGTTACGAACCGGATACAACTGGTTACCAGGCATCTATTTCCTTAGACTGTCTATTGACGGCAAGGTAGCAGTAGAATCGAAAGTGATAAAATCGTAGGCCAAAACAGATGACTTCATGGCAAAAAACATGAGTCATCCCTAATTTTTGAAAATTAAAAAGGTATGATTTATTTTTCAGAGGTTGATGTCGGAATTGTTATTTTACTATTTATTTTTCAGGTATTTACATTCTTTTTGTCTTGATACAAAAAGAACCAAAAAAATCAAGGCTGTATGTATTTTTTGGACAATTCTAAGCTCGATTTTGGCCACGCACCCAAACCTGTCAGCCGACAGGCAGGCTCGCCTTCCTTCGTCAGGCTCAGACATGGGTGCTTTCTCAGAGCCAGCGCTCAAAATCTTCACTAAGAATTGTTACCCAAAAATCCATAAGGCCGTTTTCCCTCGCCGGGAAGATTGAAAATCAACCATTTACACGAAAAATCCCAAATTTTGGCTTAAGCCAAAATTTGGGATGACTCATGTTTTTCATACTTCATTTTGCAGAGAATTGACTATTCCCTTATCAATTCAAAATCGGTTCTTCTGTTTTTAGCGCGGCCATCCTCGGTACTGTTTGTAGCCACCGGTTTGTCCGGTCCGTTTCCGATAACGATGATCCTGTTGGCATCCATAGCGTGTTCCTGGATCAGGTAGTTAGCAACCGATTGAGCACGCCGCTTGGATAAGGCCTTGTTGGAGGTTACACTTCCTACATTATCGGTATTACCTTCAATACGGATACGGGCATTTCCAAAGGCTTTCGCAATATCAATGAATTCCTTATCTATGATGTATTTGGCATTTTCATCAAGTTGGAATTCACCGGTTCTGAAGCTGATACTCACGCGTTTAGTAGCCAGAGCTTCTTTTTCCTTGGCTTCTTCATCCGCCAATTTAGTGAACGACTTGGACATTTCAGCATCATGCATAGCACCTGTCAAAGAAGCATTTTGAGCAAAAGCAGGGTAAGCGACCTGTCTCCAGGTAGGCACATCATTTCCGGTAAAACCAAGTGCCTTATACTTGTTGGCCATCCTCAGGTAAAGGTTATTACCCGTTACTCCGGTGTACAATGTATTCAAGCCAAAGAAATTCTTGTTGTCTCCAAGCGTGGTCAAACGGACATTATCAATAGCTCCCATGGCATCTTCCACTGGCAATCCCAGTCCGTCTGCCAGGATCTCAGCAGCCTTTTGCTTGGCTGTTGCGGAAGAATTAATTTCCGCTGCTCCAATCATCCAGCCTTCAAACAGCTTTTGAAGTTTATCTCTGTTAGCTTCCACGTAAGAACGTTTGGCAAAGAAAAAGTCAGCAATAATGTGTGAGGCACCACGGCTGCTTTCCAGAATAATGGAACCTGGTACATCCCGCACACACTGCAAATCATCCGGAGACCAAACAACTGCAGCATCCACCTGCTGGCTTTTAAAAGCAGCCGCAGCATCTACGGCACTTGCCTGAGGAACCACCTGGATGTCCTCGACAGTCATACCTGCTGCATCAAGCAAATAAAGCAAAAAGGAATGGGAAGGGGTCAACTCTGCAACCGCCACCTTTTTACCTTTCAAATCAGCAGCATTTTTGATTCCCCGACGAACCACAATAGCGTCACCTCCTCTGGACCAGTCAGCCTGCCAAAGGGCAACAGGATCAAAATCCCGAAGTCCTTCAATAATGGTTGGAAATGCATCGATGGTGTACCAGTGCAGGTCAATATCGCCATTCTTCCAGGCATTGAGGGAGGCATCAACATCATCATTGACCACAAATTCAACTTTCAGTCCGTAATCTTTGTAAAAACGGGAAGCTTTATTAGCTTTAAATCCTTCGTTAAAATACTGTCCTCCGGCATATCCCCCCCAGGTTACCACACCAATTTTAATGACTTCATCGTCCTTGGAACTGAAGTTTTCGGTATTATCTTTTTTCCCAATGGCAGGACCATCGCCGCCTCCGATCACACCACTTTGCTGGAGGTATTTCACTCCAAAAAAAGCGGCCGTAACAATAACGAGGACGATCAATAATTTAGAAAAAGAAGTTAATCGTTGAGCCATGTTTATTCAGTTTAATGTTTTTTTATTAATCGGATTAAAATATCGAATGTTATTCGAAGAACGAATCGTACTGGTTGCCTTGGCCTTGTTCACGGACCATTTCCTTCATCGGAGCGTTCAGATCAAGGACATCTGAATCGTTGTTGGCCTGTTCCAATAAGCTGGTTTTATCTTCCCCGAGGATAAGGCTGACCCCTTCTTTTTCCCATTTCTCCAACATCTTCAGGCCTTCTTCCTCAAAGACACCATTTTGAAGATCCACAGACTGCATAAAATTGGATGACAATTCCATAAATTGCTCCATTTCCCCAACTTTATTGGCTACATCATCCGTAATGGCTTCCATGGCAGCATCAAACATGGCACGTCTGTCGGGATCACCGGAAATGATGCTCATAGCAGATTTCATGGCATTGTGACTGGCATGGATGGCTTTACGCTCCTGTTCTTTCACTTCCACCTGATCTTTGATATCTTCCATCAGAATCTGGGAATTCTCATACATCTTGGTCAGCACCCTGTACAGGATCTCCATTTTCTTATAAAGGTCATCCAGTTTCATATTAGACTCCCGCAAACGACCTGCTTTACGGGACTTAAGGATCATAATAGCTTGTTTGTTGGAAGCTTTGGCCTGGCTGGCCAATTCCAAATTACTGTGAATTTCCTTTTTGTTTTTATGGATGATTTCATTGAGTTTATGCATTTGGCCACGCAACATACTGATTTGTTTATTCATTTTGCGCAGGTTGTCCTTCAGGTCATCTACATAGGATTTAAGGATCCCGATTGGATCAACCTGTACGAACAAGCCGGTAATCCAACGCATGAGGCTTTTATACATATACCCTACAAGGGTTCTCATTTTTGGGTCGAGCACCATATAAATCACAGCTCCCAGTACAACAAGCATTCCTGCCAGGTAAAGGGTGTTTTGCATGAGCGCCAGAATCGCTGGCATAGCTACTGCCAGTAAATAGCCCCCGCCTATGATCAATCCGGCAAGGAATATAATACCGGTCACTCCTTCAGGGCGTTTCCAGAATGACTTAGGCTTAAGTTTTTGTGAGTCCATTTATAATTATTGATTCTTGTTAGCTAAATAATTCTTGATCTTTTGCATGTCTTCAGCAATCCGGTTGGCCACAGAAGCAAAAGAAGCTTCAAAATCCGCACTGGTCTGCCTGATCTTTACGGTTGCTTTTTCAATCTCGTTGCTTAAAAGGGTGGCTTTTTTCTGATCTGCCTCAATTTCTTTTTGTAATTGCTGGATACGTGCAGATTTTTGTTTGACAACATCATCCAGTTTTTTCAATTCCGCCTGTTTGCTCCCTATTTGATTCTGTTGTTGATTATTGAGGGCTTCCTGGAACTTTTGTTCCTCCGCTTTCAATACATTCAGGTAATGATCTGCAGAATTAAGAATTTGTTCCGGAGTTACCCCCAAGGTTTCCGCCATTGCTGCAGCAGACTGATAACGTGTCTTTTCGTCCGTGACCATTTTTTCAAGGGATAACAGGGAGTTCCTGAATTCAAGATAATCAAACCCCTCCAGATTATTGTGTTCAATGGCTTTAAATAAAATATCCCGAAATTTATTGGATGCCGTTCCCTTCACAGGTTGAGCAGAAGGATTTGAACCCTTTTTTTCTGTTTGGGCAGATTTGGTTTCAACCTTCAACGAAGCCCCTTTTGCCTTTTCAACCTTAGGCTTCCTGGAAGCTGATTCATCTTCTACAATAAAGAGTGATTTCAAATTTTTTAACATGCTATAGACTTGAATCCTAATGAAAGAAAGGTTTTTTCAAACAGATTGTTTTTAACCATAGACAAAAGTATCAGAATTTTCTACAAAATCCAAAGTAAGACCTTTCTGGATTGAAAAACAGCTTTTAATCCTTTCACAAAACGACGAATTTAAGCTGAGAATTACCCTCTGTCCAGTATATTTGTGTCATGCAAAAGAAAAGATCTTTCGACATCACCATTCCTGTCTTAAACGAAGAAGAAACTCTTGAAAAAAACGTCAGGGTCCTGCACCGCTTTATCAGCGATCACTTTCCGGATAAAAAAGGCTGGAACATCGTGGTCGCCGACAATGGAAGTACCGATCAGACCGCAGCAATAGCCAGGAAACTGGGTGAGGAGTTGCCGGAAGTCAGGCTGGTTCAGGTACCGGAAAAAGGTGTTGGGCTGGCACTAAAAACAAGCTGGGGCCAGTCGAAAGCCGACATTGTAGGTTATATGGATCTGGACCTTGCCACCGACCTGCCACACTTTCTGGAAGCCTATGATGCCATTGCCAACAAGGATTTTGATATTGTCTATGCCACCCGGCTTCACAAAAATGCCCAGGTCATCAATCGCCCCCTGAAACGGGAGATTTCCTCCCGTGTATTCAACCTCCTGGTAAAATTATACCTGGGTACCCGTTTTTCAGATGGACAGTGTGGTTTCAAGTGGTTGAAGAGATCTGCCTTGCCGCGGCTGCTTGAAAATGGCGTTCAGGATAATGGCTGGTTCTTCTCCACTGAATTGGTTACAGTGAGTGAGTGGCTGGGGCTGAAAATATTCGAATTGCCTGTCAGGTGGACAGATGATATCAGCAGTACCAAAGTGAAAATTATCCCGCTCGCTAAAAAATATATCCAAAATATGCAGGCGTTAAAAAAATTCAGGCATGGAAAATAAACCCGCTCCTATCCTGGGTACAGCCATGTGGGGCTGGACAACTCCCAAAGAAACCTGTTTTCAATTGCTGGACTATTTTTATGGAAAAGGGTTCAGGCAGGTAGATACGGCCACCAACTACCCCATCAACAAAAAAAACGACGATTTTCGGAAAGCCGAGAAAATCCTCCGGGAATGGATTGTAACTCACGGCATTACCGACCTGGAAATTATTGTCAAAACAGGTAGCCTGAACAACCAGGGTGGATCCGAGCATAATTTAACCAAAAGCTTTCTGTTACTGGTCCTTGATGAATACGAATTTCTTTTTCATCAAAACCTCCATACCTTTTCTATCCACTGGGATAACAGAAGCGAGCACTCCGAAATTACCGACACTTTTGAAGCCTTCAGAATTGCAGAAGGAAAAGGCCTGAAAATCGGATTGTCCGGGGTGAGACATCCCGATATATACTCAAAGATTAATGAAACATACGACATGAAGTTTCGCATCCAGATGAAACACAATATCCTTTATTCGGATTTTGCCAGGTATGCCCCACTCCATTCTTCCGGAACTTTCTTAACCTATGGCATTAATGCAGGAGGCATCAAACTCGACCAAAATTCACTCGGGGAAAACAGTTCTTTAAAAGCAAGGGGCGGAAGTCCGGCATTAAGCCAAAAAGTGACTCCTGCCTTGTTGGAAATCATAAAAAAAGCCAATCGAAATGAAAACCGGGAAGCCATTCAAAATATGAACCAATGTGGTCTTTGTTTTGCCTGGCACCAGGAAAAAGTAGAAGGTATATTGCTCGGAACCTCACAACTGGAGCAATTGGAAGATTCCCTGGCGTTTTTGAAACATTTATCCGAATTTGATTACAGCGATTTATTCAGTGACCTCATGGAATTACATCAAACCTTTACACCATAATCTTTTGCGATCATGAAAAACGTAAAAAAATACGATTTTGCGATTATCGGAGGAGGCATTTTTGGGATATATGCCGCGCTATATTTGTCCGGAAAAGGGTTGAAGGTTTGCGTTGTCGAAAAAGAAGCTGAACTGATGAAAAAAGCTTCTGTGGTCAACCAGGCAAGGTTACACAGTGGTTACCACTACCCCCGAAGCGTAGCCACAGCAGTCATGTCCAATGAAAATAAAGCCAGATTTACAGAAGACCATAAAGCGTTCATCAATTTTCATTTTGAAAAATATTATGCCATAGACAGATATGGCTCCTTCACTGATCCCCTTCAATTTGAACGGTTCTGCAGACATATCGGTATAAAATGTGAAAGAGTTGAGGATCATCCATTGTTCAACTACCATCGTCTTGAAGCTCTGTATTCCACCATCGAGTATAGTTTTGACCCTTTTTTGATAGCTCAATACTACCGGGAAAAAGTTAACGGAGTAAAAGATATTTCTATTATTTATGAAACTTTTGTCCGTTCGGCTGAAGCGCAAAGTGGCCTTTGGGCACTGGAATTAGAACATGTGGAAAATCAACGGAAGCAGGTGATCGAAGCTACCCAGGTAATCAATGCCACCTACTCCGCAAGCAACGCCGTAAATGCATTGTTTGGAATGTCCGATATTGACCTGATGCATGAAATCTCTGAAATTGCCTTAATGACCTCGCCCCAATTGAAAGAAATCGGCCTGACGGTCATGGATGGTCCTTTTGGATCTATCATGCCTTACGGTCTGTCAGGTTTATTATCCCTATCTTCCGTAGTCTACACCCATCATAAGGTTTCTTACGAAAAAACACCCCATTTTAATTGTCAGGAAATAAACAAGGATTGCACCCCGGAGCTTACGGGCAATTGCAATGTCTGCCTGGCTTGTCCATCCACCCATTATCCAAAAATGATCAAACAAATGGGGCAATACTTTAACGAACAGGTACAATTCCACTATTTTTCATCCCTCTTTACCATAAAATCGAAGCTGATGGCTAATTACATTGATGACGGGAGACCAACTGAAATCAGTATTTTGAATGATAATCCACGTTTTTATTGCATATTTGCCGGAAAAATAAATTCCATTTATGAAATAGAAAAAGTTGTCGATTTTTGATGACCTTCTATTGGAAAAAATGATTTTCCAAACCTCATAATTTTGAACCAACGACCATTCTAGCCTTAACTAAATTAAAAATGAGTAAGATTCAAGTATCTTCCGAAATCGGAAACCTGAGAAGAGTTATTGTACACCGCCCCGACAGGGGTATTGCAAGAGTGAGCCCGAAAAGGGCTGAAGAATTATTGTTTGACGATATAGTGTTCCTGCCAAAAATGCAGGAAGAGCATGACGTTTTCACCAGTGTGTTGAAAAGATTTATTGGTGTGGAAAACGTACTGGAAACCCAGGATTTATTAAAGGAAGCTTTAGAAGTTCAGGTGGAACTTAAGGAGGAACTGATAGACATGGCCATGAGCTTTGAGGAGTTGCCTTCTTATATTAAAAAAACCCTCATGGAATTGCCCAGTAAAGACCTGGCTAAAGTTTTGATCACCGGATATTATCCGGAAGATCAGCACATTTTATTCGATCCCATTCCCAATTTTATTTTCACAAGAGATATTGCGGTTACCGTTAATGACCATATCATTATCACCAAAGCCTCCAAGGAAGCCAGAGCCCGTGAAAATCTCCTGACCAGGTTTATCATCTACGCCCATCCGTTATTCAAATCAGTTACTGAAGGAAAAAGGGTGATTAACCTGAATATGATCGATGATTTCCCGCCTTCCAAACGCAATGACAAAGTTTCTATTGAAGGAGGTGATGTGATGATCATCAATAAAGACTACCTGCTGATTGGCATAAGTGAAAGGACTACCAGACACGCTATTGAATCACTGGCAAAGGTATTGTTCGAAAAAAATATCGTATCTAATGTCGCCATGATCGACGTTCCTAATGAAAGGTCTTTCATGCACATCGATACCTTGTTTACCCAAATAACTGAAACGGATTTTGTGGGTTACAAACCCATCGTGGTAGATGGGCACGGATCCAATGTTGAAGTATTGCATAAATCCGGGCAGGTTTCTCATTACTGGAGTATTGAAGCCTTTCTCAAAGCTGAGATCAATCCAAACGCCAGGGTAATTCATGCCGGGCAAGGGCTTAGTCCTTACCAGGAGCGAGAACAATGGACAGATGGTTGTAATCTCGTTGCCATCAAGTCGGGCGTTGCGCTGACGTATGACCGCAACATCTGGACGGAAAAAGCATTTAAAGAAGCCGGGTATAGGGTTGTGCATGCCGTTGACCTGCTCAAGGCTTTTGACGATGGCATTCTAACGCCTGAAGAAGTTAAAAATACCATAATCACGTTGCCATCAACGGAATTATCCCGTGCCCGCGGCGGTTCTCATTGTATGACCTGCCCTATTGAAAGAGACAACATTTAATGCAAAATAAAAATCGTTAAAATGGTAAGCATAATAATGGGTTCAGATTCAGACTGGCCTGTCATGAAAGCAGCAAAAGAGGTATTGGCAGAACTTGGTGTTGCCTTTGAAATCAACATCGTTTCAGCACACCGAACACCGGAATATATGTTTGACTTTGCCAAACAAGCACATGAACGCGGAATTAAGGTGATCATTGCAGGCGCCGGAGGTGCTGCTCACCTGCCTGGAATGGTCGCATCATTAAGTCCTTTGCCGGTCATTGGTGTCCCGGTGAAATCCTCCAACTCTATCGACGGCTGGGATTCTATTTTGTCTATTTTGCAGATGCCCAATGGTGTCCCTGTGGCAACAGTGGCACTCAATGCAGCCAAAAATGCCGGCATACTCGCCGCCCAGATCATTGGTGTCCAAAACGAGGAGGTCTTGCAACGGATTATCAAATTCAAGGAAGGACTCAAGCAGAGTGTTGCCGAAAAGAGGAAAAACTTATTGAACAAGGAAGGATAAGAATAATGTGTTGAAACAAAAAAACCGAATTCCCCCACAAGGTGAATTCGGTTTTTTTGTGTGTGCAAAACCTCCGGCTATTCGATGTACAACAAAAACTCAACCCGACGATTCAATCCACGTCCGAATGCCGTTTTATTATCCCCAATCGGGACGGTTTCCCCATAACCTTTGTAAGACAATCTCTTCGGGCTGACACCTTTAGAAATCAGGTATTGCATACAGGATTTTGCTCTATCCTCCGACAGAACCATATTTAAATCGTCGTTACCTACGTTGTCCGTATGGCCGGAAATAGTCAACCTGTGTCCCACATATTCTTTCATGATATCTACGATTTGATCCAGTATCACGAAGGATTCCTCCTTCAAGGTCGCTTTACCGGTTTCAAATCGCACAGCGCGCATGGCAAATTCCAGCACTTCTTTCACTTCTTCTTTAATTTCAGGGCAACCTTTGTTATTTACCAAACCTGGCTGATCAGGGCATTTATCTTCAGAGTCGATCACAGAGTCACCATCCCTGTCCGGGCAACCACCGGTTGATGCTGGCCCAGGCAAATCAGGGCAGTCATCATCTTTGTCAGCAATATTATCCCCGTCTTTATCCGGGCAGCCATTCATCAGCTTTGTTCCCGGCAAATCCGGGCAATTATCATCCTTATCTGCCAAACCATCATTATCTCTGTCAGGACAACCATTTGTAGCAGCTGTTCCGGCTAATTCGGGGCATGCATCTTCCATATCAATGATTCCATCACCATCTGAATCAGGGCATCCATTAAAAGCTTCAAGTCCGGCCACCTCCGGGCAATCATCCTTATTATCAGGGATTTTATCCATATCTGTGTCCGGACAGCCATTGGTATTCCGGGGGCCTTTCAAATCCGGACAATCATCCTTCAGATCAATGATTCCGTCGCCATCTGAATCAGGACACCCCTTACTCGAAGCCGGTCCGGCTATGTCGGGACAGTTGTCTTCAAAATCAGATACTCCGTCGCCATCTTTATCCGCCTTGACAAAATTGTAAATATATCCCAGGCCGAGCTGTAAATTATTGCGATCAGTTTCCTGAGACATTCGGTATTCTCCCTGGGCATTGATGATGGAATTTTCACCAACTATATAATGTAATCCAACGCCCAGCGGAACATTGAAACTGGAGCGGTTATCCTCATTGACAAATCCACCTCCGCCAAAGACATAAGGAATAAATTTATTCCCTGCCTTTTCATACTTAAACTGAAAAAGGGCATCCATGCTCACAATAAAACGGTTGTTTATGTCCCCGGGGACATTGGCCACTCCGACCTTAAAAGGTAAAGACAAATTCAGGAAGTTATTGAATCCATGCAGGTAGGACAATTCAATTCCATTGGTGATGTTCAAACTGTCGATGCCATTGGGAATACCATAATCGATAAATAATAATTTGGCTCCCAGGCCACGAATGTTTTTAGGGTTTTCCTGTGCTGAAAGTGTAGTGTTGGTGAGCAGGAAAATGCCCAGCAAAAGGATCATTGTTTTTCTCATATTGTTAATCGGTTGAAAAGTGGAAACACTTAAAATGCAATAATACAAAAATAAAAGTTACGACGAAAGCTTAAGTAATAGTCACTGACAATCTATTGAACCAAAAAACAAAAAAATTACAGAATCCCTATATGGTGAAATTAAATATTGTGTATATTGATGCTGATTTCACAAATTTTATTTATTCACCTATTTTCAAAACTATCTATCAAAATGAATTTCAAGAACATTCTTTTGACCCTCAGCATTGGAATATTTTTGCTGGGTTGTAGCAAAGAGAACATCAACGACTTAGAGCAAGACTCAACCAAAATTCCGTCCAGGGCAGCAGTAACTGCCGTTGTGGAGGCACACCTGGAAACAGGAAAAGTTTACAACTGGGAAAACGCCACTCCCGAGATCCTGGCCGGAGCTTTGGTACACAGTGATTCCGTAGCTTTCGTAGGGTACAAACCCGCCGACGAAACCAATATTAAAGACAAAATACATCTGATCAACGTACAGGAAACTGCCTGGAAAAATGCCCGCCAAAAAGTAATTGATGCCATCCTTGAAACAACCAACGAATTATTTCCGGATGCCAACTACACGGAGGCAGATCTGCTGCTGAGTGATGAAACCGAAACCTTTCCCTCTATTGACATCAAAATTTTCCATCCCACGGTTGTGGACATGTTGAGGAAAATGCCGGAGGTGCGTTACGTGGAACCCGGTTCCTATTCCCTGGACGAAGTTCAGTACAGAAGTGACTCCGGATGTGGCGGTAGTCCTCCGAGCTCTATTCAGGCTGCCGATTATACCTCAACTGCACCTAATGCCAAAATTTCCTGGCATCTGGACTACATGAATGTCCCTGCAGCCTGGAGTACCACCACCGGGGATGGCGTTACTGTTTGCCTGATCGACACCGGGGTATCTCCCAATCAGAGCAAATTGGGCAGCAGTTTCAACTCCGGCCAGTCTCAGGGCCGTTTTATCAATAAATATGGCACCTACGTAAGCTCCTGGTGGTGGTGGGCATCTCCGGACGGTCCGAATGATGACTGTGGCCATGGTACTTCCATGGCAGGATTGATCGCAGCTCCTCGCGGTTATGACGGCACCTCCATCGGTGTGGCCTATAATGCAGATCTTGTTTCTGTTCGTGGTACGGGAGATGTAGTCATCAACGGCTCAAAAGAAAAAACAGGGGTGCGTGACGGTTTGAAAATTGCAGGGGACCGCAGCGATGTGAAGATCGTCAGCATGTCTATAGGAGATATTTTCTGGAGCAATAAGGTTGCCGATGGTGTTTATTATGCTTACAACAGGGGGAAAATGATCATCGCGGCTGCGGGGACCTCTACTTCATTCACCAACTGGTGGGGTGTTATCTTCCCGGCGACCATGAATGAAACCGTTGCCGTGACCGGCGTGAAGGACGGAAGTCCAATGGTTGAGTGTGACGTTTGTCATACCGGGAGTGATGTTGATTTTGTAGCCGTTATGCAGCGAAGAAATGATAATTCCAGAACTGCCCTCACACTGGCCATGAGTGGCAACCAGGTGGACAGAGTTGGTGGTTCTTCTGCCGCTACTGCAACCACTGCCGGTATTGCAGCACTTATCTGGTCTACCAACTTATCCCAGACAAGATCCCAGGTTTATAATAAAATGAAAACAGCAGCTTCTAATTATCCGTATAAAGACAATGAATTCGGATGGGGTATCATAGATGCTGCACAGGCGGTTGGTAACTAAGGATACTGGTTAAAATATTTCAAGGGGTTCAAAGGGGTTCAAAGGATTGGAATTTGTTGCGCTTAACCGCAAGCCAGGCAGGGATGGGAACCGGAACCATTAGAACTTCTTGAAATATTTTAACCAATTGATAGCCAGCCACCCGGAACTACTGAAACCAATAAAAATCAATCACCCCCGATCTCCGGTACCTGCGGCTTGTTAACAGCAATCAAATACCCCAAAGAAACATGCAATGTATGAGAAAAGTGTTGATATTCACCCAGCAGATCTCCGTTCATGTCGGTGAAACGAATCTCCCCAAGAGAATTGATGCCATGCGACCATCGAACCTCCGTAAAAAAACGTTCCACCGTAAATTTAAATCCGCCTGTCAGGGCAAACTCCCAGGGTCGTTGTCCGAAAACGGATAATTGATTCTCCACAACTACATCATTTCTCAATGTTTTCTGGCCGATCAGATACCCAACTTCGGGGCCTGCTTCAAAAGACAAGGGCCCTGCTTTATATTGCAGTAAGAAAGGCATAGTCAAATAGGTTAGTTTATACTGCCAATAAGCTTCCAATGGGTTTGGCATACTCAAATCCAGCGGACTTTGTCCTCCCTTTTGAGAAAATAACAATTCAATTTGTCCGGATAATTTTTCAGAAAAGTCTTTAGACCCTACCAAACCAAAATGCCATACCCGCAGGGGAGCATACTGCTCATCAACAAGCAGGGTCTTTGATCTTACTTTGATATCCCCCATGTTCATCCCTGCCTTGATTCCAAAGCTGGACTGGGAACTAGCCTGATGCGGCATCAACCCGATCAGGAGAACGACAAAGAAAATGGCAATAATATATTTTGACATCATCTGAAAGCTGGATCTCAGGTTTTATTTACGGAAAAAATACCCCGTAAACTATTGTCGAAACGAAATTCTTTTTCGGGAATTCTATTTCAACCCAACTTTAACAAAGACCAACCCCAAAAAACAATTTATCGGTCAAAAAGCAATCGTTCACCTGACTGGTTTTTAGCGAAACTACCATCGTTATATGCCAGGCGCCCGCTGACGATTACCTGCTCTACCCTACCCTGAATTTCATAACCTTCCAGCGGTGACCAGCCACATTTATAATGAAGACCGGACTTATCAACGACACTTTTTTGTTCAGCATCAAAAATCACAATGTCGGCCCAATATCCTTCATCGAGATAGCCCCTCCTATCGATCTGGAAGCAAATGGCGGGCGCGTGGCACATTTTCTCCACAATACGCTCCAGGGATATCATTCCTTTTTTGTAAAAGCCCAACATGATGTTTAAGGAATGCTGGACAAGTGGCAATCCGCTTGGAGCAGCAAAATAATTACCCTGTTTTTCCTCCCATGTATGTGGGGCATGATCCGTGGCAATGATGTCCAGGCGATTGTCCAACAGCGCAGGGAAAAGGGCCTCCTGGTGTTCTTTGCCCTTGATGGCGGGATTACATTTGATTCTGGTTCCCAGCTTATCATACTGGTCACTGTTAAAATACAAGTGGTGTACACAAACCTCTGAGGTTATTCTCTTTTGCTCTAATGGAATGTCATTGGTAAATAAGTCGAGTTCATCCCTGGTAGAAATATGCAGAATGTGTAACCTTGCATCATGCTTTTTAGCCAGTTCAACAGCTAAGGAAGAGGACAACAGGCAGGCCTCTGCATTCCGAATATCCGGATGGAATCGAATGGGAATATCATCACCGTATTTTTCCCGGTAAAGCTCCATATTGTTGCGTATGGTGGTTTCATCCTCACAATGGGTAGCAATGAGCATATTTGATTTTTGGAATAAACCCTCCAACGTCACAGGATCATCGACGAGCATATTGCCGGTACTTGAGCCCATAAAAGCTTTGATACCACAAACCGTTTTGGGGTCGGTTTTCAAAACCTCTTCGAGGTTATCGTTGGCTGCTCCCATGAAGAAGGAATAATTGGCCAGAGATGTTTTTGCCCCGATATCGTATTTATCCTGAAGTAATTCCTGGGTTATGGCTGCAGGTTTTGTATTTGGCATTTCCATAAAAGAAGTAACTCCACCTGCAACAGCTGCCCGGGATTCCGTAAAAATATTGGCCTTATGGGTAAGCCCCGGCTCCCGGAAATGAACCTGGTCGTCAATAATTCCAGGCATGACGTATTTTCCGGAGGCATCGAAACTCAAATCGGCCTGTATATCCAGCTTTTTACCAATACGGTCGATCCTGCCGTTTTTAATAAATATATCCCCCTCGGTGATAGTTCCCCGGTTGATGATGCTTGCATTGCGGATAATGATACTTTGCATTTTGTTTTGTTTTTTATTTTAATCAGAGGATATTCACCTCCCTCTGCAGTTGTATGCCAAATTGCGCCTTTACATCAGCTACAATATCTTCGGACATTCTTTTGATGTCTTCCCCTGATCCTCCACCGTAATTGACCAGGATGAGTGCCTGTTTCTCGTAACACCCTATAGCTCCACGCCTTTTACCCTTCCATCCGCATTGCTCGATCAACCAGCCGGCAGGTACTTTGATGAGACCATTTTTTCCAGGATAATGAGGGACACCCGGAGAACTGGATTTAATCCTTTCAAAATGTTTGCTGGGAATTTCAGGGTTTTTGAAAAAACTGCCAGCATTGCCAATTTCTGCCGGATCAGGCAATTTGGATCGCCTGAT
Source organism: uncultured Bacteroidota bacterium (assembly GCA_942492125.1). Taxonomy (GTDB): domain Bacteria; phylum Bacteroidota; class Bacteroidia; order Chitinophagales; family Saprospiraceae; genus BCD1. The sequence goes on from CALODM010000035.1 coordinate 500,050, forward strand.
ATTTATTACCGCCTCATGAATATCCCCTGATCCCGGGTTGGGTAATTCCTTTTTCTGCCAATACGGATCTGATGGCTCCGTAACCATCATTAACCACATGATTGGCGGATGTCAGCAGGAAGGATACTTCGGTAATGCAAAATTTACCTTTAAGGCTTCGCTTAAAAATACTGTCCCTGTATCCGAAATCACAGTCTTCGGGCATAAAGATCTGCTTTTCACCCGTTGACAGGTCAATGGCCTTGAGGCTGTGAAAAACATCTTTTAGTTCAACACCGTAGGCGCCGATATTCTGAATGGGTGCAGCCCCCACTGTTCCGGGAATAAGTGACAGGTTTTCCAGTCCTCCGAAATCATGCTTCAGGCACCACACGACGAAATCATGCCAGTGCTCTCCTCCACCCGCTGTTACCAGCACCCGGTTGTCTTCCATGAGTTCAAAGCGGCGACAGCCAATTTCATTTTTGATAACAAGGAAGGGTATATCACGGGTAAGCAACAGGTTACTTCCTCCGCCCAGTATAAATTTTGGTTTTGTCGCATCAGCGGATAAAATCAATTCCACCAGCTGGGATTCGGTGATCACTTTTACCAATTGATCTGCTTTTACATCAATGCCAAAGGTATTGTAAGGAAGAAGAGAATGGTCCATTGAAAGCATATCGCCAGGTTTGTTGGTGTAAAGATAAAGTATGACGCAGTAGAAGTGAAAAAAAGGCAAAAAAAAAGCCGTGCATTCCGCACGGCAACAAAATTTGGACTAGTATGAAAAAACTCTCTTCTTACAGAGAAATCTTTTGTTTCTTTTTTTCGAATTTGTATTGGAGTCTTATTGTTTTTATCTAAAGACGATTATTTTCTACAAAGGTTGCCCGAGCAGCAAAAAAGAACTATTTTTTTCGACAAAACGTTAACAGGCATAGCTGAGCAACTTTAATAGTCACCATTGATAACGATAAATCAAGAAGTTTTTAGTTAGGTGCTTTTAGCCTGGCATGAAGAATAGCATTATTTATCAGTTACGGACTTTGATAAAAAAAGTTTCCTTTTCATACCACTTTTACAAAAAAGTAGTATTTTTGCGGCCCGGGTTTAAGATTTGGGATTATTTTTGAAATTTTGAAATGAGGGTATAGCTCAGTTGGTTTAGAGCGCTTGCTTGACAGGCAAGAGGTCCGCAGTTCGAGTCTGCGTATCCTCACAGAAAAAACGGATTTATTTTCAATCCGTTTTTTTCTTTTTGGTATATCGACAAACCACAAGTTCAACTTTATGTTCGATTTTGAAAAACTGGATCTCTATCAACATTTAAAACGACTTTCGGTCGATATGCTCAAATTCCTGGCCTCAGAGAACGAAATCGATGAAGGTCAAAAACAGCAATTGAAGGACACGGTTTTAAAATCGCTTTATTTGCTGGCGGAAAGTACCGGAAAAATGAAGATCCCGGAAAAAAAGGACTACATCATTGCTTCCAGGACTGCCATTTTTGAATGTGTCGCGATACTCCAGGTGATCGACGGATTATTCCAGGTACCGCCGCATACTTATGAGGATTTCTACGACAGGCTGACAGCCGCTTCCAAAATGTTGCTGGCCATGTATCGCAGTTATGACAGATAAAATTCAGGACGAAGGACAGAAGACCCGGGAAGTACCGTTTAAAATACTTCAATCTTCATGCTCGAATCCAACTATCGGGATGTAGCTCAGCTCGGTTAGAGTGCTGGTCTGGGGGACCAGAGGTCGCAGGTTCAAATCCTGTCATCCCGACTACAGAAATATAAGCCTAATTAGTTGTTTTTCAATTGATTAGGCTTTTTTTTACAGATCTGGATCAAATCCTTTTCATTTAAAAGATGGGTGAACTGATACTTATGGCTGTCCTAGAAAATCTTCAATAACTGGCTTTTTATCCTTGGAAACAAAAGAAAAATAATTAATATGTTCCCGGCCGTACCTTTTTTTCAACGCATTAGTTGTAATCCAACAAGAGGGGTCACCCCAAAAAAGATAGAAAATTAGAGAGTATATGTGTTAAAAATGGATATGCAACAATTTGATTCAACCCTGGAATTTCAGCGATGCAAGGTTTATTATTATCAATAACTAAGGGGATTGTTTGGGATTGTTCGAGATTGTTCAATTCGATAGTAGGATACCATACTCATTATGGGCCTCCTTTGGGATTTTTATTATTTACGAGTGTCAAATAATCACGAATAAAATCTGATACTTTACTACTATTTTTTGTTTATCTTTGGCTTGCTTTTCAATGACCTCCCAAAAATTATTGTAAATTCTATTTTGATCCTTCGTTTAGTCCCTTAAAATATAATTGCGAATCAAATCGCTTGCGATAGCTCTAATCCTGTTGATTCAAACTTTCAAATATCCTCTGTGGGTCATCCTTATCTCTATCTAAAGAGATTTCGACAAACATAAGCTTTGATAATCCATTGAGAACATATTCATAGTTTTCTTCACTAATTCTTCCTTTGAAGTAATTATAGTTATCAATGACTTTGGAGTATCCGTTGAACTCTTCATCATTATCCCCTCGAATTAGGTGTTTTATTGCTTTATCGTTATTCTCAGTTGGACGAGTTTTAGCTTCTCTTCTGGTGCAAACTTATTAATAAGGTACGTTTCCTAATTTCATTTATTAGCGGCTCATCACTCCCCTTATCTGTGCGAGCCTATATATAGATAAGTAAATTAAGGTTAACGTAGTTAGTCTTGTTGACCATCTTTATAGTCATTCTTTATTCTTGAGAAGTATACACATCATCATGAACATAAACGATGCTTCCAATGAAGTGCGCATTCATTTTACGAATAGTACCAACTTCAAGAATATCGTCAAGTAATTGCTTGCATTGAATTGTGGACCAATCGTAATTTCTTTGATAAACCGGAATTACAAATTGCGTTTTATTTGATGATAAAAAATCTTCAACTTTCGTTTCGTTTGCCTTCATGTATTTGTTTCGCTTTTATTTTTGGTCAGGTATTTTTTCTTAATGACTCCCGCTACATATAAACACAACACTCATTACCATGATATCAGCAATAATAAATACCCATTACACATTCATCGCTCGAAAACCAATACAAGAAATGCAACACCCCGGGAGAATCCTTTCATTAGTTCCTTGATTATAGATGGTTATACATGTTGAGTTCCGACTCATTAATGACGCAATTTACAATAAACCAACAAACACACAAAAACAAAAGCGCATATATATAAATTAAACATATTCTAAATAACAGAAAAAGACCTAAGCGTGCAGAATTAGGTTTACAGAACACCTTTAACCTTTTTTATGCTGAAAATTTCACGCTGTACTTTGCATTCTCCATCCCATTCACCTTTCATTAACAAACATTCAAATCTTCTTTAACTTTTAAAGTGGCTAAGTTTTCCATTCTAATGTTGCAAGCAGTATATTTGCCCAAAATAAGAACACATTGAAAAAGACCCTCGGGCAATACGATAAAATCAGCGAACACTGCAGAGCACTTTTCCTCAAAAAACATGAGGATTATGGCAGTTCCTGGCGAATATTAAGGCCTGCTTCCCTGACGGACCAGATGTTTATCAAAGCGCAGCGCATTCGCAGCATTGAGGAGAAAAAAGAGCAGAAAGTCGGCGAAGCCATCGAGGGAGAATACTGGGCGCTGGTCAATTACGGGATCATTGCCCAGATACAACTTTCCCTTCCGGAGGATACACCCCTGGAAATGGACAAAAACAAGGTGATAGCATTGTACGACCACTACGCCAATGAAACCCGGGAACTGATGATCCGCAAAAATCATGACTACGGGGAAGCCTGGCGCGATATGCGCATCAGCTCAATCACAGATCTTATTCTCGCTAAAATTTTACGCATCAAACAGATTGAAGATAACGAAGGTAAAACGGTTGTCTCCGAAGGACTTGATGCCAATTATATGGACATTATTATTTATGCTATCTTCGCATTAATTAAAATAGCTGAAACAAAAAATATCAAAAAATGAGTCTTTTAAGCATGGTAATTGGTGTAGGAATTGTGGCCTTGATCGTTACGCTGGCCATCTATTTTCTGAAAGGCGAGATCAAGAACTGGCTGATTAGTTACCTCCAGAATTTTGCCGGGGTGCTATTCGTTTGGTCCGGTTTGGTAAAGGCTGTTGACCCACTTGGTACCGCCTACAAAATGGAAGATTACTTCGCAGAATTTGAAGCTACATTCAGTGGAACGAGCTTCAGCTTCCTGGCACCTATGTTTCCCTGGTTTAGTGAACATTCCATTGCCATTTCGGTCATCATGATCGTTTTTGAGATCGTGCTGGGTGTGATGCTCATCATTGGCGCCATGCGTAAATTCACAGCCTGGGCTTTTTTACTGCTGGTCGTTTTTTTCCTCATCCTTACAGGATTCACTTACCTGACCGGTTATGTACCGGAAGGTATCAATTTCTTCCAGTTTGCTCAGTGGGCCCCCTGGGTAGAAACGAATATGAAGGTCACGGATTGCGGATGTTTCGGGGATTTTGTCAAACTCAAACCATTCACCTCTTTCCTCAAGGATGTTGCCTTGATGGTTCCTTCCCTCATTTTTGTCTTTTTCTCCGGAAGCATGCATCAGCTATGGTCTAAAGGCACCAGGGCTATTGTAACCATTGCTACCATTGTCGGCTTTACATTCTACTGTATCAGCAACTATGTGTGGGACCTTCCTGATGTTGATTTTCGTCCATTCAAAGAAGGTGTGAACATCGTTGAACAAAGAACTGCGGAAGAAGAATCCATGGCCAATGTGAAGGTGACCCATTACGAAATGACCAACAAAAAATCTGGGGAAACGGTCAAGTTACCCTTCGATCAGTACATGAAAGAATTCAAAAATTACCCTAAGGAAGAATGGGATCTGGTACAAATCAAATCCACGCCCGAAATCGAACCTACAAAGATCAGCGATTTTGCCCTTGAGGACATGGACGGTAATGAAGGCCAGGAAGAATTGCTGGCTATAGAAAATTATAACTTCCTCGTCGTGGCTTACAAAATGTACCATACCACCAGTAGTCAAACCTTGACTGTGAATGATACAACTTTTGTTCAGGATACTATAGTTACCTTGGACCCGGAAACTTTTGAAGAAAATTTTCAATTAGTTACCCGCATTGATACCATTATCAAACGCCAGGTGGTGGAAACGATTTACAACTGGGACAATAATTATATCAACCACTGGAAAGGCACTGTTAATCCTGTGATGAAAGCTGCCGTTGAAGCTGGTTATAAAGTCAATGTAGCCACCGCGTATCTCGGGGCAGAAGGAATAAATTCCTTCATCGAAGCTTCCGGAGCAGAATTCCCATTCTACCAGGGTGATGATATCATGCTGAAAACCATCATTAGATCCAACCCCGGGGTATTATTGATGAAGAATGGAACGATCATCAAAAAGTGGCACTACAAACAACTGCCGCATTTTGAAGAGATTCAGAAAGATTATTTAAAGTAGGTGGTTCACAATTTCTAAAAGTCAACATTAGTCATCCCAAATTTTGGCTTAGGCCAAAATTTGGGATTTTTCGTGTAAATGGTTGATTTTCAATCTTCCCGGCGAGGGAAAACGGCCTTATGGATTTTTGGGTAACAATTCTTAGTGAAGATTTTGAGCGCTGGCTCTGAGAAAGCACCCATGTCTGAGCCTGACGAAGGAAGGCGAGCCTGCCTGTCGGCTGACAGGTTTGGGTGCGTGGCCAAAATCGAGCTAGAATTGTCCAAAAAATACATACAGCTTTGATTTTTTTGGTTCTTTTTGTATCAAGACAAAAAGAATGTAAATACCTGAAAAACAAATAGTTAATTGTCAATTCCGACATCAACCTCTGAAAAATAAATCATACCTTTTTAATTTTCAAAAATTAGGGGTGACTCATGTTTCTCCGTGTTTTTTTGGGGGAATAATTTACCGTTGAACAAATTGTGTGACGGTATGAAAAAAAATATCTAGTCGGGAGATACGGAATAGATTTCTATCAACAATGGCCCTGCTAGGGGCCAAATCCCGGTATCTCCCGGCTAGAAAAAACGCTTCGCGTGCGGTCAGGTACGCAATCCCCAATGAAAATATTTCCGGGCCAAATTTTCTGTTCAACTAATTATATTCCTGTCCCTGCATGCCACACATTTATACTTCCCGGCTTCAGCTTTTTTCCCGCTAATTAATTGTTTTAAAAATAATCAATCAACATTGTAAAATTATCAATCCCATTGCGGTATATTTGCCAAAAGTCTAAATTGAAACTATGTTGAGCCGAAGAAACGTCCGCATAAAAGTCATGCAGATGCTTTATACCATGAGTCGGGACAAATCCGTTGATTTGCAAACTATTTTGTCTCGATACCGTATAAGCATTGACAAGACTTTTGAACTATACCTGTTCAATCTTCTGCTTTTCATGAAAGTTGCCGCCTATGCCAGGATAGATGCCAAACGCAAGAAATCCAAGCATTTACCATCAGACGAAGATCGAAAATTCACCCCCAAACTGGCTGAGAATCCGCTCATGAACTCCCTTTTGCAGAATCAGGCGCTTTTCAGACAATTCAAAAAAATGAACCTGGAGGAAAAGTTTGATGAGGATCAGGTTCGCAGGTTTTATTCCGAATTTTCCGGTTCTGAAGAATACAATGCTTTTATTGATAAATCTGACAATACACAACAGGATTTTATCAACATACTGCTGCATCTCTACAAGACCTGTACCAATAATGAGTCATTCATAGAAATCATTACAGACAACTACCCGCTCTGGGAAGAAGATAAGTCGATTGTTGTTGGGGCCATTAAAAAGACCATCAAGGCATTACCGGCGGAAGAGAACTTCTTTGAAGCCTACATTCCCACGGCTGAAACCATTGATGAGTTCGGGAAAACCCTGCTGATTGAAGTTTCCAAAAATGAAACTGAACTGCTCGAAGTCATCACTCCGGCACTGAAAAACTGGGATGCCGATCGCGTGGCTGTGATCGATATGATTCTGATCAAAATGGCCATTTCAGAATTTATTGCCTTCGAAAGTATTCCGACAAAAGTGACCTTAAATGAGTACGTTGAATTGGCCAAAGTCTATAGTACAGACAAGAGTAAAGACTTTGTCAATGGCATCCTGGACAGACTGGTAAAACAACTCACCGACAACGGCAAAATAAAAAAGACTGGCAGAGGACTGGTAGATAATTAATTTATAACATCACTCCTGACAGGCATTTATTTCCTTTCACCTGACATTTTCCCAACTTTTGAAACACATAGAAGGGTGCATCTATTTGGAATCAAATGTTGTAGCAAAGCTGTTACTTTTCGACTATCCCCCGTCAGAAGAAATATTGTTCCTTCCTTATTATTTTGTCAACCAAAATTTCTGATTATGAAAAAAGTAATATTAATGTTGGTGCTGATCATGGCATTCACTCAAGCCTATGCCCAATATGATGGAGCCAAAAACGCCATTGCCTTCAGATTGGTCAATTCCAATTTTCACTGGCCAATAACCAATGAATTCTCTACAATGGATTTTGCCGGCATCGGACTGGAAATGGAATATGCCCGTCACCTCAACGATTACCTTAATTTATCCATTCCTTTCCGAATGAATGAAGGTTATATTCCCCAGGACGATAAAGGAAGGTTTCAAAAAATGTCCCTTGCCAGCCTTGATGCATCATTACAATTAAAGTTATTTAGGGAACCTCATTTCATTTACCCCTATCTCTATGCAGGTGTTCGAGGCATTTCCGAAGATCATAAAGGAGACTTTTCCTTTGCGGCTCCATTGGGGGTCGGACTTAATTTCCGGATGTTCAGACATTCCTACTTAAGCTTTAAAGGAGAGTACGCACTGGGTTTTCAGGAACTCCGAAACCACCTGCAGGTTGGAGCCGGCATTTTGGTGCTTTTGGGCGGAGACGAAGGAGCTCCTGATGAACCCACCATCAAAGACCGTGATGGCGACGGCGTTGCAGACAGTGAAGATCTTTGTCCCGATATTGCTGGTATTGTCGGATTAAACGGCTGTCCCGATAAGGATGGGGACGGGGTTACGGACGGAGAAGATCAATGTCCTGATCTCGCGGGTATCAAAGCACTTGGAGGCTGCCCCGACTCAGACAATGATGGAGTAGCTGATCAAAAGGATAAATGTCCAAATGAAGCAGGCCCCATTGACAATAATGGTTGCCCACGTGCCAAAGATGCAGACATGGACGGCATACCTGACCATCTGGACGCATGTCCCAACGAAGCAGGAGAAGCTTCTGCTAATGGTTGCCCGGATGCGGACAAAGACGGCATTGCCGACAAAGACGACGATTGCCCGAATAATGCCGGCCCTGCAGATCTGGGCGGCTGTCCTGATTCTGATAAGGATGGTGTTCTGGATAAAATCGACAAATGCCCCAATCAGCCGGGACCAGTAGCTAATAATGGTTGTCCGGACTTATCTGAAGAAGACAAAGAAGTGTTGAACTTTGCCGTTCAGGCTGTCCAATTCGAAACAGCTTCCGCTAACCTGAAATCAGAATCTTTTGATATCCTCAACCAAATTGCGGATATCATGAAGAGAAACCCGGCACATAAATTAACCATTAGCGGTCATACCGACAGCGTAGGTGGCAGCAACGACAATCTTATATTGTCGGAAAAAAGAGCCAAAGCCTGTTACGACTACCTGGTTTCCAAAGGTATCAAAGCCAATCGCATCACCTACAAAGGGTATGGAGAAAAGGTGCCTGTAGCGGACAATAAATACAAAGCTGGCAGAGATAAAAATCGCCGGGTTGAGTTTTTGCTGTATATCGAATAACCCGGAGGTATAGCCCAACGACCGAAAAAAATTAAAAATTTACGAAAAAGAAGGCTAAGGTTTTGAGTAAAATCCTGTTGGAATCTCAAAAAACCTTAGCCTTTTTCTTTTCCTTGCATTATGCTGAAGCAGATTAAATTAGCTGAGGAATAATCCGCAATTTATCCTCCTTAAAGTATATATTTGCGAGATGGAAGAAAAGGTAATAATTCTGGACTCTGGGTCTCAATACACCCAGCTAATCGCAAGGCGGGTACGCGAATTGGGTATCTACTGCGAAATCACCCCCTTCAACAAAATTCCAGAGCAGGATCCAAGCATCAAGGCGTTCATTTTATCAGGAAGTCCGTTTTCGGTTAAGGATGAAAATGCGCTACAGCTCGAACTGGACAAGTTTGTAGGCAATGTCCCTGTATTGGCCATTTGTTACGGTGCACAATTTATCGCCGATTATTACGGTGGTACCGTTGAAAAATCCGATAAGCGGGAATATGGCAAGGCATCCCTGCAAATGCTGAAACCGGAAGACGATATTTTCCACAATATCCCTGAAGAATCCCAAATATGGATGTCCCACGGCGATACTATTGCCCGTATTCCGGAAGGTTTCGAGTTGCTGGCAGGGACTGAAAGCATCACCACTGCTGCATTTAAGGCTCCGGCCAGTCATTTAGGTGCTCCGGTCTATTGTCTTCAATTTCATCCGGAGGTAGCGCACAGTCTGGATGGATTACTGCTCATGGGTAACTTTCTGAAACGCATTGTGGGTATGAAAGGGGATTGGACCCCTGCTCATTTTGCGGAGCATTCTGTCGCCGAACTGAGAGAAAAGATAGGATCAGAACATGTTTTGCTGGGTCTTTCCGGTGGTGTTGATTCTTCTGTTGCAGCTTTGTTGCTGAAACGGGCCATAGGAGATCAACTCATTTGTTTTTTCATAGACAATGGGTTGCTCAGAAAAAATGAATTTGAAGAAGTCCTGGCATCTTATAAAAATCTGGGATTAAAGGTTTTAGGTATTGATGCCAAACAACAATTCTATGATGCCCTAAAAGGAATTAGTGATCCCGAGAAAAAACGTAAGGCCATAGGCAGGGTTTTCATAGAAGTTTTTGAAAGAGAAGCTGCCAAATACCCCCAGATCAAATGGCTGGCACAGGGAACCATCTATCCGGATGTGATCGAATCGGTATCGGTACACGGCCCTTCGGTCACCATTAAATCACACCATAATGTTGGTGGATTACCGGACTTGCTCAAACTGAAAATTGTCGAACCCTTAAGAATGTTATTCAAAGATGAGGTCAGAAAACTGGGGAAAGAGATAGAAGTCCCTACTACTATTTTACACAGACACCCCTACCCTGGCCCCGGCCTGGGTATCCGGATTATCGGAGATATCACTCCGGAAAAAGTAGCCTTGCTGCAAGAAGCGGATCATATATTCATCGAAAACCTAAAAAAATTCGATCTTTACGATGAAGTTTGGCAAGCAGGTACTATTTTGTTACCTGTTCAATCCGTCGGTGTTATGGGCGATGAACGCACCTATGAACAAACAGTTGCCCTCAGGGCTGTATCCTCTACCGATGGTATGACTGCTGAGTGGAGCCGGTTGCCCAACGAATTGCTGGCGACGGTATCAACTGAAATTATCAATAATGTAAAAGGCATAAATAGAGTTGTTTATGATATTAGCACAAAACCTCCTGCGACAATTGAGTGGGAATAAATCTTTGACAATCCTCTTGCTCAGCGTTTTGTTTTTTTCCTCATGCGAAATTTTCAAACCACTGAATAAAGACAAAGATAACGCTCCCCCAAAGGAAACGCTCGATCCAATTTCCGGAAAAAAAGTTTGGGATCCCGAAACAGGCACCTACGTGGAAGTCAAAGAATTCCCCGTAGGAGATCTGGATACAGTCGTCTGGAAGGATATCTCAGTACTGAAATATCCGCCCATTACTTCAGAAGGCTCTATTGAGTCAGGAATCAATCCGACTAACGTTATCGATGTTAATGAAATAGGTTCAGAAAAACTCTCTTCTTATAATGTGAGTTTATTACTGCCTTTTATCACCAATCAATACAGTGAATACTCCTCTGCCATTGACGACAACTCCCTATGGGCGGTTAACTTCTATGCAGGTGCCAAAATGGCTTTGGATGTATTGAGCGAGGAGGATGTTCGTTTGAATGTTTCTGTAATGGATACCAAAGCATCCGCTTCCACAACTGCTTCTCTTTTGCGAAACAGCCCTGACCTGTTGAACGCCAATTTGATCATTGGTCCTTACCGTCGTGACAATATTGTACAGGTAGCTGAATTTGCCAAAAGGAATGAAATTGCCCTAGTGTCTCCTCACAGCGCCGCTTCCGGACTAACACAGGCTAACTCCGAATACATACAGGTGAATCCAACGCTGCAAACCCACTGCGAGGCGATCATGCAACATGTTTTGAAAAACTATCGTCCGGAACAGCTTATACTCGTCAGCAGAGACAATGAATCAGAACGCAGCAGGCTAAAATACTTTTATGAGGAATATATTTTCGAGAAAGGGGTCAAAGATACCATTATGCTGCAGGAATTGATCATCAGGGATGAATCTGCGGGGCTTGAAGAAATGGAACTCATGCCTTTTATCAACCTGGAGGATACCACGGTATTTATCGTTCCAAGCTGGACAGAAACATTTGTTTACTCCCTGCTTAGAAAAATTGATGTTTCTAAAAATGATTATAACCATATCGTAGTTTATGGATTGCCACAATGGATGCAGTTTGAAAAAATAGACTTCAGCTATTATGAAAAGCTGAATGTACACGTTACTGCCAGTTCTTTCATCAATCCCCAATCCACCGAAATTGCCACTTTCAAACAGCAGTTTTTTGATCGATTCGGTACGGTTCCGACGCTGGAAGCCTATCTGGGGTACGATAATATGCTTTATTTCGGCAGAATGATCCATCAATATGGCACCAAATTTCAGTATTATCTCGATCGGGAAAAACAACAAAATTTATTGACCCGGTATGAATTTGAACCCATCATTTATCCAAATCCTTCCATAAGAGAATTGAGTCCCGTGGAACGATTTGAGAATAAATACGTACACATTCTGGAATTTGAGGATTTCCAGTTTAAATTATCAGACGATTAAACAACAAAATTTCCTAACCATATTTTAGCTATGCAAGCAGTACAAAATTTTATTCAAGATAATAAGGAGCGTTTCCTGGAAGAATTATTGGAGTTACTCAGAATCCCCTCGGTAAGCGCTGATCTGTCCTTTAAAGCCGACGTTCTCAAAACAGCCGAGTTTGTAGCCGACAGTCTGCGTAAAGCAGGGGTTGACAATGTCGAGGTATGTTCAACTGCGGGCAACCCAATTGTTTACGGTGACAAGATTCTGGACCCTGCACTGCCAACCGTTCTTGTTTATGGCCATTACGATGTCCAGCCTGCTGACCCTGTTGAGCTTTGGGAGTCTGGTCCTTTTGATCCCGTGATCAAAAAAACGGAAATACATCCGGAAGGTGCCATTTTTGCCCGCGGTTCCTGTGATGACAAAGGGCAATTATATATGCATGTAAAAGCGATTGAAGCCTTACTGGCCAATGATGCGCTGCCATGCAATGTCAAATTCATGATCGAAGGGGAAGAAGAAGTAGGATCAGTAAACCTGGGTATTTTCTGTAAAGAAAACACCGAAAAACTGGCCTGTGATGTCATCTTAATATCTGACACTTCCATTATCGCCAATGATACGCCTTCCATTACCACGGCCCTCAGAGGCTTGAGTTATGTCGAAGTCGAAGTGACCGGACCTAACCGTGATTTACACTCCGGAGTTTATGGTGGCGGTGTAGCCAATCCAATCAATGTATTGTGTGACATGATCGCTTCTTTACATGATGAAAACGGCCGGATCACCGTTGAAGGATTTTACGATGATGTAGAGGAGCTGAGCAGTGAGGAAAGAGCCAGGATGGCTGAAGCTCCCTTTAGCCTGGAAGCTTATAAAAAAGCTTTGGGAATCAATGCCGTTCAGGGAGAGCAAGGTTATTCCACTGAAGAAAGAGTATCTATCCGTCCAACGCTTGATGTCAACGGTATATGGGGTGGTTATATTGGAGAAGGAGCCAAAACGGTATTGCCGTCAAAAGCTTTTGCGAAGATCAGTATGCGCCTGGTTCCCCACCAGAATTCAGATAAAATCACAGAACTCTTTGCCAAACATTTTAAAAGCCTCGCTCCTGACTCCGTAAAGGTAGAAGTACGCCCTCACCATGGAGGTGCTCCGGCAGTAACCCCTACCGACACACCTGAGTACAAGGCGGCTCATATGGCCATGAAAGCAACCTTTGGAAAAGACCCGATTCCGAAAAGAGAAGGTGGAAGTATTCCGATCGTAGCTCTGTTCGAAGATGTGTTGAATGCCAAATCAGTGCTCATGGGCTTTGGATTAAATTCAGATGCCATTCATTCCCCCAACGAACACTATGGCTTGTTCAATTTTTATAAAGGCATAGAGACTATTCCTTATTTCTATAAGTATTACGCTGAACTCAAAAAATAAGGTTCATGGTTGAAAAGACTGTTCTTTTTTGGACCTTTATCTGCATTTTTTCTATCACGGCAGTTATCACTTTACTGGGGATTACCGGAATACTCAAAAGCATTAAGGAGCGATACCTGAATGTTTTGTTTACCAGCCTTATCCTGGAAGTGGTAGCCGCCGTTTTGATTTTATTCAAAAGCACAGATTTCACTGCTGAAAACCAGGCCAATTATGCCAGCCTTATTCAAAAGGCCGGATTTGATGAATCCACCGTTGGCAAAAACCAGGAAGCATTTATCCTGGATAAGCTAACAGAAAGCCAATTTTACCCAGACATCACTCAGCAAAAAGATTCGATTGCCAACTTACTGGACCAGGTGAGACAATCTCTGGAAGCCTGTGAAGGCGAGGTTGGACAACTCGACAAAAGCTTCTTTACCAAAATTACCCGGTTGAGAAAGCTGATGAATGATTATAATGGATTCATCACCATCAATTATCAGGAAACAGGAAAAACCGAGGTGTATGCGCTTCTTGCATCCATTTTTGAAACACTTCAGATAGTGACCTCAGAATCTGCACTATATGGCGAAAACCAGCAAGTCAATAAAGAAGAAGTGAAAAGACTTTACAACCTGTATAAAAGATCCTACCTGAGTCTTCCCAGAAAATTCAACAGTATTTTATTATTTTCCAAAGCGACATAGCTAAAATGTTGAGAGATTACCTGGATTTGATCAAGGAGTAATCTACTTAAAAAGGGCTGGAAAAAACGGTTTTGAGTTTGTAACTTAGCATTAAGGATGATCGCTTTGCTTTGTCAAACAACCTTGTGGTCTCTGCAAAAAAAAAGCCGCACTAAATAGTGCGGCTATAATACATGAAATAATTCCACGAATATGAATAAAGCAATGAATGTCTTTTTAATGTGGGATTTCCTATCCCTGACAACTGACTAAACGATTTACATGAATCGTTTAGTCTAACCATCAATCAATTACTTCGAATTTCTTGGTAATGACTCCCTCTTTAGTATATATACTGAGAAAATACATACCACTCTGCCACTTACTTACATCAACCTGAGCCCTGTTCCCTCCTTCGAGGTTGCCGGCATTATAAATCGTCTGTCCGGTGATGTTTCGTACAAGTAAATTGTCAAATCCCTGGGCTCCATTGAGGTGGACATTGAGAAAATCACTGGCAGGGTTTGGCGAAAGTTTTAACAAATCAGGATTGAGCTTATCAAAATTCTCTTCCTGTTCCAGAACGATATGAATAGTAGCTCCGCCAATTTTCATTCCAAAGGTCTGACCGGCACTGTTCATTACGGTGGAAACCCCTCCGCCTACTTGCGCCTGCAATGGCTCATCTCCAATCCGGAATCCTGCGAGGTCATCCACCACTACCAGGCTCACCTTGCCCACAGGACCGTGTCCGCTGGCAGAAAGTCCACTGGTACGGGTAAATGCACCTTCAAAAGTACCCTCAAGATCATTGTGGGTCATATACAGGATAGGTGAATTATAAGACAACCATGTAGAATTCTCAGAATTCCATTTTTTAACACTTTCCGGTACAAAAAAGTCGGGGTTGTATTCAAATGGAACTGTAAATCCATAGACGTCGACGGCAGGATCTGATTGATTGCCCAAAATCATGTCGAGTTCAACAAGATCACCGGGAGAAACAAATAAATCCCCCTGAAGTACAATCTCATCTTCATAAAATGGCATGATATTAGGAACAAGTGCGTGGGTTCTGCCATAGAACTGATTGATCGCTATAGTATCCAGAGCAGTGACGATAGAGTCTCCGTCTGCATCAATATGTTTAAGATCTACCGGTTGGGTATTAAATGGCCCGTTCCAGTCCTCAGCATATTCACCGTACCAATATCCGTTGTTTTCGACATTTCTGGAGGAGCCAATTTCTCCCATGCTTAAACCGATGGGCAATAAATCCTGCAGATTTACCATACCATCAAAGTTGGTATCTCCGCGCCAGACACAGTCATCAAAACACATAGGTTCATCCCCGCCGCCTATATCGAGAATTTTCATTTCGATTTTTACGGACTTTTCAATGGCACAGTTGCCCTCGATATCAAGAGCGCAGTACCCAATCTCAAATTCATCTTCTTCGTCAAAAACGTCCTCATTAGGGATATATAACAACAGGTTATAACCTGAAATAAGCTTATCATAAATAACAGTATCTACCTGACCAGGCAGATAAATAACTTGCCCGAAATCTCCTTGCTCAATTATAGAAAAACTGTAAGCCGTTACCGGCAAATCATAACCGATCAACAAAGGCGTTCTACGAGGGGTGGACATATAGAATTTGTCAGAAACAGGTTCGAAGTTGCTGACGTGAATGTAAACGCGCGCAGTTTCTCCCGGGCTGCCACAAGTTCCGCCAGAATGACCGGAATAATCAAACCAGTCAACTCCCTGGAATCCAGGAGGTGGAATATAGATCACCTGCCCCTTGGACATATAATCAGAATTCCCGTTGTGCAATAACGTACCGAATTGAGGAGAACCGATACCTACACAACCCGTTGAAGGGCCGTACAAATCATTATCCAGAACATTGAATTCGATGGATTCGACACCAGTTGTGAAATACTCGTCATTAAAGAGGAAAATATTTTCAACTACATCCAGTATTTCGATGATCACCGTAGTTTGTACGCCATCGTGATCAAAGTACAAATAATCAGTTCCGTGGAATCAACATCGGGAACCTAGACTGGTGTTTCATCAGAATTGTCAGATATTCCTTTTTGTACCGGCTCACCCTGTAAGTATGTGGTACCAGAACGACTAGCATGTCTTGTAGCCCTCTCCTGATTGACCTGTGTGATATTGGTGTGTGTTGGGCGCACCACCACCACCGTTTTCTTGGTAAATATACGAAGGGTATCATTTTCACTGACGGTAGGCATAACCGTAATACTTACGGTACCATTATCACAAGTACCGGCACCATCACAAACGACATAGTTGAGGTGGGTAAGTCCGGAAAAACCTGCGTCGGGGTGGAAGGTAATGGTAGAAGCACCTGCTTCAAATTCAGCCCATCCGTTGTTGACCGCAGGAATTGCAGAAAGAATGAAAACATCATTACTGCTGAAATCATTGGCCAACACCTCAACAGTAACAGGAGTGCCTGCATCAGTGCTTGAATAGTCGCGGAAAGCAACAACCTTAGCCGGAAGTACATCGACCTGTACTTTTAACTTTTTGAGTGTTCCGCTGAAAAAATACAACTCAAAATTATCGGAACCGTAATAATCTTCATCCGGAGTATAAATCACCTCCCAGTTGAAAGATCCCAGATTGTTGAGTTGAACTTGCCCGTTGACCGGATCTTCATGCACTGAAGCCGGGCCGGGCATCGAGGAGAATTGATACTCAACACCCGTATTTCCGTAGGTCTCCAAATTCAGGGTAACTATTGACTGCCCCATTAGGGCAACCCCTGAAATAAGAAACACGAGTGTTAAAAAATTTCGTAAAAGTACATTCATGGATCGTGGATTTTCTACAAAGCGTTTTTGGATTATAATTTGTTAACTTGTCTTCTAAAGGAAGACGATACATTCATTGCATATACATTTTGACGTTTTGTGAAAAAAAAGTAACACAAAAAATCAATAATAGTACTTTTAATAAGTTGATTATCAGTAACAAAAAAAATGTAATTTTTCAAACTTTGTGAAAAGCAGAAATCTTAGTATTTTTGAAACAGATAAACGAACTTAGACCACTTGGTAAAGATACAAAAATATTCCCTAAATGCGCAACACTAAATTGTATTCTGTTTTAGAATATTTTGATAAAAAAGAACAAAGTCACCTGAAAAAATTTCTGGAGTCTCCCTATTTTAACACCAACAAGGACCTGGTGAAAATATTTGATCTGGCTACGAAACATATCAACTCCCAGAAAACCGATAAACCTTTTAAAAAAAGCACCGTCTGGAAGGCCCTGCAGGGGAATAAACCTTATGATGATGTCAGGTTCAGAAAATATATGTCTGATTTGCTCAAATTAATCGAATCTTTTTTGGCCCAGCGGGTTTATGAAAATACGCCTTTGCTCCAGGCCACTCACCTGCTGGAAGCCGTGGAAGAGAAATACTCGGAAAAAATCTACAACAGCGCCATGCGAACGGCCCGCAGACTGTCTGACAGGGCCATCTACCGGGAGGCCAACTACTTTTTCCACCAATACCAGATTGAACTGAATTATTACAAACTGACGGATTTTGAAAATAAAAGAACCGAGGCGACCAATGAGAAAGAGATGGTTCAAAATCTCGATTACTTCTACCTTGCCGAAAAACTGCGCATTTACTGTTCTATCCTAAGCCGTCAATCTATTGTTAATTCCGAAACTGACTTATTGTTTTTCGAGGAAATCATCAACCATGTTGAAAAGTACAAGTTTGAAGATATTCCGGCAATTACGATATATTACCAGATTTACCTCACCCAGACAGAACTGGAAAAGGAAGAGCATTTTTTCAAACTTAAAGAGCTATTAAACGAACATTACAAGTTGTTTCCCCCCAGCCAGGCCTACGACATGTACACCTTTGCTATCAATTATTGCATCAGAAAATCAAATGCCGGTGCAGCCAATTTCCAAACAGAATTACTATCCCTTTACAAAGAATTATTGCAAAAAGACCACATTATTTCCAATATAGAATTCTCGCCATGGCATTTCAAGAATATCACCATGGTCGGTCTTCGTCATGGAGAATATGACTGGGTGGAAAAATTCATCAATGAGTTCCAGCATTTTCTGCCCGCCAACTTCCGATTGAATGCCGTAACCTATAACTTAGCCAACCTTTACTTTTACCAAAAGAAATACGACCTGGTGATTGAAAAACTGAGGGATATAGAATTTGAGGATTTTTCGTACAACCTGAATTCAAAAACAATTCTGCTGGCCACTTATTATGAAACGGATGAAATAGAACCACTTTATTCTCTTTTTGATAGCTTCAGAGCATATTTGAGAAGGCACCGGGACCTTTCGGGGCCAAGAAGGGTTTTGTACACCAACCTGATCAAATTCACCAAAAAGCTCACAAAACTTACCTACAGGGATAAAAAAGGAATTCAAAAACTCAAAGAAGAAGTAGAAGCAACCAGGAACATTGCCAGCCGAAACTGGGTCCTGGAAAAAATTCAGGAATTTGAATAGAAAAATTCCCGGTTTTACCGCAAGTTAAACTGTGCGCTCATAACATAATCGTCCCTTCGGACAAATTCAATCATTTCCCGTGGCGGCATGATGTCTTTGTTGAACCCGATCAGCCAAAAACGATCATTCTGCATTGGTTTGATCACTTTCATTTCCTGTTTGGCATACTTCCTGACCCAGGTATTGGGATCTACATTATCGATGAACTGCACGATGATTTCATCCGGTTTTACATGCTCCGGCAAACCGTAGGTAGGTTTTTCCTTCAACTCCCAGCCATCTTCCGCGGCCAACAGATCAAGCATTTGTTCCAATTCCAAAACAGCCGAAGGCCTACCATCTTTACCAACAATGGTTTTGATGTCCCCTTCTTCGTAATAAGTTAACGTAACTGTCTGAAAATCAGGCACCTGACTCTTGTAAACATCTTTGTATTGCCAGAGATTGGCATTTGCAAATGCGTTGACGAGCTTTTGAAAATCCGCTTTTTTCATTAGCTTGACATGTAAACCCGGTTTGTCCGTATGACGCTCACCTTTAAAAGAAACTACCCCTTTTTCGTAAACTGTTATGGTAAAAACAGGACAGGTTCCGTAACAAGGTCCTTTACTCATTTCAATAACCTTGGCCAGTTCCCCCAGGTTAGTATTTTTCTTAAAAAGGACACAGCCGTCCGAAAGGATCATGATACCCAGGAAAAACATTACAAACAAAAATGGATTGGCTAACAGGTGCTTCTTATGGTGCATAGATGAACGGAGATTTATCGTTTATTTAAGCATTTTCAGTTCAAACCGGATTTCAGGGCTCAATTCAAGATCGCAATTTTTTCTGTAAAGAATCTTTGATTATCCGATAGGGTGACAAGATAGAACCCATTTTTTAGATTGCCAAGAGTAATCAGGTTATTTCCAGGCTGCAGCTGTTTTTTTTCAACAACTCTTTTCCCGTAAACATCCGTGATCCAAAAGAAAAAATCCTCCCTCCCCTCCAATGGAATTGAAATTTGTATAACTTCATTTGCCGGGTTCGGAAACACCCTCATACTAAAATCCTGCTCAACATCATCGACAGCCACGCTGCAGGCAGAACTGTTTAGCAACCCGGGGCGGGATACCATAATAGTGGAGGTTACCATTTCCTTTTGTCCCTGGGTAAACATTGCCATACAGGCATCATCCGTATAGTTCATAAAATTGAAATGCAGGTCAGGTGTTCCACAGGATTGATGAATGGTCAGAAAACAGGTATTTCTGTAATTAAAAGCCTGTTTAGGTGTGTCTTCAATACCATCATCCCCTGTACAATCGAGATTGGGAGGCTCTGCACTACTCTGTCCCCAAGGGTGAAACAGATTAAAATAATGCCCGATTTCATGCGTCAAAGTTCTCCCAAGATTATAGGGTGCTTCGAGGTTGGCAGTACGACCGAAGGCCTTGTAGGAAATCCGGATCCCGTCTTCCTCCGGATGTGCTATTTCCTGACCGGGAAAACTTGCTTCCCCCAGGACACCACCATCAAAGGCTCCCACCCAGATGTTGAGATAATTATGATAACACCAGGCATCAGCCCCGCCCAGATCATCATGGCAAATCCGGCGTTTACCTTCCGCATATTTCGAAGCGATATTATCCACTTCGGTCTGTACATAATTAATGCCATTGGTAGGATTTCCGTTGGGGTCAACTAAGGCGAGTTGAAATTCCAGTTCCATATCAGCAAGAATACTCACAAAAGGTGGAAAAGTAACCAGATCAAGGCTGGTGTTCAACATCCTGAAATCTTCATTGAGGACTTCTATCTGGGACAAAACCTGATCCTCTGAGATCATCTCCTCTGATTCATTCCAAACCACATGGACAACGACATTGATGGTTATGACATCCCGATAAAGATTACCGGAGGGATTGTTTTTTAACCAGTCTTGAAGCTGCTCTTCAAAAGTTAAACGGAAAGCCTTTACCCGGTCATCGGTGGTCATGCTGCTATGGAGCAATTCCTGACTGATGCAGTATTGTGCATCTACAGGCATTGCCACAGATAAAAAAACTAAAGCAATCAGGCTTTTGATCAAGGCATATCCTGAAATAAAAACACCCGTTCCCAGGGACCGGATCATCGATTCAGCAATTTGAATAATTCATCCCAGTCAGCAGATAAAACGATCTCTGTACGATTATTCTCTCTTCGGCCATCCAAAGAGAGGTTGGAGGCAACTGGTTCATAAAAACCTCGTCCTGCTGCAGTGATAGATTCCGGGGCGATTCCATAGGAAGCCAGGAGGTTGGCGACTTTAGTTGCCCGGTTCACACTGATCTCCCAGTTTCGGGAAGCTATACCGTCTGAAGAGGTATGTCCGACAATTTCAATACCGAGGTCCCGGTTTTTGGCCAAAACATCCGCAATTTGGCGCAAGGCCGTTTTCCCATCCCACGAAACATCTTCCTCCCCTTCTGAGAAAAGCAGATCATACCCTAGGACAATATGCAGCTGGTCATTTTTAGCCTTGAGATTGGCCTGTTTTGGCGCGTAACCTGCAAGACTGTTACTCAGGCTTTGAGCAACTCCGGACATCTTAGCTCTGTTGTTGGAGGCAATTACCTCCATTTGTTTTAATTTATAATCCGCTTCAGAATTAGCGGCCTCTCCGGATTCTGAAAATCCTCCTCCCAAACTATTTAATCGCATTTCCTTTTGATATAACTCATATTCCATTTTAGCCAATTCCCTTTCCTTGGCATCAAGCCTTGCCCGCATTTCAGCTACGGACTCCTGTAATCCGACGTTTTCATAGGAGGAAGCAGCAATTACTTCATCATTTTCATATTTCAAAAGGTTTAACCTGTCCAATACCTCTGCATAACTTCTGTGTAAATTGATATTGGCAGCTTTGAGATCTTCCATTTCCCGGACAGCCAATCCATAATCATCTGCCAGGTTTTGATTTTCCTGCTGTAGCTTTCTGTTTTCGACCGCTACCGAATCCGAAGCTATGGATTGCTTTTTATAATAACTCACTTGATCTTGTACCTCAGCATGCTCCGCCTGGGTAACACAACCAGAAAGGAAAATAGCCATAGTAAAAATACTGAAGACGAAAAGGTGCAGCTTTATCATCACGGATCATTTTTGTTTTAAGTAATAATCATTAAAGATACAAATATCGTAACGATCTTTATTCCTTTAAATAATTGTTTAATGTAAGGGTTTTGTTTGAAACCACAAAATTAAACAACAATCAACTTTCAGGCACATCATTCAAGTTCTATGATGAGATCATCCTGTTCAACGATGGTTTTCTCAGCCAAATGAATCCTTTTAACCTTTCCAGTCCTCGTCGAGGTGATGGTACTTTCCATTTTCATGGCTTCGATGGTAAATAAAGGAGTATTTACCCGAACATCGTCCCCTTCCTTGACCAGTATCCTGGACAAACTACCCTGCAATGGTGCTCCGATATGATTTTCGGCAGTAGCTTTTTGGTGAAGAACAATATCGGTATGTACATTCAGATCCCGAACAGGAATGATACGGATTTGTCCGTTGAGTTTGAAGAAAACCAGTCGTTGGCCCAGTTCATCCGGCTCCGTCAATTTCAGATATTTGATAACCGTATTTTTACCTTGCCCCAACTTGATAATAATTTCTTCATTGGGCTTGAGTCCAAAGAAAAATGCAGGCGTTGGGATAACACTCACATTTCCGTAATTTCTCTGATGGACGTCAAAATCTCTGAAGACTTTTGGATATAACATATAGGAAATGAAATCTCTCAATTGGTATTTACTGCCAAATTCTTCCTGAAAAGCAGAAAATCCGGCATCAAAATCAATGGGCTCCATATGGGCATTCGGTCTTTCTGTATAGGGTTTTTCATCCCTGAGAATAACCTTTTGAATATCTTTCGGAAAGCCCCCTTCTATTTGTCCAAGGTCTCCTCTCATCAGTGCTTTCACACTGTCAGGGAAGGATAACTTAGGTCCTTTCGTAAATACATCTTCCTTGGATAAATTATTGGTTGTCATGAACATAGCCATGTCTCCGACAACTTTTGACGAAGGGGTAACCTTGATAATATTTCCAAATAGTTCATTGGCAATCCGGTAATTCTTTTTGATGGTTTCAAACTTATCTTCCAATCCCAGCGCCCTTGCCTGGGGCCGGAGATTAGAGTACTGCCCACCCGGAATTTCGTGATCATAAACCTCTGCCGTACCCGCCCGTAACTCGGTCTCAAACGGGTAATAATACCGGCGAACATTTTCCCAGTAATCCGAGAATTTATTCAGGGACTCCAGGTTTACCTGTTGTTCTCTTTTATGCCCCTTCATCATCCCGACCATAGAATTAAAATTGGGCTGGGCGGTCAAGCCCGACATCGAGCTGATGGAAAGGTCAATAACATCCACACCCGCTTCAATAGCGCGGAGATATGTTGCAGCCTGGATGGAAGAAGTATCATGGGTATGCAGGTGAATAGGAGCATCCACAACCTTTTTCAATTCCTTGATCAACATTTCTGCAGCCAGTGGTTTCAGTAATCCCGCCATATCCTTTATGGCGATGATATGTGCGCCTTCATCCTCCAGTCTTCTGGCCAGATCGAGGTAATACTGAAGATTGAATTTGGTGAGTTCCGGGTTGGTGATATCTCCGGAATAACACAAACAGGCCTCAGCGATGGCATCCGTTCGCTCCCGAACCGTTCTGATGCTGGTTTTCATGGCCTCCACCCAGTTTAGGGAATCAAAAATACGAAACAGATCGATACCCGTCTCCGCAGCTTTCTCAATAAATTTAACCACCAGGTTATCCGGATAGGCCGTATAACCTACGGCATTAGACCCTCTTAACAACATCTGCAGAATCACATTGGGCATCGCTTCCCGGAACAACTCCAATCTTCGCCACGGATCTTCTTTTAAAAACCTCATGGCTACATCAAAGGTCGCTCCCCCCCAGACTTCCATGGAAAAGACTTCTCCACCGTGGTTTTTGGCAAAACTTTCAGCAACCCGGTACATATCAAATGTTCTCATCCTCGTAGCCAGGAGTGATTGGTGGGCATCCCTGAAAGTTGTATCGGTATACTGAATCGGATTTAACGCCTTAAGGTGCCGGGCAAAAGATTCCGGGCCCAGCTCCTTGAGCACATCACGCATCCCCTTGGGATAGGGTCCGTCCGGATCAAATTCAGGTACGACCGAACGCTGAAAAACAATGGAGTCATCTTTGTGTTTGACCGTTGGGTTACCATTGACAACAACCTCTGCGAGGTATTTCAGGATTTTGGTTGCCCGATCCTGCCAGCCTCTGCCCTTGAGCAACTCAGGATGATCTTTTATGAAATTAACCGTTACCTCCCCTCTTCGGAATTCGTCATTTTCCAAAAGATTCAGCAAAAAGGCAATATTGGTTTTAACGCCTCTTATTCTAAACTCCCGCAATGCCCGGTGCATTCGTTGGGAAGCTCCATCCAAAGTCCTTCCCCATGCGGTTACCTTGACAAGCATGCTGTCAAAAAAGGGAGATATTTTGGCTCCCGGATAAGCACTTCCGGCATCCAGCCTGATGCCCATGCCGGCAGCACTCCGGTAAGCGATCAATTCTCCATAATCCGGCTGGAAATCACTTTCAGGATCCTCCGTGGTGACGCGACATTGAATGGCTACTCCACTCATTTTTATATCTTCCTGGGAATAGATCCTGATCACACTATCTGACAACTTATAGCCCTGAGCAACAAGAATTTGTGAACGAACAATATCAATCCCGGTTATCTCCTCGGTTACTGTATGCTCCACCTGAATCCGTGGATTAATCTCAATAAAATAAATGTGATGATCGGCATCTACCAGAAATTCTACAGTACCGGCATGCGTATATCCGGCCTCTCTTGTCAGCCTGGTGGCATAATCATACAGTTTGTTTTTGGTCTCCTGTGGCAGCGTCATACAAGGAGCCATTTCCACCACCTTTTGAAAACGACGCTGAACAGAGCAATCCCGCTCAAACAGATGAACCAGGTTACCGTGTTTATCTGCAAGTATCTGAACTTCAATATGTTTGGGTCGATCAATGAATTTTTCAATGAATACAGTATCGTTACCAAAAGCGGTTTTGGCTTCCCCTTTGGCTTCATGAAGTTCTGTAAAAAACTCGGTTTCATTCCTGACAACACGCATCCCGCGACCGCCACCACCAGCAACTGCCTTGACCATTACCGGAAATCCGATCCTTTTGGCTTCAGCAAGGGCAGTTGCATCATCGATCAGGTCTATATTGCTGTCTTCAATCAAAGGAACATTTACTTTCCTGGCAAGGGTTTTGGCTGCTACCTTGTCGCCTACTTTTTCCATCACCTCTGCTGGAGGTCCGATAAAAGCAATGCCTTCTTCCATACAACGCCGGGCAAAAGTGGTATTCTCACTCAGGAATCCGTAGCCGGGATGAATAGCGTCAATTTTATTGTGTTTAGCTACACGAAGGATCTCTTCAATATCCAGATATGGTTTTAAAGGCTCCTCTTTAGCCCCGATATGGTAGGCCTCATCAGCTTTATACCGATGCTGGGAAAACCTGTCTTCATAGGTGTAAACAGCAACAGTGGTAATATTCAATTCAGAGGCGGCACGAAGCACGCGAATAGCGATCTCCCCGCGGTTGGCGACGAGTAATTTCTTAAATTTTTTTATTTCTTGGCTCATAGCCTTAAAGATAAAAAAATTTAAAAGGAACAGTTAATAAAAAAAACAAGCTTTTTACTAATGGGAAATAAAACAGAAGAAGGCTTTGCGGATTTATTATTTCCAGTTTAGTTGGGGGCTAAAAGTAACGTGTTTCGAGAAATTCCGATTTATGAGGAAAAATGGAAGACAGGAAAGGTGGAAAAGGATTATACTCGTCCAATTTTCCAGTCCTTCCGGCTTTCCAGTATTGCGGCAAGCAAGCAATCTTGAATAAAATATTGATTATCAGTCATTAAAAAATTTAGACAAGCACTTAACTCATTTCAATAAAATCTCCTCTTTGGCAAAAGGATTAAGTGCTACGCCTGTAACGGTGGCTTCCGCTTCAATACGGTATTGGGACTTTGCGCCTCTGGCCATCTTGGCCAGGCTGGCAATTCCACCAAACAGGAAATTCTTTTTTCCAAAATCATCTACCTCTGAATGAACCAATTGAAAGGGTAATTCAAAGTCAACCTCAACAATTTCATCATCGGGAACTTCAAATTTTATCTTCAGATCCAAATTGCCCAACTCATATTCATCTATCAGTTTTTCCTTTCCTCTGCCCCGGATGTATTTTTCGATCATTACGAATTTGATCCCGGTAACTGTTTGGGCATTCATGGATTGAAAGACCGCCTTACCTTTAACCAAACCTCCTTTACCCGAAATTTCTTCCGGAATAACCAAATCCATTTTGACCCCCTCGATACCCAGCCATTTTTTCATTTTCTTTATCATAACAAATTGTTCTTGATTGTTTTGTGTTCCAAAATAAGGTTCAGGTGTAATTAACAGAAGTCAAAATGCAGCTAAAAATAAACCAGCGGAAGTATTTTCTATCAACCTTCTTTCTCCATAGACGAGTAGGACCAGTCCTTGAGGGTAAAAACGGATTTTACAACCATTGAAATAGCCTGCAACAACAACAAAATCATCCCTGCCGGCACAGCAAATTTGATGATATATCTGGCTGGAAGTCCTCCCGGGTCAGGGGATCCCTCTCTGACAGAGAAAGAAAGCTGTGCATAATCAAAAGACCAGTAAATGATCAGAATACACCAAGGGATCAGAAACAGAACACCGCCTAGTAAATTAACAAGTGCCTTGTCCTTTTTGGAAAACCTGGCATAAAACAGATCTACCCTGACATGTTTGTCATGCTTGAGGGCATAGGCAGCACCAAAAATAAACACCAATGCGAACAAATGCCATTCCAATTCCATGATCCAGGCACTGGTTTCATTGAGCAAATACCTGGTAAATACATCATAACAGACCAATACCACCAAAATGGCCGTTAGCCAGGAAGTCAGCCGGCCTACCTGCTCGTTGATCCGGTCAATGATATTTACTATGCCTGATAACAGTGATTGCATAAAAGCAAGATAGGAAGTTTTAAGCATAAATCGAAAAAAAATCAGTTCCAGTAACCTATTCCAAAACCAAAAGATAAATCCATGTTAACCATTTTTCCTGCCTCGCTCCAATGCCAATTGTCAGGGATGCCAGGTAAATCCATAAAACCCATTGTGCCTGAATATCCAACCTTGCTCAGGTCAAAATCTGGTCTTGTTCCGATCTCATCGGAGCAAGACCTTCTTTTTCATTGATCATTATTCGCCTATAATATAAAAAAAGGACCAACGGCCCGATGCTATGGATCATCCTGAAGGCAGCCTCAAACCACCAGCGATGCAGGCTATCCTGCCAAAAATCAACGTGAAAATAGGCCCATGGCCGGGCCATTGCCGTGGCAAATCCCCAGGAAGCAGCATATGCCAGAGCAATTAAGTTTACTTTTCGAAAAGGCAGGAAGATCGCAATAGCAATGACAAAATCCAACGTACCGGCTAAGTTTAAAAAAATTACGGCCTGGGATTCTGTCAGCTCCAAAATATTTATACACATGACCAAAAAATTGGCAGGCCGGGGATGAAAGTTCACCGCATAAAGGCCATGCCCGACAAAGGTCAGTGCAATGGCCATTTTTATGGCTAGAGCCAGTCGGGGATTTATCTTCTTTTCCCTAAATAGAAAGACCAAAATCACAGGAGAAGAAAACTGTAGTGCATATTCTATAAATTCTCCGAAATTATACAACTTGGCTTTAAAGTATAATCCGGCCAGAAGAAATAAGCTAAGGGCTCCTGTCCATAAGAGAAAAGTGGCCAATTTTGGAAATTTGTTGAGCAATAATACTGCCAGACAACATACCAGATAAAAAATGCCCACACCATCAATAAAATGGGCAATGGCAACATCATAGCGCGGGTTGGTTACCCATTGCGACCAGTTAATCCCGAAAATATTTCCCAACAACGGTTCCATACGTTCCTGATCCCATAATAACTCGCGATAGGGAGCATCATAGAACCAATATTGCCAGGCTCTTCCTAAGAACACCAGCAACACTCCAATCTGGAAAAGCCATATTTCTGTTCGCGGATTTTTTAAATTCAATGAATTGGGAATCGTTGATTAAGTTATGCAAATAAACGGTTTTCAAAAGCAAACCTGTATGCCAATAGGTAAAAATTCAGATTAGTGCAGGAAAAATAATTCTAATCATTATCTTGAGCCCATAAAAAGTTCAGACGAAAATGAAAAAAACCTTACTCCTTTTTTGCCTTACAATTCTAGGTTTAAACGGCCTATTTGCTCAACTGGAAGCACCCTACCCTGTCAAATCGACAAGCCCTGACTGGGTGAAGCTGATGTATGATCGCACCCAGGACATCAGCACGGTTATCGAAGCATACCAAAACTATTATAAAGAAAATAATTTTGTTAAAAACGAGCATACCCAATTTTATAAAAGGTGGCTCAGATCTGTTTCACGTAAAGATATTTTAGCGCCCTATGGGATCGACAATGCTGCCAAAAATAAAGCCAACCTGGAGGAATACCTCGAAAGGAGTCAAAGCCAAAACGTCTTCAGATCTCCAACTTCAGCATGGGAATGTATAGGCCCTTTCGATTTTGACATTGAAGCGGCAGGCAGGAGTTATGCTCCAGGTGCAGCACATGTTTATACGGTGGAAAGAGCTCCTTCCGATACGGCCATTCTATATGCAGGTACCGCTACGGCAGGGCTCTGGAAAACACTGGACGGAGGAGAAAACTGGTCTCTGCTAACTCATGATTTACTGATTGGCAGTATCGTAGCTATTGAAATTAACCCTCTCGATCACAATAATGTTTATTTCGGTGCTTCAGGGGATCTCTATAAAACAACAGATGGAGGCGAAACATGGTCCACCCTGGGATCTGTATTTGAAACCGAGAATCACAACATAAAAGACATAGTCACGCACCCGGAACTGAGTGACGTAATCTTCGTAACTTCTAATCAGGGTCTGTTTAAAAGTACTGACTCCGGAGAATCCTGGGAAACGCTCTTATCCGGTAATTTTCAGGAATTGGAATTCCATCCGACAAACAGCGACACCATTTACGCTATTCAACAGGTAGGTGACAAAACTGCCTTTATGAGGTCTGTTGACGGTGGTGAAACATTTACTGATTTGTCCAATAATGGCTGGCCCTTTCCTCCAGGAGGAGCAGAACAAAAAAGAACTGAAATTGCAGTCTCCCCTGCCGCCCCGGATATGGTTTATGCCCTGGCAACGGGAGCGGTTAATGGAGGCAGTGGCCTTTATGGCGTATATGTAAGTGAAGATGCAGGTAGTACCTGGCAATTCCGCTGTTGTGGTGACCAACCTGGCGGGGAACCTGCTGAGGACAACATCAATATGATGGGATGGGATAAAAATGGGCTCGATGACGGTGGACAATATTACTATGATCTGGCTTTGGATGTCGATCCGGAAAATCCCGATAAAATTCACGTGGCAGGAGTTAACCAATGGGTATCCACGGACGGAGGGTACAACTTTACCTGCCTGGCTAAATGGTCTGAACCTGATTCTCCGGGTTATGTACATGCCGATATTCACGACATACGGTATTACGACAACGAAATCTGGGCTGCTTGTGACGGAGGCATTTTTGTTTCCTACGACAACGGTACAACCTTTACAAAAAAAATGTTGGGCATTGCCGGCAGTGATTTCTGGGGATTTGGAGCAAGTTTCCACGGAGATGTGATGCTTGGAGGAGCTTACCATAATGGCACGTTGCTGAAGGACGAAGATACCTACATCAATGGTTGGATTTGCACCGGAGGTGGTGATGGCGTCAGAGGATTTGTAAATCCGGGGAATAACAGACTGGCTTATGACGACCGGGAAGGCAGAATCCTAACCGGAGACAGGGAAACCGGTTTTGGCCATTTTGAATTCGATCTTTTACCTAACAGCTCTTACATTGTCGGTGAATCAAGTGATATGGCGTTTGATCCCCGATTTTACAACACAGTATACGTTGGCTATGGAACGGAATTGGTTAAAACGGATGACAATGGAAAAATCTTTGAATCCATACACGACTTCGGTCATAAAGTTACTGCCATTGACATATCCTGGATCGACCCACAAACCATTTATGTTGCCACATGGGAGGACTGGTGGGGAGCTAAAAAATTATGGAAAACAACCGACGGTGGAGATTCCTGGGTGGAAATCACACCTCCCGGTTCACAACTAAACGGGAATGAGTGGGTTCCCTGGGATATTACCGTTAGCAGCAATAGTCCCGACATTGTCTGGGCAGCAAGAACTTCCCAGTATGGAGACACCAACCTCGATGGATACCGGGTTTTTAAATCTCTGGACGGGGGCAATAACTGGACAAACATTACAACCCCTGCCCTCGACGGGGAGGCCATTACCAATATCGTTCATCAAAAGGGAACAGAGGGAGGTGTCTATCTCGGAACCCGGCGGGCAGTATATTATAAGAACAACTCCATGGAGGACTGGGCTTTATTTAACAACAATCTTCCTTTAAGGACTTTTTCAACCAAACTGGTACCTTACTATTGGGGGAATAAATTGCGAAATGCCACCAACCGCAGCGTTTACGAGGTAGATTTATTTGAAAATTCAACCCCTATTGCCCAAATATCCGTAGATAAAACGAAGTTGAATTGTTTTGACAATACGATACATTTTGTAGATCATTCCATTCTGAACGGGCAAACCGCCAGCTGGGAATGGTCTTTTCCAGGTGGCTCTCCTGCTGCTTCTACTGAACAAAATCCAGTGGTAACCTACGCCAATACAGGAGTCTTTGAAGTAAGTTTGACAGTAACCGATGAATTTGGTACAAGTAGTCAGACTTATACAGATTTCATCATTTTTGAGGATCATTTGGAATCCGGCGATTTTTCGGAGGATTTCGAAGCAGGGCTAAATGATTACTGGATTCTAAAAAACGAAAACAATTCTTTTAACTGGACAGCAATTGATGTCAATACAGGACCGGATTGCAATCCCGGAAAATCCATGTACGTCGATCATTTCAATATCAATGTGCCAGGACACGAAGCAGAACTTATCAGTCCGAACATTGACCTGACCAATATGTCAGAAGCCCTTTTGCATTACGATTATGCCTATGCCCGCTGGGGTTCGGGATATGAAGACGGATTACGTGTCGACATCTCCACAGATTGCGGACAAACATGGACAGAATTGTATTACGCATTTGGCAGTGACCTGACAACGGTTGAAAACCAGGGAGAATGGTGGCAACCAGCCGACTGCAGCGATTGGGAGGTCGACAACATTCTGGATTTAAGCAATTTTGTTGGTGAAATCGTCAATATAAGATTTGTTGCCATCAATGGCTGGGGTAATAATTTCTTCCTGGACAATGTAAATATTACCGGTACAGCCGTTGGACTTGAAGTTATTGACAACCAAATGCGTCTGGAGGTTTTCCCTAACCCTTCAGATGGTACTTTTACCGTTGAACACAATTTTGAAAACGCAACCTTGTACGTTGTGAACATGGAAGGTAAATTAATTGAAAAATTGCCGGTATCTACTGGAAAAACCAATCTCAATCTGGATTTACCAGCCGGCATTTATCAAGTGCAACTGGTCAATGAAAAAGGTATGCTCAATGAAAAGCTGATCATAAGCAGGTGATCAAATTAAATTACATATTATTTAGAATGAACTTATGGCGTAACTTGAAGTTACGCCATAAATTTAACATTTTCAGGAAAGCCCCATCCTGTAAAAAACAGCATTTTAATCCTCCTGATGCATGAGGTAAGCCTTCAGGAACCCGTCAATTTCTCCATCCAAAACTTTGTCCGGATTATTGAGTTTGAAATTAGTCCTCAAATCCTTGACCCAGCGGTCATCCAATACATAGGATCGGATTTGAGAGCCCCACTCATTTTTCATTTTTCCGGATTCGATTTTGTCTTTTTCCACACGCTGTTTTTCCAGTTCCATTTCATAAAGCCTGGATTTCAGCATTGTGAGGGCATGTTCTCTGTTCATATGCTGGGAACGTTCCTTTTGGCATTCTACCACAATACCTGAGGGCATATGTCTTACCCGAACAGCTGATTCTGTTTTATTGACGTGTTGTCCTCCTGCCCCGCTGGCACGGAATGTATCCCAACTCAAATCTGAAGGATTAATCTCCACTTCTATGGAAGCATCGACTCTTGGATGCACAAAAACAGAGGCAAAGGAGGTCATCCGCTTTCCCTGTGCATTGAAAGGAGAAATCCTGACAAGTCGGTGCACGCCGTTTTCTCCTTTGAGCATTCCAAAAGCAAAATCTCCTTCAATTTCGATTTCTCCGGATTTTATTCCAGCCACGTCGCCATCCTGAAGATTCAGGGTGGACACCTTGAATCCCTGGCGCTCGCCATACCGCTTGTACATTCGTAAAAGCATGGCTGCCCAATCGCAAGCTTCCGTTCCCCCGGCACCGGCATTGACTTCGAGAATCACCCCTAATTCATCTTCCGGACGATTTAAGGTTGAGCGGAATTCTGCATCTTCAATAGCATCCAGTGCTTTGGTATAATGTTCATCCACCTCCTCTTCCGTAGCTTCTCCCTCCTTGAAATACTCATATAAAACTTCGGCATCGTCGATAAGGGTTTCCACCTCGTCGTACTTGGCAACCCAGTTTTTATGCATCTTCAATTCCTTGAGCGTTTGCTCAGCATCTTTCGGGTTATCCCAAAAATTCGGGTCGAGCGAGAGCTGCTCCTTATCTTCTATTTGTAATTTCCGTTCCGGGACGTCAAAGATACCTCCCTAACAAGTCCAAACGGTTTTTCAACTCCTTTAATTGATCGGAAGTCATAGTTTAAAAATTTATTTTATCTAATTCAATATAGAATATCAAGTCTGATTTTTCCGGAATCTTTTTTGACGGATCTCCGGATGCACCATAGGCTGATTCATAGGGTACAAAAATCGTTATCGCAGCATGTTCCGGAACTTGAAGCAAAACCTCTTCCCATCCGGATATTACCCTCCCTTCGCCCAGAATAAATTCAAAGGGCTGTCCCTTTTCAAAAGAATTTTCAAAAACCACACCGTTCGTAAGAGCTCCGATGAAATTCACCTGTAACCGGCTGCCTTTTACGGGCAATGGACCGCTCGTTTTATTATGGAAGAACAATTCAACGCCAGTCTCCGTTGTGCTGATATGGTCCTTAAGAACGCCTTTTTTATATAGCGCTAAATCTTCCAGAATCAATTCTTCCACCGCTTCAGAACGCGCCATTAATTCCTTTGATTCCAGTGCTTTTTGTTTTTGTTTAAGGTCTTGTGCTTCCTGAAATGCTTTCGGGCTTTTCACTTCGAGCATAACCAGATCGTACAACATCTGGTCTGCCTCTTTGAAACCAACTGGTTTCTGTTCCCGGGACAACGTATCCAGGGGCAAAAAGATCGTTGCACTATCTCCAACACGCATGATCTTTAAAAGTTCCTGAACCGGGGATATTTGTTGTTGGCCGGTGGATTTCTCCATTAACTGTAAAAAGGGAACAACTCCGTTACCGCTTTTTCTGCTGGAATTGACAACCGTTTCTCCGTTGCGGGTCTGAGCATGAAAATAGACATAATCTCCTATAGCAGCCGATTCGCCTTTAGCATGGGTATGCAAAATATACCGATAACCCGAAGGGGTAATGTTTTGTTCGGATGCCTTTTCCTGACACCCGGTCAACAAACAGAGCAGGCTTAAAAAAATCAAGCTGTTAAATTTCATATACCCTGAATATCAATTTATGTAAACACAATCGGTCCCTAATAATTTACTCAATGGTTTCTGTCAGCAGTTTCCATTTCGGCAAGAGCTTCCTTAAAACGTTTGACAGTTGTGTTGAGTGTATTGAAAGCAAATCCTCCGGCAGCATTCTTATGCCCCCCACCTTTAAAGTATTTGGTTGCCATTTGTTGAACGCTGATATCTCCCTTAGAACGCAGGGATACCTTGACAATTTTAGGTTGTTCGGTAATGAAAGCAGCGATGTTTATACCTTCATCGTCAGCAAAAAATTAACAACCCCTCTGTATCCCCTCTTGGGAATATCAAAATTAGCATAGTCCTCTTTTGTCAGCGTAATGAGTGCAGCATTGTATTCGGGTAAAACTTCCATCCGGTGATACAGGCAATACCCCAATAAGCGTAATTCTTTTTCTTTTTTGGTGTTAAAGATCAAATCCTGCAGGGAATAATCATCAACGCCTGATTCAAGCAATTCAGCAACGATTCTGAATAATTTAGGGGAGGTACTGTATTTAAAGGAACCTGTATCCGTCAGGACTCCGGCAAAAATACAATCTCCAATGGTTTTATTGAGTGCAGATTTATCTCCAAGCATTTCAATAAAATCAAAGATCAGTTCACAGGTAGAACTCGCTGTGGTATCAGACAAGGTGAAATCCGAAAAAGGGTCAGGATACAGATGATGATCGATCATAGCCAATTTACAATGCTTGTTCTGTTCGATCAACTCCCCCAGCCTGTCTATTCTGTCCAAAGAATTAAAATCCAGGCAAAAGACCAATTCAGCATTTTGAACGTACTTCTCGGACACTTCAGGGTCATTATCAAAAATGATGATTTCATCCACTTCAGGCATCCAGGCAAAAGCATCCGGGTATTCCGAAGGAACGATAACTTTTAACGCATGTCCGCCTTGCTGGAGGTAGTGGTAAAGGGCAAGAGATGACCCAATGGCATCTCCATCGGGATTGCGGTGGGATACGATCAAGATATCCCTGGGCATTTTAAGTAGTTCTTTTAATTGGTTGAGATTCTCCATTCCTGATTTATGAAGTGGCGAAGTTCTCAAAATTTAACAAGAAAGCAAAATTGCCTTTATGGAAATCCGATAATATTCACCAATAAAACCGTCAAAAAAAGACATAATCCTTTTGGAATCAAGGTAAAACTGCCTTCAGCAAAAATATTGCTGCCTGAATAAATTTTATTTTTAATTATTCCCGCCAAATGATAAATATTTATGGCTGCTTGATTACCTTTGTGGCGCTTTTTAAAAACAGAAAAAAATATACCAAAATGGCTGGGAACAGAACATTTACCATGATCAAACCCGATGCTGTAAAGGCCGGGCATATCGGAGCAATTCTTGCGAAAATCAATGAAGGAGGATTTAGAATTGTCGCGATGAAACTTACTCATTTATCTCCGCAGAAAGCCGGAGAGTTTTACGCTGTACACAAAGAGCGTCCTTTCTATGGAGAATTGGTTGAATTTATGTCCTCCGGACCAATTGTTGCCGCTATTCTCGAAAAGGATAATGCAGTGGAAGACTTCAGAACGCTGATTGGTGCTACCAACCCGGCTGAAGCTGCCCCCGGCACTATACGGGCATTGTATGCTACCAGCATTGGAGAAAATGCCGTTCACGGAGCAGATTCTGACGAAAATGCTGCCATTGAAGGTAATTTCCACTTTGCAGGAACAGAAATGTTCTAAAATAAAAAGTATTCTAAAAGAAAAGGTTCATCGTCTTTATGACTGATGAACCTTTATTATTTCAGATCAAAGACCCATTAATATCATCTGGTTTCATGTTTTTCTGGCAATGCGAAAACCGCAAGTTTTCATTTGCTTCTGGCATTTAATCTTCCAAAAAAGCATGAAGCCAAAGCAATTTTTTATCCTCGGAAATCATATAAAAATAAGCTTTAACATTTACTTGTCCAACCAGAATGATTGAGGACAACCTCTGAAGGGACGAATCCTTCCTCTTACCGATTGAATAAATCCGTTTTTTTTCTAACTTTATTGGTTATTGATTCATTTTGCCATGCCAATGCACCAGAATATTAATTTCACCATACGAATTTTGCTGCTTTTGGGGCTTTTTAACACCCTGATATACCAAAGTTGCATTGCTCAGGATCCTGTGTTTTGGCAAATCACTGATGAGGATGGGTTGCCGGGGATGACGGTCTATGAAATTACTCAGGATGATTTAGGGTTTATTTGGATAGGCACTGCCGATGGACTGGTCCGTTTTGATGGCAGGGAATTCATTCCTTTTTATTACGTGGGACAAAAGGACAATGAAATTGTAACTGTCAGAAAGGATTGCAATGGCAGGATTTGGTTTAGTAATCTTTCTAACCAGGTTTTTTTCATCGAGTCCGGTCAAACTATCACTTTCCTGGAAAATTCGGTTGAAAAATCGATGAGGATAACCTCTTATGACGTTGGAAAGGATGGCCTGGTTTTTAATTGTGTAGATGACGCAGTATTGAATCAACTGGAGCATTCTATACCTGTTATCTTACCTGCGTTATGCCGAGCTAAATCAATTTCAATTAACAAGGATAGAACTAATAAAGGTTGCAAATGTGAAAAAAATACCTTATTTTAGATCTCAACGGAAAACAACTATTTATAACTTCAGTAGTTCCTAGTCCAGGTTTAAACTATACACCAGTGACATCCATCCGATTTCAGTATGGCTCCATACTGCTTTTCTTCACTATACGTCCCTATGTGAAGCTCAATTTTGCGCCCTACCGCATAAATAACAATACTCTTTTTTCCTTCGGATATGCATTTCATTGGACTGACTTTCATTCCGAAAAATACAACAAAGTAGATTTTCCGGCACGGATCAATGAATTGTTTTTCTTTGATGAAGAAATCTGGATACCTACAAAAGGAGGTCTCGAAATATATACTATTGAGGGTGATCAACTGAAAAAAGCAAAAAACTACTTTACTGAAATTGAAATAAATACCCTCTTTAAAGATCTGGAGAATAACATCTGGCTTGGTACAAACCATAACGGACTCATGGTCATACCTTCTTTCGATTTTTTGATACCAAAGGGTTCCAGCAGTCAAAAACCAAACCTTTTCACTGACCATCATAGAACAAGAAATTTGATTTTATCCGGACATCCAGGATGGACAAATCATCTTTATCGATATAAAGCGATAAATCCGAAAACAGCAGGATTTCCCTTCCTGAAATAACTGGAAGAATTACCAAAATTTTTCAACAAGAATTATTATTTGTTGTGATAAGAACTTTTATTATTCTCTTCCAAAACACTCTGTATAACTTCAGTTTCTTTAAATAGGTGATAGCGGCGCTGTAAAGGACTTTTTAATTGATAAAGCTGGTAACCTTGGATAGGCAATGATCATTCCACTCAAAAAAGCCCTCCTGAACTTTTTTAAAAATAATGATTTCCGCTTTTTGAAGATGTCATTTCTTCTTTCAAGTACAAATGCTCTTGGGTAGGATTATAAAGGACGGTTTGGATAGGTACCTCTTCTGAATCTATATATTTATGAAGATGAATCTTGTATCCCTTTTCAACAACGCACTCATTCAATTATAGCATTACAGATATTTTTCAAACAAAAAAGGACTCTGCAATTTGGGTTGGCACTAAATGGTAATAATGGGGTGATCCGAATCAAAAATGGAATTCCATTGCTTTATCGCCAGATTTAACTCAGAAAAGGGACTGGTTTCAAACAAATGTAATGAATTTAAGCTTTGTCGCTTCGGGCCACCTTTGGGTTGCGACAAACTAGTGGATTCAGTTGTTTTTTGAAGTAGCCTTTTGATAATGCAAATACTTTGATACTTTGCATGATGGTTTACCATCCTTTAACGAAGTGCACCTCACTAGGCGTTATAGCCAATAATGAGGCTTGGATTGGGACATATAAAGTCATTGTTGATCCCCCGCGAATTTGACCAGCCATTAACACGAATCCTCCGGAGCGTTCAGATTACAGGATTCTCGATAATGGGCGTTGATACAATACTTCAAGAATATTATAACCTCAGACATGACCAAAACACCATTCAAATTGATTATACAGGTCTGGGATTTAAGGCCAGGGGAAATCTAAAATATCAGTATCATCTTCAAGGGCATTCAGAGCAATGGTTTTCCGCACCGGAAACATCGGTTCTTTTTCCTTCGCTTTCTCCAGGAGATTATTCTTTTACTATTAAAGCGATCAACGAAGACGGCATTGCCAGCGAAACCCCGGCCTCCCTCAATTTTACCATTTCTCCTCCGTGGTGGGCCACCTGGTGGTTCAAAACCGGAATGATACTATTATTGGGGACGATTGTTTTCGTGAGGGGTAAAAACATAAAAAAACAACAGCAGATCAAACACGATTTTGAACGCAAAGTCAGTGAATTGTCCATGCAAGCGCTTCAAACACAAATGAATCCTCATTTCATATTTAATTCCCTGAATGCTATCCAAAAATTCCTGACAGTAAATGACAAGGAAAATGCCTTGTTATACCTCGGAAAGTTTTCAAAACTTATCCGAACAGTTTTTAATCAATCCAATAAAAAAACCATTAGCCTGGAAGAAGAAATTGATTTTCTTAAAACATACCTTTCTTTGGAAGATTTGCGTTTTAATCATAAGGTTGACATAAAGTTTAACGTCCATGAATCTATTGAAAAACACCTGGACGAATACCACTTGCCCCCACTACTGATTCAACCTATTATTGAGAATGCCTTCAAACACGGACTTTTCCATAAAAAAGGAAATAAAAAGATTTCCATCGAATTTAAAAAAGTGAATGAATTCATTCATTGTACCATTACGGATAATGGAGTAGGTATGTCAAAATCCAAAAAATTAAACCAATGGAAAACCCATGAACACAAGTCTTCGGGAATAGAAACAACCCGGGAAAGACTTGCCCTGATTCACAAAGAACATACGGTATTTAATCCCGAACGACCTTTTTTTAAAATCACAGACCTTGAGGAGAACGGCCTACCTTCCGGAACTCAGGTCGAGATGTATATTTAACCCAGAATCGTATTAAAATGAGCTTACTGAATTCGATTATCGTTGAAGATGAGGAAATAAGTCAACAAACCCTGAAAAACCTCCTTACCGATTATTGCGAGGGAATCAAGGTAACAGGTATTGCCAGTACTGTCGATGAAGCGGTAAAACTCATCATCCGAAAAAAACCGGATGTTGTTTTCCTGGATATCGAATTACCGGAAAAAAACGGTTTCCAGTTATTGGAATATTTTCCGGAACCCGATTTTCACGTGATCTTTACTACTGCTTATAATCAATTTGCCATCAAAGCATTTAAGTTTTCAGCCGTTGATTATTTACTCAAGCCCATCGATCTTCAGGAACTTCGCCTGGCTATTGAAAAAGTTACTCAAAAACAACGACAGGCTTACGCCGAAAAAAAATATCAGCAGCTTTTGGAGAATTTAAACCATACGTTTGAAAAAATAACCATTCCCAGTAGTTCAGGTTTTATATTTATAGAACTGAAAAACCTCGTCAGGTGTGAAGCCAACGGTAATTACACCAATTTCCTGGTCAGTACCGGAGAAAAATATATTGCATCACAAACGCTGGGAGTATATGATGAAATATTAACAGAAACAGGCTTTTTTAGAATTAACCGAAAGGATTTAATCAATATAAATCACATCCACGAATTCCGTCGGCAAAAAAAGGCAATGATCCAAATGTCTGATGGCAGCCTCCTTCCGCTTACGGCTTCGAGAAAGGAGGCCTTTTTGAAAATTATCAACCCGGTTTAATAATACCAGTCATCCAGATACTTGACAAATATCTTTGCGAGATTTCGAGCATCGTCAATGCCTCGATGGTGTTCCCCTGTAAACTCGAAACCCTCTTTTTCCACAGCAGCTTTTAAACCGCGACTCCTGTGTAATCGCTTGATTTCCTGATATTGCCGCTTGATGTTCATATGCGGTTCAACCCAATCGGATTCCAGGTCGTGTAATTCACAATCCTGTACCAGCATTTTTTTATCAAAATTGCCCCAGGAACATAAGGTATACTCTTCATCATAAATATCAATCCAATCCTGAAAAGCTTCGACGACCTCCGGAAAACTGGCAGCCCGGTTTACCTGTACCTGGTCTATCCCCGTAAGTTGCCTGCAGAACAACGACAAATTCGGACTGAGTACCGGTCTGACAAATTTGCAGAAACTGTCCAGCAATTCACCATAGCGGTTTACCTTTATGGCACCTACCTCAATTATTTCCTGCACTTTTCCCGGAGGGCGCCCTTCCCAACAGGTTGCTTCAAGATCGTAAACTATAAAGATCATTTGTTTTTGTCTTTGGTCAATTCAATCAATAAGTCAATTTTATTCTCTAAAACAATGATTTTCTTTTCCAGTTCAGCATTGTTATCCATAGTCATCTCATCTACAAATACGGCATTGGCCAGTGACATACCGAAAATACCGCCTGTTAGCACCACCATTACAAAGTAGACCCTTGTTAATCCCATCAGCAAGGGGCTGTCCAGCCGCTCTGAAATGAGCATCGGAATTTCATTCCAGCCTTCAATCGTAAACATCTGAAAAATGGAATACGCAGCCAGCAATGGATTTTCAAAATACTCCGGCACCATTTCCCCATAAAAGTGACAGGTAATAACCGCCAGCAAAAGGTCGAGGATCAATAAGGCCACAAAGACGAATACAGACGCTTTAATAGCTCTGCCCAACCCGGTAACAACCTTCTGTACGTCAGGAACAAAGCGGATAAACCGCATAATCCTGACCAGCCTGAAAATCCTGAGGATCATCACCAGAGAAGTATCCGGTACGGGCAAAAAGATCATCAACAAAGAGGGCAAACTACCAGCAACAAGTACAAAATCAAAAACATTCCAACCGTTGGCAAAATAATTTCTCCTGCCATATTCCCTTATTTTGACAATCGCCTCAACCGTAAAAAAAAGGATAAAAAGGTGATCTATCCATTCCAGAACAATATTGTTCTTAAATTGTGGGAAATACATGGTAAAAATAACTATTGTATTGAGTACAATAGCTATGAGTACTTTTCGTTCCTCTAGGAAAATTCTTTTGAACATTTTGACTTCTCTTATGGGTCTTTATCCAGACTATTTAACCAGAGTTGGGGGTTACAAGTTGCTTTTATCCGGTTGACTTTTTTTAAAAAAATCCATCAAATTTACTCGCACTACCCATTCCATCATTGAATTTTCGACACAGATGAATGCACCATTAACCTGAAACCCGTAACCCGCAACTTGCAACTTGCATTATTTATATTAAAACCTGCTTAAATAAATACCTTACTTAGTGAGTAATTATCCTGAGATAAGGAAGGATTTATGTTTCGAATTCCAATGAAAATCATCCAATGACACCCACAAAGATAAAAATTAAAAAACTACCATTGGTGAATATTTTTTCAGGGGTTATTTCGGGGAAAAAAGAGGTTGAAAATGGACTAAAAATGGGGTAATATCATCAAAATACTGGCAAAAAGGTGCCATATATTATTGTTTTTTAATTAATTAAAGATTGGTATTATTTATACTGAAATATTGGATTATTTTGGCTATTTTCGCCGACAAACAAGCAAGTATTAATGAAACTAGGAGTATTAAAAGAACAAAACGACAATCGCGTAGCTCTGGTACCACAAACGTTACCCAAGATGAAAGATCTTGGTATCGAAATTCTCATTGAGAAGGGAGCCGGAGAAGGTGCTATGCATCAGGATGCTGATTATGCTGAGCACGCTACCGTTACCTCTCGCGGGGAGATCATCAAGCATGCTGACCTCATCGTCAGCATTGATCCCATCAGCGATGACGAATTAAAAATGGTGCCGAAAGGCAAAGCCATTATTGCTCAATTTGAGCCCTACCACGATAAGGAGATCACCGGCAAACTGCAGGCGTTGGGCCTCAAGGGGTTAAGTATGGACATGATCCCGAGGACTACCCTGGCACAAGCCATGGACGTCTTGTCTTCTATGGCCTCGGTGGCTGGGTATTACGCTGTATTGGAAGCAGCGACTTACCTGCCCAGGTTTTTGCCCATGATGATTACTGCTGCCGGTAGTATCAAACCTTCCAAGGTATTGGTACTCGGTGCCGGTGTTGCCGGACTTCAGGCCATTGCTACAGCCAAGCGGCTCGGAGCACGGGTCGAAGCCTTTGATACACGTCTGGCAGCCAAAGAAGAAGTAGAAAGCCTCGGTGCCAAATTCGTGGAAGTCGAAGGTGCCAAAGATGATACCAGTGCCGGCGGTTATGCGGTCGAACAGTCCGAGGAATTCCTCCAGCGTCAGCGGGCAGAAGTCCAGTTAAGAGCTTCGCAGGCTGACATAATCATCACTACGGCACAGGTACGAGGCAGGAAAGCTCCTGTTTTGGTACCAAAGGAAACCATTGAGAAGATGAAAAAAGGATCGGTTATTGTCGACCTCGCTTCCTCTACCGGCGGGAACGTCGAAGGCAGTAAAGACAAGGAGGTTGTTCAGGTCAATGGTATTACCATTATCGGAAACTCCAGCCTTGCGTCGAAAATGCCGGAAGATGCCAGTTTCCTCTACTCTACCAACATCCTTAACTTCGTGAAAATTCTGATTAAGGAGGGTGAATTACATCTCGACAAAGAAAATGAAATTATCAGGGGAGCCTGGTTTACTGAACCGGTTGAAGCTGAAGCATAATGATAATTACGGTTAATTGCCTTTGGGACAATTAATGCCTGTTAACCAAATTTTAAAAATACCAATAAAAAAATATGGATACATTTTTTGTGTTTTTCGATAAATACCTCATCCTCATTTATCTGCTGATCTTTACGATCATTTTGGGGTTTGAGGTCATCTCAAAGGTTCCGACTGTACTCCATACACCTTTGATGTCCGGGGCCAATGCCATCAGTGGCGTGGTGATCATCGGGGCTATTCTTTTGGTCCGTTCGGCAGACCCCGGCGACTACTTCTCTTTGGGGCTTGGCTTCCTCGGAGTGGTGTTGGGCATGACCAATGTGATCGGCGGATTTGTTGTCACCGACAGAATGCTGGAGATGTTCAAAAAGAAGAAAAAGTAACCACTTTTTCTGGTTGCCTGAACGAAGATTCAGGTTGATAGTCAGAATCAATTGAAAAATTGATGATTCTTTCAAATCGAAAAAAAAGAAAATGATTTACGACTTTTTAATAAACTTAGCATATTTAGCAGGAGCTGTTGCCTTTGTATGGGGTTTACGGCTGCTCAGTTCTCCCGATTCCGCAAGAAGGGGGAACATCTTGGCAGGAATTGGTATGGGGCTTGCCATAATCGCTGCACTCTTTACCCGCGACCTGGATATTGCCAATAATAATTATGCCTGGATTTTCGGGGGAATGGTCGTTGGCGGCGTTGTCGGTGGATTAGCGGCTAAAAAAGTAAAAATGACCGACATGCCTCAAATGGTTTCCATTTTTAATGGATTAGGAGGGGCCTGTGCCGTTTTATTAGCCTCTGTGGAGTTATTCCTCATGTACAAAGGAACCTCAGCAGCACCGGTCACCAAAGGCCAGCTCGCCATTATTTTGAGCACGGTCCTTATTGGGGGGATTACTTTCACAGGAAGTATGCTGGCTTATGCCAAATTACAGGGGTTGATCTGGGATAATTCCCTGGTTTTGCCCAAACACAACTGGATCAATAATATCCTTTTGGTAGGATTGGTTGCTTTCGGTGTCTACCTCTTTATCGCTGGAGGTGCTGCCGGAACTACCCTTGGGATAATTTTCCTCGCTCTGGCACTGATTTATGGTGCCTCATTTGTGATTCCGATCGGAGGCGCAGACATGCCTGTGGTCATCTCTCTCCTGAATAGTTTCTCAGGGATCTCGGCTGCTGCAGCAGGTTTGATCTATGGGAACAACATGATGCTGGTTGGTGGTATCCTCGTGGGTGCCTCCGGAACAATTCTTACAGTATTGATGTGTGATGCCATGAACCGATCCCTGCTCAATGTTTTAATCGGGGGGTTTGGTGGAGAAAGCGGCGGGGCCAAAGGCGCTGCAGGAGAGCAGGTAGCCAAAGAAGTTTCTCTTTCAGATGCTGCCATCCAGTTATTTTATTCCCAATCCGTAGTTATCATTCCTGGTTATGGATTAGCCGTGGCACAAGCACAGAAAGTGGTAAAAGAAGTGGACGACCTGCTGACTGCCAATGGTGTTGATGTAAGATACGGCATTCACCCGGTGGCAGGGCGTATGCCTGGCCACATGAACGTACTTTTGGCGGAAGCAGATGTTCCATACGACAAATTGCTGGATCTTGATGATGCCAATGCTGCCATAAAAAATGCAGACTTCTCCATTATCGTGGGTGCGAATGATGTTGTCAACCCAGCTGCTTTGGATGACCCTGGCAGCCCTATTTACGGGATGCCGGTACTGGAAGTTTGGAATTCCAAACACGTTATCGTGCTCAAGCGGAGTATGAATCCCGGATATGCAGGGATTCAAAATCCATTGTTCTTCCACGACAAGAACCGTATGTTGTTCGGGGACGCGAAGGATACTATGACAAAACTCGCCACCGAATTGAAAGGAATGTAATTCTGAAATAAACAATTCATCTAAATGGCAGTTAATTCAAAGGCAATTAGCTGCCATTTTCATTTTCTCGAAAGCTGTAAAGTGGTTTTATGGAAAATTATGATCTGATAATAATTGGCGCAGGCCCTATAGGATTAGCCTGTGGTATTGAAGCTCAAAAAGCAGGGCTGGATTATACCATCGTTGAAAAAGGTTGTCTGGTTAATGCCTTGTACAATTACCCTAAAAACATGACCTTCTTTTCCACCTCCGAACTCCTGGAGATCGGCGATGTTCCTTTTATTTCCCATGGACACAAACCCACCAGAACGGAAGCCCTGGAATATTATCGCAGAGTAGCTGACCATTGGTCTCTAAAGCTCAATTTGTATGAATCCGTAAAAAGTGTGGACAAGAAAAAGGATCTTTTTATCCTTCAAACCTCTAAACAGGTTTTAAAAACAACAAACATAATTATTGCCACAGGGTTTTACGGACTTCCAAACCTCATGGGTATTGAAGGAGAAGAGCTGCCTAAAGTCAGGCATTATTACGATGAACCTCACCCCTACTATCGCCAGAAAGTCGTGGTGGTCGGAGCT
This sequence comes from uncultured Bacteroidota bacterium, assembly GCA_942492125.1. GTDB lineage: Bacteria > Bacteroidota > Bacteroidia > Chitinophagales > Saprospiraceae > BCD1. The sequence continues at coordinate 544,852 of CALODM010000035.1, forward strand.
GCCAACTCAGCAGTGGATGTCGCTTTGGAAACTTATAGAAAAGGTGCCGAAGTCACCATGGTGATTCGGGAAGACAGCATCGGACGCAGAGTGAAATACTGGGTAAAACCAGATATCGAGAACAGGATTAAGGAAGGAAGTATCAAAGCCTATTTTAATTCGACCCTTGAAAAGATCACTCCGGATACAGTGGAGATAAAAACCCCGGAGGGCAAAAAAACTTTGACAAACGATTTTGTCCTGGCCATGACCGGCTACGTCCCTGACTTTACTTTTTTGCAATCCATTGGCATCGAATGCAGCAAAGAGGATTTGCAACCGGCACACGATCCGGAAACCTTCGAAACGAATGTTCCGCATATTTACCTGGCAGGAGTAGTTTGTGGGGGCATGAATACCAACAGGCTGTTTATCGAAAACTCCCGTTATCATGCCGTAAACATCATCCGGGATATCAGGCAAAAACTAAAGACAAAAAATACCTGAAAGCTTATTTACAGGCTGTTCCGGTAATCTGGTATTCTCCATCCTTGTTTTTGACAATCCGGACAGGTAAAATCTTTTCCATGGAAGAGAATACTTCATCAATAGTAGTGTCTTCATCAAAATTAGAGGTGAAGGAACATGCGCTCAATGATTTTTGCAACTGTACGGTTACCTTGTATCTCCTTTCCACCAGATTGATAGCTTCGCTGAGTTCGAGGTCTTTAAATCTCAGATCGCCGGTTCTCCAGGCCTGGGCATTGGTGAAAGGGATCATTTGCTTTTCCAGCTTTTGATTGTGGTGGTAAACTCCTTTTTCATTCGCCGTTAACAATAGCCTGCTGCTTGAATTATTGGCACTAAATGCCACCTTACCTGATTCTACTTCCACTTCGGTAAATTGTTCTGAGGGATAGGCCCTGAGGTTAAAAGAAGTTCCCAGGACTTTTACGGTGGACTCCGGTGTTGTGATCAGGAAAGGTTTTTCAGGATTGTGGGCTACTTTAAAGTAAGCCTCACCGGTAAGTTTCACTTTCCTCTGCCCGCCGGTAAAGGATTCCGGATATTCCAGCTTACTGTTTTGATTCAGGACCACGAGGGTACCGTCGGCCAAAAATATTTCTTTTTGCTGGTCAATTTGGGTTATTTCGTTTATGCGAGATTCAGATAAGAAGGTCTTCCAGGTAAAACCAATGGCAAGGATGAACACAACAGCAGCAGCAATACGGAGGAAAGTTCGTCGGTTAGATTTCATTGGAATGACCTTCGGCGTCTGTTTGGACTGGTCAATTCTTGCTTTTAACCGGGATAGCCCCTCCTCTACGTCCGGATGGTATCCGGATTTATACTTTCCGCTCAGTTCCCAGATGGAATCAATATCATTGGAAGGCATTTCTGCATTGCCTTTTAACCAATCCCGGAGATTTTTATTTTCTTTTTTACTCATAACAGGCTTTCAAAAAAACTAGTACGTTTTGGTTTTACTTCTTCACGCTATACATAAACCGACACCAAATTACTCTCCTACCCCTATAAACGGCAACAATAATTACCAAAACGGCATCTGACCGACAAATAAGAGCATTAACACAAGAAAATCAAGGGTTTCTCGAAGCTGTTTCAAAGCCTTGGAAATTTGATTTTCAACAGTTTTAACCGAAATATCCAACTCTTCGGCAATTTCTTTGTAGGATTTTTCCTCAAACCGACTTAAAACAAAAACCATCCGGCACCTTTCCGGCAACTGATCAATAGCATTATCAATAGATTCCTGCACTTCCCTTCCTGCCAAAACTTCCGGTGCTTCATCAAGCTTGCTGGCAGCTTCCGGCGCTTTTTCAACATCCACTGTTTTTAGGCGCAGATCCCTGATGTAATTCAGCGTCTTATTGACCACCGCTCTTCGAAGATAAGCCTTAAAAGAGGTATTAATATTAAGCGTATCCCGTTTGCGCCAAAACTCAAAAAAGACATCCTGAACCAAATCTTCCACCACCTCCGGTTTTGGCAAAACCCTGTAAACCGCTCTGCACAAATAATCGTAATGTTCCCTGAAAAGGAATTCAACGGCACGTTCATCATCCGTTTTCAATAACTCTATCAATTCAGCATCGGTCAAGACTGGTTCTGTTTTTGAAAAATTATTCCACCAAAAATATATTTAATCACTCAGATTATGAAATCCCTATCCACTTTCTTAAAATCTCATGGATCTTGATTTTGAAAATATTGCTTTTTAATACAAGCTCCACCGTCATTTTCTTAAAGAAATGACAAAATTTATATATCTTTAGTGTCCAGGCAAAGTTCTTAAAATCTAAAGAATCTTTTACTGCTTTTTTCCCCAAGGGCCTCTCAAAAACGCTTACCTTTGAATTTACGATCAATACCCGCAAAAAGAGTTGGAAAAAATTAAAATATGCTCCTTTAACTGATACCATTAAAAATGAAAGTCAACTCAATTATATGCCGAAACACTCAAACGCTACGGGAAGAAGTAACCAAAACCCGTGAAAAATATTTTGTTCCAACCCTGGGTATTGTTTTCTCAAGTATAACCAAAGACATTGCCGCCATCCAATCCGTTTTTGCAGAATTCAATATCTCACTGCTGGGGTGTACCACAGCAGGCGAAATTGCAGATGACCAGCTTTTTGAAGAAAGTATCGCAGTTTTATTATTCGATTTAAACAAGGAGTATTTTCAAACTATTCAAAAACCCTATGAATACGAAGATGTTGACAAAGTCGCGGCTGAATTGGGACAAATTTCAAAGGCTGCCTTTAACCACCCGGGACTGCTGGTATTGGCCAGTGGCCTGGTCATTAACGCTGAAAAAATGGTTGATGGTTTCAGAAGCAGCTTAGAGCACAATACCCCAATCTTCGGCGGCATTGCAGGAGATGACCTAAGAATGAAAAAAACCTTTGTTTTTACCAATGAAGAGTTATCTGACAGAAGTATTGGATGCCTGGTTATCGACAATGAAAAAGTATCCATGAAAGGACTGGCGACTAGTGGTTGGGAAGCTGTAGGAGTGGAAAATACGGTCACAAAAGCGGCCGGCAATAAGATACTGGAAGTCAATGGCGAAAAAGCCTTTACTGTTTTTAGTAAATATTTTGGCTTTTCTATGGAAGGAACCTCTGATCAGGATAAACTGATTTCTTTACAGACAAACTACCCCTTTCAGTTCATTCGCGAGGGAGGGTACACTGTTCTAAGATCACAAATATTGATCGATCCGGCAGAAGGTAGTATTACCATTTCCGGCTATGTAAAAAAGGGAGATAAATTCAAATTTTCCTACTCTCCCGGGTTTCATGTCATTGAAAAAACGATTAATGAATTCGGGGTTTTCAAAAATCAGTTTGAAGATGCCGATGCCATTGTATTATTTTCCTGCAAAGGAAGACATGGCGCCTTTGGACCACTCCTTGAAAAAGAAATCAAAGGTATTCATCACTTTTGGGAAAAACCAATGATAGGTTTTCTGTCTTATGGAGAAATAGGGGATCTCGGTAATGGTGTCTGCGAATTTCACAATGAAACCTGCTCCCTGGTTTTGCTCAAAGAAATTTAGGCATGGAATCAACCTTACTCAACCTGAAAGCATTGATTAAAAACCTTCGAAACCTTTCCGTAAAAGAAAAGGAACAACTTTCGGATGCCATCAAAACCCTGGAAAAAGAACTGGAGGAAAAGCATTTTATAATGAAACGGCTGGAAAAGGATAAATCCATCATTGTCAATATCCTTCAATCAACCATTGCTGATCTCGAAAAGAGCAAACAAAAAATAGAAGCTTCCAATAGTCAGCTACTAAAGCATCAAAACGAACTGAATAAACAGAAAAAGATCATTGAAAACAAATCACAAAAACTGCGGGAAAATCTTAAAAAGCTGGAACAATCCTATAGTGAACTGGAAGAGTTCACACATATTGCATCACATGATTTGAAGAGTCCGCTTCGCAGCATTTCAGGCTTTGCTTACCTGTTGCAAAAAAAATATCAAAATCAAATCGATCCGGAAGCAGATCAGTACCTGGATTTTATCATTTCTTCTGCGGCTCACATGCACGAGGTAATAGAGGCCCTGCTTAAATACTCCAGAGTTGGTAACAAAGCAGATCAATTTGAAACAACAGATCTCAATTTGGTCCTGGAGACTACCCTGGAAAATTTATCCCAGGAAATTAAAGAAAATGATGCCCGGATCGAATCGGCTCCTCTGCCCACCATCAGGGCAGATAAAATTAGTCTCATACAGCTTTTCCAAAACCTTATTGCCAATGCCATAAAATTTAGATCAAAAAAGCCCCCCGTCATAAAGATTGAATGTGAAAAATCGGATGATGTCTGGCAGTTTAAATTCATTGATAACGGTATAGGGATAGAGCAGCACTACCACGATAAAATTTTCTTCCCTTTTCAACGGCTGGAAGAAAGACAGCAACCCGGCCTGGGCCTGGGCCTCGCCATCTGCAAGAAAGTGGTCAATGTTCATGATGGCACCATTCGTTTTGAGAATAATCCAAAAGGTGGAACCACCTTTATTTTTGAATTACCGCTGAAGACGACAAAATTGGAGCAAGTCTAGGTTCAATGGGGCTGTACTTTCCTCCCCTTTGCTGTATTTATTCCTATCCTTTCCCCACTTTCTAACCAATACCCCCCACTTTCTAAATTCTCAGAACCACAATCTAATTCAGCAGAAAATAGCGCCTGCAAGGGTTTATATTTGCATCGTGTAGTTTTCTCATAGTATGTTATTTGCTCCTACATCCGATTTGCCTCCCCAGGTGTAGGAGCCTTTTTTTTGCCCAAAATCAAGGGTTTCCTCTGAAAATTTTCTCCCATACAAATCAATTCCTCGCGACATTTTGGCTAACTTCCCCTTTTGAAAATGCTTTTTAGCGTATTTTTGCGGAACATTACCAAAAACAAGTTGATGTACCGATTTATTTTCCTGTGTTCTTTTGTTTTGCTTTTATTCAGTAATTCTGTACATGCTCAAATGTGGAATGGGCAGGATACCCTTTATGGCAACGAATGGATCAATTTCGATCAGGATTACTTTAAGATCCCCGTGGGTTCCGACGGAATTTACAGACTTGATTATTCTACGCTTTTAAATGCAGGCATCCCCGTAAATTCCATTAATCAGGAACACTTTCAGCTTTTTCACCTGGGCGTTGAAGTGCCCATTTATATTTCGGCATCTGGTGCCACCATTGGCAACGGCGATTTTATTGAGTTTTTTGGCCAAAAAAACAGATCGGAAATTGATCGATTCCTCTTTGAATTCCCGGAAGAGGAAATGTTAAATCCTTACTACAGCTTATTTTCAGATACCGTCCATTATTTTTTAACATGGAATGTCAATGGTTCAGGATTGAGATATACCACACTTGAGACCGAGCTTTCGAACTTGCCCCCGTCGGATTCCTGGTACTGGCATAAGGAAACTTTGATCTTAAAAGAGCGGCAGGTACAGCGCACCTATTCAGAAGGAATCGCAGAATCCACTTTTGAAAAAGGAGAAGGGTTCGCTACCAACTTTTTGACGACTATCAACAAAGAGCTTCCTGTAAGCGCTCCATACTCCAATGCCACTGACAGCGCTTATGTCGAAATCAACATGGTGTCGAGTAACGGCTTTTCTCACGATCTTGAGATTAAGATCAATGATCAAATTGAGGTGGAGGACAATTTTTCGGGTTACCAGTTTAAAAAATATATCATTAAAAAGCCAGCTTCAACCCTGGAAAACCCTCTACAAATTCAGATAACAGGAGGCACAGCCAATAATGACAGGTACGCACTGGCTTCCGCCATCCTTCATTATCCCCGAAATTTCGACTTCGCCAATGCCGGCTATTTTCCTTTTGAAATCCGGGGAAATGGTGGCGATAAATACCTGGAGATCAACAATTTTAACAACGGCAGTGAAACTGTTTTATACGACTTCACCAACAACATCAGGCACGTAGCCAATATCAATGGCAATAGCTTCCGGGTAAAGTTTCCTGCGGTGGATGGAATAACTTCGTTAGCGGCCCAGAATACCGATTCCGGCTGGCAGGCGGCAACCATAAAGCCGGTAGATTTCATCAATTATGTCGAGGCGGATGCTGATTATATTATCGTCAGCAACCGTAAATTGTATGATGATGGTAACGGAAATAACCTCGTACAACAATATGCAGATTACCGGGCATCCCAGGATGGAGGCAATCATTCTGTGATTATTGCAGAAATCGGCCAACTATACGATCAATTTGCCTACGGAATAAGAAACCATCCGATTTCCATTCGCAATTTCGCACATTATGCTAAGAAAAACTGGACCGGTCCACGGTATATGCTTTTGATCGGCAAAGCCAGGCAATACAATGATATCAGGACGCCACAACAAATTGATGCCCCGGAAAATCAATCTTATTTTGTTCCTACTTTTGGAATTCCCGGATCAGATAATCTCTTATTGGCCAGTACTGCCAGTCAGGTACCCGTTCTGGCCATAGGGCGAATCCCCGCAACCTCTCCTCAGGATATCAGGTTCTATCTGGATAAAATAAGAACCCATGAAGCAGGCCTCTTGTCTGGCGATGACAGAGATCGTAGCTGGCGAAAAGAAATCATCCATTTGGGCGGTGGCGGCAGTCCTTCCGAACAGTTGACGCTTCGCAATCATCTGGAACAAATGGCCGATATAATCGAACAGGGTGAATTCGGAGGTAATGTATTTTCTTTTTACAAAACCAGCTCAGAGCCGGTCCAACAATCTCAGTCGGAGGAATTGACAAGCAGGATAAACTCGGGTGCATCCATTATTACCTTTTTTGGGCATTCAGGTACAGGAGGTTTTGATTTCAGTATTGACGATCCGACAACCTATGAAAATTCCGGCAAGTATCCCGTGATGTTTTCGCTTGGTTGTTTATCCGGACAAATTCACCTGGACTTCCAAAGTGTCGGAGAGAAATTCATTTTCCAGGAAGAGAAAGCTGCCTTGGGTTTTGTCGCCACTACCGGTTTCGGGTATATTTCCGCCTTAAGCAGTACTGCCAAAAAAATATATGACTTGATGGGAAGTTCCCACTATGGAAAAGGGATAGGCGAAATCATGCAGGAAACCCTGCTTCATTTTGATGATACCCCAGGTATTCCTACACGAACACTGGTGCAACAAATTACCCTTAATGGAGACCCTGCTTTGGTTGTTGCTCCGGGAAACGGCCCGGACTATAAATTCAATGTTGCCGATGTAAAATTTTCTCCTCAGGTCATTGATGCACAACGAGATAGCTTTGAACTGAGTTTTGCCATCCAGAATATAGGCAGGGCATTGCAGGATAGCTTTTGGATAGAGATCACAAGGCAATTCCCGGACGAGTCACAGGTGCTTTTAAGGAAAGAAAAAATGGAAGCTCCCGGTTATGAGCTTCCGATGACTTATACCTTTCCGGTACTGGGAACTGCCGCCATTGGGAACAATCGTTTTTTCATAAAACTGGATACGGAAGACGAAATCCAGGAATACCCGATTCCCTACGGTGAAGAAAATAATGAATTGACCAATACCCTCCAGGAGCCTGGTGTCGAACTGTATATCTTTGCCAACCAGGTGAGCACTGTTTATCCGCCGAAATTCGGCATTACAGGCAACAGCCCGGTATCCCTGAAAGGCATTACTGCCGATCCATTTGCCAGCAGCTCCAGCTATCTTTTTCAAATGGATACCACCGCATTGTTCAACAGCCCGTTTTTAAAAGAACACAATGTTTCCGCCAAAGGTGGAGTCCTGTCCTGGACTCCGGAGGTGACGTTCGTTGATTCCACCGTTTATTACTGGCGTATCGGAGCTGATACTTCAGAAGGGTTCGGAATAATCTGGGACGAAAGCTCATTTTTATTCTTGCAGGACCAGGGGGAAGGATGGAACCAGTCCCATTATTTCCAGCACCTGAATAATTATTTCAATAATATGGAGATCCGGGAGGACAGCCGTCGTTTGGAATACCTGGAAGATGTAAAATTTGTCCGTATTCAAAATGGGATATTTCCTTCCTTGTGGCCAAGTATTAATTTTAATAATACTCCTTATGGATACATTGCCTGGAATGAATCCACCAACGGAGGTGTTTATATCGCTGTCATAGATTCTACAACAGCTGATCCGTGGTTAAACAACCCTCCCGGGCTTTATGGTAGCCGACTGGATAATTCCTGGGCCTATGGCTGGGGAGTGTTTCCTTTTTCAACGCAAACGGAAGCCCAGCGGGAAAAGGTGATAAACTTCCTGAGAGATACGGTGCCCTCCGGAAACTATGTTGCCATATATACCATTCAACATGAAAATATAAATTATGAACCGGAGGAGTGGGCCGCTGATTCCCTTAACCTGGGGACCAACCTTTTCCAGCTCATGGAGGAACAAGGAGCTTCCCTGATACGTTCCACCGCTACAACAGGGCCACTTCCTTATGTTTTTGTTTACAAAAAAGACGATGATTCATTTCCCGTTATTGAATCCATCGGCAACCTGACCGAACCACTTGAAGTTGTTTTTGATATTCCCGGGCTTTGGGACAACGGCTCTGTAAGGTCTCAAAAAATTGGTCCGGCATCCTCCTGGGAAACCCTGGCGAGGCGGGAAAGTGAAACGGAGGCCCTTGATGAAACCAAGCTGGAAGTATATGGTATCAAAGAAGATACCTCCAAAGATCTTTTAATAGAGGATCTTATCCAGGCAGATACAACTTTAAACTGGATTCCTGCACAGGTATATCCTTATCTGGAGCTCAAATTTGCTACCACCGATACGCTGCACCGAACATCCCCGCAACTGGATTATTGGCGGATATTCTTTAAAGGGTTACCCGACGCTGTGATGAGTTCCAACAAAGAATTCACTTTCCACCGGGACACTTTACAGCAGGGAGAACCTTTGAATCTAGGGTTTACCATTGAAAATGTAACTCCTTATCCCATGGATAGTGTTTTGGTGTCTTTCAAAATAACGGATGTCCAAAATGATATCATTTTAAAGTATAAACGATTCTCGCCCCTGCCCGGCAATGGAGAAATAGTCGGAAATTTCAGTCTTGATACCCGTACCCTCAGCGGGAAACAAAATATGATAATCCAGGTAAATCCCGATGAAGACCAGCCGGAAAGCAACCTGACCAACAACATCGGTTTTCTTGATTTCTACGTGGAAAAAGACCAAAGAAATCCGATTCTGGATGTCACTTTTGACAGTGAAAGAATCCTGGACGGCGATTTGGTTTCAGCGAAACCCCATATTGTCATCAGCCTTTTGGATGAAAATCAATTTTTGGCATTAAGCGATACCACACAACTCAGAATATTGATCAAAAAACCCGGGGCCGTCGATGTTATCCCTATTCATTTCAGTTCAGCAATGTTGCAGTTTTATCCCGCAGAGGAAAGTCAATTACAACAGCAAAATAAAGCCGTAGTTGAATTTGATCCGGTTTTTATGCAGAAAATGGTATTTATGAACTAATCGTACAGGGCGAGGATGTGACCGGCAATCAATCCGGATCGATTGATTATAAAATATCCTTTGAAGTCATCACCGAAACCAGTATCTCCAACATTTTAAACTATCCCAACCCATTTACCCATTCCACGCGATTCGTTTACACACTTACGGGAGATTCCCCTCCCCCCTATTTCTCTATTCAGATCATGACAGTTTCCGGCAGGATTGTGAGGACACTGTTCCAGGACGTGCTGGAGCTCTCAAGCCAGGAACCCACCAGACTGAATTTGCCTCGGATGGCACCTATGAATTTGGCGATAAACTGGCCAGTGATGTCTATATTTACAAAGTAACGGTGAAGGATGAAAATGGTCAGGCCATTGATCATTTCGGACAGGAAAATACGGACAGATTCTTCGATAAAGGCTATGGTAAGCTGGTGATCCTAAGATAAAAAATGACAGCATTGAGAACCTCGCAAAAATTTCTCCCCATCCTGCTTTTGGTGTTGGCAGATCTATTGCTGCTGGTTTTTATTTACGATGACTATGGCATTGGCTGGGATGAGAATTCAAGCAGGGATATCGGAGTTCACAATGCCCTGGTTGCGAATGAATCACTGGGATATATTTTCTTCAAAAAAGAATCCCTTCAGAAACGTGTTGAACAAAAACTGCCCTCGGAAAAACAACAAAATTACCTGGACTCCGGGTATATTGAACAATACCAATACAGAATGTATGGGCCAGCCTTTGAACTGGGTCTGGTCGGTCTCGAAACAATCCTGGGTATCCATGACGATCGTTCCTTATACTTGATGCGGCACCTGGTAACGCATCTGTTTTTCGTGTTTGGCCTATTCATTTTCTACCTATTGTTATTTTATCATTTTGAAGACTGGCGGCCCAGTCTTCTGGGAACATTCCTGTTGTTATTGGTTCCCAGGTTATTTGCCCATTCCTTTTTCAACCCAAAGGATATCCCGTTCCCGCAATTGATTTGTATTCTCGCGGTATTTTCCGCTGATCAGGTTCCTCGACCGAGCAGC